>CAVRIL010000009.1:0-76323 GCA_963721245.1 uncultured Methanoregulaceae archaeon | reverse complement strand
CCGGGAGACAGATAGGCTCTGAAAAACCGTGAAATGGAGTAAATGGGTTGAGAAACGCAGGTTGTAAGATGAGGTTTCACCCGGGTGGACCAGGATGACCAGTCAATCACACCGGAGTTTCCCGGCCTTTCCGATATTTTCAAGGTCATGCTCATCGATCATGATGGTGACCAGATCCGGTTCGACGCCGAGCGTTGTGACCAGGGTACTGGTAAAATCCCTGACAATCGTAAGTTTCTGCTCACGGGAAAATCCCTTTCGCATCCGGATAACTACTACAGGCATGGTATGTTCACCGTTGTTACGGAACTATGAGCGAAATGAGTATTTAGCATACAGGTATACGGGATTAGATCCTCTGGTGGGGAGGTTTTGAAAAATGGACCGATGTCCGGTTTTGCGTGATCAGGGTTTTTCATCTGTGCCCTGATCAAGCTTCTCTCCTCGAATTCCCGGAAATATGATTTCTCTGCCTTAATCCGGAGATATCTCCGGTAGAGATCATCGGCATCACCAGCCACCGGGCTGACCGGCTCCCGTTGTCCCCTCTTCAACGATTTCCGTGTAAGTTTCATAGGTCGTTCCTGAAATCTTCATAGACACCCTGTTTCAACTCCTGCCTTTCCAGAACCATAAATATTGGCAAGGCACCGGTGCATTGCAGGGAGATGTTCAGGTATTGGTGTGAGCTGAAATTCCGAATTTTTGAACGTTTATCCCATATTTGCGATAAACACCGCTGGCCTCGGAATAGACGCCCCCCGGCGGATCTGTCATGGGATAACTCAGGAAAACTCCCCGGTCCGCCATGTCCCGGAGCGTCCCGTAGCGGGTGATCCTTGTTCCGTTACAGAGAAATGATAATACCCCTGATATATCTCCGGGCTTCAACAGTATTTCGTTACCTTAAAATCGGCAAACGGCAAAAAGAGTACCATTACGACCGTCAAACCGTGGGATTCCTGCGATACGGAAGATCTTGATGGCATTATCTATGCCAGGGTCCGGCAGTTCCTTTCCTGGCGTGAGGAGAGCCATGATATAGATACCCGCCTTGAGGCATTATTACATGCCCGCTGAAGGGGGCTGACAGGACTTCCCTTTCATCGGCGCTTAACTCACCCGACATTACGTCAATTCGCAGCCGCACTTTCATGCCGCGAAATATATCTCTTTAAATGCCGGCGCCGAAGTATAGCACACACCAGCATGAAAAATATCATCATCAAAGGCGCACGCCAGCATAATCTGAAAAATATCAGTGTCGAGATCCCCCGCGACAAACTCGTGGTGATCACCGGGGTCTCCGGCTCCGGAAAATCGACCCTGGCATTCGATACCCTCTATGCGGAAGGCCAGAGACGCTATGTCGAGTCACTCTCCACCTATGCCCGCCAGTTCCTCGGCCTCATGCACAAGCCGGACGTGGACAGCATCGAAGGGCTCTCCCCGGCCATCTCCATCGAGCAGAAGACCACCTCAAAAAACCCCCGCAGCACGGTCGGGACCACGACCGAGATCTACGATTATCTCCGTCTCCTCTTCGCCCGTATCGGGATACCCTATTGCCCGGAGCACAATATCCCGATCGCTTCCCAGACCCCGGACCGGATAGCCGACCAGATCAGGGCTGAACACCCCGGCATGGTCACGATCCTCTCCCCCGTTGTCCGCCAGAAGAAAGGGCACCTACCAGCAGCTCCTCCGTGACCTGGACAAAGAGGGCTATGCACGGGTCCGGGTGAATAAAAAAATCATCCGGACCGATGAAGAGATCAACCTCGACCGGTATAAAAAACAGGACATCGAGATCGTCATTGACCGCCTGGACTCCTGCAGACCGCTCACGCCTTACCGAGGCGGTGGAAAATGCCCTGAAGAAGTCCGAGGGGCTTATCCTTGTCGTTGACGAAGCAGGAAAAGAATCGACCTACTCGTCGCTCATGGCCTGCCCGGTCTGCGGGATCGCCTTTGAGGAGCTCCAGCCGAGGATGTTCTCGTTCAACAGCCCGTTTGGCGCCTGTGAAGAGTGTCACGGCCTTGGCGTGAAGATGGAGTTTGACCCGGACCTGATCATCCCGGACAGGAACCGCTGCATTGCAGACGGTGCGGTCGCCCCGTACCGCAACCCGATGGACGGCTTCCGGGGGCAGTACCTGGCGACGGTCGCAAAACATTTCGGGTTTGATGTGCTCACGCCGATCAAAGACCTGTCGGAGGACCAGTATAACGCCCTCATGTACGGTTCTTCCCAGCGGATGAAGTTCTCGATGAGCATGAAGAACGGGGATGCCCACTGGTCGCATACCGGTGAATGGGAAGGGCTGCTCCCCCAGACCGCCCGCCTGTATGCCCAGACCCAGTCCGATTACCGCAAACGGGAACTGGAAGGATACATGCGGGTCTTTGACTGCCCGGCCTGCAAGGGGCGGCGGCTCAAGGACAAGGTGCTGGCCGTGCAGGATCAGCGGGAAATCCATCATCGACGTGACGGATCTCTCGGTCAGCGATTCTGTCGCGTTCTTTGCCCATCTCAGTCTTACCGATAAGGAGGCGGAGATCGCACACCAGATCATCAAGGAGATCCGCTCGCGCCTGGAGTTCCTGGAAAAAGTCGGCCTTGGTTACCTGACGCTCTCCCGGAATGCCGGCACGCTCTCCGGCGGGGAGGCCCAGAGGATCCGGCTTGCCACCCAGATCGGGTCGAACCTGATGGGAGTGCTCTATGTCCTGGATGAACCCTCCATCGGGCTCCACCAGCGGGACAACCGCAAGCTCATCGGTACGCTGCGGACGCTCCGCGATCTCGGCAACACGCTGATCGTCGTGGAGCATGACGAGGACATGATCCGATCGGCTGACCACGTGATCGATATGGGGCCCGGTGCCGGACTCCACGGCGGGGCAGTGGTGGCAGAAGGGACACCCGCCCAGATCGAGAAAAACAAAAAATCCCTCACCGGGCAGTACCTCATCGGAGCAAAACAGATCGAGATCCCGGCAAAGCGACGCACATCAGGGAAGTACATCACGGTGAAAGGCTGCCGGGAGAACAATCTCAAGAATATCAATGCAAAGTTCCCGATCGGGGTGCTCACGGTCATCACCGGGGTCTCCGGGAGCGGGAAGTCCACGCTCGTCTACGAAACCCTCTACAAGGGCATGATGCAGATCCTCCACCAGTCGCGGGAACAGGCGGGGAGGCATGACGGCATCGTCTTCGATGCAGAGATCGACAAGGTCATCGTGATCGACCAGTCCCCGATAGGCAAGACCCCGCGGAGCAACCCGGCGACCTATACCAAGGTCTTTGACGAGATACGGGCGGTCTTTGCCCAGACAAAAGAGGCAAAGATGCGGGGCTACAAGCCGGGACGTTTCTCCTTCAACATCCGGGGCGGCAGGTGCGAGGCCTGCGAGGGTGACGGGCTGATCCGGATCGAGATGAACTTCCTGCCGGATGTCTATATCGAATGCGAGGAGTGCAAGGGCAAACGCTACAACCGCGAGACACTCGAGGTGAGATACAAGGGGAAATCGATTGCCGACGTGCTGGACATGAGTGTCGAGGAGGCGATGAAGCTCTTCGAGAATATCCCGTCCATCAGGAACAAGCTCGAGACCCTGTCCCGGGTCGGTCTTGATTACATCAAGCTGGGTCAGAGTTCGACCACCCTCTCGGGCGGGGAAGCCCAGCGGATCAAGCTGACGCGGGAGCTTGCCAAGCGTGCGACCGGAAAGACCCTCTACCTGCTGGACGAGCCGACCACCGGGCTCCATTTCGATGACACGAAGAAACTGATCAAGGTGCTCGATGATCTGGTGGCAAAAGGCAACACGGTCATCGTGATCGAGCATAACCTTGACGTGATCAAATCGGCAGACTACCTCATCGATATCGGTCCGGACGGCGGTGACGCCGGTGGTGAAATTGTCGCAACCGGGACACCGGAGAAGGTAGCGGACGTGAAGGAAAAGCTATACCGGCCAGTTCCTGAAACCGATACTCGGGAAGACGTAATTTTTTTGGTTTATAAAAAATTCAGGCTTTGTTGAAATCCTCACACTATTCTTCTCAACGCTCTTTTTGAGCTATGGCACGTAATGCCTCCGCCCCCGCCGCTGTGGCATCCCCCTGAGTGATAATTCCAGAGAAGGTACTACAACACAATCACAAAGCGCAGGGGCGGTTCGGGGGGACAGGCACTGTCTCCTCCGATAATAGACGATTCGTAATTTGTCAAAATCTTAGGGTTTCAACAGAGCGAAAATTCAATTTCTTACGCTTTCTTTGATTCAGGGCTTGTCCTGGTTGCACGGTTTTGAATAACCTACGAGGGTGACCCCCTCTCTCCCCCAGAGGGGGAGGCAACCCAAGGGGAGGATCCCCTTGACCCCCCTTGGCTTTAACTTAAATCATTTCTGTTCGTTTCTAAGAAAACTCCTCGCTGACCTCATGGGAGTATTGCAGTCGGGAGGATGAATCCCTGTGGATCGTGACAAAAAAATTGAGAAAAACCATACCGCCCTGCTGTGCCCCGGGAGGCCTGAGGCGGGGAACCATCGTACATACGATATTTTCAGATTTGACATAAGGTGAATACCGTCACGTCTGAAGTGGCGACAACCAGGCACGAGTCACTACACATTTTCCCGCATTCCTACAACCTCTTTTCCCGCATTTCTTTTAATCCTGGCTCTAACCGGATTGCCTGGTCATATCGTTGGGCTGCCTCGTCATGCAGGCCAAGATTTTCCAGGCAGGTACCCATCTCGAAGAGTGCTTTGGAATAACCAGGCGCAATTATCAGCGCCTGCCTGAAATATTTCACTGCACTTTCCATATTCCCTGTCGTGACCATCTCCATCGCCTTCTTGCAGAGATATTGGGCCTCTATCGGCACTCCTTTTTCATACGTATAGTTCCATCCCATCCGTCACCCCCGTGTACTATATCATCGGGCCAGAAAAAAGGACAAAATATCTAAGTATTTTTATAAATATAAATAGATTTGCACTGAGTTATTCTGTATCCCACGGCCCGAAGAAATCCATCAGTAAGGAACTGCGGCGCGATGAGGGTGATCCGATACGGATTTGAATGCCAGCATCCCGATCCGTCCCTGATTGAAGCCAGATAACTCGTTCACAGTATCAGATGTAGTTACCTCATCCTCATCCCTTATGTTCCATCACTCCGAAATCTAACCAGGGATGATCGATCTTACTGCACTCCCGGATGATCCCGGCTGTTACCTCTTCTCGGATGAAGCCGGTGAGATCATCTATATCGGGAAGGCAAAAAATCTCAAAAAACGGGTGACAAGTTATTTCCAGAAGACCGATCATGATCCGAAAACCACCAACCTGATCGCTTGTATCGCCTCGGTCAGCATGATGGTGACGAACACAGAGACCGAGGCTCTGCTGCTCGAGAACAACCTCGTCAAAAAACACCTGCCACGATACAATATCGATCTCAAGGACGCCAAGCGGTTTGCGTATATCGAGCTGACAAAGGAACCGTTCCCCAGGATCGGCTTTGCCCGGAGGACGAGCACTGCGGAGGCGGTCTACTTCGGCCCGTTTGTTTCCGCCGCGGATCGGGACGCGCTCCTCAGGGTGATAAAAAGGGTCTTCCGCCTTCGATCCTGCAGGAAACTTCCCCGGCGTGCCTGTTTGAGGTACCATATGAAATCGTGCAGCGCCCCATGCATCGGGGTGATCAGCGAGGGGGACTACCGCCTGCAGGTCGACCGTGCATCGTCGCTGCTGAAGGGGAAAGGCGGGGAACTGCTCGCTGCGCTGCGTTCGGAAATGGCAGAGTGCTCGGCCCGGCAGGACTATGAGCATGCTCTTCTCCTCCGCAACCAGATCGGGGCAATCGAGAACCTTGCCGAACGCCAGCATGTTGAACGCCCGAAGGAAACGGACCAGGATGTCCTCGCTTACACGGTAGCGGACGATACGGTCTTCCTGATGGTTTTTTCCGTAGAGAAAGGGTTGCTTTCCGGCAAACAGGAGTATTCCTTTGATTATCACGAGGACTTCTTTGAGGAGTTTCTCGTGCAGTACTATGCGGACAGGACACCTCCCGCAGAACTGATCCTTCCCCACGAGGTCGGAGATGCCCTGAACGGCTATCTCGCGGAAAAGAAAGGCAGAAACGTGCAGGTGACGGTGCCCAAGATCGGCGAGAAGAAGAAGCTGCTCGAACTGGTGGAGAAGAACATCGAACAGGCGTTCCTGAAAAACGAGCTGAAGGTGAGGGACCTCCAGGCAAACCTCGACCTCCCTGATCTGCCGGAAGTGATAGAGTGTTTTGATATCTCGCACCTTTCCGGGACTTCAATGGTAGGTTCGATGGTGCAGTTCCGCGGGGGTGTACCTGAGAAGAGGAACTATCGCAGGTTTAAGATCAAGACGATCGAGGGCATCGATGACGTAGCATCGATCGCCGAGATCGTGAAACGCCGCTACCATCGCCTTCTTGAAGAGCATACAGATCTCCCGGACCTGATCATCATAGACGGCGGAAAAGGGCAGCTTGCCGCTGCCCGTGACGTACTGCAGGGTCTTGAGCTTGACATACCCGTGATTGCGATTGCAAAACGCATGGAGGAGGTCTACGTGCCCGGGGAGATGCTCCCGCGCCGGCTCGATCCCAAAGGGATGGCATTGCGGTATATCCAGGAGATTCGCGATGAAGCTCATCGCTTTGCCGTCGCCTACCACAAACTGCTGCGGAGTAAAAAGATGACAGGAAAGAGAACCCGCTCGCGGTGAACCTCTCACATCGTATAAGAGGTGGAGAATCGTGTTCCTGGAATATCGTGTGCTGAAAATCCAGAACGAGGAACAGATGCGATTCCACTTCCCTTATGAAAAAGTCCGCAGATCCTGAGTAGCAGACAGTTTTGATTCGGGTTTGTCGATTATATTTCCTACGTCAGATCTGCATATGTTGGCCGATAAAATATCCGTTCATGTGATATGATAAATTTTTTTTTCCAATGATTCCTCCTGTAAAACCATCGAATATACGAGGGTCACCCGCCTCAGGCCCTCTCCGGGGCACGGCAGGGCAAAGTATTAAAATATCCGTCGCGGGGCGTTCCCTGGGGGGGGCGTCGTTCATCCTGGATAGATCCAGGTATTTTCTTTCATTGAATCCTCATAATATACGCCTGCCAAATGAGTCCTGTCGGAAGTATTTATGGCCGCTTCCAGTTCTTAGCCCCCCTTTCCTGCGCAAGAAAGAAGAGCTATTTCCCCTGTCTTTATCGATATTCCTGATGTCTGGGAAAAAACCAGCCTGTCCAAAAAAATTATCATCTCCCTTTGCGATATACCGAAGCATGGCCATGAATCATACCGGTTTGCTCGTTTTCCTGCTGATCGTGGCAGGACTTGTTATGGCGAGCGGATGTACCTCGACCCCTCCGGTCAGCGTGTCTCCTGCCCCGACTTCTCCTCTCCCGACAACTGCGACGACCATCGTAACAACATCTCCTGAGCCACAGGCATGCACGACCGACGATGACTGCGTGCCCCGCGAATGCTGCCACCCGACGAGCTGTATTAACAGAGTGAACAAAGGGGTCTGTACCCTGCTCTGCACGGCAGTCTGCCAGGGACCGATTGACTGCGGAGCCGGCAGCTGCGGGTGCATGAACGGAACGTGCAGCGTGGTTTCAACCGGTACATCCCTCACGCCGACAAAATACATGATGCCATGACCACTCCCGTGATATCTATATAAGTGATGAACCTAACGGATGTACATGGTTTTATCAGAATGGGTTACCCCTCCGCTCATCGTGACCGCCGGGGTAATCCTGTTCACCTGCCTTATCAGCACGGCTGTAATCGGGTTCCTGATCATGAAAGGGAAGGCCAACATTCCATTTACCTGGCATGTCAATCTCGCACGGCTGACCATCGGGATAGCTGTCGTCCATGCCTCGCTTGCCATGATATGGTTTTTTCAGCTGTAGAAAAAAAATTCAAGGTGGTATAAGGAGGTTCTGTGTATGAAAAGAATTGTTGCAGTATCAGTGCTGGTGATCGCCTTTGTTCTCTTCTCCGGGTGCCTCAGCAGCCCGGTCGTTCGTGAAAATGCACAGGGGGCACTTCACTCTCATTATGAATATTCGCAAGGCTGGTCTCCGACCCAGGGGTGCTATGAGCGCGTGACCGGGTACGTCTATAATGCCGGAAGCACGTCATTCGATGCCGTGCAGCTGAACCTCAACCTGGTAAATTCCAACACAGGCTCAATCCGCGACTCAAAGTCAATTTTCATCGGGGCGGTGGGTGCCGGAGAGACACGGACCTACGAAACGACCCTTGACGGGGAATGCACCCAGGATTACCGCGTGGATTTTGCATTCGGAAAATAAAATTGTCCATTTTTTTAAACGAGAAAGCAGTTGAGGGAATTACAGATATCAGGAGAGCGATCCTGCGAAGGCAGTCGATGATCCGCTGGTCTGGAACCGGTGCACTCTAACCTGCCCGAGTGTTTTCTGACGATCCTTTGCAGATGACAGTATCATTATTTTTTTTATCGCCGTCAGCAATAATATCGGATTTTTCAAAAAAAAGGATGGTACTCAGCGATATAAAATCTTATGCGGCAATCGGGCAGAACCTCAGCTGGACATTCCTAAGGCCATTGTTGTCGTATGCCCGGAGATAATCTTCGAACATCTGGTCGAATATGTCAACACGTTCATTCGTTCCGTCGATGTTGAAGTCACCGTAAACGGTTGTTCACTGCCGGGTGACATCCGTGAATTTCGGTGTCGTTGTCCTGGTCAGGGTAACATTGTCCATTGAGCAGATGGTCTCAGTTGTCTGTGTAGTCTCGTTAAGGTTTCACCACAGGTTGAAAGCTTCCCCGATCCTCCGGGCGTACCAACAACCCGGACAATACCCCGATTTGCACCGGGGCCGACGTACGTGCCATCTGCGTCATACACATTCTCCGGAGCCGGGAGAGTGAACCGTGCAGGATCATTCCCGGTCGCGATATAATCTATCACAATGATGCCGTCAAAGTTCTGTTGCAGATAGATCTTACTGCGTCCGTCAAAATTAACAAAAATCCGGTTCCCGTTATTGGTTTCATCATTGGTTGGAAGCTGATCAATGTTTTATGCTGATAAGGTTGAGGTTGTAATGCTTGCCGCTGAGTGCGCCATTCCCGGTATCCTGGCCGGTCTGCTGCTGCCACACCGGGCATAACAAACGCAGCCGCAAGCAGAATTCCGAGAATGCCTACCCCTGTGCAGTCGTGTCTTCATGTAGTTCTCCCAAACCATGGAAATCAGCCTTTTTGGGATTCTCATGGAGCAACAACTAATTTTTGGCCGGGTTCATTTAATTTTTCAACTTCCGTCATACGTCGTGTAACCTTCAGGATAAGGTGCGTATCGTGCCGGTTTGCAGCAGTACTGCCATGGTATTCCAAATCCCTGCCCGGCATGGTATGATTGGATCTGTTGGTTATCTCCCTGCCGGGTAACCATGAATTTTTTTAAAGAGAACGCCAACAACACACTGTCAAAACGATAAGTCTTCCGGAGATTTATCCATGATCTGCTCTACCCCGAAACGATTTCCCGTCATATGCTTGTGTGTCCTGATAATCCTCGTCTCCCTACTGGTGCTTGCAGGATGTTCGGCACCGCCGGTTACCAGCCCTCCAGTGACCGCTGCACCGGAAATCAATACCACCCCAACTACCCCGGCAACCTGTTCTGCTGATACTGGAGTCTGCCCTGTAATTGTCCTGGCATTGGTCAGGATTAATGCATCACCCTCCAGGTATTCGCCGTTTATGTCCTCGACGCCCGGGATCCGACTTACCCCGGATGTCAGCGGGTTTAACCTGTCGGATGCAGAGTATGTGTGGAACGCGAGCTATGGTTACTTCCTTTCCTGGGGCTCGCCGGATTATACCATCAGGAACTACCCCCTCCCGGTAGTTAACCACGGGGAGACGATTTACTGGTCCTTCACAGAACCCGTATCCTCAGCCCGTGACCCGGTCATCATTTCGATGAGTGCACGGAATGTATCCTCAGGACAGGTGTTGGGAAGTTCAAGCCTGACCCTGGGCTGGGAAGGGAATTTCACCGTGATCCTGCAGAATACCCGGTAACTCCTGATCCTCGGCTGTAACGCTTTTTTAACCGGATTTGAAAACGGTCCCGGTGCAATTTTTGCCCTTATGATCATTATTAAAAAGATCACCCGCTCCAATACCTCACCATGGCACTCAGGGAGAATATTCTTGAAGTCGTGGGAGGACCCCACCCGGCTGCAGTGGCTACCCTTGCGGGAAGTCTGCCTGCAGTACGTTTCATGGTGCTCAATGGATTTCCGGATATGACCTTTGTCGGGGGTACCATGAAGAGCTCCAAAAAAGTCGAACAGCTCAGAAAGAATCCCAAGGCAGCCATTGCGATCTGGTCTGGCAAGGAGTTCTCTGATCCCTATGTAGAGATCCAGGCAAAGGCGGAGATACATGAAGATGCAGCGACGAAGAAGAAATACTGGAACCCGATGTTCGAACAGTATTTCAAGTCGGCAGATAATCCGGATTTTGTCGTCTTGAAATTCACTGCCGCTGAGATCGTGTATCATGGGAAAAACATGATGACGATGGAAGTCTGGAAGAGATAATTTCCCATGTTTAAAATTCTGGTATTCTTAAGCGCATTCCAATCCTTATAGTGTGACAAGGACCTCATCCCCCTCGACCTTCACCGGGTAGATCACCAGTGGTCGTGGAGGTCTCTGGTTCATCGCCGCGATCAGTACTGTGCCCTTAAGATCGGTCCACCGGAGGACATGTCCGTCAGAGATGTCAAATTGTGAATGGTGCAGCGGGCAGGTCAGGACCGTCCCGGTGAGGATTCCCTTCGAGAGATCGCCGCCGAGATGAGGACAATAGGCATCCGTGCAGTAGAACCGGTCCCCTGCCCTGGCAAGCAGGAGATCATGCCCCGCCGCACTGATCTTTCTCATACTGCCGCTTTTCAGGTCGGTTACAGCCGCAACCCGGATAAATTCAGTCATTTCGTCGCCACTGGATGGTATCTCCTGAGCTCTATGATACCTGGATCTTGCGATTCTTGTATAAAAAAAGAGGAGTTATCGGCTGGAGAAAAACTGCTGTTCATTTTTTTATTGCGAGAAGTCAGGTGAGAGCCACCTCAAAAGGAGAAGACAAACGCCAAAGAATCATCCCCCGATACCGGTATTGTATCGATGGTGCTGCATGAGTCAGTCCCGTTCAGCATCCACAGCCGGGTTGGTGATAGTCGTGACCGGACCGCAGGTGTTTTTGCCATGGATCGATTAAAGCCTGTTCAGGCTAAACTACTGAACAGGTTTCCATTTCCCGGATGCCGGACAGTTATGAAAGACATGAAAAAATCAATGGGACGTATCCTGGCTATCATCGCCGGATGCATGGGTATCATGACGGTGTGCATACTACCCTCAGCTGCTGCCGTGTGCGACGGCCCTCCCAACAGCCAGTCCTTCATCCTGTTCTCGGGAGGGTGCGACCGTTCTTCTCAGGTGCTGCCATGTACACAGGGATTCATATTTCCGGCACTTCCCTCGCCCGGGGGAGATTTCCCGACCCAGTACTACCTGGATTTCGGTGACGGCTCACCGCCTTACTATGGTACTGTCGACGGGGTCACCCATACCTACACATCCCCCGGGCAGTATACCCTGAATTATATGGCAGGGACCCAGTGTGACCTGTGGCGGCAGGGCACCCACGTGCTGAATATCCCGGCCCCGCAGAATTATACACCGGCAATCTCCACCTGCACGCCGGCGCACCCGGTTGCGGGATTCAGCGGCACCCCGGTTTCCGGTTTTGCTCCGCTGACCGTCCGGTTCACCAGTACGTCAGCTGGTGCTGATGCATGGGCCTGGAAATTTGGTGACGGCGGCTCCTCTCCGGCAGAGAACCCCTCTCACACCTATGGAACGCCGGGCACCTATTTTGTCTCACTTACGGCACGTGATTCCTGCACGGGGACGGTCAGCCAGGTCGAGAAGCTCGGGTTTGTCACGGTGACCACCACGGCAGGAACACTTACCATCTCCTCGACACCGCCGGGTGCCATCGTATTCATCGACAATGTCGTCAAAGGTATAACTCCCGTGACGCTGACGGACACAGCAGCCGGCAGCCATACGCTCCTGCTTACCCGCTCAGGGTACGAGGACTATACCCGTCTGTTCACGACTGACCCCTCAAGCCCTGCCACAATCGGGGCGAGCCTCACCCGTAGCCCTGCTCAACCGACCACGCAGCCAACTCCCTCGTATGGATCGATTGCCGTCACATCGATCCCGCCCGGGGCGACCGTGATCCTCGATGGCCGGGCAGAGGGGTACAGCCCCCGCTGTTATCACCGACCTCGTACCGGGTAACCACGATCTGGTACTCTCACTCCAGGGTTATACTGCCTGGAGCCAGGTTGTATCGGTGGGATCCGGGCAGACAACGGCTGTCAATGCCGACCTGGTCGCAACCGGTGAGAATACCGCGGGAACTGGGTCTCTCGCCGTGACCTCCGATCCCCCTGGTGCAGAGGTTTATATCGATGACGGCTTCAAAGGGGTGAGCCCGGTAACCATTGCCGGGCTTTCCGCTGGGAATCACTCAATATCCCTGAGGCTGCAGGGGTATGAGGATACCACATCCAATATCACCATCGCTGCGGGACAGACCGGGAGGTTCCCGGCGTTACTGCAGAAACCCCGCACGCTTTCAACGGCGGATATCGTCCTGGCTGCCGTTGCAGTCATGATGATCGTCATCATAGGGGTGGTGGTCATGCTCCGCAAGGATGCGAAAAAGTAAGGAAAAAAGTAAGCGACTTTAGTTGTACAGGAAATAGTGGATATTTCCTGACAGAAGAGAGCGGAGAATATTTTTATTTTACCGTGTTCCCTTTCGATAATCCGGCTGCTAAACTTTCTCTCTGTACGAGAGACCCCGCCTCAGGGCCTCTTCGAGGCACGGCGGGGCAGGAAGAGTTTTGTTACGCCACCATTCCACTGTTCTGAATTAATTCTTGAAGGAATGGTAAAAGTATTTCCTGGAATCTCTGGAATATCACCGGTTCGGCTCTGGAGAAATCCTTTTTAGAAAATTTGAAGCCCCCCTTGCGCCATCCCTGCCCCCGTTGGGGGCGGGGGCGCATACGATTCTTCTGCATTACTAAGAAAATCCTGATCAGGGTAATACAGCATTATCGCGACATGGGTGCTACAGCGGCGGGGCCGTTCGAATGTTTATATAAACTGACAAATGGATGGAAAGAGTACATATGATAGTACTTCCACCCCCATAACTGCTTTTTTCAGCACCTATCCGTTTCAACCAGTTTTATCTGTCATTCACCGCTGGTTATCGTGCATTCCGGGCATCCAGCTGCACCCTGTTATGGCATCGCGGGCATTGTACCCTGACAGGTTTGCGAGACCGCTGGAGGCTGGCGACCCGGCAGCCAAAGTATACCCATGCATGGTCGCAGTGATGGCAGATCACAAAGCAGCTGGAGGGCTCCATGCATGATTACTGGAGATTCGTGAATATGAAGACGGGTTAAGCGAGGTGTGAAAGTGAGAAATCCCCAATCCACGTTGTATCCCGAAGTAAGTCCCACGCTTATGGGGTGGTGGTTAACCTGCAGTTATTGCTGGAATTCCAGGTTTATCCCGCCAACCCAGCCTGCAAACATGTTGTAGAGGAATGCGTGGATCGCTCCGCCGATGAATCCTGCGATGACTCCAATACCGGCATGATTACGATACGTGCAACGCCGCTTATGGCTCCTCACCCCGGGGCGAACCGTCCTATCCATGCGGCCGCGATGGTTCCGAAGAAAATCCCCCAGATCAGTCCCATGACAATCCCAGACAATGCACCAATCCTGGCAACCGACATGATGGTAACGCTCTTCACGACAGGCATGTGTATCCTCAGGCTGGCTATTTCCCGTTGCACTATAAAGAGGTAGAGATATGGGCTGAAATGTTCATCCTGCCGGGATACTCTGTTCTCCGGTTGTCCCGGACCAGGATGAAATTTTACCCGCTCCTGTCGGACTGATCGTTCATTGCCGGAACGGCCATGAATCCAGGATGTATGGATACGGTCCGCCCCTTGTTTCCTGATCCATTTCCTGACCGGTTCCGCCCGGGGGAGAAGTAGATAAGTAATAGCACCGTATTAAAAAATACCATACATGACGCGTCGCAGGTTTCTTATATCGGACAGTCTGGATATTGTAGCAATCGTTGCTTTTGTTGTTGTATTTTTTTTATTTTTACTTATTATCCTGCACTATGTATGGAACTGGTTCTGATGAGGCGAAGTCCGGGAAGAAGGACTACCCGCAAGGTCAATAGCCATAAATCCTCATAACGAATACTCCTGTATATCTGACGAGACCTACTATGGCGGCGTTTGAGAAACCTTTCTGCGATAACAATCATGACAGAGTACCTGATGATACGTGTCTGGACCGACGGGCATGGCAATTCGGTATATCAATGTCCGACCTGCGGAAGGAAAATGCAGGTCAGGGATGACGGCCGCTGATCGTTCCCGTCCCGGTAGTTTTCCATACTCCTGAATTTTTGTCGGGCAATTCCTCTTTTCAGACTGGCACAGTGCCGGGTATGCCTGAACCAGGCGGAAGACAGGCAGGAATGCGAAGTTGCTAACCTTTTCGGATCAGTTTCGGGGTGACCAGCCACCGGAGCTCGCCTGATGGCCTGGCTGTAAAAGAATAATTCCCGATCTTTGCCAGCCCTCCTTTGGCAAGGATGACTGAGGCGCTTCCCCCGCCTGAAATGATGGTACTGATAAGCGTGGACAATGCCGGTTCGTGCCCGACGATGAGCAACGCTGCATCAGTTCCCTGCTGGAAGACCTTATAACATACCGTGTCAGGGTCTCCGCCGGGAGCGAGCTCATCCCAGACAGCAAGCCGGTCGTCCTGTCCGAGCATCGAGGCAACGATCCCGGCCGTCTGCCGGGCACGTTTCAGGGGGCTTGTGGCGATGGTATCGAACCGGAACTGCTTTCCTTTCATCCACTGCGCCACCTGGGTAATACCGTCCTTTCCGTCCCGGGTCAGGGCCCGCGCCGCATCATCAGTTTCACCTGAAGCCTTCCCCGCCTTGCCATGCCGGAGAATGAATAGATCCATACACAGGAAACTCTTTTCCGGGATATGAGTGTTTTCATCGGGTCATTCCTGGAAGACAGGCGATCTACCATCCCCTCATGTCACCTGATGAGATCCTCGACTGACTGGAAGGAATTTTCACTACAATTCCCACAGGGAGTTAATACCCGGGTCACAGCAAAAGTAAAAGACCTGGAGTCTGCCCCCCAAAAGGGATAACGGTCAGGCCGAAGGTCATTATAGCGGTGAAAGAATATTGTCGGCAAGAATGGTGGGCGGGGCAACCCGTCGTATGGTCAGAGAACGGCCTTCCGGAGGTTTTATGTCGATCGTGATCACCTGACGGGGGACAAGGGGCGCGGTGGGATTTATCCGGATAACGAATTGCTCCCTGTTATCGAGCCGGTCGTTGGGACTGCCGACCTGGTTTTCCACCTGGATGATGCCCCAGAAGCCATTCGGGGGATCGCCATAAAAACCGTTCACCGGATGGAGGGTTTCTGTCCGGATGGCATCCGCATACACGATGGTTATCTTTTCCATGTCAACTGAATCATGGACGTTTGCAAGCCCGACTGCAAACGTGATGTTGCTGATGGTGCCTCCCGGTATACCCTGCCCGGTCACAACACCGAAAACCTGCAGGGGCTGGCCTGGCAGAACGGTGTCGACAGGGACCGGCAGGGTACTCATCGCCGGTGGCAGATTACCCGGGGTACTATCCGTACACCCGGCGGTAAAGCCAGAGAGAATAAGTATCAATATAAGGAATACCCCATGCCATGCTGACATACCTGGACCTCCGGATTGTAGTAAAAACAGTGAGTCCGGTGACTAGAAAAACAATTTGGTGAAGAGACTCGGTTTTCCCGTCGGTCACAAGGTAAAGATTTGCAGGAGAGCAGGACAGACCTGTCCCGACACTGCAGGACTCATGAGAATTCCTTTTTTGTCTGATGAGTCCTCCTACCCATGCCTATTTATAAAAAGAATTTTAATCCGGATCACTGAATTACCGAGAGATGTACCATGCCGGATAAAAGGAACGGACCATCAGAACAGAACGAGAAAACACCGATGTTTGGAAAATGGACTATTGCAGCGATTATGGGCATCCTTGTCATCATTATCGTTGTGCTGGCCGCCGGCACTCTGGGTTCTTCAGCGGGAAAGAACCCGTCGGTTTCCCCGTCGGTCTGCAGTGATAAGGTGATCTCCTATATCAATTCCAATCTTGTTGGCGAAGGCGAAACGGCGACCCTGATCAACATCACTGACAATAATGAGGTCTACACCATCCGGAGCCGGTACCAGGGACGCGACCTGTCGATCTATGCCACCCGGGACTGCAGCCTCCTTTTCACGGCAGCATTCGATATGAATGCCGCTGCCGCCACACCGTCACCAACCCAGCCCCCAAAGCAAACCGAGCGCCCGGTGGCTGACCTCTACGTAATGTCGTTCTGCCCCTACGGGACTCAGGCAGAGACCGTGATGAGACCGGTTGTCGACCTCCTCGGTACAAAGGCGGATATCAGTGTCCGGTATATCACTACTGTAGGTGGCCAGACGGTGGATTCCATCGACTCGCTGCACGGACCTGCAGAAGCCCACGAAGACCTCCTGCAACTCTGCCTTATGAAATCGAACCCGGATAAGTTCTGGGATTATCTGAAAGACTTCAACAACCAGTGCTACCCGGTGTGGCAGGATGCCACCCGTCTGAATTCATGCCGGAAGAATGTTACCTCTGCGCTGGGTATTAACCTGCCGGCCGTTGAAACATGCGCAAACGGTGCCGAGGGAGTCTCTCTTGCTGAACTGGATGCAGCGGAATCGGAGGCAATCGGTGCAAGCGCTTCCCCTACCCTGTTCATCAACGGTGTACAATATTCCGGTGCCCGCACCCCCGAGGGATATAAGCAGGCTGTCTGCGCCAGTTTCAACACTGCACCGGCGGAGTGCAATACCACGCTCTCATCAACATCCGCCGCAGCCTCCGGTGGATGCGAATAAACAGGGTTATTCCTTTTTTAGTGCGTTCATATTCTGCACCTGAGCCTTCTGGCCGGATAGGGCATGAGGATGACGCCAAATCTCTCAATCTGAGAGATAGTACTACGAGGTGAAAAAGGGCAGGAATTTTCTGGTGGTGAGAGTCCGGGGGTGTCAATTTTTTTGGGAACATCAAACCCTATGAGGGTGACCCCCTCTCTCCCCTAGGGGGGGAAGCAGCCCAAGGGGAGCACCCCTTGACCCCCTCCCCATTTCGGCGATTTCTGGAAATGACCGTATACACTGTGTACACTTTTTATCCTCCGAAAGATTCTCTTTGGTGAATCTCTGGACCTAAAAAAAAATACCTTCCTGCCCCGCCGTGCCTCGGAGAGGCCCTGAGGCGGGGAACTCTCATAAATTCAGAGGCGTGTATACCGGACTATAGATTGAGGTTCTCGTAAAAGGATAATTTCTCCGAAGTTTTCAGTGATTCTTTGAGAAAAAAAATTGATCCTCTCTACTATTATTCCCGGAGAATCATGTGAGGAGAATGAACAGTCCTGATCGGTCCCTAACGTTTAAACATATCCAGCAGCCCCTTGTCCGGACGATGTTTCTTAAGAAGGCGCACCGCCGGAAGGTTCCTGAACATCTGTTGGATACAATCCACGCTGGGGTGAACCCTTTACTTTCAGCTCATCAGACACAAGCGGGAGGTGGGCATACTTTTTTGAACGGCGGAAATCGGAGTGCCCTTCATCTGCCACCAGCGGGAGATGGGTGAATCGTTTCTGCTCCTGCGGCTCCGGTTGAACCGGTCGGGAATAAAGAGATGGATCTGCCGGGGAGTCTGTGGGTATGTTTGCTCCGCTTCCCCCGGGTGCCGCAGGGGAACGCCGTTTCTTGGTGATAACAACCGATCCCGGCGCCTTTTTACTGGTCTCTTCAGGAGCAGGACGGGAGAGTGGGGTCCCGCAACGGTTACAGAAAAGTGTCTGTTCGTCCACCGCAGGAGCTCCACAGCCGGGGCAGATCGATGGGGAAGGTTCGGCCCCGGAGGGGAGCTTCTCTCCGCAGCGGTTGCAGAATGTGGCGAGTTCATCGGGGACGATGGAGCCGCAGGAGGTGCAGACCGGGTAACTGTCCCCGGGTTCCGGGGCATACTTCTGGCCGCAGCGGGTGCAGAAGGCTGAGTGTTCATCGGGAGCAGGAATACCGCAGGCCCTGCAGACCGGCAGGTCAGCCTCCGTTTCGTCCCGGACGTCCCCCCCGCAGAGATTACAAAAAAGGGATTGACCGTCAACGGCAGGGGCCCCGCACTGTTCGCATTTTTTTACCATGGTAAACTCATCAGAAGGTATTACGAGAGGTTGTATAAACACTGCGGTTGCCGGCCCCTTTTCCGGTCCTTCGTTACCGTACCCTACGCGAGTTATTTTGATGGTTTACAGTATAATCTGTACACATGACTCTGTGTCCACCGGATAGAAGTTCACTATAAGATTGATCCCCGGTTACGCGACCAGGACTGACCGGATACGGGCGCTCTGGGTTTTCCGGTCGACACATTACACCTGATCGATGTCTATACGCTGGCCACCTGTTCGCGGGATTTTACTCCGGAGGAGCTCTCGCAGATTGGAAGCCAGCTCATCAATCCTGTAGTCCAGGAATTCACTATAGACACGGCGACGACGTGTCGTCTTTGACTATGCAATCGAAGTCGGCTTCCTGCCCGGGTGTTACCGACAATGTCGGCATGACTGCCCGCCAGACGATCGAAGATTTTTTCTCGATGAAGTTCTGCGAAGGAGAAGCAGTCTATACCTCACAGCTCTTCTTGTCTGCGGGAAGCTGACGCCCTCCGCCGTGCAGAAGCTTGCATCAACCCTGGCAAATCCGCTTGTGAACCGGGTGATCATCAGGACCCGGCAGGAGTACGGTGACAAAGGGCATGGATTCCGGTCGTGCCTTCTGTCTGCCTGCATGAACTGCCGACCGCTGAAACTGTGGATCTTGACCTGGATGACCGGGAACTCGCACGGCTCGGGAAAGGAAGGGATCATCGATTGCCTGACCGGCCTGCGGCGGGGACCGCTTGCGCTCGACCTTGCCCAGCTGCACGCGATCCGCGACTATTTCCGTAAACAGGGCAGGAAACCGACCGACGTGGAGATCGAGTCGCTTGCCCAGACCTGGAGCGAGCACTGCAAGCACACGATCTTTGCCTCTGCGATGGATGACGACGTTCCCGACGGGCTCTACAAGACCTACATCCAGGCAGCCACCAATACGATCCGAAAGGAGAAGGGGGACAAGGATATCTGCGTGACGGTATTTACCGACAACTCCGGTTCCATCATCTTTGATGACCATTACCTGGTGACCCACAAGGTCGAAACCCATAACTCCCCGTCCGCCCTCGACCCGTTTGGCGGGGCGCTGACCGGGATTGTCGGGGTGAACCGGGATACGATCGGGTTCGGGCTCGGGGCAAAACCCTGCATCAATGTCTACGGCTACTGTGTCGGCGACCCGGAAACGGATCCGGCACTTGTTCCGGGGAAAAGACTGCACCAACCCGATCCTGTCACCCCGCCAGATCCTTGACGGCGTAGTCCGGGGTGTCGGGGTCGGCGGCAACTGCTCGGGCATTCCCACACCGCAGGGGTGGTGCTGGTTTGACAACCGCTACAGCGGAAAACCGCTCGTATTTGCCGGCACGGTCGGCGTGATGCCGCGCGAACACGACGGCAGGAAACTCTACGAAAAACAGGCACAGCCCGGGGATCTCGTTGTCATGGCAGGAGGACGCGTGGGCAAGGACGGGATCCACGGTGCCACGTTTTCATCAGAAGCCCTCGATCCCGCAGAGCCCGGTGACGGCGGTCCAGATCGGCGACCCGATCACCCAGAAGAAGTTCTCGGACGTGATTGTCAAGGAGGCCCGTGACCTGGGGCTGTACCACAGCATCACCGACAACGGGGCGGGCGGGATCTCCTGTTCTGTTGCCGAGATGGCAAAAGAGTGCAATGGCTGTCACGTGTATCTCGACAGGGTGCCCCTGAAATATCCCGGCATGGCGCCCTGGGAGATCTGGATCTCTGAATCGCAGGAGCGGATGACGCTCGCCGTCCCGCCGGAGAAGACTCGATGCCTTCATGGAGCTGATGCAGAGCCGGGAGGTCGAGGCAACGGTGATCGGCACCTTCACCGACTCCGGCAGGTGCGTGGTCGAGAGCCGTGGCACCGTGGTGATGGATGTCGGGCTGGACTTCCTCCACGACGGCCTGCCAAAGAAACACCTGAAGACCACGTACACGAAAAAGACGTATCCCGAACCCTGCATTCCCTGCCCGGAACGGCTCGATGCAATGCTGCTTGCGATGCTGCAGAGGAAGAACCTCTGCTCCAAAGGAGTTCATCTCCATCCAGTACGACCATACGGTGCAGGGCGGCCATGTGCTCGGCCCGGTGCAGGGAGCGGGGCGGGTGCAGGCAGATGCGACGCTGACCCGGGTCGTTCACGGCTCAAAGAAGGGTGTCGGGCTGTCGCAGGGACTCTTTCCCTCGTACTGCGGAGATCGATCCCTTCCTGATGGCAGGGTGCCGGGATCGATACGGCAATCCGGGGCCTGATCGCCATCGGGGTCCCGCTCGACTACCATCGCGATCCTCGATAATTTCTGCTGGTGCTCGTCTGATGAACCCGAACGGCTCGGGCAGCTGAAGCTGGCAGCGAGAGGGTGCTATGAGTTTGCTACCGCGTTCGGGACGCCGTTTATCTCGGGAAAGGACAGCATGTTCAATGATTTCTCCGGGTATGACGCAGAGAACAACCCGGTGAAGATCTCCGTGCCCCCGACACTCCTCATCTCCTCCATCGGGATCCACCAGGACGTCGCAAAGGCGGTCTCCCTGGATGCCAAGATTGCCGGGGACCTTGTCTATGTCATCGGGGAAACCTGCGAAGAACTGGGCGGGTCCGAGTATTTCGCGCATCTCGGGTATATCGGGAATACCGTCCCGGGACTGGATGCGCCAGAGATGCAGGGAACGCTACGGGAGGCTGACGGAGGCGATCTCACGTGAACTCGTCGCCTCGGCCTTCCCGGTCAGCCACGGCGGTCTCGGTATTGCCCTTGCCAAGGTCGCGATCGCGGGACGGCTCGGCATGGACCTTACCCTTCCTGCAGGTGTGCGCCCGGACTATTACCTCTTCTCGGAGTCGCTCGGCAGGTTCGTGGTCACGGTGGATCCGGATAACAAGCGGGCATTTGAACGGATCGTCGGGACAGGATGCGATCCTGCTCGGAAGGGTCGGGGGCAGGTCCCTGCGGATCACCTCAGAAAAACTCCTGCTGGACGTGACGGTGGACGAACTCGAGGCTGCCTACAAGGCACCATTCCGGAGGTACTGAAATGACCGGTGCACGCAAAATTTCCCGCCCTGCTGCCTTCCCGAAGGTGAACGGCCGCACGTGAAATGATCCCCGAGAAGGCCATGATCATGAGCGGATTTGGGATCAATTCCGAGATGGAGACACAGGAAGTGCTCGCCCGGGCAGGGATGGCCTCCGACATTGTCCATATCAACGACCTGATCGCCGGACGGAACCGGCTTTCGGACTACCGCCTGCTGGTCTTCCCCGGAGGTTTTTCCTATGGCGACGATACGGGAGCCGGCAACGCCTATGCAAACCGGGTGCGTAACAACCTGTGGGAAGATCTCATGGAGTTCCTCGACGGTGATAACCTGGTGCTTGGTATCTGCAACGGGTTCCAGATCCTGGCAAACCTCGGGCTTGTCCCGGCATTCGACAAGCAGTATAACCGGGACATTGCCCTGATGCCCAACCGGGACGGGGAGGCTGGAATGCCGTTTTGTCACCCTGAAGCCCGCGGCAGAGAACCTCTGGACCCGGGATATTGAACGGATTTACTGCCCGGTCGCCCATGGGGAGGGCAATTTCTACTGTTCAAAGGAGACCCTGCTGCGCCTGAAACGGCAGAAGATGATTGCCTTTACCTATTGCCATGAGGACCTGCGCCCGGCCGGGAGAGAGTACCCTGTCAATCCCAATGGCTCTCTTGAAGATATCGCCGGCATCACCTCTGCGGACGGCAGGGTGCTCGGCCTGATGCCGCACCCGGAGCGGGCGATGGAGTTTGTGAACCTCTACAACTGGCCTCTCATGAAGGAACGGATGAAACGCGAAGGAGTGAAGGTACCGCCGGAATCGCCAAACATGCAGTTCTTCCGGAATGTCGTGGAATATTTCCGGTAACAGTCACCGGGTCTTACAGACGTCCGGGATATGCACGGATAGAAAATCCCGATCCCAAAGGGCCTCGTTCTGGGAACCCCTCAGTTCCTCCTGGCACGGTCTGACGACTCCGTATCCTTTTTTATTTGCCTGCGGGATTGAAAAAAAGCACTCTGTTGAAAACTTAAGCTTTTAACACATTGCGAATAGCCTAGTATCGGAGGGAACAGTGCCTGTCCCCCCGAACCGCCCCTCGCTTTGCGATTGTGTTGTAGTACCCTTCTATGGAATTATCGCTCAGAGGGATGCCACAGCCCCCAAGAGCGTTGAGAAGAATAGTGTGAGGATTTCAACAAAGCCAAAAAAAGAAGAAACAAATCCAGACCCCCCGGCAAAGGTTTATCATCCGGACAGACTATTTCCCACTGCGGACGGAGGCGGAGTCCGTGATAAAAAAGCAGAATAATTCCCCGGATGATCTCTACGCCGCTCTTTCAGAGGTTGTTGAAGAGATTATCAGGCACTTCTCAGAACAGGGGCGACCACGTATCATCGGGTACACCATTCTCTCACCCGGCCCATCCCTGCCTCCAGTACCATTCGGCCTCACCGGAGATGGCGATCGCCACCGGTTACCCTACGAAACGATTGATACCGACCAGGCTTTGTTTATCACTGCACAACTCCCTCCGGGTGTCAGGAATCCACCCCACGTCAGGATCATGGAGAATGCAGTATGGGTTTTTCTCGACAACCGGGTTGCCACCATCCGGGTGAAATTCCCTGTTGATGTCCCCGGAAGCTATTTCAGCGTGCGTAACGGGGTCATTGATATCGTTGTAAGTAAACGCGCAAAGAACTGCGATTCCTGAAGTGCTGTTCACAGAGACAGGGATGTTCCGGACCCAGGGAAGGCGGTCGGCTGAAATGTTTCCGGTGGTTCTTTTTCAGCAATACATCCCGGCACCGGCTCCCAACACTTTTTTATAGTACCGCCCGATACTCCCATGGAGAATTTCTTTGACCGTTCGGATTGCGTATTTTTCCTGGAAAGGGCATACGGAGAAGGTTGCGTCCGCCCTTGCCCGCCTGCTGGATGCGGAGCTGGTGCGCATTGAACCGCTCCGGGAATCCGGCATGCCGGGCAGGCTCCTGAAGACACTTTTTTTCATCAGATCAGCGATCAAGCCGTGTCCAACGGACCTGGCCGGGATCGATGAGCTGATCATCGTAACACCGGTATGGGCAGCCAAACTCCCACCCTATGTAAATGAGTACTTTACCGAGGTGACCGGTGGCATGGGAAAACCGTTCCGGGTGATCGCGGAAATGGCAGGAAGGGGGTCGGAAGGAACGATCGCTGCCGTACGAAAGGAGCTGGAGAAGAAAGGGATGCATTTTGTCTCCTCGGCGACAACGATGGAACAGGATGTGGATTCCGGGGCATTCATGGCAACGGCAGAAGCCTTCGCCGCCGGTATAAAAAAGAGGTAAAAAGACAGGCGGGGTTCCTAAAAGGGCGAATTTCCTTCGACCGGCAGGTGTCTCTGAGTAATACCTTTCCAATGAGCAAAACCTGATGTATTTTTTGTAATTCACGATAACTATAAAATATGACATATTATGATTGTACATCATGGGAAGGGTTACCCTGCATTTCAGTGAGGAGGAGTACCGGCTCTTCCATCATTATTGCACAAACTATTGTAACCTCTACGATGAGACCCGGAAAAATTCAATAAAAATACTCCTGGAACTCTATAAACACCAGGTCATCGATCTCCAGGCACATAACCTTGACAATGTCTTTTCATTTTTTTACCAGAAAAAACAGGAATTCGAGACCGACCTCCAGATGAAGGGCCAGGACACAAACGGGCAGATGCGGCTCCGGATGTGCACGGATATCATCGCTTTCCTGGATGACCTTGAGAAGATTTACCGGCTGATACGGAAGAAAGGTATCGATGCGAATTATTACCTTATTGTCGGCGCATTTTCAGAGATCGCTGATGAGGAAGCCCGGGCCCGGTGGGAATCGCTCGCGGTACATTCCGCCGCTGAGATCGATGCGATTGTAACCCCCCTTGGAACCGCAATCGGGAAGAAACTCGGACCGAATGCGGATACATCAGTTCTTCTTGGTAAGCTCGTGAGCTTTGTTGACGACTTCAACCGGCTCTCACCTCACTGCACCTTCAACGAGGAGATCACCGCGCTTGTCGCCCGGTCGCTGCTCAGGAAGTTCAATAAAGAAGAATCCGGCGGGGACATTCCCGAACTCCTCATGCACGCCCGTGACCAGGCCGAATCGGATGAACTTGAATCGGCGCTGGAAGGAGCCCCCCGGGTACCGGATGCATGGGACCTTGATTTCCCCTGGGTGTCACTGCTCAAACCCCTTCGAACCCTTAATGAACGGGTCGCGAAAAGCCAGATCCCCCTGGACAGGTCCCGGGAAGTCCTCTCTGCTCTCGAGGCCCCGGTAAAGACATGGCCTGCATTACCAGACTTTTCACCGGTAACCCTCTACCAGAGCCCCGTCGCGATGCCGAGGAGGCGGTACGAGGACAACCAGATCCTCGTGAAAGTGGACAACCGCTCGCGAAGCGAGGTCCAGGTTGCTGATGCCGGTTCCTCTGCCACGGTTATACCGTCAACGGATTTTCCGCATAAGCAGTACTTCTCCCTGACCACGGGCGCGATGATACTCCTGATCCTTGTCCTTGGCAGTATCGTGTTCGGGTATACGTTCAGTGGCGGACCGCTCGCCAACAACTCAACGGGATCATCCCTCACAAACAGGACGGGGGTTTTTGCTGCACCGGGGATGAATCCCGCCCCCGGCCATGATCACTCCCATCCCGCCGCTCCCGGCGGCTGACCCCCCGGCCATGATCGAGCCGGAACCAACGCCAGAACCGACTCCCGAACCAACGCCCCAGTACGTGTCAGTCCAACCCATCATACCGAAACCGGTTGAGGGTCCCAAGAGCCACCAGGAGGATTATGCAAAACTGGCGACGACCGATAATGTTCTGTTCGACCCCGCTGAGTACCTCACTATCTACCAGAACGACTACGAGTATAACCTGCTGAATTCGTACAGGATTTCCTTTGACCTGAAGAATCCGCCGATGATCATCAGGTACGATGTCATCCCCGTCAATATTACCGATTTAAAATGGTTTGAACCGCACGACTCTGAAGACCTGATCGATAATGCAACAATCGACCGACCGGATGAGGAGGCATGGTTTTATGTGACCATCTACCGGAACGGGACTCTCTACGAGCAGGACGGCTGGGGCAGGGAATACTCAAATCCCCTGGAACAGCAGGAGATCGTGATCAGGAACGAGGGTGATTACCAGATCGAATTATCCGGTAACCGGGCAACAGTCAGTACCTGAGGTGCTTGTCAAAAGGCAGGGAAACATATAGGATGCGTTGTCCGGGACCAGAGACTGTTTTTTGCCCTGTGTTTCGCCGGACTGGTAATTACCTTGCTTTCGCCGCCGGGAAAGAAGCCTCCCTTGTCCTGGTTGAATCGCGGAACAATCCCTGAACCATGATACTTTCTCCTGATGAAGAAATGCTTTTTTGGAATACTGCACCGGATTCACAGTCTTTGATGAAAAACGCTTCTCCCCTGCCGAATATATGGACCCCAGGAATTTCCGGCATGATAACGCACCGACGATTCTCTGTTACCATGCCGGGAATTCCTGGAAAAACTCTTAATCCCTGTTGAATTCCGGTATGAAAGCTATGAATAGGGATCGGTACATATCAAAAGCATATGCTGGTGCGCAGGGATCCGTCTAACGTGTACGAGTCGAACAAAAACGAGCCGCAAAAAAAATTAGCGGTCCTTATCGATGCAGAAAATGCACAGCCCGAAATTATTGAGGGCCTGCTCGCTGAAATTGCATTGTATGGTATCGCGAGTGTCAAACGAATGTACGGGAACTGGACAACCCCGAACCTCCAGCCCTGGAAGGAGGTGCTGCTGAATTATTCGATCCAGCCGATGCAGCAGTTTAATTATACGACAGGAAAAAATGCGACCGACTCGGCCCTGATCATCGATGCAATGGATCTTCTGTACACGGGGAAATTCGATGGGTTCTGCATCGTGTCAAGCGACAGTGATTTTACCCGCCTGGCACAAAGGATCCGGGAATCCGGGCTGTCCGTGTATGGTTTTGGGGAGAGGAAAACTCCCAAGCCGTTCGTCCAGGCGTGCGATAAATTCGTATATACGGAGATCCTGCGGAAAACCCGGTTGCCCGGTGAACCATCACCTGAGCCTTTAAAGGAGGAGAAGGCTGGAAAATCCCTCAAGCAGACTCAAGGGTGATAAGGTTGTCCTGAACCTGTTGCGGTCTGCCGCTGAGGGGTGCTCCAACGACGACGGCTGGGCAAACCTTGCTGATGTGGGTGGCAATATTGTCAACCAGTCCCCTGATTTTGATCCGCGGAACTACGGGTTTAAAAAACTCAAGGATCTCGTGGAAGCGACCGCCCTGTTTGAGATAAAAGAAAAGCAGATCGGGGATTCGCCTGCGAAGGTAATCTACATCAAGGATAAGAAATTTTTACGACCGAAGATGCCCTGATTCTGGCAAGCGCTGCACCTGCTGTACAAAAAAAATCAGTCCCAGGAAGGGGCGGGAGACACGCCCGGAAATCTGAATATCTTCGGTGTATCTGCACCGTTCTCACACCGTTCAGGACCCCCGCGGGAGCCTTGCCCGGAAAGGGTTTAACAGGTGAGCCCCAAAGAAAAGTCACCGGGTGCTGCACCCACGCTTATCAACTCCTGTATTTGATCATCCTTAAGCAGCATCCCTGCCTGTCATGGAACCGGCACGCAAATCTTACCCACGAGGTGCAGAATGAAACCGAGGTATCTGACTTCCATTCATGAGCTCGACAATCTTGTCGGGCTCGAACCCAAAGAACGGCAGGACATGGAAACGGTATGCGAAACATTTCCGTTCCGTGCCAATGACTACTACCTGTCCCTGATCAACTGGAAGGACCGGCAGGATCCGCTTCGCCGGATCGTGGTTCCTGACCCCCGTGAACTCAAAGGCGGGGGCTGCATGGATCCTTCCTGCGAGAAGGATTACACAAAACTTCCCGGCGTCCAGCACAAGTATGCTCAGACCGGCCTTCTTCTTCTCTCAGATGTCTGTGGCGGGGTCTGCCGCTTCTGTTTCCGGAAGCGGTTGTTCGTCAACAAAGAGCAGGAAACGATCAGGGACATTGCCGCAGGACTGGACTACATCCGCTCCCGCCCCGGGATCACGGATGTCCTGTTAACCGGTGGCGATCCCTTCATGCTTGAGACAAACCGGCTGGAAACGATCCTGCGGGAGCTGCGTACGATCGAACACGTCAACATTATCCGGATCGGCAGCAAGATGCCGGCCTATAACCCGTACCGTTTCCTGAACGATCCCGGTCTCACCGATGTCCTGTCCCGGTACAGTACACCGGAAAAACGGATCTACGTCATGGCCCACTACAATCACCCCAATGAGATGACCGATGTTTCGATGCAGGCCATCGGACAGCTTCAGCGGTCCGGTGTTATCGTCGTAAACCAGACCCCGGTCTTAAACGAGGTCAACAATGATGCGGAGGTCTTAACCCGGCTCTTCCGGAAACTCTCCTTCGCCGGGATCTCCCCGTACTACGTTTTCCAGTGCCGCCCGTCTCTCGGGAACCGGTTCTTCCAGATACCGGTCGAGCGGTCCTACGACATCATCCAGCAGGCCTGGCAGGCCTGTTCAGGTCTCGCAAAACGCGCCCGGTTCATCATGTCGCATGCCACCGGCAAGATCGAGATCGTCGGGAGAACTGCGCATCATGTCTACATGCGGTACCACCAGGCCGCAGATCACGCGGATATTGGAAAGATGCTGGTCTTCCGCAGCAACCTGATGGCCCGCTGGCTGGAAGATTACCAGCTCTCTCCCTCCCGGATCAGCGAGATTGTACCGGTGGGGATGCCGAAGATGTACTGGATGTTCTGATAGGGCAGGAAGCCCGCCAGGAGGAAGGCGGGGCACTCCCTGTGTGACAGAATACTGGCAAAATTCACTGTGTATTCCTTTTTTAACTAACCACAATTCACGTGAAATGGTAAAAATGGTACCATTTATCTGTGAAAAAACCTGGTTGGTTGATAATTTCGGTCAAGACGTCGCAGAGACTGGAGAGGTGCCTGTTTTTATCGGGGACTGCAGGAAATCAGGGTTACCAGGGAATTCTGAACACCAGGGAGAAATTCTTTATATTTCTCCAAATCAGGATTCCGCGATTCTGTAACCTCAAGTGATGTGGAGAATTCAGTCAGGGAAAGAAAAAGTAATTTTTTTTATTTTAGCGTTCCTGATAACGGCAGGCGTACTATCTTCGGGATGTGCTACCCAGGACCCCTCTGCGGTAACGCCAGGTAATACCAATTCAGGCGACACATTTCATTGACCAAACGTCATATTTAAAAATCCGGCCCCGGAGAAATCCCTCAATTGTCCATGGTATGGTGATATGATGGACAGGGTGTTCAGATGAACCATCTCTCTCACAAGGGTGGGAGGAAGTTTTCCGCCCTAAAAAAAATTATATCTTGTTAATTGAATAGTGTCAGAATGCGATCATGCATACGAGAAGAAGAATCAAGGCGATTAAGGGGAGGTCTGAATGCCCGGGACATTTGCACACATGCTTATCTTTGAGGATGTCATAGCGGAACTTGAAAAAGATGCAGACTGCGAAGAGTTAGTTAGACTGTTAAAAGAGAACAAAAACTACGGGACGCTGGGTTCTGTCGGCCCGGACCTGCCTACGTTTGAAAGTATCACCGCAACCCTGTACGCTCAGGTATCTTCAGCAACGGATGAACCCTTCCACCTGGAGAAATGGTCCGGGCAGCTGCATTCCAAGGACCCCAATGTATTCCCGTTGAAAATGATTGAAATTGCCTGGAAGGAAAACGATTTTAATATCCCCGGTTGGGATCCCATTTCAAAGAGACAATGGGCATTTATTATTGGATTTCTTACTCATATCGCCGCCGATCAATCCATCCACCCTTTCATCAATTCGATTGCAGGGCAGATATACCGGAGTAAAGAGAGCCGCATGAAACACGGGGAATGCGAGGCATACCAGGATGTTGTTCTGTATACAAGAAAGAAGAAGAGGAGGATCAAAGACGAAAAACTGAAAAACTGGATCGATGTGTCAGTCCGGTCCAAAAGAACAGATCCCTTCTTCAGTGTATTCATCCAGAAAGCGTTTATCGAGGCACACAGTGTCTGCCCGTCAGAAAGGGAAATTAAAAACTGGTTCCGGGGCCTGTCAACTGTTTTCGTGATATTTGGTTTCTATGGACGTTATATCGACGCAGAGAAAGATTTCCAGAGGAAGAATGAGGACTCCGGGAAATACCAGGAATTCTGGTTAAAGAATGATAAAAGTAGCAATAAAGCATACATGGACTATTACAAGGATGCAGTTGAGTTGGCTTCCATTTACGCAAAAACAGCAAACCAGTTATATAAGATGGAGCATGAAAAATTCGGAGATCCCCAGAGACGTATGTTCCTTGAGATCGTAAAAAATGCTGATTTAACCAATCCCCTGGATACCAATATCCTGGAAGATGCCAGAAAAGCGTATCTGAAGCATTTTGGATAACCGGCCTGACAGGATCACCTTACCACCAATGATGGGAGATGCGTAAAGAAAGGTAATATCAGGAGAGATCCTGGGAGGTGTATTTTTCTAATCCCTCTTCCATGGAACAACACCCCGCACTCCCCCGTGGGGATTGTCGGTGTCCCCCCGATACCGCGGGATGATATGCACGTGGCAGTGCATGACGCCCTGGCCGGCAACCCTGCCGACGTTAAAACCGACGTTGTACCCCTCGGGTGAATATTTTTCGTCGATAATTTTTTTTGCGGCATCAATCACCTCAAAAAGGGACTTCTTCTCTTCGGCCGAGGTGTCAAAACAGCTTTCGATGTGGCGGAAGGGGATTACCAGCATATGTCCCTTCGAGGCCGGGAAGCGGTCCCAGCGTGTATACCAGAGTTCATTGTGTGCTTTTATTAGCTTCGCATCAGGAGAACAGAAAGGACAGGGAGCTTTTTCCGCCATAAACCATTCTCTTGCCGGCCAGGGACATAAATTCCGCGATGGTACGACAGGGGAATATCCGGGTGGGATACGAAAATCATTCGTATGCACAAAAGAGGACAAGATCCCTTGAAATAGTCCCGGATCCTTATGGGAATAAATCCATTGGGTGTAATTTCAATCCCTGCGTGGATTCTTCACTACCTGACCCTCGACAGGTGGTACGTCTTCGCAAGCTCGTCAATGTCATTGAGGATATAGGCAAACGCGAGCCAGGACCACGCACCCCACCGGGCCGTGAGCATCTGCCCGACCCGCTCGATTGCGTCCCGGGAGTTTTCCGGTGTGCTTCCATCATAGAGCTCGCTCATGATCACCACGCTCCAGGCATCGATAGGCGGAGTGGACTGTCCGAAGATGATCGCGGCGGAGTACCGCCCGATACCGGGGATAGCGGTGAGGATGTTCATCGCCTCCTCCTCCGGGATGGTGGCCAGCTGCCGCAGGGAGACCGGGTGCCCGGTGAGGTACCGTGCCGCTTTCACCAGCCGCTCTGCACGGTACCCGAGCATCGCCTCCTTCCTGAGGACGGCAGGGTCCAGAGCGGCAACCTCGTCTGCACGGGGCCAGAGGATTACCTCCTTCCCGTCAAACGAGATCCTGGTACCGAAGTGGCTCGAGGACCATATCCATCATCTGCTCGCTCCGCCCGATCGGGGCCATCTGGAGGAGGATGGCGAGGATCACGCCACCAAAGACATCGTCAAGGAGGCCGATCCGCATACCGGGATGATCGGCAGTGGCCTTCTCCAGCACCGGATCGTTGTGTGCAAACTCGTAAAAGCCCCTGAGGTCCTCGTCCGCACCGAGACCGGCAACGACAAGGCCCCGGAGATCGGCCTCTTCCTCTTTTGTGAGCGGCGACAGGGTATATGCCAGGACCGTGACCCGGTTTTTCTTCGCCTTCATGACAAGCCCGATCGGGGTATCCCCGATCCTGACCCCGGTCCAGAGAGTGCCATTCCCGAAGATCTCCTTTGGGGTGGACCAGGGCCAGCCGGCCGGTTTTGCGACGGTCAGCGTAAAGTCGAATGGTTCAGGAATCGTGAGGGTAAACGTCATTGTGTGCAGGAGGTCCATCGTTGTGTGGTTGTGGCCGGGATCGGTAATAAAGGTGAGGAATGAGATTGGCAGGCGAAAAGACAGGGAAAGGTCCCCGGGGATGGAATACCTGAGGATTGCCTTCACAGGAGAGAGATACGGGGGTCAATTCCTGATCTCCTGACAGGAGGCGATTGACAAATCCCAAAGGAAAGAACGATCCCTTTGCCAATCACAATCATCCCGCCGGACGGTTGTCATGGCCGTTTTCTCTTTATACCAAAAGGCTGTATGGATACGTTTGTGAACCAATCATGAAGATCAAATCGATTCCCAACGGACCAAATGTTGTTGAGACCGATGAACCCCTGACCTGCTCGATCAGTGGTTCGGAAAAGGATCTGAATGCCCCGGTCTACCTCTGCCGCTGCGGCCAGTCAAAGAACAAGCCCTTCTGCGACGGGTCGCATCTCGCATCAAAATTTGAGGCACCGGGAGCCGAGATAACCCCAAAGAAAAAGAAATAAGAGTCCGGGGATCAGGATCCGCATCCACCGTCTCTGTATCATTTTTATTGCCGGTGAGTCTCTCTGCCCGGATTTTCTGCCTCAACAGGGTTGCCGGGCCGCCTGCCAGGAGGACCGGGATAAGGCCCGCCTCCCGTATCTCTTGCCGGACGCAGAAAATTATATCAGCAGTCGGTGCCCCCTACCGTGTCCATGGCAAATATCGGATTTTTCCAGATCCCGGCCGGGGATGTCGCACGGGCAAGGAAGTTCTACCAGTCGCTGCCTGGCTGGAAGATTGAACCGGATACGACCCTCGAAAACAAATCCCTATGAGTGGCAGAATATCATCACCGGTGATGCTGAAGGGGGATCGATGAACAGGGGCGGGATTTACAAACGGATGGGCCCGGGGCAGATCATGGACTTTGTTATCGTCGAAGATTTCGACCGGGTCCTTGCAGAGGTGGAGAAGCTTGGCGGCAGGATACTGATGCCAAAAAATTCGATCAAATCCGTAGGATTCGTGGCGGTCATCCAGGATACCGAGGGTAAACCATCGGTCTCCTCAAACCGGAGTGAGTCCTCCCGTGAACCACCTTTTTATACATCCTGTTTCGGATAAGGATCTTCTGCCATGCTGAACATTTCGGGTGGTCTGAAAACCAAAACGGGAGGTGAAAAGCAGTTTTTGCAATGAGCGGGAAGGTCTTTATAAATACACACCATGTACTCGCATACTCTGGTATGAAATAACAGATAACGGTATTTTCAGGACTATTTTCTCGAAAGCATCATAAAAATCATCATATCAGGTGAGTATTTGAATGGAGTTGAATTCCTATGCAGGCAACAAGGAAACACGAAACAAAGACGGATGATACAAAAATGCAGGAAAAAGGCAACCAGAAATCCGAATCCGGTACGTTAAGCCACCAGACCCCTCTGGCACCTGAAGTGTCTCCCCCCGTGAGGGGAAGCAGGGACACTTCGAAGCATGTCAGTGAGGTTAAGCATGAGTCGCACAAGGCCGAGTACCGGAGGGACCATGCAAAAGCAGACACCGGTATGAAAAATCCATCAGCAGGAATTACCGGTAAGACTGAGCCGGCAGCTATTACTCCGGTACCATCAGTCATGAAGTAATCTTCCATCCGTGTTAACCGTACATTCACCCATACTTTTTTTTTACTCTGGTACTCAGGCTGCTGTCGTGCGGATACTCTCCTTAAACCCCAACAATGATGCTCCGCCAGAGAGCGGGTGTATACATACGGGTGCGATGCATGCCGGGGGACACCTTTATACGGGAACCCGGCAATCAATCCCCATGGAAAAACAACCTCAGGCCCTGCGGGTGAAGCATGATCGCCCGGTGTGTGAGAAGTGTCAGGATCCCAATATCGTCAGGAAGCCCGACGGCAGTTATCGCTGCAAGCGGTGCGGGTTTGACAGTGCGAAAGGCAGTGCCTGAGAGATGACGGGTAGCGGTGTGGGATAATGCTCTACCGGAAGATGAAAAAGGCCGCCCCTGAACTATCCATCCTCGGGTTCGGGTGTATGCGGCTCCCCCAGGAGGAGAACGGGGAGATTGATGGGGAAACAGCGACCGCGATGCTCCGGTATGCGATCGATCACGGGGTAAACTATGTCGATACCGCGTATCCTTATCACAACGGGGCGAGCGAACCGTTTGTCGGCAAAGCCCTCGCAGGCGGGTACCGCGAAAAGGTGAACCTGGCGACCAAGCTCCCGAGCTGGCTGATCAAGTCCCGGGAGGATATGGACAGGTATCTCGATGAGCAGCTCGCCCGTCTCAGGACCGACGTTATCGATTTTTACCTCGTACATGGGCTCATGCGGCCGTTCTGGGAGAACCTCGTATCACTCGGGGTTACGGACTTCCTCACCGAGGCCATTGCAGATGGGCGTATCCGCTATGCCGGTTTTTCGTTCCATGACAACACGAAGGTCTTCAAGGAGATCGTAAAGGGGTATGACTGGACCTTTGCCCAGATACAGTACAACTTCATGGACGAGCACTACCAGGCAGGGACTGAGGGTCTGAGGTATGCGGCAAAGAAGGGGATGGGCATCGTGGTCATGGAGCCGATACGGGGCGGCCTGCTTGCAAAGGACCTGCCGGGCATCTCAGAGATCTGGCAGGAGGCAAAGGCTCACCACCCTCCAGCCGGTGGGCGCTCCGCTGGGTCTGGAACCACCCGGAGGTAACGGTCGTCCTCTCCGGGATGTCGACGCCGGAGCAGGTCCGCCAGAATGTTGAAACAGCCAAAACAGGGTTACCAACATCGCTGATACCTGCAGAGCTTTCCCTGTTCAGGAAGGTAAAAAAGGAGCTGGAGAAGCGGATCCTTATCCCCTGCACCGGGTGCAGGTACTGCACGCCATGCCCTCACGGGGTGAGCATTCCGGAATGTTTCGAGTATTTCAACCGCGGGCATATGTATGATGACAAGGAACAGACCCGGGAGATCTACACGGCGTTTCTTGCTGGCGTCTTCGACGGAATTCCCAGTTATGCCTCACTCTGCCAGGAGTGCGGGGAATGCGAGGAGAAATGCCCCCAGAACCTTCCGGTCCGGGAGAACCTGAAGAAGGTTGTGGAGTATTTCGGGAAATAACCAGGGAATGGTCAATAACCAAAAACTGTAACCTTTTTTGCTGTTCTGTCTGAAGCGGGATCGGGATCCCTGAATATACAATGGTATTTCGGATGAGAATCATCAGAACATACCAGCTGCAGCATCAAAAAGTTCCTTCTCCGTCAAAAAACCCTGTCGGTAGGGGGTTTTGCTCCGGAACAATGAAATGCCGGGCTTTGTTGAAATCCTCACACTATTCTTCTCAACGCTCCTTTAGGTCTACGGCACGTAAATGCCTCCGCCCCGCTGCTGTGGCATCCCTCTGAGTGATAATTCCAGAGAAAGGTACTACAACCCAATCGCAAAGCGCACGGGCGGTTTTGGGGGGACAGGCACTGTCCCCTCCAATACCAGGCAATTTGCAATTTGTGAAAATCTTAGGGTTTCAACAGAGCAAAATGCCGGTCAATCGTATTCCGGGTTATTCACCTTTTCTGATACTTCTTCCCTGCCGAGAAGGCCTTCTCAATCGGCTTGCCGCATTCCCAGTAAGCAGCCTGGGAATAAACCATCGGGTGGATTTTGGTAATATCCGGCTTTCCGTCAGTCACACACGATGTATCGGCATGGATCTCCTCCACCTCCCCGATGTGGAGCAGGTGGCTCCCGCAGTCAACGGATTTGAACAGCCTGCACTCGATGTTGACCGGGCATTCTTCTGCCATGGGTGCTGTCCTGAGCCTGCCATAAAACGACCGGAATACGCCCGACTTGCTTTCCCGGGATCCCGAGACGAGACCGCAGTGGTCGGTCTCAACCACCTGTCGTGCTGAGGGGATATTCAGGCTGAACGTCCTGTTCTCCTCAATTCCCTGTGCAGTATACCGGGCCTTATTGACTGCAACGCAGACCATCGGCGGTGTCATACAGGCGACCGTGGCCCATGCAGCGGTCATGTAATTCGCCTTTCCCTGTACATTTGCACCCACGAGGATGGTGGGCATCACACTGATATATGGCATCGGGCCGAGTGTTATTTTACTCATTTGGTCATCCCGGCATGATGTTCGTCGAAGAAGATTTAAAAGTATTGGGAGACGTCAGCATCCGGACATGACTCCGGAAATTTTTTATAAATGTTCTTTTGCTGCTGCTGTCGCCAAACCCCCCCGTCTAAATCCTGAGACTCCAGGAAAACGGTCCCATCAGGTGTTCAAGTCCCCGTAGCACGCTATCGTCAAAGAATCAGGGAGATTTCTCAGGGTATAAGAGGTGTACCTTCCTTATACCCTGATTGAGTTGCGTGAGGGAGGCTGACCGATGTTTACCCCACAGACATTGGAGATGGCGGGGTATGAGGTGGTAAAAATACCCCCGCAGTGACAAACCTGATGCTTGTGCTCCTCCACGCCATGAAAAAGTATCACGGCGTAAGAATCATCGCAGGAACCAGGTGTGCCTGGTTTCTTTCCTGTCCTGTATGATCCCTTCAGGGGGCTTTATGTCCCCATAACATATAGTAGACATTACTTATATATATATTTTTGTAATGATAAAATAATGTTTATTATTAGTTGATTAGGAAACTATCCGATAATCTGGTTATTCCATGATCCCGGAGATCAGGAAATGTATATGGTCAATAATGCCTGTTCCGCTGGATGAGCCCTCCCAAGGTACGGTCCGGCTGGAGGACAAAGCACAAGAATACGAAGCAGTAAAAATACCGGTATGAAGCAGTGGATTAAGGATACTGCGGGTCTTGGAACGGTTTTCTGGCTGATGGGGTATCTTGCATCGCTGGTGCTGTTTTTCACCCCGTATGCCGGGATCATGGGATGGATCCTTGCAGCTATTTTTACTCCTGTAGCGCTTGCGGTTACCTGGTGGTGGTTCAGGTCGCGGGAATACCTTCCCGTGCAGGTACTATGCCAGTGTGGGAGTCGCGTGGGTGCTGATCGCCATAGTCTTTGACTTCCTGTTCATTATCACGCTTTTCCAGGCATCGGCCTATTACAAGCCTGACGTGGTCGTGTATTATATCGTGACCTTCCTTGTCCCGGTGGCAGTCGGGGTGTACCTGAACCGGTCCCCGCCGAACCGGTGCCAGAAACGGGATAACCGTGGATCAAAAAGACTGTACAGGAACCCCCAATCCTTTTGTCTTCGAAATTTTTCGCAGTTTACGCCAAGTTGATGACCTCATCTGTCCATAAACTCGGTACAGATTATGTCACCCAAAACATTCTTCCTCATGCTCTGTGCCATGCTTATCCTCGGCGCAATCCTTGCGACGGGGTGCATGAGCACACCGGCGACCCCACCAGCTGAATCTTCCGAGCTGAAGAAGTTCAACTCCACGGCAGAGATCGAACAGTACCTCCAGGATTCGATGGCAACGGACCAGCAGAACGGTACTACCGGACCATGGTCCCCACCATGGGGATCAGCACCGGCATGAATATTCCGCAGGGGGCTGAGCAGTCCAAGGGTGGTATTGCCGTCCCGGCTGCGCTTCCGGGACCGGTCGGGTACTCCCAGACCAATGTCCAGGTTGTCGGGGTCGATGAGCCGGATATCGTAAAGAACGATGACCGGTACATCTACACGATATCAGGGTCGACGCTCGCCATCATCGATGCCTACCCGGTGGCCGGGGCATCGGTCATATCAAAGACCGAACTTTCCGATACGCCAAAAGACATCTTTGTCAATGGTGACCGCCTTGTCCTTTTTACGACAGGATACGGGTCCCCGGATTACCCGGTACAACCCTCAGGTGCTGAACAGGCCATCGGGATGATAGCCCCGATGCCCCCGTACCGCTACAACACCCCCTCGACCCATGCCCTGGTGTATGACATCAGCGACCGGAAAAATCCCAAGCCCATGAAGGACTACACGATTGAGGGCGATTACATCGATGCCCGGATGATCGGCCCGCTCGTGTACATGGTCACCCGGGAACAGGTCTACCCCTACTCCGGGCAGAAACATCGTCGTTCCCGCCCTCCGAGAAGGCACCACCACGGTCATCCAGCCGGACGTCTGGTACTTCGACAACCGCGAATCGCAGTACACCTTCACCACGATCACCTCGATTGATGCAGCCAGCGGGAACGAAAAAGACGCCCAGACCTACCTGCTTGGCAGCGGAAACACCCTCTACGTGTCGACCGGTGCGATCTACGTGAGTTACCAGAGATACCACCCGGTGATCTATACCAGGGGGATTGTCCCTCCCCAGCCGGTGGGGGTCAGTAGCGGAATGGGATCTGCCGGGGTTTCAACTGCAGTTGATGCGGCGGTGCCCTCAGCGCAGGTGTTTCACCGGCATCCAAAATTGCTGTCCAGGCGGTAACGATTCCCCCGGACTTCAACTCCCTGACCGAGGCCCAGCGGCAGTCGATCCTCAATGGCCTGCGCTCTGCCGAACAGGACGCAATCCGGCGGCAGGAGGCCGACCAGACCACCACGGTTATCCACAAAATAGCCATAAACGGCGGCATGATTACCTATGGTGCGAAAGGCGAGGTGCCAGGTACACTTGACAACCAGTTCTCCATGGATGAATACAACAACAACCTCCGGGTGGCAACCACGTCCAGTGTCTACACGCCGTCCGGGCAGTACACCTACAACAATGTTTTTGTCCTCGACGGGAAGATGGCGACCATCGGGTCCCTGACCCACATCGCAGAACAGGAATCGATCTACTCCACACGATTCATCGGCGACCGTCTCTACATGGTCACCTTCAAGCGGATCGATCCCTTCTTCGTGATCGATCTTTCAAGGCCGGAAAGCCCGAAGATCCTCGGGCAGCTGAAGATCCCCGGGTACTCCGATTACCTGCACCCGTACGACGCGACCCACATCATCGGCATTGGCAAGGAAACGGGGACCAATGACTGGGGCGGGGTTTCCGTGAGCGGGGTCAAGCTTGCCCTCTTCGATGTTACTGACGTGGCCAACCCCAAGCAACTCGACAAGGTGCAGATCGGGGATGCAGGCTCCGACTCTGCCGCCCTGACAGACCATCACGCCTTCCTCTTTGACAGGGCAAAGAACCTACTCGTGATCCCGGTCCGGGCGGTCTCTGCGGCCCCGGTCACCAAAGGGGACTACTACAACCAGCAGCAGATCTGGTACGGGGCGTACGTGTTCGGTCTCACCCCGCAGACCGGGTTTACCCTCCGGGGTACGGTCCAGCACGGGACCGGTGACACCGGTGACTACTATTACGGCAGCTCGACCTCCGAGGTAAAGCGGTCCCTCTATATCGGTAACGTGCTCTACACAATGTCATCAAAGCAGATCAAGGCAAATTCGCTTGACGATCTCAACACCACGATTGCCACAATCCCCCTCCCCAATGTCGGGGATATCCTCTACCCTATACCGATGAAGTAGCCGCGGAGTTATGGAGAACCCTTTTTTTTTGGAATTGATTCCGGAAATCCTTCCTCAAGCCATGTCCCGACAATTTCCGGGTCATGAGATAGAATGGCAATACATTTTTCAGTTGAAACCATATCACCGTTTTTTCCAACGATTCCATGAATTCCGTAAGCAATGGTCTGGTCGTGCACTTTTTGGTACAAAAAATCCGGAATAATAAAAGAATCCCTCCTTCCTGATCCAACACTTTATACTCCTCCGGTTCCACACTTAAGGAGTCAACAGGGGAAGGAATTGATGCCGGAAAACAATTCGTTATTCAGTCTCATAGTCCGCTTTTTTGGGATAGTGCCGATGATACTGTACACGATCGTCGCGCTCCTGCTCACGATCATTGCAGTATTCTCGGTCTACGATGCAGTTCAGATCATGGCCCAGATGATCGGTTCTCGGGACCTTGCCAGCGGGCTGACCAATGTCCTCATGGCGCTGCTCCTGACGATCACGATCATCGTCCTGTTCGAGACCGTGACGGTCTACTTCAGGACAAAACATGTCGAGGTCCGGGCGCTCCTTGTTGCCGGGCTGACGGGCCTGGTGCGTCATGTGCTCATCTACAATGTCAGCGGCGGCGATGCAATTCAGATGTTTGCAACGGTTGCACTCCTTGCAGTGCTGATAGTGGGTATCATCTTTGTGAAACCTGAAGAGGCCCGGTAATTTTTTTCCCAACCATACACCGAATCATCAAAATCAAGTACGGTTTGTTGAAATCCTCGCACTATTCTTCCCAGCGCTCCTTTAGGTCTACGGTTCGTAATGCCTCCGCCCCGCCGCTGTGGCATTCCTCTAAGCGATAATTCCAGAGAATGTAGTAAAACACCAAATCAAAGCTCAGGGACGGTTCGGGGGGACAGGTACTGTCCCCTCCGATACCAGGCGATTCGCAATTTGTTAAAATATTAGGGTTTCAACAGAGCGCAATTAACCTTTTTCCCCAGAACCATTTGCCCTGGGCAGCTCGATAAAAAAGGTCCCCGTATTCTCCCTTGCGACAGGGAGATTTCTCATACCCGGGTGGAACTGAATGACCCGGGACTGGCTTACTCTTTTCAAGGGCCGACCGGACCAGCTCCCTGAAGGTCAGGATATCTTTATTGTGAGGATTTATTCCAAGAGACCTGTCAAAGCAGTCCATCGCTTCCTTGTACCTGCCAAGATTTCCCAGTGTGGTCCCTTTATTGTTCCACGCATTTGCATCATCCGGGTTCAGGGACAGGGCCTTGCCATAGGCGTCAAGAGATTCCTGATACCTCCCGAGAACGCCCAGAGCGTTTCCTTTATTGTTCCAGGCGGTCGCATCATCCGGGTTGATTAACAACGCCTCCTCAAAGGCATCCAAAGCCTCCGGATACCGGCCAGCTTGTCAAAGGCGCTTCCCTTACCGTTCCATGCCGTTGTATCCTTCGGATTGATCGATAAACATTGATGATAGGCATCAACGGCTTCCAGATACTTTCCCAGTTTGTAGAGCGTGGTCCCTTCATTGCACCATGCATCTGCAAAACCAGGATTGATTGACAGCGCCTTATCGAAAGCGTACAGGGCTTCCTGGTGCCTGCCGAGGTCGTCCAGCGCATTTCCTTTATTATACCATACACTTACACGACCGGGATCCATCGACAACGCCTGGTCATAGGCCTCAAGAGCTTCCTGGTACCTTCCACTGTCATACAGTCCATTTCCTTTTTTGAACCATCCGTTCGCGTCCATGGTGATCTCATCCCCTTCCCGGGGCTCCCGGGCCTGGAATTAAAAAAAAAGATTCAATAACTTTTCTTTCACTGATGTTTCGGCGATACATTCATGCATTTTTTTGCGGATTTTCACATCATGCCTGAACAGATCAATCATGAACTCCCGGTCACTGCGGTGAATGGCCGGGATTTTTGCATCGTGATTTTTCATGCATTCGCGGGAAAAATCCTCCGCACTCTTACGTGGTGCTGTATCGACTGGATAAATGGTGTAGATCAACCGGTTCATTTTAATTTACCACTCTGTGGTTATATAATATAAAATTATCCCCCCCCTTAATACGCTATCACACCGCATTTAGCGGGTATTTTTCAGAGCCCGGCACGCAAAATCGAACGAACGCATTCCTGATGAAAATCCGGACCTGAAATAAAAAAAAAGATATTCCGAAGGCAATAATGCGAAACAATCCCGATGGCGAAGATCCCCACAGCATGGATTTTACAAAAAAAAGAGAATATGCCCGTGGAGGGCTTAATCCGGATAAGGGGAGTTTTTATTTCCACTCCCACCACTTGTCATGGTACGTCCCATCCGGCATAATCTCCATTTCGAAGACAAAGGCTGCATTGTTGAGCCTGCTGAGTGCCGGGGCCGTTGTCTGGGCATAGCGGATCCCCCGCATGCTCCAGCCCATACCTTTCATTGCGACGCTGATACCGGATCCATGTAAGATGACCTTTTCTCCCTTCATGGTCATCATAACGCCATCGCCTTCAGCATACATGCCCCCCTGGACTCTTTCCCGCATTTTGATGGTTGCAATGAAGGTTACGTCAGTACCGAGGATCTTTCCTTTCGACTCCAGGGTTCTCTCAATCATTATATCGGGCGTATGGTGGTGGCGTATGATACGCTGCCCGACGATTTTTCCGGTTAATTCACCGATCATGTCACCGATCATGTTTGATCACCAGCTGTGTCAGAAGATATTGAACCAGATATATATTTTCCTGAATTTCAAAAAATGAGACATATGCTGCACGTGTTCAGAGTACGACGATGAACGCTGAGGCTCTCCGGAAGGGGCCAGGTGTGACCTTCACTATCCGCGACAGGGACATTTACGGATTTTTGATCCCCGGTCTGGCATTCCCGGTATTTTTGATAAAAAAGTCTTCCCCACAAAAAAGTATCAGGTGATGGTGAAGGAGGTTATCATGTGACTGAAGGAATCCGTGGTAGCATTAACCTGACCCGATGGGGCGTGGAAATCAATCGCGTACGCCTGTCCCCCCCTTCCGAAGTCCCAGGCAGTTCCATACACCTCAACGGCAACCTCGGGATGGTCCGGGACGGTGAAGTTAAACCCCTGCATGGTTCCGGTATGCATCAGGTAAACGGTATACGTGCCGTAGTTTTCATCACCGGGCGAGGTGAACACAAGTCTGCGTGCCTCGAAACTCCCGTTTATTGTGACTGGATCATTGCTGATGACCTCCGGGTTAAAAAACACCCGGGCATCCGAACAGTAATTCACGTCCAGCGGATTTCCGGCACCGTCAAGACAGTAGGGGCGGGTCCTGTCCCTTATCACACCATCTGCCCAGGCGTTTAATGAATAAAAGTAGTCGCCTGTTCCTGTCACGTCATCGAAATACACGTGGGTATACGACCGTTTATCCGGGCTGGAAAAGGTATACGCCGCTCTCCAGTACCTGATAGAATCCTGTCCTGAAACCTCTTTTATTGGAGATGCCCGGGAAGGCCATGACAAACGCTCCTGTCCAAACGACCATGTGAAAGGATATTCCATGGTAAACCCCGGTGCCGGCTTTGTGTCGGATTCGAACACCACATCTGCAGTTTTATACGCCGGTACGGGTGTCGTTTCCACGGTTACTGGTGGGACGGTCGTTTCTGCCGGCACAACCGTTTGAGGCGTTGTCTGTTGTGCAGGGGGAACGGGTGGGGGATTTGAATTCTGGCTGAGGCACCCCCCGCACATGATCATCCCGAGGATAACCAGTGCGAAAATACATGCGATTCGCTTCATGGCAGGAAGGCACCCCGTGTACATACCATGATCCTTTCCGTCATGCCTGTTTTTCCCTGTCCCGACACGCCTGCATGGGATCTGCCCGCGATACGGGTGCTGCAGGTGACGGATGCTCCCCGGCCAGGCATGAGGGATTCATTCAGTGGATCCATCGTGCACCCCGCCGGGGCAGTTCATGACCCCCGTCCGCTGTCCATTTCTCACCACGAAGCAAAATTCTTCCGGCCCTCCGGTTCCGGGTTACTTTTTGATCGTCGGGAGTACCGTACCCGTCCGGTATACTCCGGTTACCTGTCCCGGCCTGGAAACAGCCTTCACCACTCGATCGCATTGTTGTGTTCACACCTTTCCCTCACCCGCTCCTGAAAGGATGATAAGGATACAGGGAAATGCTCTGGCGTGATATTTATAGTCTCATATTCCTTTCAGATTTTGAAAAGTGAACCGTGAGGTCAGGTGGTTACGATGTGGTTCACCTGTCGGTTATTTCGTTCCCTGATTCTTTTGATTGTTGGCAGAATCATGTCACAAAAACTATCCTGTATGATAAATTTCAAATCGTACGTTGACCATGCAGATTCCACAACACACCCAAGGTTACATAATTTACAACTGGCATATTGAGCATAGATTTGCTGAACCTCTTTCCAGACATCCGATAAGTTGTTTTTGCGGAGATCTATGGTCCTCCCTTCCGGGAAGATGGCAGGTTTCGACGAAGAGAACAGACAGGGTGCTGTCAAAAAGCCTTGTTCATTGATCTGAACACATTTCCACGGATTACACCGGTAGTCAAAATTTCCCAGCTGGCTGAAGAACCGTGCAGAATTGCTGATGGGATACACTGATTTATGATCAAAAATGACCCGGGTTACCTGCGTTATTTGTTCAGGAGTCGGTGTAAATTCTGTCGCAGTTTCGCCCCCGCCAGGATCCAATACATTAAACGATATGGTATCCATCCCGAGGTGATCGAAAACCATGTGAAGTATGTCGTGCATTTCGCGGGCGTTCCTGTTACTTATGGTAACCATCCCGCATACCTGTACCTCTGCCTTCAGCTCATTCAGGCCGGCCATTAGTGTGGTAACGTTTTCTTTAATTCGTTCCAGCCAGTCCACGCCCCGGATTTCCTTATAGACCTCGGGTCGTGTGCTGTCCAGGGAAATTCCGAAAAAATCGAAACTCTTCGCAATTTTTGCGATATGATGTTCCCTGAACTCACTCAGGTTTGTTACCACCATGGTGATTAATCCCCGGGATTTTGCATACGATGCAAGTTCGAAGAGATCTTTACGGATAAAAGGCTCCCCTCCACTGAAGGTCAGGGTAACGATGCCAAGATTTACGAGTTCATCGATAATCCTTTTCCACTCGTCGGTTTCCAGCTCGCGTACGCGTTTATTTTTCCACATATCACAATACCCGCACCGGGAATTGCATAACGAGGTGATGGTAATATACGCATACGTCGGGCGTTTGACGGAACTGAACACACGATTCGAGATGTGATTCCTTAAAAACCTCACGCCGGCTGAATTATTCATATTCCCACAGTCAGCACCGGCATGGTATTATTTATACATGGGTATATCAGCCAGATTTTGAAACAAATTCTGCAACACCGGGAAAGATTTTTGAACACTTCCCACTCAATACCTGCCCTGATAGAAAAGAGGGGTTGAACATTATAACTCTGAATCAGGAAGCAAGGAGCAACAGAACCGCCAGTGCCTCATGCCTGATGGTAAACGCAGATGCAGATTTCCCTAGTTCCCGGACCCAGGACATTTTTGAGGATTCCCGCGGGATTACCTATACGTCCGTTCGGTTTTGCGATCTCGACCGTATCTGTGACAAATGATGCGATGCCCCATGAAGGTAATACAGGACAGGAAAAATCCACGGTCCCCGTTACCGGATGCAACCGGCTGGAGAGCGCCTCAGACTGGGACCATGCACCCGGATGACTTTAAGGCACAACTTGCCTGGGTGAAAGCAAAGCGGTTCCACGAGCGGTGATTCTGCAATAGTGGCCTGACAAATAACGGAAAAGATTGCTCTGTTGAAACCCTAAGATTTTATCAAATTGCGAATTGCCTGGTATCGGAGGGGGGGAGTGCCTGTCCCCCCGAACTGCCCCTGCGCTTTGCGATTGTGTTGTAGTACCCTTCTCTGGAATTATCGCCTGGAGGGATGCCACAGCGGCGGGGGTGGAGGCATTACGTGCCGAAGCCCCAGGAGCGCTGGGAAGAATAGTGTGAGGATTTCCACAAGCCGAAAAGATCTTTTTTCTATCTGACGATGCCTAAGGTGCATTGGAAATCATGGAAGTTTACGGGGATTTGGCGGCAATGATGATTCACCTATGGCATAAACACTGAAAATAATGAGACAATCAGCTCCGGGATGGAAGAGGACAGACCCCAGGAGGCTGTCTGTTTTTTGCATCAGGAAACCCCGGATCAATGCAAAGGAAAGAGAAACAGCAAGAACGGTCAGACCTCCGATAGAATAAAGGTGTACTTTTTAAAGCAAGACCCGGGCTTCATCAATTAATCCGATAGTAAACCGGTGGGGATACCTGACTTTGGATAAAGCCAGAGTTCCCGAAATAGAGAATCCAAAACCCGCTTTTCTGATGCGATTGCTCTAAACGTAATTCAAAAAGGCACTGATCGATCGACAGGATTCTTTGGTAAGGTGATGATATTTTGCGATTTCCCGCGCTGTTACTTCAGAACGCCGGATATTTTTCCTGAGAAAGTATTCGCAGATAAGGGATGCATATTCATACCGCTTTCTGGAATCCATTCGAATGTTCCCCATTTTTTTATCCCTTGCTTCTGTTCACCTGAATGAGGTGATCCGGAATAATTCCTCAAACAGGGAAATTATTCCATTCGACCAGGGTATCAAGCAGGCAATGCATAAATCTATCCCAAAAAAACATATTTGGAAACAATCAGCTGAAGAAGAGTACAGGAAGAAGATGTACCGATGAGGCAGATAGTGAGGTATTAAGGGGATCGGTTTGTGAACTCATTTCACCGGTAAAACAGGAGAATTCAATGGTTTCCCGGTGAGTACATATCCGGTCAAAATTCCGGAAGACTCCGGTTTTGATCAGTAAAAATCCCCGTATGCTTCTCTCATTCCCCGAGGTCCACCTCCACGTGGTGCTCTCCCCGATCATCTGCCAGGTGAATACTCTTATCCGCCTGATCAATCCCGTCAACGCTGACGGATCTGACACGGGATCCCGTCCCGCAGAACCCCAGAGGCCGGGAATTCTGAACGAGGACATGATATGTCGTGGACCGGTACCGGTAATCAATCTGATATGATTTCCATGTCACCGGGATACAGGGATCGATCCTGATGAGATCCCCTGACAACTGCAACCCGAGGAGCGATTCGAGGATCAGGGTATACATCCATCCTGCTGACCCGGTATACCAGGTCCAGCCACCCCGGCCTGTATGGGGAGGGGCGGCATAGATGTCAGAAGCGATAACATACGGCTCCACCCGGTACTTCCTGACATCATCAGGTGTCCTGCTATGGTGGATCGGGTTGAGGAAGGGCAACAGGTTCCATGCCCGCTGAAGATTCTTCTGCGCTGCAAACGCCATCACAACCCAGATGGCCGCGTGGGAAAACTGTCCCCCGTTTTCCCGGACCCGGGGACATATCCTTTGATATACCCGGGATCAAGAGGGGAGGTGTCAAATGGCGGGGTGAGGAGGGTTATCAGCATGTCATCGGGTACAATGAGGTGCTCATGCACAGCCTCAAGGGCAGTTATTGCCCGCTCCTGGGCAGCAGCTCCCGAGAGGACGGCCCAGCTCTGGGTGACAGAGTCTATCATACACTCAGGGTTGAGTGACGATCCGAGGGGCTGACCTGAGTCAAAATATGCACGACGGTACCATCCCCCGTCCCACCCGTCTCTCTCCAGGTTTTCCCGTATCCACTCAGCGTTCACCCGGCATAACTCTGCAAAAGAGGGATCACGGTGGATCTCAGCAATCTCACGAAACCTCATAAGAAGGTCGAAGAGGAAAAATCCCAGCCATACACTCTCTCCCTTCCCCCCGGCACCGACAAGATTCATCCCGTCATTCCAGTCACCGCTCCCCATCAGGGGAAGACCATGCTTCCCGAACTTCAACCCCCACCTGATAGCCCGTATACAGTGCTCATACAGGGTCCCGGACGTTGCCGACTGGTTCGGCAGATCATAGTATGAGTCCTCCTCAGGGAGCACCTTTCGCCCTTCAAGAAACGGAACCTCCTCATCCAGGACGCCGGTATCCCGGGTGCTGAGCACATACCTGCAGACAGCGAACGGGAGCCACAGGTAGTCGTCAGAGCAGTGGGTCCTTACTCCCCTGTTCACTGGCGGGTGCCACCAGTGCTGGACATCACCTTCATCAAACTGGTGTCCCGCACAGAGAAGAATGTGTTTTCTCGTCAGTTCAGGCCGGGAGTGGATGAGTGCCATCACGTCCTGCAGCTGATCCCGGAATCCAAACGCCCCTCCCGACTGGTAAAAACCGGAACGTGCAAACAACCGGGAGGCAATTGTCTGGTAGAGGAGCCACCCGTTGACGAGCAGGTCTACCGACTGGTCAGGAGTGGTAATTCTGACTGCGCCGAGCGTCCGGCCCCAGTATTCTTTTACTGCCGTGAGTGCATCCCGGGCGGCTCCTATCCCGCGGTGCTGCAAAACAAGGGTCCTGGCATTATCACTGTCCCGTCCGACACCAACGGTAAAAATAATCTCACGTTCTTCTCCGTCCGTAAGTTCACAGAGGACCTGCATCGCGGCACAGGGATCAAGACCAGCCCCGACTTTATTCGAGAGCCTGGTCTGCTCCATCGCTGCAGGTTTGTCCAGTGATCCGTTCCGTCCGATAAACTCATACCGGTCACCGGTTACCGTCCGGTTCACGATATTGCTATCAAGAAACGCTACCCTTCCGGGAAATTCACTGTTATAGGGATTTCTGGCAAATATCGCTCCGGATATCTGGTCAATCTCCGTGATCACGTGCAACAGTGATCGCGATCTCATCTCGGCGAGCACCCATTCCACATATCCGGTGACAGACAGGATTCTGCTGCGACCCGATCTGTTCCTGATCCGGAGAGATATAAATTTCACAGGACTGTCGATGGCGATCGATTCTGTCAGTTCGGTGCTTATCCCCTGCTCGCAATACTCAAATACCGAATACCCGAACCCATGCCGGGTCACGTACTGGTGTGCTCCCCGGACAGGCCAGGCAGCAGGAGACCAGAATGTGCCGGTCTCTTCATCCCTGATGTACAGAGCCTCCCCGGAGGGATCCAGGACCGGATCGTTCATCCACGGCGTCAGCCTGAACTCATGAGCGTTTTCACTCCAGGTATAACTGCTGCCATTCTCTGATATGACCGTGCCGAAGTTCTCGTTTGCCAGCACGTTTACCCAGGGTGCGGGAGTTACCTTCCCTTTTCCCGTGAGGATGACATACTCTTTGCCATCCTGTGAAAATCCACCGGTGCCATTGAACCAGAGAAGTCCTTCGCCCGTCGTATCGGGACCGGCCGTTGGTTCGGGATACGGTGTCCTGGCGGGCAGAAGACGGGGAACCGGACTCTCATTCCAGCCTGCCCGTTCCATCTGCTCGGCCAGCGTTCCCCCACCGTCTGAAATAATCGCCCTCGCCACCGTCTGGATAAGGACACGGTCCTCCTCTGATATCTGTTCCAGGCGCCGGATAACGATCCCTCCTTTCCGGTTTAATAACAGCGAATCAGCATCCTGGGGCATCTGACGGGTGATCTCGTCCTGCAGTTCCTGCCGGTATCCGGACAGGTCCTCATTCCAGATCACCAGATCGACCTTCAGTCCCTTCATCCGCCAGTATGCATGGGCCTGCACCATCTCCCTGATAAGACCGATCCGGTTCATTCTCTCTATTCTCACCAGTACTATCGGGAGGTCACCTGAGATTCCGTACCCCCAGAGACCCGACTGCCCCCGGCTGTTCTTCATGAGTATATTCCGGGCTGCCCGCCGGGAGGGATTTGCATAGATAACCGAGGAGGCGAGAGCGCCAAACAATTGTGCGTCCTGCTCCGTCAGGTTCAGTTGTCTGAGCATAACCTCGGCATGAGTCCAGGCCATCTCCGAGACCCGGTCCGCGATATGGTTTTCATGGTACTTCCCGATCAGCGCAACTGCCCCGTCACGACTCTCGCTGACCCCGGTAAAGATATTCACACCCGCGGTCTCCTGCGGACCCAGCGTAATGGTACACCTGATAGCAACGATCGGATCGAGAACGGGACCCGAAGTATCTGAAAGCGTTGAAGAATCGGTCATGGCAACCGGCCGTGAGAGCGAGTTCCCCCGTCCGATAAATTTTGACCGGTCTGTCTCGAATGAAATATCCCTTACCCGGGTGCCCTGGACGGTCATCAGGTGAATCATCCAGGGAGGATGTTCACCGGCTGATCGTGGCCTTCTCGTCGCAAGGATTGCATCTTTCTCCCGTACCAGTTCGGTCTGGACGAACAAATTGTGAAAGGCCGGATGGGTTTCATCTGAAGCCTGGAGTGCCAGCACCACTTCAGCATAACTGGTAAACTCTATTGTCCGGCGTGTCCACGACCGGTTTGTCACCCGTATCCTCCGCAGTTCGACATCGTCTTCCGGAGAGACGATGATCTCGGTACGGGTATCAAACTCCCGGTCCCTGCGCCGGAATTCAGCACGGGCCTGCTGAAAGATTGCCTGATACGTGTCCGGGCTCCTTTGAGTGGGCTGATACCCGTTCGACCAGAATTCCCCACTCGCCAGGTCCCTGATATAACAGAAGGTACCACGGTTGTCTGCAGTGGGATCCTCCCGCCACCTGGTTACGGCAACATCGTTCCACCTGCTATACCCGGAGCCGCTGTTGTTTACCATGACATGGTACCTGCCGTTTGAAAGGAGATGCACCTCAGGTCGCGGCGTATGCGGGGTCCTGAAGATCCGCATCAGGGATCCCTGTTCCCCGCTCCCCCTGTGAACCCCCTGTATCTCACCGGTATGGGGATAGAACGGGGTGTTCCGGGGCATCTTCTCCTGGAGCAGCATCAGGGTTGCAGAAAGTGCCGGATCAGACTCAAATCTCCTCTGCATCGGACGGTCTAACAGCACATAAGCTATAGAGAGCAGGGCCATCCCCTGGTGATGTGCCATGAATGACTGTACCACCCTGTGGTTCTGGCCCTGGGGCACCCGGGACGGAGTGAAATCCACGGCCTCATAAAACCCGTACTCTCCTGAATACCCAAGGGATTCCATCTGCTCGAGATTGATACAGGCCGAGTCCGGATCGACCATGAGGCCCATCGCCGCAGCATACGGGGCAATGACCAGGTCCTCGGCAAGTCCGCGCTTGAACCCGAGGCCGGGAATTCCAAACGCCCGGTACTGGTAGTTCAGGGCCGCATCGGTGATGTAATACCCGGATTCCGACATTCCCCAGGGAACACCCCGTTTGCGGCCATACTCGATCTGCCGGGCTACCACTGCATGGTAGGTGCGATCGAGGAGGGTATTCTCATAGGTCGGCATCACGAGGAGTGGCATCAGGTATTCGAACATGGATCCACTCCACGAGATAAGGGTAGGCTTTCCCCTTCCCGTCGTCGTGAGCAGACGCCCTAAGGCGAACCAGTGCTCCTGCGGAAGCTTACCCTGGGCGATGCCGATGAAACTGGTGAGCCGTGCCTCCGAGGCAAGCAGGTCATAGAAACTTGCATCCCGCCTGAGATCGGTCGCATTATACCCGATGGAGAGAAGATTGCTGGTCCTGTCATACAGGAATTCATACTCGATTTCTGTATACACACCGCACTGGTCGGCAAGCATCGAGAGTGACGAGATGAGTTCTTCAGCCAGCCCGCTCGAGGTCTTCATCTCATCAAGGGTGCGGATCAGCCAGGAACGACCCGGGCCAGGGATGCTGTCCGGATCCTGGCGGGTGTCAAGCCATTCCAGCAGAGGCCCGAGCCGGGCATGAAGATCCTGCCGTATGCCGGCGACATCTTTGAGAGAGGGGATCTGGTTGTTCAGCGTCTCAAGCTTTTCACTTACCTGGGAGAGATACGGTGCCAGTTCCTCCGGGACCTCATCCTGGAGCGTATCAGGAGGACTTCCCGTGGATTGCCATGCAGTAAAGGTTCTGAAATCCTGTTCATGAGCCTCAATCTGTCGTTGTACTGCAGCTGCCCACCACCTTACTTCCTCATCCGGGTGACTCTTGAGAACAGCCAGTACTTCTGACGCGGTCCGGTCAAGAGCAGAGAGCTGAACGGAGGTTTCGGTGGTCTGTACCGGGCATCCGGGCTGCACGCTCCTGGAGGTCTGCAATCTTTGACCGGACAGATTCCGGTACCTCACCCTTTTTCTTTTCTGTGGCAGTATCGATGGCACCAGAGAGAAGCGAGAGGGTATCCGATAACCCACCGGGAAATCCCTTCGAAAGGAGCTGGCAACCCGGGAGGTCATACAGTCCCTGCCGCACTACGAGCAGGTCCCCGACAAGGTTGCCACTGTCGACCGTGGAGATATATCTCGGGAGCTGCGGCTCCAGGGTGATGGTATCGTACCAGTTGTAAAAATGACCCCGGAATCTCTTCAGCTTCCCCATGCTCGTCACGGTCTTCCGGGTCCGGTCAACCAGTTCACCCGCCGGGATATACCCAAAGTCATACGCTGTAAGATTTGCGAGAAGGGAGAGCCCGATATCGGTGGGGGATGTGCGGTGGGCAAGAGTGACAACCGGCTGTTCCTGGTAGTTGTCGGGGGGAAGATAATGATCTTCAGCGGTGACAAAGGTCTCAAAGAACCGCCAGGTCCTTCGTGCGACCCGCCGTAAAAAACGCTCCTGCCCGGATGTAAGTGGGATGGTTTCAGTTCCTCTGGGCCGGCTGATCCACCATGCGATGGCCGGGGCAAGGATCCATGCAAGACCAAACAAACCAATGGAACGGTTCGCAAACGGGTGAAGGGGAGCCATACCAAAGAGCAATGCTGCACCGATTACCGGTGCCGGGAACATAACCCAGTAGAATCCTGCGAGGTCCTGGTTTCCCGCCAGTCCGGCCTCCTGGTGGGTCGTCCATTCCAGGAGATAACGATGAGAGACGACCATCCGCCAGCAGGAACGAAGCACTGCGTCAAGGGAAATATAGGCCTCGTACGGGAGGAAAGCCAGGGTAAGCAGAGGTACTGCCAGCTGGTCCTGGATAACCCGGGGCACATCATAGAGGTGCAGCATCCAGGTCTGTTCTGCAGGCTTTCTCAGAACCTTCCAGCCACACACGACCAGCGCCGGAACCAGGTACAGGGAGGTGATATACATGGTCCAGAACCGTGGATCCGGCAGAACGGTCCAGGCGATGAGGAGGAGGAAAAACGTTGCCGGTGCAACGAGGCTTCTCCTCATATTGTCAAAGATCTTCCATCGTGAAAGGGCCGAGAGTGGATTTTTCTGCTTTTTTGGTGAGTTGTCCGGGACGAACGCCGGCAGCCATGGTTCAATCTGCCAGTCTCCCCGGATCCAGCGGTGCCTTCGCCTGCTGTCAGCCAGGTAACACGCCGGGTACTCCTCGATGACCTCTACATCACTGACAAGACCCGTCCTGGCATAACATCCCTCCAGCAGATCATGACTTAAAATGAGGTTTTCCGGGAACCGCCCCTCAACGGATTGCGAGAAGGCGTTGAGATCATAGATCCCTTTTCCCATGAAGGATCCTTCATGAAATGCATCCTGGTACACATCGGACACTGAACGGGTATAGGGATCAATACCCGGCTCACCGCCAAAGAGGGATGCAAAGTACGAAATGCCGGATTCCGGGCATTGCAGAGTGCGACACGAGGCTGGAGGACCCCGTAGCCTTCCCGGATCACCCGGGTTGCAGGATCTGGTACCCGCCGGTTGAGCGGGTGAGCGATCACGCCGATAAGCCGTTTGGCACTATCCCGCGGGAGTTGTGTATCGGTATCCAGGGTGATGACATAGGTAATCCCTGCCAGGCACTCCCGATCGCCAACGATACGGGAGAAGTCGTTGGTCCCTTTTTCAGATAAGAGGTCATTGAATGCCCCGAGGATCCCCCGTTTCCTCTCGTATCCCATCCAGACCCCCTCCCCCTCATTCCAGGTCCGGGAGCGGTGCATGAGGAAGAAGGTATCCGCCTTCCCCCTGCCGGTATTTTGTATTCAGATCTGTAATGCCGGCTGCAAGCCGATCGACAATCTCTGCATCTATCGGCAGCTCCCGGGCATCTGCGTTCCGGAGATCGGTCAGCAGGGCAAAACACAGGTTGTCGTCACGGTTTGCCAGGTACCGGATCTCAAGTGAGTCCAGGAGTTTTTGGACATCTCCCGGTCCGGAGAGGACCGTCGGGATTACGACGATGGTCTTTGCCTCCCCGGGTATCCCTTTTGCATAGTCCATCTTCGGGAGCACATCGGGAGGGATCAGAAGTGTGACGACCCAGTTGATAACCGCCAGTGCAGCCTGACTGACCGGAAACAGGAGAAGACAGAAAAGTGGCAGGCCTACAAACCAGTCATACGTGATAAGACGCAGGAACCCAAAATACGCCGCGATGAACGTGATGAACAGGACACCGCAGAAATACAGAAAGAGGAGATGCGCAAACCCTGATCTTTTGATCTGATCGAACGGGGAAGGATGAAAAGAGAGTGCATCTTCAAGTGCATCTCTCCCTCTGTCTATCAGGTAATATCCTACATGAGATTCCCGGACTTTGCCGTCTTCCCTGATCCGGCTCTCATGGGCAAGTTCCACCGCTTTTTTTGCAACCTCATCTTCCAGGAAACTCCCTTTTTTTGCAATCTCCTCAATACTGTGCCGGTACCGGTCGCGGGTTTCAAAGTCCATTGCTGCATATTCATCCGCAGGATCACTCCGGAGGGTGTGCTCGACAAGACTCAGGCGCTCTACGAACTCACGCCAGTCCATCGTATCGAGGAGACGAAGGCTGTTGATGCTGTTCCCGAACGACACCTGATCCGCGGCCTGGCCCTGAGTCTCGGTATTGATCATCTGCTCAACGGTCAGGTTTCTCTCTGAAAGTCTCTGTTCTATCCAGTTGAGGGGGAGCAGGCATGCCCCGGACCGGCCCTGCAACTGCCTGGCCATTTCCGCGACAAAGGCACTGGTCATGGGTGGATCGGACCGGGCCATATCTGCGATCACCAGGATCAGGCTCTTGGGGTCTTCCCGGGCAGCTCTCGGTCATCCGCTCCACCCAGGAGCCGCGGAGTCGCGGTCTCGCCGGTTTACCGAGATGATATCGGCAATCCTCCGCAGGTTCTCTATCAAAGAGAGCCGGAACATTATGGGGATGGCCCAGAGCTCCCCGAGCAGCAGAGGCGAAACACTCTGGTATGCATCGATGAATTCAAAGAGGACCTTTGTGTCAATCCTCCCGTCATTATGGGCCACGAATTCCCGGGCAATATGATACACCCGGGGAAATCCTTCAAGGGGCCCGTTTGCAAGGTGAGGGAGTTCTTTACTGTATGCCTGCGGAAGGTGACGACGGGCAGTCCTGATCTGTTCCTCAACAAGGTAGAAATTATCCAGCAGCCACTCCCCTGCCGGGGCAATCCGGAGGTTTGCCTCGACGGCGGCGTTCAGCACCTCGTGAGTTTTCAGCAGGACCTTCTCGTTTTCGGCAAGTCGCGGGAGGAGACGATCCTGCCCTTTCCAGGTATCTATGCGGTACGAGCAGGCGGTCTCCTTTGCATGCTGTGACAGATGGTCCCTGCTGTAGATTTCATCCCGGATAGGGTCGGCATCGATCTGCCGTATACACTGCTCCTTGTAGTCTATTTTTCTTTTGAATGCAAACCTGTTCCACAATTCTTATTGCCCCGGGTAATTCCTGTTTAATCATCCGGTTAATCATTCAATGGGAAAGACACCCCGGATTATTTATGCATGGGAAACATCAGGTACACCAGATAACAACCTGAGTGGTCTTTTACAAGACTTTCAGGCAAATTAATACTTTGGTCGGGTAAAAAACCAGCTGAATTTCAGAAACTCTTCCGTCGGACGCACGAATCCTGCCTTCACATCCCGGCAGTGTTCATGGTGGCATGGCTGCAGGCCCGGGCACCCTCTCCGGATGAGAATCCGGCAATGAATCCTCCGGCCCAACAACACATCTTTTGTTAGTCTCATATTCCTTTCAGATTTTGAAACTATCCGGTAATCAGGAAATGATCAGGCACAGCCTCCCGGATCTATTGGTTCAAGAGCCTGGTCCCTCTGGTGGCCGCCGGTCGGGATTTCCATAACCTTTAAATGCCGCCCTGTCGAGAATGAACACACAACGGGGTGGTATCACATGCCCTCAAAACTCATGGAGTACTTCAACAAATCACCAAGGACCGGGACGCTCAGCACCGCCGACAACGCGGGAAATGTCGATGCCGGCGTCTTCGGCTCACCCCACATGACCGACGAGAATACCGTGGTTATGGGGCTTGGGAAGAACCGCACGCTCGCCAACCTCCGGCAGAACCCGCACGCCATGTTCCTGATCATGGAACCCTCGGCCGACTTCCTGGACTGGAAGGGGATCCGGGTCTACCTGAAGGCAGAGAACATCGCGACCATCGGTCCCGTGTTCGATACATTCAGGGCACGGATGGCGAAGGTCGCCGGGGAGGAGGCGGCGGAGATGATCCATGCGGTGGTGAGCTTCTCTGTCACGGAAGTCCGGCCGCTTGTCGACATGGGCCAGGGCTGGGAAAAGTCGGTATAGGCCATCACTCACCGATAGACCGAAGGGAAATGTTTGCTTACTCCCCGGTCCGGCAGGATCAGCAGAGAAGCGTGAGGAAAAAGGTATTGGAAGACCCGAAGAAAGTTGTTGAAAGGACAGATCTCCCAGGTCACAATTGTTATATTCAAAAAAATAAATCTTACGAAATGTATTTTTCTTTTTTTCCGCTCTGTTGAAACCCCTAAGATTTTCACAAATTGCAAATTGCCTGGTATCGGAGGAGACCGTGCCTGTCCCCGAACCGCCCCTGCGCTTTGTGATTGTGTTGTAGTACCTTCTCTGGAATTATCACTCAGAGGGATACCACAGCGGCGGGGGCGGAGGCATTCCGTGCCGTAGCCCAAAAAGAGCGTTGAGAAGAATAGTGTGAGGATTTCAACAAAGCCCTTTTTTTAACAAAATGCCATGAATCTCTCTCCCATGATTCAGACAATCTCAAATCTCTCACAGCATTCTCCGGTAAAATGCTCAATAGTCCACGGGGTCGCGTCCAGGTGAAATCCGGCTCGAGCCCGGATCATCCCCTCAAAGGACATGCTGATATCCTTATTATGTGACCGAATAAATGAAAAGTGCGGGAAGATCCTATTAGGGTGATATCTGTCTTGTTGATGGATCTTCCCACTCGATCACTCTGCTCATGGAATGATAAATTCATGCGATGCACCGGCGCCATGCATGCATTCCTGTTCCGGGGCATCTCCACAACGCAGGGACTTTTTTCCTGACGGAAAACCAGCCAGAAGAACCTGGTCCTGCTCTTTTACACACGTGCTCTGAAGGATGGGCTAAAAGGGTCGTGTCAAAAGAACTGAAGAGGGGATTGACCGGACTGAGCGCCGCTCTCTTCGTGCGGATGATTCACTATGATATATATCAAAACAGGTACATGATCCGATCGCGCCGTCGTTTCCACCCGAAGAAGATAACTGCCACAACAAGGATCGCGAGCCCTGCCATGATGACCATATTTCCCATCACGGTTTCCACGACCCACAGGATGATACCGGAGAAAACGGACACCGCGGTCGGGGATGGCGGAGCACTATGTCCGGGTGCGGGTGTGGGCATACCGGTCGGGGCAGCATAGGGTGCCGGCGTAACGGCCCGGGAAAAGAGGGCAAAGAGACAGAAATGCGATACCTGTGCCGTAACAGTACCGGTATCCTGGTCGTAGCTGGCCGGCACATCCTGCCATTCGCCATTCGTTTCATCATACGTTTTCACCATAAACTCCTCTTCCCGGCGTCCTGAGGGACGGTGATATTGAATGAAATGGATGGCGAAAATGTGCTGTTATCAGGCTGAAGATCGTACGCCAGGCCGGCACCGGTTACGTCGGAACCTTCCGGGATTGCCGGTAGAGAATCCAGCGGAACTGCGGTGATCGTGATGGCTGAAAGCGGATTTCCCCGCTCGTCCTTTGCGGTCACTCCCCCGGTAATCGTCACTGTTGCAAGCCCGTCCGTTGACCTCAGCATGGTCATCTGGGTTATGACCCCTTTGTTGTTCGAATACATATTTGCCGATTTTCCCGGATCGCCTGGTGGGGTTGCAGGAGTCGGTGAAGGTGCTGTTGTGTTAGGCCTTACGACCGTCACAGACGTGTCAATGGAAGAGTCTGACTGGGGTGAACCGATGATTTCTGCAAGCGTGAGGGTAATCAGCTGGAAGGGGTTTCCGGAACCGGAAACCTGTGCGAGACCAAACCTGCTAAGATACACGGGTGTGTCTGCAACAAAATAATCGGTATCCCCTTCCCGGTAACGGGCTGGTTTCAGACCTGTTCCAAGGGTGTTTCCCGAAGAGTCTTCACCGGTCCCGATGATAATAACGGGCGTGGTGTCAGTTACCGTGAGTGAATCGTACCATGAAGAACTGATACCCAGGGTAATGGTCGCGTTACCGGTGCCAAAGTGCGGATCTTTCGTGACATGGGCCGTGAACGGGATGGAACTGACGCTCGTAAATCCCGTCGGCGGGATCTGGGATGCGAAATGCCCGAATTCTGCCTCGTCCTCCGGTAATGCCCCTTCCCATATCTCACTGGTGGTGACGGACCGGGCGGGGTATTCTGAATCCTGGAGCTGATAATTCATGCCAATCCGGTGGGTGCCATTGGCAGCCGTGAGATTCCCGGTATGGAAATATACGGAAGAAAAATTGCCAACCACCGTCTGGTCCGGAAGTTCCGTGAACCCTGCTCCGTCAGATGCGGTAAAGGAAATATTCTGCCAGCCATAGAGAGCGGGAGGAACAGCCGTGACCAGGGACCGGTCGGGATTTATGGCATAGGAAGTCAGGAACGAACCGTTGAGCATGAGAGATGAAGTGTGCTGGAGCTGATTGGTGGTTATTCCTTCGACAGGAGTTACTGATTTCTCTGTCCCGCCGATCAGCGTCCGGATATACTCAGTCTGCGTACTGGTCGTTGACAACCCGTTGCCCAGGGTGCTGTTTACCGTGAGCGATACCGTGTACGTGGCTCCTGGCTGGGTATAGACATGACCCGGGTTCTGTTCGGTGGAGTTGGAGCCGTCACCAAAGTCCCAGGACCAGGTTCCCACTTCCCCGCACGATGTATCGGTGAAGAGGACCGTGAGGGGAGCAAATCCATACAGCGGTGCAGCGGAAAAACCGGCATCCGGGGGAGCATCGACATAGATACTGTGCCTGCAGGTATCCGTGGAACTGTTCCTGCAGAGCATGTTCCCCACCGTGAGCTTTACCGGGTACACCCCGGCACTCGCAAACGAGTGGGTTACCGGGCCGGCAGGATTAAGGCTCCACGGAGACCCGTCACTGAAATTCCACGTGCGGTGAAGGATCGGCGATCCAAGGGAGGTATCGGTAAAGGATACCGATAGTCCCGCCGGTCCTGCAGAAGGAGTTGAGGAGAAATCCGCGGTAGGGCATACAACAGCAGGACCAAGAGTGAACAGGTAGACATCCTGGTCGCTTTGACCGGCCCGGGTATCTCCCCATACGATCCGGGAGTCATATATGTCAGGGTTCACCTGAGATGCGGACAGGTTGTTGGGGGCGACCCAGGTCTCAGTTCCGGCCAGGAGATCATACAGGTAAATATCAGCATATGCAGAACGCCGTGTATCTTCAACAACAACGCTGTTACCATACATCGAGGGATGAAACTGAGACATGGGCGGGTCAGTCATTGGAGTCAGGCGCCGGAGTGCACCCTGATCGGATACGTGAATATGGGTCCCGTCACCAGTAAGATTGGACGCCTCCCAGGCTATTCTTTCGCCGTAGATATGGGGTAATGTTTCCTGGTAAAACTGTTCAGAGACAGGAACCGCGGTGTCGTTACTCAGGTTATAGAGCCATATATCCGAAGGAGAATTTTCCGCCATCCCGGTCCAGTTTTCGTAGACAAGAGAATCCTGGAATATTTCCGGATGTTTCTGGTCCCCATCACCATACACGATGAGTTCCGGCTCATAAAAGACACTTGATCCACTGTTTCCTACGACAGAAATATTTCTTACGACAGAAATATCCCAGTTGCCATTGGTGAGGTTAAAGTCCTGCCAGACAAGGGTGTTTCCATAGATTTTCGGGAAATTGAATTCAAAATTAAACGAATCAAAGAAACCCGGATACTCGTTCCGGCCAAAAGAAGCGATATCATAAGCGACAATCTTTGCATCGCTCCCGGCAAAGTCAGGTTCCGTCCACACCGCAGTGTTCCCGGAAATGGCCGGCTGATACTGGAAATTCGGGGATGCGTTCGCCGGAGATTCTTCACCAGATAACAGGTTGTAACGGTAAATCTGGTTTACGCCGGCGTCCCGAACATCCTCCCAGACGATAGTGTCCCCGGATATTGCCGGAGCTGAACCGTACGTCGAGGTCGGGCGTGTGGTGATGGGCGTCTCTGTGCCATTGGGGTGGGCAGAGGCAAAGCCGGGGAGGGAAGCGAAAAAAAGGAATACCAGGATGAGAGGGATGAGCCTTTCTCTCATGGTTGCCGGTTCACGCCTTCCGGGAATGGCAGAACGCTGGCCTGTATACATTTTTACCCCCGTAAATTACTATACCTCTGCCTTATGCCATTGGACACACGATGGTCTGCTTACTTGTAGGCCCACCCGAATCCCTTGAAGTAGTTCCTGAATATACTTGCCTTAAGGGCAAAGACGGCATCGTTCGGATCAGCGAGATTAAACCCACCATACCATGAACCGGATGCAAGCGCACCTGCAGGCAATCCTGTAGGATCAGGGTCGCCGGATCCGGGCCCGCCCCTTTCTGTCCCCACGGGTTCCTCATGACAATGTAATCATTCGGAAAAACACCAAGGACAGCATATGCATGGTTGCCCACAATCGTTGCATCGGCGTATTTTATCCCTGCGGGAGGGACCTCTATTCTTGGATCATAGGTATACGCAACCATCGGGAACTTTGCTATATAGTAGGGACCTGCCACATTACACGCTTTTTTTATCTTCGCGTAGATCTGAGTCCCATCAGTAAAATCCTGTGTTGAGTACCGTGTTGCCGAACTGGTGGCAGGATCGGGATCTGCAGGTGTTTTAATGTACGTTGTATATTTCCCACCCGTAATGTTCATGAGCGCAAGCATGGGATCACCCTGGCAGATTTTTGAATAATCCGGAGTGTCATTCTTGGAACCTACCCAGCTGGCAAACGCTTTTTCATACATCGCAATCCAAATCTCTCCTTTTGTATATGACTTTGAGTAATGGTAGATCCTGCTTGAATCAAGGGGAAGTTTTGGTGTTATCTTTACCGGCGGAGTAGCCACTGGTGCCTCTGCCGGAGGATTATAAAACGTGTAACTGTAGTAGCCGGATGCATCAAGTTGTTTATCGGGAATCATTTTAAGAAATGCCAGCGATGAAAGTGCCGCTATGAGATAGCAGTCAGGGAGATCTCCCTGGACAGGATCATTGTAAACCCTGGATGTCGTTGTGTAATTGCTTCCATCAGGATTTGGGGCCCATGTGGGATTCAGAACCGGAGCACATGGTCTCATATCACCCGTCTTTACAAAAAGAGGAGACTCGTTTTTCGGATCAAAGAGCTGGTCATACGGCATCCCGAACGCCTCTTCAAGTTTTGCCCGTTTTTGTGCTGGTCTGAGCGCCTTCCAGTCTATCTTCTTACGCAGTTTGTGTTCAGCGTACACAAACGGATTTCTTGCTCCGATACGCAGCGGGATTCCAGCCTCAGGTCCAGTCATCATCTCTCACCTGCTGAACTGAAATACCGCTGACCATATAAATGTTATTTAATACTATAATATCAATGAATATGCAAATCCCGGGGATATGTACCGATACCCGGTTCTCATCGGGAGATTTATGATGGTAGAGTTTTCCAGAAGCAATGTACTTTTTATTACGCACTCCCTGCAGCTTCACACAACTCCGATCAGATAGGTATTTCATCACCCATGGAAATCACCTGTGCTAAGTATGGATTTCTTTAACTCGGCATACCACGGCACACCACCGTGGGACATCGGCCGGCCCCAGAAGGAGTTCGTTGAGCTGGTCCGGAGGGGAGAGATCACCGGATCCGTCCTGGACATTGGATGCGGCACCGGGGAGCATGCCCTGTTCTTTGCCGCAGAAGGGCATGAGGTGTGGGGGATCGATTCCGCCCCCCTGGCGATACAGAAAGCCCAGGAAAAGGCGGCAGCCCGGGGACTCCCGGTGCATTTTCTGGTCCTGGACGCACTCAATCTCGCCCGGCTCAACAGGAGGTTTGATTCCGCCACCGATTCCGGGCTTTTCCACACCCTGTCCGATGAAGACCGCCCGCTCTTTGAAGGCAGCCTTTCTGCCGTTTTGCCACCAGGAGGAACGTACTTCATGCTCTGCTTCAGCGACAGGGAGCCCGCCGGATATGGACCGAGGAGGATAAGCAGGAGGGAGATTGAGGACACCTTCCGGGACGGGTGGTCCATCAATTATATCAGGCCGGCGGTCTTCGAGAGCCGTACCAGGGCCGGGGGGCCCCGTGCCTGGCTTTCATCGATATCAAAACTATAATGTGAAGGGGCAGAACCGCCCGCCCGGCAGGTACCATTCACCCTCTGTTCCTTTTTCCCGCTATAGTTTCCGGTACCAATCATGATTTTTCGGCTCTGTAGAAATCCTTTTTCAAAAATTTGAAGCCCTCCTTGCGCCATCCCTGCCCCCGTCGGGGGCGGGGGCGCATATGATTCCATAGTATTAACCGAGAAATCCCGATCTGGGTAATACAGCATTATCGCGACTGGGGCGCCACAGCGGCGGGGCGAAGCCCCTGGAGCGTCATCAGGAAGGAGGTTTTCTACAGAGCCGATTTTTCATGTTCGGGACTTCAGTTTACGCGGATTCCGGGAATTCTGATAAATCCTTTATTCCCCGACCCCCAACAGTCTGGTATGAACCGACCATGCCAGAACCCCGCACTCGTCATTGTCATCCTCTGGGGAATTGCGATCTTCACGACGACCTTCCTCTTCATGGGCAGCCCGAACCTTACAGCCGGCATTGTCATCCAGGGTGTCTGCATGATCGGGTCGGCGGTGTACCTGGGAAAGACCGGTGTCGCCTGCCCGCCTGCCGGCTCATCCTGAGGTGGTATTCATGAACAATCACGGAAATGTCCCCGGCGGGGAATGTTCCGGCGGGGGCCCTACAAAACCCCCCGGGGTGGAGTTGATTCCCCCACTATTGCCTTCGGAGAACCTGGATGACACCGGACAACGATGCTGAGCTGGTCGCACCCTGCGGGATGAACTGCGGGATCTGCAGCAACTACCTTGCTGCCAGCCATGATATTGAAAAGTCCGGGGTGAGGATGCCCTATTGCCGGGGGTGCCGGCCGAGGAATAAATCGTGTGCGCTCCTGAAAAAGAGGTGCCGTCTCCTCAGGGAAGGCCGGGTGAAGTTCTGCTACGAGTGTCCCGATTTTCCCTGCGTCCATCTGGAAACCCTTGACAAACGATACCGCGAACGCTACCGGATGAGCATGCTGGATAACCTCGCATTCATCAGGGAGCATGGTATTGACGCATTCTTACAAAAAGAGGCGGAGAAATGGCAATGCCCTGGCTGCGGCGGAACAATCAGTTGTCACAACGGGATCTGTTTTGATTGTGGTGTAGAGCGGCTTAAGGTACGGGGTACTGCAAAGACCGGGCTGTATCGCTGGGAAGAGAAGCCACAGAACCGGGGGACATGAACCGGATCGCTTTTTCGGGTATTTCCAGGTATGGGTTGGGAGAAACTGGGGCCGATGCAGGTGCTGGCTGGAGATAAAAAAAGAATGGTGCAGGAAACTTCAAGGGGCTCCGGAAGGAGGTATCTTATTTTATTTGATTATATTTTCCCTTCGAGTGCGGGGATGCGCCGGGAAAGCTCTGCCCATTCGCCGCTGCCGATGGACTTTCTCATGAGTTCCTTTACTCCCGCAAACGCCGGGGGAGGCAAAACCATCTGCCAGATCCGGGTCATGTCCTCGCGATCATCAGGCCCGGCCAGCGGGAACAGCCATCCCACCATGTCCGCGAACCGTTCCTTCGGGATCCTGGAGGCCATGATACCAACCGCCTTACCCTGCTCGGGCAGGGGGATCCGTTCCCGGAAGATCCGGTACAGGTGAGTGTCTTCCTTTAACAGGTGGATATTCATATGAAAACGGAATGCAGCCGTAGCCCGGGCGGTTTTCAGGGGGTCACGGGCAGCATACGAACTGTTCAGTTCATCGAATGCCTCATCCAGGCCGCGGTGATCCTTCGCGTACGCCTCGGCGACCAGGGGGGCCACCGTTTCAACTGCGGGGAAGATCGCCTCCTCCTCTCCATGGGCATGCCACACCAGGATCTCGTTGAAGAACCTGAAACGTTCTATGGTTGGCTCAAGACCTTTCTTCCCCTGTGCTGCGCCCAGCGCCGCTGCATCGATATGCTCGAGATCCTTCCTGAACGCATTATGAAACACCCGTATTGCATCAACCGGTACGACCATACAATCTCACCATCCTCACCCATGTTCTTATACGTATTCCCGAATTTCAAAATCTGACAGGAAAGCGCCAGGGTCCGGAACGTATCGTCCCGACCCTCACCTATGAACGGAATACCCGTGATCCGGGCCTTACCTTACCATAAAATGGAGAGAATTCAGTTGCCCGTATCAGGAAATACGATGATGACGAGATGAACACTGCACCAGGAGTATGGACGTATTTTCCAGGATAGCCGGGCCTAATAGTATACTCCCTGGGCAGACAGGAGTTTCCCGGTCCCCTCAATCCATCCCATGGTACCATTGACGATCTCAATGGAAACGGAGTCCGAATAGGTGTTGCTCCGCCACCCCCCCTGCCAGATCGAGTTGGATCCCTGGACGGAAACACGGAGCGAGATCGATACCGGGCGCTCAGAGGTATAACTGATAAAGACCGGGACTGTGGTGGTCGTACACGACTCCATTGCAGACCGGGGCTACACAGGACCCCGGGCTGAAAGGTCCACCTGGGGACAGGAGGGGCTCATGGCCGACCGGGTGCGGGTGTTGACGGGCGACGAAACCTGTTCCATGACGGCGATGGTGACAGGCATGAGTACCGGGGTATCGGGAGAATACTCGTGGCCGGGGACCAGGGTTGTCGGCAGGACCGTTGCCCCGGGTTCGATCGCTATCGGGGAACCGTGATACTCCGGGACCATCCGGGCGGCCCTGATGGCAAGCATGGGGGTCCCGTTCTCATGAACGATTGAAATGCTCCAGTCCGGGGATATCCCATAAGCCGACCTGTTCAGGATTGATTCCATGAAAACCGGGGTGGTGTTGAGTTCGGGGACGGGCAGCAGGAAGGTCACATTATCAATCGTGGTATCGTACGAGAGATCAATCGTGTAATAATAAGTATGGCGCTCGCTCTGGCGGCTGGCCTGGGAAAACTGGTATGATGTCCAGGTAAAGAGGATGATTGCTGCCAGGATGAGGATAAGGAGTACTGTCCGGGGTCGGATGGTTGGCATGGTCGATGGCTCCGCGATACGTGCGGCTCCTTTACGATCCATTCCCCGTACAGGAAGATAGGGTTTGCGGAAATGTCGATGTATTCGCTCTGTTGAAACCCTAGGATTTTAACACATTGCGAATCCCCTAGTATCGGAGGGGACAGTGCCTGTCCCCCCAAACCGCCCCTGCGCTTTGCGATTGTGTTGTAGTACCCTTCTCTGGAATTATCGCTCAGGGGGGATGCTACAGCGGCGGGGGCGGAGGCATTACGTGCCGTAGCCCCCTAGAGCGTTGAGAAGAATAGTGTGAGGATTTCAACAAAGCCGATTTATTCATTCATCCGTCAGGGAACAATAAAGTATTTTTTCCAGATAATATCAGGTACAAACCTGCCGGAATTCCGATCAGGAGGGCCAGGACAACCCCGATCCAGGCGGTGACACCGAAAAAAGCCCGTCCCGGGTCATATACAATCCGTACCAGTACGTTGAGCAGCACCTTGTACCAGAAGAGGTTCTGGTAAAATTTTTTTCATCCATGGTAATTCCCTCCTCAACCCGGTTCAGGCTGTGTATGCATTCATTCGCCAAATGCCGGTTCCTGGAACTACAGTACAGCCGCACTGAAGGTGTCGCACGAGGCGACATCCCCGCCGGTATAACCGGCATTAAACCATTTCATCCGTTGTGCGGATGTGCCGTGCGTGAAGGAATCCGGCACCACGTAGCCCTGTGACTGTTTCTGCAGGGCGTCGTCACCAATCTTCGCGGCAGCATTCATGGCCTCCCCGATATCACCGGCCTCGATAATGTGCCGTGATGTGTCTGCGTGGTACGCCCACACACCCGCATAACAATCCGCCTGTAATTCCAGCATCACCGAATACCGGTTGGCCGTGACCTCATCACTCCGGCTCTGGATATCCTGGACCTCCGCCGATATCCCTTCGAGGTTCTGCACATGGTGGCCTACCTCGTGGGCAATGACATACGCCTGGGCAAAATCGCCGGGTGCTCCCAGCTGGTTTTTCAGCTCGTCATAAAAGGCCAGGTCGATATACACCTTCTCGTCGCCCGGACAATAAAAAGGCCCTACGGCGGCCTCGGCATACCCGCAGGCCGATTCCACGCTCCCTTTAAACAGGACCAGCTTCGGTTGCCGGTAGACCTGGCCATGCTCCTGGAATATTGCCGTCCATGTATCTTCCGTGTCGGCAAGAACAACGGAAACAAAATCGGCAGACTCATTCTCTGCCGCTGTCAGCACGACAGGAGTAGTGTCCAGAGAACTCCCGCTCTCTCCGGCGATTTGACCCAGCAGTGCACCCGGATCGGCCCCTGTCAGCAGGCCGATAATGAGAAGGGCGAGAATCCCGATCCCGCCCCCGATTACCCCCTGCCTTACGCCAAATCCCCGCTGATCCTCGACATTATCACTCCGTCGTCCCTCTCTCCACCTCATCGTGATTCTCCCTCATCGCAGATCGGTAATGCGAACCTCCAGATTATTATAGTATCGTTTTTGTATCCTGAGGTATCGGATCCGGAGGTCCGTAATTACACCTGATTCCCGGCTGAGGTATTCCAGCATAACCCTTTTGGTACCATGCGAACATGATTAGTTTATTTTCGTGGAAGCAAGAGAGATTGTACCATGAGCGAACCGTTGCCGTTAACTCCGGATGAGGACGTCGTGTTCCGTGAATATTTACGTCTTGATGTAGAACCCAACCAGATACCTCCTGAGTTGTTTTTGGGGTTTTTGGAAAGGCTGGCCAGATCGATTGGCATGTCCCTCCCGCGTGTGCGTTCTGCAACACAAGGATTGATCGATAAAGGAAAATTCGACACTGCTGAAGAAGGTCCAGAAGAGCGGATACATAGCGAACGTGAAATAATCCGGGACCTTCTTTTACATGACCCGGAGATACAGGAACTGCTGAAGGAAATTATCCGGGAATGTATGCGGACCAGCCCTGAGTGAATTTCACCGTGGATTTTTGTTCTGTCAGCCGGGATGGTTGAGGTGCTTACAGAGCAAAAAAATCCGTATGGGTATTTTTTTTATTCCGGAAGGTGGAAATCTGGTTTCTGCACCTTCGCCTGCCTTTTCATCTGTTGGAAAATCCTCCTGTATACATTAAAGCCGGCCCGTTTGTTCCTGTCACCAGTTGGTATTCAGCCTGAGGCCCGGCTCTGCACCATGATACCAGGAGTAACCGCCTTTTCCGGACTATGCTCAGACCTCTTTTGCGATTTTGTAGATCATGTCAGCCGGAATGGCCTCCAGGGTCTCGGTCCTGACCGTCCCGTGCTTGGCAACAATCGAAAGGAACTTTACCAGGCCCTCCTTGGACGGCATATCCACGATCACCACAAAGTCATACTGGCCAAAGGTGTAGAAGAGGGAGATCACCTTTCCCCCGAGCGATTCGATGATCTGTTTTGCTTTCCTGTCCCGCTCCTCAATGCTGTCAAGTTGTTCAAACGCAGCACGCTGCAGGTTCCCGAGTGATATGTAGATTGTCATGGTGAACCCTGTCACCCGGTGAGTAATATGTTTTGGGTTTTATGATGGTGACGTTGTGTTCTGCAGGGCAGGATGCGAGAATCGCGGTTCCGGACACAGTGAACAACAAAAGGTAAATCGTAGCTGCCCCTGAAAAAATACGTGGTGTGTAAGCAATGAAAAACTGGCACAGTACAGGATTTCCCGCAATCTGATAATCGGTGTGTACTGATGAGCGGGTGCACAGGCACGGCCCCTGTGAATGGAGCCCGGACACCGGTGTCGACGACCACCCCGACCCCGGCACTGACAACCGGGGTACCAGTGACCTCCGGTCCTGCCGTCACCATCTCACTTGCCGGCCAATCGACCCTCATCATCGCGGTCAAAGATGCCCCAAAGACCGAAGGTACCGGAACGATCAATCATCTCTGGCTGAACATCAGCGGGGTGAGTGTCCACAGGGCGGCTTCCGCAAACGAAACTGCCAGTGATACCGAGGATGAGATGACTGGCTACAGAATCGGCTGACACCAGTACGGCAGGCTGGACCAATGCTGTCAACGGGATCCATACCGTTGACCTGATACAGCTCGCAACCATGAGCCTTGTACTGGATCAGAAGATGGTGGATGCGGGCAGGTATGCCCGGATACGGGTGAAGATCGATTCGGGAACCATCGTGGTCGACAACAAGGAGTATGACCTTGAGGTTCCCGGCGGAGTCCTCAGGCTGAACAGAGGGTTTGTCCTTGAACCGGGCAAGACCCTGACGCTCACGCTTGACGTTAATGTGGAGAAATCGGTCATCAGGACCGGCTCGGACCGGTACATGCTGAAACCGGTGATTGCCGTGCTATCCGGCTGAGTGGCCGGTTTTTACCCTCCTTAGAACTTTTTTTGAACTGGTATCTTTCCTGGTTCTCAGGACCGCTTACGATCTCCATCGTTTCAGATTCTGCAACAACCGGGAAGATTTATGAATCCATGCCTCTATAGTCTGGCTTGCCCCGAAAATGTGGGGGAGTTGAACATAGTTATGGCAGATACGTTAAAAGGAAAGGCCGAGAAGGCACAGAAGGCATCAGAAAAGGCATCAGTAAAATTCGAGGGCGAGGTTACCACGTCGCTTGAACAGCTGGAACACCCCGGGGTTAAATCCCAGAAAGCACCCGAGAAGGAAAAAGCGGGCGTTCACAAAGGTGCCAAACCACCTGCACATGGGAAGAAATAAACCTGGAAAATTATCCTTGGAACGGCAGAACCCGGGAGGGAATACGGTACGTAACCAGCAGACTTACCTCTGAAACACCAGCTCCGGGTAAAATAATTCTTATACCATTTTTCGTGAAGGTGAAAAGGGACAGCAGGAACAGCCATTTTCCAGCATCCCTGTCACATCGGCAGTTGAGCCGTACCTGATGAATTAATTCGTTTGACTTTTCAGGAAGGCGGGGACCATGATAGCAGGTTTTATTCCTCGCCATGCACGCCAGGGATCCTTCTGGCAGCCTCCTCTTATGGGAATCCGGCCGGCAAGGATGAGCTGAACCTCTGCTAAGGATGTCAAGGCTGATAAGGTCGGGAGGTATCTCCTCACGTATGGAGTAATGGGGAAAAGGCAGAGTGGGAACAGGAAAAAAACCTTTTAGTACCGTTAAACTCCTTTTAAAAAATTGGCTTTGTTGAGATCCTCACACTATTCTTCTCAACGCTCCTGGGAGCTGACGGCACGTAATGCCTCCGCCCCCGCCGCTGTGGCATCCCCCTGAGCGATAATTCCAGAGAAGGTACTACAACACAATCGCAAAGCGCAGGGGCGGTTCGGGGGGACAGGCACTGTCCCCTCCGATACCAGGCGATTCGCAATGTGTTAAAATATTAGGGTTTCAACAGAGCAAAAAAATTGACACATTATTGTCCATACAACATCTGGAGGGCAGTGATATCCGGGAGTTCCAGACTTCTTTTTGCGATATCCCCTTCCGTTGAATAGCCATACATGGTAACTGCAGTACAGGATTTGGAATACAGGTCGCTGAGACCTAACGTGTGCCCGATTTCATGGGTCGCGATATCCCGTAGGTCCCTGAGTGATGGATCCTTTTCCCCATCTCCCCAGGCAAAATCGGTATCGAATAAAATTTGCTTTCAATGGCTGTTTTGGTGGCCCGGCTATACCACGTCGCGGTAACAGCTATTACCCCGGCCGTAGGATGATTTCCACATGTTATATAATTCCTGTTATCCCTGACACCCCACGAGTATGAACCATAACTACTGCCATTGAATAAATCTGCAGCTGCAGAGGAACCCCATTCGCCTTTCGCACTTTCTGCTGCTGTGTCGAGATCTTTGCGTTCCCGTACTGACGGTATAGGTAACAGGCATGGACCATTTCCATCCCGCAAATTTATAGCAGGTGGTTGTCCCGGCCGATCTGCCCTTACCGTTTTGATTGTGCATAGTGGATATGGGTGACCTTCACAAGACCAGCATCGTTCCCCGTCCCGTACTCGATGAGGACTGAGGGCCTGTTCCCAACCGGGTTGTTTACTGATTTGATTGAATCTGCCGCAACCGGTACAACACACATCATCAGCACGACAATAAGCCCACACAGAATTATGGTTGCTAGTTTCATACGACACTTCCGGATTTATATGTTCCACCACCTCCCTTCCTTGACGATAAAATTTTGCAATGCAATGGTGCCATCCCGGGTTGTAGTATTGCCGCGGATTGGGCGAAATCGACCAAGAACACCACGAACAAACCAGGACCACCGTTCAAAGTGGAGATTTGGGGACCAGCCTCCCCCCTCCCTCTTTGCCAGATGTATCTCTCCGTGATGGTGTGCAGAAAAAAGTTACCCGGGCCCTGTGAGATTTGCATACCGTTGGGATGTCATAAAGTTAGCACCACAACATTCATTGCAACGAGTTCGGGTATATTTCTGAAAACATTTTACGTAAATAACTTCAAAATTTTGTTATATTTAAATAAAAAATTATATATAGTATAAAACTATTATATCTAAAATCGATACTATTGGGTGTTGGAAATGATAAGCCCACATGAAAGATATGAGAAGGAACAATTCTGGGAACTTGCCAAGGATATTGCATCCCTGGACATGGGGTCGCAACATGGGCGGGATACCGGGACAGTACCTTTTTTCAGGTGGAAGAAGGAAAAAGACTGATTGAATACAAAGGAGAAATCCTTTGACAGCGAATGGGGATCACCGACAGAAGGAGATGTATCCTTTTTGAGGAATCAGTGCGCCGAAGATTTTGAGAGCAGATATCCAGGCTCCATGGTTAGCAATCCCGGGCCTTCGGGAAGGGCACGATGGCCCTGGCACGAAAGAAGTGCCAGCTGATGCAGGTTGGTTCATCCTTGTATCCTCCAGGTAACAGGATCTAACCTGCAGTGATATTTGATTTTTTTAATACGGTGCCAGACAAGGTACTATCTTAGGAGATGATGCTATCATACGCATCGCGGGAGCCCTTATCATTTCTTTTATCATACCGGTGTTCGTTGGAGCATCACCGAGTGGCGATGCCGGAGCTTGTGGGGAAAGAGGCGACACTGAAGGAAGGTCAGCATCGTGCAACTCCCGAAGGGAGCCAGAGCCGGCATGACACCGATCCGGCTTTACCAGGGAATCCCGGATCATGGGAAATCCGTTTTGAACGGAATGTTACGGTATGAGATCAGACAGAACGGTCCGGATGATGTGCACCTGCAGTAACAGTCCCAGGATATTCCTATGATTTCCGTCCTGTATGTTGATGACGATACATCTCTCCTCGAGATCGGGAAATTCCTCCTGGAAAAGGACGGTTCCGTTGAGGTCGATACCTGCTCATCGGTCAGGGACGCCCTGACGAACATCAGCGGGAAACACTACGATGTCATCATATCCGATTATGCGATGCCCGTACAGAATGGCCTGAAATTCTTGCAGGGCCTCAGGTCCGGTGGAGATACAACCCCCTTCTTCTTTTTTGCCGGAAAAGGACGAAAGTCGGTCATTATCGAGGCCCTGAACCTGGGGGCTGATTTTTATCTTGAAAAAGCGGGGAATGCAAAGGTCCAGTTCGAGGAACTCAGGCAGGAAATACAGCGTACGGTTGAACGACAATCCACGGTTGCGCAGGGGGATCAGCAAAAATGGAACGATGGCGTCCCTGGTCTTACCACGTTATGGAACCAGGGTATCCTGGAATCAGTTCTTGAATCTGTTGCCGAAGGAGTGCTCGTGGTCGATGCCCTGGGGAACATCACGGGATTCAATCAGAACCTCCCCGGCCTGGCAGAAATCCCGGCAGACCTGGCAGGAATCGGCAGTGATTCATCCAAACTTCTGAAATATATCCAGGACAAGCTCGAGGATCCCGGGGATTTTGCCAGAAAAACTGAAATGATTGCCAGCGACCCCGGAATCGCCTGCCAGGGTGGTATCAGCACAAAGGATGGTCAGGTATTCATCTGGTCTTCCCAGGCCCGGAAAACCGGAGATGCCCTCATCGGGCGGATATGGATCTTCCGGGACATCAGCGATCAGACCAGGGACGGACTTCAACTGGCGACGGCAACAGAACTGCTCACAACAGCGCAGGAGGTAATTACACCGCCTACGCGAGGAGCTGAACACAAAAGGGGAGATGATCCGGAAGGGCGAAGAAATCATACGCATCCTCACCCGGGCCACCCCCGACGGCATATTCTCCAGTGTTGACGGTACCATCGTCAAGGTGAACGAACAGTTTGCGGAGATGCTTGGGTACAGCCCCGCCGAACTGGCAGGGCGTTCTTTCCTTGATGTTGTCAGCATGGATTCATCCGCCGAAATCATGACCGCTTTCCGTTCAGGATCCGGAGGAACATATGAGTTTGGTGCCCTCCACCAGAATGGATCATCATTCAGGGCTGAGACCACAGTATACCCGGTCAAGTACCGGGGAGATACGGTAATGGTATCGATAGTCCGGCGTGTTTCTGACTCCGCAGTACCCCGGGAGATTGCGCCGGATCGTGGTGGGATCCCGGTTAAAACCGAAGGAGAAGAAACCGGCACCAGCCATGAAATTACTCCTGAAATCAAAACGGACGAGGAAATCCAACAGGAACAGGTTACCGGAGCCGGTGACAGCCATGAAGGCATTCCTGAATCCAGACCGGACAAGGAAATCCAACCGGAACAGGTTGCCGGGGTGCCTGCCCCTGAATCAATACCCGCAAAAGAACCCGCGGGGATATCTGTTACCTGGGAGGTTGATGAGGAACACCTGTCTGCAGATCAGGGGGATATCCAGCCTTCCCAGGTCAATGATCTCAGTTCCCTCATAACCGAAATCGAGGTTGAAACCGAACCCGAGACCGGCAGGCGTTCTCCCGGCAGGTGGGCGCTGATTTCACGGGTTTTAAAGAAAATCAGGTAATCCCGGGAGCGCTCTTTGGAGTTCTCAGGTTTTCCGCCGCGACCTGGTTGCAGTAAAATGTTCGTGGCTGACAACATACATCCGCCGTTGTTGTACGGACCCTGGTATTGAGTCGGGAATCACTGGCTGGAATGGCCTGAAGGTCCAGATCCGGCCTTCAACACTCCCGATGCTCACATCTGTCCATATGAGTTTTGTTGAGGAATACCGGCACCGTCCCCGGTCATGTCCCTGGTCCTGAATTGAGGTCCGGTGATAGCTACCGGTGATGGGTTTCATGCGGCCCGGCATATGCATTATACCGGGAATTCCCGGAGTTCGTCAATGACCATTCCGATGCATTCCTCAAAATCGCCGTCCGAACAATCGATCGTGATATCGGCATACTTCTCATACAACGGGACCCTCTGGTTGTACATGTCACGGAGGCTCTGTCCCGGAGCCAGGACAATGCCCCGGGTCGTGATATTATTGAGCCTCCGGACCATTTCCTCAAAGGAGATCTTCAGGTAGATGACAATGCCGTCCCTCCTGAGATGGTCCATTGCCTTCTCACTGAACACGACACTGCCTCCCGTGGCAATAACTGCATTATGACCGCGAAGCGACAGTATCGTTTTTTCCTCGGCTTTCAGGAAGGCACCGGTCCCCTCCTCATCAATAATTTCCTGCAGGAGCCTTCCGCTCGTTTCCTGTGCCACGATATCCGTATCGATAAAGTTCCGTCCCAGGGTTTTTGCAAGGATTACTCCCATGGTGCTCTTTCCCTGCCCCGGGCATGCCGATAAGGACGATGTTTTTCATGGGGTTGTGAAGTCTCCGGAGATCTGGGTAATTCATTGACTGACTAACACTATTTCCCCCTGAACCTATCAAATGCACCACTCAGGGATATCAGTCCTGCCCGGCCCACCCGACCCGGTGTTCACATGCAGGTGAAACATCATGGGATTTTTTTCTGACCGGTGGTGGGGCAGGGAGATGAAACACGCCGGGAGGGAGGGGGAATATCCAAGGTTTTTTCATCCTTGAACAATGAGAGGATGTATTGCCAGGAGGAAGAGAATCTCATGAAATTTCACACGGTCATGGCACGGTCCTATCTGGGAAAAGCAAATCGTATCGAACACGATCTGACGCTGCTGAAAAAAGAGCAGCGCTCCCGGAAATCGGTTGAGGATATTTCGAAGATTGAGAAAGGATTTGAAAGAATTAAGGAGAAATATATTCCCCGGATAAAAAAAGCAACGGGCTATGAATTTCTCAACCCGAATCTGTTCTATTTCGTTTTCCTGTACAGGGAGATCAGGTACTGTTTTCAACGAGGCGAAGACCAATCCGGCCAAACCTGGTGGAATGGCATTGTTGACTGAGCAGGACCTGCAGGAAATGATTGAGGTATCTGAAGACCGGAATACCCTGGCGCATATAGGCGATGCTGCCCTGGAAATCGGGGTCATGGCGAGTATCTGGCCGGTGCAGGAACCACAAAAAATTCCCCTGAACGAATTCCTGCATGAAGAAAGAAAAAAGATCGTGGATAATGAGCCATTGTCCCGGTTCTGGGATTCACTGAAGCTCAATGACCCGCCGGTTATTGCCAGTCTTCTCCCGGAAAATGATACAACCGGAGGGTCCTCACTGGAGGCTGTTTTCGGGATTATTTTCCTCGAAAGCGGGTTGGATGCTGTTGAAACAGCGCTTCAGAACCTTGGAAAATATTATGAGAGAATGAAATGATCCTCCCTCCCTATCCGGACCCGGGCGGTGAACTTTATACGCTGTCCCGCACCATGAAGGCTTGACCTGACAGAGGACTATCAGGGAACGGAGCTGAAACATCATGCCCAACCGCAAAAAAGCAGACAAGCACGAGATACCGGATCTCACAGACCTTGAGTCTGAAAATATCATCATCCGCAAAAAAGAAAAAGGACGCAGGAAACCGGCTTTTACCGAGATTGAGGAGGAAAAAAAGGAGCGGCAGCCAGAAAATAAGGAGCTGATGCAGGAGAAGACTCCCGGAACAAACGGGGGAATGGAATTCCGGAATAATCGGGCAGGCACTTAGACCGGCGCATGAAAATAACATTTTTCCGGTCACGATACCACATGTGACAGAATCCGACGGTGACAGGACACGAAATTCCTCACCGGTCCAACCAATCAGGTGCCGGGGAAGTGTGAAACCGATTCACTGACAGACAGCGGGATACCAGAGATATCCAGGCCTCAGATGCACCCAATGAAACAGGTCAACCGGTAACCTGGGGTGTAATACTCCTGAATAAAGATCATCTTCCGATAAAAACAGGGATATATGACAATCTATTGTTCTTTTTCAACATGGATAACCTCAACACAGCAGTCTTCCGCAGCTTTGATGGTACAGTCCTCGAATTCTTCCGGGGGGACGCCTTCTGCGATATTTCCTTTCACCCGGTATTTTTCCACGATCTGATTTAACGAATCGTCCGGATTCTGTTCAAACATATCCGGGCACGTCTCCCAGCAGGTTCCGCAGCTGGTACATTCTTCACGGTTAATGGTTACTTTCATAGAACTCACGTTCATCCGTTCAATACCGTCACGTAGTGACGGCTCGTACTGGCCTTATCGAATGAGTACATACATAAAATCATGCCTTAAAACCAAATTTTGAAACAATAAACCCTTTTTCGCTGCTGTTGAAACCCTAAGAGTTTAACAAATTGCGAATCGCTTATTATCGGATTGGGACAGTGCCTGTCCCCCTGAATCGCCCCTGCGCTTTGTGATTGTGTTGTATTACCTTCTCTGGAATTATCGCTCAGAGGGATGCCACAGCGGCGGGGGTGGAGGCATTACGTGCCGTAGCCCCCAGGAGCGTTGAGAAGAATAGTGTGAGGATTTCAACATAGCCCCCTTTTTCATATCGGATCTTCATTGACCGGGTTTTCTGATATCAGGACGGTCGCAGACCTTATCGTTCCAAAAGGGGAATCGGGCAAGGCTGCATGGTTCCAGAGCAGGTCTGAAATTCAGATCATCATTTATCCAGGCAATGATGGAAATTTTCTTCCTGCACCAGAAATTTTTCATATCCGAGGGTCTTGTTCAATCCGGTTGAACAGGTGCCGAGAGCGGTGTGAAATTGTCTGCCGGCTTGCCTGTCCGAATGCGAGATACCCATGAACCCGGCACCTGAAAGGAAACACTTTCATGAAGGTTCACTCAGGGACATCGTCGTTATTTCATCGAAAAGGGAGAAGAATTTCCCTGGCCCCCAGATGACCTGTTATTTCGTTTCCAAAACCCGTTTCAATTTATCAAGGCTGGAATTCCAACCTTCCTTCATACCGCTTTTCATCATTGCTTCAAGCTCTTTACTTGTTTTT
>CAVRIL010000008.1:0-86003 GCA_963721245.1 uncultured Methanoregulaceae archaeon | reverse complement strand
CAAGAACGACTGCTGGAAGCCGTCGACACCTACCGCAGGGAAATCGCGGTAAAGGGAATGATCTATCTTGTCTTTGATGAGGTCCAGGCAGTGGAAAACTGGGAACGGGAGGTCAAATCCCTCTACGACCGCAAACACTGCAAAATCATCCTGTCCGGCTCCTCCTCGTACCTCCTGGACTCGCAGGTCTCCACCCTGCTCTCGGGACGGTACTCTCCGTACCCGTCTTCCCGCTGGATTTTGCTGAATATCTTGATTTCCATGCAATAGAACTGCCGAAGGACGTTGTCTCGCGTGCAGCAAAAAAATACGAAATTACCACGCACCTCAGGCAATACCTCCATGAAGGCGGTTTTCCGATTGTCGTGCTCCAGCAGGATGAACGAACGAAACAGGATTATCTCAGGGCATATTACGACAGCATCGTGTACCGGGATATCATCCGGACGAACGTGGTGCGGAACCAGAAAGCTCTGGCAGGTCTCCTCCACTATCTCTTCACGAACATCGCCTCCCCGTACTCGTACCGCCGCTTAAAAGAGATGCTCGGGATCGACATCGACACGGTCAGGGACTATATCCATTTCGCCGGCATCGCAAAGATCCTCTTTGAGGTCCAGGCCTTCTCGTACTCGCTGCCAGCCCAGGCACGACAGAACAAGAAGTGCTACTGCATCGACACCGGGCTCCGCAACGCAGTCTCGTTCCGGTTCTCTGAAGATGAAGGAAAACTTGCCGAGAACCTTGTCTTTGTAGAACTGATGCGGTCCGGCCTGACGCCGTATTACTGGAAGGGGACCCGGGAAGTGGATTTTGTCATCAAATTACAGGACAACACCCTCAGCGCAATCAATGTCTGTTACAGCGATGAGATTCCCGATCGCGAATACGAAGGCCTGAAAGAATTTGCACAGGAATTTGACGGAAAGGTGAACCGGCTCCTGATCCTCACCAAAGATTACGAGGCACAGGAGGGGAAGATTACCTGCATCCCGCTCTGGAAATGGCTTCTGGAGGAAAAAGAGACCCGGTGATTTCTCCGGATTGTTCCCAGATATCCGTCGTCCTCCAAAAACCTCAGCCTTTGACGCCTTCGACCGTTTTCATGCAGCCGGAATCCGGTGGATGGTGATTGTACCGGAACCGGATTTTGGAAATGCCGTATCGCAGAATGTGACAGACATATCGCAATACCAAAGAACCCCGGCCTCATAGTATATGCACGATGACCGGCCCAGCCGAGCCCCAGCGGGCAACCTTTGCCGCAGGCTGTTTCTTTGATACCGAGGCCGCCTTCCGGCGTATCGAAGGTGTGATCGAAACGGTCGTGGGATACACCGGGGGATCGCTTCCCGGGCCGACCTATGAGCAGGTCGGGACCGGCACCACCGGGCATGTGGAAGCGGTGGGGATCGTGTATGACCCCGATGTTATCACGTACGACCGGCTGCTGGATATCTTCTGGACTCTGCATGACCCGACCCGTGCTGACGGGCAAGGCGAGTATTCCGGCACGCAGTACCGGCCGGTGATATTTTACCATGACGAGGACCAGAGGAAGACCGCACTCGTATCCCGGGACCGCCTGGTTGCATCGGGACGATATGGCGACAGTCCAATCGTCACGGAGATCCTGCCTGCATCCCGGTTCTGGCCGGCCGAGGAGTGCCACCAGCGGTTTTACGAGAAGTGTGCCCAGGGATTCTGCACGAGCCGGCTGTGCGATGAGTAAACCTGGATGGGGTTGTGAAGCTGAACCCTGGTGAGCAAACCCCGGTTCAACGGCGACATAACCTGCCTGCTACCAAAAACGCATCGGGTTGTAACCCTTTTCCTGCCAAAAAATGTCGATTTTACCTGTCACAAACCTTCTGCATGTGGAGTATAATCTTACAGTTACGGTGCCATCTCCTTTTGTGCATCGTAAATGATCCAGCATGACACCGCGATGGCTACGACGCCGAGAATTACCAGTACAGGTTTTGTCACGAGGTTACAGGGATGGCTCGCCATGCCACACATTCCCGTGATATAGAGCGGGAACAGGATCGCAAGTACGCCGAGGCCAAGACCGAAAAGTCCGATAATCCGTTTTGTTTCAGCAGACTTTGAAAAAACGAGGAGTGCCCCGGCCAGTATTGTAAGGGCACCTATCCCCACTTCAGCCCGGGCGGTCCACCCGCAGGGCATCGGGAGGGTCTTACCGCTCGCAAGCTGTGCATACATGCCGTTTACTTCGCAGACCGGGGCGAATGTCCACGGCCCGACAACAAGAAGAAATCCGACGATAATCAGAATAATTGCTGGCAAAGAAATTTTCATAGCTTGATTGCTCACAGAATTCTATTTATATTTTTTGAAATTGCCTGTCAAAAAATCGAGTTAGTAAAAAAATCAGGTAGTATTCGTATTGGGACAAAAAAGGCAATCATCTTCGTGCTGACAAAGGGGGAACCATCCATTTTGACGCACACAGAAAAACGAAAATGGTGTCTTAGGGGTTTACGGACAATGAGGGGGATCTCTACGGCGGTATTCATGGAGACCGGCGATTTCACAAATCCAAAGTGGCAGTATGTCCGGTCCCGGGCCATGGATCCCCGTATCATGTGCTCCCCAGGAACGATTGAACGGTTTTTCTTACGCACTCACACGATTGCCGACAGGATCAGCCATACCCCGAGCATGAGGAGGAGGAGCCCTCCGGTTTTCTGAACGATGACTGCATACCTGAGCAGCCGTTCTTCCGGGATAATGTTCTGGATCACGGTGAGGGTGAGAAACAGCGTAAGGATGCCCGCGGAGAATGCGAGAATCATGAATACCGGGACGATGGTGTTGCTGATGAGGATGGTCTCGATCAGGATCAGGAACGGTGCTATGGCGCAGGGGGCAAACAAGACAGCGAAGATGAGCCCCAGAAAGAAAATCCCCGGGAGAGTCTGGAAGCGGGATACCAGCGCCGAAGTATGACGACTCACCCGATCGGGGATGGAGAAGAGACCCAGCTGGATCAGACCGACGATGATCGCGATAAGGCCGGCAATCCCATAGATTACCAGCCGGGAGTTGTCATCCGGGTTAAACGAAACGCCTGCTCCGAGGATACAAGCAGCGGCGAGCAGGTACGCGGTAACGATCCCGGCACCAAAGATGAGGGGATAATACCGCCCGCCCTTTCCGGCTGCAGCCGGTCCCCCGGCAGCAGCGATGAGTACGACAAGGCTCCCGAGCAGGCAGGGGGAGAATCCGGTCATCAGACCGAGGACGAAGGCGAAGAGTATCGAGGGAAAACTGTCACCATCGAAGATACTTCTCCTCTTTTCAGGGATAGGATATGCACCGGATTCGGCAAGCCGTATTTCCTCATCGAGCCGTACGGGAGTTATCTCGTTAAACGTCAGGACCTTGTTCCGGTTGATGACCACGACAGGGATCTCCGTGACGCCATAGGACATGAGAAGCCTGACACCTGCCCTGGTATCGATTTCGATGCTTTCGACCGCCACCCGGTTCCCGTACTGGGTCCGGAGGGTGTCGATGAGGGGATCTACCTTCTCGCAGTTGATGCATCCCTGCTGATGGAAATATTCGATGACGACGAGGCCGGAAACCGGCTGGGCAACGAGGAGAACAAGGAGAAACGGGATGAGAAATAATGAAAAACTCCACGTATTGCGGAAAGATGGCGCACGGGTTTTCTCCGGATACGTGATACTCACGGGTTTCCTGATACGCATGAATCGTCCCCGCTGAATAGGAATTGAGCCGAAGAATATTTTCCTGATGTCCTGAAGGCTGTACCATTCTCTTCACTCTGGATAATTACTAGTTATCGATAGTTCAGGAGACGGGTTCGTCATCCATAACCTACGTTAAGATAAAAGCCCTTTCAGCATACTTTTGAACACCGTTCACTTCTCCGGTTATCTCATCCTTCACGTGGACTGCTGGCCGGAATGCATGCATGATCCGGTAGATGATAAATGCAAAAAGAGTGTCAAGGATACTTACCGCTGCGAAGATTATGGCATTGGAAAGCGGAGTATGCAAGAACACTTCAGGGACCATAGACAGGTCGGAAAGGGAAAATACGAAAAGAAGAACAGCCCCGAACATTGAGACGGAAAATACATAACAAATCCGAGGATACGGATCGAGGCCCGAGTTTAGGATCCAGAAGACCGGGGATAACAAGGGGCGGGATGAGTGCTGCCATGGGGGCAACCAATAATAATGAACCGCAAGATTAAGAGCGGGGCATCAAACCGCATCATCAGAAGATAACCCACCAGCAGGAGCAATGGCCGGGATTCCCCGGTGGAGAACGCGATTCGGTTGTTCTCTTCAGGAGGGAATAAAGTACCGTGAGTTCTATCGAACCGAAAACTACCAGGAAAAATCCAATGAACAGGAAAAGATACCCCATTCCTGCACCAAAGTTATCATCGACCATATCCAGTCCCCTGATCTTAATGGTAGGAACATTTCCATATTGAGAGGTTCGTCGGAACCTCACAGAAAGATTCGTCGGAATTCTTCAAGCCTGAGACAGTACTCATTTTCACCCCCTCCCCCCTCCTCTTATATTCCTTGAAAATCCATTAAGGAATATACGATGCACCTCATCCACATCGCCGACACCCACTTGGGCTTAGCCGCATTCAACCGCCTCGACCCCGAGAGCGGGATGAACCTCCGCGAGAAGCAGATCTATGACAACTTCCTGTCAGCGATAGATGTAATAATACAACAAAAACCCGATGTCCTCGTCCATGCCGGGGACCTCTTCGACCAGGTGAAGCCCAAGACCCGGGCCTACACCACCGTGCTCGAGGCCCTCGACCGGCTCCATGCAGCCGGGATCCCGTTCATTGTCATCGCCGGGAACCACAGCATGGTGAAGACCCGGTACACCACCTCGCCCTATCAGGTGCTCACCTACCACCCGTCCCGGATCACGGCCGCCTACAAATTCCGGTACGAGAAGGTGGAGATCGGGGATACGGTCTTCCACCTGATCCCCAACATGCTCCGCCCGGAGGATTACCGCACGGCCTTTGACCAGGTCGAGTTCTCGGGGACCTGCCACAACGTGCTGGTGACGCACGGGCTGGCGACGGCGATCAGGGACAAGCGGCTGGCGACGGTGGCCGAGCATGAGCTGGACGGGACCATCCTGTCGGACCGGTTCGATTACATCGCCCTCGGGCATTACCACCGCCAGTGCCGGATCACGGACAATGCCTGGTACTCGGGCTCGACCGAATATCTGACGTATGGTGAAATCGCGGATACCAAGGGCGGGCTGCTCGTCGATCCCGGGAGGCACGAGGTCTGCCATCTCGACCTTCCGAATACACCGATGATCGACCTTGGGACCATCCCCTGCGAAGGGGTTCACCCGGGAGATATTACCGAGGAGATCATCGGCCGGATCGTGAAGAACTCCATCTCCCGTTATGCGATGGCACAGGTGACGCTCGACGGGCTCTCCCGGGAACACGGGAAGGGGATCGATATGAGGTCGCTGGCCCTGGTGCGGGAACAGTCTGCTTGACCTGAAGATCCGGGTGCAGGGGAAGGATACGGACAGTCCTGTCCCGCTCCAGCAGGACATGCGGGCGATCGACTATATCCGGGAATTTTCCTCGTTCGCGGAGAAACAGCAGCAGCTTACCCCGAAACAGAAGGAGTACATCGCGAAATGCGGGCTTGAGGTGCTGCAGACCGTGATGGAACAGCACAAGGAGGTGACGGAATGATCATCGACCGCCTCGTGCTGAAGAACTTCAAGCGGTTCCGTGACCAGACAATATGCTTCCAGGACGGTATCACCGGCATCCTCGGCAACAACGGTACCGGCAAGTCCAGTATTGTCGAGGCCGTCTTCTTTGCCCTCTACGGGGTGAAGGCAACCGGTATTGCCGCAGATTACATCGTCTCCTCGTTTGCCTCGCCAAAGGAGAAGTGCGAGGTGCGGCTGGACTTCCGGATCGGCGGGGATACTTATACCGTTGTCCGCACCTTCAGAAAAGGCAAAAGCGTCACCCATGATGCCACGTTCCACAGGGACGGGAAACTGCGTGGCAACCGGGGTAAGCCAGGTCGAGACCGAGGTAAGGAGGACGCTCGGTATGGGACCGGTGGACTTCCGGAACACGGTGTATGCAGCCCAGAAAGACCTCCTGACCCTGCTGGAAGCCGATCCGTCCAAACGGCGGGAATGGTTCCTCCGGGCACTGGGTATCGATTACCTCAAAACAGAAAGCCAGGAGATCCTCAAAGAACGCATCGAATCAAAGAACGGGGGGCTCCAGCAGCTGGAAGGAGAATGCAAAGCCCTCATCGGGCGGCAGGCCATGCTTGACGACCGCTCGCTGAATGACCAGATCGCCGTGTACCGGCAGACCATTAGCGACCTCCGGAAAAAACAGGAAACGTTGGCTGGGACAAGAAATCGCATTGAGGCAGATTTCCGGACATTTTCCGAGCTGAAGATGCACTATACCCGCCTTTCTGAACGAAAAATGGCACTTGTCTGGGAAACCGACGGCCTCATCAGCCGCAGGGACCTCCTGAAAACAAAACTTGCGGATCTTGCCGGCCTTGAGAAGGAATACCGGGGACTGGAGCAGCCGGTCTCCTCTGTACCCTGGGAAGAGGGAGGCCTTTGAGAAGGAGAGGACCCGGAAACAAGCCTTCGAACGCATGAAAACAGAGGTGCAGTTCGCGGGGAGGGACTGTACAGACCTCCGGAACCGGGTGGAAAAGATCCGGTACGCAGATCACGGCCCTGGACCGGGATGCAGCACGGATGGACTCCCTTGGCGCTGATATCAGGAAGGCGTTATCCCTCGGCGATGTACCGGTCCATGCCCTTGAACAGCTCATCGCAACCCGCGAGAACGGGATACTCCATGCATCAGCGACCTGCTCCTCCCGGCTTACCCATCTTGACCAGGAACGGAGCAAACTGCTGGCAGATTACCAGGTAATCAGGAATGCCGGTGCGAACGGGATCTGCCCCCTCTGCCACCAGAGGCTCGGAAGCCACTATGCCAGCATAGAGCAGGAGTTCGAATCGCGTCTTGCGGCCCTCGGGGACCAGGCCGTACTGGTACGCCAGGAACAGGAGCGGGTTAGCGGAGAGAGAGAGCACATCGGTACGGTAAAACCCGCACTCACCGGCATCCGGACCCTGATGGAGAAACAGAAGACACGGGTAACACTTCTGGCAGAGCTGGATGATCTGAACTCCCAGCTCAAAGCAAAGGAAAAAGCCCTCCGTGAAGGTGAACACAGGATGGAGGAGTCTGGGTTTGACGGGGCCATTTACGCCAGGGCGGAGAAGGAGATTTCCGATCTGGAAAAACTCCAGGTACGATTCAACGACCTCCGCGAAAAAATCGCCCGGACTTCCGGGATCAACAACCAGGTGGCGGACCTGGACATCCAGATCACGCAGAAACAGGCCGACCGTGTGTCCATCCAGGCCGATATCGACAGCTCATCGTTCGACCCCCGGCACGGTGTTGCCATCGAAAAGGCACGGAAGGAGACCGAAACCGCGGTAACCATAACCGCAACCGAGATTGCGCGGACCACCGAGCGGTTGCACCATGCGGAGGAAAAGATCAAGGAGTTCAAACTCTTCGGAGTCCGGATACAAGAACTGAGGAAGGAGGCAGATGACCTCGGCGAGGAGATCGAGCTCCTGAAACTGACCCGCTCGGTCATCGCGGACTACGTGGTGTACCTCATGCAGGTCGTGAGGAGCCGGCTCGAGGGTGAGGTCAGCCGGATCATCAGCGAGATCACCGGCGGGCGCTACGAGCAGGTGCTGCTGGACGAGGACTTCAACCTCCTCGTGCGGGACGTTGACGACGATTACACCATCGATCGCTTCAGCGGCGGTGAACAGGACGACATCGCCGTTGCCCTGAGAATTGCCCTGTCCCGGTACCTGGCCGAGCTCCATAACGTCCACGAGAGCACATTGCTGATCTTTGACGAAATCTTCGGCAGCCAGGACGAGGAGCGGAGGACAAACCTCCTGACCAGCCTCCGTACCCAGGAGTCGCGGTTCCCCCAGATCATCCTGATCTCCCATATTGCCGAGATGCAGGGGGAGTTTTCCCATACGCTCGTTGTCGAGATGGGAACCGACCTTGTAAGCAGGGTACGGGAGGTGGGAGAATGACCGCCCCGGCATCCTACGCGGAGTCGCTGGACCAGGTCCTTGGGAGGATCGCGGAACATATCCCGGAGGACCTGGTGGAAAAATTCGCCCGGGAGAGCGGAATAACGAAAAGCGGTATTCACCCGATCCCCACGGGCCCTTCCGGTACGGTCAGCGCAATTGACGGGAGCAACACCATGATTGCCGAAGGGGGGAGCATCACCCTCGCGGCAATCCGGGCGGCGAGGACAACGTTTGCCGGAAACCTCCGTGCCGGGCGATCCATCACCCCGGTCACGCTCGTCACCATCGGGCCGGGACACCGGAACCCTGACTTTGACGAGATATACCTGGACTGCTTCGGGGTCCCGCCCCACAAGGGACTGGACAACGCGGACCCGGAACGGGCCTCTGCCATCCTCCGCGATACCCTGGAGTACTGGGTTGCCCTGCAGGCCGCAAAGACGGTGCCGGAAGGGTCACTCCTCCTTCTCGACGGGGCGCTGCGGGTCTCGAGCCAGAACCATGAACCGGTGCTTGCAGAGATCATCCGGACGGCACAGGAACGCAGCCTCCTTATCGCGGCCGTGGCAAAGCGGACAACTGCAACCTGGGGTGGCGGGCATCCGCTCCTCCCGGCAATCGCTGGTCTTGCAGCACAGCTCGGGGTAAGCGGGCCCTGGTGGACAAAGATCGACGAACACATCCCGGACCATGCCGGGTACAGCCCGGGGCGACACGGGGAACTGTACATCGCCTCGCTTCACCCGCAGGTCCGCAGACCGCTGAAGATGGAGCTGCCAAAGGGAACGGGTGAACGGGCGGCGGCGGCAACAATGCAGGCCCTCGCCGCCTGTGCCGGAGACGGGAGGATCCCCGGATACCCCTACCCGCTCCTCGACGCACACCGCACGGTCGTCATCGACGAACCGCTGGCGAAGCAGATACTGCAGGACATCAGGTCCGCCCTTTCGAAACAGGGCATGCAGAACAGGACCTTTGAGGACCTTTTTGGTGATTTACATGGTGACTTTGAACGATATTGATAACGTGGACACAACGAAATACCGGCTGACCGGCAGGAGCGTGCTCTCCTATCGCTTCATCGCCCCTCACAGCGAGACACTGTACATCGGGGACATCAAGAAGATCGTTGACAGGACCAAGGGCCTGACCTTCTTTGCCAAGATCACCGATCTCTCGCACGACAGCAACTTTGCCGACCCCAAGTGGGACACCCGCCCGTTCAGCGAGCAGTTCTACGGCCTTGGCGAGGATGTCTTCATCTCGGTCGATGCCGTCCCGCTCGGGTTTGTCGATGCAGGAGGGAAGTTCCACAAGGCCCGTACCATCCCCTCCAAGTTCTCCACCGTCGAAGACCCGACCGCCGACGACTTCATGTTCCTCACCCGCCAGATGGGGGAGATCGAGGTCGGCCTCATGCGGAGCGGGCAGGACGTCATCAGGGACGTCGCTGTCCGCATTCCCGCAAACGTCCTTCCGCAGCACATGGGGGTCTTTGCGACCACCGGCATGGGAAAGTCCAATTTCATGAAGACCTTCTGTGCCTCATGCATGAAGGAGAAGAAATTCGGCCTCCTCATCGTTGACCCGCACGGCGAGTACGTGAGCGGCGGCAAGTCCTCCACCGGGGAACCTACCAAAGGGCTCATCCACTACACGAATGGCAGGGACGGTCTTTCCATCTTCACCATCCGGGGCGAGGCCGACCGCAAAAAGTACGGCATGAACAAGCTCTACCTCGACTACGACGATTTCCGGATCAGTGACCTCTCCATTCTCCACGACCTGAGCCAGCCCCAGTACGATATCATCGAGGCACTCTCCCGTGCGGGCGGGAAGGAGATCATCGAGTTCTTCGAAAACGTGGACCCGGAGATCTTTCCCATCAAAGACACCGGAACCGTACCGGTACGGGAGAACACGCTCGCGTACCAGATCCGGAACTCCATGGCCGGCCCGGTCCGGGTCATCAAGCGGCACATCGAGAACCTTGTCAATGGCAACAGGGCGTTTTTCCGTTCCCAGGGGTCCTCCATGCAGGAGATCATCACCGATCTCCATGACAACAATGTTGTCCTTGTCGACATCCCGGACATGGGCGAGCGGAGCGAGCTCTTCGTCCTCTCGGTCATCACCCGGATGATTATGGCGAGGCACCGCTCCGAGGCCCGCGGGTACGGGATTGACGAGCGCCAGGAATCATCCCACCAGGTCCTGATCACCATCGAAGAGGCACAAAGGGTCCTTTCCTCGGGCGGCTCCTCCACCCAGGTCTTCCGCGAGTGTGCGATGGAAGGGCGGAAGTTCGGTGTCGGGCTCTGCGTCGTGACCCAGCAGCCGAAGAATGTGGACCCCAAGGTCCTTGCCCAGATCAATACCTTCGTGGTCATGGGGCTCGGTGACAAGGGTGACCGGGAGATCATCATGGGCAGCGCAAAACAGGATTTATCAAAAATGGAGATCGAGATCCAGACCCTCGACCGGGGCGAGGCCCTCATCTCCACGATTGGCATCCCGTTCCCGGTCAGCACCCGGATCCACAGGTTCGAGGACTACGTGAACGGGCTTAACAAGGAAAAGAAGACGAAGATCGATGACGGCCTTGCCGGAGGGTTTTCGTAAATTTTTTGGGTATAATTCTCATCCAACCATCAAACTAAAAATTGATGAATGAAGTGAAAGTATGAAAAAATATCGGCTTTGTTGAAATCCTTACAATATTTTTCTAAACGCTCTTGGGGGCTACGGCACGTAATGCCTCCGCCCCCGCCGCTGTGGCATCCCCTCTGGAGCGATAATTCCAGAGAAGGTAATACAACACAATCGCAAAGCGCAGGGGCGGTTCGGGGGGACAGGCACTGTCCCCTCCGATAATAGGTGATTTGCAATTTGTTCATATCTTAGGGTTTCAACAGAGCCCTGGTACCATGAAAAAACCTGAATTGGCAGAAAGGTGAAGGAAAATACGGTTGAAACGTGTCCAGTGCTTCAGGTACCTCGAGAACGCTGACCAAAAAAGTGATGATGCTGTCACCGGTATTTTCTGATACCGCCAGACAGCAGAACCAGCATAGAGAGGGTGGCTATAACCACGAACAATGACAAGGGGGATTTGGGTGTCGTCGGCGGAAGTGACGGAACTGTTGCCGCTGGTTGTGTACCCGTGAGCGTCGCAGAAGGAACAACGGTTGGTACCTGGCTGCCTGCAGGAAGGACAGTGAACGATGTTACACCGATATATCCATCAATATCCGAAAAATACACATCATACCTCCCGGGAGTGGTCACCGCTACCCTCCGGGTAAATACTCCTGCCCCGGATCGGAAATCAACCTTCGTATCAGTAAACTGAGGTCCGAAGACAAGACCGTCCGATCCCCTGACCTCCATGTCAATACCCTTGTTGCCAAGATTCTTCATTGATCCTTCAATCCTGAGCGCCTCACCGAATGTCTGTGTCAGAGGGGAGGTGATGGTGAGATCCCCTGAACGGTCAATCAGCTTTGGCACCTGCATGGTTACCGAATCCGATGAGAGTTTGCCCTCTTCGGGACCGGAAAACCGGATTTCCACCTTGTACTGGCCCCCGGTCAATCCTTTCGTATCAAGTGACAGGTGCATCGTTGGATGATCTGCCTGGATCGTAAAAGACATGCGGCTGAAAGGCTGCGCAATATACACAGACTGGTAAAACACCACATCAAACTCGGTCCCGGTTGGTAAATTGCTGTCAACCGAACAGTTTAACGGGAGACCAGCCTGCACGGATTCCGGACAGCTGAGATAAATCTGGTAGGCAGATGCCGACCCTGCGATACCCAGCAGGCAGACCGTGAGGAGTATCATCCTTTTTACATTCACACCCTCGAGTGGAACCATGTTACCCCTTCATCCCCATAATAACTCAGGAAAACATGGGGGAAACGGCATTATAAATTCGCAAATCACGCCAGGTTATACATTAGAACCCGCCGATTACACCCAATGCCGGTCCGAACAGATCGTACACAGAAATGGGAATGAATCCCCTCACCGGGTTTGGGAAACGATCGGGTCCTATGATCGGCAGAGAAGAAACAATGAAAAAGACTGGGTTTCACAACGGGGCTCGCTGTCTCACGTTGAGAACAGACCTGCATTCAACGGATGCCATCCATTCCGTCCCGGAATTCAGCCCGACACGTATTAAAACAGAAACATCCAACGGGAATTATCCTTAAAAAAGATGGTGAAATGCTATGGATTATGGAAACATGCTGGGCGAATCATTCGAGTATGCAAAGGAAGGGCTTGTGGGAAAATGGATGAAGTGGCTGCTGCTGCTTGTTGCAACCATTCTTCTGTCACTTCCGCTTCTCGGCTACGAGCTGAAGGTTCTCCGCGGGGAAAAACCGTCTCCGGAAGTGAACGACTGGGGCACCCTGTTTATTGACGGTATAAAATACGCGGTCATTATCATTATCTACCTTATCCCGCTGGCAATCATCGGGATCATCAGCATTGCACCGCTGATAATTGCGGCCATCCAGCAGAATACAGCAGCAATCCTGGCCGGGGTGGGAGTGTTCCTGGTCGGACTGGTGATCTTCGTGATCGCTGCGATCATCATTGTGCTGATCTCCTCGATCGGGATCGTCAGGTTTGCCCGTACCGGCAGGATGGGCGAGGCCTTTAATTTCGGCGCGATCCTCGCAACCATCGGGAAGATTGGCTGGTTATCCTACGTCCTTGCCCTTATCATCATGGCAATTATCGTCGGGATCGTGGAGGGTATTCTCTTTGCAATCCCCTTCATCGGCGGTCTGCTGGGATTTTTGCTGGCCCCCTTCCTTGCCCTGTTCCAGGCACGTTACCTGTGCCAGGTCTATGACAGTGCAGGACCGGTGTAATTTCTTTTTTTCTGCCGGGAATGAAGGGGCGGCCGGGATAACGGGCTGGAAAAGGTGCCCGGTGTCCGCTCCCGTTACCTCAGGAACACATCCAGGGATTACGGAGTGGATTTTGATAAAATAGGCTTTGTTGAAACCCTAATATTTCAACAAATTGCGAATCACCTGTTATCGGAGGGGACAGTGCCTGTCCCCCCGAACCGCCCCTGCGCTTTGCGATGGTGTTGTATTACCTTCTCTGGAATTATCGCTCCAGAGGGGTTGCCACAGCCGCGGGGACGAAGGCATTACGTGCCGTAGACCTAAAAGAGCGTTGAGAAAAATAGTGTAAGGATTTCAACAGAGCAAAAAAAATATTCAACTATCCCCTACCGGATTTTACCCTTTTTGCTGGTTCGATGCCAAGTGACGGCAGCATACTATATTTCAGTCCGGTACAAATAAAAAAACCACAATCAGCCAGAATGTACCATTTCCGGAGCATCCTCCATGTTTGAAAAAGTCCTGATCCCCGTTGACCTGTCAGACCAGTCCGGGCGCATTGTCGAACGTGCTGCAGGACTGAAAAATTTCCGGGAAATTATTCTCCTCCATATCATCGACGGGAATGACCGCCATACCACATTCCGCAGTCTGGGTCCGGCACCGGCCTCTCCTGCCGCCACCGCGTGGGAAAAACTCAGCCAGCAGAAGGAACTGGTCCGGGACCCGGTCATCACTGTCAGGCTCATGGTCCTGGAACATACGGGGGGCAGTATCCCCGAGGCCATCCTGAAGACTGCCGAGACCGAGCGTCCATCGTTAATCGTCATGGGAGCCCGGAAGGGACTGCTCTCGGGAAGCCTGCTTGGCAGCGGGGGCACTGCCGTGCTGTCCAGCGGGCGGACGCATATCCTTGTCATGCGTTTTCCCGAACGGGGTCTCCTCTCCCCGGCCGCTCCGGAAGGACCTGCCCTCTCTGCACAAAATTCTGTTTCCCGCTCGATTTTTCAAAACCCGCAAAAGACGCACTGTCCTACCTCAGGAGGCTTGACGGCATTTCCGAGCTGATCCTTCTCCACGTCATCAGGAAGATCGAACGACAGGAAAGCCTGAACCTCGATGTCAGGGAGATTGAAAAACGTCTCAGCGATGCCCGGGAAATCCTCAGGAAAACCCGCCCGGAAGTCAGGGTGAAGCATGATGGTCCGTTTCGGCAACCCGTACACGCAGATCTGCAGGGTCTCTCTCGAAGAGCAGGTATCCCTGATCATGATGTCCCGCTTCGGGAAGATGGACTACTTCCGGAAGATCCCGCTCGGTACCACGACAGCAAAGGTGGCACAGGAGGCAAAAAAACCTGTCCTTGTCCTCTATACCGATATATCCCTGCGGTCCACGTGCGGGAACTGCACAGCGATGAGTTTTATTTTGCAGAAAAGATCTGGATCGACTACCACCAGACAAAATCGGATCCGGACAGCGATCGCATATTCTGTGTCTTTGTCGAGGATACCCCGGTGAGTGTTGCCCGCTGCAAACGGCATCCGGATGGCTGTGAGATTGACGGTATCTTCACCTGGAAAGAGTTTCGCGGGAAAGGGTATGCAAGAAAGGCCATCGCGGCACTTATTGACGGGTGTGGCGACTGAGGTCCTGTACATGTACGCTGTTTCGCCGCTCGTGAATTTCTATTCCTCGTTCGGGTTTGTACCGATCCGGGAACGGGACCTTCCCGCCACGATCAGGGAACGATATGCCTGGGCGATGGGAGACATGGATGCTGCTGATGTATGCCCGATGAAGCGGGTGCCCCCGGCTGCGAGTCAGAAACCCGGTGACCGGGAAGATTCCAGGAAGAGGTCACTGCCAGGATGAAAAAAGTTCAGGTTCTTTCCTGCCGGGTGCAGTGAGCCGGAAAACCTCCCCTAGTCCTTGAGAAGTTTCTGGCAAATGGCTCGCATGCAAGCAGATGAGTGCGGTCCTGTTCGGACACGGATTCCATGCAGCACTGAAGAGCAGGAGCAGGGCATTGTCAAGGGTCGTATAAAATTCCTGGTCCTTCTCCGGAGAATCGGGGCAGGTTTTGCCAGCAGGTCAGCATCCTCCGGAGAGAATGTCAGGAAGGTCTGCGGGCGGGGTGATGACGTGTCCAGGAGTGCTGCATGCTCCCGGACGATTTTGAATGCACGGGTCAGGCAGGAGTTGGTACCGGTATCTTCCAGCCTGCCCGCAGCAGTTCCGGATTCCTGTGCTGCCTCCCCGTAATTTCCCTCGGCAAACCGCACGAAAATCACCGCAGCGCTGTGCCCTCTCTCAGGACTGATCCCTGCACAGGTGCCGGAGGTACGTGTCGACATAGGTTTTGAGGGGATGCTGCCAGTTCCTTCATCCTCGTACGCTGTTGAGGCGGTTGCTGCCGAACCGGTACTTCAGCCGTACGAGCAGTACGGTAAGGCTGGCGGCGTACAGCACCTCAAGGACCACTGATGAAAAAACATCGGTCGGGACGGCGATAAAGATAAACGAATAGAGCGGGGTTGTCAGGGCAACGATGTCTTTTTGGGGGCGGATCCACGCAAGGTATGCAAGTACCCAGGAAGCAAGGACGCATCCGAGAATAGAGATCCTGAAATCCAGCGGAGCACTGGTGACCCAGATGATAAAGGCAAGCAGTGCCCCGCCAAATGAAAGAAGGGGAACAGCAAGTTCCAGCCACCGGTGCGATATTTCTTCAGCCTGTTTTTCCTGTTTCTGGATTATCTGATGGTATACCTGCCATGAATACACAAACTCCTTGGGAAAAGGATTATTCACAGATCATGAATCCGGAAACTGGGAAGATTACCAGATTATGATTTTTTTATTTTCCTGATCAGAACACAATTAATCACCGGTTCACCGGTGATCATGTACCGGTGGATGACCTGACCAAACACCTCAACGATATCATTCACCTTCACATCCTCGTCGGGACTGGTAAACATCTTGACCGAGATCGAGCCTGAGCGGTCTGCGATGAGGTACTGGGGCCGGTTCATCCACTGGTAGTATACCCGTTCAACAACACCCTCAATCCGTACGGGTTTTCCCATCATGCTCTCGTTGATCAGCTTGATCCGCACGGTTTTTGCCTCTGCCTCGTAGACCGGGGCGATATTTGCATACTGGCTGCGGCTCATGTAATTGAGAGCCGTGGGGATTACGAGGAGCATGAACAGTGCCGGGACCAGCCAGATCAACTGTGACCTGACTTCAGGGCTGGACAGGGAAGCAACAAGTAAAAAAATGGTAAAGATCACAAACACCGCGATTGCGACGATTGAGACCTTCACTTCGACGTTTCCGATCTTCATCGGAAAGATTATTGATTTTTAATCTACTTCAGTGCTGCGATCTCTTTGCGGAACGCAACCCAGTAGATGACACCGACGAAGAACAAGCCTCCGACAATGTTTCCGAGCGTAACCGGAATAAGGTTTGACATCCACATGTTGACCCAATTCACCGTTGTTGCGGTGTTGGTCAGACCTGCAGTCATGATACCTGCCGGGATAAAGTACATGTTCGCGATCGAGTGTTCAAGTCCGCTGGAAACGAAGGCCATGATCGGGAACCAGATACCGAAGAACTTACCGACTGCATCATCTGCACAGATACCGAGCAGGATAGCGAGGTTGACAAGCCAGTTGCAGCCAATTCCCTTGAGGAATGCTGAATAGAAGCCCATCATACCGACATAACGATGTCTTTGCTCCCATGATGGCAATCGCCCTGCTGCCGAATGCGGTTATCGTTGCGACACCGGCTGCATCAAAGGTGACAAACGGTCCGTTTGCCATGATGTATGCCCAGACGACCGAGCCGATAAAGTTTCCTATGTAGACAAAGACCCACAGGGTCAGGACCTGTGCCCAGCTGATCTTGTGGATGAATGCTGCCATCGGGGCGAGCATTGCGTCACCAGTGAAGAGCTCAGCACCCGTAAGCACGGTGATAATAAGCCCAACCGGGAACACTGCTCCCAGAATCAGCTGTGCGATACCTGCTGATGCAAATCCACCTGGAACTGCTCCCGCGGTAATCTGCGCTGCCGAATAGGCAATTCCTGTGCTGCACACTGTTGCAAGGGCCCCACCCATGGCGATGTATGCACCGGACATGAATCCACGAAGGACCATGTTCCATGCGGGCAGACCAACTTTGTACTTACCGGCATCACCTGCTTTTGCAGTGATTGCTACCGGAGGATGAAACACCATTCTCTTAAACACCTCTGAAACGTTTCAACCTATACCAGCAACGTATTAAATCACTTTTCGTATAGGTCAATTGTACACTCTTTTGCAGGGATATTAATAATTTTCGAATTGTTTGCCAATCAGAGGCAGATTGCACCGTACTGGAATTTATGTAATTTTGTAAAAGTTAAATAATTGTACTTAATAATTGAAAATTTTCATAGAATTTTGACAGAACATCTTCATCATATCCTTTCTGGTAGAGACATTCGAATGCTGGTAACGCGCAACTATGTGCAGACAGCCAGAATTCATTCGAAAACCACGTGTTTTGAAGAGTTTATAGAATTATTCTGTTATTATATCATTTCTGGATCAAATTCCCTCAGACAACAGGATCCAAATAATACGCAAAGCAGTGTACAGGAAGGAGTCTTCGTATAAGGCGCAAACTACCATGATCAGATTCCTGTACGGTTCAGGTCGTGACAACAAACCGTTAAGCAAAAAAGGTTGCGGGGACAAGTCAATCCCATGGAAAGAAATCTTACGATAATCCTTGTCCTCGGTTCCCTTATCACGCTGGTCCTGCTTTTTGTCAGCGTTTATCTCGCCGTAATTGCGGCAATCCTTGTTATTACGCTGCTCATGTCAATGATGATCATGCAGGACACGACAGGTCACCCGGATATTGCGGTACGCCTCAGGGACGATGCAAAGGGTATCATCCTTACCAACAAGGGAAACGCACGGGCTGAAGCGATACACGGCGCCCTCGTACCCATGAATATCGAGTTTGATGTTCCGTCCATTGAGGTCGATGCAGACTACGAGTATCCCTTCCCCGCCATGGTTGAGGAGGTAAAGGTCGCGATAACCTTCAAAAATGAGGCAGGAAACCTGTTTTCGAAAACTGCAAAGCTCTCCTCGCTGGAAGAGGAGCCGGACCTCCTGAAACCGGTGATCCCCGTTTTCAAGTGGAAAAAATAGTATTTTCCCTGGAACATCCAACACTTTTTTCAGGAGTTTATCACATCTGTTACGTTTGACTTTTGAAAAACGGACACCTGAACGGGTGATAAACAACCGAACGATGAAATCAAATCAGTTACGAGGATTCCCCGCCTCAGGGGCTCTCCGAGGCATTGCGGGGCGGGAAAGATCCCGTGAATTTTTATCTTAAGATTATCTGATCCGCCGGCGTGTGCACCCCATCGGGAGCGGCCGGAGTCCATCGCACCAGAGATATATGGCGGTTCAACTTCCATAATGACACATAAACGGCCATGATTTCGTGGGATCCTGTTGCTGTCCATTTTTTTATTATCACATCAAAAGTGTCGACGGGATCCAACCTCACAAGGTGGGAACCTGCCAAACCAGTATCCCGGACACTTGCGTCGTTTTCTCGTTTCCTGGTAAAGAGCTTCCAGCATTTGTTAAGATGACCGGTAGCGTTGCGGAACCGGCAAGGGTATGGGCCGGATAATGCGTCAGAATTCGTGTAAGGTCTGACAGGACGTTTGTAAAAAAAAAGGTTTAGTGTCCCGTAAAGGGCTGGAACACGTTCTCGTAGATCATATCGCTGCCGGTGTTGTGCAGGCGGCCGCGTTCCTCCTTCTCCTCGACCATGGCAAGGAGCGGGAGCTCCATGTTGATGCCGGGCACATGTCCGAACATCTTCTCCAGTTCTGTCTGCTGTGCGTGCATGAAGAGAGCATTCGGGATATCGGCGGGGCAGAGTTCCTCGCACTGGCCGCAGTTCACACAGGAGTCCGCGATGTGGGCGAAGCGGATGAGGTGGAACATGAAATTGGGTGGGAGCTGCCCGGGTGTGACATACGCCGGGTTCTTGGTGGTGCAGTCCACGCAGTAGCAGATGGGACAGGCGCTGATACAGGAGTAACATTTGATGCAGCGTGCTGTCTCGGTCATGATCTTCTTCAGCCGTTCCTTGCCGTCGCCAAGTGCCTCGAAGTCACGCTTGCGCCACTTGTCGCCGAGCTTGAGCATTGCACCTTCGACTTTGCCCCGGATCTCAATACCCTTGGGGTTTGCCGCCTCGGTTGCGAGGATACCGGATTTTACCGCGCCACTGAGAAGGTTTGCACCCTTCTCGGTGCAGACCTCAACAAAGGTTGCCTTTCCGGCCTTCTCGCCGATGACACCCCAGTTCCCGCAGGCGAGATCCGCCTGGCGGGGGACTTTAAGCTTGCAGCGGCGGCAGTTGGTCCTGCGCCCATAACCGGCGTCTTCAAGCTCATCCATGGAGATACCCTTGTGTCCGCCCTCGTACTCGATGATGAACTGGCCCTTGTCGATCTCCTCCTTGTGAACGGTATCCGGGTCAACCCCGAATTTGTCGGCAATCATCTTGCGTGCGAGGATCGGGCTGACCGAGCCACCACAGTTGACCCCGATCATGATAACATTGTCAAGATCGATCTGTTTGCGTTTTGCCAACTCGTAGAATCCCATCATGTCGCAACCCTTGACCGTTACACCGATCTTCATGTTGTTGGCACCATCAAGGAATTTCTTGACGAGTTTTGCCATGAGAAGGGTGCCGCAGTGAAGTGATCCGGCAGTCTGGGCAAGTTCCTTCGGGTCGGTGATAAACACGGGCTGGGCATCGTAAATATCGATCCCCTTCCTGACAGCGAAGACTGCATCGACCATCTTGGTCTCGAGTGCGTGCTTCCAGAGAGCGGTTACCGCACCGCCGAGTTCTGCCTTCTTCTTGATCTCCGCGTCGTTTGTCCACGCGTAGAGCATATCGCCTTTCTTTGCCATGTTACTTCGCCTCCGCGATCTTCTCTATCCTGACGGCACAGGCCTTGAACTCCGGAATCGATGCGACCGGGTCAAGTGCGTTGTTGGTGAGGACGTTTGCCGCACATTCCGCGTAGTGGAACGGCATGAAGACGACGCCTTTCTTGATGTCCTTGGTGACCCGTGCGCCAATCTTGATATCTCCCCTGCGGGAGACTGCCTTGACCATTTCCTTGTCCTTGATACCCAGAGCAGCAGCATCCTCGGGGTTGATCTCGACCCAGCCGGTGGGCTCCTCGCGCTCGAGACTCTCCGAGCGGCGGGTCATTGAGCCGGTATGCCACTGCCAGATGCAGCGACCGGTGGTCAGGATGAGCGGGTAGTCCTTGTCCGGGACCTCTGCCGGGGGTTTCCACTCGATCGGGGTAAAGATACCCAGTCCGTCCGGGTGCGTAAACTTCTCCTTGTGCAGGATCGGGGTTCCCGGGTGCTCCTTGGTCGGGCAGGGCCAGCACAGTGCCTCGGGCTTCTCGAGACGGGTATAATCCATGCCGCCATAGGACGGGGTGACCTTTGCTACCTCGGTGAAGATCTCTTCAGCGCTCTTGTACGGGAACTGCTTGGCAAATCCCATCTCTGCCGCGAGCTCGCTGATGATCTGCCAGTCGGCCTTTGCCTTGCCGGGCGGGTCCTGGGCCTTTCTCCATTTCTGGACGCGGCGTTCGGTAGAGGTCTGTGTTCCGTCGCGTTCCGCGAAGCATGCGCCGGGAAGAACGACATGGGCGAGTTGTGCGGTCTCGGTCAGGAAGATATCCTGCACGACGAGGAAATCGATGTTCTTAAATCCCTTCTCGACATGGTGGAGATCGGGGTCGGAGATCAGCGGGTTCTCCCCCATGATGTACACCGACTTGACCTTTCCGGGCTCGTCGGCAAGGACATTGATCAGCTTGGTAACGGTCAGGCCGACTTTGCCTTCCGCAATATCGCAGCCCCATGCGGTCTCCATCTTCTTCTTCATATCGGGGACAATGACCGACTGGTACCCGGAGTACACATTTGCGAGGGCTCCCATATCGCAGGCGCCCTGCACGTTGTTCTGGCCACGCAGTGCACAGATACCCGTGCCGGGTCTCCCGAGGTTGCCGGTCAGCATCTGGAGGTTTGCTACCGACTTGACGTTGTCGACACCGGTCGTGTGCTGGGTGATACCCATCGAGTACAGGATTGCAGATTGGCCGGACTTGCAGAACCACTCGGCCGCAGTGATGATGTCCTTTTGCGGGAATCCCGGTGATCTTCGCAACGTTCTCGGGGCTATAGGCATCCTTCGACACGATCTCTTTGACCTTCTCGAAATCCTTGGTCCGTTTCGCGATGAAGTCCTTTGCCTCCCATCCATTCTTGAGGGCCTGGTGCATGAAGCAGTTCAGGAGTGCCACATCGGTTCCTGAGTAGAACTGCAAGAACAGGTCGGCTTGTTTCCCGGTGGGGGTGAGCCGTGGATCGGCGTAGATGATCTTTGCTCCGTTCTTCTTCGCCTGCATCACGCGGCGCCCGATCAGCGGGTGCTGCTCAAATGTGTTGCTTCCGATGATGAGAAGACATTTTGACTCGGCAATATCTGCAATTGACTGGGTCATTGCACCGGATCCAAATGCCCCGGCAAGACCGACGACGGTCGATGCATGGCAGAGACGGGCGCAGTGGTCGACGTTTGGTGTCTTTAACACCGCACGGGCGAACTTCTGCATCAGGTAGTTTTCCTCGTTGGAGACACGGGCTGAAGAGAGGCATGCCATCTCCTCGGGCTTGTATGACTTCCACTTGGATGCAATCAGTTTATAGGCTTCATCCCAGGAGGCCTCGACAAATTTCCCATCCTTCTTGATGAGCGGTGTCGTCAGGCGGTCAGGGCTGTTGACAAATTCCCAGGCATAATTACCCTTGGGGCAAGCTTTCCCTCATTTACAGGGTTGCGGTGCCATGGGGAAACGCCCACGACCTTCTTGTCTTTTACGACAAGGTTGAATCCACACCCGGTTCCACAGTACGGGCATGTGGTTGGTACGTATTTCAGTTCCATGTGTTCTAACCTCGAACAAAAAAAATTTGGTTTGAGGATATTTAAGGGTGATGAAATTACCGTAAAAAATGATTAATAGATGGGGGTTCATATATCCTATCAGAACATGGACCTGGTACCTGGTCAGTTAACCTGAATCATAAATACAATAGTATTGATTAATTCCGGCAGACCGGTTATCTCGACACGCGCAGACCATGAAGCAGCATCTGATCCCCCCGCTCCTCGCAGATATCGTCCAGAGCAGTATCCTCGCCTTTGACCGGATGGTCTTCGACCGCAGGGGTGCCTGCCCCGCATGTGGCGGTGTACTGACAGGGTACGATACCCGGCCGAGACAGTTCGCGATAATGATCCGGGAGGGCAAACCTTATTCTGTCCAGGTATTCGTAAAACGGTTCACGTGCCGGGTGTGCGGGGTCCACTGCTCTGCCGATGAGCCGTTCTACCCGGACACCCGCAGCGGATCCCTCGTCGTTGATCTCTGCAGGACACTTGCAGAGACGATGCCTTTTCACCGTACCGCCATGTACCTGGCACAGATGGGAATTATCGTTGATCGCGGGACCATACGGAAGTATACCCGCCAGTCATTCCCGGCAATTCCGACGACTGCCCTCTTCGGGATCCGACTCCCCCTCTCAGTTGTCTCGCTTGCCTCCCTCGCCACCAGTGGCGGGGAGGGGAGTCCCGTCGCAGGGGCAGAAGCGCTCGCTGCCTGTGGTTTCCCATCCGCATACCGGGCAGCGCCTCACCTCCCGTTGTTTCCCGAAAAAAGGGATGAACGGTATGAACAGGAAGGCGATGAAGAACGGCAGCCCCAGTATCCAGAAGATCGCTGACAGGAGCAGTGAACCTGCCAGAAGACCTGCAGAAAGCATCCAGTTCCGTTTCATGGATCCACCACAGGGCCTACCATTTCAGAATACTGAATCACGCAGTGCCACTTCCCGGAACTGCATATGCCGGCAGGGTATCCGCATATTCTCCCAGTACCTGGTTCAGGTCGATGGCCCCCAGTTCCCGGGAAAAGAGATGCGAGCCAATCCCCCCGACGATAATCTTCCGGGCACCGGACTTTTTTGCGATACGTGTCACCTGATCGCACACCAGCGCCCGCTGTTTTTCCCAGAACTGTTCTGCAATCTGCCGTGCACCCTCCTCGCCAATCTCCCCGGGATCGGCGCAGACAACCCGGGCGAGCCGGCGGAGCGAAGCCGATACTGTCTTCTCCTTCTTATCGGGGGTGTCACAGGTGTACTGCGACGGCGCAATATGTCCAAGTACCGAGATGGACATCCGCAGCCGAGGCAAAGTACTCGGAACTTACCGGCGTATCCAAACCATAAAGCAGGACAGACCGGAGCAGGGTGGCGACATTGCCCCGGAGCAGTCCGGTATAGACAAGATACCCCCTCTGGAGGCGGAGGAGATCGGTAAGACCCATGAGCGATGCAAACCGGGTCAGCGGGATGATATCTGCCGTAGTACTCCCGATGTCAAGGAGGACCGCATCCGGATATTCTTTCCGCAGGAAATCTGCTGAGGCCAGCCAGTTAGCCGCCGCAAGCAGGGGGACCGCAGACTCGTGAAAGAGACCGTCAGTCCCGTAGAAACGGACATTTGGGAAGGCTTCCTTCACCGCATGAACGATAAACGCTATACCTTCCTCCCTCCCGGTGAAGCAGTCGGCAAGTTCCCCGCTCATTACCACAGCTGCAGGTTCCCCGGGATCGGGAGCGTAGCGCTTCAGAATCGAGGTAATGGGTGCACCTTCCCAGAGCGGGCAGTAGTGGGTATGCGCACCGCCATCATCGACAATCTTGAGGTTTGCCCCCCCGACATCGATACCAATCATACCCGGGTGACCTTCCCCTGAGTGTCGAACCGGACGCTTCCCTCCAGGTGGACCTGGTCAGGAGCCTGCCCTTTCGATGCCGCGACCAGGATATCGGCGATCTCCTCCTCCATGCAGGCGGCAATACCGACAAGGCTGGTGGTGATCCGCGGGTTGACATCAACGACATATACCTTATCGGCCACGACCACATCGACACCACAGTATCCCTGGCACCCGAGAACATTGACCACTCTGCTGGCAACCCCGGTAATCTCAGCTTCACGTTCCGGGTGCACCGGAGTCTCACCACCCCGGTGACTGAACACCCCGTCCGCTCCGATATCAATGAACTGCCGGTTCACTGCCAGGACGAGCGGGGGCTTCCCGGAGAAGGTACAGGCACGCGTCACCCACAACACGGTTTACCCCAAGACTTACCGAAAGGTGCTCGCCCTCGATATACTGCTGGGAAAATTCGTCCTTCCCGGCCGGTCCTTCCGATAATCGAACCCCCTGGGCGCCGCAGCCCCTCACGGGTTTGATCACCCTTCGCCCGGCGGGGACCTCGGCCGGCACCGGGAGTGCATGCATGCGCAGGATCCTTTCTGTCTGGACCTTATTGGCACAGAGGGCAACCGTCATGAAACCGCACCCGAGATTATGGGTATGCTGCTCAAGGATTTGCGTGTAGCGTGCAAGCAGGTGGTCGGGGGCGATCACAAGGCCCATATCGCACGTGGGAGCGATGCGGTCGATCTCCCTGCCAAAATCGCCCCCTCCCGGCAGGACAACATCGTACCCGCAGCGCCCGAAACTCTGTTTCAGGACGTTCAGCATGGCAGCACCTTCCGGAGCGAGGTGAGGTTCATGAGCGGTGGTGTACTCGGCAAGCAGGACTTTCATCACCTTTTTTTGGTTGTGGAAGGACATGACCCTATCCGATCGGTGAACTATTTGTGCGGTGCGGTTCAAACGTGAATGCGATGAAACCCTCAATCCTGCTGACCAATGATGACGGCGTCAGTTCTGTCGGCCTCTGGGCTGCATATGAGGCACTTGCCCCGATAGCGGATGTCACCGTTGTCGCCCCGGCCACCCAGCAGAGCGCGGTCGGCAGATCGATCTCCATCTTCGAACCGCTGAGGGCGACAAAAATCCTGATGAATAATATTCCGGCATGGTCGGTTGCAGGTAAACCAACCGATGCGGTCATCATCGGGCTGTATGCCCTCAACCTCAACCCGACACTGGTGGTAAGCGGGATCAACATCGGGGAGAACCTCTCCTTTGAATCCATCATGACCTCCGGCACCGTTGGTGCTGCCCTGGAGGCCTCCAACCAGGGACCAAAGAGCATCGCATTCTCGCTCCAGGTCGAGGACCAGGGCGACAAATTTGATGATCCACGCTACCATGGACAGGACTTTGCCGCTTCAAAGAGTATTGTCAGGGATGTGGTATCCCGCGTGCTGACCCGGGGGTTCTGTCCGCACGCCGACGTGATCAATGTCAATATCCCATCCGAGGTAAAGGGAGGATATGAAATCACCCGTCTGGCGCGAAAGCTGTTCATGACCGGTGTCGAGAAACGGTTCGACCCGCGGGGTCGGCCGTATTTCTGGATCAACGGCCCGCTCCTGGAAGATGCTGAGGAGGGGACGGACGTGCATGCCGTGAGGAGAGGGAATATCTCGGTCACCCCGGTAACCCTCGATTGCACGGCCTACGCCGCAGAGGCCGAGGCACAAAAAATATTCCTGGAATAGACCGGTTCCCGGGCCATCCCGGCAGAATCTCTTTTCGGAAGGTCGGTGATCGTTATAATCCGCCGGATAATGGTGACGGGCTTCGGACAATGCGTCAGCGGCTGGAAAATCCAATATTATAGTATTAATTATTGCCAGCGGATATCTATCAGGTAGATGGACGATACAGCACAGGCTCTCATTGCAGCAAAGAGGGCGGCGGGTTACCGGGCGGCAGACATGGCAGAAGACGGGATGATCCTCGGGCTTGGTACCGGATCCACGGTCATGTACGCTCTTGAACGGCTGTCCACCCGGGTCAGCGAAGGCTTACAGGTCCGCGGGATACCCACATCTTACCAGACTGCACAACGTGCGTACGAATATGGCATCCCTCTCGCCACGCTTGATGAGGAGCCGGCACCGGATCTTGTCATCGATGGGGCAGACCAGGTCGATTCGCGACTTCGCCTTGTCAAAGGCCGCGGGGCGGCTCTCATGAGGGAAAAGTGCGTCGCAGCCGCCGGCACCCGGCTGGTCATTGTCATTGACGGACAGAAACAGGTTGATGTCCTGTCGGGCCCGGTGCCGGTTGAGGTACTGCCCTTTGCGATCCGCCCGGTGATGGCACAGCTGGAAGACCTGGGGTGCGTGCCCGTCCTGAGGGAAGGAAGCAGAAAAGATGGCCCGGTCATCACCGACAACGGGAATTTCATTGTTGACTGTGGATTTGACAGGCTGGATAACCCCGGAGCCATGGAGACAGCGATCGGAGAAATTCCGGGAGTACTCGAAAGCGGGCTGTTCTGCTGTTTTACCCGCAAGACGACCGTTATCGTCGGCAACCAAAAAAAGTGTACCCTTATTACATCAGCGGATGTAATCCCGTAATTTCTGTACGAGGGCGAGCTGGGTGGTCGCCTCTTTTTTCTTCTCCTTCTCGATGCTGTCCATGATCTCATGGATGGGACGGGACAGCTCATAGATCTTGACCGGGCGACCCTTGCTCTCAGCCTTGCTCTCCCGGCTCGTGATCCAGCTCTGTTCAATCAGGTACCGCATCGCAATACTGACCTCCGGCTGGCGGAGATCCGTGCCCCGCTCTATTGCCCGTGAGGTGGCCTCAGGGGTATTTGCCAGAAATACCAGTACTTTTGCGACATTCCTCTTGGTTCCAATCTCGATAAGGAGGTTTGCAAACTCCTCTTCCTTCTCCGTGAAATACATCACATTTTCGGTTCTCATGCATCACATCCGGTATTGATGGAAAATTATAATCAAAATATCATATTCTTCATATAAAGGCTCTCGTATTGTTACGCAATGAGGAAAGCATTTATATATAACCAATAATAAGAAACGACCTGAAATAAGAAAATACTATTATATAAAATCACATATGTTACCAACATTATGGAAAAATAAAAAGGATCAGATCAAACCCAGGCTGCGAAGATCGGAAAGAATTTTGACCACCGCCTTCTTTGCATCCTCGGGTTCCTTCCCTCCTGTTATGATAAGCTTGCCGGAACCGAATAAGAGCACGACCACTTTCGGGACGTCAAGCCGGTAGACAAGACCCGGGAACTGTTCGGGTTCGTATTCGATCTTATCAAGATTGAACCCGACGGCGATCTTATTCAGGTTTATAGGAGTTGCAAGGTCAGCCGAGGTGACGATATTCTGGATCTTATACTCGAGTTTCTTGGGAATATCAATGCCAAGGTCCCGCAGTTTATTACCAAGGATGTTGAGTCCCTTGCTCAGGCTGTCGATACTCTTGGCACCAGTGAGTACCACCTTCCCTGAACCGAAAACAAGTGCGGCGATCTTGGGATCCTGCATGCGGAGCACGACCCCGGGGAATCTCTTCTTATTATATTCGGCACCCGTGATCTTCGATGCGATCTCGGGCAGGTCCAGATAATCAGTCACCTTTGCGGAGGCCACTATGTTTTCGATCTTGAGGGAATCCTCTGGTCTGACCTTCATATTTATAAATGCCACAAAACAGTATTTAAAAAGTTGGGTAACTTTTTTCCCGGCTCACTCTTCAAGGGTGGATATGTCCCCCGGGTCCATGCCGAGTTCCTTTGCCTTGAGTACCCGTCGCATAATCTTACCGCTCCGGGTCTTGGGCAGTGACGGAACAAACTCGATCTCGGAGGGCATGGCGATCGGGCCAAGCGTAATCCTGACATGGTAAATAAGTTCATTTTTCAGCCGGTCGCTTGGCTGGTGGGTAAGGCGGAGGATGACAAATGCCTTGATAACATTACCTTTCATAGCATCGGGCTTCCCGATCACTGCCGCCTCGGCTACTGCCTTATGGGATACCAGCGCGCTCTCGACCTCCGCGGTCCCGATATTGTGTCCCGCGACAACGATCAGGTCATCGGCCCTCCCGAGCACCATGATGTAGCCGTCAGCATTTTTCACGGCAAGATCCCCCACCGCATAGCAGCCGGGGATGGTATTCCAGTATTTCCGGTACCGGTCATCGTCATTGTATACGGTCCGGAGCATGGAAGGCCACGGTTCGCGTATCACGAGGAAACCCCCGGTGCCTGGCGGAACCGGTTTGCCATCCTTGTTGACCACGTCCGCGATAACGCCGGGAATTCCCTTTCCGGCAAACCCGGGCAGCATCGGTTCCCCCAACATGGTCGTAACCATATGCATCCCGGTTTCCGTCTGCCACCATGTATCCACGATCGGACAGCGCCCCTTGCCGATGACACGATAGTACCATTCAAATGCCTCGGGATTCAGAGGTTCACCAACCGAGCCAAGAATGCGTAGCGAACTCAGGTTGCATTTATCCGGCCATTCCTCGCCAAGCTTCATGAACATCCTGATCGCCGTCGGTGCGGTATAGAGGATGGATACCCCGAACTCTTCCACCATCCGCCACCAGACAGACGGGTCCGGGAAATCAGGAGTGCCCTCCGTAATGACAACGGTCGCACCCATCGCGAGCGGACCATACACCACGTACGAGTGCCCGGTGATCCAGCCGGGATCTGCCGTACACCAGTACACATCATTTTCCTTGATATCGAAGACATGTTTCGTGGTGTAATACGTGCCCACCATGTAACCCCCGCAGGTATGGACAATGCCCTTGGGGGCTCCCGTCGAACCGCTCGTGTAGAGGATGAAGAGCGGGTCTTCGGCATCCATCACCTCCGGCTCGCATTCGCGGCTGACATCCCTGATCAGGTCAAGGAAATCGACCTCCATCTCATGGTGGATCTCGACCGGCTGGGTGAGCTCCCGACGCAGGACAACGACATGTTCGACGCTTGGCGCATTGATGATCGCCTCCTCGATGATATGCTTGAGCGGGATGGATTTGCCCCGCCGGAAGGTTACATCGGCGGTGATGACGAGCCTTTGCCTCGGCGCCATTTATCCTGCTGTTCAGGGCGGCAGCGCCAAAACCCCCGAAAACAACACTGTGTACCGCACCGATGCGTGCACACGCCAGCATCGCGATGATCTGTTCGGGTACCATCGGCATGTAGATACATACCCGGTCGCCTTTGGCGATCCCGAGTTTCTTCAACCCGTTTGCCACCTGCATGACGGCACGGTACAGCTGACGGTAGGTGAAAATACGCTCGGTATCATCCTCCCCCTTCCAGATGAGTGCAACCTTGTTCCGGCGCCCGTTCATGACGTGCCGGTCGAGACAATTGAAGGTAATATTCATTTTGCCGCCGGTAAACCAGCGGGCGTAGGGGTAGTTCCACTCTTTTACCTTCGCATACGGTGAGAACCAGTGGAGTTCATGGGCGATACGATCCCAGAACCCTTCCGGGATCCTGTAAGAAGTCATCGTACGCCTTCCGGTAGTCTCCCAGCCAGCTGTTCTGCCTGTAGGAGGGATCCGGCATATAATACTTTTCGGAGAGTTTAACGTCAAAATTGTCTGCCATGAAAAACCCCAATTTAACATTATTAATAATGATTATCCGCACTAAAAGGTTGCCATTTTCCCGGATGCTGGTTGAATGGCGTCAAAATCGTCACCTGAACACGGCGGCCCCATGTTTTAGAGGACCAGGGGATAAAATCTTCATAGGTGTCGGAACAACCAAAAATTTAGTAGTATGAGGTGCAAGCCGGAAGTGCCAATGCCGGGGAGGTGTTAGCAACCTATAAACTATTTTCAACTGATATTCAAGGTTTTGACACGTTTCACCAGTAATTTCTGACGGGGTAGTATTTTCAATGCTTGACAGTGGAGGTCTTTACGCGTTCTTTGCTTCAGGAACATGTGCTGATGACCTGAAAGCAACCGCCGGTTGCGGCAACACGATGCACCTTCCGTGGACAAAAAACGGAGCGAATCATTACAATGTGTATCGAGGCACAACCTCTGAGGACCATATACGATGATTGGGTCGGTTACGACTGATTTCTACGATGATTCTGCGACAATTTCCAGTACTATATACTATTATGTGGTCCGGGAAGGAGATGCAACAGGTGCCGAACTCTGCCAGTCAAATGAGGTTTCAGCCAGCGTTTCCAACACTTGCATTCCCGAATTCCCATCATGTTCTTCCAGCAACGATGATCATCGGATTCTTGGGAGCCATGTTTCTCATAAAGGGAACTAATGAATACTAACTCTTTTTCGTTGTAGAAGTACCGAAACATACCCGTATCTTTGCTACTTTCCAACAGAAACACAGGGTGAAAAGAAGGTGAAAATTCATCGGCATTCTTCTTTGAACACAACTGTGGTTATCTTATTTGCTATAACGGATGCAGATCGTATCGATGAAATTACTCCGATCTCGGGTACCGGTACATTCTTTGCGTCGAGCAGGACCAACGTATAACTACCTGGAGTTATATTTACCGGGATAACCGACCCATCGGGTAAAACATCTACGAAATTGTTGCCTGTCAATGCAATGGCGGCCGAACGCTGGGTAGCGTTATTGGGATTTTTTATTTTGAGGATTGCCACGCGCCTGAAGAGAATTTTTGGGTTGCAGGTTAGCTGGATAATGAGCGTCCCGCATTTATCATTATTACAAAAAAATGAAGCGGAATCAGGAGCAATTGCCGGGTACCGACGAAAGTAATTGTTGGTTTTGACGTCTGCGTTTTTGTTGGTTCCCTGGTCGCATCAGCACTTGATACAGGGATTATGGTATCCGGAGCCATTACAGTTGTTGTGGGGGTAACCAGAACAGTCGAATATACGATTAACGGGGTTGTTGTTGGTGACGTCGGGGCGGTTGATTCCGAACTGGCACATCCCGCCGCCAATATCGCGATGATGCACAGAAAAATAAGAAGAATGGCCGTATGCTTTTGCATCTTAAGAAACCCTTATTCTTCCCCCTTAAATGTTTATTGATTTTTCCCGTCATGAATTAGTGCCTGAAAGGAATGCCGTTTTTTACGTCTCTTGTCCAGATTCTTCAGGTAACGGCTTAAACACTTAATTCATGAAAAAAACTCTGGTATAATAAATACAATTCAATGCAGGAATTGATGAAACCAGATCGGGATCGATCCATTGAACATAATTTCGCCCGTTGCGTCGCCGGATATCCTGTCATACGTCACCCTGGTGAGAATGGGGGCACGGTGTGGTAATGGTGTACCCCTTGAGTTTGGAATTGGATGTGCTTAACGATAAGATTGCATCTGATTCAACAGGTACATAGTACAACAGGTGAGGCGGGAAAAGTTTGATTTTTAAAAGGGTAATACTTCCAGTGGAAACAATAAATATTAATTATTTCAAAATTTGTTTCAAATCCCGATTTTCAGGGATAATTTTATGGGGAAACAATCCGATGGGCACTCAGAGCGAGTCCTCGTTTAGAGCCCCCGGGGATGAGCTCGAACCATGAAATGCAACACCAATACCATGAAACGCCCGGGGGACTGATCGGCCTCAGTCCCCGGTTTTCTTCTCTTTCAAGGTCGTCAGGGTTATATGGCCAGATACTGATGGCGGGCAGTAAACCGGGGGTATAATTTCCAGACGCTATTAATCGGCAATGGACACCGGCTATTTGAGAAAAGATATCGCATGCGTGTGGTTCTTAATCAATCGGTACTGGCGCCAGGTATGGTCACACTTGGTGCAGCGGAAGAAACGGACCTCACTCTCATCGGCCGCACGGAGCTGGCGAAGCCACCAGATTGCAAGATTGTTCTCGCACTTGGGGCACTTGATCTGGATGGTAGGCATGGTCTTTGCCTGGCCTTCCTCCTCAACGATGACGATCTCGTTTTCGCTGCGCGCAACGCTGCGCCTCATCTGATCGGTATCATCAATCTTCCGGATATACCCACACTTCCGGCATTTCAACTGGCCCCCCGACGAAATAAGCATGCTCTTGCATTCAGGACAGAACATCGGTATAACAATGCGTGGGCAGAGAAGATTAACCCTCTTATCGTGGGAAGACAGGGAAAAAACCCGGCCCGGAAAAAATTCGTGTTTCTGACATTTCACGAAGGCTGATGACCGTATGTTCCTTCAGAATCCTTTTTTTGGTTTCGGGTGAATAATTCTATAATGTTTGAGGATTTGGTGCTGGTCCAGGTACTATTTTGTATTGATCTCCTGCATCGGATTCCTGGCTTCGCTCATTCCCGGCCGTCACAGGAAATACGCCGGGATCGTCGGCTGGACATTCATTGTCCTGTTCCTTTTTGCCGACTCCCCTACTACTTCTCGCTCAACAATTTCCTGTACCCGATCATGGCAGTCCTGTCGGTTCCATTCCTGTTCATTACGGCCCGGTATCTCATGGAAGAAGACGACCGGGTCATGCATCTCACCCGGGCGGCAGCCGTCGCATTCCTGATCTATGCACCGTTTGAATATATCCCGGTGCTGGGAAACTGGCTCATCGGTATTGTCGTCGGCCAGGTGACCGGAATCCTGGATGCCCTAGGGTTCCCGGTCATGCTTGCTGACTGGAACATCATCACCCGCAATTCATTCCGTGTCGAAATTATCCTGGCATGCACCGGTATCCAGAGCATTGCCATCATGCTCGGAGTAGCGGCAGCAGTACCGACCACCATCCGCCAGAAAGTGCTGGCCTTCCTCCTGATCGCCCCGACCATCTACATCCTGAACCTGCTTCGCAATGTCTTTGTCATAATTGCCTATACCGAACAATGGTTTCCCTACTATCCGTCAATCGCGAGCAACGGGGAGTTCGGGTACGAGAGTTTCTTCTGGGCCCATAATGTGATTGCAGAACTGCTGGCCCTCGTCTGCCTTGTGGCTATTGCCTATGCCCTCTTTATCATAATCCCAAAACTCGGATCCTTTGCCGACGATATTTACCGGATCTATTTCGGAGAGATCAGGCGAGCGTTCGGTAAAGATAAATAATCCGCTGAATTGCGGACAGGTTCGTGCAGACGGCGATAATGATCACGGATATCCCGATGAACCCGGTAACCCCACCAAGGATCAGGACGAGAAAAGTCTCCGGCCTGCCGAAAAATCCAATGCCCTCGAGAGGATCGTCGATCTTCCCCTCAACCTTCTCCCGGTAACCTATCTCGGCATAGACCACCGGTTTGATGAAGGTGTTCATCAGCGAACCGATGATGGCAAACGCCACACAGGCAAAATCGGCAAAGGGCGGCACACCGGCATAGCTGCTGACAATTGCCACTCCTGATAAACCGACTCCCAGCAGCGCCAGGGCATCGACATACTTATCGACAATCCAGTCAAAAACTGCACCAAAATCTGAGTGGGCATTGGTCTTCCGGGCCACGCTTCCGTCGATCAGGTCAAAGACCGCGGAGAGGACGAGTGCCAGACTGCCCAAGAGAAACTGGCGCTGGAAGAAGAGGTACGCACAGGCAAAACCTGCAATAAGAGCGAACAGCGAGATCTGGTTGGGAGTGATGCGGAGCCTGACAAATACATCTGCAACCGGTTCAAGATACCTGATAAATCTTGGCCGGAACGCAGTAATATTCATAACTTAATTCATGCGTACGCGAGCCATTAATAGTTGTTGTTTTTCGCCGTCAGGACCTGACCGCCCGTCTGCCGGGGATTCATGTGTCTTTGCCGATATCTCCATCGTCAGCTTCTTTATATTTCCCGCCTACATGTACCCGGAGACTAAAGAGTTGCGATGACCGATAAAAAAGACCGCCCGCACGTGCTGATGATGTCGGAGATCACTGCTGACGGCAAACTCACCCTGAAGAAGGGAGCATCTTCCAAAATTCTCATGAAATATATGGCCCCGGAGACCGAGACACTCCTTCACACAACCCGCGCCGCATATGATGCCATCATGGTCGGGGCCAATACCATCAGGATCGATAACTCATTTCTCACCGTCCGGCTTGTGCCGGGTAAAAGCCCGTTGCGGGTAATACCCTGCAGCATGGCAGACATCCCGCTGGATGCGAACGTGCTGGGCCCGGATGCACCGACAGCAATTGCCGTGTGCGAGGCGGCACCCCGGGACCGGGTCGAGGCGATCAGGGAGAAAGGCGCCCATATCATCGTTGCCGGCAAAACCCATGTTGACCTCCCGCTCCTCCTGAGGATTCTCAGGGAGAAATTCGGCGTCAACAGGCTGATGATCGAGGGAGGACCCACCCTCAACTGGCACATGCTCCACGATAAACTCGTCGACGAGATCCGGCTCATTCACCTGCCGTTCATTGTGGGGGGTTCCGATACTCCCTCGCTGGTTGGCGGGATGCATATCAATACGGAAGATGAGATGATCCGTCTCAACCTGAAAAAATTTTACCTGTGCGGGAGTAATCTCGTATCAGAATTTGACATTCTTTATCACGAGGTTTGATAATGAACGGTACCGTGGGGCCATCCGGGACGGTTCACCCGAAAACCAACCCTGCCAGAAAGTGGTTCCTGTTCATTCTTTTCGGGCTTATTTTTGTGATCGGCCTGGTGATCGCTGCCTATTATCTTTCCCACTCGGAACAGTCCGGGGTCAGCGTGATCCGGATGGAAGGAACCCTGGTTACTGGTCTTGCCTCTGGTGGCACGACCATCGGAAGCGAGGTGGTAGGCGGGGAACTCCGCGATGCGGCTGATGACCCCATGGTCGAGGCGATTGTCCTGAGGGTGAACAGCCCGGGAGGTACTCCGGCAGCTGCCCAGGAGATTGTCCGGGACATGGACTATGCCCGTTCAAAAAAGCCGGTTGTCGTATCCATGGGTGATCTTGCGACCTCTGCCGCCTATTACGTGAGTGTTCACGCGGACAGGATCTATGCCAATCCCGATACGTTTACGGCCGGCGTCGGGGTGATCTGGACATTCTCCGATATCAGCCGGTTCAATGAAAAGGAGGGCTACAATATAAGCATCATCAAATCCGGCAGTAAAAAGGACATGGGCTCCACCTCCCGCCCCATCTCACCGGAGGAAGAGGCATACGCCCAGAAGATTGTCAACGAGAGTTTCGAGAACTTTATCGGCGATGTCACGGCACACCGCATGATCGCACGCTCCGAGATCGATGACGGGCGGGTAATCCGGGGTGCCGATGCCATCGGTCTGAATATCGTGGATGAGCTGGGAAATCTGAATGATGCAATCGGCGGTGCAAAAAAACTTGCACAATCGAGGACTTAAACCATATACACCGGGTCTGCCTTCATGAACTCACGGCAGACCGTTGTTGCGTAATGACCGGGCGGGAGCTGAAATTTCAGCTGTACATCGTTCCCCGTTATCGAAGCGACGATATCGGTCCTTAAGGCGATCGATCGCCACGCACCCTCGAATTTCGTACGGACGAATGCCGACGCCCGTTCAAAGTCCTCCGTCGTGATCCCCGACTCTGCCAGGAGGGCCCCGGTGGCACGCTCCCCCACACCCGTGGTATCGAACCGGCCCTTGCCCGGCATGAACAGTGCGATGCTGCAGCGACCCCGCCGGATATGGAGGGAAACCGCACGGGTGTTGGCTGCAGTCACGGTATCGGTACGCCCGTTGGCGAAGATGAGCCGGTCACCAGCCAGCGGACCGGTAAGGCTGTGACCGTCGTCAATCCGCTGGCTCAGGGCACGGTTGAAAAGGTAGGACTGGTATGCCGAGACAAACATTGAGAGGAGTTTTGGGGGCAGACTCCTGGAGGGCCCCGCGGTAATCGCCCGGGTGGGAGTACAGGTAATGGAGCATCGCCCGTTCGTACGACATCTGGGGAGGGAGATCGGACAATGCTCCCGGAATGTCGCGGGTCTCCGAAAACGCCGTCCGTATCTTCCTGACCGCTTCGGGTTCTCCGGGAAATGCCTGGCCAACGTAGGAAAGAACCGCCTGCTCGAAATTCCCCCGGAGGATCCATTCCCCGACAAGGTGGGTTACCGGTCGTGTCGCACCGAAACGCTGGATGCCAAAGTAATTGGGTACCGCAGTGCAGACCGTTTCGCTGACTGCCCGGACCCGTTGTTCAAGGTCAGCTGGCTGGCAGTCCCTGATCGTGATTTCAAAGCGGTTGCCGAGCAGATCTCCGAGCGAAAGACCTTCATTCGAATTGAGGAGGGGTTCGAGGATGATGTCCTTCAGATGGACCCCGGCGACCTGCTCTGCGGTAATATTATACAGTGAGATCAACTGCCGGGTGATCGCGTTGCGGTCCTTTGTGCCAGCCCACCCGATCCGGCGGTGACTGATGCCGAGACGTTTCGCGATCTCCTTTATCGCGTGCTGCAGTTCCCAGTTTGTTTTCGTCAGCCGGCAGATAAGATACGGACCGCTGGTGCCGCCTTTTTTCTCAAGCGGGATCTCCTCGACGATAAAGTCCGCCGGGTCCGTCCGGAGTCTGCCACCGATCCCTTCGGTGTCGCTCGCATAATACTTCATGCCGAGCAGGAGTTCAAGGGGGTAGGTGCTCTGTTTCATTGAACGATGCCCCCGATGAGGCACACTCTGTTTTTAACCCGGCACAACGTCAGAAAAATCCCTGAAAATGTGTTTCATAGCAGAGAGAGTGTTCCGGTAATTTTATCCAGATCCTCGCTTTTTGCCGGTCCGAGCCCGAGAGCGGTGATGGTCCCGGGCGGGATCTCGGTCATCCCGGCATCCTGGATCAGGGAGGAGGAGATCCCGACCCGTTCTGCGATAACTTTGAGCTCGTAGAGGGTCCGTTCATCATTCGCCCTGAGCACGACCTTCTTCTGCCCTTCAGAAAGCCAGGATTTCTGGAGCGATTTATCCGCATTATTATATGCTCCAATCGAGGCGTGAGCTGCCTGGGCACACCGCTTGCCGCAGGACATTTTTATATCGTTACGGATGATCAGGCATTGTTTATAGCGGAAATAGGGCTCGGTTGAGTGCATGAGTTTGTTTTATCAGGTGTTTTTGGCATCCTGAAATCTCTTTAGTTTGCGCTCGGATTAACCTTATCTTTCCTGAAATAGTATACTATTCTATGAAGTCACCTTACCGGTAGTGCCCGAATGGCTAATGGAGCAATGAAGCGCTGCCTTATCAAACAGACTAACGATAAGGTGCGGAGCTGGCAATAGGATACCCTGGCAGGTACTGCCCGGACTGTAAAATCATGCTGCCAGATTGAATTTAAGTAACAACATTAAACGATGAGAATAATTAGTCTAAAATTAATTAACAAAATTTATCGTATCAAAATACTATTCCCATGCATCCGCCTGGTTTTTTATCATCGCATTCGGATAGCGGAGAGAGGGGGGGTGAAAAGGATGAAATTTAACAAAATTTTGGTATTTGCACTTTTAGGATGCATGTTGTGCATATCAGGAGTTTGCAGCGATTACTGACTGTGAGAATGGAGATTGTGAAGGAATTCACCTTAAATCTTAAAATGGTCGCTGATAAGACGGCTTACGCACCTGGAAGTGATATCACATATACATTTCCAGTTGCTTTGATATGTCCACCGGAAGTAAGTGAGAACGATTGTAATATAGATCATTGCACGGATGCTAATTTTATACTCGATCCCAATTTAGAAAATATTAGAAAAAATGTCCCGGATATAGTAGAAGATGAACAAAATTATGCGTATTTGGATGCAATTTGTTTAATCACGAAGTATATTGTCACAGACGCCAATTTAGCAATGTGGTATGGTGTAGGTACAGATGTATTGTGGCTGCCAGCTTTCTATAATGGAGACGAAAATAATTATGATGAAAAATTTACAATTATTGGAAGAATAAAAGATATATCCTGCAGGGACTATTATCACAAGCACCGCTGATATTCCTGCGGACCTGATGGTGGGGGTTGTGCGACTGATTTTTTTGATGATGAATATGGACCTGTATATGTCGGAGCTAGTGCCATAAACCAAGTAAGTGTAATCCGATCTCCAGCAGTTAAATTCAATAAACCTGATACAGCACTCTGCCAGTTTGATTGTTACAATCCGAAAATTTCGGCAGTAGTAAGTGGACTGAATTCCGACGAGAAAATCGATCTTCAGCTTACCTACCAAATCGTAAATCCAAGTTTTCTCATAAATGAAAAGAAGTATATCACGCTAGAGAATGTGGGTAATGGAATCTATCCAATTACTCCGGAAATGTTCGGGGTTAAATGTCTCTGGCCGGGTATTCCTGAAGAGTGGCCAGAGGATTTTACTGGGGATAAAGTTGTAGAGACTCACCTCGGCGCAAATCTTCTAGATCCAGCCACAGGTAACTGTATTACGGAACCCTGCACAACCGGCAGTCAAGATTATTATTGGTATCCGTGGGTATGTGGATCACAACCAATACCGGAATTTCCATCAATGTTCTTACCTGCAACCATGATTATCGGGTTCCTTGGAGCCGTTCTGCTCATCAGGAGAACCAGAGAATAATAATTTTAATACCCCGCTCCCGTTTCTGAATTACTTTCAAATGAAAAATTTTATCGTATCAAAATACTATCCTCCATGCATCCGTCCGGTTTTATATATCATATTCAATTGATAGCGGAGAGGGTGTTCAGATGAAAAAGATAATTGATATTCTGGGTATAGTCGTTGTTCTCTGCATGATGATATTAACCTGCCCGGCAGCAGCGCAAAGTATTCTGCTTATCAATGTAACCGATTCCCAGGATCCGGTATTTGTACCTACACCATACACGTATACAATTACCTACGCATTCGACCCTCAAGCTTCGGGTGCATCTATTATTGATCAACTTCCAGCTTTTAGTGTAGAATTTGATTCTGCGAGCGACGGGGGGATATATGACAGCACAACCCGTTCCGTCTTATGGGATGTGAGTCAGACATCTGTTGGTTCGGTTTCAGTCACGGTCATTCCAAATCACATTCCTTTTCCCCCTTGCAGCGATTTGAAGCCACCTACCTCGTCCAGGATCCAGAACAGGGCAGTAATTACGATGATTCTCCCAAGCGGACCTGAATCGGCGGTCGGAGACGAATTTACGACGATTATTGACCTACACCCGGAATTAGCGATCGACGGCCAGTTTATGACGAATAATGTACCTGTCTCATCATGCATCCCGGAGTTCCCCTCACCATTCTTCCCAACAGTCGCAATCATCGGATTCCTGGGAGCGGTATTGCTTATCCAGGGAACCAGAAAATAAAAACTTATTTTTGATGCTTTTTTTCATAAAAAATTTTATCATATCAAAATACTATCATCCATGCATCCGTCTGGTTTTTTTCATTGTATTCGGATAGCGGAGAGAGGGTGTCGAAAACGATGAAATCTATTAAATTAGTTGTGTTTGCGTTCCTTGGACTGTTGCTGCTTGGTGGAATATCAGTTGCAATTCCAGATCCGGATTGTCATCCCTATAATGTAACTTTAGTAGGATCGCCAAATGAAGTGTCACCAAGTGATAATATTGAATATACGTTTGCGCTCATTGACGACAGCGAAAATATTGTTGATTTTCTGAATTGTGATTTTAATTTTGATCCGAACATTGAGTTAACTGATGGAACTATGTTACCATTTAGAGACCCTGAGGAAAATTATTCTAATGAATGTTATAGAGACGTAAATGAAATTTATTGTCATGACATTCTTTTCAATTTTCTTTGGGAAGGTCTGAGAGAATGGCCATATGTTGTGGGAAAAGTTAAACCTGGCACTCCGATAGGAACCGCATTAGTAAGTTCAGTTGCTTGTGCAGAATTGTCTGCTCCGGGCGAATGTTGGGACGACTTGGATGAAGGGGGAGATTGGACTGTTGAAACAACTGCTACGAACATAGTAGTAAATCCTCCCAGAAATCCGCAAGTATCATTTAGCAGACCAGATACAGCACTCTGCCAGTTTGATTGTTACAACCCGAAAATTTCGGCAGTAGTAGGTGGACTGAATTCCGATGAGAGAATCGATTTCCAGCTTACCTACCAAATCGTAAATCCAAGTTTTCTGGTAAATGAAAAGAAGTATATTATGCTTGAGAATGTGGGTAATGGAATCTATCCAATTACACCGGAAATGTTCAGTGTTAAATGTCTCTGGCCGGGTATTCCTAAAGAGTGGCCAGAGGATTTTACTGGAGATAAAGTTGTTGAGATTCATTTTGGAGCAAATTTGCTTGATGCGGAAACTGAAAATTGTATCACTGAACCATGTACTACTGGGGGACAGGATTACTATTGGTATCCTTGGGTTTGCTCTGAACCAGTTCGAACTCCAGAATTCCCCTCAATGTTCCTGCCAGTAACTCTAATTATCGGGTTCCTTGGAGCCGTACAGCTTATCCGAAGAACCAGAGAAAATTAAATTTTTTTTCTGAACGGAGATTCCCTCGATCCACTCTTGATGATTTTCTTCCGGTACTCTCTATCTTTCCCATCCACGGAACATCGCTCCGCATTTATTGTTGTTCCATCGTTCACAGGTTGGACCGTTACAGGGCACCAGACCATAGTCATGTTTTTTGTTCGATCCCGATCCGGACTCATCAAAATCTGCATTGAGTTATGTTTTGTACACCAGAATTGTTGGGTTGATTGTCTTTGAATAATGTCATATTTAGAAATATTGAGGTCCAGTTCACTTTCAGCAACACCATGAAACAGTAATTTTTCGATTGAACAGGACCCCCCAGCATGGCCTCACTCGCATAATCACACGCGTACTCTCTATATTGAAACAACCCCCCGATCCGACTAACACAACTTTTTTTTTTGAGAACGAAAAAAAATTTACATGATAATAATTCGTAGGAAATTATTTCGTTGATTAATATAGAATCAAACTCAATGCGCCGAAGTAATTACGCAAAAAGCCCTTCCTCTGTTTGGCAAAAAATCAAATACAATATCACAGTGAAAAATTTTACAATTCTCTCAATAATCTTGATTATAATTGGAATAATTAGTTCAGCATATTTCCCTCAATTTCCTAACCTTCTTCTGATTCAAGCAGGGATCACATGTTTCTTGCTAGCATATTTTTTGTATGCAGTAAAATGCTGGGGATCATCTCATCAGATATCTGCGATATTAATGCTGACAATTCCTCTTTTTGTCTACTTCTTTTCAACAACCAACATTCCGGATACAACAATTAATACGATAATTGAAATATTTACACAATTTTTTCTGTATGCAATAATTTCTGCTACTCTATTATTCGTAAGTGATAAAATCAAAAGAGGAATCAATAGCCAGATTCTTAAAAACAAGGGTTATAATCGATTGTATTTCTATCCAAATGATAGATACATCTTTTTTGGAATTGTTATCTTATCATTAACCGTCCTATTAGGGGGAACCCCATGGCATTTGGACAAATAATGTAAATACCCTGATGAATCTAGTTCCAGTAAATACTCCGAATATACCCGCTGTTACGACACCTGCCCCTTATACAACATATTCAGTCTATCAAAATGCATATCAAACAACAAATGTACCTTATACAACTCGTCAAATAGTAACTCAAACAAAACCAATCCTGGTATTTTCGAACCAATATACTACAATTGAAAATTCAAAAAAATCTGTTGATTACATCAATTCGATTCGAGCGTAGCAACGGGGTTCACGCAATTCGATTTGATTCGCGAGTCTACGAAATTGCTATGGCACGCGTGAATGACATGGATGAATATGGTTATCTCGATCATACAAATCCTCAGACAGGTACATGTCCTGATTCAATAAAATTGCAATATGGTTTGAATACGAATGAGTATATAGCAGAAAATGCCTACGGTTTCCCGTCTGGAGGGAGTTATTCTAATGGCATTGAAAAAGATGCAATAGATTCTTGGATGACCAGCAGAGGTCATCGTAATAATCTGCTATATCCACATATTGGTGGTGCAATTGCATGTTCCAAAGGGGGACATTGTGTATTTTTAGGATTGAATGGGGATCATTTTGGTGAAGGCTGTTATACTGCAGCACAAGGCCGAGCATATTGGAACAGTCATTGAAAGACGTGTGTTCAAAACTAGCGAAAGAATGAACCGGTAAAAATTATTTATTGTTGCGGTTTTTGTTTCCAGTATTTCCATTTATTCAAGAAAAAAATACACTAATCTTTTGGGTGTATTGAAAAAAATAACAGCCATCTATACCAAGAACTATTGACATTAAAATTGTGAGATGAAGTATTGTACAAATAATTTTCAGTAAATTATAATAGATAAAATCTAAATCAAATTTTGATTCTTATGGTAAAATATTGTTCTGAATGTGGGAAACCTCTTGAAAGTGAAACTTCAAAATTTTGTAATAATTGTGGGGCAAATCTTGGTATTTCAGATACATTAAATGTAATTGAAAAAAAGGAACCAGTTCAGGAAATCCAGGAAGAAAAAAGTTCGTTTTTAGCTGCATTATGTTCATTTTTTATACCAGGTTTGGGACAGGTATATGACGGAGAAACGGCAAGAGGCGTTGGAATTTTTTTTGGGACTTTAATCGGAACTTTTATTTTTTTAATTCCAGGTTTGATTGTTTGGCTTTTCGGAGTATATGATGCCTATTCAATTGCAAAAAAAATGAATGATAAAGAAATTCCGTTTAAACCAACAAATACCGCTCATATGATTTTGTTCTTTATACTGGTCGCATTAATTACTGCGGTTGTTATTTTCTTTGTAATTATATCTTTTTTAGCTTTCATTTTTGCACCATATGCAGTAAAATAATTTTATAATTTAATGTTCTCAAAAGGTTCGTTGTATATATCAGACCTGGCAGTGAAATTTCCGAACCATTACGTCTCCACTGGAAATAAGTCGGTCAAAAAGCTGCTTAACGTCTGACAACATCAATTTTGATGTATCCCTAAAGGGTCTACTTTGAAATAAGAAAATATTATCGTTGCTCAAATGAAAAGGACGGATATATGAAATATCTTCTTCTTATCGTTCTACTAGTGGCAGTTGTAATATCTGCCGGCTGTGTAGGCGGAAATCAAAATACAGTTAGTACAACAACTACCCAGATTATTACACCTACTAATCCGCGTTATGTGACTGATGTGACACCATTTTTGACGGTAACGCCAACATACATTGCACGTCAGACATCTCAACCAATGACACCGGTTCCAGAAGATTTGACTTGCTTGATTTATTCAACAACACAGTCGTTTACGCGGAATAAAACAGCTATAGCCTTTAATCTTCAAAATCCTCCGATGTATTTTAAATTTAAGGTTTGGAATTATCCAATGATTCCACGAACAAAACTTGTTACTTTAAAAGACGGATCTGAAGAACTAATAAAATATACAGAAATTGATCCAGCATCATTTTTTAAAATAACCGTGCGCGATAAATCAACTGGCGAAATTTATCTTGAGGATGGATTTGGGAAGGATACAGGATATCATACCGGCTCCTTTAAATTGATGAAAATGGGTGATTTATTAATTGAATTTAGCGGTAACATGATAACGGCTGATGTTGGAATCTGGGCAAAGCCTATTGGAAATTTTAATGATACTTCAAAATTTGATTACAATGGATGTGTTAATTGGATTTAATTTTTTTAGCATCACTAATAGACCGGTCGGAAATTGCTTGTCCGATAAACATTGTCATGACGGGAAATCACATAAAGGAGAACAATACCATACTCATGCAAAACCATTGAAAAGTCCGGGAATTTTCAGGCATGGCTGACATGAACGGCTCACAAGAACCTCACAAGATGATGCAGGGACTCAGACACCGCATGGTTCACTGGATCCGCCATAATCTCTCATTGTTTATTTTCGGTATATTGTGTATCGTCTGGTTCCTGTTCCGGACGGGTACAAAACCTTCCCGGCTACAATATCCCTGCCAGCAGGCGTCACTGGCAGGAGCGAATCTCTGGTTTGCGGTGTACCTGCTGCCACTCGTATCAATCGTACGGGTAAAGGGAGATGGATATGGTCAGACCCTTCGAATCCTCGGAGCGGGAATAATAATCGTTGTACTCATTATTGGTGCCCTGTATTTTTTCGGGTACCTGGCTCCTGACCCATTTCCTGAAGAATTAATGCAATCGGATGTAACTTCGGATATATTCGTGGTAAACGGGACAAATGGCAATGACGGGGGTGTCGATCAGCTCATCAGGCTCATGGAGCGCGAGGGAACGCCGTTCTATGCGAGGGAAAATTCAACACCCGGGAACGGAATAATCGCCCGTGACGATACCGTACTCATCAAGGTCAACGCACAGTGGGATGAACGGGGTGGGACGAACACCGATCTTGTCAAGGCGCTGATCCAGGCGATTGTAGACCATCCGGATGGATTCACCGGCGAGATAATTATCGCAGATAACGGTCAGGCCCAGAACGGACCGACGAACACCGGGGGGAGCATGAGTTTTACCAAAAATAATGCCGAAGACAGGTCCCAGTCAATGTCGCGTGTGGTCGAATCATTTTCCGGAATATACCGCGTATCAACATACCTCTGGGACACCATCACTACAACGCGGGTGCATGAGTATGCTGAAGGTGATATGGCTGACGGGTTTATCGTGGACGAAACCAAAAACCCGAGAACAGGTATCATTGTTTCGTACCCGAAATTCAGGACCCGGTATGGAACGTATGTGAGTTTCAAAAAAGGCATCTGGAATACAGGAACAGGTGCATATGAGGCTGACAGGCTGAAGATCATTAATGTACCTGTCCTGAAAGCGCACAGCCAGATGGGCGTTAGTGGAGCCGTGAAGCACTACATGGGTGTCCCATCGAATAAGCTCACCTCCCCGCTGGGGGGCTCAGCACATAATTCAGTTGACAAAGGAGGGATGGGGACGGAGATGGCAGAGACCCGGTTTCCCGCAATAACTATTCTTGACGCTCTATGGGTCAATGCCAGACCAGGAACAGGCCCGACAAGTCATTATGACACCGCTACACGGACCAGTATCATTGCTGCAGGCACCGATCCGGTGGCTCTTGATTACTGGGCAGCACAAAATATTCTCATGCCTGCGGCACAGGCCGGGGGTTATTCCGACCTGTCCTCAATAGATCCCGATACTACATCCCGGGGAAAATTCGGCAACTGGCTCCGCCTCTCAATGATGGAACTCCGCAAAGCCGGGTATCCGGTAACAATAAACAAGACCGCAATGAATGTTCATGTTGTCGAGAATAAAGCTTAGGCGGTTTCCACAGATTTTTGTTGCAGGAAAAAATATCATTCCTGTCATTGGATTTTTTTGCCCGGATGATCCGAATGCGAGATCCTGAAATAAAATTACCCCGTTGTAATTCCGTTTTGATGCGCCTGTCAAACAGGATTCGATAAATCGTTTAAAATATTCATTATACCGAATAGTATAATCATAGCATTTCCCTATCCGGGAACAAAGATGAACACGGGCGGTCTTGTATCCTGACCCGTGAACCAGATCTTGTGGAGCGAATTGCAGACCGGGGTGATCATGCATGCCTGAAATGCAGCAGGAGCATGGCGAAATTATCATCAGTGTTGAAAACCTGGAACACTGGTACAAGGATTTCAAGGCCGTTGACGGGATCAGTTTCTCGGTAAAGAAAGGGGAGATCTTCTCATTTCTCGGACCCAATGGTGCGGGAAAAAGTACGGCAATCAATGTGCTTATCACGCTGCTTGCAAAACAGAAGGGATCAGCGACGGTTGCGGGCTTCGACGTTACCCGGGACCCCCAGAAGGTCCGCGAATCGATCGGTATTGTCTTCCAGGATATCACCCTAGACCGCGACATGACCGTCTGGGAGATCCTCGAGTTCCACGGAAGGCTCTACAACATGCCGGTCGAACAGCGCCGGAAACGGATCGAGGAGCTGCTGGCCCTTGTCGAGCTTGCGGGGAAACGCAACGAACGGACAAAACACCTGAGCGGGGGGATGAAACGGCGGCTCGAAATTGCCCGGGGGCTGATGACACGGCCCATTGTACTCTTCCTGGATGAGCCTACCATCGGGCTTGACCCGCAGACCCGGCTGAAGATGTGGGATTATATCAAGGGTGTCAACAGCGAAGGGACGACCATCTTCCTTACGACGCATTACATGGATGAAGCAGACCAGCTCTCGGACCGTATAAGTATTATCGATCATGGGAGGATTGTCATATCCGGGAGACCCTGGGAACTCAAGAACACTGCTCGGCCGTGACCTGATTTACCTTGAAACGAACAATAACGACGCAGCGGTCCGCGCCCTGGATGGTCTCCAGAGCATTCGTGATGTGAAGCTCAAATCAAAGGGATTTGTCCTGATGGTGAACGAGGACGGGTCCAAGGTGCTTCCCCTTATCATCGACACGTTGCGCAACGCAGGGATCGAGATCTCCACCATTAATCTGAAGAAACCGTCAATGGACGATGTGTTTGTCTACTATACCGGACGGGAGTATCGGGACCAAAGCCCGGCGAAGGCCTCCTTCCTGCGGGCCGGGGGACGGTAGCATGCAGTACGGATTTATGACGATCTACTGGCGGGACATGATCAGGTTTGTCAGGTTCAAGACCCTGCTGGTCTCCTCCCTCCTCCAGCCGGCGCTCTGGCTGGCCTTCTTTGGCATCGCAATGTCGAGCAGTTTCGACAAGCTGATCGCCGGAATACCGGTGACCCCGGGTGTGCAGACGATCGGTTACCTGACCTTCATGGGAGCAGGTATCATTGCCATGACGACCCTGTTCACCAGTCTCTTTGGCGGGATCGTGATCCTGTTCGACAAGAACTGGGGGCTCATGCGGGAGATCCTCGCGAGCCCCATGAACAGGAATCACATCATCTTCGGGATCGGTCTCTCGGGTGTCACCAAGTCATTCATCCAGGCGATCATCATCATGGTATTTGGCATCCTGATCGGGGCGGCATTCTTCAGCGGGTTCAGTGCCATGCAGACCGTTATCGGGGTGGTTGGCATCCTTGCATTTGTCGGGATGTTTGCCCTCGGGTTCCTCTTCCTTTCGGCCGCCATTGCTGTCTCCATGGAGAGTCCCGAGGGACTCCAGGGAGTCATCACGCTGCTGACAATGCCGATTTTTTTTGCCAGCAATGCCCTGTACCCTATCGATGCATTCCCGGAGATCCTGAAAATCCTGTCGATCTATAATCCCATGACCCTGCTTATTACCGGTATCCGGTATTTTGCCATCGGCCCGGATTTCATTGCTCTCGGGAAACACTACCAGTACGCACAGTCCGATATTCTCACAGCTTACCTCGGGCTTATGGCCTTTGCCGCCCTCACCTTCGGGCTGGCCTGGTGGCGATTCCAGAAGGCAGTTGTCACGTAGGAGGTACACTGGGACGGGATATATAATTAAGATCAGAAAAAGTATTCACAGAAACGATTCCCTGCAGGATTCTGCTCCCGAAAGGACCGGATCCTTGAATATCCGGCAGATGAACCTTTAGAATATATCCGGGAGTGGATGGATGTCTCATGTACTGGTCTCACCGCTGAACTGGGGTCTGGGTCATGCAACCCGGGATATACCGGTCATACAAAACCTCCTTGCCCATGGTCACGAGGTGACGATTGCCGCGTGCGGGAACGCAAAAACAGTCCTCGAACAGGAGTTCCCGGGCTGCCGGAGCATTGAATTTCCCGATTATCCCGTATCTTTCAGTGCAGACAGGTTTTTCCTCCCGAAATTTGTGGCCTCCCTCCCGGTCTTCCTGAAGGCGATCGCCGATGAACAGAAGAACCTGGGCCTGATCCTTGCAGACGATGATTATGACCTGATCATCAGCGATAACCGTCTGGGGGTCTACTCATCCGAAATCCCTTCCGTCTTTATCACCCACCAGCTTCATTACCATCTTCCCCTCCTCTTCTGGCCCGCAGAACTCCTTGCAGTTGCATTCAACGGGTTCCATCATGGGAAATACCGCCATGTCATCGTACCCGATAATCCGGCAGTACAGATGTCCCTTGCCGGAAAACTGTCCCGGCCCGGTACTGACACAACCAGGAAACGGGCATACTTCTGTGGTATCCTGACCAGTACCCGCAAACGGGCCGGAAAAGAGGATCTCGATTATCTGCTCATGATTTCGGGACCCGAACCCCAGAGATCGCACCTTGAGAAGATACTGCTGGACCAGGTCGCCGGGATCGAGGGGGGCCGGGTCGTCCTGCTGGGCAGCCCGGATAATCATGCTCGTACTGAGCAGTCCGATACCTGCAGGATCATCCCCTTTGCATCCACGGCCGATAAAGAAGACCTCATGAACCGTGCGAAATGTATCATCTGTCGTTCTGGGTATACTACCATGATGGAGATAGCCGAACTCGGCAAGCACCATGCCGTGTTCATCCCGACCCCGGGGCAGACCGAACAGGAGTATCTCTCATGGTACTACGAGAAGAAAGGCTGGTTCCATTCACAAAGCCAGGAGCATCTCAACCTGGCTGAGGATATACGGACAGCTCACCAGACCTGTTACACGGGATTTCCTGACATGCCAAAGACAGAAGAAAATGTTGCAAAGCTCTACGATCAGGTATTTGCACAGTATCTTGATCGATCATGAATTTCCCGGACAATTCCCAAGCAGTTTATACCGGAGATGACCACCAATCCTCCATGGATGATCTTGTCGTCACCGGAGCTCTCGGGCTTATCGGGCTGTATCTCGCGGCGGTTATTGTTCTTTTAGCGGCGATCTCTTTTGCCGGGCTGATGTATCGTTCGTTTGTTGCCGGGGATACCGGTGTGGTTTATATGGGTGTACTCGGGATTTTGATCATTCTGTCCATCTATCTGGCGATCGGTTTCTGGCTGCAAAAAACGGATCGGATCTGATTCCGGGATTCCGGGGGAGGTTGAATAAAAAAATGATCAGGATCTGCCCGACATCAGGAGTTTAAAAGACCGTGATGAAAGGACAGGAGGTTTGGTATCATACCAAATCTTATTTCCCGCGGGATGCCATACACATAACGCATGGACAGGGAAGGCCTGGAACTCTCGCCACGGAAGGTAGAGTATCTCAAGTATCTTTTTGAACAGGGTACTTCGGTAAAGACCAATAATCTCGCCACGCATTTTGGCGTCGATCCATCAACCATTACAAAAACGATCAGCGAACTCGCAGAGTCGGGCTACATCATCCATACTCCGTACCATGGAGTCAGCCTTTCGGGAGTCCGGGAGACTCTACACGGAATTTCTCTTAAAACGACACCGGATACTTTCCCTCATGCTGACTCACTTTGGTCTTTCCGATGAACAGGCCTGTGCGGAGGTCTCGCGTTTCGAGAGCCTGGTGTCACGGGATGCGGTCGACCGCATGTGTCATGCGATGGGGCACCCCCAGCAGGGAATATGCGGGAAGATCACCCATGATGACGGTTGTCGTCATGCAGACTGCATTCCCGAGGACAAAAAAATCGTTTGCCAGTAACAGAACCATCAGGAGGATGAATGAGCACTGCCTCACTATCTGAACATATTCCGGATATAGACCTGATTACCTCGTATGCCGAGCGGCAGATCTCGGTATTCTCCCGGGTCAGCCCCTGGACCAAGTTTTTCTTACTTATCCTCGTGGTTTTGATGATCACGATTACCCGTAACCTCATCATCCTCGCCTCCCTGTATGGTTTGATCATGGTTATCGTCGTCATGGCCGGCCTGCCTGTCCGAAAGCTGGTGGCCTGGTACACGGTGCCCGTGACTGTTCGTGATCTCGCTGGCCGGGATCATGGCATGGAATGAGCCCGGAACCGCGATCATCTCCATCCCTCTCGGCATCGCCACGCTCCGGCTTACGGATAACGGGATCATCCTTGTTGCGACATTGCTGCTGAAGGCACTCATTTCTGTTACGTTTTCCCTTTTCTTCCTGATGACCACCCGGTATGAACATTTCTCCGGTATGATATACCGGCTTTTCCCCTCTCCCCTTGACGAGATTTTCCTGATGGCGTACCGTTTCCTTTTCCTTACTCTTGCAATGACAGGATCCCTGTTGAAGGCCGTCAGGTCAAGGGGCGGAGGTCTCATCCGGTCCCTCCGGGTACAGGGTACACTCTTTGCGGAGGTTGCCGGACTGGTCTTTATCCGGTCGTTCGGGCGGGCCGAACGGGTGCATAAGGCGATGATCGCACGGGGATACAGCAGCGGATCGTACGGTGCCCGGACCTCGATACCGTCCCCTCGCCCGGCAGAATACGGTCTCCTTACCGCAGCTGCCCTCGCCGTCTTCATTACCGGATGGATTATTCCCAATACGGGAGCTCTAGTATAATGACAATACTCCGCCGGAATCCTCTTTCACCCCACTGTCTTCCCGTTGATCCTGACAGGGAACTGATCCATGTCGACTGCGCGAGCCATACCTACCCGGATGGCAGCGTCGGGATTCACGAGATGTGCTTTTCGGTGCTGAAAGACGAAATTGTCGTCCTCTGTGGCCCCAACGGTTCGGGCAAGTCCACGCTGATCGAGCACCTGAACGGACTTCTCATTCCTTCGCAGGGCGATATATGGGTTGGTGGCCGATCGATAACCCATGGCGAAAGGACGGATCTCTGGAAGGAGGTAGGAATTGTCTTCCAGCAGTCGGATGATCAGCTGTTCGCCCCGACTGTGCTCGACGACGTCATGTTCGGGCCGCTTAATCTGGGTATGGACCCGGAAAAGGCAAAAACAGAGGCGATGCAGGCACTTACCGCGGTCGGGGCGGAGCTCCTCGTCAGCAAGCTTCCCAACTACCTGAGCGGGGGGCAGAAACGGCTCGTCTCCATTGCCGGTGTCCTCGCGATGAAACCCCGCATCATCGCCCTTGATGAACCTACCTCCGATCTTGATCCGGTCCACAGCGGGATGATTGAGCAGTTGATCCTTCGGCTCCGGGACCAGTTCCGGATCAGTGTTGTGATTGCCACCCATGATCTCGATCTCGCCGCCCGTATAGCCGATCGGGTCTGTCTTGTGAAGAACGGATCGGTCTTTGCCGAGGGCAGGCCCGGGGAGGTCTTCTATGACCCCGACCTTATCCGGGAGGCCGGGCTCCGGTTGCCTGACACCGTCATGACCTATCTCGAATACTGTAAAAAGCGCGGGATCGAGCCCCGCGACCGCCCTATCACCCGTGAACAGCTCGTGAATATTCTTTCCTCGGATGTGTCCTGAATATTTTTGGGTATACTCCAAATTTTTACACAACATTTTTATGACTGATCCGGTAATGATGTACCAGATTGCGGACTGCCGCGGAGGTAGATAACCTGGCCCATATTCATCTGGAGGACGGATCGTTCAGCCTGACCTGGGTACTGGCATGGTGGGTTATCGCGATCCTGCTCATCGGGGCAGCCCTGTTCCTGCTCCGGACCAGGAATGCCGCCGATCCGAAAAAGATCACGGTAGCGGCATTCATGATCGCGGCAGCGTTTGCCGTTTCCCAGGTGCAGGTCCCCATCCCTTTCGTCGGAGGTGCCCATCTGAACCTCACGCCACTCATCGGTATCCTGACCGGGCCGGCGATCGGTACGCTTGTCATCTTTGTCGTCAACATCCTGTCGGCCGCGATTGGTCACGGGGGATGGGGCCTGGTCGGGGCAAACGTGGTCGTGAATTTCTCCGAGGTCTGCGTAGCCTGGCTTGCGTTCCGGGGCATGAAGAAGATCACTGCTGACCGTTTCTCCCAGGCTGGTATCGCTGCCTTTGCCGGACTCTTTGCAGGCAATATCGTGATGATCGGGATTATCCTTATCTCTGGAATCCAGGGTGTCAACCAGACTCCCGGCCAGATCCTCGCGGGACTGACCCTGCTTGCCGCGGTGAATATGGGCGTCGCAGTGATCGAGGCGTTCATCACCGGGTTTATTGTAGCCTATATCGCAAAGGTCAGGCCGGATATCCTGGACAGGGACCGGACATGATCCCGACCGGGAGGGGAAAAGGCCTCCTGCTTTTCGGCCTGATTGTTGTCATAACAGCCATCGCTGCAATTGCTGCATACCAGATGACGGGGAACAGAGGTGTTGAGGACCGGTTCAGCGAGGCCGTTGGTCTGCCCTTGGGCGGAGAAGGGGGCGGCTCTACCCTGTTTGGGTTCTCGGTCGAGAGTAACCCTGTACCTGTACCTGGCTGTGCTCGGGACACTTCTGTTCATCTCTTACCTGCTCTACCATCGTTTCATGGCAAAACCGGACTAGACGCACAAGGCAAAAGCAGGAAACGGATGTGCTGGCTGTTTTCAGAGAAGTATCCTCAGGAAGATCGGGAACCTTCCGCTGTTTCATCTTTTCATCCTTTGAGAGAATATAAGGAAATCGGGTAATTCAGATCCATGGGATCCGTGACCGGGGGTGAGAAACAGGGTCTTCCGGGCTTCCCCGCACAAAAGTATCATACCCTACACCTTGTTCTGTCAGAGCAGCCGGGCTTCCCTGTATGCAGGTTAATTTGTTACGTCGATCGGAACCAAAACTTCCGGGAAAATCTGAGGGATTATCCGGGCAACGGGAACATTGTTCCATGTGTCGTATACACAAAAAAACGATTGATATATCTTGTTCCCAAAAAAAAACAGGAAATCTGTCATTTTGGTGTTATACCGGCTGGTAACCGAGTGCCTGGACCAGGGCAATCATCTCATTCACCTGATCTTCCTGCTCCCTTGTCAGGCGCCGGTTCTTCTGGATGAGCCGCCCCATCCGGAGGATCTGGGCTTTCTGTTCACGGGAAAGCGTCTCGGAATGGTGCGCCCACTTGATAAGATTCAGCCACTGCCTTCGGTTGAACGAGAATAACGGTTGTGGGATGGGGGTGTGAATATCATCCGGAACCGCCGTATCCTGAACCGGTTCCTCTGCCCCGATCTCCACATCTCCCGTCTCTTCCTCAATAATATCGGGAGCTGAAGGTGCCAGGGGGACCTCAGTCTCGGTCCCTTTTTCATAGGATCCGGTATCCTGAACCGGTTCCCCCGCCCCGATCTCGTCGTATTCCAGATCCACGTCCCCCGCCCCTTCCTCAACAATATCGGGAGCTGGAGCTGCCACGGGGATCTCCATCTCGCTCCCTTTTTCATAGGATCCGGCATCCCCGCCAGGCTGGCCCGGGGATTCATCATCTTCAAAGAGATCCTCAATTTCCGAGAAGTTCACGTTCCTGAGCGCCGTCTCTGATGTGACCGTGTCGGGGCCGGATGATGGTTCACCGCCCGGACTTTGCGGTTCTTCCACAATAAGGGTCGGTTCTGATTCTGCCAGTTCCATCGAATGGGATGCTTTATCAACAGTCACGGGAAGATCAGGTTTTTGTGTGACTATTTCCAGTACACCCTCTTCGCCCCCGGCCTGAAGATCCGGCCGTGAGAGGGACTCCTGCAGCTTCTGTCGCTCCAGGACAGCGGCGGCAAGCCGCTCGTCGCTGGTCATGTGATGCTCCCACTCGTCGGCGAGGGCTGCCCTTGCCTGGTCGAGTTCTGCAGTGAGAGCCTGCACCCTCTGTTCTGCCTTTAATTTTTCCTGGCTGAGGATGCTTACCTCTTCTTCCAGGGATTTCTGCAGTTCACAGACAGTTTCAAGATCCTTTTTTAGGGTCTGGATCTTCTGCGCCCGATCCTGTTCCTGGTGACCGTGCTCCTCGGTAACTGCACGCAGTTCTTCCCTGAGGCGTTCCTCTTCCAGAGTCGCAGCGTGTATTTTTTCTTCGGCTGCCTGACGCAGCTTCTGTTCATTTTCAAGGTGTGCTGCCAGAGATTTTTGTTCCTCTGATGCGATGCGGAGATCCTCTTCGAAACGCCGCCGGTTCATTTCGATAGCCGCCCGGTCCTGATCGGTGGTCTGGTGCGCCTTTCGCTCGGCATCCAGGTCTTCCTTTAATCGTTCGAGTTCATCAGCCAGCACCCGTATCTTTTGCACGGATTGGTCCTTAGTGCGGTTTGCCTGTGCCAGGTCCTCGGTATAGGCCGAATTCTGCATTTTAAATGCAGCAAGATCTTTTTCAAGGGTCCTTCGGCTCGCCAGCGTCTCATCAAGATCGCGTTTCAGGCGTATAAACGTCGTTTTGTACGAATCAAGATCCGTTTTGACCCTCGCCTCGGTGTCTTCTTTTTCCCGGATTGCATTCGCAAGATTTTCCCTGAGTGATACGATCACCCCTTCATTCCTGCCGAGTGCTTCCTTTGCCTGGTCCAGCTCACCGGAGAGGGAACGCATCTGCTGCGAAGATTGCTCGTTATCGCGATGTGCCTGAGCCAACTGCTCCTTATATTCCAGATTTTTATGATGGAATGCAGCAAGATTCTCTTCCAGGGCAGAACGAGTCCCGGATGCCTCGGTGAGGGCCTGGTTCAGCTGGGCAATTGTCGTATCAAACAAAACCTGGTTTGCCGAAATATCCCCTTTTGTTTTCTCCTGTTCGGCAGCGGATTCCGCGAGGCTGTTTTCCAGCGAGCGAATTGCGGAATCCCTGTCCTCAAGCGATGCAGTCGCGGATGCGAATTCCTCCTGTAGCGCATTAAAACGCTCACGGAGACTCGCTGATTGCCAACTGGAGCGACGATTCCGATTGTTCTTTATCCTGCGCCAGGGATCTCGCCAGCCCGGCCTCCGAAATCCGCTGCTTTTTCTCCTCTTCCAGATTATCTCTGAGCTGGCCAAGGTCGGCTTCCCGCTGGAGTAAAGACTGTTCGAGATCGGCTATTCTCTGCCCGAGATCCTGTTCGGATTGCGCTTTGTCCTGCGTGATAACCTGGATTTTCCGCTCTGCAGAGTCTGCCCGGTTCGTCTCGGCATCGAGCACGGATTTCAGGTGTTCGTGTTCAGGAACGAGACTGTTGAGCGTGCTTTCCGCCCGTTCTTTCCGGGCACCTGTATCCCGCAGCGTGCTTTCCAGGGAGAGCAGCCGGGCTTTTTCTTCTTCGAATGCGAATTTCAGGTGTTCGTGCTCCGGTACGAGTGAGCCAAGCGACTTCTCTGCCTCCTCTTTTTGTGCAGTGACCTCGCGGAGGGTTGCTTCAAGGGAAAGCAGCCGGGCTTTTTCCTCTTCATACCCGGATTTCAGGCGCTCGTGTTCAGGTTCAAGAGTGCCAAGCGACCTCTCCGCCTTCTCTTTTTGTGCAGTGACCTCGCTGAGGGTCGCTTCAAGGGAAAGCAGCCGGGCTTTTTCCTCTTCATACCCGGATTTCAGGCGCTCGTGTTCGGGTTCAAGAGTGCCAAGCGACTTCTCTGCCTCCTCTTTTTGTGCAGTGACCTCGCGGAGGGTTGCTTCAAGGGAGAGCAGCCGGGCTTTTTCCTCTTCGTACAGAGATTTCAGGTGCTCGTGTTCAGGTTCAAGAGTGCCAAGGGACCTCTCCGCCTCCTCTTTGTGGGCAGTGACCTCGCGGAGGGTGCCTTCAAGGGAGAGCCCGTGAGTCTTTTCCTCTTCATACTCACGTTGAACCGAGGTTATTCTCATTTGGGCGTTCTCAACCTGGGTCAACAGACCGGCGACCTGTTGCCGGAGAGCGTCAATATCAGAGCAATGGAACGATTCAATCTCCTCCTTCTCCCGGATCATCGAACGGATCTTCTCGTCGCCAGCGGCGGCACGTGCCTTTTCCGTATCCAGTTCCTGAGACAGCTGGCGGATTTCCTCTGTTTTCTGAGAGATAGCACGTGCCTTATCTGCACCTTCGGCGGTCAGGGCGGCTATCTTCTGTTCCTTCTGTTTGACGGATGCGTTGAGGAGATCGATAACACAGGTATGTTCGGTCACGCTCTCTTCAAGGGTTTCAGACAACTCGGTCAGCCGCCGGACCTCCCGTTTCAGATCTGACAGATCTGACGATTTGTTGACCGCAATCTCAAAGGAGGAGAGAAGAAGTTCGAGGATTTTCCGCCGGCTGGCAGCGACGACATAAATCCGGTCTTCATGATTGATCTTGAACTGCGTTTTGATCAGGTCAGGGGTCTGCCGTTCCACGGGTGTGGTGAGCATGCTGTCGATAAGGGAAAGGCGATAGGGAAGGTCAGAGGGATACGCGAGGAAATTGTCAGCATTGCAGTCGAGGACATTCAGGAAATCCGCGAGTGTGGATCCGCTGGTAAAAATCAGAACGGGTATGACCCAGAGATCGCTATCAGCCTTAATACGGCGACAGACCTCGAAGCCGTCTTCTACTGTCGTCGTATCGCAGATCAGGAGGTTTGGTTTTCCTTTCGCAAGTGTCTCAAGAAGGCGTCTACTGTCTGAAAAGAGGGTGACCTGGTAACCTTTGTCTTCCAGATGCTCCGTCAGCTGCGGGCCTATTGACTCACTGATACTTAAAACGAAAATGTCCACGATATTTTCGGTTCTGTCCAAAGGTGGCTCATTCATCGCAATCTCCCCTAAACACGTTCCCCTGTTTTCCTGATTGCATGCCGGTAATGTATGTCAGTTCCTGCCAACTATTTCACCTCTTTTTTTGAATCGCTCTTTATCCACATATGACCACATTTCTGACAGAGGAAATCATCTGTCTTTAAGCGATAGTAACACTGGGTACTTCCACATTCCGGGCATCTGTTTTTAGGTTTCATATTAATTAATTAAAATTAATTATAATACTATAAATCCTTTCATGTCATCAGGACGGAGAGAATCGCGAAAAAATCGGTAAAATTGACATTACCTGGCAGATCGGGTGTTTATAGCAGGTTTTCAGGGATATTGCACTATGTCATCAGTCTCTGTATAATCGTCTTTTTTTTACCTCAGTTTCTCATCGATGGGAACAGGCACCCCTCCCTCATGGAACACTTCTGCAGAGCACGTATCCTCGGGCTTTGAATAGTATTGTCGGTATAATTGTCCGGCATTTCCATGGGGGGATACAGGGAAGTGATTTTAAGGATCGGTGATCCCCCGACATCAGTTTGATGATACCTTCCGGCAATGAAGATTAAAAAAATTGACTCTGTTGAAATCCCAAGTTTTCAATAAATTGCGAAGCACCTGTTATCGGTGGGACGGTGCCTGTCCCCCCAAACCGCCCCTGCGCTTTGTGATTGTGTCGTATTACCTTCTCTGGAATTATCGCTCCAGAGTGGATGCCACAGCGGCGGAGGCGGAGGCATTGCGTGCCGTAGCCCAAAAGAGCGTTGAGAAATATAGTATGAGGATTTCAACAGAGTCAAAAAATTATTAAAATAAAAAAAACGGCTTTGTAGAAAACCTCCTTCCTGATGACGCTCCAGGGGCTTCGCCCCGCCGCTGTGGCGCCCCAGTCGCGATAATGCTGTATTACCCAGATCGGGATTTCTCGGTTAATACTATGGAATCATATGCGCCCCCGCCCCCGACGGGGCAGGGATGGCGCAAGGGGGGCTTCAAATTTTTTGAAAAAGGATTTCTACAGAGCCAAAAAAACATTAAATCAGGGGTTTCGGCTGGTTGTCACCAAGAGCGGGAAGTCTTGTAGGTTTGACCAGCACCGGCTCGTCCGACTGTCGGATCTTTTCAAGGATCAGGAATTTTCCTTTCGGCGTCATGGCAAAAATCGGGACGGTTACGCCGGCCTGGAGGAGTGCCCCCGCTCCGGCAATCTCACGGATCGTCGCAGACGCACAGGAGGTCACCAGGTCTGATACTGATGACAGCAGTTCGGCTTCATCACGGGAGAGGCCTGTCACATGTACGGCAAAGATGAATGTATCCGGGTGAATCATCCGGATGGTCTCGGCAGTCCCGGGTATGGCAACCGTTACGGCGATGTTCCGGTAGCCTTCGGCAACTGCCAGGGCAACCCCCGCCAGCTGATCGATCCTGGCATGTTCACGGTCGAGCACGATACCTCCACCTCGTTCAATCCTGTCGATAACAGCCGTGTGGGGGGACGTTTTGACAAGCCCTGACATCCTGCCCCCGATCCCCTGAGCCATTTCAGGTTTTGTGACAATGACCGTCCCTGCACCATCGCATGCAAGGACCGCTGCATCGATCAGACCCGCATACAGCCCGAAGCTCAACAACTCCGATGCCCCGAATCCGACAAATTCACGGGTATCGCAAACCTCCCGTTCAGGTGTGCACATCCCGAACGCCCTCATCCGGTGCTCGATGTTGGATTTAATCGCCTCTTTTGTAATGGCTGGAACCGGGAAGGCGAATCGTTTTGCCAAAGGGCAGTCTGAGATCTGCGGTTCTCCGACTTCGACAACCTTCCCGTCCCTGATGACGACCCGGCACCGCCCGATCGCCTCAATGATATGTTCATCATGGTTTTCCATATCGATCTGTCCTTTGATCTCTACCTGCCGGAATACTATTGCTTCCCCGGTTTAAGCACTCTTGGAAACCGGCAATGCCTCGATATGAATCCGGCCTGTCCAAACAGATATGATGGAACAACGACGATAATGTATGTATGGATCAGGAATCCCGGTACCCTGAGATTGATATGGTCCGCGGCGTCGCGATCCTGATGATGATCCTCTTTCACACGCTCTTTGATCTCAACTATTTCCAAATCATCTCCCTCGAAATCTATAACGGGTTCTGGCATTATTTTGCGTTTGCGACCGCTTCATTATTCCTTCTCGTTGTCGGGATATCGCTCACCATCAGCAGGGCGAGGGCGCAGCAGGGACTGTCCGGCAACCGGCTTGCGCTCAGATTTGTATACCGTGGAGCCGGAATCTTTCTTCTCGGGCTCCTTGTAACCTTTGGCACCTGGCTGTACCTGGGAGAAGGTTTCATTGTATTCGGGATCCTCCACCTGATAGGGGTCTCCATCATGATCTCCCCGCTCTTCTTCAGGTTTAAACAAGGGAACATTGCTCTGGGCGTCCTCTTCATCCTCATCGGTTACCTCTTTTCCATGATCAGCGGCCCGTCCTGGCTTCTCCCGTTTGGCATCCACCCTCCGGACTTCTGGTCGGTGGATTATGAACCACTCTTTCCCTGGACCGGTATGGTGCTGATAGGAATAGGCGCTGGCGGGTACCTGTACCCTGAGGGCATGAGAAGGTTCACCCTCCCCAAAATCCCCCGGGTTTTTATCCTGCCGCTCGCATTTCTGGGAAGGCATTCCCTCCTGGTGTACCTGGTTCACCAGCCGGTTATCATCCTCCTGCTCGCTGCTGTTTTCGGTATTAAAATTCTCTGAATCGCCAACTGGTCTTCGAAATGACATTTATCCGGCGATACAACCTGAGACGGTCGTTATCGGACTGGAAGGGTATCTCTCTGTCTTAATCTGCAACGGGTGCCGCCACTCCGGAAACCGGGCATCCGCAAGGCAGATTTAACGGCTAAAAGGCTCTGTTGAAATCCTCACAATATTTTTCTTAACGCTCTTGGGGGCTACAGCACGCAATGCCTCCGCCCCCGCCGCTGTGGCATCCCATCTAGAGCGATAATTCCAGAGAAGTTAATACAACACAATCCCAAAGCGCAGGGGCGGTTCGGGGGGACAGGCACTGCCCCCTCTGATAATAGGCAATTCGCACTCTGTTAAAATCTTATGGGTTTCAACAGAGCGGGCTAAAATTCAAATAATCTCCGCGTCGGAGAGGCCCTGAGGTGGGTAACCTCGTTTTGGTGAGAACCATATTGGTCTGTATTGTTTTCTCCAGATTTCCGGAGGAGGAAGAGGCCAGTTGCCTCTTTTATTCTGCACTCACTCTTCGAACAAGGGCACATCGCAGGATTCCGCACCATCAAACAATCCCCGGGTCGTGATCCGTAATGCCGGTATAACCGTGAGCGCGAGGAAAGAGAGGTACATAAAGGGATCGTCGATACTTCCCATCTCCGAGGTCGTTTCACGCAAATCCTGTAACTGCTTCACAACATCCCTGTATGGCAATGTTGACATGAGCCCGCCGCATCCGAGGGGCAGAACCACCATTGATTCCTCCATGACGGCAACCATTGCTCCCTTCAAGCGGATAATTTCCCGGATCGCCAAAAGTATCTCCCTGTCGCTCGTCCCGACAGCGATGATATTGTGTGCATCATGAGAGATGCTTGAGGCAAGTGCTCCCCGCCTGAGTGAAAAGCCATGGACAAGGCCAACCCCACAGGCAGAATCATGGTAACGGTTACAGACCACCACTTTCAGGATATCCCGCCGGAAATCGGGTATCTCTTCCGCAACGACCGGAAATGTCAGGGAGTCGGTGATGATCTGGTGTGGGACCAGCCCGATTACGCGGGCGTCGCCCCTCCCGTCAATCCGGATATCACCGGGGGAAGGAACTTTGACGGTGAACGGGGAAAGGAACGGGACTGGCTGATCCTGCACCGGCTCACCTGTCTCGTGCCCTGATACAAAGACTCTCCGTATCCTGAGTGTGCTCAGATCATCGACGATACACAGGTCCGCCCTCCGTCCCGGGGTCAGCGCCCCTCGATCCGACAGCCCGAACCGTTCAGCGGCTGACAGGGTCGCCATCCGCAGGGCGAGTTCAGGCCTGAGCCCGCATTCAATGGCGCGCCGGACACACCGGTCGATGTGCCCGTTTTCAGCGATATAATCCGCATGGCAGTCATCAGTGGCAAAACAGCAACGGGAGACATTTTCCGGGGTAACCAGCCCGATAATTTCGGCAATATTCCGTTCCGTTGAGCCTTCCCGGATGAAGATAAACATCCCGCGCCGCAGGCTTCTCTTCTGCCTCATCACGCCGGGTACATTCATGGTCGCTCTGTAAGACCGGCAAGGATATACGCGTTCAGATCGTTTCCGGAAAGCAGGGGGGCATGGCCGTCACGAATCGGGCAGAGCCGGATCTTTTCCAGAACGGACGGGTCTGCAGTGAGCACGCCGGGAACATCCATCATCTCGCCAAGACCAAGGATCCCGGGACGGCCGGTGTACTGGCTGAGGTCAGAGGCATCGAGAATTGCGCCCCCCACATCCCTCGGTGTCGCCGGGACGCATGACGGGAGCAGGTACTGGATATCGATACATGCATCCTCCCGCTGGGAAAGCATGAAGTCAATTCCCCGGGTACCGGCGACATTTGCCAGTTCATGCGGGTCGGCAATTACCGTGGTCGTGCCGCAGCCCGCAACCAGCCGGGCATACTCACGGGGCATCAGGAGCGAGGATTCGATGTGGACGTGAGCGTCTATCAGTCCGGGAATGATATACGAACCCCGGAGATCATATTCTCGTGTCCCCCGGTAATCCCCGATTCCCAGCACAATCCCCCCGCTGATCGCGAGGTCGCCCTGATCCCAGTCGCAGGTAAAGGGATTGAAAATCCGGGCATTTCTGAATACTTCACCTGCCGGGATGTGCCCCCGGGCTGCCTCCAGCAGGTTCCTGATACGGGTATCCGGCACTTATACCACAATATCCCGGATAACCGCAGTCCTGCGCTCGTTATTCTGGATAAGATACATCTTGAGCTTATAGGTTCCGGGGCCGAGGATCACCGGGATCATGACGGTATTATCACCGGTCAGGAGTTTTGCCGGGGCCATGACAACAGAATATTCCTGCTGGGTCAGGCCGATCACCCGGTATATCGTGACCTGGACAAATGCATCGGACGGTTCATCCGGGTTATGAACCTGTGCGATGATCCCGTCGCCTGCATACCTTACATCACCGATACTGGATGATATACAGCCGCACAGAACAAAAAAAAGGATCAGGAATGCTGTTACACAGGAAATTAACCTGATATGTGCGGACATTAATCAAATGTAAATTCACCGGGATTTAAACTTTGGTATAACCGGGAATACCAGGAATATTCTTTTATCTCACGGGTTACTTCCCGGGAATACGGTAAAATTGATACGTTTCCTGATAACGATTCCTTGTTATCAGAAATCACCATGTGCGACTGACTGGTGTATCTTCAACTGAAAATCAGATCCGTTGGAATCTTCTGGTACATCCGTTCTGTTGAAATCCTAAGAGTTTCACAAATTGCGAATCGTTTATTATCGGAGGGGACAGTGCCTGTCCCCCCGAACCGCCCTTGGGCTTTGTGATTGTGTTGTAGTACCTTGTCTGGAATTATCACTCATAGGGATGCCACAGCGGCGGGGGCGGAGGCATTACGTGCCGTAGCCCCCAAGAGCGTTGAGAAGAATAGTGTGAGGATTTCAACAAAGCCGATAAATCATCTTTTCACGTTAATGGAATAGAAAACCTGTGAGGGACCCCCTCTCTCCCCCAAAGGGGGAAGCAACCCAAGGGGGAGCACCCCCTTGACCCCCGTCACGCCGGTTTTTCAGAAAATTTCTTTCCAATCTTCCTGCGGGTATTGTGTTTGGGTGGAACCTCTCCAACAGCATGAGAATAATTTCCGGAGATCGGAACCAACCTCCCCTGCATCATCCTGCCCCGCCGTGCCTCGGAGAGAACCTGAGGCGGGGAGCCCTCGTACTCCCAAGGCTTTCAATGGCAGAACCATAGATACCAACTGAAAAGGCCCCGATAAGCACCGGCCGTCAAAAAAAGGATTCATCAGAACGAATACCGGCTAACAATGATCGTAGTGGTTCTAGATTTTTTCCACGGTGACCCGGACACGGTCACCGGCTTTCAGTACGTGGCCTTTCGGGATATCAATGTTGAACCACAGGGCATTCGGGCGTATCCTGAGTCGGGTCCTGTGACATCAGGCAGTCCTTGTATTCATTGATATCAGCAACAAATTCAATCTCGGCATTCAAATTCCAGAATTTTTGCCATGATAAAAGAAGAGATGAAGGGCTTAGATCGCCCTCGGCGTGACCATCCACGTCGTACTGTTCGAATAACTCCAGCGGATTATGTCGAGTTCCTTGCAGATGTCTGCAAGGATCGCCATGTTTGTTCCTACCTCTTTTGGGGATAAGCCAAGTTCCTTGGCAATATATTTTGATTTGAAGTAGTGCTTACCCTTGGTTATACCCGAATTGAGGTACTGAACAATTTTGTGCTGGGTCTCGTTATACGTTTCACGTAATTTTTTGGTTGTTGACATGGTATGCCTCAGCATTTAAATCTCATTTAAATCATTTCCTATATATATATATCTGATTCTTCAGGTTATGGACAGGTCATTTTTGCTTCAGCTGAACGCATATTCTGGCTTGAAAGAATATATCTGGCACGCAGATTCCCCTGAATTCCCGGCACCTGATTATCGCACATCCCGGGCGTTTTGTGATGATATCTGTCATGGTTTTTTTTAAAATATGGCAGATTTTTCATTTTTGTACCTGTGCTTCCGCTATTTTGCTGATGAGTGCTTCAAGCACCACATCACGCATACCTTCCACAAATTTGATGCTGCCTACCACAAGGTGTCCGCCCCCGCTTATGCCACCCCCGGGTATCTCATTTCTGAGTTCCCGGACCATGCGGGGGATGTTCATGAGAACACCCCGTGACCGGAGAACCGCAAAGTCCGGACCAAATCCGATGGTGACCACCGGTTTTCCTGCATGCTGTTTGCAGAGACGGTCGTGAACTTCCCCGGAGGTCTTGCCGGGAGGGGGGAACGTGAACTTGTGGGCATGGATCTCCACATCGATAAGGAAGAGATGTGCATCGTTTCTCAGTACCCTTGGGACAACATGGGGCATACAGGCGCTCATCTGGTCCTCGATCATGGTGTTTGCTCCTTCGACGAGGAGTGCCACCAGTTTCCGGTAACGTTCGGGATTCCCGGTCAGGTTCAGGATATCCTTGACGATCTCCCTGCCGTCATTGAACCGGAGCCAGAACTGCTCGTAGTCAAGGGCAAGGGCGATATCCTTGCAGGCCTGCTCGGGGTACTGGTCCCGGACCAGGGCGAGGAAGAGGCCACGTTCCGGAGCCTCGCTCCGGTCGCCGACCCCGGCCACTGCCGGGAGGTGCCGGATGAGAGGTTCGATCTTCGGATTGATCAACCGCGCGACTTCGGTGCCCAGCATGCCGGCAGTGATACCGAAGTCTCCGCCGACATGGTAGGGGTTGACATGTGCCCGGAGGTATTTGTCGATCGTCGCATCGGGGTGGTGATGGTCGATCACGACAAACGGGATGTCGTACACGCTTGCGATCTTATACGCCGGTTCATCCTCCTCGGTAGATCCGTTGTCGGTCAGGAGAACCAGCGGCATCTTCTGCCCGTACCGGATATGGTCCTTCAGCGAGAAATCAAGATCCCGGGTGATATCCTCAATCTCATAAAACGGGGCCTTTGACGGGGCACGTTTGAAGAGGAAATAATCCGCATCAAAGTCACCGCCGCTCTCCCTGATGAGTGAGACAACGGCCTGCTCTATTGCCACCGCCGAACAGATCCCGTCAGCATCGGCATGGTGGCGCAAGTATGATCGGCTGTGACGTGAAGATCGCCTTTCTGATGATTTTTGCAACCTTCTTCATCTCGGGACGGAGTTTTTCCATGACCTCGCTCTGGACAAGCAGGGGGATATTCTCCGGTTCCGATCGTGCATCCAGTGCCTTTTCAATCCGTATTTTTACCGCGGCGGCATCTTCATCCCTGAGGATGGAGAGCGAATCGACTTCAATCTGCAGCTGGTTGTTGCGCATCATCACTTCGCCGATGATTTTGACAATATCATCCAGTTCGGCCTCGGGATATGCCCGGACACCGGCCTCGACAAATGCTGCCGCATTCTGGGTCCCGGTCTCATCCACAATGGTAAATATGGTGGGCCCGCTTGTCTGCTTGATCTGGGCGATCTCCCCTTCGATGGCGACGGTCTTCCCGACTTTGTTGGTCAGATCCGCAATGCTCACGGTCGTGGACTTGCGGTCGACCGTTCTGCACCTGGTATACCTGGACCAGGACTTCTTCCAGATCAATATTGCCGTTCGGGCGGATCTGGCGGACCCTGACAAGGATAGGATCGCGTTCCTTGTGCTCTGCCTTGATATTGCTCTTGTGTACAAGACCCTTGATCCGGTCATTGATCTGGGCAAACATCCCGAAAGTAGCAAAACCCTGGACTTTTGCCTGGTATATCTTTCCTTCTTCAACATCGGAGAGGTCGCATCCTGTACCCAGCCGATAGACGATGACATCATTATTTTCCATTGTTTTTCTCACCACACACAGCGAAGCGTACCTGTGCATGGATTGTCGGTATTTTTGTCCCGCAGCAATGCATGACGAACCGAGCTGATGGATCATATTGGGTGCAGAGAGGTTTAAGTTCATGGTATCAGGCACAAAACGGGAATAATCGGAATACGTCGGGATTCGGGAACCGGAAAAACCTGACAGGGAAAAGGCCCACGGTCAGGAAAAGATGTCGGGACCGGTAAAATTTGCGATTGCAGTTTTTGCCCAACTCAGGGAATCCGGAAGGTTCAGAGCAACTGGTCAGATCTCATCCCGGAAGCCGACTTCGATCATGTCCAGATCGTCTGGTGCAATGACTGGCCCGGAAAATTTTTTTGCTGCATCCCGATGTGTGCCTGTGCATCCGGGTACCGCGAACTGGTATGGACAAGGACAAGGATCCGTGCATTGAGGAACGTTGCTGCCTCTCCGGCCTGGGCGGCAGTCGCATGATAAAACTCTGCCCCCCGCTCGGCTTCAGATTCATCATAGGTCGCATCATGGATCAGGATATCCGCATCCCCGGCGATATCCGGAGATGCCGGAATAATTTGCCCGGGTATCACCGGTATAGACGATCTTCCGGCCAGGGCGGGAGAGTGCCCATTACCTGTTCCGGCCGTATCTCGCGGGTTTCATCACCTGTTCCCAGGATGTATGGTTTCTCCCCGCTGCAGCCTGCCGAAAAGCGGGCCCGGGGGGACGCCGAGATCGATTGCCTGTTCGCGGTTGAACCTTCCCGGACGGGGATCTTCTTCCAGGACATATCCGAGCGCAGGCAGCCCGTGTTTTGCGGCAAATGCAGTGACCGTGTACCCGTCAAACCGCACCCATGAACCGTGTGCCAGTCTCGACCGATTCCAGCGTGAACTTGAGATTGAACCGTGCGACCTGACGGAGTATCGTAACAAATTCATGCACCCATTCCGGGCCATAGATGGTGAGCGGTTCGGTCCTCCCGTTGAACGACATGGTCTGGACAAGACCGAAGATACCGAAGAAATGGTCTGCATGCCAGTGGGAGATGAAGACGGCATCCACAGTAAAGCCGCACCGCGAACGCATCATCTGCTGCTGGGCACCCTCACCGCAGTCAAAGAGGAGCGTATCCGAACCGCGGCGGATCATGATACAGGGCGGGTTTCGCACGGGGGTCGGAAGAGCCCCTGCCGTGCCGAGGAAATAGACCTGGAGGGTCTCGCCGCTCACTGGAAACACCTCCTGAAGACCGCGAGGCTTTTTCTTGCTTCTTCAATCGAACGTCCCTCGATAACCACGACCCCGCTGTACCGGGCGGCGATCGTCTTTCCGACCGTTGTCCATGGGATCGTTCCCTCTCCCAGCGCAAGATGTTCGTCAGACATGCCGTTGTTGTCATGGATATGGATGTGATGGCCTGTCCGACATGTCCGAGGAAATCATTCACCATTCCCATCGTGTTTGCATGCCCGAAATCAAAGGTCATACCGATTCCCTCAATTCCTTCCGTCATGCCGATCAGTTCTCGTGGGGAATCGGCAGAGGAATTCCTTTATGCCGATCATATTCTCAAGGCAGGCAAGCACCGAGTGCTCCTCTGCATATTTCCCGATCTGCCGGAGCGCTTCCTTCTGGAGTTCCCAGACCTTCTGGGGCATCAGCTTACCGACCGGGGACAGGTAGCCCGGGTGGATGGTAACCCGGTCGGTGATTTCCGATGCGTGTTCGATGCAGGTGCAGATCTGCCGGATCGATTCACGCCAGATCGGATCGTTGAGGGTCGCAAGGTTCAGGTCACCGTACGGTGCATGAACCGTTATTCCCAGCCCGGTGGACGCGATCACCTCTTCGATCTCTTGAAAAGCAGGCAGGGTTGTCGAGCCGGTAGTTGCCATCACCCACAATCTCCCAGCCTGCATACCCGGCTTCCTCAATGCCATACACCCACGAGATATCGTCCCAGACTTTTGCCGAGGAGGAAAAATAGGGTCTGAGCTCATGGATCACGTCCGATCTGTTGCGAGAAGGCTTGTGACAGCCTGCGCAAATTCCTCGAGGGTCCCGTTGTTGGCAAGATGGATATCTGCACTCATGCAGTGCATTGCCAAGGCCCCATCCAGTTCCCGCGTTCATCCCGTTCCGCAGAGATCGTCTGCAGACGTGAAATCATCGGAACGCGCCCGTGCTGGATCCGTGCCAGCCGCGTTTCAAACGAGGAGTCGATACCGATGAGGGTAAACCCAGGGAAAATTCTGCGGAACATTGAGACTTCGGCATCTCCCCGGATACCATCGACAAGCACAAGCGGCGCAGACTGGTTCTGGATCTCCGGGACACAGAGATGGGCTATGGCATCCATACCCCGTTCTGCCCGTAACCTGTTTGCCATTGCACCCGAGATTTGTATCAGTAGGGGCACAAGCCGGCATCTTTTACGGCTTTCCGGATCATGTCGCCCATGACAATCACCGGAATACCCGTCGCTGCTGCGATCTTTCGAGAACTCACCCTTGCCGCTTGCGGGAAGCCCGACAACTCCGATCACCTTCACTTGCCCACCCTGCCTTTATACATAATTTCCCCCACCTCGCGTGTTCTTATCCTGACTTTTCTATCTAGTTTGTCAGCAATTCGTTTAATCTCATCGAATGTCAACGGATGATAGTCTTCCTGGAGTTGCCGTTTTTTTTCCCGGTACTCTCCTTCGCTCATATTCGGGGGCATAGCAGGCAGCCGTAACATTTTGTGTTCACCCTGCTGGAGAACAAGCGGTATCTTTTCAATGAATCCTGAAATTTTTTCTATGTACTCGGCGTTCTCGTAAAAAATGGTGATGACAACCTCGAATTCCGTAAGAATATTTCTGGCATAGGCATTTTTACACAGGGTAATGGATTTCCGGACATTTTTCTCATAATTTTCAAAATTAAAACCACCCTTTTCCTGCTGACCGGAATATCCTTCAAACCGGGACTTATAGTCCAATGCCACTTTATCAACCAGCCGTTCCTTGATCAGCTGACCCAGTGTATCAGGAAATAGTCCGTTTGTCTGGATACCCACGTCAAGGTGCATTTCTTTTGAATACCGGGCCAGTTCCACGAGAGCTTCCCTTTGCTGTGTTGGTTCTCCTCCGGAAAACATAATACCGCTGATATACGGTGATGAAGATGCAATCATCTCCTTGATCTCTTCCAGGTCCCGCCAGTCTTCCCCGGTAATGATGCCTTCATTCTGGCAATAGGAACAGCGTATCGGGCACCCCCGGAAAAAAACTGTACAGACCGCCCGACCTCTCCAGTCTATCGTTGAGAGGGGGATAAAACCCCCGAAATTCATCTGAATGTTCCATCACCGTGCCTTTTTGTGGGGAAATTGTAAGGAGATAGTTCTATGATGCCGGTAGTATATTGCTCATCCCAATTATGAGTACAATCCTATAATGCTGGCGATACACCGTAGGGACAGAACCCGAAAAAAGGAACATTCCGGATTAAAACTGGAAATACCGGTTCACTATTTTTATCGCGCAGTAATCCCCGCACATGGTGCAGCCATCCGTATCGGCAGGCATCCGTTCCGCCCGGATCGCCCTGGCACGTGCAGGGTTCATCGCGACCGCAAACTGGCGCTCCCAATCGAGTTCCCGCCGTGCATGCCCCATCTCGAGATCTGCCTGCCGGGTCTTCTTCAGCTTGATCATATCGCCGACATGGGCAGCGATCCGTGAACTCATGACCCCTTCATAAACCTCCTCGGGGGTCGGAAGTGCAAGGTGTTCAGCCGGTGTCACGTAACAGATAAAATCCGCACCCAGCGAGGAGGAGATAGCAGCCCCGATCGCAGCGACCCGGTCATCATACCCGGGTGCGATATCAGTCACAATGGGACCGAGCATATAGAACGGCTTGTTGTTGGTGACGCGTTTCATGAGCGTGACATTTGCAGCGATCTCATCGATGGGAACATGGCCGGGACCTTCGACAATGACCTGGACACCCTCCTTATGGGCCTTGTCGGCAAGTTCTGCATTGATGAGGAGTTCCTGGACGGCGGCACGGTCGGTTGCATCATGAATTGCTCCTGCCCGCATGCCATTTCCCATGGAAAGGGTGACCTCATGTTCCTTCATGATCTCGAGAAGGTAATCGAATTCGGAATACAGGGGGTTCTCCTTTTCATTATGCAGCATCCATGCGGTCATGAACGCCCCCCCGCGGGAGACAAGCCCTGCGTGCCGCCCCTGGTTCCGGAGGCGCTTGACGGTCTCCCAGTTGATGCCGGTATGGATTGCCATGAAGTTGGTACCGAGTTTTGCCTGCTCGGCGGTGATCCGGAACAGGTCATCTTCCTTCATGTTGACGACCGCCCCGTCTTTGAGGGCTGCTTCAATAAACGCCTGGTACAGGGGGACACAGCCAACCGAGAGGCTGGTACTGGCAATTACCTGTTTCCGGATTTCGATGAAATCCCCGCCGGTCGAAAGTTCCATGAGGGTATCGGCCCCGGCCCGTTCCGCCTGCCGGGCCTTCTCCAGTCTCCTGGGGGATATCCACAATATCCGTTGAAGTGCCGATGGATGCGTTGACCTTGGTGCGCAGCCCTTCCCCGATACCGCATAGTTTGACCTTCCGGTACGGGGAGACCGGGATGACGATATGTCCTTCTGCCACCCCGCGCCGGACGAAGTCTTCCGTGACACCTTCCTGCGCTGCGACGGTCTTCATCTCTTCGGTGATGATGCCATTCCGGGCATCCGTAACAATACTCATACCATACCCGTTGCCGTAAAGACAAGATAAAGGCTCGGTTTTTTAATTCTGGACTAAATCTGGCTTGTTAAGTGAACAAGTAAAGTTGATTTGGGTTAACGAAAAAAGACTTGATTGTGCACGGATTATACCAGTATTTGCCGTTATTGCATAGTGCGGCTGAACACATTCCTGCCTGTACCTCTCTGGTAATTTTTATGGAGATCTGCATCTATAGAAACCCATGAGTTTTCAACACATTGTAAATAACCTGTTTACAGAGGGGACAGTGCCTGTCCGCCCCGAACCGCCCCTTCGCTTTGTATTTGTATTTTATTGACCTCCTCTGGAATTATCGCAATCCATGGGGGTGCCACGGCGGCGAGCGGCGGGGGCGATTCTCAGTGCGCGTAGCCCCCAAAGAGCGTCTCAGAAAAATATTCTGGGGGTTTCCCATGAAATTAAATTAAACAGATGTGAGGAATGGAATGTTAATTCCTCATAAATATTTGCGATGAACCCCGCCGTCCTTGAACGGGGCGCCCACGCGGCGGATCCGTGTCTATAAGCCTATCTGCAAACACCGAACCGCCCCGCCGTGCCTCGGAGAGGCCCTGAGGCGGGGAGCCCTCATAAAAATTACAGGGTGTAATGATTTTCATGGTTCGGGTGTGAACTCCTGTTCATATGCATTTCTACTAAGCCTGGAGATCTGCATTTTCATGAATTTGCCTGTACCTGCTTTTATATACTCTTGAACACTAACTTATGGTAAACCTGAACACCTCAGGAAGATTACGATGACCGAGAAAGATTTTACCGAAGTAACCGTTAAAGAGGCATCCCATGAAGATGCCGGTCGTGGGATTGCACGGGTCAGTATCGAGGTCATGAAAAAACTCGGGCTTGTCTCAGGAGATGTCATCGAGATTGTCGGCAAGAAAAAGGCCGCTGCCATTGTCTGGCCGGGTTTCCAGCAGGATACCGGATACGGCATTCTCCGCATCGACGGAAACATCCGGAGCAACCTGAGTACCGGGATTGACGAGAAGGTAAGGATCCGGAAATCCGAGGCTGAATACGCGAGGAAGGTGGTGATCCAGCCGACACAGCCGATCCGGCTGGTCGGTGGGGAGCAGTACCTCTCGCGACTCCTGCGCGGACGGGCGGTGTTTGAGGGCCAGATCCAGAGGATCGATGTGATAGGGAATTCCATCACCCTGGTGATTGCAAAGGTCCTGCCGAAAGGGATTGCTATTGTCACCGATGAGACCGAGATTGAACTCAAGGAAGAACCCTACAAGCCTGAAGAGGGGAAGAAGGAGACCTCAGACATCCATTACGAGGATATTGGCGGTCTTGGTCGGGAACTGCAGCTCGTCCGGGAGATGATCGAACTGCCGCTCCGCCACCCGGAGATATTTGAACGGCTCGGGATCCAGCCTCCCAAAGGAGTGCTCCTGTACGGGCCGCCGGGGACCGGTAAAACCCTGATCGCCAAAGCGGTCGCAAACGAGGTGGATGCTCACTTCATCTCCCTCTCCGGCCCGGAGATCATGAGCAAATACTATGGCGAGAGCGAGAAAGGGCTGCGGGGGAAATTTGAAGAGGCGGAACAGAATGCGCCGGCAATTATCTTCATCGATGAGATCGATTCCATTGCCCCCAAGCGTGCGGAGGTCCAGGGGGAGGTCGAACGGCGTGTGGTTGCCCAGCTCCTCTCCCTGATGGACGGTCTTAAGGGGCGGGGACAGGTCATTGTCATAGCTGCGACCAACCTGCCGGACTCCATCGATCCTGCCCTGCGGCGCGGAGGGCGTTTTGACCGGGAGATCGAGATCGGGATACCCGACAAAAAAGGGCGGCTGGAGATCTTCCAGGTCCACTCCCGGGGTGTACCCCTGGCTGAGGACGTCAGGATAGAGGAGTACGCCAACTCCACTCACGGGTTTGTCGGTGCGGATATCGCGCTCCTGGTCAAGGAAGCGGCAATGCACGCACTCCGGAAGGTGATCCCCCGGATCAAACTGGATGAGGATATTCCCAATGAGGTCCTCGATCAGCTGAAGGTTACCGGCGAGGACTTTGCACAGTTCGAAATCCGTCAGCTTGTCCGTAGACATCATCAGCAATTGATCGAAGCTGGTCTTTACTTCCGTGGCGCCGTACATCGACTTGCGTATCATCTCGGCTTCTGTTAGAGACGCCTGCGGCAAGAGACCTCCCGCACGTTCGATCAGCTGCCTGAGAGTCTTCATGCCGTCCATAATCGGATAGACACCGGGATACTTGACTTCTCCTATGAGCGTCACCTGTTCCTTGTGACGATAATTCGACAGCGCTCGGACAAAGAGCCGATCGTCAGGCATCAATGCGATGTTCGCTTCGGACGTCTTATCGGCAAGCACCGCACGGAGGTCGATCGGCAGTGAGGTCTTGCCACTGGTGTTGTTGGAGAATCGCACCAACTCGGTGCCATCTAGATCGGCATCGGCCGATGGTCCAAAACCCAGCGCCAGAAGATCGGAAACGCGATCTCCCGGTTTGAATTCGAACACCCCCGGCGCATTGACAGCGCCGTATATCTCGATCTTATTGAACGAGTCCGACACCACCGGCACGAAAATCACCTGACCTTCGTGCAGATACGGATTGGCATTCACCACACCCGTCGCGTCAAAATAAGCAAGGTCTGCGACCAGTGTGTCACGATCGATGTTAGATAGCTGAATGTTGCGTTGCGAACCCTTCTTCTGCAGACCTCCGGCCAACGCAACCGCTTCCGACACGCGATCTGCCGCTGAAACCGCGACTATCCCCGGTTTCTCTACCGCGCCAGTCACGCTTATCTTGAACGAACGCACCTTCGCCAGCGCCACACCAATGGCGCGATCGCGATAGCGAGTTAGCAGCGCATCCATGATTCGTTGCTTGGCTTCCGCGAGCGTGACTTGTCCTACCGCAACCTCGCCAACATCGGGAAGCGATACAACACCTTCCGGCAATACTTCGACGCTGACAGGCGAACCAGTTACGCCGTAAAGGCTAATGACAAAGACATCGCCGGGGCCGACGATATAGGTCTTGGGGTCAACTGCCCGGTCAAGCAGATTACCGGTCGGGACCTCCTTGCGCTCGGGTTCCTTCTTCTCCGTAGGTTGTGTTTGCGGCTCAGGCTTCGGTCTTAACAGGGGGTAGTCAAGTCCTTTGGCGGCACTCTGCCCCATCAGGATCAGCGCGACGATAATCATCGCGACACGATACGTGAACAATGTCGTTCTTTTCACTACAGTATATATTTCCTCAGGTCTTCGTCTTCGATGATTTCCTTCAGCGTCCGTTGCACCAATGCGCGCGTGATCTTGATCTCTCTTGGTTTTGGACTCGGGAATATCAAACATGATATCCTCTAGAACGGTCGACATGATAGTGTGCAACCGTCGCGCGCCGATATTCTCCGCTGATTCATTAAGCTGCGCCGCCATCTTCGCGATTTCCTCGACCGCGCTCTGCTCAAAGATAATGAGTGACTCCCTCGGTCTCCAACAGCGCCGAATACTGCTTGACCAGTGCATTTTTCGGCTCCAACAGAATGCGCACAAAATCCCCCTCAGTCAACGAATCCAACTCCACCCGAATCGGAAAACGTCCCTGCAATTCGGGAATCAAATCGGATGGCTTCGTAGAATGAAATGCCCCCGCCGCGATAAACAGCATGTGGTCTGTCCTGACCATGCCGTACTTGGTGCTGACATTTGATCCTTCGACGATCGGCAGGATGTCGCGTTGTACACCCTTCGCGCGAAACATCCGGTCCCCCCGTATGTCCTTCGCGATCGGCGATCTTGTCGATCTCGTCCACAAAGATGATGCCCGAATTCTCCGCCCGTTCCAACGCTTCCAGCACAACCTCGTCCATGTCTATCAGCTTCGCGGCCTCTTCCTGCTCCAAATAGCGTCTGGCTTCGGCGACGCTCAACTTGCGCATCTTCTTCTTCTTGGGCATGATTCCGGAAAACATCTCCTGGAAATTGACCCCCAACTCTTCCATGCCCTGCGGCGTGAAAATCTCCACGACCGGGAAACGATTGGCCGGTAGTTCGATGTCTATTTGCCTCTCATCCAAAAACCCGCCACGCAGTTGCAGCTTCAGCTTGTCGCGCGTCCGACCGTATTTTTCGTCAGCTTCGTCACTCTCCACCGCTTCATTACCATGATGTCCGCGTGAGCGCGGCAGCAACATATCCAGGATTCGTTCTTCGGCCAGTTCTTCCGCTTTGGTCTCCACCGTGAGAGTCTTTTCCTTCTTCACCATTTGCACCGACAGCTCCACCAGATCGCGAACCATCGATTCAACATCGCGTCCGACATAGCCAACCTCGGTGAACTTGGAGGCCTCGACTTTGATGAAAGGCGCATTGGCCAAATTGGCCAACCGCCGGGCGATTTCCGTCTTTCCGACGCCGGTCGGCCCGATCAGAATGATATTGTTCGGCATGATTTCCTGCCGGATATCATCCGCGACCGCCTGCCGCCGCCAGCGGTTGCGTAAGGCTATTGCCACCATGCGCTTGGCCTTGTCCTGGCCGATGATGTATTTGTCTAACTCTGCAACGATTTCTTTGGGTTTTAAGTGCTGTTCCAAATCTCCTCCGCAATCACTCCTGCCGAAGGGTGAGTATACGCTCCCACCCAGCCGAAATCAATCTATTTTAGGATCTCGATTGAGATGTGGCGATTGGTGTAAATGCAGATATCAGCCGCGATTTCCAGCGATCTCTTGACAATCTGCTCCGCCGACAACTTCGATTCCGCCACCATCGCTCGACAGGCCGCCAATGCGTATGGCCCTCCCGAACCGATAGAGACAATACCGTCCTCCAATTCGAGAACGTCACCGGAACCGGAAATAACCATGGCATGCTCCTTGTCCATCACCGCCAGAAGCGCTTCCAATTGCCGAAGATACTTGTCTTTGCGCCAATCTTTTGCCAACTCCACCGCCGCGCGCGGCAGGTTGTCGGGATAATCCTCCAGCTTCGCCTCAAACCGTTCGAACAGCGTAAAAGCGTCCGCGGACGATCCCGCAAAACCGGCTACGATCTTGCCGTCATTGAGCGTGCGAATCTTGCGCGCGGTCGCCTTGACAACCGTGTCGTCGAAAGTCACCTGACCGTCACCGCCGATCGCAGTCTGTCCTTTGTGCCGAAGCCCCAGTATGGTTGTTGCCTTGAACATTATTTTCTCCTAAAAGCGCGTGGGTGCGCCTGTTGATATTCTTTCTTGAGCGTTGCTGTCGAGACGTGCGTGTAGATTTGCGTCGTGCTCACCGACTCGTGACCAAGAAGGTCCGAGATCGCCAGCAGATCAGCGCCGTTGTCCAACAGATGCGTGGCAAAGGAATGCCGCAGCGCATGTGGCGACAAGCTTCTCCCCTTCACGCAATTTCGCCGTGTCCCGCGGGCTGCGGCGCGACAAAGTACTTGCGCTGGAAACGGAGCGCCACGTTCACCAGGCCGATCAGCACCGGCACCTCGACCAGCGGCCCGATCACGGTCGCGAAGGCCACGTCGGAGCCGATCCCGAACACGGCGACCGCGACCGCGATGGCCAGCTCGAAGTCGTTGCTGGCGGCCGTCAGCGAGACGGTCGCGTTCTGCTCGTAGCTCGCCCCGACGTTGCGCGAGCGCGCGGCGAAGAAGGTGACGAAGAACATGATCGCGAAGTAGCAGCGCCAGCGGGATCGCGACGCGCACCACGTCGAGCGGAAGCCGGACGATCAGGTCGCCCTTGAGCGAGAACATCACGACGATGGTGAACAGCAGCGCGATCAGCGTGAGCGGGCTGATCCGCGGGATGAACACGCGCTGGTACCACTCCTGCCCCGCCGCCGCACCAGCACCAACCGGCTGCACGAACCCCGCCGCGAGCGGGATGCCGAGGTAGACCAGCACGCGTCCGCGCGATCTCGAGCGATCCCACGTCCACGACGACGCTGCGCATGCCGACCAGCGGCGGGAGCACCGTCAGGAAGACCCACGCGTAGAAGCCGAAGAACAGCACCTGGAACAGCGCGTTGAGGGCGACGAGCCCCGCGACCAGGTCCTTGTCGCCCTTCGCCAGGTCGTTCCACACCAGCACCATCGCGATGCAGCGCGCGAGGCCGACGAGGATGAGCCCCTGGGCGTAGCCGGGCATGTCGCTGAGCAGCAGCATGGCCAGCACGAACATCACCAGGGGGCCGACGACCCAGTTCTGCACCAGCGACAGCGCCAGCACCCGCACGTTGCGGAAGGCGGCGCCGAGCGACTCGTAGCGCACCTTCGCGAGCGGCGGGTACATCATGAGGACAGTCCGATCGCGATCGGGACGTTCGTCGTGCCCGACGCGGAAGCGGTTCCAGCAGCGCCGGCGCCCCGGGGGCGGCGAAGCCCACGGCGACGCCGGCGGCCATCGCGAGGAAGATCCACAGCGTCAGAAAGCGGTCGAGGAAGCCCAGCTTCCTGGCCAGCGCGGTCATGGGTGCGCCTGCGCGTTCGCGGGCGCCGCCGTCTCGCCGATCGCGGCAAGCCGTCTCGCGAGGCTCAATCGGTCGAGTTTCGCGAGCGGCAGGCTCGCAAAGAGACGAACGCGGTGCATCAGTATGCGGCCCGTCGCCGCGAAGGCCCTGCGTCTCTCCTCGTCGCTCCCTTCCACCGCGGCGGGGTCGGGCACGCCCCAGTGCGCGGTCATCGGCTGACCCGGCCAGACCGGGCACACCTCGCCGGCGGCGTTGTCGCAGACGGTGAAGACGAAGTCCAGCGGCGGTGCATCCGAGCTGCGCGAACTCGTCCCAGCTCTTGCTGCGCAGGCCGTCGATCGGCAGGCGATGCGCTCGGAGGAGTCGCAGCGCGAACGGATTCACCGCCCTTTCGGGTGGCTGCCTGCGCTGTACGCGCGGAACCGGCCGCCCCGAGTCGTTGAGCATCGCCTCCGCGATGATGCTGCGCGCCGAATTGCCGGTGCAGAGGAACAGCACGTTGAATGCGCGTGACGGGTCGGTCATCGGACCCTTCCCGACCCGCACGCGGGATCGCACGCGGTGCTCCTGACGCAGCACTTCTCGGTGAGATAGTCGACGAGCGCGTTCATGCCGTCGAAGTCGGCGCGATACCAGATGAAGCGCCCGTCCTGCCGGGCGGCGATCAAACCGCCGTGCGCGAGTTCCTTGAGGTGGAAGGACAGCGTGGCCGGCGCGATGGCGAGCTTGTCGGCGACGGCCCCGGCGGTAAGGCCCTCGGGGCCGTGCTCCACCAGGAGCCGGAAAATCGCCAGCCGGTTCTCCTGGGCCAGTGCGCCGAGAGCGACCAACGCCTTCCTTGTTTCCATGTTTCTAAATGTATCGAAATATATTCCACGGTGTCAAGCGGCGTCGGACCGTGCGGACCGGCCGGCAGCCCGAGCGAGCGCCGGCTCAACTGCACGATGTCCGCACGTTCCGGTGGACCTGGGGCTCGCTTCCGGTGATCGCGATGCCGGTCCACGCGTTAGCGAAAGCCCTCGGAGAACGGGGAACGATCCGGGACCTTCGGCGCCACGCCTGCGGCGACGGCGCGAACGCTCGCCCGGCTGATGCCGATATCGTGCAGTTCGCGCTCGGTCATCCCGGCGAGTGCTTCGAGGTCCCGCGCCGCACGCTTCCTGGCCGCGTACCAATGAACCACGGTTCCGGCCAGCGCGCGTGACGCGGCGGCGAATTGGCGCAAGGCATTCGCGAATCGCATCGCCGACGGCAAGCGAAGGCGGTGAAGGGTGTACGCGTTCATCGAAGTCTCCTTTGTCGTGTCAAAGAGTTGTCGGGGGGCGCCGGGCGACGACGTGAATCGGGGGCAGCCGGTAGACCGGCCCAGCGGGAGTGATCTCGCCGGTGAAGATCCCGGTGAGGGTGGCGGGACGCGCGGTCGTGTCGGTTCGGCCGAACGCGACGGCGGCAGTAGCGGCGGCGAGCAGGGCGACGGTGAGAAGCGCTGCGCGGCGACGGCGCTTGTCGCTTTGGCGTAGGAAATTCATCTTCGGCTCCTTTGCACGGTTGGGACGCTGGTAAGATTAACTGCCGTAACCAACCAACAAAAGCGACTTGTTTTGACCGAGTTGGTAATCTAGACTTACCAGCATGACGCGCCTGCCCCTGAACACGCTCACCGCGTTCCGCGCGTCGCCGAGCTCGAGAACCTGCGCGCGGCCGCGGAGGTGCTGCACCTGACGCACAGCGCGGTCAGCCAGCAGATCCGCGCTGCTCGAGGAGCAGCTGGGCTTCGCGCTGTTCGAGCGACGCGGGCGCCGCGTCGTGCTGAACCCCGCCGGCCAAGCGCTGCTGCGCAGCGTGCAGGCCGCGCTGTCGCAGCTCGACGACGGCGTGCAGGCCGCCGCCGCCGCGGCGGCGGGCGAAGCACAGCGGCTGCGCGTGACGGTACTGCCTTCGTTCGCGCATCGGTGGCTGCTGCCGCGCATCGGCCGCTGGCGCGAGCGGCATCCGGCGCTCGCGCTGGAGATCGACGCGTCGCTGCGCCTCGTCGACCTGCAGCGCGAAGGCTTCCACGCCGCCGTTCGCCAGGGCAGGGGACCCTGGGCCGGGCTCGAGTCGGAGCGGCTGTTCGATCAGCCGCCGATCATCGTCGTCGGCTCGCCGGCCGCGGCGCGGACGGCTGCTCGGCGCGCAGCCGGAGGCGCTCGCGCGCGAGCCGCTGCTCGGCGACGGCCGACCTGTGGCAGGCCTGGTTCGCGGCGGCGGGGCTGCGCACGCAACGTGACGGACGGTCGCCGTGTTCAACGACGCCGGCCTGATGCTGCAGGCGGCCGAGCAGAATCTGGGGCTCGCGCTATCCCGCGAGCTGCTCGCGGCCGACGCGCTCTGCGACGGCCGCCTCGTCAGGCTCTCGCCGATCGCGATCACCCATGCGGAGGCGCAGCCGTACCACCTCGTCTATCCGCCGAACCTGCGCGACTGGCCGCCGCTCGTCTCGTTCCGGCAATGGCTGCGCGACGAGCTCGATCTCTCGCAGAAGGCGCTCCATGCGCCGCCAGCGCGCCGACGCGGCAAGCGAAAATAGCCCCGGCGCAGACTCCTCCGCGGCGTGCGGCGTGTGGACGACTTCTACGCTCGTCCCGACGGTCCGCGGCAGGGGAGTCAGTATCGGGATTTCATGAGTTCGATTCCCGGCTGCAGCACGCGCCGCCAGGCAGTCTCGATTTCCGGGTCGAACATCGGGTCGAATTCCTCGACGGCCTGCAACAGCCGGTCGAGCCACAGATCATAGAGTTCCGGCTTGATGTCGAGCTCCGCTCTGCTGTGGAGCTTGGCAAGCCGTTCGAGGTGAGCGATTCGTTCGGATCCACCGCCCGCCAGCATCATTATGTACAGCGATGTCCTGAGCATTCTTGCCTGCTTCTTCAGGTCGGTATGCTCGAATTTCTTCGCGACCGTGTCGGAGGAGGCGAGGAACAGGGTATAGAAGCGGCGCAGGAAATCCGGCCTGCCGGAACACCGTTCGAGGCTGTCATTGAACAGCTCGATGTCCCTGTCGTTCACCGGGCACCCCCGATCATCTCGTTGTCCGGCGTTGGACAGGACGGCGCGGCCACAGCCCGAGACGGCTCCGGGTCACGACTTCAGGGCCGTGATCTTGAACGTCTGCACGGGCAGCGCGATGCCCTTCAGGGTAAGTTCGCCGATGGGCTCGGCCTCCACCATGTCTTCAATCCGGCTCAGGGTCTTCTGATTGATCAGGATCTGTCCGCCCTTGGCCTCGCCGCACAGCCGCGAGGCGAGGTTGGCCACGCTGCCGATGCACGTGTATTCCCAGCGGCCCTCGAAGCCGATCGCGCCGAGCGTCGCGTAGCCTTGGGCGATGCCGATGCCGAGATCGAGCTCGTAGCCGCGCTTCTTCCAGCTCGTGCGCAGCGGCACGACCGACTCCTGCATCTTGATGGCCATCTTCACGGCGTTTGCCAGCGGATCCTCGAGCTTGATCGGGTCGTTGAACAGCACCATCAGGCCATCGCCGGCGAAGTGCGAGAGCGTGCCTTCGCTGCCGATGATGAGCGGCCCCATCACGCGGTGATACTCACCCAGCACGGCCATCACTTCCTCGGGCTCGGAGCTATCGGTGAAGGCGGTGAAGCGGCGCAGGTCGGTGAAGACGACCACCACTTCCCGGCGGTGCGTCTTCATCAGGTCGTCGCCGCCGCCGCTGACGATCAACTCCGCGATCTGCGGCGAGAAGAAGCCCTTGAGCCGTCCCAGTCGGTCGAGCTGCGCCACCTGCTCCTGCACGCGCTCCTCGAGCTTTCTGTTCCAGTCGCGCACTTCGTCGCGGAGCGCCTTCTTCTCGAGGCTCGCGCCCACCCTTGCGCGGAGCAGCGTCGCATCGAAGGGCTTGGGCAGGTAATCCTCGGCGCCGAGCTCGATGCAGCGCACCACGCTCTCCTGGTCGCCGACCGCCGAGATCATGATCACCGGCAGATGCCTCAGCTCGGCATCGGCCTTCAGTTGCTCGAGGACCTCGTACCCGGTCATTTCGGGCATCTGGATGTCGAGCAGCATCAGGTCGAATCGTTTCGACCGCAGCAGTTCCATCGCCTGCCTGCCGTCGTTGGCCGTCGTGAGGTTCGTATAGCCCTCGCGCGTCAACCGGCGCGTCAGCGTGTAGCGATTGTCCTCGTTGTCGTCGACGACGAGGAGCGCGGCTTCGGCCGGCGTCATATGCCGCTGCCCGGCGTGGGGCCGCCTTCAGGCGGCTTGTGAAGGGGCGCCTCTGCACGTCCGGCTGACGCCGGACCCACGAGGGGCGCGCCTTGGAGCGCACTCGTTCCGGTGGAGGATGACACGGGATGTCTCATGCCGGCCCTCCCGGCGCGAGCGCCTGGATCTTGCCGAGCAGGCGCGGCAGCTCCACCGGCTTGGTATCGAAGTCGTCGCAACCCGCGGCCAGCGCCTTCTCCTTGTCGCCGGTCATCGCGTTGGCCGTCAGCGCGATCACCGGAATGTGTTTCGTTTCCGGCGCGGCCTTGATCTGGCGGGTCGCCTCCGAGCCGTCGAGCACGGGCAGGCCCATGTCCATCAGGATCAGCTCGGGCAATTCGGCGGCCGCCATCGCCACGCCCTCCGCGCCGTCGCGCGCGATCAGCACGTCGAAGCCGGCGCGCTTCAACCGACGCTCCAGCATGTAGATGTTGTCCTCGTTGTCCTCGACGTAAAGGATCTTCATGTCGTTCCCTCCACGACTTTCTTGCCCCGGCCGCGCTCGATCGAACCTGGCAGAAAGCGGCTGATCTCCGCGAGCATCTCATCCAGCTCGGAGCTGCCTTTCTGCAGCACGCGCTCCACGTCGCCATTGAGGCGGGCGCGGTCCTCCGTCGTCAGGTCCTTGGCCGTCACCACAAGCACGGGAATGTCGCGCCACTCCGCGCGGCTGCGCATCTCGACCAGGAACTCGAAGCCGTCCATCTCGGGCATCATCAGATCGAGCATGATGATGTCGGGACGCGCCTCGGCGAGCCGCGCCAGCGCTACGCGGCCATTCTCGGCCTCGCCGACCTGCCAGCCGTCCTGCTCGAGCGCCTGCCGCATGCTGCGCCGCATCAGGTCGTCGTCGTCGACCAGCAGCACCTGGCGGCCCGTTGCGCCGCAGATGTTGCGCAGCACACCCGAAAGCCTGACGCGGTCGACCGGCTTGACCAGGTAGTCGGTGGCCCCGAGCGCATAGCCGCGCTTCTTCTCGTCCACGATGGACAGAAGAATGACCGGAATGTCCGCGAGCTCCGGATCGCCCTTGATTGCCGCGAGCACCGTCCAGCCGTCGAGGTCCGGCATCATCACGTCGAGCGTGATTGCCGCGGGGTGGATCGCGCGCGCGAGGCGCAGCCCCTCCTGGCCGCCGTTTGCCGTGACCACCGCAAAGCCCTCACGCGTGAGATGGCGCTCGATGACCTCACGCACGGTCGGGTCGTCGTCCACGACGAGCACCGTCGGGGCGCCGGAGGCCGCTGCACCTGGTCGGGCGGCGACGGCATCCCTGACCGCCGCGGCGGGCTGCACGCCCCCCACTTCCGCCGGCAAGCGGATGGTGAAGGTCGAGCCGCGACCGAGCTCGCTCGTCACCGTGATGTCGCCGCCCATCATCTGGCAGAAGCGCCGGCTGATCGCCAGGCCGAGCCCGGTGCCGCCATACTTGCGCGTGGTCGAAGCGTCGGCCTGGACGAAGTCCTGGAAGAGCTTCCCCATCTGTTCGGGGGTGAGCCCGATGCCGGTGTCGGTCACCGCCATCGTCACCCACTCGCGACCGGCCTCGATGCCGCGCCGCGCGCCGATGGTCACCGTGCCCTTCTCGGTGAACTTGTTGGCGTTGCTGGCGAGGTTGAGCAGCGCCTGCCGGATGCGCGTCTGGTCGGCGCGCATGGTGCCGAGATCCGCCGCGCAATCGATCACCACCTTGTTGCCGTTCTTGGTTGCCATCGTGCCGATGGTCTGCACCACGTCGTTGACAAGCGGCGCGATCGCGAACGACTCGATGTGGATGTCCATCTTGCCGGCTTCGATCTTGGAGAGATCGAGGATGTCGTTGATCAGAGCGAGCAGGTGCTTGGCGGCGCGCAGCACGCGCTCCAGCGGCTCGAGCTCGTCCTCCCGTTTCAGGTCGACCGCGTCCTCATGCAGCATCTCGGTGACGCCGATGATCGCGTTCAGCGGCGTGCGCAATTCGTGCGACATGTTGGCGAGGAACTGCGACTTCAACTGACTGGCGACTTCCAGCTGCTTGCCTTTCTCCGCGATCTCGCGGAACAGACGCGCGTTCTGGATCGCCAGTACCGACTGGCTGGACAAGGTCTGCAGCAGCGCAATCACCGACGGCGAGAACTCGCCGGCGACTTTGCGCCGGATCACCAGCCCGCCGATCACCCGCTCGTCACGCAACAGCGGCACCGCCAGTACGGCGTGTACGTCTTCCCGCAGCAGCAGATCGCGCACTGGCCCTTCGCTCATCAGCGCGATGTCGGGCATCTGGAACGGGGCCCGGCGCTCGGCGCACTTGCCCAGCGACGTTTCCCCGATCCGGATCCGCGAATCGCGCAGACCCGCGACCATGGCGTCGCTCATGCCATGACTTGCCCGCGGCACGAACACTCCCTCGACCTCGTCGAACTCGTAGACCGTGCCGCCGGCGTCAGCCTGCGACAGCTCCACGGCCCGGGCAATGATCGTCCTCAGCACGGTATCGAGGTCGAGCGTCGAACTCACCGCCTGGCCGACTTCGCCCAGTGCGCGCATCTCTTCGATCGAGCGCGTGAGCTCCTCGGTCCGCGCCTCGAGCTCGTTGAACACACGGACGTTTTCGATCGCGATCACCGCCTGGTCGGCAAACGTCTGGAGAAGCGCGATCTGATTGTCGGGGAAGGGCCCCGCGGTTGCCCGTGCGACCCAGATCACGCCGACCGCGGCCCCTTCCCGGGACATCGGCACCGCAAGCATGCTATGCCAGCCACCGCGAGTGGCAACCTCGCGGGTTGTATTCGGGGTCGGCGAAGGCGTCGTGGACATGGACGAGCGCGCCAGTCAGTATGACTCGCCCGGTCGCCTGCTCACGGCTCGGGTGCATCGGATACAGTCGGCGAGAGCTGAGAACCCGGGCGTCATGTTGTGATGGGCGGCCAGATAGATGAATTCGCCGTCAAAGCGAAAGACGGCGCCGAAGATCGCATCGCAAAGCTCCACTGCATTGCGGACGATGGTGTCGAAGACCGGCGCGCCATCCGTCGAGACTGGCTGATGACGCGCAGGATCTCGCTCGTGGCCGTCTGCTGCTCCAGCGCCTCCTTTGTCTCATTGAAGAGCTGAACATTCCCGATCGCGATCACCGCCTGATCGGCGAAGGTGTGGAGCAGATCGATGTGCCGTTCCGGAAACGGGCCCACCGACGCACGCGATACTGCGATCCCACCGATGGGCCGGCCGTCGCGCAGCAGCGGCACGGCGAGGATCGCACGGTAGGTTACCGCCCGTGCCACGCTCACGGCGCCATAATCCGGGTCGGCCTCGATGTCCGGGATCTGGGCAAAGGTCCGGTCCTGGATCGCGCGGCCGATCGCGGTCTTGCGATCAAGCGGCAGCGGAAACAGCCGTTCGTACGCGGCGGCGCCCTCGGGACTCAGCCCTTCGTGCGCCACGAGATGAATGAGCTTGCCGTCGAATCGGAAAACAGCGCAGAACTGGCAGTTGCACAGCTGCGTCGCGCGCTTCGCCATCATGTCCAGCACCGGCTGCACGTCGGTCGGCGAGCCCGCTTATGGCCCGGAGGATCTCCGAGGTTGCCGTTTGTTGCTCGAGTCCGACTGGGTGAGATCTGCGGTGCGCGCCTGCACTTTTTGTCCTCGAGGTCGCGCTGTGATTCCTGCAGCTGCTCGGTTGTGTGGTTGAACTCCGCCGCGAGAGCCTCGAGCTCGTCGCCGGTCCGCACCTCGATGCGATGACCGAGATCGCCGGCGCCGATCCTTGCCGCGTCGCGCCGGCCTGGAGGGTGCGGATGGGCGCCACCATGCGGCGGGCGAGCGCGATGCTCACCAGCACCGACAGCGCCAATCCCACGGCCATGATGATCATGCCCCAGAGCATCGCGATCCGCAGCGGCGCATAGGCCTCGGAGAGCGGCTGCTCGACGATAACGTACCAGCCGCCCAGCGCGGGAATGGCCGCGTGCGTGGCCAGGCTCTGCGTTCCGTCGAGCCCTGTCGTGAGCATCGTGAAGGACTCGTCTGACGACGATGCGGCGGTGGCGGACTCGCGCGCGGCCTTCACCTGCGGCAGCGTGGAAAGATCGCGCATCTGGAGTACCAGGCTGACGTCCGGATGGGCGACGAGGCGGCCCATCGAATCCACGACGTACGCATAACCGGCCTGCCCGACCCGGATGCGCGAGATCACGTCCCAGATCGCCTTGAGGTTGATGTCGGCGACGGTCACTTCGATCGTGGGGTTGCCCGAGGGCACCGCGAGCTCCATGTAGGGCTCGGAGTCGTTGCGGAACGTGACCGGGCCGTAGTAGACCTTGCCCCCCCGCGCTGCACGGAAGGCCGGCGTCTCGAAGTAGTACGCGCCGCTGCCGATCGCGTCCAAGGCGGAGCCGGGACACGCGGATGCGCTTCTGCCCGACTCGTCCAGGTGGCGCAGCTCCATGACCGCGGGCGCGTTGCGGAGCATCTGCAGGAAAGCGATCTCGCGCTGTTCGGCGAGGAACGACCGCCAGGCCTCCTGCGTGTTGAAGCCGCTGGAAGCCAGCAGATCGGCCGGGAAGGTGCCCGTCGCCGCGTGGGTCGTGCCCCGCACGTGACGCTCGATCTCGCCGACAAATTGCTCGATGCGCTCGGCGGCCCGCACGGCCTTCTCACGCTGCATGCTGACGACGGCGCGCCGGGTCTCCTGGTACGAGAGATAGAGCTCGACGATGCCGCTCGCGACGAGCACGCCGCCGACCAGCGCGACGAGCGCGACGACGTACTTACGCGACAGCCGTCCCTTCGGAGGAGCGCCGGTCATTGCAGGATGCTGTCCGCCCGCAGGAGGACCTTGCGGGGCATGGCGAGCCCGAGCAGTCCGGCGGTCTTCAGGTTGACGGTCAGATCGATCTTGTCGGCGGCCTGCACCGGCAGGTCCTCCGGCGGCGTGCCGCGAAGGACCTTCGCCACGACGCCGGGCGGCCTGGACGCCCTGTGCGTAATAGTCGGGGGCCGTACGCGGCGAGGCCGCCGTGCGCGATCCACAGCGACGACGGGAACACGGCCGGAACGCGCGAGGCGAGCGATTTCTCGAGGATCGCTGCGCCGATGTCGAATCCGTCCTGGTCGGGCGCAAGCAATGCGTCGCCCGCCTTGACCCCATCGAGGGCAATCTTGACGCGTTCGGCATCCGACACGCCGATCGGCATGAATCCGATCTGCAGTTTCTGCGCGGCGTCGATTCCCTTCGCCAGCGCCACTGCACCGGTGGGGTCGGTGTCATCGTGGATGAACCACACCCGATTGACGCC
>CAVRIL010000007.1:0-377795 GCA_963721245.1 uncultured Methanoregulaceae archaeon | reverse complement strand
TTTAACACCCACGGCACCGCACCCGGACTGCTCCTCGAGGTGCGGCCGACAACCCGCGCATCGGCCCTGGTGGAAACCGTGGCCGGCGACGTCGCCCTGGCCCGCCGCGCGGTGACCCTGATGTTCGCCGACCAGGTCCTGCCGTGGGTGAGACGGACATGGCCGCTCGCCGACCTTTTCGTTTGCCGCACCCTCCGCAGCACCGGCGTGCCGGAATCGACCATGCAAGCACACCTGGAAGGCCCGCTGCGCAGTTGCTCCGTGGGGCTGCAGATCGGTGATCGCGCCGCCGGCGAAGTCGACGTGCGGCTGTCCGCCGGCATGGCGGGTGCGGAAGACCTGGTGACGGACGCAGCCGCGGTGGTTCGTCGCCTCGTTCGGCCGGCACGTCTACGAAGAGGAAGGCGGCTGCCGGGAGGCCGCCGTGGTGCGCGGGCTCGGGGAGCGGCGCCAGACCATTGCGGTGGCCGAGCTGGACTGGCGGACCTGGCGCATCGGCATCACCGACGTGCCCGGGCGCATCGGCCAGTTCTTCGGGGGCGGTGCTGATCACCTACGCGAACGAATCGAAGCAGAACGTCTCCTGGGCGTGAAGGCCGAGACTCTGGCCGCTCACGGCGCGGTGAAGCTGGACCGCCCTGGAAATGGCCGAAGGCGCGCCTGCAACATGAACGGAGCGTGGTTTCGCCCTGGCCATCACCGGCATTGCCGGTCCGGGCGGCGGCACGCCGCAGTAACTGGTGGGCACCGTGTTCATCGCGCTAGCAATACGCTCGGAGCCAAGTAATAATAATAATAACAAAAAATGTGAATTGCTTTATTCATTTATGGAACGGGAGGTTTACAGCATCTCAGAGGTCATTTGCTTACTTCTCATTGTGGTAGACCTGCTGGGTCTTCATCTTGAGATATCAGCAATGCCAAGTTACAGCATAGGAGTGATAGTATTTGTTATTGGCGTCAGGGAGCCCCGCTATATAATATTATTTCATACAATATATATGAAATTACGAGGGAACATGATTCTGGGAGTGAGAGGCTGGAGATCTGAAAAGAAGGTAAAAATATTGTAAGGTAGGACTTATAAATCAGGCTGAACGCATTGCCGCAAACAAGGCCGTTACATCAACTGACAGATTATACAGGTCATATTATAATCCTGCCTACGGGAGAATGAGATTACTCTTGCAGACTTGCGCTGCAATTAGATTTCCATAGCATTAAGCTGCCGCTTAAACATTTTCACTATGACCGGTTTTATTCACCAAATGATGAACAATATGGACTCTGGTCTCTGAATTTCACCACCAATCCCCAGCTAAGCATTAATGTCCTCTTACACTTCGCTGGACGAGAGCGAGGCGACATTCACAAAAAAGCTGATGCTTCGTTGAAAGTGACCGTAAGTACTGGCAAAATATACCGGGAAATATTCCATTGCAGGAGCTCTAGAACGTGGAACTTGTTGATAAGGATCTTTATCTGATTTCCCTGGTACAACCCCGGATAATGCTGATACCTGGTGAAGCTGAAGACCTCTAGAATAAAGGAATTCCCGTATTTTAGTTTTGTATTTGTAATTGAGAATGGGGAAGAAGTTAACAGGCTTCAGGCAAAAGATCCATCAGGTGAAATATAAGGTTGAAAGAAGAGAACCCTGAAGAATATCCGGCTACCGGCTACCGGTTACCGGTTACCGGCTGAAGAAGCACAGAATAAAGAATAATCAAAACCTACCTTATGAAATGATTCTACTACAATCGTAATCCAAACCTTTGCAACAGCTTTCTTTTCGGTGCCAATGATGATCCTGTTTATTATGCCAAAATAACAAATACCGGAACTGATAGTGAATATAGACCGTATAACAGTTTCAGAGTACTGGTTCACAAAAGATAAATATTGTTCAGTAAGCAATGAGTATAAAATCATTGTCAGGAAGGATCTGGAAGTTACCTGTTTTATTAATTTACGTTCAGGTACCTGCAGGACTGATTGAGAACACCGGAAAAACGATGCCGCCTGCTGAAAGAATCATTGATGTTAAATATTTGGAAGAGAATCATATTCCTGATTATGAATGGAATAAACCAAAGCTGTCTTCAAGGAGACTGTTGGTAATTATGTCTGTGATCATTTTTTATGTGAGGGATATGTGGATTGAGTCACATCTTGCTTGATCTGTAGCAAAAACTGACGATGAGTCAATGCAGGCTTCTATATTCTTACAATAATGAACCTTGGCGGATCAAATAATAAAAGAGAGCCAATTAGTTGAAATGATAACCGGCAACAAAAACCTGATCCCGCTGAGAATAACTGAAACTGTGGGAAACTGATTGCCCCCTAGATATTACAACCGTGACCAATGTCTGAAACTTGAACTGGCAAAATCTTCCGGAGGCATATTTGAACCACCCTAAAACCTTACTAAAACCTATTAAATAAAGAGAAAACCATGAATAAGTTCAAACTATATATAATTCTTCTGGTTGTTTTGTCCTCTGTGAAAACTATCTATTCGCAGAGCTTCCCTGGTGTTTCAACTGACCCAACCGGTACAGATTGAATTAAAACAGCTCAATGAAGCTTATAACATTCTCGACCAGTTCGCAAAAGATGTCTGGGACTAATTTATGTCATGACTTATCCTTTTCTCTTTACTTTTCAGAATGGTCTTCGGATTTTAATATACACCGAGCCCACTCAAGTTTGTACCATACCCCGGTGTAAATGATGGTTTATCCCTTTCATTGATACTACCAATCTTAACGATTTTGTAGTTAAAACAACCTCTGCAGTGCGGGGGTGGCCCATTCCTTCGGATCATTCAATAATAAGCCTGTGATGGTTGTGGACATCAGGTTCACATCACCCACCTCCTTAAAGCAGCATGATTCCAATGCATTTAAGGAGAAAACAGCAGCATGAATTTTATCCATGAGCTGATGCATTCCTATCAACCAAAATTCTTAGAATAGTTCCAAAAATTGAAGAATGATCTGACTGGAATATTACTTTTTTCAGATATAGAAGGGAGGCATCGTTAAAAAGCATATGAACAAAGCACATTAAAGGATTCTTTTCCCTTTTTTAAAAGATTTCTGTGTTGCCAGCTAGCCTCAACAAAAAGATCGGACAAGATGAGAAACAGTTTTACATGCATGTGATGATTTTGCGAAGGAGAGGCTGAGATTTGGAATTCACCATATTAATGGAGAATTAGAAGGGTTTCAGGAAGTTCACTTTCCACCGCCGATGATCCGGATTATGACCATTTTGCAGATACCTATGTATTCCTGTGTATAATCCTACTTGTTTAAGGGTTCTACCGGTAATACTTCTTGATATATACGGAAAAAATGTTGTAATGGCTGCTTCGAGGCACTCCTGCTGCAGGGATTTTCTCGGCTGCAGAAGGAAATTGAAAATGAGCATCGGCCAGATCAGATAATACGAAGAGAGAAAATATGACCGACAAAGACACTCTTCTGCAATGCAAATTTCATGATATTTATAATCTCTGACAGTCTGAAAGCATGGGGCATGATTTCCGGAAGGGACAGACATAGAAAACGTTCCGGGTAGAGAAAAGGCAGCAGATACATAATAGATGTAAAGCCTATTTCTCAGTATTTGGTGTTGCTCGTAGATAAAAAAATAAAAAAATCTACCGGGAATTGATTTATATGTACCCTGATGGAGTTGGGGAAATAAAATTTGACGATGTAATCATCTCTTTTAAGCCCGGACCTGCAGAGATTAATGAGCTATATTATTTGAAAGCGGTTGATACAGACTCAGAGAAAAATAAAAAACCATACGAAATTAAGTACGGATCTGAGAGATAATAACGGGTTCTTTTTGACAAATGTGGTGATTACCACACCTCTCTTTACTTCACATGCACCAAAATTCGAGTCAGGGAAGAAGTAGTAACAGAGTCAAATTTATCATACACTCAAGAGTTTAAAGGAATTCATATTTACCTAATAGCCCAAAATAAACAGCTGGCTATTGGCTTAAAGAAGCACAGAAAAATAAATCATCGGATCCTAATCAAAGTGGTTGACATTGCACAATAAGACAGGCTGAAAGCTCTGGTGGAAGGAGGTTGAAAAACATAAATAAATAGAAAGTATATTTAAACTTTATTCAGACACTATTATGACCCAGAATTGGAAACCGGGAACAGAGTAAAACTGAAACCTAAAAAACAATGAAAATAAATTACTTGTATCCATTTTGGCATTTCTGTTTATCAGAACATCATTGTTCGGCGAGATGAAATCCTTGACTTTGAAGGAGCAACAAATGGGTAAGTAATGCCTATTATGGTTCTCTTGCCTCCTTGATGGCACTTTCCTGTATGGAATGAGAAAGTATGGTGGTATAAGAGATAGGGAGTAAATCTTTAAAATAATGCCCGATGGAAGCGGTTATGTTAAACTATATCAGACTTTGACTGGTACCTTAGCATGGGGTTATCCTGCTTGGGTCCCTTATTTATATTAAATAGTTTTCTGTACGGAATGGTAGTGATGGTGAAACATTTACGAGACTGGTACCAGTAGATGAACATAAAAAGTGCCAATTGCTCGCCATTAGCTGCCATTCCGTACAGAAAGTTATTAATATAAATAAGGGACCCGGCAGGATAACTTCCGTGTAAGGTACCATCAAAGTCTAATAGTTTAACATAACCGCTTCCATCGGGCATTATTTTAAAGATTACTCCTATATTATTTATGCCACCATACTCTGTCATTCCATACAGAAAAGTGCCATCAGAGGCAAGAGAACCATAATAGGCATTACTTCCATTTGTTGCTCCTTCAAAGTCAAGGATTTTTTCGTACTGGCCGAACAATGATGTTCTGATGAACAGAAATGCCAAAATGGATACAAGTAATTTTGTTTTCATTGTTTTCAGTTTTTTCGTTTACTCTGTTCCCGGTTTTCAGATCCTCGGTAATAATAATTGTCTGAATAAAGTTTAAATATACTTCTATTTATTTATGTTTTTCAACCTCCTTCCACCAGAGCTCAGCCTGTCTTATTGTGCAATGCGAACCACTTTGATTCAGATCCGATGATTTATTACTGTGCTTCTTTAAGCCAATAGCCAGCTGTTTATTTTGGGCTATTCAGTGAAATATGAATTCCTTTAAACTCTTGAGTGTATGATAAATTTGACTCTGTTGCTGCTTTCCCTGACTGAGATTTTTGGTGCATGTAAAGTAAAGAGAGGTGTGGTAATCGCCACATTATAAAAGAACCCGTTATTATCTTTCGATCCGTACTTAATTTCGTATGGTTTTTTATTTTTCTCTGAGTCTGTATCAACCGCTTTCAAATAATATAGCTCATTAATCTCTGCAGGTCCGGGCTTAAAAGAGATGATTACATCGTCAAATTTTATTTCCCCGATTCCATCAGGGTACATATAAATCAATCCCAGTTCATATTTTTTTATTTTTTTATCCACGAGCGACGCCAAATACTGAGAAATGGGCTTTACATCTATTATGTATATCCTGCCTTTTCTCTCCCCGAACATTTTATATGTATTGTCCCTTCCGGAAATCACTGCCCCATGCTTGCTTTTCAGACTGTCGAGATTATAAATATCATGAAATCTCTGCATTGCAAGAAGAGTGTCTTTGTCTGTCATATTTACTCTCTTCCGTATAATCTGATCGAGCCATACTTCATTTTCAATTTCCTTCTGCCAGCCGGGGAAATAACGCTGCAGCAGGAGTGCCTCGAAGCAGCCATACCAATAGTTCTTTCCGTATATATCGAGAGTATTACCGGTAGAACTCCTTAAACGATCAGGGTACTTGTTCAGGAATGCATCGGTATCTGCAAAATGGTCATAATCCGGATCATCGGCGGTGGAAAGTGAACTCCTGAAACCCTTCTTAATACTGGTTAATATGGTGAATTCAGAATATACAGCCTCTCCTTCGCGGAATTCATCACATGCATGTGAACTTTTTTCTGATCTTGTCAGATCTTTTGTTTTAAGGCTCCTGGCGACACAGAAATCTTTTAAAAAGGGAAGGGATTCCTTTAATGTGCTTTGTTCATATGCTTTTAACAATGCCTGCCCTTCTATATCTGAAAAAAGTGCAATATTAAGATCGGGATTGATCCTTAAATTTCCGAACTGTTGTTTAAGAATTTTTGGTTGATAGCAATGCATCAGCTCATGGATAAAGATCATTATGCTGTTTTCTCCTTTAAATGCATTGGGATCATCCTGCTTTAAGGAGGTGGGTGATGTGAACCTGATGTCCACAACCATCACAGGCTTATTATTGAATGATCCGAGAGGATATGGGCCACCCCCGCACTGCAGAGGTTGTTTAACTACAAAATCGTTAAGATTGGTAGTATCAATATGAAGGGATAAACCGCGGACTTTTACACCGGGGTATGGTACAAACTCCGGTGGCGGAGCCGGGTGCCCTATTAAAATCCGAAGACCATTCTGAAAAGTAAAGAGAAAAGGATAAGTCATATAATCATCCCATCCGTCCCAGACATCTTTTGCGAACTGGTCGAGAATGTTATAAGCTTCATTGAGCCTGTTTAATTCAATCTGTACCGGTTCGGTCAGTTGAAACGCCGGTAAGTCTGCGAATAGATAGATTTCACAGAGGCAAAAACAACCAGAAGAATTATATATAGTTTGAACTTATTCATGGTTTTCTCTTTATTTAATAGGTTTTCGTAAGGTTTTCGGGTAGTTCAAACATGCCTCCGGAAGATTCTGCCAGTTCAAGTTTGTCGACATTGATAACGGTTGTAATATGCGGGGCGATAGGATTTTCCACAGTTTCAGTTATTCTCAGCGGGATCAGGTTTTTATTACCGGTTATCATTTCATTAATTGGCTCTCTTTTATTATTTGATCCGCCAAGGTTCATTATTGTAGAATTAAGAAAGCCTGCCATTGACTCATCGTCAGTTTTTGCTACCAGGTATTCAAGTGAGATCTGATCAAAATCCGCATCTCCCTCACATAAAAAATGATCACAGACATAATTACCAACAGTCTCCCTGGAGAGCAGCTTTGGTTTATTCCATTCATAATCAGGAATATAATTCTGTCCGATATATTTAACATCAATGATTTTTTCAGCAGGCGGCATCGTTTTTTGCGGTCTTATCGAATCAGTCCTGCAGGTACCTGAACGTAAATTAATGAACCGATGTCTCCCAGATCCTTCCTGACAATGATTTTATACTGATTGCTTACTGAACAATATTTATCTTTTGTGAACCAGTACTCTGAAACTGTTATACGGTCTATATTCATATAGGTCCGGGTATTTGTTATTTTGGCATAATAAAACAGGATCATCATTGGCACCGAAAAGAAAGCTGTTGCAAAGACTGATTACAATTATGATAAATAATTTCATAAGGTAGGTTTTGATTATTTTAAACACTGGGCTTCTTCAGCCGGTAACCGGTAACCGGTAGCCGGTAGCCGGATATTATTCAGGGTTATTTTTGTTTTTCAACCTGATATTCACCTGATGGTAATCCATTCTGCCTGAAGCCGGTAACTTCTCCATTCTCAATTACAAGTACAAAACTAAAATCGGGGAATCCCTTTATTCTGAGGTATGCCTGGCTCCACAGGTATCAGCATTATCCGGGGTTGTCCCGGGGAAATCAGAAAACAGATCCTATCAACAAGTTCCACATTTATAAAGCTTCCTGCAATGAATATTTCCCGGTATCTTCGGGAATACTGCCGGGTCACTTAACGAAGCATCAGCTTTTCTTGTGAATGTCGCCTCGCTCTGTCTCAGTGAAGTGTAAGGAACATGAATGCTACCCCGGGGATCGGCGGTGAAAATCCAGAGACCAGAGTCCATATCGTTGATCATTTGGTGAATCAAACCGGTCATAGTGAAAATGTTTAAGCGGCAGCTTAATGTTATGGGAATCTAATTGAAGTGTACCTAAGAGCATGAAATTATCCCGTAGGCAGGATTGTATATTGACCTGTATAATCTGTCAGTTGATGTGACGGCCTTGTTCCGGCGATGTGTTCAGCGCCTGATTTGCTGCGTCTTCTTGCTTTTTTGATCTTTTTACCTTCTTTCAAATCTTTCAGGCCTCTTTCACTCCACGGAGTCATATCTGTCCCTAGTAATCTTCATATATATTGTATGAAATAAAAGACCACATAGTGGGGCTCCCCACCGCCAATAACAAATACTATCACTCCCTATGCTGCTATTTTGGTATTGCTGATATCTGAGTATGAAAGCCCTGGACAGGTCTCCCTCACCTAGAGTAATAAATTACCTCTGTAAGATGCTTGTGGAACTTTCCCATTTCATAAATGAATTAATAGTATATGTAATGATGAATAAATGTTAGGCATAACTTTTTTTTAAAACATTACCGAGAGAGAGAGAGAGAGAGAGAGAGAGAGAGAGAGAGAGATAGATAGATAGATAGATAGATACCTACCCAGGCATAAAATAGCCACGTGTGAATTGCTGTACGTCTGGGAGAACATTCTTTTTTTTTTGCTGTCCAGTTCATCGAGGGTATCCTGTGAAACATGATGCATTCCGTGTTGGCACAGTGTCCGAGGCCTGCCAGGGTGCCCAGTGGATGGGCGCCCTCTTTGGTGATACGGTCGATAAGATTGTCATCGTTTCCTCTTCTGTAATACTCGTTTCCTAATCTGCTGGTGGAGACAACCGCAGCACCGGGAGCCTCGCGTGCGAGCCCGAAGACAAGCTGTTGCCATTCCTGAACAGGTCCTGGGCGGACAACCAGCAGGACGGGTTCCTGCAGGGCATGGCGGTGTTTATAAACAAGAATACTCTCCTATAGTGCCTGCGCGCTGATTTGCCTGCGCTCGTTCACATATCCCATGATACGCACATGGTTCTCCGAAACCGTTGCCGGGACTCCCATAATTGCACCGTGTGTTCGACCGGACCTGAAGCCCCTGCGGAGAAAGGGAATCCCAAAAAATATGGATATGCATCGCGTATATTCTGTTGGAATGGGCACCTATAAACATATTGAGACGTGTATCGGAGGAATACGTCGCGCAACACTACCGCAATGCCGTTGAGGTCGGGATCGGCAGGAACACGACCGCGGCGCAGATCGCCCATGACGCCGGTGGGGTGCGCGGCCGCTGTACCGACATCCGGGATAACAGCAGTACCTGCAAGCCTCTCTTTTCATTCGATGATATTTTCGTGCCCGGACCCGGCCTGTATAACGGTGGCGGCACGTCATCTATTCCATCCGCCCTGCCATCGAAATGGTTCCTCCCGCATACCGCTGCCGGGTATCACCGCGATCTCCGTCTATCATCTTGGGTTTGAGGTGCAAGAAAGGAGGAGAAAGGATCGACTGCGGCGTGCTGCTCCACCGGTATGTTACCGCATCAGAACGATCAATAATGTTGACTGGGAACGGGAGGGCTGTTTCTTTTCCGCAGGTTCGGGAGCGATCCGGGGTTTCTGAGCCGGTCTTTCCGGATGCTGTTCTCCCTGCGCTTGTCGTTCCGTGCAGGTTGATCGTGTTTTTTGGTCTTTTCCCGGACGGGTTTCGCTGCTGTTCCTTTTCCCGTGCCTTCTCCTCTGGAAGCAGGAACTTTATGATCTGCTGGGCGCGGGCCTTGTCGTGGAGGAAAAAATTCAACTGATCTGCATCGAGCGCCAGTCCGAAAGCATACCGGGCCGGATCGTGTTCGACCAGCAGGGAAATTATATCCAGGTAGTACCACGCAGGGTATTCTGCGGAACGTGCATGGGTCCTGCAAACCTGGAAGGGTAACCAGCCGGATCGCCTTCTGTTTCTTTGCTGCCGACATTTTCTGCCACCGTTCCGTCGGCATTATTCGCGCGTGAATCCCTCTCCCCGGTGGCGTCCGCAACTCCCAGCAGCATGAGTGCGGTGGCATACCGCCAGAGCGTGTAATACTGGCGGCGATAGGTATACCCCAGGTACTCCATCGGCCCTCGAAAGGGAGCGGTATCCCCTGGCGAGTGCAGGCAGCGAGGGGAGCAGGTAAATATTCCCCTCCACCCACTGCTCTATGGTCTCCGGGGTGTCATCGACATCGTACGAGAGCCGCATCAGCTCTCCATCTGGTGTCGTATGGAAGATGGCGGTGATCAGCGAAAAAATCGATACGCGTTCATCTTTCTGGGAGGTGTGTACCTGTGCATCGTCCAGCCGTTCCCTCCCGATGGCCGCGGCGTAGAGCATGTTGACCGCCGACCGGATGTCCCCTTCGGCACTTTCCGCGATGGCCTGAATTGCACCTTCAGTGCAGTCGATGTTTTCTGCCGCACAGAGTAAACCTGAGCCTGGGGCGCTATCGAGCGGGCAGGAATTGCCCTGAACTGGATTGGTTCACAGCGTACCGGGTTCTGGTGAGAGACCATAGAGGTCGTTTGCGATCAGGATTATCGGCTGGCGGGCGTTCCGGATACATTCGATGATTGCCTTTGCCCCACCACGGTCAGAGGAACCCTGAAGGTTGTCCGCCTCGTCAAGGACGATCAGTTTCCTTGACGAGCCCGTGAGACTGGCCGTGGTGCGTCCGGCCCTGGGTGATGCGCTCTATAACCGCCGCGGTCCTCTGGTCGCTGGCATTGAGCTCCGATGACGTCCCATTTCATATCGTTTGCTAGGGCATATGCGCTGGACGTTTTGCCGATACCGGGCTTCCCGTAGATGAGCAGCGGCTTGGATTAGTGGTCCAGGCCTGTGCCCATGCCGCCATCTGCCGTAGTGCTGTCGAGTTGCCGACGATATCTTCGAGCCGTGCGCGGGTATTCTCGTCCAGTCCATACCAACACGTTGACTGTATATCAAATAAATTATCTCTGATGAAATGAAACTAGGATACACGTAACGTTCATACAACCATTTCTTCAGGTGATACCGTTGGTCCACAGTTGCTCCACAGAGACGATAGCACACGTAGTCAGGGAATATGAGGGAGTCAGGCGGAAACATTCCATCGGCGAGATGGTCAGGGCACTGAGGATCGATGCTCCCCATGTTATTGCCTCGTTCGGAGAGGATGCTGCGGTAATCGAACACAATGACGAGGCCCTCCTCCTTGCCGCTGACGGCATCTGGAGCAGGCTCATGGAGGCCGATCCCTACTGGGCCGGATACTGCTCGGTGCTGGTCAACATCCATGACATCGCAGCGATGGGCGGCCACCCTATCGCGATGGTCGATATCTTCTCCATAGCAAAGACCACGATACAGGAACAGGTGGTGAAAGGGATGCACGATGCCTCGGCACAGTTTGGGTTGGACAGTCGGGGGCCACCTGCACCCGGACCACCTGACAGCGTGATCGATGTCTCGATCCCGGCTCCGCCCGGCTGACTCGATCATCTACAGCCATACAGTCCGTGAAGGGGACCGGGTTGTTGCGGCGATCGATCTCTCCGGACGTGTCCATCCCTCCTGTTCCCTCAACTGGGACTCGGTGACCATGAAATCTGCCGCAGAGGTCAGGTCACAGATCGGCCTCATGGAAGAGATCGGGAAACGTCACCTCGTCACCGCGGGAAGATATCAGCAACCCCGGCCTGATTGGCACATTGGGGATGCTTCTTGAGGTCAGCGGGAAGGGAGCGGAGATCGAGCTCGGGTTGATACCGAAACCTAATCTGGCAGGGAACGATATGACCTTTGAGCAATGGGTCCGGATGTACCGGCATGGGCTTCATCCTCACCACAGGGAAAGAACATGTCCCTGAGCTGATCCGCCTGTTTGCCGAAGTCGGCATGACCGCGGCTGATATCGGGGAGGTCAACAGCACGCGGGAGTTGCGTATAACCTATAACGGGCAGGAAACGCAGGTCTTTGATTTTATCGACAACGGGATCATGCACCTTTCTGACGAGGATGTTGCATGCCTGCCACGGTAAGGCGCATCGGGATCGGGATCGCTGAGGACGCAGGGAAGGTTATCGAGAGTGTAAACGGGGTGAGCGGGGATTTCATTCCCGTGTGTTACCGCCGGCCGGGGATTGTTGATAAAAATTCAGTTGGGAAATTATTGAGATTGCTGAACACCCCCGGCCGTAACAGGCACTTATCGATGATTCCATGGCAGGCAGGTATCGATGAAGCCGCCAGGGGAACGCTGCCGTGAATTCCACGCTGCAGGCACTTAAAAGGGCTGCGGGAGTGGATCACCTCGAACGCATCGCCCTCCTCGAAACTGTGCACGGGAAAAAATTCCTCCTGACACCTGTAGGAGTCGACGAAGGCTGGACGGTCCCAGAAACTTGAACTGATAAAAAAAGGGAGGGTGATAGCCGGTCAAATCGGCCTTCCGGAAAAGGTCGGTGTCCTGTCCGGTGGCCGGTCTGGCGACATCGGTCGTCACCCCCAGGTGGATGCAAGCATGGCCGAGGCAGAACTGGTCGCCCGGCTCGGCGGTGCGGTACACTGTGAAATCCTGATCGAGGATGCCGTAGAAACCTGCGGGCTGATCATCGCACCCGACGGCATTTCGGGCAACCTGGTCTTCCGTACGCTCACGTTTCTGGGAGGGGGACATGGTCATGGCGCGCCCGTAGTAAATATCAGCAGAATTTTCGTGGATACTCCGCGCGCCTCACCAAATTATGCCAATGCGCTATTGCTCGCAGCATCTTTGTTGGAATAATTTAATTCCTCTATATTCCATCCGTTTTTTATATGGAGTGATTTAAACAGGAAAAAAAATATTCTGCGACATTTTGCCCTTTGTTTTCCACTTGCTTGGCAGTATGCCTTCCAATATCATAATGCTGGACATAACGCAGGATTTTCCCATAAAGTATTTATATATACCAATAGACTTTCTTCTTGAGGTTGAAAAAATGGCAGATTTACCAATCGCCGCAGTTGTAGCATTTGGCAAAGAAGAACGGAGCCGAAAGAGTCGGCAGCGATGAGAGCCGAAGCCCTTGTTGTCAAGGCAGAGAAGTACATGCCCCGCCTCCACCAAGGAAGCAAACAAGTTGCCGAGCACGCAGGAAGAAAGACTATCAAGAAAGAAGACGTTGACCTTGGCCTCAAAGCCCTGAGTTCAACTCTTTTTTAGGTTCGCCATCAGTAGTTTAATTTCTGTGAATTTTTTCTTGGAGATCGCCTCTGGAAAAAATGTCGTAATATTTTTTTAACACCATTTTCGATGATGTGCCCTTCATCTGTTCGTGGTTTTTGTAGCCGACTGAACTTTTGGAATAAATGAATAAAGTGTCCACCATCTCAGCTTCTTCGAGAAAGGCGGGGCGGGGACTTTTCTTTTGGTCTCTGAATCCAATAGGGGAACTACTCCGGAGGCGACTGGCGGCCGTCGTAATGGATTCAGAGAACATATCTCTCTTCTTATATTAGTGATTGATTTTCATTTTGGTTGCATTGGCTTCTAATATGTACGAGTATCCCTTGCCTCTAGGGCATTCCCGGTGCACTGACGGGGCAGAAGGCTCTTTTGAAATCCCTGGATCCCATGCCCGTATCTTGAATACAATGGCTCGTTTGGTATTGACAAAGTATTGTGTTAAAGGGAACGTGAAAATGGGGTCAAGGGGGAGTCACCTTCATATCATCTAAAATGTGAATACGAAACAGAAAATATTAATGGTTTATCTAGAGCATGAAAAAATCTAAAACTTCCCTTTGTATCCGGATTTGTTTCGATCCTTATCTATCACAACGCTTCACCCAGCGCAATCCCGAATGCCTTGAACACCCCTCGCACTGGTGGTGATCATTTCTCCCGGAAAACATGACATGCGCCGTGATGCCGGCCCGGGTGCAGAGGCTGTAAAAGAAATGCTCAAAGATATCAACGGGATCGTCCCGATGGTCTTGTTCCCGAAGGTGCCGGTATAGGCGAGGTATCCCCTTCCCCCGCAATCGAGCACGACCGTCGCAAGAGACTCATCCATCGGGATGATGGTATGGGCGAACCGCTGTATCCCATGCCCGTCGCCGATCACTCCTTTCAGGGCATCCCCGAACACGATGCCGATATCTTCGATCGTGTGATGGCAGTCGACACCGAGATCGCCTTTGGCGGTGCAGGTAAAGTCAAATCCCCCGTGCCGTGCCATTGCATTCAGCATATGGTCAAAGAACGGCACCCCGCTGTCAGCAGAAACCTTCCCGCTGCCATCCGGGTTCACCGTGATTGCGATTTTAGTTTCCTTCGTTTCCCGTTTTACCGTTACATTCCTCATGTACTCGCCTCCAGTGCTTCTTTAAGAGTGATCTTCCCGCTGTAGAGAGCGAACCGAGCACGGCACCGGATGCCCCGGCATCCCGCAGCCCGGCCACATCCGATCGTGCAGATACCCCACCGGCAACAACTACGGGGATGTGCACGTGGTCGATCAGCTTCCTGACAGGTCCGAACCGTACTCCCTGCTGCAGTCCTTCCACATCGACATTGGTATAGAGGAGCGAGCCTGCACCCAGTTCCTCGAAACGTCGTGCCCACGCAAGGTAATCTCCCGCTGTTTCCTGCCAGCCGTGGACTGCGATCTGTCCTCCCCGTGCATCGACTCCCGCCATCACGCATTCGCTCCCGAACTCATCGGCAAGCGTTCGTATACTTTCCGGCTTTTCTGTGGCAAGCGTTGCAATGATGACCCGCGAGACACCGGTCTCCAGCCAGCGGGCGGCATCTTCGATGCAGGATACCCCGCCGACTCGATTTCGACCCGGTTTTTTTGACCAGGTCGGTGATAAGCCCGGCATTTTTCCCTGAATTCCCGAAAGCCCCGTCAAGGTTCACCACGTGGAGGGCATCGGCTCCCTGGTCAAGCCAGCGTGTAGCACAGGAAAGCGGGTCCCCGAATGCCGTTGCACTCTCACGTTTTCCCTGGACCAGCGGGACGCACTGTCCTCCCAGGATATCAACAGCGGGAAAAATGCGCATAGGCCTCAGCGGATCATCCGTTGGATTGCCATAACAAGAATATCCTTTGCACCGGCACGCCTGAGAGCGTTGATCAGGCAATAGACCCGTTCCTCGTTGACGACTGCATGGACCGCAACGAGGTTTTCAGTCGACGCAACATCCATAACCGTCGGGCCGGAAGAGCCTGGCAGTACACGTTTCACGGCATCGAGTGACGAACGCTTCACGTTCATCATCAGGTAACACTGCCCGCGTGCCCGGATAACACTCTCAAGGGCGAGGTGTATCTCATCGATCTTCTCTTTCTTTGTCGGGTGAGTCTTTGTTTGCGATCAGGAACGTGGAGGTTTCCAGCACATCGTCAATCACCCGCAGACGGTTGGTCTTCAGGGTCGTCCCCGAACTCGAAAGGTCGACGATGGCATCGGCAATACCCAGGTGCGGGGTCGCCTCGCAGGCACCCGCGACCAGAACAACATTGACCTTTACCTTGTGTCTGGAGAAGTATGCCTTTGTGATGACCGGGAAATTCTGTCGCGACCTTCATCCCGGCAAGTTGCTTTACCGATGTTATTGCTGAATCCTCGTGAACAGCCAGGACAAGTTTTGCCTTCCCGGACTGGAGATCGAGGAAGCTCCTCAACATCAGACTGGCGCTCGATCACCATATCATGGCCGGTGATCCCGAGATCCGCTGCACCGGTTGCCACGTATTCGGGAATATCAACCGGGCGGGCAAACAGGATCTCCACGTGAGGATCGAGGGTCTTTGTAATAAGCCGCCGCTCCCCGGCTTCGGGGAGGTGAAGCCCGCTCTTTTCCACGAGATCCAGGATTGGCGCTGCAATCCTGCCCTTATTGGGAATCGCAAGCCGGACAACCGGTGAAAAAGGGGGGAGATCGCTTTTTTTCCGGCGTGATTTTGTTTTTTGTGCCATGGGGGTCAGAACGTCTTGAGTTCGCCACGGATTACTTTCTCGGTGATATCGGTTACATTCTCGAGCCAGTGATCGACAATCCCTTCAATTTCACCCTGGATTTTCTGCATTTTTATGCCGACTGTGGCAGGACCTGCACGCTTGCCACAAGCGGACGGTCGATGGGCTGCCCGATCTGGGAGAGGAGCCGGATATACATCTCTTCGATCCCGTCCACCTCTCGAGACACAATCGGTGGCCATCTGCGTCGAGAGCAGGTTATAGATCTTACCGATATGGTTGATCGGGTTCTTTCCGCTCGTCGCCTCCATGCTCATCGGGCGGTTGGGGGTGATAAGCCCGTTGCAGCGGTTGCCGCGCCCGACTGAACCGTCATCGCCCATCTCCGCGGATGTGCCGGTCACGGTCAGGTAGATGCTCCCATTCTTGATGTCGTCACCGGTGTTGAGGTGTACAACGACCTTGCGTTTCGTGCTCTTCCTTGCCACCTTGCCGATCTGTTCTTTGAGGAACTCCATGTACTCCGTGTACTGGTGAATATCCGCACAGTATTTATCGACAATCGCACAGGCGACGGTCAGCGTGATGGTGTCACCGTCACGAAGTCCCATGATCTTGATATCCTGCCCGATGGCGGGATATTTCGGCCTCAGTTTGTCATCGATAAAATCGCTGACATTCTTGACAATAGTCTCAATATCAGAGAAGGGGGCATGCCCGACACCAAAGGAAGTATCATTTGCCCTCGGGACCCTGCCGTTGTGGGGCTTGAACACATCGCGGAGATCGGTCGAACCGGTCCCGAGCCGGCAGTCCATGATGACATCGCGTTCCATGTTCAGGGTTGTAAAGTTGGAGCGGAGATAATTCCGGGTCGCTTCAACGGCAATGGCATCGGTCGGGATGGATACATCGTTGAACCGTTTTGTTGCACGACCGTCAATAAGGATAAAAATGGGGCGGATGACCTTCCCGCCACCAAACTTCGGGTCAGATTCTCCGGCTACGATCTCTCCCTGGTCGGTATTGTGGTGCAGGACAACCCCGAACTCTTCGAGATATTCCCTGCAAAGCGCCCTGCTGATCGCTTCAGCAACACCGTCAGCGATACTGTCAGGGTGGCCGATGCACTTGCGCTCGACGACTTCGATCCGCTGTTTTTCCAGAGGAATCTGGGCTAATGCTTCAATCTGGATGTTTCTCTTCATTGATTTCCTCGTAATACTGAGTTACTAATAAAAAGGACTGGAATTCATATAACGATTTCTGATTGACAATAGTTTTTGGTTTTTTTATGACTGGGAGTAATTATACGCTGAATTCTCTCACCGGTCCGATGGATAGAAATCCCGGGCGGTGAACCAGATTTAAGTATGGTTCCCAAGGAGGCTGTACCGATACTCCTGAAAGATCCTTTGAGGAGCACTAGAGCGAAATCATCCCGGGGGGATGAAGAGAATGACAAAACTACAACCAATTGCCCATAAAAAAAGAACCAGCGGTCCTACCGTCGCAGGAATTTGTGGAGGATGGTCATCTCGCTTCCCTTTGGGAGCTTCTTGACCGGGGGTTTTACCGGTACCGGGGTCTCATCCTCTTTTTCCTCCTCGTCGATTTCCCCTTTCTGGGGGGTTGCCTTTTTCTCATGGACCGGAGCGGCGTGATGTGAACCCTTCTTTTCAGCGGGTTGCCTCCGGGGCCCTGGCCTGAGGGAAGGGTCCGGTGCTGGCTCAGTTTTGTCCCGCACCCGGGACAGAAGTTGGCTGCAACGGGGAGTTTTTTCCCGCAGTTATGACAGAACTGGGGAATATCCGTCACTTCATCCCGTCACCGGGGTCTCCTCGGGCTTTTCCTGCACCACGGAACGCCGCGGGGCTGCCTTCACAACCCCGGGTTCCTGTTCCGGCGGGGTGACTGGACTGGCTCTATCACTGGTCTTTTCGCAGGTCTGCAGCGAAGAATGCCTGAGGGGTTGCATCGCACTCTTCATCGCGACCTTCATGGCCGACTGCACTTCGCGTTTGCGGACGGTCTGGTTATCAGCGGCTTGTACCGCAGTTGCCCCGCGATCGGATTCCTGTTCCGGCACTTCCCTGATCTGGGCACGCCGCTGGGGACGGGCAGGTTCCGTGGCGGACGGTGCCTGTTCCTGTACGGTACTGGACTGCAAAATGCCGTTTGACCGGCGGCTGCTTCTCATGGTCCTTTGCCGGCATTTTCCTGGGCTTGCAGTTCCTGTGCTTTCTTCCTGTTTTTCCGGTTCGGCAGGAATAGAGGCTTCAGCAGGCACTGGATGTTCCTCTTTTTCAGGTTCCGGTAGATTTCTTCGGTTTTTCCTCCTCGTGGAGAAGGGCAATCCATTCATCGATCTCTCCGGAACGTTCCATGCCGTTCTGGACAAAAACAAGTTTCATGGTCTTGATCTCGTCATCAGGAGAACGGATGGAGAGAACAAGGACAGGATCGGAATTCTCCGAAAATTCGACGATGCTGCCGATGATTGAATCCCGTGGGATATCCTTTGCGGTAACCTTGACCTTTTTTTCCTGCGTATCGATCAAAAAGATGCGCCGATTGGTCAGGTATGCATGGAAAAAGAATTTTTTCACCGTGATATTGAGCGAACCGATGAGCACATGTTCCCCTTTCTGCAGGTATACGGAAAGTCCCCCTTCATCTTCCTCCTCGGTCTCCGGTTCTTCATCCCCGGATTTTATCAGGTTTTGACTCTGCCCCTTTCTCTGGCCGGACTGCCTCCGGAGACTATTCGGTCTGCCCGCTCCTGTGGTCAATTTCTCGGATTCCTGAACAATTTTTCCGCCGCAATAGCCGCAGTCAGCGACATTATCCCGTATATTCATTCCGCAATGGGGGCATTTCATTGGTGATCTCCCTTTCGGTATCCAGAGTGGATAAGTATAATGTTCTCATGTGATATGAAAAATTCTCTGGTCGGATCGATCAGGATCCGGTGAACAAAGTGATGCATGTCAGACGGCAATAAATCCTCTCAGCGTCTCCGTGATGCGTTCCCGCTCTTCCGTCATCTTCGCTGGTCTGGATGAAGATTCCCGTCTCTTTTTTGTTGGAGCAGAGGAGTGCATTGATCCTGCAGCGGGTACTGTCCCCGCTCAGGAGACAGTCTTCCGGTGAAATCCGCCCGAGGGTATCGTTGATGGTGCTCCGGATTGTATCCGGGCAGTTGATCACATCGAATAGGGCCCGGTTGACGACAACAATCAGCACCCCCTTTTTATCCCCTTCTTTTGCATCCCCGAGCCGGAACGTGCCATACTTCTCATCGCCATAGATGTTGAGGAACTCGCGGTAAAAGGGATCCTGGCGTTCCTTGAGCTGGTGTAAAAAAAGCCCGGTTTTCATGGGAAGGCACGGGGAGTACCGGGCCTTGATGGGCAGGAGCAGGTGGCCGAATACGGGATTTTTTAACATGATCTTCAAGAGGTTTTTGAACCCGGGCGAAGTAATCCTCCCGGACAGGTCCGGTAAAAATCAAGTTTTACCGGTTTGAAATAGAGGGTTCTGTCACCGTATGGCACCACAAGGGAGCCGTCTTTCAGCTGCGTGAGCCCCCCTGCCGGGAATTTTGACGACGGGCTGACAGGTTTTTTTCCCGCCGGGCTGCTGGAACGGTTTTCCTCCCGGTGCGGTCCCTCGTGCCAGAGCGGACCATGTCTCGGCTGGAAAGGTCTGGTCCAGGTGTTTTCTCCAGAGCGGATCCGGACGGTGGCGATGGAGACCAGCCGGAACTGGGTGCCGACCGGGATAAATTTTGCACCACAATGAGTGCATTCGATGTAGAAATCCGTATGGGGAATGCCGAAGAGCTGTTTTCCCACCACACGGTTCAGTATCCCGGTGCGACAGATCGGGCACATGCTCATCCATGACAGGGAAGATTCGGAGTCATCACCGGATACGGGGAGCCTGACCGGTTGTGACATCGCCGGAGGCGGCATGCCAGGTCCACGGAGACCGCAGCCTGACTGACTTCCGGGGGCGGTGAGCGACGCGGTCCATAATTTCCGTGGTTTCTGCGATACCGGCGCTGCACAGCACATCCACGATCACCGGGACCACCGTATTTCCCTGCACCCTGAGACGCTCCTCGATACAGCAATCGAGCCCGTCCTCTGGTTTCCGGGCAGCATCGGGCTGGGTCCGCAGGGCAAGGGTCTTGTTGAACTCGGCATTGAGGCATTCCATCGCAACGCCAAGCAGTTCACCCGTTACCATAACCCCGCCTCTCAGGAAGGGCAGCCGTGAAACACGCCTGCTGACGGTCTCAACGACAAGTGCAAACATTTCCGGGGGAATAGGGAAATACTGGGTGGCTGACATAGGTTCTTAATCGGTTGTCCCGCGGAAACGATAAAGAATCGCACAATGGCAAAAAACGTACACGGAATACGTCAAACCGGAGCCTGGCGGGTGATGTTTTCAATGGCAGAGGTAGTTCAGTTGCCCTTTGCACCTGCAAACCTCCTCAGGTTCCCACCGGATACCTGCGATACTTTAAATGAATGATATATCCATCAGTTCGATGAGGATATATCAAAAAGCAGGAGATGATTACGAATGACGGAAACCATAGCCTATGAAATCACCGGAAGGACGGGAGAGATAGAGTTCCGGAAATATCCCGGTTTGGTACTGGCAACCGTACCAAATATCGGGGAGGATAGTGGATTTAACCTGCTTTTTGCATATATCACCGGAAACAACCACACAAGGACGAAGATTCCCATGACCGCCCCGGTTATCACATCGGAAAAGATCCAAATGACTGCTCCGGTTCTATCCGATGAAAACTCAATATCATTTGTGATGCCTGCGGGTAAACGTGAGGAAGACATGCCGGATCCCGTGGACCCGCGGGTGAAGATAACCACGATCCCTCCTCGGGAGATCGCGGTCATACAGTTCAAAGGATATACCGGACGGGAGGATGTGGAAGCAGCAAAGGGCCGGTTGTTTGATGGACTACAAAAAGCCGGCATTATTGCACTGGTCAGCCGGTATTGATGCGATATAATGCACCATGGACCCCCGGGTTCCTGCGGAGAAATGAGGTGGGGATAGAGATTACACGATAAAAAAAGTTTTTTGCTCTTCAGGAAAATCATAGAAAATATTAATCAGACGCTCCTGGAGCTACAACAACTGTGGGAGAGGATTCTCCCTCGCTGCACTGAAGGAAACCACCGCTGACATGTGATGGTCTCTGCGGAAAGTTGAAAAGAACATCCGGCTTTCATAAAATGCTGAAGAATATACTTCGCAACGCCTTGGGGGCTCACGGCAATGACTCCGCCCCCGCTGCTGTGCCTCCCATTGAGGCGATATCCTGATAAGGTAATACATCACAATCGCAATGCACAGTGAGCGATTCGAACGGTGACAGGCACTGTCCCCTCGATAATAGCGAATCACAACTTGTTAGAATCTAGATTTTCACAGAGCGGAAACTTTAGGTTTTCTTCAAGGCATTTTTTCCGTCAGCACCGGCCCTTGAACAGGTCCCTGACCATCTCCGGGATCTCGGAAGGCCGGGATGCCACCGGTACCCCAGCTTCCTGAGCCGGGCGATCTTGGAGCGGGCATCCCCTTCGCCGCCCTCGACAATTGCACCGGCATGGCCCATGCGTTTGTCCGGGGGTGCTGATATGCCGGCAATGTAGGAGACGATGGGAAGGTCGGTGGACCTTGCCCCTTCCTCCTCAAGGTTCCCGCCCACCTCACCGATGAGCACCACGGCCTTTGTCTGCGGGTCTGTCTCGAACTGGCTGCAGCACATCGACAAACGTCTGGCCGATAACCGGGTCGCCGCCGATGCCGACCACGGTGCTCTGCCCGATACCGGCCCGGGTCAGCTCATCCACAACCTCGTAGGTGAGGGTACCGCTCCGGGATATGACACCGACATTGCCCGCGCCTGAATAATCCTGCCGGCATGATCCCCATCTTCACCTCACCGGGCGAGAGGAGCCCGGGGCAGTTGGGGCCGATGACACTGCATCCTTCCATCCTCGCGTAGGCAATCGCCTTCATCGTATCGTGCACCGGGATGTGCTCGGTGATCGCCACGATGGTCTGGATACCGGCATGCGCCTCCTCCATGATCGCATCGGCAGCGGCCGCGGCCGGGACGAAAATGACACTGGCCGAGATATCATGGTCCCGCATCGCCTCTTTCACGGTATTATAGACCGGGACCCCGTGGACTTCCTTGCCGCCCTTGCCGGGCGTCACGCCGGCCACGACACCCCGTCCGCCTACCTCCCGGGCGTAGGCATTCATCAGCCCGATGTGGAACTCGCCCTGTTTTCCGGTGGCTCCCTGCACGAGGACGCCGGTCTTCTTGTCCCCGTAGATCATGCGGCCATCTCCACGGCCTTCCTGACCACCAGGTCCATCGTATCCAGCATCTCGTAGCCCTTTGCCGAGAGCATCGCCCTCCCCTCTGCCTCGTTGGTCCCGGCGAGCCGGACGATCACTTTCTGGGGGATGGCTGCAGCGATGATCCCCTTTGCGACCTCATCGCATTTCGTGATACCGCCGAGGAGGTTGACCACGATTACCTTCACCGAGGGGACGCTGCCGACCAGCCGGACCGCGTGCATCACCCGCTCGCTCTCGGCTCCGCCTCCGACATCGAGGAAGTTTGCCGCTTTACCGCCATAGAACCCGATGAGGTCGAGCGTGGACATCGTGAGCCCGGCCCCGTTCCCGATCACGCCGATCGTGCCGTCCAGTTCGACATAGGAAAAGCCGTATTTCTCCGCTTCCCGTTCCCGGTCGGTGAGATCGCGGTTGACCGTGAACCCCTGCCTTCCGAGGGCATTATCGTCAATAATCAGTTTTGCATCGGCGGCAAATACCCCATGCGGGGTGGTGACGAGCGGGTTGATCTCGGCAAGCAGGGCATCTTTTTCCAGGAATACACGGTAGAGTTTGTTGATGAACGGACCGATCTCTTTGGGGGCGGTACCGATAAGTTCCCGGAGCATGAATGGCGGGATATCCCGCATCAGGGGATTTGCGATAACTTTCCGGATCGCCTCGGGGTGCTCCTTTGCGGTGATCTCGATATCAACTCCCCCGGCCTCGGTGAAGAGGATGAGCGGCTGCCTGCTCGAACGGTCGACAGTAATCGACAGATAATACTCGTGCTGGATGTCGAGCTTCTGCTCGGCAAGGATCTCCTTAACCGGAAGGCCCTTGATCTGTTTCTGGAAAAGCTCCTGTGCCACTCGCATGCCGTTCGCCGGGTCGGCCATCAGGATACCACCGGCCTTTCCCCTCCCACCGACATCCACCTGGGCTTTCAGGACAAATGCATCGCCCAGTGCACAGAGATGGGGGGTAAGTTCATCGGCCGATCGGATCAGGAATCCTGCCGGGACAGGGATCCCGGCCTCTTTCAGGACATTTTTTGCCTCGTATTCGCGTAATTTCATGCCTTCTGCCCTCCAGGGACAGTCCTGCAGTTCAATCCCCATCTTCATCGCCTTCAGGTTCAGGGATTCCGGTGCCCTTCGGGACCGAGTCAAGGATGGCTTTTTCGAGTGCCGCATCGCTCACGACATGCGTTGCAGCGACGAGTGCACCGAGCATCACGATGTTTGCCACGATATCCTTTCCCAGGATCTGCTTTGCCTCCCTTGTTGCCGGGATCTCGATGCAGCGGCAGTCCGGCCGGGAATGGACGAGCGTGGAATCGACGAGCATCACCGCATCCGTCCGGTGCATCTGCACCGTACTTCTCGAAGCCTTCCTGAGACATGATCACGTAGATATCAGGGGTGGTGACCTTGGGGTACAGGATCGGGTCATCGTCGATGATCACCGCACTCATCGAGGCCCCGCCCCGGGCTTCCGGCCCGTAGACCTGGGTCTGGACGGCATACTTGTTGTCGTACATCACGGCTGCCCTGCCCGAGGATGACGGCCGAGAGAATAATCCCCTGTCCGCCGAATCCCGAGAACCTGACCTCGTGCCTCATGGCCTCTTCACCCCCAGTGCCGGGCGGTTCCTGCGGGTAAGTTCCCCGACAACGAACATATCCTCAGGGATCGGTCTCCCCTTTCTCGAGCATCCGGTCGCGTTTCGCTTTCAGGAGCGAGTGCGAGCGAAGGTACTCGACATGGTCGGCGACCTGTTGGAACTTGTTCCTGCCGCCCGAAGGCGGTCGGGCACTGGACCAGCGCCTCGATGAAGGAGAAGCCCGGGGTCTCGAGGCCGGCCTTTACCGCTTTTTCAGTTCCTTCACATGGTAGGAGGTCCAGCGGGAGACATAGTTGGCCCCGGCTGCGATCGCGAGCTCGCAGAGGTCGAACGGCGTCTCGGCACACCCGTACGGGGTCGTGGACGAGAGGCAGCCCAGCGGGGTGGTCGGGCTTCCCTGCCCGCCGGTCATCCCGTAGATCTGGTTGTTCATGCAGACAACGGTCAGGTCGATATTCCGCCGGCAGGCATGGATGAAATGGTTGCCGCCGATTGCAGCAAGGTCACCGTCGCCGGTGAAGACCACCACGTTCAGATCCGGGTTTGCCAGCTTGACCCCGGTCGCAAACGCAAGGGCCCGGCCGTGGGTGGTATGGAGCGAATCGGTGACGATATAGCCGGGGGCACGCGAGGAACAGCCGATGCCGGAGACAAAGACCGTCTCCTCCTTCTTCCAGCCCATCTGGTCGACGGCGGCAAGCGTGCAGTTGATGACCGTCCCGTTCCCGCAGCCGGCACAGTAGATATGGGGGAGCCGGTCCTGGCGGTACCAGTCCTCGAAACTCATGGGTGTGCCTCCAGTGCAGCGATGAGTTCTGCCGGCGTATGGAGTTCGCCGCCGAGTTTCGGGAATACTGATGACGGGAACCTTCGACGTGCCGCTCGATCTCGCGGGCGATCTGGCCGAGGTTCATCTCCGGGACAAAGAAGCGCCGGGCGTTTCTGAATTCCGCGAGTGCCTTCTCAGGGAACGGCCAGACCGTCCGGATCCGGAGGAACCCGATATCCTGTCCCTGTTGTCGTGCATCACCTGCTGGACGGTGCGGACCGGGGCCCCGTACGTGATGAAGACCTGCGCAGCATCCGGGTTGATTATGTCGTAATCCGCCATCTCGTCGCGGGCGTTCTCGATCTTGTCCACCAGCCGCTGCACAAGAGCGACGTGCAGTTTCGGGTTCGTCGCACACGGGTATCCCCGCTCATCATGGGTGAGACCGGTGACATGGACACCGTAGCCCGTGCCGAACTGCCGGAAACCCGGGTATCAGGTCGGCATCCGCCTTGAACGGCAGTGTCCCGGGCACGAGGGGCTTTCCGGTTGACCCGTTCGACCGTATCGGGGATAAGGATCTTCTCCCGCATGTGCCCGACGATCTCGTCGGCCATCAGGAAGACCGGGACGCGGTACTGGTCCGCGAGGTTGAAGGCCTTCACCGTCAGCTCGTACATCTCCTGGACGCTTGCCGGGCAGAGTGCGATGATCGCGTAATCGCCGTGAGAGCCGAACCGTGCACTGCATCATGTCTCCCTGTGCCGACATGGTCGGCTGGCCGGTGGAGGGGCCGCCCCGCTGGACATTGACGACCACGCAGGGGGTCTCGGTCATCGCCGCAAACCCGATGTTCTCCATCATCAGGGAGAAGCCGGGCCCGCTCGTCGCGGTCATCGCCCGGGCACCGGTCCAGGAGGCGCCGATGATCGAGGCCATCGAGGCGATCTCGTCCTCCATCTGGATGAAGACCCCGCCTTTCTTCGGGAGCTTTACTGCCATGTGCTCGGCGATCTCGGTCGACGGCGTGATCGGGTACCCGCCAAAGAACCTGCACCCTGCAGCAAGGGCCCCTTCGGCACAGGCGGTATTGCCCTGCCAGAATTCAGTCCGCGTCAATATTCAATCGCCACCTTGTGAGGTTCGTACGGTTCCTCTTCCACCCAGTGGATTGCCTGGTCCGGGCAGGTGAGCTGGCAGACACCGCAGAGGGTGCGCCCGTAGAGGTGCTCGGAGCCGGCAGTTCGTGCACCGCTCGGGACGGTCCAGCTCGGGGATGACGATCCCCTTGCGGTTGGCTTTTTTCCCTTCCTTGAAGATCTTATACGGGCAGACCTTCGTACAGAGGTTGCACCCTTTGCAGCGGCTCTCGTCGATGGCGAGTTTCATGGAATCGGCAGTCCTGTTCGTAGTATATATTCGATGGCTGTTACAAAAAACCTCTTCTTTGGATCACTGCCTGCCCGTGCAGGAGCCTGGCTGTCGTAGGACCTGAACGCCTTGCCGCTGCATTGTTCCGGGCAGCCTCGAAGATATCCTTCCCGTGGGCATCGATCCCGACCACCAGCGGGAGCTGGTCGAGTTCGATCACCCAGATCGCCTCGGCCATCCCGAGGTCCTCGAAAAAGACTCCTTTCAGGGTCATGTGCGATGAGGCAAGGGCGGCACATCCCCCGGTGAAGGCGAAGTAGACTCCCCTGCCCCGGAGCTGCTCCCGCACCGTCTCACCCATCCCTCCTTTCCCGATGAGCCCCCGCACACCCTTGTCGATGAGGAACCCGGAGAGCTCGTTCATCCGGGCCGATGTGGTGGGACCGGCGGCGATGACCCTGTTGTCCTGAATGACCGGGCCGCAATGGTAGATGACCGCACCCTCGGGATCGAACGGGATCCCCTTCTCCTGCATCCGCAGGTGTGCCTCGTCCCGTGCGGTATAGACAATGCCGGAGAGGTCGACATGGTCCCCGGCCTGGAGCGCAAGGACCTCCTCACCGAGCGGGGTGTGGAGCTGGACAGGCTTCGTGCTCATCGCTTCACCTCCACCGTTGCATGCCGGTTCGCCCAGCACTGGACGTTGACCGCAACCGGGAGCGATGCCGTGTGGCAGCCGGCCGTCTTCACCTTCACCGCGAGCGCCGTGAAGTCCCCGCCAAGTCCCATCGGCCCGATCCCGAGCTTGTTCACCGCAGCAGCAGCATCTGCTGCTCGAACTCCGTCATGACATCAACCGGTCGAGCAGGGCCTCCTTGGCAAGCGCAGCGGCAACGTCAAATGTGCCCGCCGATACCGACCCCGAGGAAGACCGGCGGGCAGGGCGTGCCCTCCGCGTGGAGCATCGTCTCGACAACAAACCCTCCGATCTGGTCTGTCTGCGAGGGGAGGAGCATCGCGATCCGCGAAACTGTTCTCGGCCCCGCACCCTTGGGGAGGACGGTGACCGTGAATTTTTCCCGGGTTTCACATGGATCGCCGGGATCCCGGCACCGGTATTGTCTCCCGTGTTGTGCCGGGTCAGAGGATCGACCACATTGGGCCGGAGCGGGACTCTCCCGCGTTGCCCGCCGGACACCGTCGGCAATGGCATCGTACAGAGACCTGGTCAGCGGAACATCGGGAGGGATGGTGAGGTAGACGACCGGGACACCGGTGTCCTGGCACAGCGGCACCCCAAGCCGCTCTGCCATCTCCAATATTTTTCAGGATATTGGCAAACTCCCCCCGGGCCACGGGGCTGGTCTCTGCTTCAGCCGCTTTCCTGATGACCTTCAGCACATCCGGCGGGAGGCGGATGACGGCTTCCCGGTATGCCCGGAAGGTGGCATCGGCGAGCGAGGCATGGATCGCGGTATCGTCCGGAGTCTTCATTTAAGTATAGTAAAGAAGAGTAGGATAATATAGGGATCGGGAATCAACTTCCGGAGAGAATCCACACTCCAATCCAGCAGGACTCAAGAAGCCAGGTTGTGGCTGGACATTTTTTAGACCACTCTGTGAACGGTCAAAAAAACAAAAGGAATCTCCACCCTGTTAACCCAGCCCGACACCGGGCAGACAGTTCAATGATCATTGCTGATGAGTAAATGCTTTGTAGAATCGGCTTCAAAGAGCTTATAACGTGAAGCTATCATGGCAAAAAAATCAAGGACACCAGGTAAAGTTGAATCTTAAAGATTCAGGGGAGGAAGAGGCGAAAACCTCAGTACCAGAATTGAATATGCCAGTACCCGGTGGCGGGATTGACTTTTACTATTTATTTAACGGGATAGGAATCCTGATAGCCATCATTTTTATTATTGTCGGCCTTCTCCGATTTGTGTTCCACGTTATGTAATTTCACCGAAGAAAATCCCACATCTCTCACTGCCTTTTTCGTCCTCACTGAATGCGAATACCGGAGTCATTTTCCGGTATCTTCCCCAGGGAACCATAAAGGATCACTCTGGCGGCTTGTTTTGGCCCAATTTCCGTGGTCAATTACCGATCGGGGAGCACCCAAAGGAACACCTGCTGGAGCCATTCTGTTCCCAGTGACCGTGTTACCCCCCCAGCCACTCCCGGTTTTGGCTCCCAATAGCGTACATTAGCGTTTTATAACTCGAAGGATATTGCTCCGCTTGGTCTGAATCCCATGGAAATCGCGTTTTCTGGAAAAAATGTGTGAAAGTGTACGGTTTTTTGCAGCACAGTGTCAAAAAAAAGGGGCAACGGAGCCCGCAGAGGGGCCGGATTGCCCCTTTTGGGATCATCTCCCGGAAGGTGCCAAAAAAGAGGATTATTTCCCCTCATCCGACGGAGATATGGAGTTATCTATTCCACTAAAAGGAGGACCGTCAGCAGGAGTGTCAGACAGGTCCGCCGTTCTCACAGGAAGGGCTTCATGGGGGATATACACACCATCGGCCCGGATCTCCATGACGGAATCGTGCCGGACCAGAAAGAACTGCCACGTCCCATTGGGAGACCGGACCCAGAATTCCCGGGTGGTTACGCGTGTCAGGGTCACCCGGTGAAGTCTCGCGATCTCGCGCTCGTAGCGATGCAGGATCTCCAGCGGATACGTGAAGGATGTCTGCGAACGTTTCACCTTCACAAACACGTTCCGGTACGGCTGGATAATGATGAGATCGAATGCACCGCCCCGTTTACCGGTCACCTGCTCAACGCTCCCCCGCCGGCCTGCAATCTCCACAGCTTCATCAAGTGCTTTAACCGGCCTTCGCCCCCGGGTCATTGGGTGTCTCCGGTAGCGCTTCCTGTAGCCGGACGATCCTCTTCGAGATCCCCTACCCGGAACGCGAGATCATTGAGCTTGTAGAAGATCTCTTCATTCATCCGGTCCTGCCGCTCCATTAAGGAGCAGACAAGGTCGCGGGCAGACTGCCTCCAGTTTCACGTACGGGACCTCGGCACTCTTATTATGTCCGCCTGGGTCTGGCGACGGAGTGTGCTCTTTGGATCCTTGGGGGTTGTAATACCCTGTCCCCTCAAGGCCGTCACCCTCTCCGCAAGGGGCAGGGCGGTCTTCGTGCGTTTCGCTGTCCGGGCATCTCCCGGATCCATAGAATTCTGTCCGGGAGCCTGTTCACCAGACCCAGCAGGGCCCGGCTCCTGGTTCTCAACTTTGTTTTCGGGAAGTACTATCACGTTTCATTCCTCTGTTTCATTCTTTTTTTTGTTTCATGTTCCTGAGTTCCTGATTGTCAGCCGGGGCCCCTTTGACATACAAGGATGACTCGCGAAAGGATATGGGCTTTTATTATAAAATAACGAATTAAGGAAAATGAAGGCAATACTGTGATATTCTGGCTAATAGGGCGATTTTAGAGAATTCTGGAAGGTACATAAAATGTTCCTTACTAAAAGTTTGTGACGGCCTATGGTGAAGCATTGCTTTAGTTGCGGTTGTTATTGGGGGGTTATATCAAATTACAATTCTCCTTCAGGCTTCGGTAACTTTGGCAGACAGTAACGGAAGTGCCAGAAGAGTACAGCTGATACGATGTATGCGCAAGCACACGGAACCATCCGAACTCGCCCGGCATCGCTTGGCCGACCGCGGTAACAGTAGTGATCGCAGGATAGAACTGCTGGATGAAATAATTCCAGAAACCATGGAAGGGGACTGCAGGCCAGATGCCGCCGGACCGGAGCCGGAGCTATGCAAGGATGAAGGCTGCTCCCATAACAAACGGGACGGAAGTTATGAGCGAGTTCCATACCGGACCGGTCCCGTGGTGCGGGCCGAAGAACATGAGCGGGAAGTGCCAGGTGGTCCAGATTCACACCGGATATGAGCGCGAGTTGAGTGAATGTTGAGAACCGGGCAGACTTCCGGTACGAGTCGGCAGCCGATCTCTTCTCCTGCTGCTCCAAAGACATTGCTGGCAATTCCGAAGAGTATTATCAGGCGTGCAGCAACCGAGAGCAGGATTGTCAGCTTTTCTGTGTTGAAGGGGGCTATCCCTGTGATCCACGCGGAACCAAACATCACAGCCCCCACCGCGAGGGGGAGAAGGATTCCCACAAGCCACCAGCGGATCGCTCCAATCTTAAAGCCAAATCCGGCAAGGTTTCTCTGCCAGATGAGTCTTGTCACAATAGCTGCGGCAGCCGGGCACCACATCGCAGCCAGGATCGAGGATGTGAGGATACCGGCATTTTCAGCAACCAGCGGGGTTCTGGCAACGATGTACCAGAAGACTGACGTAAACGCGACCGTAAGGATGACAAACGTCACCACTGTCTGTTCGGGTCTGTGGCGAGTCTTCCCGCCGGAACCTGAACTGCTTCTGCCATACTGCCAGCAGGGCATTATTCTGGAAATTTTATCAATCAGTTCCCTTTCCTCAGAATTTGACACAGATTTCGAAAAAATTCATAGGGATTGTCTGGGAGAATCAGATTGAGAAATTTGAACCAGATTAATTGCTGCAATGGGAGTTATATTTCATGCAAAAATAAGAAAAGTAGGGTCACTGAAAAAGGGAGTTTCGAATTTATTCACTCTAGTGCGGGATCTCAATCCAGACCACGGGATCATTTCCAATGGTCCAGCCGTCATGCCCCGGAGGAACCGAGCCCACATCACCGGGGCCAAATTCCTCTTCCTTCCCGTCATTCATACGGACCCTCAGCTCTGCCCGAAATGACATACAGGAGATGATCTCTCTGACAGCTTTCGGTCTTCTGGATGGATTTCAGATGCTTTGACCACTGCCATCCGGGTTCTGTGGTGATCCTGCGAACCGTCAGACCTCTGAGGGTAACGGCCTCCATTTTCAACTTTTCGGGCGTATTCGTTTCTTCCGGCTGGTTCAGGCTTTTTTTCTCAATTGTTGGCATGCTATACTCTCCCCGTTATGCACAAGCTTCGAAATCTCTGGTGCTTGATTAGCAGGATGGTCGTGTCAACAATCATATATACATTGCGCCACGTTTCACAAACCTCTGACGAAGAGGTAGTACCTTTTACCGGATCAGGAAAGGATGTAGGCCTATAGCTTCTTTGTTATTTCAAGAGGGCCTTATAAGGTTTTTTGACGTCTGAAGCTGACGCTGTACTAGAGTTAGTTTAACGCAAGACATTCAATGAATTCAGGCTCGAAAAAGGGAACTTTGGAGGTGTTTGAGAGTTGGAAGACCCAGACGACGCCCCTATGACATGGGAAATGCCTGAACAGGATCTTCCTGAAATCTACATCTCCTGATGAAAATAATATACTTCGCCTGAAAAACAAAATTTGTTACAAATTATGAAACATCTGAAGGCGGTTCGGGTGTTATCTGTTCTCTCACACTGATCTTCTGACTCGATCACCTGTTACGGAAATATAAATTTGGGCGATAAACCAGTTGCGGAATGTGCCTGTTTCCGGAAAATAATGAGAAAGTCTCCCCCATCGCCCGATCCCATTCCTTAATACCGCATGCCGGTTAACTCAAATAATCAATTCAGGAGGCCCCTTTGGCATACGATCCCATGAAACAAATGATCACATCATATCTGGCATCACCGCAGGGACAGGAAATGATCCGGGAATACCTGTCATCACCGGAAGGCCAGAAAGCGATCTGCGAATTTACTTCGACGAAAAAAGGAAGGGCGGTAATGAAAAAGGTTCTCCCGGGCATCCTCAGCCTGTCTGCTCCTCCCTGCGGATGTCCAGTCGCAAGTCACCCGGACACTCAAAGAAATTCCTTAGAAAAAACTGCTTTCACGGGAATATCCTTCCCTATACAATACTCTTTACAGACGTTAAATAAGGGAGTGTTTATCTCAATTTTTTTTAAGGTTCAAATAGTGTACTTCATGGAGAAAAATTTTCAGGAATATTTCTGCTTACCACAAAACCGGGAAGATAGTGTTCAGATAATCCATGGAATAATCGCCGCCCGTACATCCCTCTTGTACTGCTGATATTCCTCCCCGAATTTTTCAAGCAGGATCTCCTCCTCAGCCTTTATTTTCATCAAGACGGAAACGATACCAATACCAAGAGCGACCAATGCCACCAGCTCACCGATAGCGATAGCGGCACCCAGGAATGCAATCAGGAGTCCGGTGTACATCGGGTTTCGTATGATCCGGTAGGGTCCCGTCTTGATGATCCTGTGTCCGATCCTGACCATCACCATGCTGCTCCAGTACCTACCGAGGTGAAGCCGTGCCCAGGAGGAAAAACCAAGCCCGGCGACGGTCAGAACGATCCCGGTGATCCCGGCGAGAGAGGAATCAGGGATTATGCGGGAAAGAAGGACATCTGACCCGTACCCGGCAAGGATGATGAAGAGAATGATAATGATTATGGCGATGATGATCGATCTCCAGATATACCGGAACGAGATCCGCTCAACCGGGGCCCTGAAAAAAAGTGAAGGTATGTAGGCAAATGCCATGAAGATAATCCATATGCCGGTGATAACCTGAAGATACATCAGCATTATTTCTCTGTTGGCCGCGGTCCTCCAATAAGGTTTCTTGCATCTTATTGCCGGAAAAAACCAGTAATAAGAGAGGGAGTATAAAAAACTGGGGATGACTACACGTGATGTGACTTCCCTGGGTGAAAATCTATCAACTTCCGAAAATTTTCCGGTCTTCTGCATCCCCATGGAATTGTTCAGGGAAAATCTGATACCGTGATAATTATTGAAAAAGTAAGAGAAAATGATACGCCAGATTTAATTTTTTATCTAAATGTACATGAATCAAAAAAAGAACCAGAAAAAAATTACTTCTTGTCCTTGCCACCCTTGCCGTGGGCCCCGCCCTTCTTCTCTTCGGCCTTGGCAGGCTCTGCACCCTTTGCCGGTGCTGCTGCGGCTCCCTTCGCTGCCGCCACTGCCGGTCCCTTGGCTGCTCCCTTGCCGCCCTTTGCCGGTGCCTCGGCTGCCTTGGCGGGTTCTGCTCAGCGACCTCCTCAACCTTCGGGGCCTCCACGACCCGCTCACCGACAAGCTTGGGTGCTGCGACGATCCTGCCGCTGACCTTGATCTCGCTCACTTTCAGGTGGGAAGGGGTCGGGAGCTTGTGACCGCCGTGGTTCAGGGCATCCTTGATCTTGTCAAGATACTGGGGCGTGGAGTAGACGGTCATGATCTTCTGGTTGGGATCGACCCGTGCAGCGGTACCGACCGCCTTGCCAAATGCAAGACGCATACCTTCCGAGACACGGTCAGCACCGGCACCGGTCGCCTGCTTGTTCTCCCGCAGGACGTGGTGGGGGAAGACCCGGACCTTGAAATGGAAGTTGGACCGCCCGACCTCCTTCATCAGCCTGCGGTTGACGGTGATGCGTGCAGCCTCGAGGGCACTGTGCCGGATCTGGCATGCCTCTTCAACAACCAGGTCGACTTCCGTCGGGAATTCCTGAGACAGGTTTCCCATCTCGAACTGTACAATCTTGCTCCCCGGAACACCACCCATATATTCGCGTCGCGTATAGGCTTTCTTTGAAATGCTCCTGTACATCTTTGCCGGTTTTCTGACCATCGCGTCCTACTCCTGTGGAATACTGCTAAAAGCGGGCATTAATACCCGGATCATATCCTGATATTCATGCCGGTACGCTTCACAAACTGCTTTTATAAAATGGAGATGGGGCGTATTAAACCTTACTGGAGAGTACATTTCGGCTGGTTGATCAGATCAAGCACATGGCGGCGCACTTTGGCAAACTCCACGCCGGTCCGGTCCCGGGGGCGTGTGCACTGTCGACTGTTATGATCTCGCAAATCCTTCCCGGGACGCGGCGTCAGGACCACGATCCGGTCTGCCATAAAGACAGCCTCATCCACGCTGTGGGTGACAAACAGGATGGTCTTTTTTGTCTTTTCCCAGATCTCGAGAAGTTCGTGCTGCAGCAGGTTCCGTGTCTGGGCATCGAGAGCCCCGAAGGGTTCGTCCATCAGGAGGATCGAGGGCTCGACGGCAAGGGCACGGGCGACCGCGACCCGCTGGCGCATTCCTCCCGAAAGTTCGTACGGGAAACTGTTCTCGAATCCTTTCAGGCCGACAATGTCAACATATTTTTTCACGATTGCATGACGTTCCTCTGCAGGGACCTTCCTGATCTCCAGTCCGAAACCGATATTGTCGACAACCGTCCTCCAGGGGTACAGAGAATATTCCTGGAAGATCATGGCGAGTTGCGGGTTGGGGCGGTCTATCAGCGTCCCCCCGAGCTCGACCGTCCCGGTGCTCGCCTGGTCCAGGCCTGCGATAATCCTGAGCAGGGTTGTCTTGCCGCACCCGGAAGGTCCGAGCAGGCAGATGAATTCCTGGTTTTCAATATCGAGATTGATGGAGGACAGGGATTCGATCTTCTCACCTTTTTCCGAGGTGAAGGTCTTTGAAATGTTCCTGAGTTTAAGGTTCATGATATGCACTCATCCCGACATTCCTCCTTCATCGCTCGAGCGACCGCCATCCGAACCATCGCTTCTCAACTGCCTTGAAGAGATATGTCAAAGGTGATCCCGATGATCCCGATCGCCACCATACCGGCAACCACCACATTGATCTGCCCGAAGTTGTAGGCGTACAGGATCAGGTATCCGAGTCCCTGCGTCGTACCCGGCAGCCATTCTGCCGCGATCACGCACATCCATGCGACGCCGAACCCAACCCGGAGCCCGGTCCAGATTGTCGGTGCTGCGCCGGGAAGGATCACCTTTGCCATCAGCAGGCGTTCATGGGCGCCGAGGTTCATGGCGACCTCCGCCCACGTCTTCTTGATCCCCCTGACCCCGTCAATCGTGTTGAGCAGGATCGGGAAAAATGCCCCGATAAAGATGATGAATACAATCGAAACGTGATCCCGATCTTGAACCAGGCAAGAGTGAGAGGCACCCAGGCAAGCGGTGGGATCGGGCGGAGTATCTGTATCGTGGAATCAAAAAATTCATGGACAAATTCAGACCGTCCCATGCCGATACCCATGGGAATTGCGATAACCGCAGCGAGGAGAAAGCCCAGTAAAATGCGGATAATGCTAGCCGTCTGCATTATCGATTAAACTTCCGGTCCCCATCAGATAGGTCGTCGCAAAAGGGTCGATGCAGGACCGCAACAATCGATTCGAGCCGTGGAAGAATGAATGCATTATTGACGACCGTGGCGACAATTTCCCACGCGATAAGGATAAGAACCGGAAGAAAAAAATACAGGGGTTTTTTCATCAGATTATGAGTTGACTTCTTTTACTGATAAATTACTCTCCTTCATGGAATATTTCAGGAGGATATCCTGGATGGATCCTTTGCCCGGATCTGCGATCCTCAGGGGTTTTCCTGCGTCAGCCCGCTGCTTTGCCCACGCAAAGAAACCTCGGCCAGTCATGTGCCGGGGAATCTGCGGACACGACCACACCCGAGCCTTCGAGGTTGGCTGCCATGACGATCTTGGCCTGATTGCCTTTGTCAATGGAGGCAATGACCGGGGGGTTCCCGACAATCGAGAACTGGATCGCATTGGTCGCTGCCAGCTGCATCAGGGGTCCGCCGAACTCCGCGGAGATCAGTTTTACCTCGGCGACCGGCTGTCCGTTCACGATCAGGTCAGCGATCTCGGGACGGCTCTGCCGTCAGATCCCGTGGCTTAAGCGCAATACCGTAGGTATCATTGAAGTACTGCCACTTTTTCACCGCAACAAAGAGCATGGTATCATGGTCCGAAAGGAGATACCCGAATCCCAGCTGCTTCGATGCCTTCGGCGGTGTTATGATGTGCTTGTTCTGGATCATCTGTTTTGCATTCTGGTACGGCACGGAATCGAACAGGATGGCCTTTGCTTCGGCATCACTTGCAGTCTTCAGGGAACCGTTGAGCACGCCAAGTTCACGCTGCGCATACATGAACTGGAGGATGCCATTCTGCCAGGTGTCCGTGGGTTCATTCGTGAAATTTACCGTATAAATCGCCCTGGTCATCGCCTCCTCGGAAGAGACCGAAATGTCCCCGTACGTGAAATTGCTCTTCCCGGCAAGCCAGTCAGCAACGATCGCGCCTGATTCATCCGGGTGGGTATTGATGTAATCGGTCGAGAGCATCATCAGGGCTGTCATCGCATTGACCAGATCAGGATTTTCCTTTTCCATGCTGGATATCGTCAGAAATACACAGCAGGGATGGTTCTTCCATTTTGGCGATCGGTGGCAGTTCCCCGGTATAGGAAAGTACTCTTCCGAACCCGGCCATCGGTGCAACCTCGACATACGGCTGCCATGCGATGTACGCGTCAATCTGTTTTGATGCCATCAGGGTCGGCATCGTGCCAAACCCGGAATACAGGACATTGACCTCGGTACCGGCCGTGGTTACCGGCGTAGTAGTCACGGTGGGTGTTCCCGCCGGCTGCGTACAGCCGGCTAGTGAGCAGTAAAAGGGCAACCGCAACGAGTGCGATTGCCGGAATTTTCATCGATTTCATACGGGAACGTTGTCCTGTCAATAATTAATATTTCGCTTTAAGGACATTTTATGTGTATTTTTGTCCTGTTTTATGTCGACAGAATTACACAATTGAGTAAATTTATTACGATAACTGTCCACAACCCGCCAGCCATCGCAGTGTTGTTCCCATTTATTTTTCACGCCATTATGAGGACAATACGAAAAATATTTTACAGCAATTAACCTTATTGTATCAATTATATGATACAAATGGATCCAATTGACCGGCTCACGCGCGCGGCACTCTCCTCAGATGAGGAGTTTGTCAGCGCACTCAATGACCTTCTCCGCCACGACCTTCGTATCAGTATCAGGGAATTATCGGAAAAGAGCGGGATAGCCCAGAGCTCGCTCTACAAGATAATGCATGGAAAGCGGTCACCCAACCTCTCCACGCTCCGGGCGATCATCCGCGCCCTGCGCCTCCTGTACCGGACAACCGAGGGGGAGTTCATCGGTCTGATCGTCGCCCGCTCGGTCCTTGATACGATCGAGGAAAAGACCGCAGAGGTCGATGCAAAGCGTGTGAGGGTACGCGAATACCCGGTCCACACGATGGAGGACGCGATCGTGGCTGCGGTCCGGGCCGAACGCGAGGGTGCCGTGGCCATCGTCGTTGCGCCCGATCCTGTCGAGTGTGGTCGAGCAGCTCGTCCGTATCCCGGTCGCAACAATCATCCCCCGCGAATCAGTCCAGCGGGCAATCGAACTCGCGGCGCGGAAGGCGTGGATTTAATCAATATACTGCCCAATACGTACACGAAGATACACCGGAGGATGAACGGATGCGAACGGATGTGGTAAGGCTGGGTCGTCTCTCCGGGGAGAGGACAGGAGAGATGATGCATTTCCTCTCATCAATGCGTTCAGACCGCTGTATAGCGGACGCAGATATCCTTGTTGATCATTGCCCATGTGCTGATGCTGGAAAAACAAAAGATTATCGAAACCGACATCGCACGGCAGCTCCTGTCTGCCCTGCTCGAACTCCTCGACGAAGGGAATTCCCGAGGAGGTGTTCGACGACCGGTTCGAGGATGTCCATGCCGGCATCGAATCGCTCCTGGTCGAATCTCTTGGTGCAGAGGCGGGCGGGCGTATGCACATGGGACGGTCGCGCAACGACGAAGTCGCGACCTGCATCCGTATCCGGATGCGGGAGGATATCCTCAAGCAGATGTCGGCGCTCCTCAAGGTCGGGAAGTCCTCGTTGCACTGGCCGGGCTCCACATCGAGACGGTGATGCCGGGATTTACCCATATGCAGCATGCACAGCCGACGACGCTTGCCCACCACCTCCTCGCGTACGAACAGGCCTTCTCCCGGGACTTCGACCGGCTCCGGGATGCCTACGTGCGGGTGAACCTGTCCCCGCTCGGTGCGGCGGCATTTGCGTCCACCGGGTACCCCATCAACCGCGAATATACCGCGAGCCTCCTCGGGTTCGACGGGCTGGTGACCAACACGATGGACGCGGTTGCCACCCGTGACTTTGCGCTGGAGACCCTTGCCGATCTCTCCATCCTCATGGTCAATACCGAGCCGGCTCTGCGAGGAGCTGGTCATCTGGAGCACCTCGTTTGTGAAATTTGTCGCGCTTGACGATGCCTTCTGCTCAACCTCGTCCATCATGCCGCAGAAGAAGAACCCCGACACTGCCGAGATCATGCGGGCAAAGTCGGGATCGGTGTTCGGGGCCTTTGCCGGCGCCATGGTGACCGTCAAGGGACTTCCCATGAGTTACAACCGTGACCTCCAGGAGCTTACCCCCAACATCTGGCGTGGGATGCGGGACGCAAAGGAGAGCCTCCGCCTCCTGGTCGATATGCTGTCGAGCGCGACCTTCGACACCGGGAGGATGAAGGAAGAGGCAGGAAAAGGGTTCTCCACCGCAACCGAACTGGCAGACACGCTGGTCAGGACCTACGGACTCCCCTTCCGGACCGCTCACACTATTGTCGGGAGGGCGGTCCAGAAGGGAGATCTCTCTCTCTTCACTCTCGAGGATGCGGCGCAGGAGGCCGGAGGCATATCCCTTGTGGAAAAGGGGCTTACCCAGAAAATGATCGATGATGTGCTGGACGTCCAGCACTCCGTGTCGCTCCGAAGGGCTCCCGGAGGACCGGCACCTTTTGCTGTCAGGATTGCCCTTGAAGAGCGCAAAAAACATCTTGACACCGATTCGGAACTGATCGATCAGCGCCTCCTGATACTCTCGACTGCAAAAGAGGATCTCATCTCGCAGGCCCGGAGGATGGTAGCATAAGCCCAAAGGTAACATCCGGCGACCTTGTTGCCTGCACGTACGGGGGGAAGACCCGGAAAGGGATATATATCACCGAACGCGACGGCATGGCTGTCGTGAAACTGGACTCCGGCTACAATATCGGGGTGGATCCATCCGCATGTACCGTCTCAGGGCACCAGGCAGAAATTCCTGCCAGAAAGCCGGAAGTCCCGCAGTGGAGCGACCTGCCCGCCCTCTCCATCGTGTCAACGGGCGGGACCATAGCCAGTCGGATCGACTACCGCACCGGATCGGTCACCAGCCAGTTCGATGCCGCCGACATCCTTACAGCCATCCCCGAGCTGGCAAAGGTTGCCCATTACCGCACCATCCCGCTGGCAGCCATTCTGTCCGAGAACATGACCCCCGCGATATGGCAGGAACTTGCCCGTGCCATCTATGAAGAGATCCAGCGCGGTGTTGCCGGGGTTATCATCACCCATGGGACCGACACGATGGCATACAGTGCTGCGGCTATCAGTTTCATGATCGAATCCCCGGTCCCGATCGTCTTTGTTGGTTCCCAGCGATCTGCTGACCGGCCGTCCAGCGACAACGCGATGAATGCTGTGTGTGCAGCCAGGGCGGCCACCAGCGATCTCGGGGAGGTCTCTGTCGTGATGCACGCCACTACCTGCGATGATTATTGTTCGATCCACCGGGGTACCCGTGTGCGAAAGATGCATTCCTCGCGTCGTGATGCGTTCCGGAGTATCGGGATTGATCCCATCGGTTCTGTCACCTATCCATCCGGTGAGGTAAGCCTGGAAGATCGATCGCAGTCCGGCGGGGAAGCCGGAAACCCGGTATACGTGACACGCTCGAGGAGCGGTGCGGTCTTCTCCAGTTTTATCCCGGGATGTCTCCCGATCTTCTCGGGGCATACGAGGGCTACAAGGGACTCGTGCTTGCGGGTACCGGGCTCGGGCATGTGAGTACCAGCCCTCATTCCCTCGCTCCGAAGGCTGATTGATGCCGGGACTCTTGTCATGATGACCACCCAGTGCATGCAGGGCAGGGTCTGCGACCGGGTCTATGATACCGGCCGGGACCTGCTTGCGGCAGGGGTCATTGAGGGCGGGGATATGCTTCCCGAGGTGGCGCTGGTGAAGATGATGTGGGCACTGGGCAACGAGCGGGATCCGGAGAAAACCGCAGACCTGATGCAAGACCGATCTCAAGGGGGAATGCAACCGGAGGAGTACCCATGGACTATAAGTCAATTGGTCTTACCGCGGGCATCGAGATCCACCAGCAGCTGAATACCGGGGAAAAACTCTTCTGCCATTGCCTGACGCTCCTCCGCGACAGTGCGGAACATTCCGGGGAATTCTTCCGCTATCTCCGGGTAACAGAGAGCGAGATGGGGGAGATTGACCGGGCCGCACAGGAAGAGATGAAGCGCGAACGGAAATTCCAGTATTATACCTATGATACCACATGCCTTGTCGAGAACGACGAGGAGCCTCCGGCACCCATGAATGACGAGGCGCTTTCCGTCTGCCTTACCATCGCAAAGATGTTCGGCATGACCCCGGTGGGGCAGGTCCATACCATGCGCAAGCTTGTCATTGACGGGTCGAATACCAGCGGGTTCCAGCGTACCGCCCTCGTTGCCCTGAACGGGACACTCCCGAACGGTGGGGAGATCGAGACAATCTGCCTCGAAGAGGAGGCGGCACAGCGGGTGAAGGACGATATTTTTTCCCTTGACCGGCTGGGCATCCCGCTCATCGAGATCACCACCTCGCCCTGCATGCATTCCCCCGATGAGGTGCAGCAGGTCGCAGAGCATATCGGCATGGTACTGCGTTCGACCGGGAAGGTGAAACGCGGGATCGGTACGATACGGCAGGACGTGAATATCTCGATCCGGGGCGGTGCCCGGGTGGAGATCAAGGGAGTCCAGGAACTGGACCTGATCGCCGAGGTGGTCAGGCGCGAGGTGCAGCGGCAGGAAAATCTCCTTGCCATCCGGGAGCAACTTCTCCTGAAAAAGGCCTCCGTCCATGACGATGCACAGGATGTCACCGATATTTTCACATCGACAAAGTCCGCCGTCCTCAAAAAGGCAAAAAGGATCCACGCCCTTCGCCTCGAAGGTTTTGCGGGCCTGGTGGGATGCGAGATACAGCCTGACCGCCGTCTCGGGAGCGAGACTGTCGGATTATGCAAAGAAATGCGGGGTCGGGGGGATCTTCCACACGGACGAACTTCCTGCCTATGGGATTACCGCAGACGAGGTCCTGGAGGTTCGCGAGCGGGTGCAAGCCTGCGACGAGGACTGTGTCGTGATTGTGGCTGCAGCGAGTGATGCCCAGGCTACGTGTGCCCTTCACCAGGTCATCGGTCGCGCCCGGCAGGCTTTCTCCGGAAAACCAGTCCCGGAAGAGACCCGGAAGATGCTCGAAACCGGCAGCTCTGCCTATATGCGCCCGCTCCCGGGAGCAGCACGGATGTATCCCGAAACCGATGTTCTTCCGGTGGTTATCGATGATAAACGCTGGAATACGGTGACGATTCCAGAGCTGCTGACAGCAAAGGCACAGCGGTTTGCGCAGGAGTATGCCATCGACCTGAACTATGCAACCCAGCTGGCATTATCAGAAAAACTCCCCCTGTTCGAACGTGCTCTTGCAGAAGGAATCAAGCCCAAGTTAGCGGCATTCACCATCCTCTCCACCGTCACCGAACTCCGGAGAGATGGCATTGCCATCGAGAAAATCGCAGAGGGGGATTATCTTGCCACATGGCATGCCGTGGAGAACGGCAAGGCGGCAAAGGAGGCCATCCCCGATCTCCTCCGGGGGCTTGCTGCCGGTGATTCCTTCGATGAGGTGATCCGGAAACTCGCCCCTGCAGTCTCCCGCCAGGAACTGGAATCCCTTATCCACACGATCATTCGCGACCGGTAAGAGTTTATGGAGCAGAAGGGAAAAGCCGCACTAGGTCCGCTCATGGGGCTGGTCATGAAGGAGGTGCGAGGGTCAGTGGACGGTAAGATCGTCAGTGAACTGCTGAAAAAGGGAATTGATGCAGCACTTGCCGGGAAAAAATGCTGATTTTCCTGCAGGATTCATTCGTTGGAGTCGGGCGCGAACATTTATGAGTGGGGCAGCAGAATTAGATAAGGAGTTTCATTATGGGTAAAACAGGTACTACAGTCTGGGCACAGGTAAAAGGGCGTCAAGGGACAGATACGGCTTGTCCCGAAAAGTGAGGGCGACCTCAAGACACCGGGACCGAACCAGCGGTTCAAGGCCGGCGTGAACATCAAGAAAGTCAATGCGATGGACGAAGAGGCCAAGGGCCGTGGCGGCGGAGGACGTGGCGGTAAGCGCGGGGGAAGACGCGGCGGCGACCGGTCCGGCGGGTCAGGCCTGAACGAGTCCACCGCAAGCCCGCTCATCCGCAGGCACATGCGCAGGGCAAAGGTCTCCGCACTGGGACCCAAAGCCAAGTCAGCACGATAAAGGTTACATCTGTTCCCGTGACAATAGGGGGTTCACCCGACCTCCTGATTTTTTTTTCGCACCTGAATCCGGATTTTTATTCCGATGCTAATTTTCTTTTATTGGCAGTTGCTATGGTAAGTATGGATCCTGCAACCGCGGTTAAGAGTTACCAGTTTGGTGAACGGGCAAAGTCCGAGCTCGATCATATCCTCCCAGTTATGCCTTGCACTGACAGGTTTTTCAGACAGTGAGCGCGCCGGGGGAAGCGGATGCTCCTGCTGCTGATGGAATCGGTGAGAAGTGAACTCCAGTTTGCCGTGAAGAGCACCGGGCAGTCGGAATTCAAAAAGGCGATCGACTTTCTGAGTGAAGCGATCTCCCTGACCGAGAGCAACCAGCCGGACCGGCATCCGCAAAGATCGCCATGGCAATCAGCGCATCCACGACCCCTGCGCAGGAAGCATGGCAGGTGCTTGAAAAAAATGGACTCGTCTGATTTCCTTGATTTTCTTAAAAGCCGCTCTTCGGTCCGTACCTACGAAAGTGTGCCGCTTATCCGAGGAGGAAATTGAATATATCCTGGCCTGTGCGGGCACCGCACCGAGCGCCGGCAACCTCGAATCGTGGGACGTGGTTGTCGTTACCGATGAAGAAGTCAGGGCTGCCCTCTCCCAGGCTGCATTCGATCAGCCGCACGTGGAGCAGGCTGCCGCTGTCTTTGTCGTGTGCGCAAATTATGTCCGCTCAATGTCACGCTACGGTGAACGGGGGATCCTGTACGGGCTGGAAGATGCCGTGATCGCCTGTACGTACATGATGCTCGGCAGCCCATGCAAGAAAACTGCAGTCCTGCTGGACCGGGGCTTTTGATGACGACGAGGTGCGGGGAATTCTTGACCTGCCCCAGCATATCCGTCCCATCGCACTGCTTGCCGTGGGCAAGGGGCATCCCCCGGCGGTGCTTACCGGGCGGATGGCTGCCGGGGAGCATGTGCACCGGGATATCTGGTAAGGAGGAAAGACAATGCCTGATTATGTAGTAACGCTTGAGTCGGCATGGATCCTGCGTGACGTCAAATCCCTTGACGATGCGATCGGAATTGCGATCAGCGAGGCAGGAAAGCGGCTGAATCCTGCAGCAAAATATGTCGAAGTCGAGGCGGGTTTTCTCACCTGTCCCTTATTGTGAAGAGACGCTGTCCAGCGCGATTGTCGTTGCAGATACCGCCCTTGTGGGCCTTGTCCTTGAGATGAAGGTCTTCAGGGCCGAATCCCCCGAGCATGCCGAGCGGATTGCAAAATCGGTGATCGGCAAAGCACTCAAGGACAGTACCCCTGAAACTGCTGGACGTGCAGCCGATATGATCCATGTCGTCGGGCATACCGCCACTAGACCACATCTCCCGGGTACCCACATCTCCCGGCGAAGAACTGCTCGACGCATATCTCCGACCGCCAGATCTACTTTGGCGGGGGCGCGGCAAATATTGCTGCAGGGATTGCCGTGCTGGGAGAACAGGTGACCCTCATATCCTGCACCGGTGGCGATTTTGCCGGCAGCGAGTACGACCGCTGGATGAAAAAAATCGGTGATCCACCAGCAGTTCTTTGTCGTCCCGGATGCGAATACCCCGACCGCGTTCATGTTCACGGACGATACCGGTGACCAGATGACCTTCTTTGAATGGGGCGCATCAAAGGCATTTGCCACCTCGGAGGCTCCCCATCTCCCGTTTGTTCACATGGCGACGGCAGATCCGGAATTCAACTGCCGGGTTGCCGAGAGAAGTGAGTTTGCCTCGTTCGATCCCGGGCAGGACGTGTTCTGGTATACCAAAGAACAGCTCGGGACCATCCTTGCCAATACCGATATCCTGTTTGCCAACCAGCACGAGGTGCAGCAGATGTGCACAACGCTGGGCATGACACGAGAAGCCATCATCAGGCAGGTCGGGACCGCGATATTTACGATGAGCGGTGACGGCAGCACATCTGTATACCGGGAGGTACAGAGCACTTCATACCGGTTGTCCCGGTCACCCTGGTCGATCCCACCGGTGCAGGCGACGCGTACCGGGCCGGGTTCCTTTCTGCATACGTGCGGGGATACCCGCCGCTGACCTGCTGCAGGATCGGAACGGTCACCGCCTCGTTTGTCGTGGAGCATGCCGGATGCCAGACACACCTTGCGGACTGGGAGACGATGCGGGATCCGGTACCAGCAGCATTTCGGTAGTCCTGGGATCACCCGCCGCAGGAAAGGATGTAATCATGAGCTGGGCGGCGCTCACCTCCGGAGGAAAGGACTCCATTCTCTCCGTCCAGAAGGCGATCGACAGCGGGAAAGAGGTCAGGTACCTGGTCACCGCCCGTCCGGAAAACCGTGACTCCTACATGTTCCATTCCGCAAACCTTGACGCTGTCGCGGTCATCGCAAAGGTTGCCGGGATGCAGTACGTGGAGATACCCACTCACGGGCGCAAGGAGGAGGAACTTGCCGATCTTGAGGCAGGACTCGCCGCCCTCGATGTGGAAGGGGTAACGGCAGGGGCCGTAGCATCCCGGTACCAGGCCGACCGGGTGAAGACCATCACCGACCGGCTCGGGATAATGCTCTTCACCCCGCTCTGGCACATGGACACGGAGCATGCTGCTCAGGGAGGTGGCAGCCCGACTGGAGGCGATAATCATCGTTACCGCAGCTGAAGGTCTGGACGAAGCATTTCCTGGGGGCCCGGTTCGACGATGACCTGATTGCAGAGACTCAAACGCGTCGCTGCCATCCACCGGATCAACCTTGCCGGGGAAGGCGGGGAATACGAGACCCTCACCCTCAACGCACCGTTTTACTCCCGGCCCATTACCTATTCCACCAGCGAGATCCGGTCATCTCCCGGCCGTCACGAACTGGTCCTCGGGGGTTTTGCCTGATGACCCAGGACAGTGATGTCAAACTCGGTCAGCTCTCCCGTTATATCTTTACCGCTCCCTCGTGGAAACGCTCGCTGTTCCTGATCATCATCCTGGGGCTTCTCATCGATGGTGCCGGGTGTCCGGGCATGGGTGATCCTTCCCTTCTCGGCCCTCCCGTTCTCTGGCACCCTTGCATTTACCATCCCAGCGATTGCCGCTCTCCTCCTGACCAAACCCATCATCGAGTATAACGGGAAGACGATGACCTGGAACCGGTCGGCACTTCTTGCCCTCTCCTGCACCGTCTTTGGGGTCATCATCACCTTTGTCTCACTCGCTTCGTCGGTGAGATTCATTCCCGCTCTTCTACGCTATCTCGCTTGGGTTTGTCTTCGGTCTTCGCCTCTTTGTGCTTGTCGCGATCGCCGATTACCGCGTACCCCGGATGCTTGTCCCGGCATTCACCCAGAGCAGTGTCGGCATCCTGGCCGGTATGCTCCTCTTCTCGCCTTCATTCGGGATCCTTGCTCTGGTCCTTCATGTCGTCTTCGGCCTCGGGTTTGCCATCCTGATCTGGATGATCGAACGCCCGCTCCGGCGTGCCTTCCAGATACGGGGGCTCGCCTTCATCAACGCCTTCATCGCCCACATGACCGATGGCTCTTCCAAAGGGATGGAGAAGTTCTTCCGGGAGATAGGAGAGGAGATATTCGTGCCCCAGGTGAGCTTCTTTTTCCGCCGGACCAATGCAAAGCCGATAATCTTTACCGTGCCCAACCTGCACCCCGGCCCCATGGGGGAGATCGGCGGGGGTAACCTTCCCGAAGGTCCTGCATGACAGTTTCGAGGATGAGACCCTTGTCGCACACGGCTGTGCCACCCATGATTTCAACCTCGTTTCCGAGACCGAAATTGCCAAGGTGATCGATGCACTGCAGAAATCCCGTAAGGATATTACCTATTCCGGTGTTGCCGGGAGATCGGGCCGCCTCACCTTTGGATCCGTCCAGGTCCTCTACCAGAGGTTCGGTGACTCGGTCCTCCTGGTGACCACCCGGTCCCCGCAACGGACCGAAGACCTTGATTTTTCGATCGGGATGACCATCATGGCCGAGGGACATCGCTGGTTCCCCCACGTTGCGGTGGTGGATGCACACAACTGTATGACCGATCTCTCCTCCCCGTACTCCTGGCAACGCTGACCGCAACCGAGTACCAGCAGGCGTCGATGGAGGCGATGGACCGGTGCCGCACAACGCCGCTGTACCCGTTCAGGATTGGCGTCAGCCACCATACCCTCCCCTTCAGCAGGGTCCAGGGATTCGGGGACCTGGGCGTACAGGTTCTCGTAGTCGATGCTGACGGGCAGCGAACCGCCTATATTCTCATCGACGGGAACAACATGGCAGAGGGGATGCGGGAGGTACTGCTCGAAGAGGTCCGGAAGGTCGTTGACCATGCCGAGGTGATGACGACAGATTCCCATGTCGTGAATACCATCACGGGAAAAAATCCGGTGGGGATGCATGTCGGGGCTCCCGAATTCCTGCCCTACGTGATGCAGGCTCTCCATGCGGCACTGGATGACCTCGCACCATCGGAGGTTGCAGGGAACCACCGCCCACTGCGAGCATATCGTCGTCTTTGGCTCCAACCGGATCTCCCAGCTCGCCAGCACGGTAAACGCCATGCTTGTCTTTGTTGCCCCGCTGTCACTTGCGATGCTCCTCCTGGCATTCCTGTTGTCGCTGGTCGCCTATATTGTAATTATCTGAGTTACCTCGCTGATACAGAATAATATCACGATTAATCATCCATTTTCTTAATCCGGCTCTTTTCTGACCACAAGTTATATTCCCTATCAGTCGATTATTGATTATTTGGAAAGGAGGAACCACACCAGGACGCGTTTTACCCGGATTGCATTTCGGACAGCATCTGAATTAACAAAAGATGGGAAGGTGATCGAAGTTCATCCAGCCACAATCATGTTACCCCGATGGATCGGTGTTGATCTGAACACGACCGGCCACGTGGCGGTCGCAGCCGACCCGGTCAGCGGGAAAGTAATGAAACTGGGGAAAAATATTCACTACACTCACAGTCACTCATTGAAAAACTGTACGAAATTATGGAAAGAAGGTAAACTCTGGAAACTTAAAAAGGTAAAAAGCCGCGAACGGAAAAATTTCAAAACGGCCATACATGCCATCTCCCGGCAGATCGTCTCCTTTGCAGAATCGCTCGGTTCGGGTATCAAATTCGAAAAGCTCTTTTCTGCACGTTACTCCCTTCCGCTCCGGGGAACGTATGATTTTTCCTTTGATAACGGATCGTTTTACTCCCTCCAGCGACTGGTAGAGAAACGTGCCAGCGAGCGGGGGATCGAGGTCATCTATGTAAACCCGGCCTATACATCCAAACGGTGCAGTCGCTGCGGAAACTACGGAAGGCGGTTCCGCAAGCGATTCGAATGCCCTCACTGCGGGTACGTGGCACACGCTGACGTTAACGCTGCGTTTAATATCGCGACCACAACGAGACAACTGGCGATTATCGATACGCCTGCCGGGCGGGAGGACATTTTCTGCCTGTCAAAAAAACAAGTCCGGAAACTTGCCAGGCTTCACCACGGCACCAGTATTCCGGTCTGGACTTTGCCTGATCCTGCCTGCTCCGAAAATATCCTGGCGGTGCTGGAATAGGTTAAACCAATTTTTATTCTCACCAAATATGACCCGCGTCTCTTGTGGATAGCAAATCATAACGGTAGGATCCGGTACAAAATCTTTTACAACCTGGATTACCGGCACCTGTACACAAGACCTTGCCGGAGGGTAACTCCCTTATCCCTTCACAATCGGCGATGCATTCTCATCGAACGGGTTGACCCTCATTGCCAGCGAGAAGAGATAAGGGTAACTTGCTTTCAGGTGTTTCATATATCCCAGCCAGACCAGGGCAAGGTGACGGTACGCCCGGTTTATATCACCGGAAAGGTGATTATAGTCGGACGGGGGAAGATCGGTGAGCCGTTCGCGAATCGCAAGTTCCTCGGTCAGGTGGAATAAGGCCTGCATGAGTTCGGTGAAAGCCTCGTGCTCGAGCAACTCGGGGTTTTCCAGCAACCGCATCATAAAGTCCTCCCGTTTTTTAAGACGATCCCGCAGGGCTTCCAGGTTAAAATCCTGACTCTTAACCGCGTATGAGTGGCTGTTCAGTAAACCGGACGCACGTGTAAAATCATCTTCCGACCACGCATCCTTAACTACGAGGGCTGTCCGGATCTCGCCAATGGCCGGATCTTTTTCTCCAAACAGCCTGAGCAGCCGGATTCCCAGTTCGGAGAAAAGGACCCCGATAATCATATTCATCTTTTTCAGGCGTTCGGCTCGTTCACGCTTCACGATAAGGTATTCGATGGAATTTGCCACAAGGCCAATAAAAACCCCCACCCCGATAAGGATGATGATGATCACCGTTACCTTCCCGAGCGGGGTTACCGGATACAGGTCACCATAACCCACGGTTGCAATGGTGGCGATAATGAAATAGAAGGCATCAAGAGGGGAGAAACCCTCCTCAATCATCAGTGCGATCGTTCCACCGAAAATGATGCAGAGAAACAAGGCGATATATATCTGAAAACGAAGCGAGATCCTGTTCATTGGTACGGATTCTTATTCACCATCGATAAAAAACTGATCGGTAAGGCTAAAAACGTTTTTTTCGATTAATTCGGATGCATGGTCCGAGAAGGGAGTCTTCAGTACAGCGAACAATCTTTTTTTTATCCGTTCCCTGCGGGAACCCTGCCCACCTTCAGGTCTCTTATACAGAGTCCTGAACCCTTGGAAATGACGCTCCGTGGTTTTCTTTCCTTTGTTTCGGGGAGCAATAGAAAATGGTTATTTCCCGTTATACCCGTGAGCATGAGCCGCACGGCCCTGAAGACCCGCCTTATGCTTAGCCTCAGTTTCTGAATCAGGATCACCGGGATCGAAGAAGTATTTCTTCCCGTGTTCTCCCCACTGGTAAAACCACCCCTCTTCCGTGTGATGCATGGCAACAGGCATACGTTCATTCTCCGCGTTGATTTTTCATTCTGTATCCTTATCTGATGCCAGGAACCGGACAAAGCCGGGATCCTGACAGTTCCGGGTAAAACAGTACCCGGATTGCTGACTCGTTATAGACATACGTATACAAGTGGATTTCGGCAAGAATCAAAAAATGAATTTCCTGGCCGGCCCTTAATCTGCTTCCGGAAGCATGACAGCGGCATGATGTTGTTTGTTTACCAGGGCCGTTGTTGAGGCTTATTTCCCGGAAAAGACTGGATGTTGATTGTTTGAAAAAAAGATATCTGCAAAATAAAGGATATCGCATATCTTTGGATATTCTTCTGACATAACCCGGTAGCACGGCTGCCTGTCCGGTTGAATGAGTACTTAAATATACGAGACGCCAGCAGACTATCAGACATAAGAAGGAAAAACAGGACAGGTACTCTATGGAATACAAACCCGAAACCCTGGAAATGACCGGAAAGCCGGACAAGAAACGCGATGAGCTCAAGGGAAAAGTGCTGAAACTCAAAGATCTTGTCAGTTATCAGGACGGGACCGTCGCGAGCCGGATGATCATAAACAGAAAAGCGGGTAGCATCACCCTGTTTTCATTTGATGAGAATGAGGGCTTGTCCGAACATACCTCACCTTATGACGCAACCGTCACCAATTCTCGAAGGTGAGTGCGAGGTCTGGGTTGCCGGGCAGACCTGGCAGATGAAGGAAGGAGAGACCATTATCTTTCCTGCAAACGCCCCCCATGCCCTGTCCGGTATTACCAGGTTCAAGATGAGTCTGACAATGATACGGGAGTGAACCATGGGTGGGGATGAGAAGGACGGATACTATTGCACGATATGCGGCGGGATTCCACCGGATCAGATAAAAATCAAAAAAATTCCCATAGAGGGAAAGGATACCGGGATTGACCGGCTTGACTGGATACTCCTGGATGTTGCAGGCCTGAAATGTACCTATGATGAAATCATCACCGATGAAATCATCAAACGGGTCCGGCAATTCAATTACATTCCCACAAAAAAGATGAGTCAATATCGTGAGGCACTCCTGAGGGAATACAAAATGCTCAGCCAGGGGGATGCCCAGTTTCAGGAAAACTAAGAGAAAACACGTGTTTGACCATTATCCCGGTGCAGCATATCTCCGGAATCCCACTTTTTCGATAAAATAGTGTCTTCAGCCCGGTAAGGAAATCGAGATCTTTTCAAACGATCTCAGAATGACCTGCGGTAAATAGCGGATTTGTCCGTCAACAACAATAAAAATTCATGAGTCCAGTGTAGCAAGTACGCCAGGGAGCGTCGGGGATGAAATGTACGGGGAAACTTGTGGAGAAGAACGAGGGACTATACGATCCCAACCTTGTTTTGATACCCCCGACCAGATTCGAACTGGTGTCGCCGGATCCAAAGTCCTGCATGATTGACCGCTACACTACGGGGGTAAATTATAGGTTGATTATCGGTTACAAATTCCCGGGAGGAAATTTGTTCCATTACTTTTGGCGACGCGAGATATTAAAATCAACTTTGGAACGCCCTGCCTGAATGTAAGGAATACTGGGGAGAGGAATAAAAAAGAAATCCCTTCAGGGGTCTCCAGAATCCAAAAAAAAATGAGGTTAAAATCGAAGAATCCGAACATGTTTTGTGTATAGCATCATACGGTTTATGAAAGATAAAATTTTGAGATTCCAGACATCAGATACTATCGATAAAAAACGGTGATTTGACCGTAAAATCAAGTTTAAAACAAAAATTGAGCGTAAATTTCCTGATTAATTAATCATTTTTCATAAAAGTTACCGAACCAGGAAGCATCAACATTTTTTTGCCGGGGGACGGGATGAATCACCTTTCATCATTTTCAGAAAGCGGGAAGATACTGCTGGTAGACCTGTCTGCGTTCATCAATATCCGTATGAAGGTAAATTTCCGTGGTCTTTATCGAGGTATGTCCAAGATTTTCCTGCACAACCCTGAGATTTTTTGAACGTTTGTAGAGTTCACTTGCATAGCTGTGCCGGATTTTATGCGGCGTAATCCCTGAGGGTGCATAATTTTTAAAGATATGCTGGATAGCCCGGGATGAGATATTTTTTCCCTGCTGGCCGACAAAAACCGGGCCGACAATCCTGTTACCGATGAATTTCAGGATATCTGCAAGGGTATCATCATCAACAAAAACCGTCCGTATCTTATCACCCTTTCCCCGGATCCGTGATGGTATGCTCATCAAAATCAATGTCTTCGATATTCATATTGCAGAGTTCTGAGACCCTGACACCCGTTGCATAGATGGTCCTGACGATAAGTTTGTCACGAAGATCTTCAATGGAGTCCAGCAGTCGCAGCACCTGGTTATGCTTGAGGTATTTCACCTCCTGTTGTTTGATCCGCGGGCGATCGATGCCGGTCAGCGGATTTGCAGGTGACAGCACCCTGGGTATACAGGAAGCGGTAGAACGAGCTGAGGGTGGAAATGATGCGGTGAAAGGTCTTGGGTTTATAGGTCTGCATCGTTGAGACAAACGAGAGGAAATCAGTGATAATGACCGGCGTAACCTCTACATCGGTATCAAGCCGGGCATTTTCAAAGTCCTTCCAGTAAATGACCAGTTTTGTGACATCGGTATGACGACGCAACCAGACATAATACGCGAAGTGTCTTGATCACCTGTTCATAGCTGTTGAGGGTGCGGGGGGAGTAGTTACGCATCCGGAGGTAATTGCGGTAACTCTTGAGCCACTCCGAAAAATACCCGCTTTCCATGCTCTATTCTATCTTATCTCAAATAAATAAAGGTTTGCGCAGAATACCTATTCTGCGACAAGTCCGTTTGGGGATTCGACACCGTTAAAAGCCTGGCTTGATTTTTCCAGTTTTCTCTGCAGAGCCGGGATGGCAGCAATCCGCTGATTATTTCCGGGGAGAAAGGAGCCTGGTTTCCATTCACCAATCTTGTCGAACGTTGTAGATTGGTTATCCTGGAAACATTAATACTATTGTTCTGCCTCCCCAAAAAACAGGGTTTTTTTCTTTTGCCGGCTACTATCATTCCTCATCATCACGATCTGCCAACAGAATGAAGATATGGAGGTTGTTTTTAAAGAGAGGTATTTTCAGATAGTATTTCCCTGTTAAAATGATTATCAGTCACCTGAGTATGGAGATGAGAACCAGAAGATCTGAAGGGTCGGGCGGAGTCTGAACTTTTTCCGGGATTGCTTACATTTTCAGATGATGGTCCTGGGCATCCTTTTAATGAAAGGGCTGCCATAACTGTCATTCTTATCATATATTCATGGTTTCCGGGAGAGTCTTCTTGAATCCAGGATATCAGGTTGTCCAAACGTTCTGACAGTCAGTGAACAGATACGGAAAACCTTGCAATGGTTCTGAGGTTAACTGCATCTTAAAAACCTTGAAAGTATGGATAAGAACCACCTTAATTGAATTCAATTAAGATTGCGAATTGGCTGAAAAATCCTGATGTATTTGACGGTATATTGAGGAAAATCGTATTATTCATCCGGTCTTCCAACCGTAAAAATGACGACCGCCAAGGGTGATTTCTCCCCCAAAAACGAGTTTTCCTAGCAGAATCGAAGGGTATTGTTAAACCTTCGATCTCAAGAATAGCAGCGCGAAAGACTCCGGCAGTGCGGTTTATCACGAATGCTCATGTATTGAGAATCTTGTCTGGACCAAAGTAAGGAGCGGAATGCATCAATTCTGACAGTTCCGGGATCAGATTCACAGCACCATCCGTTAGCAAAACCACGGTGATCGCACCTCTTGGGAATGACGATGTGGACAGGAGAAGAACAGGAAAATATCTGGTTATTCAAATTCCAGTTCAAAAAATACCGACGGAAAATCAACATTTATTACCAGAACATTTGAAAAAAAGATATCTCCTGAAGAGGCGGGAAATATTGGTTTTTCCACCATTGATTATTCCATCGGATTTTGGTAAAAGCGGTTCGACCGTCGATATGAAAAGAATTCCGGCTTGTTGTTCCCGATACAATGAACCTCGGCAGATGGATTGCTGGTATTCCTTTTTGATTGATTTATTGAAAAATTCTGCCAGTAGTGAAGTTACAAATAATGTATCAATGAGGTAATTCCCTGTCGTATCCAGAAAGATGATTAAGCACTGATTAAAATTTTAAAAAATCAGGTTGTTACATCGCACTTCTTATCCAAAAAAACTCCGAAACATGATTATTATCGGAATTTAACAAAAAATTGAGGGCCTTTATGTTTTTTCATATCGCTCACCGATTCATGATATAAACCATATGATGCTATATATAAAAGACCCTTTTTTGTGTATACCCTGGCAAAGACATGTGTCCGCTGGATGATCTCCATCTCCAAAGAGGAACCGATATGCTTCTATGAAGAGCTGACAGAATGTTTCGGGAATCGCAATTCGCGGTCCCTGTTCCCAGTATCCACCTGAAAGGGAATTCATTTCAGAATGCCAGCGGTCATTAAAAATGTATCAGGTAAATTCCATCGATCCCGACCTTGTTTTCAGCATGTAACCAGTGCGGTTTGTCAGGGAATTCCAGAATTATTGTGAGACACCTAACGATAGAAATTGGAGATCGCTGTATGTGTCTTTGGATTTACCCTGAATGAATGCCAATGGAAAATAATGAATATTTTTCCCCTTTACTGTTTGGAAAATACCTAATTTTTTTAAACTTCCTTATAAGCACCGGCTATATCGCATGAGGTTTTCCATTTTCCGGAGTCCCCGAGAATATTCCCATCACACGCAGGATTGGGAACGGACAGCCAGTGAGCCATGATCCGTTCTAAAAAAATTGAGGTCACCGGATATTTGAGTTCTCATTATGTAAGCTCTGTCGTCACACTCTAGCTCCGGAACGGGTATTTCATACGTGTAAGCTCACTGATAAAATTTTAAGAAAATTGCTCCCGGAAATTTTTGAAAAATATCCCGAAAAAGGATCCGTCAGATTTCCATTCCCCTCAAACGGGGGATCCAACTGTTCAACACTATAGTTGATGAGAAATTCTTATTGTAATGGAAGAAATGAGACAGGAACGAGGTTCTCCCCGGCCTTCTTTGACCTGGACACCTCAGGAAATTAAAAGAAATCTGCCGGGATTTTTTGCAATAAGATAAAATTACAAAAGTTTCGCCATTTTCCTAAAATATTTTTCCCGGAATCATCATTTCCGTCGAAGGATTGTTAAAAAAAACAGGAAAAATTCAGAGAGTATTATTAGCAATAAACCATATAATGCTATACACTAAATCACCAAAAGCAGCACGAGACATTCGGGTTTGGGAAGTTTCTGATAACATCAGGAAAAAGATCACGGGTGATGCTATGGATGAGTCACGAATCCAGCAGGAGATCAACAAGTATAAAAAATTCAAAAAAGTGGACGGAGCTACCTATCGGAAGGTAAACCAGTTCCTGCGCAAGCGAACATATATAACTGCGAGAGAATGGGCCCTCGCACGGTTGTGCACGGATTTCAGGACATCCGGTGGTGCAGAGATGACTTTCATCGGGAATCATCTCCCCGAACTTGTCCCATTCATGGAAGAAACGTATTCACCGCAGGCTGTTAACCAGGCAAGATTTTCATTTAAAAAGAAGGTGCGGAAGGCCAGTGCCACATTTTTCTACGGTGCAATGTGCGGTTTTTTTACAACCGATGAACTTGATGACCTGCTCTTCGAGGCGAGTGAGGTCGCACGATTTCTCCTTGAAGTTGAAGGGACCACCCTGGATATCGACGAGGAGATTGATATCGAGGACCGGATTACAAAGGTGATGAGAAGTGTGGGGGAGGCCGCAAAGACCATCCTCCGGTCACGAGGTGACGGGAGATCAGTTGGCTGAATCCCCTGCATCAAAAAACGGTTGATGATGAACATGCTCAGGGATCGGTCAGTATCAACCGGAGGAAAGAACGGTCCGGGTAAAAAACAGAACAGATCTCCCGCCTCAATCCGGGCCGGGTCCATCAATGCCGGAGAGTACTGAAGGAATCCTCCCCGTGGTTGACGAGAAAACTGCTCTCGAAGGAATAATTCCCGCAGGCAAAATTATCAGGATTCCTCCAGCAGGGAACATCGTTGAACCGTGATCTTTATTGCCACCGGCAATGACGGAAGGTGTGGAAAGTTCTCCGGACAGGATTCACAGGAGTGTATCATATGAAAATAATCCAGGTTGTTGGAAGATCAGAATCGGGTAAGACAACTTTCATCAGAAACCTTATTCCCGAGCTCAAAAAAAAGGGGACGGTAGCGGTGATCAAACATCTGGGTGATCATACCTATCATGCTCGAGGAAGAAAAGGATACAACCATTTTTTTTGAAACCGGTGCCGACATTTCTGTTGGGATAGACTCTCATAAGGCGGTGGCTGCAATTCGTAAACCTGCGCTCGAAGACATACTGACGATCCTTTTTCACCAGGGAATTGCCTTTGCCATTATTGAAGGCTTCAAACAGCGAACATTTCCCAAAATCGTCATCGGCAGTCTGGAAGCCGGCAACTGTATCATGAACAATCCATCGGTGAATGAAGTAATTACATCCCTCGATCTCTTCGAAAATTTTTGCCCATAAAACCGGAGCTGGACACATGCAAAACACAAAATTTCAGAAACGACTGTTTGGGACCAATGGCGTGCGGGGCGTGGTGGGTAAAGATATGACACCGGATCTTGTCCTCACCATCGGTGAAGCTCTTGGAACAATGCGAAAAGGCTGTATCGCCGTGGGGCGGGATACAAGGACATCAGGCAATACCCTCGTGAAAGCGGTTAAATCCGGCCTGCTTTCGACCGGATGCGACGTTGTTGACTGCGGAATCCTCCCGACCCCCGCTCTCCAGTATCTTGTAAAGGAAGATTTTGATGGCGGCGCCATGATAACTGCATCCCACAATCCCCCGGAATATAATGGTGTCAAAATCATTGAGGCCGATGGCACCGAGATGGGCGATCAGGAGACGCTCAGTCTGGAACAGCTGATATTCGATCGGACTTTCGCCCCCGGTCCTGGGACCGCGTCGGTCAGGAGATATATGCTCCTCACCTTATCCGAAAGTATATCGACGCAGTTATCCACCATTTCCCTGACATGCCGGGTTCGGGGATGACGGTTGTGGTTGATCCGGGATCCGGTCCTGCATGTCTTACAACGCCACAAATTCTCACCGGGATGGGATGCCGGGCGCTCACGGTCAATGGAGTTATAGATGGGACCTTTCCCGGGAGGCTGCCTGAACCGTCCCCCGATGGGCTCAGAATGCTGGCCGATCTCGTTGTCAGTTCCGGTGCCGCTTTCGGTGTCGCGCATGACGGCGATGCAGATCGTTCGGTATTTATTGATGAAACCGGTCGGTTTGTTGAGGAGAACCAGGAGTTTGCACTGGTGGCACGTCACCTGTGTCACCAAAAAAAAGGGACCCTCGTTACACCGGTAAGTACTTCACAGATGGTAGAGATTGTGGTGAACAATGAAGGCTGCGCCATGTATTACACCCCTGTCGGAAGTATCTACGTGGCCCGGACGATGCGGTCACTCATTGACCGGGGAGAAAAGGTTATTTTTGGAGGGGAGGGAAACGGCGGACTGATCTTTCCCGATCACCAGTTCTGCAGGGACGGTGGAATGACCGCTGCAATGATGGTCTCCATCCTTTCCTCGACAGGGAAAAATCTCTCTGCACTGGTACGTGCGCTCCCCAAACGCTCCATGATAAAGGACAAAATCAGTTCAGGCAACGGAGCGAATGTTCTTGAATATGTCAGAAAAATATACGTGCATGAAAACCTCGACCTGACAGATGGCATAAAGATCATCAGAAAAGATTCCTGGGCACTGGTCCGTGCATCCGGTACCGAGCCCATTATTCGAGTCATCGTTGACTCGGAAAACGAGGGAGACGGTCATAAATTCCATACAGAGCTGATGAGCCATATCTCAGCGGTAAACAAAAAAAATAAAAATTTGATTTTACATTAAACTGCGATGGTATAATTTTTATTAGATTATTATTGTGTCTGAAGAAAATTTTTGGAATAAATTAATAATATTACTCCTTTTTTAAAATAAATCCATATTTAAGGACATAATTTGAAAAAAACCAATAATTTTGTTCTATTATGATAAAAAAAATTAAATTTGGGCCTAAATTGAATCAAAAAATATAATAACTATTTGAGTTAAATTGAGCTTACAACCGATAGTTTCATTATTGTGATCCAAATATGGCCAGCACTCAGGACCTCGTCAGAAAAGTACAGCGGGCTCTTTCCCCGGAAGACTGGAGGATCATTGAAAATGGTCTTACCGGCATTCTTCAGTCGCAGGGAAGACGGGCGCAAAAAGTTCTCGTTACCGAAATAAACTCTCTGATCTGCGATACCGCATTTAAAAATAATAAGCCGGACCTCTTATTTGCCCTTCCGGACCTTCCCGGGGTTGATATCGACGATTTGTTCTCTAAATTAGTCCAGCAGTTTATCACAACGAAGGACGTAAAATGGCTGAAAACAGTTTTCGGACTTTCGGAAAAACTGGGTAAAAAAAGTTATCAGTCACGTGTCTTTGCGATGATGGCACAGGCACTTATAAAGGCCGGGGTCGCCGAAACGAACGCGGAATTTATTGATACCGGCATGAACCTGCTGGAACAAATCAGTTTCCGGAAATATCGTTCTGATGTCATGATCGATATTATTCCGCTTCTGATCGAATGGTCGGTTAGATCCCGGAATGAACAACTTCTCAGCAGGTCTCATCATATAACAGAGGAGATTAGTGATATTTCAAAACGGGCTGTTCTACATGCGGAACTTGCAAATGCAATGGCAACCATTGCCATCCTTGAAAAGAACCGCCCGTTATTTCTCGAGAGTATCCGTGATGCGACAAAGATCCACCAGAAGATCCGAAGACAATCTTGTATTTTATCCGTGATTGATAAGGGAGTGAAGTCATTCTTCGGAAAAGAGATTCTCGACGTTCCTCAATTTATCCGGAATTTCAGCGACCTGCCGGAAGAGAGCCAGCTTGAAATTGTCAGTGCGCTGACAGAACAGATCCTCGAACGTCTGAAGGATAAACAGGAAATCACCGTTATTCTTCAGTCCCTGTGCGAAAAGATGCCATTTGTTACAAGTACCCTGGTCGTTGATCTCCTCAGGAAGGCAGAAGTATCAGGGGATTTGTGGTTCCTTTCCGCAGCAATAACCATTCACCAGCTTTTCCAGGATGATGAAGTTTATCCAATCCGGGAACTGGTCCGGGCAGGGGTTTCTGTTGCGAAGCACTCAAACAGTATGCCCGTGCTCTCGGATCTGATTCCTATCATTGACAAGAACAGCGATCCGGTTTTCCTGTCCCGGATTTACCTCCAGTTTTCACAGATTATGCTTTCTTCCGGGGACTTCCCCTCAGCTCTGAATATATTCAGAAAGATCAGTCATGAGACGGAAACGCTCCCCCAGTACGTGGATAATCTCACGGATCTTCTGAAAGCCGGCATTTTGAGGGACAGCGTTGCCCTGATTGTGGAAACCATCGTGAGCCGGTTGAGTCAGGATGCCCTGCACCATGCGATCTACCGGGCAATTATCGAGATGAGCACGGATACCCCATTTGAAGATATCATTTCCCATTCCGCCTCGATACATGAACTTGTCCGGTTACATCCCCGGAAGAACCAACTGCTTCTGGAAAGTATTACCATTCTTGTAGACCGTGGATTTCTCGCGCTTCATGCTCCGGATGTCCTGATTGCCATGGCAGAATCAATCCAGGATCAACCCATGAAAGAGCAGGCAATCGCCAACATTGTTATCCAGATTGCAAAAATCGGCGTGCAGATCAAGAATCGTGATTATCTCCAGAGAGCAGTCGGCCTCACCTGCCAGATTGATGGTCAGGAAACCCGTTCTGCAACACTCAGCAGTATTATCGATGAAGCGTCAATCCTTGCGGCCCGCCAGGGTGATCTCGACCTCCTGTTGCGGATGCGGGTATGGAGCAGCTCACTTCTTGAGGAAAATCTTGCGGCAAATGCCATGGCGAACATCATTGAAGGGGTAATTCAGTATGCAATGAGTAGACGTTCGCCCGGGTGCTCGAGGAAGCTTTCAAAATTGCAAAGGATATCAGCGACCCCGCGCTGAAGACCCAGCAATTTGAGAAGATTGCCGAGTGTTTTGTGAAAATCGGATGTATCCTGTTAAACGAGCCTGCCAAGCGTCCTGACGCCGGTGATTTTAAGGCAGAAATTTATCCATTCGAACGTGCCCTGTCAATAATAAAAGAGAATGTCAGGACCCCCTGGATATCGCTGAAAATTGCCGGGATGATCGATATTCTTATTTCCTATTCGCATACGGGAGATAACCCGGATTATACGATACCGCTGGCAATGTTCTCAGTTGAAATCGAAAATCCATTCGAAAGGGATGCAATGATGTCCCGGATTATATCGAATTTAAAAGAGAATATCACCTATCCGGATTCGACCGATCCGTATGAGATCATGGCCTATCTCCTTCAGAGAAATCGATATGCTACCTCTAACCCGCTTATGATCAGTCTGATCTACCGTTTTCTCCAGTTGATCAATAATCTCTATGTCCGGCTGAGCGGGTTATGCAGCCTTGCCGAGTCCTCAATCAAGTTGTCCGACTATGATCGTGCGCTCCAGATCCTCGAGGATGTCTGTAAGGCACTTCCGGGAATTCCAGGCTGAGTACCAGAAAGTACTGATTCTGTCCGATCTTACGATTCTGTTCTGCAGCATCGATAAGGGAAGGGCGAAAAAGTGTCTCGAAAAGTCAGTTTCCCGACTGGATTTTATCGAACCTGAAGAAAATTCAGGCACGCGAAAACGCGTTATATCAGCAATTGTCAAATTGAATGAGGTCAGCCCGGATAATAAATTCTTCAACTTGTCTCTGGAAGTGGCCTCAAAAATCACTGACCCTGTGGAGTATATAGATTCGCTGAATGCGGTATTTACTATGGTCCGCGGAGATCAGGAACGGCGAACAGGAATTATTGTGTACATGACAGAAGCTGCCGAGAGGATTCTTTCGCCGTATGAAAAAGCTTCAGCACTTCTTGATATTATCTCTCTTTCCCTGCAAAACAATGACGATAAAACCCCGGTGGTCTTACTCAGGAGAGCCGAAGCCCTGATCAAAAAGATAAATATCCCCCAGATTGCCGATGCAATCCGGGATAATGTTGCCCGGATGTATGTGGCACTGTCCCATGCATACAATAATATAACGTTCCTCCAGTCCGCCATTGCTGCGGCAAAATCAATCGATGCCATTGAAATACGGAAACACCGGCTGGACCAGATGGGGTATAAGAATACGCATGAAATACCCTCGTCGCATGAAAAGATCAGAATACTTTTCGAAAAAGTACTGGAAAATGGTGTCCACCCAAATCAGGTTGCATCTCTTGAAAAAATGGTGCGTTCGTTATCCGATCGCGGTGAAGAAGCGGTAATTTTCTGCGATCTCGCGGTTATGTCCAGGAAGGCAGGGGAAGATAAAACAGCTAACCGCATGGTGCAGAACGCGGTTCGGGAAGCACGAATCATCCGCCCTCTTTCCCATCGTGCCTTTGTCATGTGTGACATAGCCATGAAGATCCATGCCTCCGGTAATGAGAAGGCGTCCCAGGAGGTACTCGATCTTGCCATTGATGCAGCCACCAATATCCGGCAATCTTCACTGCGGGACGAGGTATTTGAAGAACTTGGACTCGCGATAAAACTCATGCAGGGGATGTACCGGTGAAATCCATAGAGATTTTTATCAGCGGGAGAGTCCAGCGCGTCGGATACCGTGCATGCGTTCGCAGGATAGCCACAGATCTTCATGTTACCGGCACGGTGATAAACCTCCCTGATGGCAGGGTCCGGATACATGCAACAGGAGAGCCGATGATTCTGGAAAAATTTGTATCAATGATTTACAGCTGTCCCCGGGCCGTAATACGGGATTTAAAAACATCTGAAATACCCTGCATGACTTTTCAGGACTTTTCAATCATCAAGGGAGAAGGCCGGATCAGTACCGAATTATAAATTCGCCGCTACTGGTTATTGCATTGTAGAGTGCAGATACCAGGTCGTCTATTTTATTCATATTTATGGACGAATGGAATAAACCGATCAGTTTTTTTGTCAGATCATCGGAGAGCAGGCACCGGCCTGGGATCTGTTCAAAATCGGTGCTGTTGAGAGATTCCCTGGCAATCTGAAATACCACCCGGTCAATCATATCTGCTTTCAGCGGTTCTGTCAGATCCAGGATAAGACTTCCCTTCCCTTCATGCATCAGTCCTGTGTCAGGATCAAGACGGACTCCGATAACGGATGCACAACAATTCCCGAATAACATCGCATAGCCAAAGGAGAGCATCGCATTAACGGGATCCATCTGGGGCCGCAGTGTTCGTCGCCTGTATCCAAAATCCGGGGGGATACTCCTTGACATAATCTCATAATACATATCGGATGTCAACCGGTGCAGCCGTCGTATTTCATCCAGTTTTATCAGGTACTCCAGCTCTTCCAGCGAGCTCTGGAGAAAAGACTGTTCACCCTCATAGAACAGATGCGAGTTCTGCAATTCCTGAATACGTCCGATTGCAAAGAGACGGGATTTTATCGAGGCCTGGGAAACGGCGATTGCATACCGGTGTCGTGGTATGGCCTGCTGGATCCGATGGATATCTGAGGCACTTCTGTCCCCGAATGGCCGGATAACTCCCACCGGAGTACCATCAGGTTCAAAAAAAGTAATGTATGTACCGTTTTTTACCAGATTCGAGATGGTGGATGAACTGATGGTGTGACCACCAATAACGAGCAGGTTTTTAATCGAATCAAGCGGATATTCCTCGATGGTATTTTTTTTCTGGATAATTAATTTTTTTTGCGTGGATTTTATATGCGTGCCAAACCCGCTTACCGATAACCAGGGATAATCTGTCACTATCTGCTCCGAAAAATGAGTAATTCGTTCTGATGAATTAATCTGGCATTTTCATTGATTAATTCATCGTTTTAAGCCCTCGGACAGCTTCCTGTCCGGTTCGTTTATTCCAGAATACTGGTATCCAGAACGGTTCTCTTTTTCGGTGAGTTTAAACGGTAACAGACGCCATATATTTTCTGTCATACAATAGCGTAACAGGGGCGATCCATGTTCTGGGACAAGAAGACAGAGACATTGAAACCAGATGCACTGAAGGAACTTCAACTCAAACTCCTGAAAAAGACACTCAGTCAGGTACAGAAGGTTGATTTTTACCGGAAACTTCTCTCCGGTGCCGGGATAAAACCAGCATCAATCAAAACACTTGACGATATCAGGAAAATTCCGTTCACCAGAAAGCAGGATCTCCGGGGAGGGTATCCATTTGGCTTCCTTGCAGTACCCTTAAAAAAGATTGTCAGGATCCATACAACTTCGGGAACGACCGGAAAGCCGACGGTTGTCGGATATACCCGGAAGGATCTCGACACGTGGTCAGATCTCATAGCCCGGAACATGACCATGATTGGTGTGGGCGAAAATGATATCTTCCAGAATATGGTGAATTATGGTATGTTCACCGGGGGGCTTGGATTTCATTACGGGGCGGAAAAAATCGGAATGACCGTAATTCCCAGTGCAACCGGGAAATACAAAGCGCCAGATAGAAATGATTAAGGATTTTGGCGTGACGACAATCCATTGTACCCCCAGTTATGCTATGCATCTTTCAGAAGTTGCGGAAGAAATGAATGCGCCTCTTGAGAGTCTTAAGACAGGTATTTTTGGTGCCGAGCCCTGGTCCGAAAGTGTGCGACACATGCTGGAAAAACGACTTGGCCTTACGGCTTATGATTCATATGGGTTGAGTGAATTATTCGGCCCGGGAGTTGCGTTTGAATGCCCTGAACGTGACGGCCTTCATATCTGGCATGACTGTTTTTTTGTCGAAATCATTGATCCGAAAACAGGGGAACTTGTTGCAGATGGCGAACGGGGCGAAATGGTGGTTACCCCGCTGGTCAAGGAAGCAATGCCATTATTACGGTACCGGAACTGGTGATGTCACCTGGCTCATGGAGGATGGCTGCCTGTGCAGACGGGGGCAGAAAATTGCCAGGATTACCGGGAGAAGTGACGATATGCTGGTAATCCGTGGCATCAATGTATTTCCGTCGCAGATAGAACACGTGCTCCTGCAGATACCCGAGGTCGGCAATCAGTTTATGGTATATATTGACAGAGTTAACCATCTGGACGAGATGACCGTCGAGGTCGAGATCAACCGGGAATATTTCAGTGGCGAACTCGCCGATCTTGCACGACTCCAGAAAAAGGTCGTCAAAGAACTCCGGGACGCTCTCGAACTCAGGACAACCGTCAAACTCGTTGAGCCTGGCTCTCTCCCCAGGTTTGAGGGCAAGGCTAAAAGAGTGATTGATCGAAGAGAGGCAGTATAATGATGAGCTGGGATCCGAGAATTGAGGAGATGCCAAGGGACGATCTCCAGAAAATGCAGTACAGACTGTTAAAAAGCCTTGTGTACAGGTTATACAGTTTTTCTCCATTTTACCATGACAGGATGAAGGAACAGAAGGTGCACCCGGACGATATCCAGGAATTGGCTGACGTGAAAAAACTCCCGTTCATGTTCAAGCGCGATTTGAGGGACAATTACCCGGACAAAATTTTTACCTCACCTCAGGAAGAACTGGTCCGCTATCATGTCTCATCAGGGACCACGGGCAAACCTACCGTTGTCGGGTATACCCAGAATGATCTGAATGCATGGACAACCTCTCTTGCCCGGGCCCTGACCTCCATCGGACTTGGCAGGGGAGATGTCATACAGGTCAGTTACGGGTACGGTCTGTTTACCGGTGGACTTGGGATGCATTACGGGGCAGAACGGATCGGGGCTACCGTGCTTCCAACCAGCGTCGGAAATACCGAACGACAGATTGAACTGATGCAGGATCTGGGTGCTACGGCTATTGCGTGCACGCCCTCATATCTTCTGCATATCGGAGAAGTTGCAGAAAAGATGGGCGTCGATATCAGGAAGGATACAAAACTTCGCACGGGAATTCTGGGCGCCGAACCGTGGACAGATCGCATGCGCACCCGTATTCAGGACTGGCTGGGAATAAAAGCATACGATATCTACGGCACCAGTGAACTTTCCGGACCCATGTTCACCGAATGTGTAGAGCAGAAAGGATTCCATATCTGGTCAGATCTTGCACTCGTGGAAATTATTGATCCCAAAACCGGGGAGTCTCTCGAACCCGGGGAGAGAGGTGAACTTACCATTACCATGCTCCAGAAAGAAGCACTCCCGATGATCCGCTACCGTATAGGGGACATCACGACTGTGGATGAAGAGGTCTGTGCCTGCGGCAGAACACATCCGCGGGTCCAGAGAATTCAGGGCAGGGTTGATGATATGTTAATCATACGGGGCATCAACGTATTCCCCTCCCAGATTGAGTATGCACTGATGGCAATTCCCGAGGTCGGTCAGCATTTCCAGATCGTTGTTGAACGAAGAGGGGCTCTTGATGATATGCTTGTACGGGTTGAACTGAACAAGGAATCCTTCAGTGACAAGATCAATGATCTTATGCAGGTGCGGCAGAAAGTTGAACACAGGCTCAGGAATGCATTGAACGTAAATGTTAATGTTGAACTTGTTGAACCGGGATCCTTACCGAGATTTGAAGGGAAAGCGAAAAGAGTTATCGACAAGAGGTCGTTGTAAATGGATACGCAAAAGTATGTAATCAGGCAGATTTCGATTTTTTCTGAAAACCGACCAGGCAGGCTTGCAGCCATAGCACATGCCCTGGGTGAGGAAAAGATCAATATCCTGGCCTTCAGTATCGCCGAAGCAAACGGGTTTGGTGTTGTCAGGGCACTTGTAGACCACCCGGAAAAAGCGCACGATAAACTGTTTTCTCTTGGATTCAACGTCGCTTTCACGGATGTAATCGCTGTGAAGATGAAAGACCAGCCGGGCGGTCTCTATGAAGTGGCAAAGATCCTGGGAGATGCCGGTGTCAATATTGAATATTCCTATGCATATTCGGGAAAAGAGGGTGCAGTGCTCATTCTTCGTGTTGATCAGATTGAGGAGGCAATAAAAAAGATCAAGACATCGGGTGCAACCCTGCTTGAACGCTCAGTTTTTCATTGAGCCGGGTTCACTTTTTTTCCCATTTTATCAGTTCTGACACCTCAGAAAGGGTGCTCCCCCTCATGATCTCTTCACGGATCCTCTCTTCGGTTTTCCGAATCTCCCATGCCCTCCGGGCAATTTCATATGCCCTTTCCGCGGGAATGACGACTACGCCACTTTCATCTCCTGTGATCCAGTCCCCGGGACGAACGGTCTGGCCTCCGCACTGGATTTCAGCATTTATCTCCCCGAAACCTTTGGGCTCTCCCGCATTCGGTACAACTGATTTCGCAAAAATGGGATATTTCATAGCCCTGATATCATCCACATCCCGGACTGCGCCGTCAATAACGACGCCGGGCAATTCCTTTTTTTACGCAACTGAGTGTAGCAAGCTCTCCCCAGGGAGCTATGTGAGTTGCACCGTCGTTATTAATAACGATTACCTCATTGCTCCGGGCGACATCGATCGCTTCCACGGGTTTTGCCCAATCCCCGGCAAATGTCTGTACAGTTACCGCTCTTCCCACCATCTTCACCGTTCCGCAAATCGAAACGATGCCCGACATTGCCCCCTTACGGTGCATCGCATCCGATACATTAGGTGCTGATACTTCTCTGAGAAGAGCGCGAATTTCTTCGTCCTGGGATTTTTTTTCTACCGCCTGGCATGAGGGATTATTCATTTCTGAACGGATCTCATGAGTTGAGGCGGTGACATCCGCTGACCGGGTTATCCTGCCACCAACAATTATAATATCCGCACCAATACGCACCGCCTCCCCGGCGGCCTGTGCGTCGATTCCCCCGGCAATTGCGAGAGGAATATGTGTTCGGGCCACCAGTAACGAAAGAAGCCCGAGTGAGTCTTTGCCTGTCATTTGCTGATCAATGCCGGCATGAGCACAAATGATATCAACACCCATCCCTTCCAGTTCCATGGCCCGGCTGACTGGATCTCTGGCATTGATCAGGTCGGCCATTAACCGGATCCCGTACAAACGGGCAGCCCGGATCGGCCTCAGCTATGACCGAGTCGTCCGCCTCTGCAAGGACACAAACGATGTTTGCTCCTGCTTTTGCTGCCATCTCCACTTCCATTGTTCCGGTATCAGCTACCTTCATATCCGCAACAATCACCGAATCCGGAAAATGTTCCCGTATCGACCGGACGGCCTGCATCCCCTCACTTTTGATGAGCGGTGTTCCCACCTCAATCCAGTCAGCACCGCCTTCAAGAGATTCCTGTGCGATCTGTAGTGCCCTTTTTAGTTCAACCACATCGAGGGCAACCTGCAGAATCACGGTCTTCATAGTTAATGATGTGACGTCCCTGATGCTTAATAATTACGAGATTCCCCTCAATCGGGGAATGAGTTCCAGCGATTTTTCCTGTTGGTATTTCCCGGAAAAAATTAACAGGAACCAAAAAACTTTTACCGTGATGGAGGACTGCGGAAATGAGAACGTTAAAAAATTATTCCGGTTTAAACTCATCATAAAAAATGATATTTTTCATTTCTTTTTTTGTTGTCATTGCAATTTCGGCAGGCCATCCTGCAGCTACCAGGGAAACCAGTGTGTATTTTTCAGGGACCCCCAAAAGATTCCTTATCCCTTCTGCATACGGCTTCTTCTCCCCGGCCACCCAGCATGAGGTAATTCCATACGCCTGGAGCGCTATGATGAGATTTTCTGTGGCTGCACAACAGTCTTCAAGGTAATATTTTTCATTTTTCTCCCCGAAGATCGAGAAACAGAGCGGCGACAGGGCGATAAATTTCCCATTATCTGTCAGTTCAGCAATTTTTTTAAGCATCTCTTTGTTCCTGATGACGCCGAACAGCCAGGGTTGTATATTCCTGGCCGTGGGTGCCCGGGCTGCACATTCTACTGCATCCCGTATTGACAGGTCATCCACAGTATCAGTCTTGAATTTCCGCACACTGTGCCGGGATTTAATCACGGTGGTAATAATGTTCATACACGGAATGGGAAATTGAGGTAATAAAAGGTTGTGAAAGTGAGAGAGAAAGAGCGTATTATTCCGGAATTCCGGTACATCCGGATTTAAGACTAAAAGACACACGGGAGTTGTATTCCCAAATATTATCCTAGAGAATTTTCCCGGGAATTTCAACGGCGGCTCTGCCTGACAGGCGAGGATGTTGAACAAAGTATAAAACAGGCTGATGATTCTGGTTTCAAAGGATTGCACAAAAAAAACAGATTATCTTTTCCTGAGATACAGAACCAGTCCGGAAATTATCCCTGCTCCCGCCAGAATCCCCTCAAAACCCGGTGCCTGTGTCTGTGTGGGTGCAGGGGTTGTGACGGGGGGTGGAACTGTCGTTACTGTTGTGGCAGGTGTCGAGGGAATCGAGGTGGTTTGTGTAACAGTCGTTGATATTGTGGTCGGAACTGTGGTTGGAAGAGTAGTGGGATTTGTTGTCAGAGTAGTGGGATTATAAAGCGGATTCAGGTCCTGATTGAGCAGACCGACCTGACTGGTAATGGTTTTTCCGACCTACACCATACCGGTCTTTCATGAAATTTACATTACATTCGGCCCAGACGGTATAGGTCCCCGTCGGGTAGATAGCAACCCTGCCGGTATCCCAGATTGAATCTGTGAAATAGGGGGAGGATGTAACAGGAATGTCAACCGTCGATGTACTTATCCCTGCACTATTGACAAGGGAGGTATACACTGCCCCGCTCAGGTGACTGAACTTTTATCGTTATGGGAGTTGATGATACGCCCGGTCTCTGGGAGATCGAAACGAGGTTTGTCTCTATCCGGAAACGGACTGGAATCGCCTGTTGGTACCCATTTGTCAGTTACATCAACACCAACCGTCGTGTCTTCAACTTTGAGTACAAGACGTGGATCTACCACGGTAAATGCTGTCCCATCTGCATTCCCTGATGCGTTAAGGCGGTACCATGGACCCGTGTGGGATAAAAATTCTGTTGGGGAGACATAGAAACTTGCAGGAGTTTGATACGGTAATAGTATAATCGGGAGAGCTTGTTGCAATCGCAGGCTCCGGAAGCCCACCAGCCGATCCGGGTATCCCCACCCATTGCACTGGTAATATCCAGTCCATCCTCACCAATAAATACAATTGCACCTGTTGTTATCGTATTGAGAGCCGCAGTTACAGGCCCGACGAGAAAAAGTGATGCGAATACCAGCAAAACCATACTGGTTTTTATCCACTGGTTCATCATAACCACGTATTTTCTGTTTCACTATATAAGATTATATAAAAGGACAAAATGTGGTAAAAAGATCGGAAGAAAATTCCAAATAAAAGGGTGAAAGAATTCAGAGATTTGAGGATTCATTCTCACGGAAATTAATTTACATGCAATCCAGGGATATCCTGTTAAAATTTTCAAAAATCCGTTTTCCCTCAAACGTATGACTGACTTCAGGATGCCACTGGAGCCCATAGATGATGTTTTTCTGTGACGGGCGATTGCTTCTGCAGTGCAGATTGCTGAATATGCAAGACAGGTAAACCCTTCGGGTATTTTTAAAACTTCATCGGCATGGGAAGACCAGACATTGATCGTGTCCGGATACCCTGAAAGAATATCATCGTGTTCGCAGATTTCAACCTCAATTGGTCCATATCCTCCTCGGAGACCCTGGTGAACAATACCTCCGAATTTTGATGCGATGATATGAAGCCCGAGACATATTCCCAGAACGGGCAGTCCAAGATCAAGATACCGGCTGCTGTTCCCTGCACGTTCAATCGATGGCCCGCCTCCAAGAATGACCCCCCTGCATTCATCCAGCACTTTCCCGGGAGGAGTTGTGTTGGGAATCATCGACGGTATCTATGTCCATGTCCCGAAGTGCCCGGTGAATAAGGTGATTGAACTGCCCGAAATTGTTGACCACGTAAATGGGGCGCATCACTCTGAATATTTTGTCCTGAAATCCTATAAAGACTGTTTAACTGTAAGCACTTACCGCAGTCAGGATGGTTTTTCTAATCTCATCCCGCGAATGTCCAAGAAGACAGGCAAGAAACATCGCTCCACCTGCACCCATCCCTTCCTTTACCTCACCGATACAGTATCGTGCAAGTCCGGCATGACCGATATCGCCAAAACCCGGATCAACAAAGATAATATCAACACCGATCTGTCCAGCGATGTGCCGGACGTTTGCTGACGGATCATCTCTCACGTATGAGGTTGTGACAACATACGGGAGCGATCGTCCCCACCTCCCTGAGAAGTGCACTGACCGCAAGCATCTGGGTACCCCCGGCGAGAATAAGTTCGCCGGAATAGGTCTTAGCAATACCCATTGCGACAGGCATCATGGGGTCCCCGGCATACCGGATAATATCGAGTGGTGAGGTTACCTGATCTTTTTTGATTCTCGCCATCACCTGACGACAGATTTCTTCTTTTACAGATACCGGATTGGTGACAAAACTGCTGCTCACTGAGGCTTTGTACCCAAGTGCCCTCAATACGCACAGGGCAGTAGTAGTTCCTCCGGGAACACATTCTCCCAGAACGAGCATGTCACTGCTCTTTGAAAGAAATTTCCCGATTACTTCCCCTTTCTGCATGAGACTCTTCTGCACGGGGAACCGCATCCCTCATCCGTGGATCTTCCCCTATGTTGCCATAGACATCGAAACAGGGAACAGTCGGGAGGTGCCGAAGACCGGCATTAATAAATAATGCCTGCAAATCGCAGAGCTCCATCATTGCCCGTGTGATCGAGGCAGGTGTCGGGCAACCTGTCGGAGTATCTGGTCGTACAGGATGACTCGTAATAGCTCCCCGGGTGATCAGCTCTGCATCAAGGACCGGAGTGAGAAGCGTCTGTTCCGGAGTGGCACCTGCACCTGAAACGCCCGTTACAGTTGACAAGAGGGTATTTCCCAGAATGCTGCAGAAAAGCGGGTTCTTGAAGGTAATATCTGGTTTTTTCGAGAGGAATCCCATGCCAATCAATGTAGGAGAATACTCTTTATCAAAGTTTGAAGATATCGGTTACGTGAAAAAAAATTTAACAATGATATAATAGTCCCAGTACAAGAACACCTAATTACATGTTTGAAATAGAACAACGACTGCTCGATAAGGGTATCACGCTTGATGATATTGTTACAGCAGCAATGGGTTTGTATGTCTCCCATGGAATGCCGGAAGATCAGGCAGCCACCGAAATCAAACGTAAAATAAAAAAATATCTGACAGATCCCAATGTATCCTCTCTGTTGCTTGGGGCGATATTACTTGAAGACGAGCTGTATACCAAACGGGAAAATTCTGAAATTGCAGACGACCCGGTCTTCCTGTTGAGTGATGAAATACTGGGTATGGCGATCGCTGAGTGCATCGGGGGAACCTATGCCCGGTTTGAGTTCACCAGGTATGATCAGAAGAAGCCCGGAATTTTAGCAAAACTCGGGCCATTTCTCGATGATGCTGTCGCGGGACTGATTGCAGGATGTACCTCACGACTCTATAGCGAATGTGTATGAAGGCTTTTATCTCACTGCTCCAGTTCACGACGATACTCCCGCTCGGCAAATCGCAGGATCTCCGGTGTTTTGCCCGTCGTTCCTACCTCTATCCGTGCGCCGGTTACATTATTGGAGGTCTTGTTGCACTTCCTGTTTATTTTATTTCAGACAGGACAATCGCTGCTGCAATCGCAATTGCCCTTTTTCTCCTGATTTCCGGAGCCCATCATTTTGACGGCCTGCTCGATCTCGGGGATGGTCTGATGGCCCATGGTGACAGGGAAAAAAGAATTGGTGCTCTTACCGATCGTATGGTGGGAGCAGGAGGTGTTGCGGCCGGAATTGCCGTTTCCCTGCTGTTGTTTGCAGGTCTGGTGGCACCATCGCCGGCGATCATATATGTCATAATTATCGGCGATGTCTGTGCAAAATATTCCATGGCGTTTCTCACGGCGTACGGCACACCATTCAGGGAAGGGATGCATAGTTTTCTTCACCGCTATTCTCAGCCGTTCTTCCCGTTGATCGCCCTGGCATTCTGTCTACCTCTTGTCCTTCTTCCCGTATCCCCCTTAAAACTTACCGGGGCTGCCTGTATGATGGTGGTCTGTCCTGTTATTCTTCTTATTGTTTCCAAACGATTGTTTGGCGGAGTTAACGGAGATGTGGTTGGTGCCTCAAATGAGATCACCCGGGCCTGCGTGATACTTGCTCTGGCACTCATCTGACATTATTGCCCCATACCATCATCTTTAATAAACAAATTCCTCTCATAACTGGTTAATGCGTACGAATCTTGGCGTCCATATGAAAGGGGGAGTGATAACGGAACGGAACCCGGACTTTTGCACAGTCCGGGTACGGGCTGCGGCAGGTAATGTTTCAGTCACCCAGGTACGGGGGATTGCCTCTATAGCAAAAAAATACGGGTCGGGCCTGATTCACTTCACGACACGCCAGACGATTGAAATTCCTCACGTCAATCCCCAATATCTGAAAAAAATTGAAAACGCCCTGGAAAAGAACGGGACGCCGATTGGCTCAGAAAGGGATGAAGTTGTCAACATTATTGCCTGTCCGGGCATAGAACGATGCAAATTTGCCAATATCGATACAATCGGACTCGCCAAAAAAATTGATCAGAAATTGTTCGGCAAAGAAATGCCGGTCAAAATGAGGATAGCCCTGTCAGGTTGTCCCAATGGCTGTACAAGTCCAATGCTTAATGAGATTGGGATTATCGGGCGAATCCGCCCTGTGAGGACCCCGGGGCTCTGCACCGGGTGCGGAACATGTGCAGAATACTGCAAAGAAAAAGCTATCATCATTAAACGCGGTGTTTCTGTTCTTGATCAGGCAAAGTGTGTCCAGTGTGGGGTCTGCATCCGGTCATGTCCCTTTGATCTCCTCAAAGCAGACGACAGCCACTTCCTCATCCTTGTCGGGGGCCGTAGGGGCAGACATCCCAGGATTGGACGAGAACTCCTGACAGTAGAGGATGAAGAACTCGTTATCTATGTTATTGAAAAGATCGTTACCTGGGTATACCGCCGTGCATGGAGCGGGAGACTGCTCTCTGAACAGACTCGATGATATCGAGTTCGAAAAGTTCCGCCATGAAATCTTACGTGAAATTGAAGCAAAAACAGGAAAAACTGATCCCCTGGCTTCACCGATCGAGATTAAATTCTGAATTGACAACCCCTTGAATCTCTATTGGGATGGTCTGTAATCTGTAGTAAAAAACCGGTTCCGACATCCATTAATGTAACTCTTCACCGTCGTAAAAAACCCTGGTTTTCGTCATCACCACATTCCAGTGATAATCCATCCCTGATGAGAGTATTGAACATCATCGCGGCATTCATCAGCGTGTCATCACCCGTTGTGCCTTTTCTGAGATCGGAGAGTGCCTGTGCCTGAGGTGATGGTACAAGCCGTTTTCCAACCCAGATTCCCTTGCAATGCCTGCAATACGCACAATGGCTGTACACAGAAATTTCACCGTCTTTACACGTCACGGTGACCCGGTTCTTTTTTTCATCCCTCTTAAATGGTAATGTCTTCATCCTGAGAAGATATTCAATCATCTGATATGATAGTGTCGGTGGAAATTTTCATCGGAAAAACAGACTTTTACAAAATCGAAATAATTTATATAGATGGGTCTCATATATGTAATACTCGCATAAACTGACTGTAAGCGGACAGTCCCAACAACATTTGGAGAAACAACATGGCATCTGAAAAGCCCCATATGAATCTGGCTGTTATCGGACACATCGACCACGGTAAGTCTACCACCGTTGGACGAATGATGTTCGAAACCGGTGCAGTACCTGCACACATCATCGAAGGTTACCGGAAGGAGGCCGAGTCAAAGGGAAAGGCAACCTTTGAATTCGCCTGGGTTATGGACAACCTGAAGGAAGAACGCGAACGAGGTATCACGATTGATATCGCTCACAAGCGATTTGATACCCCGAAGTTCTATTTCACGGTCGTGGACTGTCCTGGCCACAGAGACTTTGTCAAGAACATGATCACCGGTGCCTCTCAGGCCGATGCTGCAATTCTTGTTGTTGCAGCTCCTGATGGAGTCATGGAGCAGACAAAGGAACATGTATTCCTTGCCCGGACCCTCGGGATTTCCCAGATTATTATTGCCATCAACAAGATGGACGCAGTAAAATTTGATGAGAAACGGTTCAATGAAGTCAAGAAAGACCTTTCAGATCTCATCAAAATGGTCGGTTACAAACCCGACGAGACTCTTTTCATACCCATCAGCGCACTGGGCGGCCAGAATATCAAGGTAAACAGCCCGGATATGCCATGGTACAAAGGGCTGGCTCTCATCCCGGCCCTCGACACATTCAAATCACCTGACAAACCAACTGACAAACCCCTCCGGCTCCCCATTCAGGATGTATACAGCATCAGCGGTATTGGTACGGTGCCTGTCGGCCGTGTTGAAACCGGAATCATGAAGAAGGGAATGAAGGTCTCCTTCATGCCGGCAAACAAGGATGGTGAAATCAAATCCATTGAGATGCACCACGAAGAGATCCCCCAGGCAGTACCGGGCGATAACGTCGGTTTCAACGTCCGTGGTATCGGGAAGGGAGATATCCGCCGTGGCGATGTCTGTGGTCCGGCAGATGCACCACCGACCGTTGCAGATGAGTTCACCGCGCAGATTGTCGTGCTCCAGCACCCGAGTGCACTGACCGTAGGATATACGCCGGTTTTCCACTGCCACACGACACAGACGGCGTGCACATTCGTGGAACTCAAAAAGAAACTTGATCCGCGCTCAGGTCAGACCAAAGAGGAAAATCCGACCTTCCTGAAGACCGGTGATGCAGCAATTGTCGTAATCAAGCCGACAAAACCGATGGTCATCGAGAACGTAAAAGAACTCCCCCAGCTCGGCAGATTTGCCGTCCGTGATATGGGTTCAACGATTGCAGCCGGGATGTGCATCTGCTATCCAGCCAAAACAAATGAGATAAATTTTTTGGGGTGAATACCATGCAGAAAGCCAGAATTCGCCTGACAGGAACTGATTTCGATAAAGTTGAGATGGTCTGTGACAGAATCCGCGAGATTGCAGAACGCACAGGCGTAAATCTGGCCGGTCCGATACCGCTTCCGACCAAACGACTCGTTGTCCCGATCCGCAAAAGCCCGGATGGGGAAGGAACAGCAACGTGGGACCGCTGGCAGATGCGTGTTCACAAACGACTCATTGATATTGATGCTGATGAACGGGCACTTCGTCAGCTCATGCGCATCCAGGTGCCAAAAGATATCGGTATTGAAATTGTATTAGAGAGTTAAAGGTGCGGCGTGCAACAGGCCGCTGATTTTTCCCGGAAAATCAGGCATTTTTTTACCTTTGAAAGAATTTTTCTTTTAATTTTCCTGACAGCGCTCCTCATCCGGTTCTGGCATCTGGATCTCAAGTTGCTGCACCATGATGAAGCGATTCATGCCTGGTTTTCCTACGAATTACTGACTACCGGGGCATGGGCGTATGACCCAAGTTATCACGGACCTTTTCTCTATTACGTGACCGCCGGAATGTTTGCCCTTTTTGGCGATTCGGATCTCTCCGCCCGCCTGCTTCCTGCACTCTTCGGAACCCTGATTATCCCACTCGTGTATTGTATCTACCGCATCGGGTATATCGATAAAAACCAGACACTAATCGCCGCACTTCTCCTTGCACTGTCTCCGGAAATGGTTTATTTCTCCCGTTTCCTTCGCCATGATATCTTCATGCTTTTTTTCACCCTCCTTCTTGTCGTAGCCATCCTGTACTATTTCGAGTACGGACAGACACGATACGCTGTCGTTGCAGCAATAGCAGTAGGGGGTGCACTCGAGCTGTAAGGAGGAGATGCCGGTCATCCTTCTCATCTTCGCATCATTTTTTATCTACGGTGTCTGGCGTCGGAAATTCACCCTGCCTCCTGATTGGAAGTATGACTGCATTCTCGGTGCATTCATTGTCCTTGTGATCATGAGTGTCCTGTATTCGGCATTCGGTTCTCATTTTGATACCCTTATCGGTCAGAATTTTGCATTAAACACGACCGGCTGGTATAAGGCTGTTGAGCACTGGGTTGCGATGCATAACCAGCAGCGGCTGGGAGGACCCCTGTACTTCTATATTCCATTTTATGTGCTCTATGAGGTGCCAATCTTCATCCTTGCGATCATCGGAACCCTTCAACTCCTTCGTAAAGGACTCGATCCGTCATTGTTCATCAGGCGTTTGAAAAACCGTATTAAATATCGAATAACTGCAGTTCCCACCGCCGAACTCGCAGCTATCAGCCTCCATCAATTGAAAAATCAGGAGCAGGGGTACACAAAATCCGATCTGTTCTTCAGTTTCTGCGTTTACTGGATGATTCTGGTTATGCTCTTCTATGCATTTGTCGGGGAAAAAGTGCCATGGCTCATCATCCCGCAGCTGCTCCCGATGTGCTTTGTAGCGGTCTATAAGCTGAACTGGCAGAAGATGGTATTTGCGATCATCGGATGTCTGTTTCTTGCTGTCATGACATGGCATGTTGCCTTCATCCCTGCCGATATCAATGAACCTATAGTCCAGGTACAGAACTCCGAAGATCTGCGTTACGTCATGCAGCTTATCGATGCATCCGACCGTGTCGTAGTTGCATCAAAGAATTACTGGCCGCTTCCCTGGTATTACCGCGGGGATCGCTGGAATAAAATAAAATTTTATGGCGATATTGTTGATGAACCTACTCTCACACAGGATAATCCCGGCGTCATCATTCTCCATGATGCAGCAAGCTACCCGACTATAGAGGGATATGACAAAAAGACCTACAAACTGGGGTACTGGTTTTCGTATTATGACAACGCAGACAGGTTGATCGATTATTATTTCCACAGGGATGGAAGGATGGGAAGTATCAACATCGATGTTTTTACTCCAGCGAAAGCAGCGTGAACTAATGAAGAAAATACTCCCCATCATTAAAGTAAGAAAGGATTAGAGCTCGAGTATGTTTTTTTTGAAAGAGAAGGACTGCAAACGCCTTCGCACAAGAAAGGCGGCCCCAGAGGGGGCGAGATCCGCATTTTCGTTTTTCCTGGTATTTCACAATTTCTCGGTTCATGTTCTGACGAAATCATATTTCGGGGGATTACCTGGTTGCGAAAAAAAGCAGTGATTGATACACCCGGAGCTTCAGAATAGCCTTTTGAGATTATTGCGTCCGTTTTTTCTTTCGATTGTTCATACAAGGATTCTCTCAACAGAAATCCTTGTAAACGGACTGAAACCGAGACCATCTATTTGAATAATGATCACTTTTCATTTTCGTGAGCAGTCTGCCCTCTTTCTCTCAGCAATACCGTTAGGACCAGGAAGAACATGAAAATTTCGTACTGGAGCATTCTTATTGAAGACAGACAATCACATTTTTCAGCTGAAAATTAATGAGCAAGAAGGTTTCTTTTAAAAATGTTCCTGACAGGTTAATTCTACACAATTTCACAATTCTCCGGGAATGTACCCCGACAAAAGTTGTTCATATTTCTTATGGGATTCCAGATAAAAAAACGAAAAGATGGTTAGACTTCAGAATTAACCAAGTTCATCCCATTGGGAGCGTTTCCGGTAGATAACAACACCCACCACAATCAGGATAACTGCTACAATACCCAGGATTATAAATAAACTTCCTCCGATATTCGGCAGGGGGAGAGAAAATCCCGATGAAAGCTGTTTCTGGCGTACGAGAGCATCTGTGTAGGATTCGTTTCCCTTTGAATATGCATCCTGAGCCTTGACCCGGGCCTGGGCAAAATTACCGCTTGCGATATTATCATTTGCATCTGACAGGTAACTCACTGCAACTTCGCGTTTGGCGACAATTGCAGGCAGCTGATTATCATTTGCCGTGCTTGAGTTGCCTTTAAACCAGCCTATTATAGCATCTACATTGCTGATGGGTACCTGTGCGGATGCAACTTCACTTTCTGCCCACGCCTTGTCAAGAGCCTTTTCTCCGTCGGCTATGGCCGTTGTTGCATCACTGAGATCCTGCAGGGCACCGGAGTATTCATTGGATGGTCGTGAACGTGCTGAGGCCAGTTTCTGACTGGCATCATTGTATTCTACCTCTGCAGCAGAGGTGTCGATACCCAGTGCAGCCTTCTCATCGATATGCTCCCGGTAAACCTGAAGGGCTGCTTCACCGGAGGAAATGGTCGTAGCAACTTGACCGGTATTGATAACCAGCGCCGTTTTTTCAACCTGCGTGCTGGTCAGTGCTCTTCCATTCGAATCATATTCCGTGACCCGGATCAGGGTTTTATTGCTCGTCGACGTTACTGCGGGAGCAGCCCCCTCCAGGGTAACCCTGACCGATACCTCATCATTTGTCTTATAATTGAGCTCAAATCCGCTTATGGTCAGGGTTCGTCCTCCCATGACAGGCCGCAGATTCTCAACACCGTTTACAATAATGGTATAGGTCCATTTAGGCTTCTCGAGATCGGTGAACAGCTGGAGCTCGTTGTCCGAAGCAAAAACTCCGGAATTCTCAATCTTGAATGACACCGTTACCGGAGTAGTGGGGGTCAGGGAGCCTGAAGGATCAATCGATATTGATGATACTGAAATTGCAGACACGGCCTGAATGCACACAACGAGAAATACTATAAGAATACTCCATTTCATTAATCCCTTCATGATAAACCTCATTCGAATAAAGGATCTATGCCCTCTTCAAACATAGTCGATTTTTTCTCCTTGGATTTTATGACATCTTCCTTTGTTTCTTTTGCGATATCGAGAAGCTCTTTGATCCTGGGCGCATTTCCGACAGTCGCCAGCATCACTACCGCTGCAACATACTCGCTGTTTACCGGGTAGTCACCACCCCGTACCTCTACACCGGCAATGTTCTCCTCAACCCAGCTCTTCGCTTTTTCAACACCTTTACGATCCATTTCATCCGGTGGCCCCGCAAGGAGCACAAGGGCCCGTTCTGCAGTAGAGTAATCGCAGGGAAGGGTGAGCCTGCCGAGCATTGCCCTGCGGACAAGGGAAACGATCTTTGCAGTCTTATCCTCGCCAAGAAGCACCTCCTCATTTGCTTCACGTTTACCGCCGAATTTATCCTTCAGACCCCGGATTAGTCCCCTTTTCTTCTTTGTCTGCCGGCTCATCACTTCGCTGATCGCGTATCCTACGGAAGTGATACCACCACCTCGGAGGGTGTTGATGATTTCACTCGAATCGACCACCATCTCACCAACGCCCATCTTGCTGACCTCGCCAGCCCGGAACAGCACACCGAACCTCCGGACAACTTCATTGTTCAGGCGCTGGAAGGCGCTTTTTACGCTTTCTCCCTCGTTTTTCCAGGCACTGTTATCAAAAATAAACGTGTTATCGCACTCATTTACCAGAGTTGTCAGGCTCCGGGCCGCGTTGTAGGAATACAGGCGTCCTTCCTCGGGAGCGGGAATTATTCCGAGTGCGTAGACCGGCTCGCGGTAAATTCGTTTAAGATGTCGTGCAAGTACTGGAGAACCGCCGGATCCGGTGCCTCCTCCAAGACCTGCAACAATAACAAACGCATCAACATCATGAGTACCCCGGGTATCAATCGCACTGATGATGCTGTCTATTTCATCTGCAGTGACACGTGCACCGGTGACATTATCGGTACCGACACCATGACCCTTGAGCATGGTCTGCCCTATGAGGATCCTGTCCTTCATCTCAATATTTTTTAAACCCATCAGGTCCGTTCGCGCTGTGTTGACGGCAATTCCCCTGAAACTGGTTGTTCCGAGCTTTCTGTCCTGCTCGATAAACATATCGACAATCTTGCCGCCCGCTTGACCAAAACCAATGAAAAATACGCGCATCTGGTGACACCATCCAATGGGCTCTAGGATAATTACATTCTTTTGTTCTTTTAGTGATTTTTGCTGGTATAACGGTTGATTTCGACAATACAAAAACTTTCTTATAGTTCCTACGAGGGTGCAAAGCAAAATATGGTAATTATCCGGAGCCTTTTTCATTTCGCCCTGAAAATACTATAGAATACCTATTATGAAGATTGGGATCATCGGGGGGGGGTTGACAGGACTTGTTGCTGCACGAAAACTCGTATCCGGTCATGAGGTGGACCTGTTCGAGAAAATGCCTTACCTCGGAGGTTGCCTTTCATCATATAACGTGAACAATTACTGGATAGAGAAGTACTATCATCATTGTTTTTCCCGGGATACCAGTCTCTTTGCCTTGATCGATGAACTGGGACTTTCAGGAGACCTTGAATGGAGAACAGGTACTACCGGATATTTTGCAGGAAACAGGATCTATCCATTGAGCACTCCTCTTCAGATCCTATCCTATCCGGAACTGTCCCTGCTCGATAAAATGAAACTTGGCCTGCTCACCCTTAAAGCAAAAAAAACAGATCTCGTTCAGCTTGACGACATTCCAGCCGATCAGTATATCATTGAACATCTTGGAAAAAATATTTATTCGTCATTTTTTGAACCACTTCTGAAGAGCAAATTCGGGGATCGGAGAACAGATGTTTCTGCAGCCTGGTTATTCAGCAGGATCGCCATCCGGTCTGACCGTGGGATGTCCGGAGAACGTCTTGGATACATGAAAGGAGGATTTCACCAGATTATTGACGCTCTCGATCTATCTATTGCAGCAAAAGGAGGAAGAATCCGGAAACAATCTCCCGTTTCATCTCTTTCTCTTCGGAATGGGGCATGGGAAATAAACGGCACCCGGTACGATGCAGTTATTTCCACTATTCCGCCGCAGGAGCTCGAAAGGATAGGCGGCCCGGCACTCCCCGCTATTCCCTATCAGGGAGCGGCATGCATGGCTCTCGCAATCGAACGTGACGTAACAAGGGGCATTTACTGGCTGAACATGAAAGATCCTGCCCCCTATGGGGCAGTAATTGCTCATACAAATTTTATTCCGGTCGACAGGTATGGTGAACATATCGTATACCTTGCCTCCTATTTTTCCGGGACTGTCCCCCCGAATCTTGACGAGCGGATGCTGAGTGATTTCTGTTCCCGGTTTTCCCTGGCAAGGGATGAGATCCACTGGCATAAGATGGCAATCGATCCCTGGGCAGGACCGGTATATACAACAGGGTATCGCTCGCTCATCCCATCCTATGAACAGCAGGGACTCTTTATGGCAGGAATGTTCTCCCTCTCAAATTATCCCGAGAGAAGCATGGAGGGATCAATTCGTGCGGGATCTGATGTGGCGGAATGCATCAGAAAGCGGGAGTCCACATGACGCACTCCCGATGTGACTGCAATTATACCCGTTTTCAATGACAGACGTTCACTTGAGACTGCTATCCCCGGAATCTATCGCAAGCCTGTCCCGGATAACCGAAAATTTTGAACTGATCGTTGCAGAAGATGGCAGTACTGACGGAAGTGCCGATCTTGTGAGGGGATTTGCAGAACAGGATGCCCGGATTCGTCTTCTTCATAGCGATGAACGCCTGGGAAGGGGTAAGGCACTCAACCGGGCAATTGCTGAGTCGAAGGGGGAAATTGTATGTTATTACGACGTTGATCTCGCCACTGACATGCGCCATCTCCCCGAGCTTGTACGTGCAATCCGTGAGGGGGCCGATATCGCAACCGGATCCCGCCTCATACCGGGGAGCGACATCGAGCGTACAGGTGGTCGTGAGATTGCGAGCCGCTCCTATAATTTTCTTGTCAGGTTGTTTCTGGGAAGCAGGTTATTCGACCACCAGTGCGGATTTAAGGCATTTAATAAAAAACATATCCTCTCCCTGCTTCCTGCCATACACTCAAATCACTGGTTCTGGGACACGGAACTCCTTATCCGGGCTCAGCGGAATGGATGCAGCGTACGGGAATTTCCCGTCCGGTGGAGAGCGGGGAAAGGGACAACGGTAAAAATAAACGATATTTTTGAGATGGGATCATCGATCCTGAGATTGTGGTGGCAGATACATGTTTCGAAAAATTAGCGCAATTGTCATCCCCACCATCATTGCTGCCGGTATCATTGCCTATATGCTGTATCAGCGTTTGGGATAAGATCCTTATAGCAATCCAGCATACAACCCCGGAATATCTGTTTTTCGGAATAGTGATCTGCCTTTTCGCATGGTGGCTGCGGGGGTGGCGTTACCACTTGATACTGCAGAGCCTCAATTACCAGGTATCGGTCGTTGTATCAACGGCATGTGTCTTTGTCAGCCAGACTGCAAATATCATTATTCCCGCACGTCTGGGAGATTTCGTACGGGTATTCATCCTGAAACATGAATATTCTACGACATACTCAGAGGGAGTCTCCTCTCTTGTGGTAGAACGTGTTTTTGATATTATTACCGTGGCATTGCTCGGTGCGATATCCCTGTTCTTTGTTCTGGACGCTCCCCCCTGGGTCTATACTCTTGTTGTACTCCCTCTCGTGGCCGGAGTGATATTTTTCGGGATTTTACTCTGTTTCGGGAAATATTCCTCGAAAAACCGGTACATTCAGATCCTGCTGACCATGCTTCATGAGATTAAACGGGCAGCATTATCCATACGTTCAATAATCATTCTGGGATCTACTTCGATAATCATCTGGCTCCTCGACATTTTTGTCTGTGTCGCAGTAATAATAATGTTCCAGCAACAAATCCCCTTTGCCGTCGTTGCTCTTGCAATCGTTATCGGTAATCTTGTCAAAGCAGTTCCAATAACTCCGGGAGGTATCGGAACCTACGAACCGGCACTCACTGCGACATTTTTACTGTTTGGAGTACCCCTGGATATCGCTGTCCTGGTACCGATAATCGATCACCTGATCAAGAACCTTGTCACCCTTGGCGGAGGTATAGTATCTGTCTACTTCTTTGGCGACTGGGTAATCCCGAGTATCAAATCAGCACTGAACACAAAACTGGATGGAGGAAAAGAGTCTGACCGTTGAACAGCAGATTTTTTCTGTCGCCAGCTGGCTTGTCGTCATCACCCTGCTGCAGACTTTCGTTATATCCCGTCGTTGAAAAAGACGTTTGGCGAATTTGCCTTCCCGGTCGCCTTCCCGGCCTCGCTCCTGGCATTCACCCTGGTTTCCTGGTATTGCGGCCTGGTGCAGTATCCCCGTCCAGCTCGCCCTTCTCCCCTTCATCATGCTCCTCGGATACCATCTTTATTTCCGACACTATTCCCTGGATGAGCTGAAATCAGCATGGCGTTGGGAGACCCTCTTCCTCATCTGTTTTTTCCTCATGCTGGATGTGCGTTTTGTCAATCCAACCATATCGTACGCAGAAAAATTCATGGATCACGCTTTTCTTGCCTCGGTTATGAGAAATCCGGTTAGTTCCTCCGCTGGATCCATGGTTTGCCGGGGGATCCCTGAATGTGTATTATTACCTGGGGTACTGGATGTTCGGGTGCCTTGGAATCGTTACCGGAGTACCCTCACCCATTGTATTCAACCTCGCGCTCCCGACGATTTTTGGCATGGCAGCAGTATCCATGTATGCCATCGGGACACTCGTTCTCGACCGCCATCGCTGGCTTCCGCTCCTTGTTCTGGTGATTCCGAACCCCTCGTTTTTTTTCCAGATTATTCAGGGAAAAGCATGGGGCACAATACTGTGGGATAGTACCAGGACCATTTCCAATACCATCAATGAATACCCGCTCTTCTCGTTCCTTTGGGGCGACGTTCATGCCCATGTTATTTCCCTGTTCAACCAGATCTTCCTGATCTTCTTACTCCTTTTCGCATACGAGAGATGGGAGTCTCTTGGAATACGGGATAAATGTCTCCTGGGAGTCTTTACGGCAGTCAGTCTTGGATCCATGCCGCTGATCAACACCTGGGATGTTTTGATATATGCCCCTCTTACGGTCCTTGTTGCCGCCCTCATTGTGCGAAGGACCTGGAATACCTCCCATAAGGACACTTCTCTTATCTTCCTGATCGCAGTTCCTGTCATCTCAATTCTGAGTTACCTGCCATTTTACCTCCAGCTCCAGACGCATACCGGTGGGATCGGGTATCGTGCAGGCTCCTTCAAACCCGGTTGAATTCCTGTTGGTCAACGGATTGTTTATCGGGATTATTTTCCTGTTTCTCCGAAAGGATATCGCCCGGCGACCCTACCTGCTCCTCATAGCTCTGCCCTTTGTCCTGACCGGGTATATTGCAGCGGCAATCGTCGTAATCCCGGCTGGATACCTGGCCGCACGGATTATCGCCCGGACAGATACCGACTTTCCCGGGGTGCTTGCATTTTTCGGACTTGGGATTCTCATCTTCTGTGAACTGTTTTACCTGAAAGATAACATGGGAGACACCTACTTCCGGATGAATACCGTATTCAAAACCTACCTTCCCGCATGGATCATGCTTGGCACTGCCTCATTTGCCATGGCGGGTAAATGGTTGTCCGCAACGCAGATGGATCCCGCATCTTTCAGCGAGGCAAACGGCTGGTATCGTGGTTATCATAGTCGGCATACTCTTTATCCTCCCGTTTGTCATCCCGGTCAATCAGAATTATGGATCAGGGACCCTTGACGGGCTGGCGTACCTGAATGATTCCCACCCGGGGGATGCTGCGGCGGTTGCATTCCTTCGGTCCCTTACCGGTAACGAGATCATTGTGGAGGCAGAAGGGGGTGACTATACCTACTACTCGCGGATCTCATCGTTTACCGGCATACCGGGGATAATCGGTATGCCCTTCCATGAGTTTATGTGGCGGAGCGATGACACGGGATGGTTCAGTACACGGCTCGCTGATATACAAGTCAATCTACGAAGACCCGGAAACAACCGTGAGTCTCATGAAAAAATACCATGCCACACTGCTGTACGTCGGTGATGCCGAACGTGAACGGTATAAGGTACATATTCCCCTCATCTGGCCTGGAAGAAATTTATTCTGCCCGGGGAACCCAAATTTATCGACTTTTGTAACGGAATGCACCTGATAATTCTGTCAATAAACGATGCTTATTTTCTGGTCTCCGGCCAGTTCTTCACAAACCTTTATTTCCGCTCCTGATGAAATGATATGGCTACATCATTGCTGACTGATGAGTAATGAAGGAGCATTCTACTCCTGAATGAGGTGAGTTATGGCAAAAGGTTACGTAAAAACAGAGGCTCCGGAAGAGCTCCAGAACAAGGCTCTCGAAGCCCTTGAAGTTGCACGGGATACAGGTAAGATCAAGAAAGGATCCAACGAGGCAACAAAAGCCATCGAGCGCAGCATCGCCCAGCTTGTGCTGATTGGTGCGGACGTGGAACCTGAAGAGATCGTAATGCACCTTGGCCCACTCTGTGACGAGAAGAAAGATACCGTATATCTTCATCAACAAGCAGAATGATATCGGGGCTGCCAGTGGTCTTGACGTCGGCTCGGCCGCTGCTGCAATTGTAAAGCCCGGCAAGGCAAAAGAAACGATTGAAGATCTTACCAGGCAGCTTACCGCGCTGAAGGCCTGAGGATTGGACCATGGCAGACGATGCAACGCCAGCCGAAGTGATCGAGGTTGTCGGCTCAACCGGCATGCACGGTGAGGCAATGCAGGTGAAGTGCCGAATCCTCGAGGGCAACAACAAGGGACGGATTATCACCCGCAACACGGTTGGTCCAATCCGCGAAGGAGATATTGTCATGCTCCTTGAAACAGAACGTGAAGCCAAGAAAATGTCAAGACGGTGATGAAGATGGTAGAACAACATCCCTGCAGTTTCTGCGGAGTTCAGATCGAACCTGGAACCGGTAAAATGCATGTAAGAAAAGATGGAACAATCTTTTACTTCTGTGGCACGAAGTGCGAGAACAATCACAATCTCGGGCGGGTCCCCCGGCGGTTACCGTGGACTGCTGCAGGGAAAAAGTCTGCAAGCAAGGAGTGAGACCCTTTGGACCGCACCTTTGTGATGATCAAACCAGATGGGGTTCAACGCGGTCTTGTCGGCGGGATTGTTTCCCGGTTCGAGAAAAAAGGATTGAAACTGGTTGCCGCACGGATTGAGAAACTCCCCGAAATGCGGGTAACCGAACAGTACCGGGAACATCTTGCAAAACCCTTTTTCCCATCCCTTAAAAGTTACATCATGAGTGGCCCCTGTTTTCTCATGGTCTGGGAAGGCAGGAATGTGGTTAGCATTGCCCGTTCCCTGATTGGGGCAACCAACCCACAGGAAGCCGCTCCCGGTACGATCCGGGGCGACTTCGGGATCGATATTGGCCGTAATGTTATTCATGGTTCCGACTCGCCCCAGAGTGCAACCCGCGAAATCGGAATACACTTCCCAGACAACGAACTGGTCACCTATGCACGGATTGATGAATCCGTCATCTACGAATATTAATTTCCCTTTTTCTGTCACATCAGCCCACGACCATAATCTCTATTACCCTTCGAGACTGCACTATGCTTAATGGCGGGCGATGTCCTCAGTTTTGTTCTGTTATCGCTGTCATCTGTCATCATTATTATCAACCCTCTCGGTGCGACTCTCATTTACGTTTCCTTTACGACCACGATGGACCGTCCTGCCCGTGAGGCTATAGCAAAAGATGCCTGCAGGTTCGCCCTTATTATCCTGCTCTCTGTCGCCGTTCTGGGAACGTGGATTCTCCAGCTCTTCGGCATCACCCTTGAGGCCTTCAGGATTGCCGGAGGAATACTCCTTTTTGGCATCGGCATGGAAATGGTCTACGCAAAAACCTCCCGAACAAAACTTACCGCAACGGAGAAATACGAATCACGGGATGTGGAGGACGTGGCCATCATGCCTCTCGCCATTCCGATGATTGCGGGACCGGGTGCAATCACGACAACGATTGTACTGATGAACGAAGCGATTACCATTACTCCTGTTGCCATTGGCGTTGTATTTTTCTCTATCATCATATCCATCGCGATTACCTATGCCATGATGATGAATTCCGATTATATCATAAAAAAGATCGGACAACGGGAGTACCGTGCGATCAATCGTCTCCTGGGAATGCTGCTTATCGCGATCGCAGTTCAGTTTGTTATCAACGGCATCAGGCTCGCCTTTCCAATCCTTGCCGGGGGATAACAGGAAATTTCCGTCAAAAACTGAAAAAAAATAATCTAAAAAGATTGGTTATGAATTGTGGGAATATCTATGACTGATACCGAATGTCCCGGCCCTGATGACGCTAATACGGTCAGAGTGTGCAGTGCACAGTGCATGAGTTTCTGGGAAGATCCGGAAAAATCACTTGCTCATGCAGAATTGTTCGTCCGGCATGCTTCCGACTGCGGAGCACACCTGATCTGTTTTCCCGAACAATTTGCAACCGGCTGGGATCCGCGATCCCAAAAAAATATACAGACCTTCGATGGAAGCATCGTCACAACACTCCGGGAGTATGCAAAAGACTACTCAATCGCTATTCTGGGATCATTCAGGGAACAATCCAGCCCTTTCCCGAGGAATACAGCCCTGGCGATAGGCAAAGACGGGAGGGTTCTTGCATCGTACGCAAAGATTCACCTGTTCTCCCCGTCGCAGTGAAGAGGAATATGTTTATTCCGGGAACTGAACCGGGTATTTTTTCCCTGGGTTCGACTGAAGTGCGGTATTGCGATCTGCTATGATCTCAGATTCCCGGCCCTGTTCAGGGTCTATGCCCATAAAGGGGGTCCAGGCGGTTATTGTCCCTTCGGCATGGCCGCAAAGCCGGATACGGATACTGGGAGCTGTTTGTCGCTGCACGGGCCGCGGAAAACCAGATGTATATTGTCGGGGTGAATGCTACCGGAAAGACACCGGTTGATACGTATTCCGGTACATCGATCACTGCAGATCCTCACGGAGTAATTATCAGCCGGGCACATGAGGCAGAGCAACTTCTCTTTTCCGAAATTGATCCCGGTGACGTTGAGAGAACACGAAATGCCTTCCCGGTAGGAAAGGACTTCCGGGATGATCTCTATCACCTGCTTCTTGGCAAAAAAGAGGGTTCAGGTTGAATTGCTGATTGCAGTCTAAACGACGGAAATAACCTGTTGCCTGAACCTGGTTTATGCTGAAACCGCACGCCTATATGTATCCGGCAGACCAATACTCTTCCATGTACCATCTCGTGTGCGTCAACTGTGGAGCCACCTATCCCGCTGACGAGATAATCTATAATTGCAGAAAATGCGGCCACCTTCTTGCCGTGAAGTATCAACTCGACGAAATTGCTGTAACCAAAGCGATGTGGGAGAAGCGGCCACTCTCGGTCTGGCGATACCGGGAGCTGCTTCCGGTAAGCATTGAACCCGTCACCCTGCAGGAGGGTGGAACCCCTCTTTACCACCTGGAACGGCTTGGCGGGGAGATGGGATTAAAGCACCTGTATGCAAAGCACGAGGGCATGAACCCCTCCGGTTCATTCAAGGACCGTGGCATGACCGTGGGAGTCTCTATGGCGCTCCAGCTGGGAAAAAAGAGTGTCGCCTGCGCAAGTACAGGGAACACCTCGGCAAGCCTTGCGGTCTACGCTGCAAAAGCCGGGATCCCGGCAGTTGTTCTTCTCCCTGCCGGAAAAGTTGCGGTCGGCAAAGTAGCACAGGCGCTCATGCATGGTGCCAGGGTGATCTCCATCCGCGGAAACTTTGATCGTGCTCTCGAGATGGTTCACGATCTCTGTTTATCTCATGGGCTGTACCTGTTGAATTCCATAAATCCCTTCCGGCTTGAAGGGCAGAAAACCATCGGATTCGAAGCTCTGGACCAGCTCGGTGAGATCCCGGACCGGTTTGTACTGCCTGTTGGCAACGCAGGAAATATATCGGCAGTGTACAAAGGATTCCTTGAACTCCAGGAACTGGGCATGATGGACCATTTGCCCATGATGACCGGCATCCAGGCAGAAGGATCGAGTCCCGTTGTACGTGCGATCCGCGAAAACCTTCCGGAGGTGATTCCGGAACTGCATCCCGAAACTGTGGCGACCGCAATCAGGATCGGAGCACCGGTGAATGCTGAGAAAGCTCTCACAGCCATCCGGATGACCGGCGGTCTTGCCGAATCGGTTACCGATGCGGAGATCCTGAAGATGCAGCGGGACCTGGCCCGCATGGAAGGCATCGGTGTTGAACCGGCATCGGCTGCATCCGTTGCAGGAATTCGAAAACTGGTAGAAGAGGGTAAGATTGACCGGGATGAGCTGATTGTCTGTGTCGTGACCGGGCATCTGCTCAAGGACCCGGATACGGTGATAAAACAATGCGAACCTCCGACAGAGATCGACGCAGATCTGCCATCATTGCTTGCTGCACTGCACTTATAGTGACACTTATCACAGTCTCACCTGCGGGTGCACTCTCCGCAGATTATATGATCTTCCCCAACGGGACTGCGTACCGTGCCTCGATAGAGATCGCAGATGCCACACAGTACGAGTTTGTCGATTCCGGCATGTTCGGTGAACCGGTACCCCTTACCGCTGGGGAGATCCAGCTCTCCGGGAATTGTTCGCCATGCCGGTTCAATACAACCAAACCCTCGTTCACCAGCAATATTATAACCCTGACATTTGAACGGGGTAATTATACCGTATCATACGTCTCTCCGCTTCAGGACAATCACCTGCAGGTATCCTTTAGGAATCCCTACCATGTCAATATTACCCTCCCGCAGGAATTTGCGGTGCAGAATCCGCTTCTGGCCGGGATCAGCCCCGGGGCAAATGTAACCCGGTTTTCGGATAACACCACCCTGATCCAGTGGAACCAGACCATGTCTGTCGATCTGAGGTTCTACGATACCGGACGAGAGGCACTCCTGTTATTTTTTCATTCAGTTTATGGGGATCCTTGCAGTTGTAATGCTGCTCCCATTCCTGATTTCCCGGAAAAAAAGAGGAGGTCCCTAGGGAACTCTTCCGACCGGTGCCGGCTTACATACCTGTTTTTCACCGCAGGATAGTACCGTCGGTATGATGTGATAACGCTGTCCAGGACCGGGATACCTCGAGGCACCTTGTTCTCAAAATCCAATACATCCTTCCCAAGATACAGGAAACTCAACACGTCTCCTCGCAGGCAAAAGACTTCGAAGGATCATTTCCTGAAAGGTTCAAGCATGTCCGGACACAAGCGATACAAGGGGTAAATTCCTGCGTAGTGACCATCTGGCAGGTCCCGTCGCTGTCACTGGTGCACCGTACCAAACCGGCGGCACTTGTCTCCGAGCTGGTACACTGTTGTACAGACCTCCGGGATTTCCGGCCCACAGGTGAGATCAAATCCATGGCAGGGAGTTAACATGCAATCCGCTGTGTCAGGATTTTCCGTTGAGATTGTGACAGGCATCGTTGTCGTCGTTGTTGCGGGACCCGGTTCGACTGTAATGCAACCTGAAATCAGCACGCCAAGTACAACGATGCACATCCCCTTGAGCAAAAACGGTTTCATCACGTGAATGTCTCCGGTTTTTTGTATTGGGAAATCTGTTTGGTTGTTGATTTATCGGTTACCGTACGTGCAAAATCCTGTGAATATATTGCAGGAGTATCCGGTCGGCGGCTTTCGGGTATCACAACCTTAAAAGTGAATTGTGTCCGGTCAAAACATAAAGTAACTTCCATTCAGATCGCCGGAGTTCGAATACCCCCGTTGTTCCCAGTAACCCCGGTAACTCGGGTTGTCGGTAAGTTCGATCTTCTCGATCCATTTTATCCACTTGTATCCCCATTTATCCTCTGCAACCAGCTCAAAGGGGTATCCCCGTTCGGCCGGAAGGGTGACATTGTTCATCTTATATGCCATGAGAATATCGTTGTTCATGATATAGGAGAGAGGAAATGAGGTTGTGTAGGTATCATGAGCGGTAAAAACGATGGTGTTTGCACGGGGATCGATACCAGATTCCCCGATAAGGTCGCGGACCAGCACCCCCTCCCAGAGGAGTTTCACCGACCAGCCTTCAACACAGTTCAGCGTAACGACCTTTGTATAGTGCTGGTGGCCGGCAAGAATCTCCGGGTAGGTCAGGACACGCGTTGTCGTGGTTAGTCCGGTTATCGTGAGCCGGTAATCAGATTCATTGATATGCTGTGGACCTGCGATTGAATTTTCATGAAAATCGTTGATGGACGACAGATCGTTTCCCTGGTATGAGCGCACTTCCACACCCGAAAGCTGAACAGGGCTGCCCGATACCGATTGTGCCTCAAAGCGGAGGAAGAGAGGGACTCCGATGAGCAGGACTACGAGGATAATTCCAAATATCAGGAACGAGCGGGAATTCATCGCTTTTTATCCTGTTCCCTCAACAAGATTAATCTTGGCATAGAGGATGAAGACCACCTTTTTTTATGGTTCACTGACGTAACTCTCTGAAAATCTTTTGCCCCGCAGAGGCCGGGTCTTTTCGATCGAGAACTCCGGCACAACAGTGCAGGAGTCCCGGAACGAGACCAGGAGAAAAGTAATAAAGCAACATTTAAAACTATCAGTTCCCACGTCCTTATTATGGAGCGGGTAACCGCTATTGCCAGTGGTATAGTCCAGGGCGTTGGATATCGGCACTTTGTTGCAGGGTGTGCCCACATGACCGGAGTTCACGGGTTCGTAAGGAATATGCCGAATGGCTCGGTAATGATGGTCGCGGAGAGTTCCCGTGCGTCTCTGGAAGATTTTGTGAGGATGGTCCGGGCTTTGGAAGAGCCGGTTATCCATGTTGAAGATCTGACGGTAACCACGGGCGAGGCAACCGGGGAGTATAAAGGATTCTGGGTAGAATGGTGAAAACGCCGGAGAGTATGGTACTATAGCACATTTTTAATACAATTCCCGAAACAGAACCTCCTGGTATAAAGGAGGAAATTCAATGGAACATTCACCAAAAGGGAACCTGGAGTTGCTGACCGATAAGAACAGCTGCCTGGTGCTGGTAGATTACCAGTCTTCGATGTTCAAGGGTGTGGCATCCGGAGATAAGACGATCATCAGGAATGCCGCATACTGCGCGGCAAAAGCTGCCAGTATTCTCAATATTCCTGTAATTCTGTCAGCGATCAACCCGGCAGGTAACGGGGAGTTTATGCAGGAGATTGCCCGGCTCTTCCCGGGTCAGGAGGTTTTTTCCCGCAAGGTATTGAGTTTCGATGCTTTTGAAGACGAGAGAACATGGGTCGCAGCAAAGAATGCCGTGAGAAAGAAAATGGTCATCTCCGGCCTGTGGACAAGCATGTGCTTTACCTATACTGCTCTCCATGCGGTGAAGGAGGGATACGAGGTGTAGGGCTGATGGATGCTGCAGGAGACTCCACTCATGACGCTCACAGGTACGGGATCAAAAGGATGATCCAGGCAGGAGTCATTCCGATCACCGTGGAGTCTCTTGTCTCGGAATGGATGCATGACTGGGGGAACCCGAAAACGGGAGAGCTTGTTAAAGAGGTATATTCCCGGTATGGATACATGCTCGGATTTTAACCGTGCCGGGATACAAAAAGGACGAATATCGTACTGGAGAAATTACACCAGGGTCTTCTGCGGATTATTGAGATGCTTCTTTGCTGCCGGTGTAACCTCCCTTCCCTGCGGTGTGCGTTTGAGAAACCCGATCTGGATCAGGTAGGGTTCATACACATCCTCGATGGTCCGCACCTCTTCCCCGACCGAGATAGCAATAGTCTTTGCACCGACAGGACCGCCGTCAAAATCCCTGGCAATGACCGAGAGTATTCTCCGGTCCAGTTCGTCCAGTCCGAGGTCATCGATCTGCATCATGGAAAGCGCACGTGAGGTAATCTCCCGCGTTATGGTCCCGTCCCCTTTGACCACGGCATAATCCCTCACCCTCCGCAGCAGCCGGTTGACAATCCGCGGTGTTCCCCTGCTCCGTCTTTGCGATCTCCTCTGCTCCATCAGGCAGTTATCGGTATCTTCAGGATGGAGGCACTCCGTATAACGATCCTCACCAGATCGCCAGGTGCATACAGGTCGAGCCGGGAGATAATACCGAAGCGGTCCCTGAACGGGGCGCTCAAAAGCCCTTGTTTTGTGGTTGCCCCGATAAGGGTAAACTGTTCGAGATTCAGCTTGATCGAGCGTGCGCTCGGGCCTTCACCGATCATCACATCGATGAAAAAATCCTCCATCGCCGGATACAAGACTTCTTCGACCACCGGGTTTATCCGATGGATTTCGTCAATAAACAGGATGTCGCCCCTTTTCAGCGGGGTGAGGAGGGCGGCAATATCCCCGGGCTTTTCCAGTACCGGGCCGGTTGTCGCACGGATATCAGCACCCATTTCATGGGCGATGATATGGGCAAGCGTCGTCTTGCCAAGTCCCGGAGGCCCGGAGAACAGGATGTGATCGAGAGGTTCACCGCGTTTTTGTGCTGCCTCGATGGCGATCTTCAGGGCATCTTTTACCTGCACCTGCCCGACAAATTCGTCCAGACGCGCCGGCCGGATGGTCAGATCATCCCCTTCCTCCGTGAGCGGTTCCGGTGAGATAATCCTCTCGGTCATGGTCCTTTTACCTGTCCTTCATTTTTACGAGTGCGGCCTTGATGAGATCCTGAACGGTAGGGGATTTCAGCGCAAGAGCTGCATCGTTGACAGCATCCCGGGACTCTTTTTCTGCAAACCCGAGCGAGACCAGTGCACTTACTGCATCGTGAACTGCAGGGACAGCCCTGCCGGTATATCCTGAAACTATCGTCTGGCTGACTTTTTTCATCTTGTCCCGGAGTTCAAGGATCAGCCGTTTTGCACTTTTGGCTCCGATACCGGAGATACGGGTCAGAGCTTTTTCATCTTCGTTCAGAATCGCCATCGCGAACTCTTCAATCCCGATCTGGGAGAGAAGGTTGAGGGCAGTCTGAGGTCCGATCCCTGAAACCCCGATCAGTATCCTGAACATCTCCAGTTCGCTCTGGTGCATGAAACCAAACAGGGTGATCGCATCCTCGCGGACTGACATGTGCGTGAAGAGTCTGACAGGTTCCTTTGTGTGCGCCAGCAGCCTGGAGAGCGGGCTGGGTAACATACACCTGGTACCCGATGCCCCTGACATCGATCACTACCCAGCTGTCACCCGCCAGAACCGGTTCACCGTGGAGATGTGCGATCATTGTATTCTCATGATATGACTTCACTTGGTTATCACCATTCTCTTAATGGATAATGGTAATCATGTTCAGATTATCTCATGATGTGGATATGACATAAGGCAATCGAAAGGGCATCAGCTGCATCATCCGGAGTTGGAATTTCCTTCAAGCCGGAGCAGGCGTTTAATCATCTCCTGCATCTGACGTTTGTCGGCCCGTCCCGATCCGGTAATCGCCTGTTTGACCTGGTTTGGAGTGTATTCTGTGACGGGAATATTCCGCTGTTCGGCAGCAAGAAGAATGACTCCCGCGTACCTCACTCACCCCCATGGCTGAAGTGATGTTCCTGGTAAAGAATAATTTTTCGAGAGAGAGATGACGCTGGCGGGTATTTCTCAAAGAGTGTCCCGACCTCAGTATAGAGTTTTCACCATCCGTTTCTGAAGCACGAAGATCCTTGCCGGATGTTTCAAGGCATCCATAACAAACAGCACGGATCTCCCCACGGGTAACCTCAAGAACACCATACCCCATTCGCGCAAGTCCGGGGTCGATACCGATAACGATCATGCCTGAAGCGGGCTCCTGATCAGATACTATGTCGCACCAGTAATATACAAGACGTGGTGTGCGGGGTGAAGATAATACCCTCGACAACGATTCATTGCAAATACGGTAGCCATTTTTGAACTATCCTGCCAATCATATTGACGGTAAAATTGCCCCTATCAAAAATCATATATTCCATACTGATTCATCAGCCGTCATGGCAAACATTGCATATTTCGAGGTGCCCGCTGACAATGTTGGGCGTGCAAAGAAATTCTACCATTCCTGATTCGGATGGAAAATCGAGCCGACAAAGACTGCGGTGAACCCTGAGATGATGAAAACCATGGAGTACCAGGATATAATCACGGGTGAGCCACAAGAAAAAACCCTGAATATGGGCGGGATGTACAAACGGCAGATGCCCCGCAGGCTCGCTCTTCTGCCATTACGTTATGGTCGAAAATGTCGACAAGATCTTGCGAAGGTAGAGAAACTTGGCGGTAAGATAGTCATGCCAAAGATGGAGATCAAATCTGTCGGTGATACTGCAATTATCCTGGACACCGAAGGCAATGCTATCGGACTCTGGAAACCGGGTATGATGTAAACAACAGAACTTGATCAAAATCCATTTTTGTGATATATTCCCGAGGGATACTCTATTACTATTTCTTCGTGAACCTCCCTGAAGGGGAAAACCGGATGAAGGAGTTCCTTCCCGGGAAAACGTATCAATACCTGCACATCCTGAATTGACCCGGATACCTTTCTCCAGGTTAATCTTCTTCAGCCGTATCAGTAATTCTCACAAAATAACTCAAAATATGCTTTTGGGTGACTGCACACGGGACACTTCAGGGGAGCCTGCGTACTTTCATGAACATACCCGCAGTTCCTGCATTTCCAGTGCTCCGGACATTTTCCTGTCGAATGTCTCGCCCCGTTCTAAAGCATCAAGCAGTTTCCGGTACCTCCGTTCATGATAGGCCTCCACCTTTGAAACCTGCCGGAATGTATGGGCAACCTCGGGAAATCCTTCTTCATCTGCAACATCTCCAAATCCCGGGTACAGTGTCCCCCATTCAAATTTTTCTCCATCGGCTGCCGCCTTCAGGTTCCTGGCAGTAGTCCCGATGATCCCTGCCTGGTACGAGGCAGTAATTTCTGCGTCGCCACCCTTCAGGTGCATGAAAAAAAGTTTTGCATGCTCCTTTTCGTTCTCAGAGGTTTCGGCAAAGATCGCGGATATCTGTTCTAAACCCTCTTTTTTGGCGGCGCCTGCAAAGAAAGTGTACCGCGTGCGTGCCTGCGATTCTCCTGCAAAAGACGCGAGGAGATTTTTTTCCGTCCTGCTGCCTTTCAGTTCCATGGTACCTCCTTATTCGTCGGGCACATCAGGATTCTCGATCGCATGGGATGTGCCCGGAATAACAGAATATAGAACCCGTAAATTTATAACCCTTCGATTTCGACACCGGGAACAGGATTCAGTCACAGTGTCCTGATAGGAACATCATAACCAATTTTCCCAGGCATGGACCCCCTGATTTTTAAAGGGAGATCTGTTTTACCGGGGAAAAGAGAAGGGGGATGGATTCGAATGTCATTATCCGCATCCACCCCCCAACACGGTTTTAATACAGGCGGCCGGGGAAAATTGGTAAAATAAAATTCCCGATCGATAAACACCCGCTTCCCGGATCTGCAAAAAAATTATTTGATCAGCCCGAATGACTTCAGCGTTACATCAGTATTAACTGCACCGACATGATATACATCCCCTGTGGTCAGCTCGTTGATGACAACCTCTGCGGGAGAGAAGAGTGAAGTATCGATCTGGTAGAAGTCGTAATTTGCTTCCTTGAAGATATCATTGAAAGGCTTGCCGTATCCCTTGGACTTGTTGCTCGGGATCTTCTCGAGATAGTCCTTGATCTCCGGTGCCTTCATCGTGAGGTTGATCCTTCCGTGATAGATGGTGGCGTCGTTTGTCACCCCCATGGCGAGTTTTGCCCCCCTGACCGGCGGGAATGGGAGCAGTTCCCATGGCGGCGATGATTTTTCTGGTGTCAAACCCGAGCTCGTTGAGCTTGTAGATCGCAGTCTCGACACAGCGTCCGGATACCTGGATCGAACCGACAATGGAGGAGGTCGGGGCAACAACTGCACAGACATTGGCCACATCGATATGACATTCCTCCGCAATCTTCTTCATGACCTCTGCATTCGGGAGGTGGTCGCTCTCCAGACAGATCACGGCACAGTCGTAGTCGTCTTCGTATTCGATCACCTCAAACGTGTGTTTTGGCTTGAGGGAGAGTGCCCGTGCCGGACCGCTTCCCATCGCAAAATAATTTCCAACCTTGACGGTCCACCCGGCTTTCTGGGCACCAAGACAGGCTATGGACGGGAAGTCTGTCATGACATCGATAAACGGCATGGGAAATTCCTTGATATGCCCCATGCGGAAGTTGACCTCTCCCAGACCGCCCATGCAGATCTCGGTAAAAGCCCTGCCGGCTGCATAGCCGCCACGGGTACTCACACCACAGTCAACGATGCGTGCTCCATTGTCCAGTTCATGATAGGAACAGTTGAATTCCTCGGGAATTTCGGCTAAATTCTCAAATATCTCCAGTGCCAGTTCGTTAACACTCAGCATCTACAAAAACCCCTGCATCATAAAAGAGGGTTTGGGAACAGATAATATTTTTCAAACTGATCCGGCGTTACCCGAGGTATTCAAGGACCTTTGCCGGGTCATACCGGAGGGTAATAATCCGTGTTCTTCCCTTTCCCGTCACGATACTCCAGGTTTATCAGTCGCATCGCATCCATCTTTTTAATAATTTCATAGAACCGGGTATAGCCGATAGACAACGATTCCTTGATCTGACTTGTATACCTCCCCGGCATTCATCTCATGTTCCTTTGCTGCTCGCTGGGCAAATGATTTGAGTATCAGCCGTTCCTCATCCTTGAGTGTTTTTATCGTGTAGGACAGGTGGAGATACTTTGAGACCTCGTATGCGCCACAGATATCCTCCCTTCCGATACTGCGCCGGGCTGCACGCTCTGCAGTGAGCGTTGCCCGTTTCAGAAGATCGATTCCCACCCGGAGGTCTCCGCTCTTGAGTGTCTGCTCAACGACAAGATCGAGCATTTCTTCGCTCAGAACACCCTGGAAAAGACCCTGCATTGCCCTCGCTTTCATGATTTCATGGATCTCCGCATTCTCATAGGGTGGAAAATAGATCTCGGCAGGCCGGAAAACCGATGCCACACGTGCATCGATGGCACGCGCAAGATCCACGTCAAGATCGCTGACAATAACAATCACACCGATACGGGTTCCCTCATAACTCTCGTGGGAGCGGAGCAGGGTATAGAGCACCTTGTTTATCTCGTTTTCATACAGAAGGTAATTCGCATCATCGAGAGCGACAAGCAGCACGATCTCCTCTTTTATCAGGATGCGGGCGACCGCATCAAATACCTGCTTGAACGATGTGCCGGATGACGGGGGGAGGTGCCCGACAAGTTTCCTGTAGATCTGGGAAATTATTGCAAACTTGGTATTGTCGATCTGGCAGTTGATATAGACCGGCACAAGTTTTTTTGTCGTTTCCTCAATCTCGGAAAAGAGTTTCCGGATACTGGTGGTCTTTCCCGTCCCGGGCAGTCCTTTACAGATGGTATTGAGTGGTCTTCCCCCGCGGAGCCCGGGCCGGATCTGGAAGGCCAGTTCGCGCATCTGGGCATCCCGGAATTCGAACTGCTCGGGAACGTAATCAATCTCCAGTACCTCAGGGTCGCGGAAGAGTGTTTCATCCCACATCAGCAGGTTCTTTTTCATCTCACTACACCTCTACGCCATCGGTATTAACTGCATTGATTATTTCCGGAAGCAGTAAAAGGTTTTTCCCGCATGCTCCCAAGAGACAAATCTATATCCTCTGACAAAGAAAAAGAACGAGTCAGGTGCGGCAGATGATGAAAGTTACCCCCACTGAAATGATGATGAAGCAGGGGACTGATGCCGCACTTCTCATGAAAAGAGGAAGTTGAGGAAATCCACGGCATTTTTCGTTCCGAACTTCCCGTTCCCGGCTTCCCGTTCTGAAAAATGCTCTGTCGCATCTTTTCCTTTTCCCAGAACAACAAAGGGGACTGGATCCCGTGTATGCGTCTTGACACTGATCGGGGTCGGGTGATCGGGAAGCACGGCAAGCACACCATCAAACTCGTCGAGGATCATCCCGACAACGCTGTCCACCCGCTCGATTGCACGAACTTTTTCTTCAACACTCCCCAGGTGTCCGGCTTCGTCGGGTGCTTCGATATGGAGATAGAGAAAGTCAAGGTGCCTGATTGCATCAAGTGCATACCGTCCTTTTGCTGCATAATCGGTATCGAGATACCCGGTAGCTCCGGGGACCCTGATTATCTCCATACCGGCACACCGGGCAATCCCGTTCAGGAGATCGACAGCCGAGATCATCCCACCCTTCTTCCCGTACTTCTCTTCAAACCGGGGAAATGACGGCCTGTGTCCTCCACTCCATGGCCAGATCCCGGTTGCAGGACGTTTCCCTGCCCTGCGTCGTGCACTATTCACCGGATGACCGGCAAACACCTCCGCTGCTCTTTTCCATGCACCTGATGAGCAGGTCTGCATCATCTCCCTTTGGCAGATATTCTGCAATCCCCTTTCCCACGATATCGTGGGGGGGTGTCGAGGAGGACCCATTCCCGTGGTGGACAACGAGCAGGTTCCGGTAGCTGACACCGGCCCTGAACAGGACTTCAGGAATTTCCTGTTCCAGTGAAGCAAAGAGGGCTGAACCTTCAGGACTGGAGATATGACCGGCAGAGAAATCGACCATAATACCGTCCTCCACCGTCACCAGGTTGCAGCGGTACGCAATATCATCCTGGATCAAGCTCGATTCCCATGCTCATCGCTTCGAGAGGGCCCCTCCCGGTATAGTATTTCTCCGGAGCATAGCCAAGGATGGACATATTGGCAATATCGCTTCCTGCCTCAAAATCGTCAGGAATTGTCCTGAACATTCCGCAGGCGCCGTTTTGTGCCATCCGGTCCATATTCGGTGTTTTTGCATATTCGAGAGGAGTCTTACCTCCCAGTTGCACAAGCGGTTCATCCGCCATGCCGTCTCCGAGAATAACAATATACTTCATGGAAATCACTGATGGGGTACTATCTTTTTTTACGTCGCTGTTATGGCAGTGCTGTCGTTCCGCCAGCATAGCTTTTACGGCGATGCGGATGCTTTCCCGTGAGCCGAGTTGGGGCTTCCACCGGAGCGCTTTGATCCTGTCAACAGCCAGCTGCATCCTCGGGCACATCTCCCACCCACCCACGCTCGCCACCGGTAAAGGTAAATCTTGTATCGGGGAGGTGCATCTCTTCGGTAACGATCTCCGCAATGCTCTTGACATCGATCCAGTCCTCGGATCCGATATTGAACGTATTGACCGTACCCCGGGCATGCCCGACCGCAAAGAGCATCGCCGCTATGCACTCGTGCACCTCGAGATAGGATTTGGTCTGCTTCCCGTCACCGAGGATCTCCAGTTCGGCAGGATTTTTTTCAAGTTTCCGGATAAAATCGGTAATTACCCCGTGACCACTTCGCGAACCGATGATGTTTGCAAACCGGAATATCCAGGCCTTCATACCAAACGAGTGGCAATAGGCGGAGATCAGCGCCTCGCAGGCAAGCTTGCTCGCCCCGTACACCGAGATGGGTTCAAGAGGAGTATACGTCTCCGGTGTCGGGATGACGGTTGCGTCGCCATAGACCGTTGAGGTCGAGGTAAATACCAGTTCCGGGATTGTCATGCAGGCGCATGGCTTCGAGGACCCGGTATGTTGCCATGATATTGTTCTGCATGGTCGGATCGGGATTCACCGCGCTCTGGCGGACATCGGGATCTGCTGCAAGATGAAAAAGCCGGTCCGCACCCGCGATAGTATCCTGCCACCCGTCATCAAGCAGGTCCTTTTTCAACGAACCGTACTCTGCAGGAATCAATATGACGTGCTAATCGTTTCCTTTCGTCCTGCGCAGAGGGAATCGATCACCAGAACCTCGTTTCCCTGTGCAACGAGGGTATCAACCAGGTGCGAGCCGATGAACCCGGCACCACCTGTCACGACATCAAACATCACTACATATTATGTTATCCATGCTATAGGATTACTGGTATGTTTATCGGGATCGATCACGGCACAACGGCGATGCGGTTTGCCGGAGAATCGGGAAAATTCAAGATCTCGCGGGAGGCTGCAAAAGAGTTTTCCATCGAGGATCTCTCGCGACTATGTCCGCTCGATGAAATTGAAGGGATTGCACTCTGCTATTCGATGGGTGACAACTATCTCTTCCATCACCAATATTACCAAAGTGAAAAACCGGGGGCTCATAAGCCAGGACGGGGCAGGACAGCATATCGGCGGAGGGACCAGGGTATTTGACGAGGTGGCAAAGAGCGGTATCCCTGCCATTGTCATCCCCGGACTCCACCGCGGATCTCCTACCGATCCCCGCTTCAAGGCATATTCCCACCAGTCGAGCCCGGAAAAGATCGGGATTGCCTATGAGGTCTGCCATGCGATTGGGAATGATGTCAGTTGTTTCCGATGTGAGTTCAAACACCGTCACCCTGCTTGTTACTTCCGGGAAACTGGTTGGCGCTTTCGATGCCTGCATATTTGCACCGGGTCTCCTGCACGGCGCACATGATGTGGACGCGATACGGCGGATCGATGCGCGGAGGATGCACCGCAAATGAGGCTTTCCAGCATGCAGGAGTGAAATTCTCACTTCCGGAAGATGAACGCATGCGGTCTGTTGCCATGTTTGCCGCAATGGAATGTGCCGCGCTCCTCCTGCTAAATTCCCATGCCCGCGTGGCACTTGCCGGTAAGTCTTGCACCGGTAATTGCACCTGAGGTTGAGAGACTTCTGGGACGGATGTGGCCGTTTTCGACGAATGGTGCGCATCAAAGGGTCTGGTCAGGATCGCCCACGACGTGTTTTGCGGGAGCACTACTATTCTCGGGCTTGATGTAGATCTGTAGATTTATATTGATTAATCATGTAAAAATAATGGGGATTTTTCTTGAGAGAACTACGTATACACGGCCGCGGGGGGCAGGGATCTGTCACCGCTGCTGAATTAATTGCCGTCGCCGCATTTGAAGGAGGCGCCTTTGCCCAGGCATTCCCGGCATTTGGTGTCGAGCGACGGGGGGCACCGGTCCAGGCATTTGTCCGGTTCGATGACAAAATCATCCGGAAACGAAGCCAGGTCTACGAACCGGATTATATCATTGTCCAGGACAGCACGCTGATCAAAGACGTGAATGTGTTCCAGGGTGTGAAGAAAGGAGGTATTGTAATCGTGAATACGGAAAAAACACCCGAATTATTCAGTCCCTGACGGGGTGAAACTTATCACCATCGATGCCACCTCCATCGCGCTCAAAACGCTGGGACTGCCCATTACCAATACATCTCTGATGGGTGCATTTGCTGCCGCAACCGGTGAAATCAAGTTCTCCGCGCTGGAGAATGCACTCAATCACCGGTTCCCGAAAGAACTGGCGATAAAGAATATCGAAGCCGCCCGACAGGCATATCAATACCGTCAAGGGGGAATGCATAATGGCATTGGCCATCGGCTGCAGGGCACGACCGGGAAAGGCCCGTGACAATAAAACCGGATCGTGGCGCGTGTTCAAACCGGTCTTCGATCAGTGAAAAGTGTTCGAAGTGCGGGACGTGCCGGACAATTTGTCCGGAAGGCTGCATCAGTGAAAATGCAGAGGAATTTTTTGTCCCCGACTATACCTACTGCAAGGGTTGCGGACTCTGTGCGGAAGAGTGTCCGAAAGAAGCGATCGGCATGAAACAGGAGGAGAAGTAGATGATGCAGATGACTGAAGGATCCCACGCGGTGGCAGGAGCGGTAAAATTCTGCCGTCCGCAGGTGATCGCGGCCTATCCTATCACCCCCCAGACCCATATTGTCGAAGCGCTCGCTGATTTTGTGGCAAACTGCGAGCTCGATGCCGAATACATCACCGTGGAGAATGAATTTTCGGCACTTTCTGCCTGTATCGGTGCAAGCGCGGCAGGTTCACGCACCTACTCTGCGACGACATCCCAAGGTCTTGCCCTGATGTTTGAGGTATGCTTCAATGTCGCAGGAATGCGCCTCCCGATCGTAATGTCGATAGCCAACCGTGCACTTGGCGCCCCGCTTTCGATCTGGAATGACCAGCAGGACTCCATCTCGCTGCGTGATTCCGGCTGGCTCCAGTTCTATGCAGAGGACAACCAGGAAGCGACTGACCTGCATTATATCGCGTACCGGGTAGCCGAGAACCCGTCAGTTCTCCTGCCTGCTTTCGTCTGCTTTGACGGGTTCATCCTCTCGCATACCTACGAGCCTATTGATATGCTGACCCAGGAAGATGTGGACAAATATCTCCCGAAATTTGCCCCGAAGGAACGGCTCGATGCAGCGGATCCCATCAGTTTTGGTATGTATGCGACACCGGATTACTACCATGAATTCCGGTACGACATGGATCGCGCTCTCAAGGAATCCAGAAGCGGTAATTCATGAGGCAGGAAAAGAATTCGGTCGGATGTTCGGCAGGGATTACAGTGCAATGGTCGAAGGTTACCGTCTTGAAGATGCTGACACGGCGATTGTCGCAATGGGTTCAATCTGCGGAACAACCAAGGATGCAATCGATGAGATGCGTGACGAGGGTAAAAAAGTCGGCCTGCTCAAGGTCCGCGTCTTCCGCCCGTTCCCCACAGAGGATATCGCAAAGGCTCTTGCCCACGTAAAGAGAGTCGCCGTCCTCGACAAGAATATCTCCCTCGGTGCAAAAGGGGCACTTGCTCTTGAGGTCAAGGATGCCCTCTATAGTTCGGGCATTCCGGTAAAGGATTATATCATCGGCCTTGGCGGACGGGACGTCAGGAAGAAAGACATCAAGGCGATTGTTGACCTCGCTGAAAAGGGACTGGGCGACATATTTTATGGACTGCGAAAGGAGGTGCTCTGATATGGCCGAAACAACCTGTGAACTCTTTGACTGCGGACACCGGGCCTGTGGCGGATGCGGTGCTGCACTTGCGGCACGACTGGTAACACAGGCTGCCGGTACCGATACCATCGTTGTATCGTCTACCGGATGCATGGAAGTGTTCTCTACACCCTACCCGGAAACCGCCTGGAAGGTGCCGTGGATCCACTCCCTCTTTGAAAACGCTTCAGCAGTTGCATCGGGCATTGAAGCAGCGCTCAAAAAACAAGGGAGGAAAGAGAAGATCGTGATCATGGCAGGTGACGGGGCAACCTTTGACATCGGGATGATCTGTCATAAGCGGCGCCTTCGAACGGGGTCACGATTTTACCTATATATGCTATGATAATGAGGCCTACATGAACACCGGCATCCAGCGGTCCGGTGCCACACCCTACGATGCAAGCACAACCACGAGCCCTGCGGGTAAGTGCTCGTTTGGGAACAAACGTCCCAAGAAAGATATGCCACAGATCCTTGCTGCCCATGGTGCTCCCTATGTTGCGACCGCCTCTATTGCCTATACCGCAGACCTCATGCAGAAAGTTCAGAAGGCGATGAACACCCCAGGTCCGTGTTATATCCAGGTCCATGCACCCTGCTGTACAGGCTGGGGTTTTGAAGGGGACCAGACACTCGCAATTGCAAAACTGGCGATCGAGACCGGGCTCTGGGTCAACTACGAGATGGTTGATGGCAAAGTGGTTAAGGTAAAAAAGGTCGTGCGGAAGCCGGTCGATGAATACTGAAAGACCCAGAAACGTTTCCGTCACCTGTTCAAACCTATTCGGCAGGATGCTGAGATTGCCGCAATACAGGTGATGGCCGACAGGAATGCAGAAAAATACGGTATCGATATCAAACTCAAGAAAGAAAAGGAATAATTCCCCGACTTTTTTCTTTCATCTTAATTTTGCTCTAGAAATCCTGTTTTTAAGGAGTGAACTCACCGAAGATCCAGCCGGATGTTATCGTCAGATGGAGCGGCTTTCACCGTCAAAAAACCCCTGCGGGAATTCTGGTACATCGGAGCCTGCTATGAGCCCGGTTGTACCTCATTTCCCCCGCCCCCCGAATTTTAGAGGTCATAATTCGGAAAAATGCGGAACCGGGCCGGAATAACTGAACGATCGCCGACGGGAACGGATGAGGTCGTATACAGCAATGTTACGAAGACCGAAAGCAGGAGTGGATGTGGTTTCGGACGCGGCGAGTGCCGGCCGGGGGATATGTTTGCATCCTCCCTGGAAACGTCACGGATAAAGAGGAATTTTACAGAGCACTTAATTTATTAAAACCTGTGCGCCTCCTCATTCGCTCAGATATGATCACAGAATTACCAGAAATCAACACTGTTAATAGGGTGCAGGGAAACATTAGTAAGAGACCGGGGCTCGTGGTCTAGTCGGTTATGACGTCGCCCTTACACGGCGGAGGTCGCCGGTTCGAATCCGGCGGGCCCATTGTATTTATTGGTCATCTTGGTTTTTTTAACTAAAGCAACCGATTGAAATAAATTAAACATCAAATTTACAATTGGCGCAGAAGTACTTTTCCGTGGTGGTATCGAGAGTGAAATAATCCGAGGACCTGAAATGCTGACTGCCGATACCGAGACCAATGAAGTATTACCCGGAAGCAGGTTCTCCCTGGATATCGATGAATTTATGGACCTAATTCGCATGATTATCCGGAATGGGAGGTCATGGTTCATAATTTATGGTGATGGAAAATGAATATGACTTCGGCACCCCCCCTAAATAATAGGAAAAATTTATTCGAAATATTTTTAGAATAATTTATTATCTGAAATTATCGAGACATTCTTGATTATTGCCAGCATTGCTATTCAGTTTATTCACGTCTGAACAGTATTGGATCCGGTGAATGTTTCGGCTTAAACTGCCAGAATAACTTGATTGTTCACTTTATCACCCTTCAGGTATTCCTGAGGAAAACAAAACAAGACCGATCGTCAGAAAGCTTCCTGATCTCATCATCCTAATCGCAGAAGTACTATAGCACCTGATTTTCTCATATCAATCGTAACGTCATTGTTGCTACCCGTCAGCAAGATTATTATCGATTTATTTATCGTAATTTGTAGTCTCTTCTTGAAGGCACCGTTATCAGTAACTTGAAGTATCACTGAATATGTTCCCGTGGAACCAGAACAAGGAGTCCATGCGTGGTGATTCAGCATTCTCATTGAGGAAATTCTATTGTAAAAGGACTAACCGATCAAAAAAAATGGAGAGATCAGAGAGTGATCCTGAAGTAATTATTGCTCGTATCCCTGATGGCGGGCAGGTTCACGCTCCGGACGCTGACCTTGAAATAATTGCCTGGTACCACGGACGATGGAACCGACCATGCGTACGAGCCCTGCCCCCCACTGCCAATTGAAACGCTGCTGGCGATGGTCCTGACAGGAACACCAAACCTCAGAAGTTCAATTTTCACATTCGACCCGGGACTACCCGTGTAACTCCACGTTATCGTTCGAGATGTGCCTCGTTGCCAGCTCTCCCCGCCATTCGGTGCTTTCACCGTTATTGTAGCAGGTGCTGCCGGGGCAATGGTGAAGTAATTATCACTCGTGTCCTTTACGGTGGGTTGGCTTACGCTCTGGACGGTGACCTTGTAATCACTGCCGGTCGTTGTCGACGCCGGGATTGACCATGCGTACGAGCCCTGTCCCCCACTGCCAGTTGAAACGCTGCTGGCAATGGTGCTGACCTGAATACCGTGCTTCAGGAGCACAATCTTTACGTTCGACCCGGGGCTGCCTGTGTAACTCCACGTTATCGTTTGAGATGTGCCTCGTTGCCAGCTCTCCCCGCCATTCGGTGCTTTCACCTTTATTGTAGCAGGTGCTGCCGGGGCAATGGTGAAGTAATTATCACTCGTGTCCTTTACGGTGGGTTGGCTTACGCTCTGGACGGTGACCTTGTAATCACTGCCGGTCATTGTTGACGCCGGGATTGACCATGCGTACGAGCCCTGTCCCCCACTGCCAATTGAAACGCTGCTGGCAATGGTGCTGACCTGAATACCATGCTTCAGGAGCACAATCTTTACGTTCGACCCGGGGCTGCCTGTGTAACTCCACGTTATCGTTTGAGATGTGCCTCGTTGCCAGCTCTCCCCGCCATTCGGTATCTTGAGTTCGATGGATGTCTGGACTATCGTTGGTACTGCGGTGTTGGATGGTGCCGAGTTGACTGTCACCGTCGGGTAACCAGTCGGGCCGGTTGAGGAGGAATATACAGTCGTATCGCCGACGATGTTGGTGGCTAATACCTGGTATACGTACGGTGTATGGACAACGGCAGTCCCATCGGAATATTGCACCATGCCATCTTTCTGGGGTCCAGTCGTTGAGGGTATGCGTGCGATATCCGTCCATGGGCCGGCCGCTGTGGCGGCTCTCTGGATAGTCCAGTTAGTTTCACTTACCGTGGTATCCTTCCATGCCAGGTTGATTTTGGGACCTGTCCACGTGGCAGTCAGGTCTGCCGGTGGATACTTGGGTGCAACTGCAACTGACTGAGAACGCATCATGTCGTTCTCTTCATGTCCAAGGAGGTGACAGTGCCAGACATATTCCCAACCATAGTTAACCATGTGGTTAATTACATGGATCTGGTTGCCTTGCGGGTCAAGTCCTGTAAATTCACCGGGTGCGGACGAGCCGATGGCGGTTGTCGGGTTGAGCGGGCGGATACTGTTCGGAAGCTCCCAGGGAATATCCGGAGCGATCGGGCGCATGGCGACCACGAGGTCCTGGAGCGCGTTGATCTGGACGCTTTCTTTCCATCCCAGACTCGTTCTCCTCGGGCGGCACGATCGTTCCGTCCCAGTAGACCCTGTTGATTACCTGGAGGTTGTACATGTGGACGTGTACAATATGTGTGTCTACTCCGTTGTGAGTTATCTTCCATATCTGGGTACCGTCAGCCTGCGACCCGATCAGGGTCCCTTTAACGGAGTTGTTGAAGACCTCGGTCTCCGGATCGTTGTTGAAGTAGCCAATCCCCTTCTCGAGGACCTGTCCGGGGACAGCCAGTACTTCGACCCCAAAATTCGCAGTTATCCTGCCAAAGTCAGGATCAAAGCCTTCCATGACCGATTTTGGCATCAGCTTCATTGTAATCGGTGATGCCTGATCACCCGGAATGAACGTCATCGTTGAATTGGGAATGCTGAGGTACTGGTTTGTATATGCCGGCGAAGGATTAAATGCGGCATTGTAACCAGCCTGTGGAACAAGGGGTTTGTCCTGGACCTGGGCATACGCAGGAGGCAGATTGCTGTTCAGCGCATTCTGATCGAAATTCGGACCCACCTGGGTGACCGCGTTGCTGATCACGATCTGCATAAGGGTCCTTGTGTTCGGGCCATACCCTCCTTGCGTGACAGGGGCACCGCCGATCAGGGTCTGGTCGGCATCGCCCGTGTAGAAGTCGTAGCGGGTATCAGGTCCTGGGAATGGCGCAGGGGCATCATTATAAAGGATCAACTTGGTGCCATCCGGAATTCCTCTGAAGTCGACAATCACATCCGCACGCTCGGCGGGCCCTATAAGGAGTGACCGATCTGTGACAAGAGTCGCTGCTGTGCTCCGGAACACTGGATCAAAGCCAACCGGCTGCGGTGGAATTACGACCGGGTTTGGCAGGAAACCTCCCTCAGTACCGATCTGGATCCAGGATGGACCTATTGCAGTCGGGTCAGGTACACCGCCGGCTCTTCCATCGACCGGCCATGACGCCGGGAATCCCGGGTGGGAACAGCAGGTACCATCTTGACCTCGCCGGCTTCGGCATTCGCCAGTGTTCCGTCCGGGTTCCACATGGCTGTGCCTGGTGAGACATTGGCATAATACAGTTGCAGGTTGAAGAACCGTTCATTGGCCGCATTCAGGATCCTGAACCGGTATGCATGGGGACCGAGTGTCAGGGTCGGGTATGCCGCGCCATTTATGACAGGTGTATCAAGGAAGGTCTCTGGAACCTGTGATACCGTCGGGACACCGGGTATCAGCGGCGGTTCCCAGGGCGCGTTCTGCGGGTCATAGTACGGGTTGGCTACCGGCCCGTTGAGGGCAGAGCTTAACGGTGGGTTGACCCACGGACCATAGTCCCACCTGCCCATCGCGGTAGGCGTACCAGACTGGTTCTGGGCGGGCATATAGACGTGGGGGAAATAGAAGTCGCCCGTGTGTGGCCAGGGGCTCGTAAGGTTTCCTCCCCAGTTCCAGGTAGGGTCCTGGGCAGTCATCTGGGCGGCATCGGGAACAAAGGTCCGGTCCTGGATGATCAGCGGGATCTGGGTAGTCGGGATGGCTCCCAGTGCAACCAGTGCTGCTTCAGCCGGGTCCTGCACGAGGTACCCGCCAGCCTGTCCGGCCATTACTCCAAGGCGGGTTATTCCGAAGGCGTGTTCATGGTAGAACATCAACCGGGCACTCTGCTGGTTGGTATAATAGAACGTCAAGGTGCCTACAGGTTCAACACCATTGTCCATATCCGGGACATAGCCAACACTGACTCCTGTCGGGTAAGCTGTGTTCTCACCTGCAGGAACGGTCCATTGGTGCTGCGTCCCATCGCTGATCCACGGGGTGTTCCCGCCATGCAGATGGACAGTCAGCTCGCTGCTGTGAATAGATTCCCCCGGGCGCTCCTTTCGGCCCTAGTCCCGCTCCCATGATTGAAGTATCCACGGGAATGCTCAGTTTGCCGCCTACCTTAAGGTAGTTCTGGAATTTGACCCGGACCGGTTTATCCTTCTGGGCAATAATCAGCGGGCCAAGGTAGTGCGGATTTTCATAGGCATATACCTGCTGGTGGGTGACACTGTCAAGGATGGGAGTGCCGTCGAGGTACTTCAGGGCGATGTGTTTACTGGTGCCCGCGTTCACTGGTGTCTCGAGTCTGCACATACCCGCGGATGGTTGTCGGCGGGATATCAGAGTGCATCTGCTCGGTCCATTCCACGGTTGCTATTTCATAATAGTCAGCTGCGGGAACCTGGCCGTTGAGTTGGAATGAGGTCGTATCGGGTACAGCAATCGGGATATACTGTCCCAGGTTGTTCGCCCCTGCCTCTGTAAGGCCCGGCAGCGTGTCAACAAACTTCCTGATCCCTGTCCCGGGAACTACCGTACCTGTATTGGTATCAACAGTCGGAAGCTGACTCAGTGCATAGTTCGGATTCGCTCCGAAGTAATCCGGGGTTCCTCCACGCTGGGGAACAAGGGCAGCTACCGAAACAGGAGCATTCGCGATATTCGCAACAGCGCCTTTGGTAACGGGAGCAATTGCCGTCGTCCTGACTTTAAGACCCAGTGCTGCTGCCTGGTTTGCGGCCGCTTCCCTCTGGGCAGTCGTGATGTTATGCATTCTCATCACGCCATGCTCATTCACTGCCTTTTCGATGACAGGATTAATTTTTGGGACTGGCATCTTCACCGCGGGGATCTTTGCCTTCGCCGGGGCAGGAAGTACAGGGCTCACGGCCTGTTTTACCACTGCCGGAGGCACCGGCGTAGGTGCCGGTGTTATGACCCCGGTAATGAATGTCTGAATCGCCGATGCGATATTTTCAGTCAGGGTTGGCGATACATTTGCTGTGCTGTTGGTGATCGGTGCAGTCCCGGCTGCTGCGGCAATGCCGACGTTCAGCAACAGGAGAGCACAAAGAAAACCGATTGCGAGCAATCGTTTCATACTCATGGGGTCACCCTTACCGGCCCCCGTAAACGTCTGGTTGTGTTTGGGTGGTCTAAACCATACCATGTTCATCACTCCAATTGGATGACTTTCAGTTGATGCTGGTTCCCGAGGGGAATACAAAAAGAACTTAACATCAATTCCGTTCATGATTGAAATGTGCTTCGTCCTTCTGTATACATCACCGAATCGGATCCGTTTCTAACACGGATTGAGGTTTCTATCACAAATAATCAATAAGAATCTTTGTTTGACTTTCAAAAAATATAACGTCGGATTGAGTGCAATGCACCGGTGCAAGGCATACTATTATTTAGTGGATTGTTGTGATTGGGCAATCTTTTTTATCACTCACTTAATGAATCTCCTATTTTTGGACAGATTATTAAGATCTTCGTCGGATAGCCAAACACGTGGGTCGCTCAAGAATTAATTTGTTGGAATTGGATAAATTCCTTTATAAAAATGGGCTCTGTAGAAAACCTCCTTCCTGATGACGCTCCAGGGGCTTCGCCCCGCCGCTGTGGCGCCCCAGTCGCGATAATGCTGTATTACCCAGATCGGGATTTCTCGGTTAATACTATGGAATCATATGCGCCCCCGCCCCTGACGGGGGCAGGGATGGCGCAAGGAGGGCTTCAAATTTTTGAAAAAGGATTTCTACAGAGCCAAAAAATGAATAACCAGGATTTTCAGGGAAGGCCATACAAAAATGTTACATTTTTTGAAGGCTGACAATATACATAAATATCCTTTTCTTGCATGTTTATCTAGCATGACATCTGGCAAGATGGTAAACGGGATCGGCGCCCTGCTGGTCCTGCTCGGTATCATAATTATCCTGACTCCGTGGATCATATTTCCTGTTTGTGAAATGGAAGGCAGTTATGTGGTAACAGCAGCCGGTGCGAAATTACCCATGACCTGCGGCTGGGCAGCCCGCGCGGAGGCGGGTGTTGGCGGGTTGATTGTTCTCGCCGGCGGGCTTCTCATTTTCAGGAGCACCCCGGAGACACGCCAGACCATCGGCATTTTCAGTATCGCGATGGGAGTACTTGTGGTATTATTTCCAACGGTTCTGATCGGGATGTGCAAAGTGGTCACGCACCCGTGCAGGCTGACAACGCTGCCTGCGCTCGAGATCCTCGGGATATTCGTAATTATTATCGGGGCATATCTGGTCTGGAAACGTGAATAATGAGTAATTCCCCTGAGTTCCGGTTTTCCCGGCTCGTTGCGAGCAACATTACCCAGCGCCCTCAACGCAATGCTGCGACGATTGTTGCATTTGCAATCATAGCAGCGATGCTTTTTTCGGCACAATACCTGACGAGTGGGGCATTGCAGAGCCTGGACGCGGGAATGACCCGGATGGGGGCCGATATCCTCGTTGTCCCGGAAGGGTATAATGCTGTTGCCCAGACCGTGATACTCATGGGTGAACCAAGTACATTTTTTTTCAATGATTCCGGTTTCGAGAAGATTGTAAAGATCCCCGGCGTGTCAAAAGCCAGTCCCCAGATCTTTGTTGCCACCTTATCCGGGCAGGCATGTTGTTCAGCTCCTGTACAGATAATTGCGATAGATCCCGAGCATGATTTTACCGTGGCTACCTGGCTTAAAGAAAACCCGGGTGTCATTATGGGGAAAGACGATATTATTGTAGGAAGCATGATAACCGGGGATATTGGTTCGGATCTCCTTTTTTATGGTCATACCTTTCACATTGTCGGGAGACTCGCAAAAACCGGTATGATGGGTGTTGATTGTGCTGTTTTTACCCGGTTCGAGGATGCGTACGTGATGGCAGATGAGTCCGGGGTGAAGGCGGTGAGGAAACTGACAATTCCATCAGGTATGGTATCTGCAGTCCTGGTCAAAGTTGACCCGGCAGCCTCACCGGCAACAGTCGCGAATCTCATTCAGGTTCAGATCACGGGAACCAAAACCATCACCCCGAATGGACTTCTGAGTTCTGTGACCGGGCAGCTGGCAGCAGTAACCCGCCTTCTTTATGGCGCAACACTCGCCCTTACTGTCGTGTCTGTTCCGCTCCTCGGTTTTATCTCTGCAATGGTCGCCCACGAACGGAGGCGTGAAATCGCAATTTTCCGGGCTCTCGGAGCAAAAAAATCCTCCGTGCTGCATCTCATGCTTGCAGAATCATTTACCATTTCGGTCGTTGGCGGGTTTATTGGGGTCTTGGTAGCAGCTGGCCTCTTTGTCCTTTTCCAGGATTTCATTGCATTCACTTTAAAAGTCCCGTTCAATGTCCCATCTCCGCTGACGATACTGATGAACGGAGGAAGTACTCTGGTGCTTTGCATTGGCATCGGCGGGATAGCCTCGTTATACCCTGCATTTCTTGCCAACCGCTCAGAACCCTACGAAACGATTCGCAAGGGACAACCATGATCGAAGTTACCGGCGTGACAAAAACATACCCTGCCCAGGGATCGGAAGTTCGGGCAGTGGATGATGTACAGCTCGAGGTAAAACCCGGGGACTTTATCCTGATTTTAGGTCGTTCCGGAAGCGGGAAATCCACCCTTCTCGGTATGCTGGCCGGCCTTATCCGCCCGACAACAGGGAGTATTCGATTCAATGGAAATGAGATCTGGACTCTTTCGGAGGCAGGTATTGCTGAATTGCGAGCAAAAGAGATCGGGTTTGTCTTCCAGTTTTCAGGACTCATACCCACCATCACCGCTCTGGAAAATGTGATGCTCCCCACGTTATTTTGCCCTAATGGATCGGGGAGCCGTTCAAAGGCGCTGGCGCTCATCGAGCGGGTCGGGATGTCTCACCGGGCAGATGCCTATCCCAAAACCTTATCCAGCGGTGAAATGAAACGGGTGGCGATAGCACGGGCATTGATAAATGACCCCTCGCTTATTATTGCTGATGAACCCACGGGAGACCTGGATGTTGATACAGAATATGAAATCATGGAACTTTTCCGGGAGCTGAATCGTGAAGGTAAAACCATCATCATGGTTACCCATAACCCGGATCTCGTCCCGTACGCGACAAGAACATATGGAATGGACCGTGGAAAGCTGGTGAAGAGTTTTGACCCATTTCCGACCAGGAAATTCGCAGAAGGAGGGGTACATTACCGGTACCGGGGATCGGTCATGAACCGGAGGATGGATTACCTCACCTTCATCATTGCCAGTATACGGAATAAACCTGGCCGTAATATAGCAACGATCTTCTGCTTTGCCTTTATTGCTGTAAATGTTTTTTCTGTTCAATACCTGATTTCAGGAGCTTCAGGGAGTTTCGACCAAGGGGTTCTTAGAATGGGGGCAAATCTGATGGTAGTACCATCCGAGTACCAGTGGCTTTTCCGGGGATCGGGCCCCAAAATACCGGAGCTCTTGTAAAAGTCGAACCCACGACGTTCCGATTCACAACAAAGACCATGGATGCCATGAAAAATGTCAATAACATCTCAAAAATGAGCCCTCAGGTTTATATTGCAGCACTTGATATTCCAGATCTCTCTCCATCTCCTGTTGAGATCTATGGAATAGATCCGGGAACAGATTTTACCATCCAGCCCTGGCTACAGCGTCCTCTCGACCATCCCTTAAACACCGGTGAGGTTATTGTCGGAAATGCATTATCAACCAATTTATCGTCCCAAATCTTTTTAAAAAGTCATCGTTACGAAGTAGAAGGGAAACTGGATCTGACACAGTCTTCAGTTGATCATGCACTCTTTTTAGGACTGGATGACGCGTATAGTCTTGCCGCCGAAGGTGGTGTCATTTCCGGTCCCGATCCCAGTATTAGCCCGGGGGATATCAATGCTATCATGGTCCAAGTGGAGCAGGGCGCAGATCCGGATATGGTTAATTCCCGGATCAGGCAACCTTCAAGTTCTATCACGGTTATCCAGAAACATTTTACCTTGGATCCTGTTTCACGCGATATTCAGGGCCTGCCGGGCAATCCTGACTATGATCCTGGCTGTAGTCATATTCGCTGCTTTTTCGCTTATCGCACTCATCTCAGGAATGGTTGCCAAGGAACGCCAACGGGAGATTGGGCTGTTTATGTCCATGGGTGCAAAAAGAAATATCATCTTTTCTCTTATCATCGGGGAATCGCTGATCCTTGCTGCCATTGGCGGCATCGCTGGCGTGTGTGTGAGCCTTGGCGCGTTCTTTCTGCTAAATGCACAGGAGCTGCTTACCAATGCACTCCAGGTTACATTCCGTATGCCTTCGGTAGCCGGAATCAGCCAGATAACCGCTATAACATTAATCATAGTAATAATTATTGGCGCTCTTGCGTCACTCTTGCCGGCGTATAGCACCAGCATGATGAACCCGTACGATGCTATCCGAAGTGAAGCCTAGACCAGGACTGTATTTTCAAACTGCAGGACACGAAAAAGTCATCAACATCACAAGGTAATTCCACTTCCAAGCAATGATCAATCGCTTCGTTGCCAGATTATAAAACATGCATTGTCATCCCCTAATTCAATGCAACTTGCGATCACGTTATACTGGTATTGTCATATCATCGAGTGTGAAGATTATGCTGATGCCGTTTTTAAGAAAACATAATGGCATTTTCTCTTCTTATTCGGATTGACTGTTGCACCAACAAGTGTCTCGTCTAATTAAACTATTTTATGAGAACCAAACCCAACCAATTTTAAATCGCGATCAACTCACAGACCGAATGAATTGTATCGAAAAAATCAGTAAAAAAAAGATTTGAAAACCAGTCATTCCTGATTGATCGAAAAAAGTCTGATGGAACTCCTGCCGGTATGCTGTTCTCCTCCCAAGTGCAGGAGGGAACAGGCGTTCCGGTCCCTGGCGTTTACCGTAGTGCTATTGGAAGGAGGAATTCAGGGTCCTCCTTTCTGATGATGGGAGACCTCATCCCCCCCGCGGAATAAAAACAGCCGATCAGGGCTCATTTCAGCCCCTGTTTCCCTTTTTCCGGATAATTGCGACCGGCCTGTTTCCATTGATTTTCCGGGGAGTTTCCCTAAAAAACCACACTCTTGCCCGGATTGCCATTACCGGTGTGTTATAAGGAAGAAAACCGGCCAATACACAGCGGGTTTTATCCTTGGATCGGTCACGGGGATTATCCAGGGTCTGGATGGCCGGAACGCAGAAACTCACGGCGATCGTTGTCGGCGTAACATTGATGATCTTTACCACGCTGACAGCACCGTCGGCATTCCTCCGGATGGAGTAGTACTACCCTTCAACAGGAGAAGACATGTTGGCCGGAAGTGCAGAACGATTCAGGACAGGAACAAGTGAACTGTTCTAGGTCCCATGAGGTTTTTACCGGGGGATCCTCACTGTCTTCATATTTATCGCCGTATCTGTAATAGCCGCCTTAAACACGGAATATTCATCCCGCCTCCCAGCGTAAATGACAAATGGTGAGGAATTCACTTTCGTATCAAAAACGGTGCCATCATCCAAGGTTCCGGTATAATATACGGCTACCGTATCCCGGTCTTTGCGACAAGGGGCTTGAACATATCAAACCAAAGGACTGCATTGACAATAATCTTGCTGACACTGGGAGGCTATACCGGACCTGCAGTTTTTTACGAGGGGGCAGCTGCTTCTTTCTCCTTGATTTTTTCAGATTTTCTCATAATACTCTTTTATAGAATGAGTCCTTCAAGCCATTACATACCTCTTTTCGAATCGTCTAATCTGCGGGGGTTATCCGATCTGCAGTCATACGACAAGAACATGACTATCTGGGTGACTCTGGTATAATTGCACTTTATTTATATCTTCACAACGCACGTAGTGATGTTGAATATGTCCGATGAAGTAAAATTTGCGGATGTCGCTGGCAGAAAAGTCCAGTGGGACCCGGCGCAGATGCGCAAGATCCAGGAACACCCCTGTTTTTCCGAAAAAGCATGTCACACATTCGGGAGATGTCACATCCCGGTTGCACCCAAATGCAATATCCAGTGCAACTACTGTATTCGTGACTTTGACTGTGTGAACGAAAGCCGCCCCGGGGTCACGACGAGGGTACTGAATCCTGACGAATCCATGGACATGGTCAAAAAAGTTGTGGATAAATACAATTATATCAAGGTCGTCGGTATCGCCGGACCAGGTGAGCCTCTCGCAAACGAGGAGACATTTGAAACACTCCGCCGCCTCCACGACGCAGTACCCCAATGTCATCAAATGCATCAGCACAAACGGTTTACTGCTCCCGGAAAAGATTGACCTGCTCGAGAAGTACGATGTCGGTAACATTACGGTGACCCTGAATGCGATAGACCCGGAAATCGGTGCAAAGATCTACCAGTTCATCGATTATCAATGGTAAACGTTATACCGGAATTGAAGGTGCAAAAATTCTCCTCGCCCAGCAGTTAAAGGGCATCGAAGAGGCAGTGAAACGTCATATGATCGTGAAGATCAACACGGTCTATATTCCAGGCATCAACGAGGATCATATCCCGGAGATTGCAAAAAAGGTCGGCGAAATGGGTGTGTACACCTTCAATGTTATCCCTCTCATCGCACAGTACAAGTTCGCGGACATCACTCCCCCGACTCCGGAGATGAAGCGCAAAATGCAGGATGAATGTGAAAAATATGTCAAACAGATGCGTCACTGCCAGCGGTGCCGGGCGGACGCAATCGGAAAACTGGGACATGACATCCAGTCATGCCTGTATGAGAAAAAATAATCATTTTTTAGAAAATACCTTGGTTTCTGTGAGATCATATCCCCCGTCGATATTTCCTGTACTTAGGGAAAATCTCTCTGGTAAGGTAACCGGAAAAATGAGCTTTTCTTCGTAGGAAAAAGGACGTATGTCAGTAAATTATTGCCATCGACGGTTGGGCGGCCAGGTTTGTACTCATCCTGATAATTCTGTTCAGTTCGTCAATAACCGGCTGGATGGACGGAGGGATTGCTGTGTCTTCGGCGCTTACTGTTTTGTTGTTATAGGTGATGGTATATTTTATCAGATCGGCACTACCATGCCGACCCGAATAATTTCCTTCAAGCGCTGAAAAACGTCCCTGATCAAAGAGCAGAATGATCCTGGTCAATATCCGTCTGGTTCAGACTCTATTTCCTGATTCACTGTCCTGCTTGATACAATCGCAACCCCGTTATCAAAAATAACCAGCCTGTCCTGGAGACCGGCAATTCCTCCCGTCCGGTAGTAATCGACCAGAACGGAGAGGCACCGGAGGACGTGATACGGGGGTGTCCGTGACCCAAGACAGCCGGATACCATCACCGCAGCGATGAGGAAGAGTACGCAGACTACCCAGCATTTCCCGATAACAATCCCTCCTTTTTTCTGAAGTCCACCGGATACTGTTCCTGTTATATCTGAACGAACATCCATCTTTGAAGATTTTCCTGCTGCTTTGCGTTCCGGAAGAACCTCTTCGAGTGCGGTAATCAGGCTGTCGACTTTTTCGTTGGTGAATGCCGCCCTGAATGCAGCAAGTTCTGCAGCATTCATGATCATGATTCGCCTTTTTTCTTCATGGGGAGACCGTTTTCGCCAACAGGATTGATATCGATGGCAAGAGAGGCAGCGCGGTTCTTTGTCGCCGGTAATCTGATGATGGAAATTCCTTTGACCGAAGTATTTTTTCGTTCCCAGTCCTGTCCTTCTTCGATGAAATGCTTTAAGTGTTTGTGTCAGTTCCATAAAAAGAACTATTGATTTATATATTAAAATGCTATTCGTTATGATACGAAAGTAACTATTTTTATATCAGGCACTTAGTTTCGTACATTCACGGAACGTGTTGTTCCGACCCTGCAGTGACCCGGACAGGATTTGCGACATATTGATTTGAAGACAACTTCCCATGGAATCACCATCGAATATGCACTCCATTAACCTTTCCCGTGATCAGCAGTTCTCTCTTGATCAAACACTTAATTGCGGACAGGTTTTCCGCTGGGACCGGGCTGACAACGGATGGTGGTTTGGGGTCGTGGGCGGGCACGTCATCAAAATACGCCAGGATAACCAGAAGACTAATCTTTGATGGTGCGTCGGTTTCATTCATTACCCGTTATTTTTCTCTCGACACCGATCTTCAGCCGATTCTCGCATCATTCAATCGCGATCCATTCATTGATAGCGGCGATACGAGCGATGTGCCGGACTTCGCCTGATTCGGCAGCCGACATGGGAATGCCTCATATCCTATATCTGCTCGACAAATTCCAATATCCCGATGATACGACGGAGGATAAGGCACCATTGCTGAACGAGTTTGGACATGAGATTGTTTTTGAAGGAAAGACCTACTATTCGTTCCCTGAACCATCAGCCATATCGCGTGCACAGCGGGAAAGCCCTCGACGGATGCAGACTCGGGTATCGAACTCCCTACGTGTTCAAGACTGCCTGTGCCATCACCGGTCAGATGCAATGGGAAGAGACAATCACCTCGATGGCCTTTGAAGCAGCCCGTCGCGAACTTATGAAGCTCTCCGGTGTGGGACCAAAGGCAGCCGACTGTATCCTCCTCTTTGCGTTCCAGAAATACGAGGCGTTCCCGGTCGATGTCTGGATCCGCAGGATCATGCAACAGCACTATATCAGAACCCTGAAACCCGGTGCGGGCTTGACCGGACGGGAATATGATCTGATACGAAGGTTTGCACGCGAACACTTCGGGGAGTATTGCGGGTATGCTCAGGAATACCTGTATGCCGCACGCCTGGGATAGAGAAATGGGCAGGAAAACCTGACCGAAAAATTCAGGTATTATGTTCCGATATCCCAGCTGCAGAGATATTTCTTCTGCTCCTTTGTCAACGTCATCGATAGAGAGGCCCAGTGATGAAAGTTTCAGGTAAGCAACCTGTTCATCGATTTCCCGAGGGACTTCATAGACACCGCCTTTGAGTTTCCTGCCGTTTTTTGCGATATACTGTGTGCAGAGTGCCTGGAGGGCAAAACTCAGGTCCATAACTTCAATGGGGTGTCCCATCGCCTTGGGTGTTGCGAGGTTGACAAGTCTTCCCTCGGCAAGGAGATGCACAGCTTTTCCTTTGAAAACGAATGTCTCGATACCGTCACGCTGGATTACCTTCTCCGCATGTTTATGGAGCCATCCGACGTCAATTTCGACATTGAAATGACCGGCGTTTGAGAGTATTGCACCATCTTTCAAGACTGGGAAAAATGCCGTGCGCTGATTACACTCCTGTGTTACCCGTAGTTGTAATAAAGATATCACCAAGGGCAGCCGCATTGTCCATAGTCATGACCATGTACCCGTCCATATGTGCCTCAAGCGCCCGGCGCGGGTCGACTTCGGTGACAATGACCTTTGCACCCAGTCCGTGGGCTTTTTTGGCCAGCCCCCGCCCGCAATACCCGTATCCTGCAATAACAACATATTTTCCGGCAATCAGGCTGTTTGTGGTGATCATAATTGAGGTGAGGGCACTTTCTCCGGTCCCGTGGACATTATCAAAGAATCTTTTCATGGGGGTATCGTTCACTGCAACGACCGGAAATTCCAGTTTACCTTCAGCCGCCATCGAACGAAGGCGGTGAATGCCTGTGGTTGTCTCCTCGCAACCGCCGATGACCTTCTCCAGAAGATCACGGCGCCGGGTGTGGATGTAGTGGATCAGGTCCATTCCGTCATCGATGGTAATGTCGCGGTTCCGCATCAAGCACCTGGTTAATTGCCGCATAGTATTCATCGACGGAACAGGCATGTTTTGCATAGCAATGGACATTCTTTATCGAATTGAGCGCTTCAGCAACATCATCCTGCGTCGAGAGCGGATTGCAGCCGGTGATATGAACTTCGGCACCGCCCGCAGTGAGCGTGGAGACGAGGTTTGCGGTCTTGGCCTCAACATGGAGCGCCATCCCGATTGTCATTCCGGCAAACGGCTTTTCCTTTTCAAACTGTTTTTTTATTGCAGCGAGCACTGGCATAAACTGCGCAGCCCACTCAATTTTCAGCATTCCTGTACTCATGAAAATCCTCTCAGGACAGGTGCTCTCACCGGCACCACGCCCGGATACTGATGTCACCTATGAATAGGCACGCCAAGTTACATAAAAACTCCCAAAAATCCATCTGGCATCCACGAACTACCGACGGGCTGGGGAAACGTAGATAGGGGTAGCACACCCAGATTTACCCATGGTGCTCACGCGACGGATCATTCCCTGCCTTGACCTTAAAGAAGGACGGGTGGTGAAGGGGACACATTTCCTGGGGCTCCGTGATGCTGGTGATCCTGTCGAGCTGGCCGAGCGATACAATGAGCAGGGGGCTGACGAGGTCGTATTCCTCGACATAACCGCATCAAAAGAGAAGAGGGGGATCATCATCGAGCTGATAAAACGGGCAGCCGACGAGCTTTTTCTGCCGCTGACCGTCGGAGGCGGTATCCGTTCCCTTTCCGATATCCAGCAGATCCTCCGGGCAGGCGCCGACAAGGTGAGCATCAATACGAGCGCAGTGCATGATCCGACGCTGATCACGAAAGGGGCGGAATCATTCGGGACGCAATGTATCGTTGTGGCGATGGATGTCCGACGGAATTTTACCGAGAACAGGAATGCAATCCCGGTGGTGCTGGAAGATGGGTCCTCATGCTGGTACGAAGTTGTCATCTACGGGGGCAGCAAACCAACCGGCATCGATGCTGTTGCCTGGGCACGGGAAGCCGAGGAACGCGGTGCCGGCGAGATCCTGCTGACGAGCATGGAGACAGATGGAACCAGGAACGGATTTGATATTGCCATCACCTCAGCAATTTCTGATGCTGCAGAGATCCCGGTGATCGCGAGCGGTGGAGTAGGTACCCTTGAACATTTCTATGAAGGTTTCACCAAAGGAAAAGCGGATGCCTGCCTTGCGGCAAGCGTCTTTCACTACGGTGAGTTCACCGTCAGAGACGTAAAAGAGTATCTTATGTGCCGGGATATCCCGGTACGGCTCTGAGATCGACTTCAAATGCAGCAACGGGATGCTCGAGCTCAAAGGCATTCAGCACGGCGGGATGGATCTCGCCAAAGACACCCGCCGTTGTTACCAGCAACGATGATATCACCCCGCCGCCCGTCGATGAATGCCGGGTCAGCAGATTCCTTAATGGTATAGTCAATGGAGAGCTCGTGGAGAACGGCATCGGCCGATGCATACGCTTCTGAGAAATCCGCATCCGGGTGAGGTACTGACTCCCGCTGCCTGCTGGTAGGTGAGGCAGGAATCGACAACATCACCGACCGTAAAGAGGCGCTGAGGGAGTTCGCGGTGCCGGTTCAGGGCCAGAAATTCGAGAAGGAGAGGGAGGAGTTCGGTCCTGACCACGGTATTCTCGATACTGATGGGGTGCATGACATGAAGAACGCCCTTCTTCTCCTCCCGCTGCATCCTCCTGTAGAGCACATCTTCATTTGTCAGCGTAAACGGCATTACCTCGAGATAACCAAGGCCGCAGAATACCTCCCGGGCAAGAGCAGCGTAGACCTGGACCGGGTGGGGTTTTCCAACGGTGAAGGTCTTCGGTGGCAGGTCCTGGATCTTGTCGTAGCCGTACGCGATCGCCACGTCCTCGAAGATATCCCAGTCATGCATGATGTCAGCCCGGTAGCAGGGGATCTGTACCTTCACCTTGTCAGCACCCACCGGAGAGGCACCGAACCGCATCTTCCGCAAGAACTCTGCCATTGTCGATTCGGTCAGCTCAACCCCGAGCAGCCTTGAGCACTCCTGCACGCTCACGGTCCGTTCTGCAGGGGCAAGAGTCGGGGTCTGCACACCGTCAATCTCGACACTCTCGATCTTTGCTCCTGCCTTCTGCCATTGCCGTGCAGATGATGTTGACGGCAACGCCGACTGCCCGCCTGTCGGTTCCGGTCGTATCGAGGAGGATATTCTTCGTCTCGATGGTCACCCTTGTCCGTTCGCCGTTGATGATCGGGGGAAACGAAAGGACATGATCGTCCCTGTCCACGATCAGCGGGAAGAGCGGGAAGTCCCTGACGATCTTCGCGTAGTCCCTGCCCTTCGGGTGCTTCTCGAGGATTTCATCCATCGACATCTCTTCGGTATAATCGAGCGGTACGAATTTCCTGCTCCGTGGTGAAGCGATATAGCGGAACGGGGGTTTGACCGTATCAAGGTCATGGATACCGATCGCGACCTTGCTCCTGCCCCTGCCAACCGCCCAGTGGAGCGACTCCTGCAGGGACATGATGCTCTGGATCGATTCGTCATCGAACGTAACCCCGCGGATAACTGCCGCCCCGAGCACGGGGCGGATGTCCGCAAGCCTCGGGTCGATCGGTGAATGAAATCCCGGACGGCTTCACCGGGTACGAGGGCAGACCGGTCTCGATCCCAAGGTAGCCCCGCATGGCCCGGGCAACTCCTTCCGGCGAGAAGAGGTCGGGGCGGTCCGGGAAGAACTCCACGTCGGCATGGTCCTCTTCGATCCGTTCTACGTCAGATCCGATGAGGGCGACCTTGTCGAGGATCGTCTTTTTGTCGGTACGGGTGAGCCGCTCGAGATACTTATAGGGAAGGGTGATAACCGCCATCTCAGACACCCCCTTTCGTGTGGCGGAGCGCAGGGGTCTGACGGAGGAACGCCACGTCGCTCCGATGCAGGTACCGGAGATCTTTGAGGCCGAGCCGGAGCATCGCGATCCGGCTCACACCCAAGTCCCCAGGCAAGGACCGGGTAGTTGATCCCCAGCGGGTGCGGTGACCTCCTCGCGGAAGACGCCGGCGCCTCCCATCTCGATCCAGCCAATTCCTTCGACGTAGACCTCAGCGTCGAGACTCGGCTCGGTGTACGGGTAGTAGGAGGGCTTGAAGCGCACGCCCTCAAAACCCATGCGGTGGTAGAACTCGCGGAGGATCCCGAGCAGGTTGCCAAAGGTGACCCCCTCGTCCATCACAATTCCCTCGAGCTGCTCGAACTCGGCAAGGTGCGTGGTATCGATGGTCTCGCGCCGGTAGACCCTGCCGATACAGAAGGCCTTGACAGGGGGGTTCGGGTTTTTCGCAAGGTGCTGGATCGAGACGCTCGTGGTATGGGTCCGGAGCACGCACTGCTCGGCCTTCTCCTCTTTCCATGACTCCGCCCCAGCCGGTCGATGAGGTATCCCCGCCGGAGCTCGTGCATGGCTTTCACCTTTTCGTATCCCGGCGGGAGCGGGAGGGACTCCCTGAGATAGAATGTGTCCTGCATCTCCCGGGCAGGGTGGTCCTGGGGCTGGAAGAGGGCGTCGAAGTTCCAGAAAGACTGCTGGACAATGCCACCGTAGAGTTCCTCAAATCCCATTTCGAGGAGGATCTCCCGCATCTCGGCGATGATCCGCTGGTAGGGGTGGATCTTGCCCGGATAGGCTTTCTTCGGGAGTTTGGTCACGTCATACCTGCGGAGGTTTGACGTCTTCCATGCACCGGAAAGGATCTGGTCACGGGTGAGAGTCCCGATCTCTTCCCTCAGATCGAGACCCTTCCTGACCAGAGAGAGACCTTCGCCGGAGTGATAGCCAACGATATACCGGACTGATTCCGTTTCCTGCAGGATGCCACGTTTGATCAGCTCTTTTGTTTTCGGATCCGCTGCCTGCGGATTTTTCAGGGCGGCTTCATCACCGGCAGGTTGACGCACCGTCAGATCTTTGAAACCATGCCGTTACTCACACTGATTAGCCCTTTTTTACGCAGCTGTCCGAAACCGATTTTAAAAGATCCGTGTTTCTGGAGATCGCCAAGAATTGTGTCCCGCGATATAAATTTCAGGAGTTGTGTCTCGGGAAGACCATGCCTGAGATAATCTTTTCCTTCATCTGTATAACTAAACGTCTTATCGACAACCCGCTCAAGGCTGACAAGTCCCTTGTCCCCGGCAAGGTGTGCCCACTGCACCACGGATTCCGGCGTAGTATCCAGCAGGGTGGCGAGATGCAGGGCATCCGCTTATCTTCCTGTTTCAAGCACACCAAGCAATCTTTTCTCGTTCTGCGTCAGTTCAGCCATCTTATACCTCGATCTTCTCAGCCGCTGCGTCCATCTTCTCCCTGAAATCTTTCAGGAAAATAACTACACGTTCCGCCGTCTCTTTCTTGCACTGGCCGCACATGATCTCACCGGATACGCATTTCCTGCGGATTTCTGCAAGTTCTGCATCATCCGTCACCATATGGAAAAGGTTGAGCAGGAACAGAGAGCATTTATCCGGTTCCCCGCCAAGACGCTTCTGTTCATCTCCGGTCATTTTCCCGCCGGTAATCCCGCTCATCACCTTCTTTCTTACCGCTGCCTCGGGCTCATAGAATGAGATGATGCTCTCGGGAATGCTGCTGGACATCTTACCCCCGGTGAGTCCCGGCATAAAAATATGATACGTCGACGACGGTATATAAAATCCGAAGCCCCCGTGTTCACGCTCTATTCTCCGCACGATTACGCTGACATCGGAACAGGGTACGCCTTTGATATCCAGGTGACCTTCATACATCTTCGCCCCCGGGAATGATGCCTTTACTGCATCGAGAGCATGCTCCGGTGCGTTCTTGGATCGGATGCTAACATAACCCTGCCGTTGTTCCACGGTGAACATGCGGAGCTTGTGAGCAACACCCCGGGTGAGCCGGATATGCGGATCCTGATCAATTCCTACCGGTACAACCGTCGGTGCAGGCTGACGATCGATCTGGGGGAACAGGATATCTGCAACCTGCGTTATCACGCTGTCGGCATGCGCAAGATCGGTCTCGGCTGAAAAGCCATAAATCGCGGTCAGTTCAGAGAAATTTACCTTGGTAGCGGCTTCAAATGCAAGATCCTTAAGCCGTTCGTTTTTACTCTGAAAATAGGTCTGACCTTCAAAACCAAGAGCATAGAGACAGGCAAGGTATTCCTTACCATATTCCCGGCACTTTTCCCATGACATCCCACGGACTGCATGCGCCTCACGGTCTGCGATGGTCACATACCCATTGCCACCCTGCTGCACATGCCAGACCACCTCCTTCATGACCATCAGGTGGCCGAGATGCGGGTGCCCGCTCGGCATGAACCCTGTCAGGACATGGAAAGGGGTATGATTGCATATTGCCCGTGCAATCTGGCGGTAGTCACGGTGACCGACAACAATACCCCGGCTCATGAAATACGGGACCTCGGGGAGTTCTGAAATCGCCGGGGCGATTGGTTCGATGCCGAATTCAGAAAATAGTTTCCCGACATCGACAGGCTGGTTGTTTGACCAGGGATTAATCTGAGGTTCCGGCATGGTGTGTGCTCACAGTTTGATTCGCGCGAATTCGACGAATTGAATTCCGTTAGTATGTACAGCGCCAAACAACATCTTCTTTTTGACACTGTGTGCCATCCGGACCGATCGCGAGATAACGCTCATCTGAAGAGATGCCTCTTTTTCGACTGCATGCACCAGCATATCAGAATGAAGATTCTTCCCGCAGTAGACGCGGTAATGGTGGCCGAATTTGTAGCCTGTCCGGGGGGTGAAGTTGTGCCCCCGGAGTTCGGTATACACTTTATCTTTTTCGGCAAGTTCCCGGTCAGTTTCGCTGGCAAGCGCAAAATATTCATCCCGTGCTGACGGGAACAGTACCTTTTTTCAGCGAGATGAACTCCTCTTCCCATCAGATAGAGCAGTTCAACCGGTGCGAACATAAGGCGCTCGCCATCGAGTCGTTTTCCGAACCCTGACTTGTTCGAGATCTGAATCCGCAGCGGCAAGAACCATCGCAGATTTTCCGACCAGTGTTGCCTCATACCGGGACAGTTCAGGAGCAGGGTTGCAGGGTTCCGGGAGTCTCTGGAGTTTGATCTCGTAATAGGTCAGCTCCTCCTCGTCGTCCACAACGGCAAGCACATACTGCTTTCGCATGTTCCTTGAGGCAATGACCTCCTCGATGAGTGTTACAAAACGGATAGGATCACGTTCGGAAAGGACCCGGACAAGATAGAGCGACTCACTGGTACCGGGTTTTTCACCACGCCTGAAAACCCGGAAATCATGCGGACCTGCCTGCACAACATACCCCCGTTCCCGCAGATCGCGGTATACAAGAAAACTCCGCAGGAAACCGGGCTCGTCAGCAAACACGGAAAACAGGGTGTCGAACGTATAACCGGTCACCTCGATCTTCTGGCGGTGGAGGAGATACAGCGCCTCCTGATTCGAGAGTCTCAGACCACCGGCTTCCAGGCGACCGTACCCGTTCTGTTCGTAAAGGATACGTCCCTCTCTGCCCACACGCACTACCGTGCCGTCGAATATTGCCTTCACTCACCGGATCTATTGTGTCTAGATGATAATAAGAACACGGGAAAAGAGATACCGTAATCCGGTATTTTTTAAAATAGGGAGGGGTCCCTTCAGTTGGAAACATTTTTTTTCCTTACACTGCGGAAAATTATTGCGCGAGCTCACGCACCTTCGCAATATTTCCGACATCATCCCGCCGATCATCCACCGGTGTTTCACAGATAAGCGGGACCGCTGAAAAGACAGGATGATGAAGGATGCGACGGAACCCGTCCTCGCCGATGAATCCCATGCCGATATGCTCATGCCGGTCAAGGGCGCTTCCCCGATCGCCTTTTGAGTCATTCAGGTGGATAATTCTGAGATTGTTAATTCCGATCTGGTCATCGAACTGCGCAAGTGTATCCTCGATACCCGTTTCCGTCCGCAGTTCGTATCCCGCTGCAAACGCATGGCAGGTATCAAGACAGACACCGACTCGGTTAATTTTTTCAAGCCCGTCCATGATTCCCCGGATGTGCTCGAAACTGCTTCCCGACGCTGTTCTTCTCACCGGCAGTGTTTTCAAGCAATAAAATCACGTTATTCGTCGGAGTCCTCAAGAGCAGTATTGATCGCCTCGATAACACGTGACTCTCCCTCCGGCTATTCCGTCACCAAGGTGATGCCCGAGATGGGTGACAAGATACGGGATATTCAAGCCGTCCGCACCTGTCAAGTTCGGCAGACAGGGCTGCAATCGACTTTTCATAAATATCCGGTTTGGAAGATGCCAGATTCGGAAGGTATGGCATATGGTCAACAGGAATCATCCCGCTTGAGCGGATTTTTGCCGTAAAAGCATCAGAAATTTCATCCGACAGCGGTCAAATCCCCAGCCACGGGGGCTGCGCGAGAACATCTGGAACACGTCGCACCCTGCAGCTCTTTGCCCGGTCTACGGCACGATCAAGAGATCCTGCTATCGAGACATGGACCCCGACCCTCACCATACAGGAGACTCCTTCACAGTATCATCTCTGATCAACATTCGTATGGTGAAGATATTTGGAGATTTGTATTCAGGAAGGAACAGCATGAGATCGTGACGATCTGATTTGCACACCGGTCATAATTTGCTGCAATGTCCTGATTGCATCTGGAAAGTGTCCAGGTAAAAAAAATCGCCCGTGATCACACAGAAAATCCATAGGAATTCTACCTGAATCTTTTTTGCCCGGCAATCATCAAACCACTAACCATGAAGATTACCTTTCTCGGTACCAATGGCTGGTACGATACTCTGACGGGCAATACATGCTCGATCCTGATCCAGTCAAAAGAGTATGATATTCTCCTTGATGCCGGAAATGGGCTTGCAAAAGCCGATCGCTATATCACCGGTGACAAACCGGCCTACCTGTTTATCAGCCATTTTCACCTTGATCATATCGCCGGATTACATACCCTGGTAAAATTCAGATTCTCCCGGGGTCTGGTGATCTGCGGTCAGATCGGGACTGCCGGGGTCCTGAATACCTTTGTTGCCGAACCATTCACCGTGCCGTTTGCGCAGATTCCCTATCCGGTACAATTCGTGGAACTTGATGCAGGTCACCATGCCATCCCGTTCAAGGTTGAAGTCCCTGCCTCTCGTTCATCCTGTACCCTGTTTCGGATACCGCCTTTCCCTTGACGGGAAGATAATCACTTATTGTACCGATACCGGTTACTGCGACAATGCGGTCGATGCTTGGCAGGAATGCTGATCTCCTGATCACCGAATGCGGATTAAAACCCGGGCAGGAAAGCCCGGGGTGGCCGCATCTTAACCCGGAGAGTGCAATCCGGATCGCACAGGAAGCACATGCGAGGCGTCTTGCCCTGACACATTTTGGCGCGGAGGTCTACCGGTCTCTGGATGAACGGGCCGATTTACAAGAACAGTTCCGGAACGAGTTGGCCGGGCCTGATTGTGGCCAACGATGACCTGACCCTCGAAATCTGAAAAGAAAATTATTCCTGGATTTTTTTCATAAGCCATGCCATGTTTGCACCCAGCGTCTTCATCGTCGCAATTCCCTCATCATCAGTTTTTACATCGCCGGGTGCAAGCCCTATACCGACATTCCAGTACGATGAACCCGGGACAATCATCTGGCTGATGAAGAAGAAATGGTTCATGGAATCGAAGGCATGGATCGCACCTGCCGCGCCGGACCGCAACCACCGCGGCCCCAACCTTGCGACAGAACATATCCTGTTTGCCTTTGCCACAAAGCCGGCCCGTTCGATCAAGGCCTTCATATCTGGCAGAAACATCAGCAAAATAGGTCGGCGATGCAAGGATAATACCGTCAGCATCAAGCATCTTTTCGATGCAGTCGTTGAGCATGTCTGTATTCACCACACACTGTTTATCCTGGCGTTCGAAACATTTCCCGCAGGCGGTACAACCCCGGATATTTTTTCCTGCCAGCTGGACGATGCTCGGTTCTGATTCCCTCTTTTTTCAGTTCCTTGAACACTGTATTGACAAGAATCGCGGTATTCCCGTCCTTACGTGCACTTCCGTTGAATGCGACGACCTTCATACTTCTTCTCCTTTTTGAATAACTCATTCTCTCTGACGAGATAAAAAATTCCATGATATCGTGTACCGGATAAAACGAAACTGCGTCTTAGAGCGATCTTAAGACCCCTGACGCCAAATGGTGGTGCGATATGAATACTCGTATACAATTTTCCGATTTTCACCTGTCGCGTGAAGTCGGTAAAGCAATAGAAGATATGGGCTTTGAAGAGCCCACGCCTATTCAGGCACTCGCTATCCCTCTCATCCAGGCCGGGCGTGACGTGACCGCCCAGGCACAGACCGGTACCGGAAAGACTGCCGCATTCGGCATCCCGATCATCGAGAAGATCGATCCGACACACCGCACCGTCCAGGCCATCGTGCTCTGTCCGACACGCGAACTCGCAATCCAGATAGCAGAAGAGTTCTCTGAACTTCTCGCTCACCTGCCCCGCATTATCGTTCTCCCGGTCTATGGCGGGCAGCCTATCGACCGGCAGTTGCGTGCACTCCATTCCGGTGTCCATATCGTGATCGGAACTCCCGGACGGGTGATGGACCATCTCGGGCGACGGACCCTTGTCGCTCGATGAGGTGTCAACGGTCGTCCTCGACGAAGCCGACCAGATGCTTGACATGGGATTCCGCGATGACATCGAACTGATTCTTAAAAAAATCCCGCAGAAACGTCAGACTCTCCTCTTCTCGGCAACACTTCCGCAGCCGATCATTGATATCTCGAAACGGTTCATGAACAAACCCGAGTTTGTCAGGGTCGAGTATGCTGAACTAACGGTACCGCAGACAGAGCAATCGTATATCGAAGTCAAGGAGCGTGAAAAACTCGATGTGCTCTGCCGCCTGATCGATATTGCCGATCCGCACCTGTCAATCATCTTCTGCAACACCAAGCGACGGGCAGAGGAACTCGCCGGAAAGGTAAAGGCACGGGGCTACCGGGCCGAGGAACTCCACGGGGACATGAAACAGTCGCAGCGCGACCGGGTTATGGGCGGATTCCGGAAAGGTTCGATCGAGATCCTGATTGCAACGGATGTCGCTGCGCGGGGGATTGATGTTGACGACGTCGATATGGTGATCAATTTCGATGTCCCGCAGGACGTGGAATATTATGTCCACCGGATTGGCAGAACCGGCAGGGCGGGAAAGAGCGGCAGGGCAGTTACGCTTTGTAACACCCAGGGACTTTACCAAACTCCGCGAAATCCAGCACTATGCAAAGATCCAGATCCCACGCATGCCCGTTCCCTCAGAAACTGATGTGGCCGAAACCCGGACACGGACCGTGCTCGAAAAGGTGCGCGAGACCATCACAGCAGGAGGAATAGAGCCCTACGTGCGCATCATCGAGCAGGAGACCGAAGGAGACCTCAGCACGATCGATATTGCTGCTGCACTCGTTCAAACTCCAGATGGAACAGGGCAGTGAGGAGGCACCTGGAGAAGAGAGAGGAAATGGATTTTGCCGATACCGGTGCTGAAGCCGGCATGGTCCGGTTCTTCCTTGGGGTTGGCAGGATCCATAAAGTCGCCCCGAAAGACATCGTCGGGGCAATCGCCGGTGAGACCGGTATTCCTGGTAAAGCAATCGGCTCGATACGGATCCTCGATTCTTACTCGTTTGTTGAGGTCCCCCGTGAATATGCAACGGAAGTATATACCATCATGAAGGAACGGACGATCCGGAACCAGCCCACTGGTATCGAACCGGCCTCCGGTAAGCGGGCATAATGAACCTGTTTTAATTTTTTGGTGATTACTCAGTACAAGCCACTAGACTATAACTAAGACTTGGAGCAGATCGTTAAATAAATCGCGGTCTCTGTGATTGTATCTGAATTCCAGTTCTTTCATTAGAGAGGAAATTTCATGGGATCCACGCCATGATACTTCATCAACCGTTCTTTAGCAAAGGACCAGAAACCTTCGATACCATTGATGTAAACTTTACCATTAGCGAACTTTTTACCGTGGTCAATACGTCTGTGTTTGAATCCATATGAGACGAGTCCATTATAACTTCTGAACCGGTCGGTGTAGATCAAACTGCCTCTCTTAACTTTCTTGATAGCCAATTCCAATAGAGTATCTCCCTTCACATCACCAACAACTTCGACCTTAACCTTCCCTCCTCGTTCCAGGATCCCAAAGACCGGGACTTTCCCGGCAGTTCCCCGTCCCCGGTTTCCTTTTCTCCTCCCTCCGAAATAGGATTCGTCCATCTCGATCTCTCCGGAGAAAGATCCGTTGTCAGACTCGGTGATAATGATAGCATGCCGAAGTATCTGGTAGAGATGATAGACGGTATTATATGCGAGACCCAGCTGTTTTGCTGATTCTCGAACCGATGTATCGAGCTCGAACAGTTTGATTGTCATGAGAAATTTTGTGAAAGGGGTTTTCAGACCTTCCAGGATACTCCCCTTGCGGACTCCCCCTTCCTTGTTACAACAATAGCACTTAAACTTGAATCTACGGACTCTCCCGATATGATTCTCCCTTCAGAATGGACATGTGGTATACCGTTTAAGTATCCCTATTTCACGTAAAACCTGTTCGGCCTTCTCTTCATCACTGATGTATTGTGCCAACTCACTTAGGTTCATCCACCGCTCGCCATCACTCAGTTAGTTTATAGCAGTGGCTTAAATTAAGCAATCACCATTTTTTTTGTCTCCGGCACCCGCTTCTCCGGTTAAAAATCCTGCCAGGAACAGACATTTCCGGTGGGTAAAAACAGAAACATAAAATACACACCCGGGAAATTATCCGGTATGAAAAAGACCTTCGTAATTGCATCTGTACTTGTGCTCTGCACCGTGTTCATTCTTGCAGCAGGATGCACCCAAACCACCCCGCCGACCGTTACGCCGACACCAACCCCGGTAACAACCACCGAACAACAAACCCCGACGCCGACACCAACCGTAGTTTCACTCACACCCGGACCAACCCAGACCCTGCCCGAAATCTGGAATATCGATGTTCAGGTCATGAGCAACGGTGTAGCGATCGACCCACAGATGGTGGTCAGCTGCCAGGGCGGCAAGGGGCTCAATTTTATCCAGCAGATCGATGTCAGGGTTACCCGGGCTGACGGAGTAGTAGAGACAGGTACGATTACCAAACCCCTCTACAAGGGAAAATCTGTATCATTACCGATAACATCCCAGATGGGAAAGGTTAACAGAGTTGAGGTCTGGGCAACGACACCCCAGGGAGACAAGGTAAAGATCTTTGATGACAATGTGCCTTTCAGACAATACTGATTTTTTTTAATTTTTGGAAAGGATGAGTTTTTTCAACGGGTGAAATCCAGGGGATTTAAGGGACCTGAGAACCATCCACCGGTGAGTCTTTCTGGTTTCACGTTAAAACCCGGGAATTATGGATACTCAAAGCCGGACCGGATTTTTTTAAAATTGCTTCTTCTCCAGACATTACTTCCATTATTTTTTCCTGGAAAGCAAATTCCGTTGTACCTGTTCCCGGACCTTTTGTTCCAGGCCGGGGATAGTCCTGATATCCCGGATTTCATCGAGCCGGTCAACCAGGACCTCTCCCTCCGGTGAAATACCAATATACCGGAGAAAAGCTGCAATAACCCGCGTGGTACAGGTAAAATTCTCCTTCCCTTCTCTGCCGGCGACAGAAAAAATCAGACCTCTTTGTCCTGTTCTGCCTCTGGATAAAACCCTCTCTGCATGGTAAGCCTGACACCGGTCGATGAGCAGCTTGAGACCTCCGGGAACGGTATTGGTGTACACCGGGGAGCAGACAACAAGCAGAGCTGAACGCCGGATGGCATCGATAATGCTTCTCATATCATCATCAAAAATACAGGAACCGGTATTATAGCACTGGTAACATCCTATGCAGCACCTTATGTCCATATCATGAGGGTAAATGACCTGAGCCTGCAAGCCGAGTTCGTGTGCCACGTTCACGGTCCAGCCGGCGAGAATGCTGCAGTTGCCCTGCGCCCGGGGACTTCCCTGGATGACGACCAGATCGACTGGCTGGACTTCATGATGATCAGGTACCACTGTACGGTGGTTCAGCGTAAATTCCAGGGGATTATTCCGTAGTTCGCGCTCCCAGTCCTCAGCCGTGCGCTTTGCCACGTCCTCCGCTGCAAGGGGGACGAGCGGGGAGTACTCATATGAATTGGTGCGAAAAACTGCTATCGTACGATCCCCTGCCGTAACAGTAACCGTGTACCTGATCATTCCATGATAGAGGGTGGAAAAATCTTCAGATATCAGGGTGAGAAAATAGTGTTCCTTTCCGGAGTCAATCTCTTCTCTGTGTATGAGATCCGTTGATGATTCCTCAGGTGTACTGTCTCACGTGAAACGATAATAGTGTGGTGATACCGTGATCACTATGCCGGTTCCGGAAATATATTCCGCCGGTAAAGGTGCTTCACGTATCCCCCAAAACAATAAGATATGTGCCGACCCACTTATCCTGAACCTGTGAGGTGATCTCTGTTTCCCTTACCCCAATTCCCCTGCGAATCGCCGCGCTGGTGCGGGAACGCAACAGTCTCTTAGAATATCCCGTGGAACTCCTGGCCGGGGTGATCCGGGAGATAGGATTCCGGTGCACATCCTGTGCGAGATGCTGTACCCGGGCATTCAACGGGCATGTGTTCCTGCTCGATCGTGATGTCACCTCGGTCCGGACATTTGATCCCGCAGCTCTGGAACCAGCCCCGGCACCTGAATTCTGCGACCAGCACGGGATATTCTATGTCTCCGGGTATGCCGTGAGGACAAATGACACTGAGGACGGAAGTCGCTGGTTCCTGGAAAACGGAAAATGCCGGATTTATGACCGCCGCTTTGCCATCTGTCGTATTTACCCGTATATGCTCCACCGCGAACCCGATGACAGTGGGGTCGTTGACTGGAGGCAGTTCTCCGGCATTGACCAGCACGGGGAGTATGATGCATGTATTCCCGATGACCAGAGCCTCGATCTCGCACGGGAAACCAAGGAGTATGAGAATGCATTCCTGACCCAGGAAATACAGTTTCTCGAATTCATGCTGGATTATTTTGCACGCAACCGGCTCCGTCACGTGCAGAAAATCTACGACGACTGGTTACGGGATTTTAACCGGGGCGACGAGATCACCGTGATGGTGTATTATGATGGCGGTCTCGAGCAGCACCGGATACGGAAATCCTGATCCGTACTATCCGGACGCATTTTTCACGCAGGGAAAAATGGCCGGGGTTTTTCCTGGGATTCACAATGACAAATCCCCGGGAGTACGCCCGAGCTGGCCGGTTCATACCTTTTCCGGGCATTACTATTATCTGACACCGTAAGGGTTATGAAGGCCAGATATTGGTTATCCGACCTGTTTCCAGAACGAGGTTAAAACATTCCAGATTTTTTCCCGAAGCCAGATATCGCGGTCGGGTATTTCCTCATCAGAACCAGACGACGATTCACCGGGTTCATAGAGCGACCGGTTAATTTCAATCTGGATCCATGGGACCCCCTTATGCCAGTAATGAGCGTTTGAAATAAAGCCACCGGAGAAGGGGTTATTGATGGCAACCTCTTTTCCGATGGCGAATTCCTGCCTGAAACCATCAGCGAGTGCAGCAATCCATTCCTCAGGACAGGTGGCAATGCTGCCTTTTCTTGCCCTCCCGCGGCGGTCACCATTATTCCCCAGACAGATTAACGGGCGTACTTTTCCTGCATCCTTCTGGAAGCTTGATCCAGCCGGAAGCATGGAGTGGCAGTCAAATGCAATCCTGACAGGGTGCCTGTCGATGAGTTCGTCGATACGCTGGTGGAACGGAAAATAATAGGTTCTGAGCAGGCTCGTGGATGAGACGCATATCCGGAACCTTACCGGGGCGGTAAACCTCTTTTCCATCAATTGTCCGCACCTTTATGATCCCATCGGGATCCCGAAGCGGGAGGGGTAACGGCGGACGGTTGAGATCCACAACCATCCGTGATACCGGAGTGTCAATACTTGCAGCGACACGGTCCCCAAATCCGAATATTCCTCGGGTCCGGGGATCGCAGTAATAGCGGAGGTCGTCCTCATCGAGCCGAAGGCGGGGGCGGATGACCTCGGGGACTTCTGTCCCGCCATGCGGGATTGAGATAAGGAAGGGGTACCGTTTTCTCACGAATATCAGCAGGTGAGGATATGCAGGGATATCTGTTAATAGTTATGCGAAATGGTATCCGGTAAAAATCCATGGTCCAGGTCAAGGAGAAGGATGGGAAAAACCAAGCTCCCCCGTCGGTCATCATGTTGGAGATGTCCGGAACACAACCTTCCAGCAGTCAAACAATCATAAAACTCTCTGACGGGTAATCGTGCCTTTGTCACGTGTCCGGAGATGGAACTTCCGGGAGGATCTGAGGGTCCGGGAATGTATTCCGCTGTCAGACTGAAAAATATTAGTTCTCACGAGGTCAACACCCTCTATGAAACGCTCCTTTGGTGCCAGGGCAGCTGCCTACCTCCTTCCGGTATTTGTAGTGGGAACCTATGACCGTACAGGGAAAACCGGATGCAATGGTGGCCGCATGGGAGGTATCTGTTCATCAGATCCGCCAAGTATTGCGACTATCGATACGTCCGTCCCGCTATACCTACCGGAACCTGATGGACAGGAAGGCATTCAAGGTAAGTATACCCTCCGTACACTATTCGGCAGAGGCAGACTTTTTTGGCATCACTTCAGGAGGGGACACGGATAAGTTTGCCATTACGGGGCTTACCCCTCAGCGGGCAGAACTTGTTGATGCCCCCTCTGTGCAGAATTCCCGGTCGTGCTCGAATGCCGCGTTACCAAGCATGTAAAAATCGGTGCACATACCCAGTTTATTGGAGAAATCCTGGATGTGAAGATCGATGAATCGATGCTGGATACGGATGGAAAGCCCGATCTTGCCAGGCTGCAGTTAATCGGCTTTGATGTGTTCAGATCTGAATATTATACGACCGGTCCTGTGATCGGAAAAGCGTTCAGTGCCGGGCGGAAATACCTCCCCGGGTAAATCCTTTTTCGTGCAAATACTCATCCTGTCAATTATAAGTTACCACAAGGATCTGCCGGTTTTCCACTTTTCGTTGCGGATACGCTAGCTCAGCCTCATTATCAAATCGCCTTCGGCCGTAACACAATAGCGCTTTACCAGGATATCGTCATTCATTGTGCAGTCCCAGCCGAAAACTTCCTTGATTTTCATTCGTATCTAGCGCTGTTTTCAGGTTTTCGGGATTCTTTGGCTGGTCCTGCCGTTCAGATTTCATCATATTCCGGAAAAAGCTTTGGCAGGGATATTAATGGAAGGCAGAGGCGGTGTGAAAGTATCGATCGCAGTTCCGTTCTTAAACTTCCGGCGAAAAGAACTTAAGTGTTTACAAACTGGTGTACGCCGAGTGCAATGATTTGATATACCAGAGTACCCATCACTCTCCTGATACTCATGGCTCAAACGCTTGAAGATCCATTCATCGGGAAAAAGGCAGTTCCGTTCTGTCTTCCTGACGCAGAGGGAAAGAGCACCTGCCTTGATACGTTTAAGGGAAAATGGGTGGTGCTGTATTTTTACCCGAAGGATAATACACCGGGCTGTACCATTGAGGCGATGCAGTTTAATGCCGCTCTTGCGAAGTTTGCTGATCTCGGTGCACAGGTGATCGGAGTAAGTGCGGATTCATCCGAGAGTCACCAGAAGTTTGCGGAAAAACATAATCTCTCAATCCTGCTCCTCTCCGACACGGATCATACCGTTCTCAGGACATATGATTCCTGGAAACCCAAAACGATGTTCGGGAAAGAATTTCTCGGCATTCAGCGGGATACATTCCTTATTGACCCCGAGGGAACGATTGTTGCGGTCTGGCGCAAGGTCAGCCCAAAAGGTCATGCAGAAGAGGTAAAAGCGGTACTGCTCGGAAAAAAGAAATAACGGGAAACCGGGCACTGGAAATTCCTGAGGAGAAAGACCGGGTATACCCTGCATTCTGCCGGGTGCTCTCTGCAGATCTCCTGCCGGGAAGAGCACAATGACCGATTCTGTTTCCTTGTTTTCCTGTTTTCTCTGGAATCTGCCGGGGGGTGATTTCTCCGGCAGGCCAAATCTCACCCGTATCAATTCATCTGCTGAATCCAAACCCGGGATTTTGTCATGGTGCAGGTCAGGATTCCGTAATGAAGAAAGTTTGACTAGCAGTGAATCCGGATAAAACCTGACAGATTAACTGAGTTTTTTCACGTAGATTATGCGAAAACCAACTGATATAATAAAGAGATATAATGAATACAATGCCCAATTGGTCTCTTTAAAAGCGTTGCTCCAGTGGAAATAAAGGGGTATATAAAGTCGTATCAATTTAATGGATGTATTGGCCAGAGCAGCTTTAAAAATTCAAAAACGAAGCTATTTGTAAGGCGCAATTTCCTTTCATATTTTCTGATGCATGACTAGCGATACATTGACATCGGTAATCCGGATGTTGTCATTTTCATCCTCTTTGATTGTATTTATGTCAGGTACATAAGGTCAGCACGTAAAATTCAGAATAAATGAGAGAAAGCCGCTTTACGGCTTATCTTTCCGATAATCCTTGTTTTCAGCTCTAGAAAGAGGAGTGGCGAAGGGTGTATAAACTGCCGGTAGATTTATTCAAACCGGAAATTCTCAACCCGAATCCCATGGATTCTTAAGCACCCACGAACTCCGTGATGACAGGAAAAACCGGGGTAACCATTTTCCTTTCGGTGAAATAGAGGGAAGCCATAAATGATACCGAGATTTTTATATCACAAAAAACTACTCCTATCACCCGAAATGAAGAAATTACATACTGCAGACCTGAAAGAAATCGCGGTGACAGCAATGAAGAAATACGGTTTCGAACCCCGGTTCCCGGATTCCGTGATTGAAGAGGTCAGAACCATGTCTCCTCCCTCATTTGAAACCCTGGGAAAAAATTCCCGGGACCTGAGAACGCTTCTCTGGTCCTCCATTGATAATTATGATTCCATGGATCTCGATCAGATGGAGTTCTGTGAACGGAGCCGGGATGGGGAAATAGACGTTAAACTGGCAATTGCTGATGTAGATTTCTATGTCCGGAAACATTCCCGGACAGATACGTATGCAGGGCATAACGGGACTTCTGTCTATCTCGGTATCGAGACATTCCCGATGCTCCCTGACAAGCTCTCGAAAGGCATCTCTTCCCTGCTGCCCGGGACCGGATCATCTCGCCATCGTGATTGAATATACCATCCTTACAACCGGGAACGTCCGTCCCGGTGAAATCTACCGGGCCATTGTTTCCAACAAGGCAAAATTGATCTATGAGGAGGTCGGGGACTGGCTGGAAGGGAGGCGGTGTCATTCCGAAAACGATCCGGGAGGTAGCCGGGCTCGAAGATCAGATCCGTCTCCAGTGCGAGGCGGCCCAGCGGCTGAAGAAAAGCCGGATGGAACAGGGAGCTCTCGATCTCGAGACTATCGAGGCCAATGCAGTTGTGGAGGGAGATTTGATCAAGGACCTTGTAGTCCAGAAAAAGAACCTGGCCCGGACCATCATAGAAGAACTGATGGTTGCTGCGAATGGCGCAATGGTGAATTACCTCGGGAAAGCCGGTATTCCGATGATCCAGAGAGTGGTCCGTACTCCCAGGTACTGGGACGAGATTGTCCATGTTGCCGCATCCTTTGGTCAACACCTGCCGGCGGATCCGGATTCAAAGGCACTCTCAAAGTTCCTGAACCACCGGAAGGAGGTCGATCCGGAGCATTTTCCTGATCTGTCCCTTACTGTCGTAAAACTCATAGGACCAGGGGAATACATGACACTCGAACCCGGTGAACCCCCCTTTGGCCATTTCGGGCTGGCTGTCACTGACTATACGCATGGCACGGCACCGAACCGGCGTTATGTCGATCTCATTATCCAGCGGCTCTTAAAGTCGGTCATCGACAAGATACCCAGCCCTTATACCGATGAAGAGCTCATCGAACACTCCACCTGGTTGTCAGGAAGGGAAAAGGGATCCAAGAAAGTCGAACGCTTCATGCGAAAAGCCGCTGCTGCGGTGCTTCTCCAGGACCGGATCGGCGAACAATTCGATGCACTGGTAACCGGGGCCTCGGAAAAAGGGACATATGCACGACTTATCACGCCACCGGCTGAAGGCCGCATCGTTCAAGGGGAACGCGGCCTCAGGGTTGGTCAGAAGGTTCGCCTGCGCCTGTTGAAGACAGATCCCTATAATGGATTCATAGATTTTGGATACCGGAACGCAGAATAATTCTGATAGGAGAGTCTGATCCGGACCGATATCGTTCCCAGGAACCTGATCAGATCAGGTGCCGTTTCCCTGGAAACCGGTACGGACATTATTTCAAAACAACCATAATTTTTTATGAAATCGTCTTAATTACCGCCAGGCTGAAGCTGCTTCCTGCATGAATGCCTATGCTTATATCCATGAACGTAACATGTCAACTCAATATTCGACCGTTAGCGGTTCAAGGGATAAAGATGGTTCAGAAATATTCTGTATTCGTTGCAATTTTCCTGATTGCCTGTTTTATTACGTTGATTATCCCCGCCTGCACAGCTGCGTCCGGGGACACACTGACACGGGGTTCCCGGTTTACGATCACGATAACCGGGTTGCCAAATACCCCATACTACGTCTGGGTTGCCAGCACATCCGGTTTATCCGGGACGACCGGAGATCAGCCACCGGTTATTGCCGGAGGACAAAGCAGCATCCAGATGGATCCTCCCGGGGGACCTTTCACCATCGGGAACTACGCGTTCCATAACGGGAATGGCAAAACAATCCGGGAAGATGTTGCCCCCTCGACACCCGATATGCCGAACACCAATTATTATGCCCTTGTTACTACTGATGGTGACGGGCGTGCAGTCGTCGCCTTCCAGACATCCTTCAGTACAGCCACCCGGACATTCTCCATCAAGGTCGAAAATCCAGGGACCGTCGCAAACACGAACGTCGCAGTTGAACTGGGCGTCCCGGTAAAAAATCCCTCAGTCCCTACTACAAGAGCAACCCTGACGGTATCACCATCACCTACAACCGCCCCGGTAACCTCCATTTTCACTACCCCTTTCCCCACAACCACAACAATCATCGTGACGACGACCCCAGAGCCTGCATTGACCCCTTCACGAGCGTCTTTTCCCGGAATTGAAGTTGTTGTCCTTGCGATTATTGCCGGGCTTGTTCTCACGACACACAGGCGACTTCAATAATTCCGTTCAAATGATCAAGATTTGTGAGGGTCATCACCGGAAATTTATTTCCGGTGATCTTTAACGCACATCCTTTACCGGCGATTCAGTCGGAGGACAGATTCCGGTGAAATTTGATCATGATCTGACCAGCGGAGAGATGGGATTCCGGTACGGATACAACAAATTCCCTGAAAAAAAAGGATTAGGAAAAAATCGAGAAATCATTCTTGATCGCGATGGCTTCGATAATCGGAGTAAGTTTTGATTCAGAAATGCCGAACTTTGTCCATGTACATCTGAAGTATCTTTTTTTCTTCACCGGCAAGTACACCATCGGACATGGCAAGATCACACAGGATGGCAAGGGTGGCGATCTTCTGCTTTTCATCAAGAGTACTGGCCACCAGATCGATTACACCGGGAAACGGGTTTGCCTTCATGACCTGCATCGCAGTGTCTATGGATTTCCGGTCACCGCGCACGATCTTGGCAAGGTCATTGATTTCTGCTTCGTCGATCACTCCATCTGCCGCGATCACCGTAATGGCAGAAAGCACAAGTGCTGACTTTGGAGTCAGCGTCGCTGATTTTCCTGTTAGTTTGTCAAAAATTCCCATATATGTTCACCTTCTTTTAAGATTTTTCTTTATTATGTTGAATGCGCTGGGGTAATTGGCTTTTTCGATACAATGTTTAATTCCAGCCTATTGAGCACCCGGTTCCTGTTCCGGAGAGCGGGCATAACAGCAGGTACTCCGACTAAGAAAAATCCTGGGAGAGAAAAGTCTCCATTTCAGGAATTTCCCCATACCGGGAAGATGAAATACGTGAAGGGAGTCCGATCTCCAGATTCTAATACCAGATACGACCAAACGGTTATCCAGATACCTGATATCACGCTGATATCCATGTCCTCAGCCACATACAATGCCCCTGCATTTCCACCCGAAAAAGATGGCAGTGTACTGGAAAGACTTTTCCAGCGACCTTTTTTTTTAAGTTTCACCATCGGTATTCCTTTTTGCCTTTTTAAACTGCTTTTCGGACTAACGGCAGTCCATACTGGAAGGCAGGGGGATCTTTTTCTCCTGATATCCGGCTGAACCATCATCCTCTGGGCTCTTGGTGATCTTATAATGAATACCGGGCGATCGGCACTTGACCTGCTTCATCGGCCGGCCTCATTCGAATTCTGCATTATCGCACAGATAGGACGTATTTTCCATAGACCTGGAGTCTTTCTTGCAATCGATACACTCCTGACATTCGGGATTATCTGTATTATGCTCTGGTCAGGATGGATCACCAAACTGACGCTCTTTGAACAGTACCTTTGGTATTCGGCAACAACCCTGAATCTTATCAGCCTGTCCGTTGTTTCCCTGTACCATGAAATGCGGATGAGCTGATTAGATACCGGATCGGGTGGATTCAGCATGCGGTTGATTATTCTGGAAATTGGCTAGGAGCAATTGGATTCACTTCAGCAAAATCCCACACCATTGGAAGGGCTTGCGGTTGTACCTCCGCATACAGCATATTGATCCCCGTCATTTCAGATACCGCCAGGTTCATCATGAACAATTCATGAACCTTGACGGACACCTTCACTGGGAACATTTACCTGCACCCCCTGGGGCAGAAAACAGAAATGTACAGGATCCTCGTGGAGAATATCTCCCATAATTCAGAGCGCCCCGATCTGCTTCGATAGAGAAGTTCTTATGCTCAGGAGGCGTATAGAGTTGCACAGTTTTATACTGTATGAGTAATACTATGTTTGAATCAAGCAATTTTGGCGGCTCCAGAAACTTTGGCGGCCCAAGGGACTCCGGTCCACGAGAAATGACGAAAGTAACCTGTTCTGACTGCGGTAAAGAATGCGAAGTGCCGTTCAAGCCGACAGAGGGCAGGCCGGTATATTGCAGGGACTGCCTGCCGAAACACCGGAAACCCCGGTTCTAAATTTATAAATCTTTAATTTTTTTAATTTCTTCTACTGTCTGAGGAATTTTTACCTGTAATTCTTCGTTATTTCGCGTCATCCCCGAGAGCTTCGCGGCTCCGCACCTGGTAGAGAACCATCGGATCCATTTCCTTATACGCATCCCGGGTGGTCCGCATGATAACATTCGTGATCCCGCTGTTGACGATCATTTTTGAGCAGAGAAAACATGGCCAGATCTGGGTGAGCTCATCGCTCGCTACCTCAAATCCGGCAAGATAGAGGGTACATCCACGTGCATTCTTACCTGCCTGCAGGAGTGCATTCATCTCCGCATGAACGCTCCGGCATCGCTCATAGTTGGAGCCCGACGGGATATTGTGTTCTTTTCTCCAACAGGTATTGAGTTCCGTGCAGTCCATCTGTTTCCGCGGGGCCCCCGTATATCCGGTGGAGACGATGGTATTGTATTCATCGACAATAATCGCACCGAAGTTGCGCCTCAGGCAGGTGCCCTGGTGTGCACATCGGATAGCCAGATCCAGAAAATAATGATGCCTGTTGGTTCGCATTCAGGAAGTGTATGGAAAAGCCGCTATTAAAGAGGCATGGTTTGTTGCAGCCCGGATTACTTTCGTGGTGCACAGGACATGAATATAATATCATTACATTGATGCTGGACGTGTGAGCGGAATTGAAGATATCACCATCGTTGAAGTCCCTGCCCGGCAGGTTATTGGAATACGAAAGACCGGAAGCTACAACCTGATTCCTGAGCCTCTGATGAAAGTCTGCGAATATGCGGTTAAGGAGAACCTGGTGATTACGGTCCACCGATTTTTATATGCCACGAGATTCGCCGGAGGCGGTAACGGAGACAAACGAAAAAGGAAGTGCCACAATCGAGGTCGCGTGGCCGGTTTCGGGTACGGCCAGGGGCACAGATGACATGAAAATCTACGATATGTCCGGAGGGAAGATGGTGCATACGATCCATCACGGGTCGTATGATTCCTGCGAGACGACGTATGAGCGACTCTTTGCCTGGATTAACGAGCGGGGACTCAGGATCTCGGGGCCGATCCGGGAGATTTATCCCAATGATCCCCGGGATGTGTCGCCAGACGCAATTATTACCGAGATCTATGCTCCTGTCGAATAGATTCCTCTTTTCCCTTTGATTACCTGGCGGGCATCCTGGCCGGCCATTGGGTGTTGTCTTCATTTTTTAGTTCCGGATACAAGCTCCGACCATGAGGAAAAGCTGGAAAAATGCAAACAGGGGAACAAGATAAAATAGCATTTTCCGTGTTTTATGCCGGAATACTTTCATCGCCAGATATGCTCCGAACGGCCCGAAGATGGCTGAGACTATAAGGGTACGCTCAAGAGTTCGCCGTGCATTTTTTTGGGCCGCACGCTTGTCACTGGCAAAAATAACGAAAACCGCGACGTTTACCACGGTCAGGATTGCCAGGAACGGGTGCAGGTTGGAAATATCTGTCATGATCCAGTCGGGGCATCCGGCTCACTATCCGGGACCGGACGGAATTTTTTTCATCATTCTATGGTTCCCCGGGTTTTACGTAAAGTCAATCAGCATATATAGTGTCAGAATTCATGATTATCCGATGCTTCACCAGATAACGGTTCTGGAAGCACTCTTCCTTGGGGTGCTCCAGGGATTTACCGAATGGCTCCCCATATCAAGTTCGGGACATCTCGTGATCTTCCAGGCAGTTCTGGGGATCTCGGTCCCGCCGGATTTTGATATTCTTATTATGGCAGGGACGATCGCGGCCCTGATCCTGTATTTCAGGAAAAAAATATATTCTCTGTTCAGAGGTATTCTTGCGGGCGACCATTCTGCCATGAAGTATGTCGCCCTGATTATCATCGCGGGATTTCCCACCGCCGTTATAGGGCTGGATTTCAAATTATTTTTTAAATCCTTGTTTGGTCAGCCCTTCATTGTCAGCCTTCTTATCATCGTTACCGGTCTGTTTCTTTTTGTTGCCTCGCGGAAAAAAAACAATACGGCGGAGGTGAATACCACAAGCGCTCTCCTTATTGGGATCGCCCAGGGCATTGCCGTTGCCCCGGGGATATCACGGTCGGGATCGACCATCGGGACTGCCCTTTTGATGGGGGTAAAACCAAAAGAGGCAGCAGAATTTTCCTTCCTGATCGGTATACCTGCCATGATCGTCGCAGCAGGAATTACCTATATGGAAGGGCCGGGTTCCGAAATCGGATTGATGCCACTCGTGGCTGCGGTTATCGCTGCATTCATCGCCGGGTACGGCAGCATCGGGCTGTTCATGAAGTTGCTTGAGGAAAACCGGTTATATTATTTCGCCCTCTACTGTGTTATTGCAGGGAGTGTCTTTGCGGTTATCACCCACATGATGGGATACTGAAGGCATGTCCTTCGGCTGAATATCATAAAAATTCAATAAACAATAAAAATCAGTTTTTTGAAAAAAGAGAGTCCTGATTTCAGGAATCCGGCGGGCAGGAGAATACCGGTTCCGATTCCCCTATTCCCCCGGTTTCCCGTCCACTACAGGCTTATTCCGGGACCCTTGAGAGTCCTGTTAAAAAACTCAACCATTTCCTTAAACGCATTCCGGGCGACATCACTCTGGTTCATCTGCCCCTTCTGGACCATAAATCCATGAGGTTCCCCCTGGTACACTTTAAGCTCAAAATACTTCCCGGACTGGTTGAGGGCTTCAGCATACCGGTAAATATCAGTCACCGGACTTGCCTGATCAGAGCTCCCGTGAATCATGAGCATCGGGACCGATAACTCGCCGATATGATCAGCCGGTCGGGTCTCATTGGCAAAGCCGCCGTTATAGGGAAACCCGTACCATGCAACACCCGACCGGAAGTCTTTCATCTGGGGCAGGAAAAGCATCGTATACCGACCTCCGGCGCAGAATCCGGTGAGCCCAAACTGCCGGATGTCCACCTCCGGCCGTGTTTTCAGATAGGACAAACCGGATACTACAAGCGCCTGGACCTCCTCGTCATCCGGAGATTTGTTGAAGGTCTGCCACTGAGGTGCAATCACAACATAACCCTCCGCAGCAAACATATCAACCAGTGTCAGGTAGCCGGGTTCGAGCCCGTTGAAGGAATGGAGCAGCACAATACCGGGATACTTCCCGGCATCGGCCGGCACACTCACATAGGCAGGATAGCTCTTTCCACTGCTGGAAATATTCACCATGGCACTTGTCGTGGAAGGAGTCGTTGGTCCCGGATTTGTATTTGCAACACATCCGGCCGCTCCAAGGCATAACGCCAGTATAATTACAAGACCAAGTATTTTCACAGGTATAACCTCCGTAAAGGATATCAAAGATATCAGGGTAGTGGGTTCTCTGGTTACGGTATGATATAATATTTTTTATACCTGCAATTCGGGCTGGCAAGACAGCGGGACGATGGTTCATCCAAGATAACACATCAAACCATGTTCTGAAATAAAATAAAATAAATCCGCTTAAAATCCGTTCAGTATCCAAATCGGTTGATATTTCCTGAAGTCAGTAAATCGGTTATCCGGGTTCCAGATAAAACCGCCAGGTGCAGAACATGTCCTTCGGATGGGGGTCAGGGGGAGCAAAACAACATTCGACACGTATCCGGGGATCGATCTCCCTCGCGAATCCGGTGAACTCCTCCCGATGCATCTCACGGCAGACATATTCCCCCTGGCCCCGCCGGAGCCTGGCTTCCTGGGTTGGACATGACGGAACAGTAAGAATTACCTCTTCTTCCCGTTCGTCGATATCATAACCGACAATCATCGCCCAGGGAAAATGGCGGAGCGCCCTGACAAATCCCCGCAGCCCTTTTTCAGTAATACTGAACCGGTCCACAATGTCTTTGGCTGCCATACCGGCTACCCGACCCCAGACCTGTTCATTGATCATTTCTGCGGCGGGCTGGCCGTACTGTTCAGCGATATTGATAAACCAGAATGCGTCTACGACCCGGTAATGCCATAACAGAAACTCAAGATACTTATGCCTGTCATCATCCGGCATCCTGTCGAACAGTTCAAGATTCATGTACTACGATATTTTTCAGGATACATAAGAAGATGCGATTACATGCTAAAAAATGTGCGTCAAACAAACTTTTATAAATAGTTTTGTTGCATTAACTATACAAACAGATTATTCGTATCATATTTTTTTTCATGAGAAATCTGCACGGATATTCCCCATGATGCTGGACTATGAGCACGAACTTTCTCTGATCAGGAATCTTCTCAAGAAGAACCCTGAGGGAATGAGTGTTACCGATATTTCAAAGGCGCTCAATAAAAACAAGAACACTATCGGGAGATATCTTGACATCCTTCTTATTTCCGGGCAGGTGGATATGCGGACCTACGGGATGGCCAAGGTTTTCACCCTCTCACAGCGGGTTCCCCTCTCCGCCATGCTCAGTTATTCAAAGGAACTTATCATGGTTCTTGATGACGAGTCCCGGATTGTCGATGTGAATGACAACCTCCTCAAACTCCTGAATCTGTCGAGACAGGAAACGACGGGAAAGAATGTCACTTTCCTGAACCCTCCTGATGTGGATGTCCATGAACTACTCGAGACGCTCACCAGCGGAACCGAAGAACAGGGACGTGCAATCACGTTCATGCTGAAAAAAGAAGGCGAGCGGATCTTTACCCAGAAATCTGTACCGACGGTATTTGAAGATGGTAAGAAAGGCAGAACAATCATCCTCGAAGATATCACCGAACATATACTTGCAGATCGCGAGATCCGTAAAAGCGAGGAACGATTCCGGCTGATGACGGAAACCATCCAGGACGGTATCATCATTATGGAAAATGATAAGACCGTCTTTGTGAATCGCCGCATAGCAGAGATCAGTGGCTTTTCCTATGAAGAATTACGGAAAATGAACCCGCTTTCCATTGTGGCTCCGGAGGATCGCCATCAGGCAGCCGATCAGATCCGGATGATGGAAACCGGATATGAAGGGGGGGCCCGTAAACTCGAGATGTGGATCATTAGAAAAGACGGGGAACGCCGGTTTGTCTATGGGAGGGTCACCACAACACAGGATGCAGGGACCCGGTACAGCTTCATTATCTTCACCGATATCACGGAACTCAAGGATAAGGAGGCGGCACTTTTGCAGAGTGAGCAGAGGTTCCGCACGATGGTCGAAAATATTCAGGATGGTCTCATAATCGTAGAAAACGGGCAATTTGTCTTTGCCAACCGTAGAATTTCTGCTATTACCGGTTACTCCATAGAGGAGCTGAAAGGAATGAAACAAGAGGATCTTGTGTCCCGGGAAGATTGTGACCATATAGAAAATCTTATTACAAAAACCTCTCCCGGCTCAGAAGACTCCCGGGAAATTACCTTCTGGATTACCCGGAAAGACGGCAGCCATCGATGTATTCTGGGACGTATCACGACTGTAGTACGGGATACCATAGTAAGCTCTTATGTCACCATGACCGACGTTACCGAAGCAACGGAACGGGAAAAGGCGCTCAGGACCGGATCGCTCAGCTGCAGCACCTTATTGGCTGATACTGCAACCGATTTTTTCATCCGCGGATTTCATGTATAATCAATAAGACATAAATTTATATATAATAATCTTCAACCTATACCAACATCCCTTTCAAGAGGACAGTTATGATCAATACCCATCAAGGAAAAAATTCTGGCACAACCATGCGATCACGGACAGTCAGTCCGAATCATCGGCACTCAAAGTTCTGGTATGCTGGTTTTATTGCCATCATTACTGCCGTCATGATCATCTCTCCCGTGAGTGCGGCATCCAAATATATGGCAGGGAGCCCCGAACTGTCGGCGTATATTTCCGGAACCAATGAGGTAAGTCCCGGGGACACGGTTTCGCTGAAGGTAATCATCGAAAATAAGGGGGTAAACGAGTTCAAGTTTATCCAGTCATCAATCATCGAGCGGGACGATCTGCCGAATACTGCAAAATTCCTGACCGTCTCACTTGCTCCGGGCGACGCACCGATTGTTGTCAAATCCGATCCGCAGATGCTTGGGGACCTGAAGGGAAGCAGGTACTGCAAGCTGTGTATTTACGACAAAAATCCAGCCCGATGCTGCAGCGGGTGTGTATAATCTTCCTCTTGTCCTGAAGTACTCCTATATGTACGAGGCGGAGCAATACGGGCTGGATACCATCCAGTATTATTACAAGGAACGAAACGAAACCTTCAGTCTCCCGATTAACATCAGGCCGGAACTCAAGATACAGGTTCTTTCTTCCGAAGGGGAGCACCTGAATGCCGGGACTGAAGGGTACATAACCCTTACGGTGAAAAATATCGGTCATGAGGACGGTAAGAATGCAATCCTCAGAATTGTCCGCAACGAAAAGAGCCCGGTTATACCAACGACAGGCAGCATCTATATCGGGGATTTCCCTGTCAATCAGACCCTGACCGGCCGGTTTAAGGTTTCCGTTTCCAGTGATGCAGAAGAGCAGACATATCCCCTTGATGTTCTCGTGAATTACGAGAACAGCGAGGGAGAGCAGGTAACGTCAGACGCTGAAACCATCGGGATGCCGGTCGGTAAAAAGATTGGTTTTAATGTCACCTCCCTTCCCGGCGAACTCTTACCCGGGCAAAAGAAAGTAATCAATGTCGAGTACATCAACACCGGCGGTGCCACGGCCTACAATGTTCAGGCCCGCATCAGTGCCGTTGATCCCTTCACCAGCAGCGATGATACCGCATTTCTCGGAACGCTTTCGCCCGGAGAATCCCGGGTGGCGGCCTTTGAAATATCGGTCGACAAGGCAGCAACAATCAAGGAGTACGCCCTCGATTCGGAGATTCGGTACCGCGATGCACTTGACAATTCCCTGATCTCGAACCCCCTGAAGGTCCGTGTCCGGGTCGGTGCAGACAAGGGCCTCGTATCAGGAATAGTCTCAAACCCGATCGCCCTATCAGTCATTGGTGTACTAATCATCGGAACAGGATTTTTCATCTACCGTCAGCGCAGATGAGTCCTCATATACCTTCATTTTCCGTTCAAACAGGATCATACACTGCATTCCGGTTCATACATCATGCCTGCATACGGGAATACCACGAGAAAATATCCTGAATACGTGAAACGACAAAACCGGGGAGTCGGGATTCCATGATAGACACACTCTTCGAAAAGGTCGCCGGCGCTATCACCCACCGCCCGAAACTGATGCTGGGGCTGCTGATACTGGTCTTCTTTGTCGCCCTGTACGGCATGACCCAGATCAGCATGGAAACCGGGACGGCGACGTACCTGAACAAGGATTCGGAAAAGGGGATCCTCAACGATAAATATACGGCCACGTTCCAGTCAGACACCCTTATTTTTATTATTGAGACAAGCGACCCTCTCGACCCGAATATTCTGGCCTACGTGGATGAACTTGAGGCTAACGTCCGCCAGCAGCAGAATATTAAATCGGTCTATAGTATTGTCGATATCCTCAAGAGTATGAATGGCGGAGAACTGCCCCGGACCCGTGCAGAGGTCGATGCCATCGTTGCACTGATCCCGCCAGAAACCCGTACCACCGCTGTTCCATCCAACGTGATGTCGCTTGTCCAGATCCAGCTCTCTGAGGGGTTGTCGGAAGAGGCCAGGAATGGTGCACTGGACAATGTCATATCTGTTGTTGATGCATCAAGCCCCCCGCCGGGAACAAAGGTAACCGTCACCGGCAGCCCGGCATTTGCAAAAGAGATGTCCAATGCACTCATGAGCAACATGGGTGTGCTCATCGGTGGTGCCATGATCCTGATGATCGTGGTCATGGGCATACTCTTTGCCTATGTCCGCTACCGCTTCCTGCCGGTCGTCCTTGTAGGCGCTGGGCTTATTACCTCGCTGGGACTGATGGGCCTTGCGGGGATCCAGCTGAACATGGCCGTGGTGGGTGCATTCCCGGTGCTCATCGGCCTTGGAATCGATTATGCAATCCAGTTCCATGCCCGGTTTGACGAAGAGTCGCGGAAAGGATCCCTCGGCGATGCAGTTTTTATGACCGTGACCCGTACCGGTCCCGCAGTCATGTATGCGATGCTCGCCACCTGCATGGGATTCCTCGCGATGTTCATCTCCCCGGTACCTGATGATCCGGTCGTTCGGCCTTGTATCCATTATCGGCGTCATGTGTTCGTACACCCTTTCTCTCATAGGTCTGCCCACCATTGCTCTCCTGCTCAACTATACACCAAAAGTGCAGAAAACCGAGCTCTGCTATGCGGTTGGCGAAGGGGCATGCGATTCAATCATCGAAGATTCAACACAACCCGTACCATCCCGCAAGCAGAAAAAAAGTACCTGGTCCTATGGCCGGTTTCTTACGGAAACATCGGTAAAGATTGCGAAAAATCCGGTACCAATACTTCTTATCGCCGCGCTTGGAGCGGTGATCGGGTTCCAGATCGACACCATCATCCCCATCGAGACAAGTGAAAACGCATTTGTCCCGAGTGATATGCCTGCCCTGATCTCGATGGATAAGGTCTCGAGGGTTATCGGGGCAACTGACTCTGCCTCCTTCTATGTCCAGGGACAGAGAGTGACAGATCTTGATTGCGTGAAATGGATGAAACAGTTCCAGGATTATGAGCTCTCCCATCATGCAAAACTGACCCGGGCAACAAGCATTGTGACCTATATTCTTGCCTATAACGGGAATGTCATGCCGGAAACCCAGGACCAGCTGGATATTGTGCTTGAAAAAATCCCTTCGGATATAAAGAAACCCTATCTTAGCGGTTCCATGGATGCGGTGATCCAGTTTGGTACACAAAAACTCGAATCCACAGATAAATCATCGTTAAAAGAACAGATGGTAAAGGATATCGCATTCCTCCAGCCGCCGGTGGGGATCAAGGTAGAACCGACCGGAAGTTTCGATCTCTTTACCTCCCTGATGGGTGAACTCTCGTCGTCCAAGGAGAGCATGACCTACCTTGGGTTCATCCTGGTCTTCGTATTCCTCGTGCTCGTGTACCGGCACCTCCATGCGGTTTCTCCCCTCGTCCCGATCGTTATCATCATCGGGTGGAATGCAGTAGCCATGTACACGCTTGGGATTGCATATAACCCGCTCACTGCAACGCTGGGATCAATGACCATCGGTGTCGCTGCAGAGTATACGATCCTTGTGATGGAGCGGTATGCTGAAGAACAGGAGCGTCTGCATGACCATCTTGCTGCCATCCAGGAAAGCGTCAACAAGATAGGCACCGCAATCACCGTTTCCGGCCTTGCAACATTTTTCGGCTTCTCGGCGCTGTGCCTTGCCAGTTTCCCTATCATCAGCAACTTTGGTATCACGACCCTCATCGCTGTCGGGTTCTCCCTGATGGGAGCGATCTTCATCATGCCGGCAATTCTTTCTTTGGTTGGCGGCTTTACAGAGCGGCTTGAAAAGAACAAGAAGGGTCACGAATAGTCCGGAACCGGACTGCCTGAATTTTTTTCTACCGTTTTTTGTACCGCGAGGTATTTAGGCAAAGAAACGAGCACTCTATTTCAGGAACAGGGAGTAACGGATGGAAATTGTTCTGGAAGCAAAAAATCTCACGAAAAAGTATGGTGATGTAACTGCAGTCGATGCTGTCTCTCTGAGCGTGGAGAAGGGTGCCTTGTTCGGGTTGCTTGGCCCGAACGGTTCGGGGAAAACGACCATGATAAAAATGCTGACGGGACAGACCCGCCCGACCAGCGGTTCTGCGATCGTCCTTGGCATGGATGTTGAAAAGGACCCGGTCGGCGTCCGGAGACAGGTTGGGATCATACCCGAGCAGGAAACCCCGCCCAGTTTCTTGACCGCTATTGAATACCTTGAATTTGTCGCTGCGGTCCGGAACATTTCGGACATCGGGAACAAGCCAGACTGGTGGTTCGATTTCCTCGATTTTGCCGATAAAAAGAACGTACTCTGCAAGGATCTCTCCCGGGGAACCCGGCAGAAGCTGATGTTTGCGCAGGCGTTCATTCACGAACCGGCTCTCGCCCTGATCGATGAGCCGCTTATCAACTTCGATCCCATCATGCAGGATGTCGTCAAGGATTATCTCGCGGGATATGTCAGGAAGGGAAGGACTATCTTCATCTCGACCCATATCCTCGAGGTTGCCGAGGAGATCTGCTCGAAGTTTGCGATCCTCCACAAGGGTAAACTGCTCCACACCGGCCCGGTTAGCGAACTGACCGCCAGGAATGAGCATCTGCCTGCCTTTTTCCTTTCCCTCGTCCGGGAAGGATCGCCATGTTTGACCTGTTTACCAGCATGGTGAAGGAGGAATGGCGGGTCCATTCCACGATGTTTGGGAGCATTTCCTTTGCCCTCTTCCCGGTCATGATCTTCGGGATCGCGTTTATGGGGTCGTTCATCATTCCCCTCATGCGTACCACCCTTCCGGCCGGGAACCTCACACTGATCGTCCATGCAAATTACCTGATGCTCGGGATCATGGTCGGCGGGTTCGGGTTACTGGGCAACGAGGTGATGAACCGGCGGTTCGGCCAGGCAGACTTCCTTGCCTACTCTGCCCGGAGTCTTCCGCTCTCAGAGAAGTTCATCTTCCTGAACTTTGTCATCAAGGATACAGTCTATTACTTTTTTCTTTGGGTCCTTCCCTTCGGTTCCGGCTACATCCTTGCGTCCCCGTTTACCGGGGTTCCCCTCGCGAGCGCCCTGCTCCTTCTTCTTACCCTGACCCTCTCGTTCCTTTTTGGCCTCTGCGCTGTCTTCTTCCTCTCGGCAGTCTATGCCCGCTCGCGAGTAACACTCCTGCTCGTTCTGCTGGTGGTGGCCGGGGGAATGGGCGGGCTTGCAGCCTTGACCGGCATGAACCCGGTGCTTTTTTTCCCTCCGCTGTTACTCAACAGTGTATTCACGTGGGTGAGCTTCCTGATCTCCTGCGCTCTGCTTGGCCTCCTGTTCGGGGTCGCCATAATCCTCTTCAATCCTGAATCGGTCGGATCGGAGAAGGTGTACAGGAATTCCTTTGCACCTCTGGTGCGACGGTTTTCGTTCCTGCCAAACCCACCGCTTGCAGCCAAGGATATCCTTGACCAGTACCGGAGCGGGAGCCTTGTCGGCCAGACGATCTTCTCATTCCTCCTCCCCCTCGCGGTAATCTGGTTCTTCTTATCCCTGCTCGGCCCGCTCTTTCCGCCCCACGGCCTGCTCTTCATCGTTGCTATTACCACCGGCATCATTGCATCAACGATGTATACATGGGTCACGATGTTCGACACCTTTGGTCCCTATGCCTGCCTGCCCGTCGCCGTCAGCACGCTGATAACGAGCAAACTCACCACGTTTGCGATTCTCCAGCTGATACCTGCCGTCTTTATCGCGGCTGTTGCGCTCCTCTCCGGGGAGGCACCGTATCTTGCCCCTGCGGTCGTGCTTGCAATCTCGGTCTCATTCTACGCCGTGAGCATCATGGCCTGGCTCACCGGGCTCTCTCCCAGTGTGCTGGTCTACGATGTCAGGGTACTGTTTGTGTACCTCGTCCTCGTCGGACATTGTCCTGACCATCTTCACCTCGGTTGCCTTTGCAAACCCGTATTTTGCCTTTTCGTCGGTCATCCTTGCCATCCCGACGTGGCTGCTGGTCCGGAAGGCCAGGGTCCGCTGGGATAAGGTTGATCCTGAAGGATTCTGAAAAAAATCATGGATTCGGTTCTCCCGACCCCGAAAACCGAAAGGGAAAAAGGTCCCGATCAGGTGTCTTCGGTCTGGCGGGCCGGACAAAAATTGCAGATCGAATAGAACACATCTTTTTCCTTGTCCCGGATCAGGCAATAATAATCCCTTCCCCGTTTTTCCACGGTAAAACCTCCGGGAAAGGGCATACCGACTGGATGTCCCGGCTCGTCAAGGACAAACATGGTAAATGCAGCAATCAGGTAATAAAACAGGCGGTTTTTGGGATTCCGGAAGTAGGGATTGCGCTCACCTGAGTCATTCCATGAAAAGCATCCCTCCGGAATCATCTCGCAGAATTTACGGAATACCTCCGGATCCCGGAGCGGGACTGTCATCCTGTCAAAATGCCCTTTTGTTGTGCAATGCGAGGAGCTGGTGATGTTTGCCGAAGAGCTGCTCGCGGAAGTACGGGCGGATCGATTCCCTGTAGGGAGAAGGCAGTTTTTCAATCTCGTTGTTAAGCCGTCCACCGATGATCTGGAGATCGAACATCGAATATGTCTGGATCTCATCGGCAAGAATGGTGCCCAGCTCCCCTTTGGTACGGGCTGTGCTGAGCCGTAGTACGATCACCCTGATTGCTTCGGCCGCCGCTGTATGTTTCCCCGGCAATGAGGTTTGTCTCACCGTTTCCATCAGACACCGCACCTGCAAAGTCACTACAGTGTCTTACAGGAACATAAGAAATAGATATGCGTGATTCTTATCTCCCCATTCCTTCTTGAATTAACGGTGGATCCAAACGGTTTTGGTCACCCGGTCTTCATAGAGGATGTTCAATCCATCCTTCCGTTACTCCGTTATATTGGTATCAGGTTAAAAACCCGGAGGATTATTGCGGGTAGAAAAGATAGTCCCCCTCAATTCTGACCCTGGCATTTCCCCCGAAAAAAACGGTCCGCTGCATCTGCGAAGCATCACTGACCAGCCGGATAATATTGGGATGTTCTCTGGCCCTGCCCTGCTCGATCCTGATCATCCGGCCATCCCAGCTACCCGCATTCAGCAGGTAGTATCCGAGCGCTGCGTTGCCCGAACCCGTGGCAGGATCTTCAAGATACCCGAAGACCGGGGCAAAGACCCTTGTGCGGTACGCGTTCCTGTCCGATGAAACAGCATTGGTAAAGGCAAGAATTATATCGATATGATTGGCGAGGCAGAACTCCTTCAGATTTTTCTGGTCGGGACGGAGGGACAGGATTGTATCAAGGGATGCAAGCGGAACGATCAGGGTTGCAAGACCGGTATTGACCAGCATAATCCGGTGTGTACCGGTAATTTCACCGGGAGGGATTTTCAAGGCTGCAGCGATATCGTCCCGTGTCAGGGAAGTATCAGGGAAATTTGGCAGGGGTGTGCTGACGAAAACAGAATCTGCCGAGGCAATCTCGTTACGGACCAGGAGGTCCCGTCCCTGCACATGAATGCGGGTGATGGGATCCCATGCCCGTGCACCATCATTTTTTATGAGATCGTACATCACGGCAATGGTGCAGTGCCCGCAGAACGCAACTTCACGCTCTGCAGAAAAGAACCGAAGACCGGTATGCCCTTCATCGGGGTAGACAAAGGCGACTTCGCTTACGTAACCTGCAAGTTCCCGGGCGATCTGCTGCATACCCGTCACCGGCAAAGCATCCGGGTCCGGCAGGTATATGCAGCCTGATGGGTTCCCGTTCGACTGGCCGTCAACGAATGCATCGATCTTTTTGAAACGAAGACGCTGCACCTGTTCACCTCCCCCTGCCTTGTTCTGATCCGGTTAGAGTAATGCAATCATAGGTAATGGAATTTGGGACTCAGGCAAACTCTCTCATGGTTGTACGACCGTTAATGGTCACATAGTGTCCTGCAGTTTCCCATATTTCCAATCCTTCCCCGAGGGTAAAAGGATGGATCCCTGCACGGCTCTTTCCATGTCCGAAATTCTCGACTTACAGGGAGATAAAGAATGAGAATTGTATTTAAACGGCAGAGAGGGTGGTCTGGCGGGCATCTCTTTTCTCAAGGGATGACAGTCTGAGCCCGAGAAGTCGTATCTTCCGGTCATCCAGCGTCTCACGAAGAAGGGAATGAGCACATGTCCTGATAACGCCTTCGTCATCGGTACTATGGGAGAGAGTGCGGGCTTTTGTCCTGGTGATAAAACCCGTGTACCGTACTTTAACAGTAATGGTTTTGAACCTGAGATGCTCCTCGGAAAGACTCCGCTGCACCTCCCGGGCAAGGGAATCCAGGGTCCTTAAGATAACCTGTGTATCAGACGTATCATGTTCAAAGGTTCTTTCCCGTGACACGGATTTCATCCCGTCACGTTCTTCTATCACACTGTCATCGATCCCCCTGGCGAGGGCCTGCAGGGCAACAGCACCCTGGCCATACCGTACGATCAACGACTGGATGTCGGACCGGGCAAGGTCACCAATTGTTTTGATACCGATCTCAAAGAGTTCCGCTTCTGATTTTTTCCCGATGCCCGGTATTTTTCTCACCGGCATCGGTGCAAGAAATTCCTCCGTATAGCCTGGCTCAACAACGGTCAGTCCATCTGGTTTTGTAAAATCCGATGCGATCTTTGCAATGATCTTGCCCGGCCCGACCCCGATTGAACAGTTCAGTCCGAGTTTCGTCAGCACGGTTTTTTTAATCTCTGTCGATAACTCACGGGCGGCTGAAAAGCTCCCCAGCCGGCTTACATCGAGATAGGCCTCATCGATGCTTACCTGCTGGAGGGAGAATCCATACGAGCGCAGGATGGCCATGACATCTGCTGATGCCTGGACATACCGGGGGAAATCGGGGGGGAGGAATACGGCGTGGGGACAGAGAACATACGCCTGGGATATGGGCATCGCCGATCGAATCCCGAATCCCCGGGCCTCATATGAGCATGTACACACCACCCCCCGCCCCTTCCCGTTCTTGGGATCGGCTCCGACTATGACGGGTTTTCCCCTTATTTCAGGTCGTTCCCGCATCTCGACGGATGCATAAAAACTATCCATATCAAGGTGAAGGATGATCCGCGGGGCGGGTTGGTACAGGCACCCTTTCAGGGTCAATGAACCTGAAGGCGGCTGATCTGCAGGACTATCTGTCATTTCAGTTCACCGGACGAGAGAAGTCATTCAGGGTACACTGGCGCTCTCTGAGGGTATTTCTTAGCAGCGCTCCCTCTTCGATAAATCGTCGTATGGGCAGGGTGAATCTGCCGGAAATGTGGGATAGTGCTGACTTAATATCCTCAAACTCCTGTGCCGGTTGCAGCATGGCACTCCTCACATTCTCCCGGACATTGAAGACCCCCATGGGCACGTATCCCTGCAATGCCTCCCGCAGGATGATTGCTCCTGCCTGTTTCTGTTCCCTCGCAAGCGCCTCAAGGACTGCCATCTTGCAGGTGTAGTAACAGCCGCCAAGAGGAGAATATTCGGTTTTTTTCTTATTGCCCTCGTGATCCGAAAACACCAGTTCTTCATTACCCAGAATATGGAGGAAGGCCTCCGACCACTCATATTGCCAGCCGGTCGGCATCAGGATTACCGCATAATTATTGTGGAGGCTTGAAAACTCGTGAACCCGCCAGGTATCGATCGGAGAACATTTCTTCACCTCGGCAAGCAAACGGTCGCCGATCATGGTATCACAGGCCGTGATTGACCACCGTGTCGGGACAAGACTTCTCCGGTATTTTTGTCCCATAGTACCAACCGAAAATGCTTTCTGGATACTGGAGAAAGGGACCCCTTTTTTGTGCAGGTTAATTACCGCCTCACGGGATTTCAGGTCGGTGTCGTAGTATACTTGTTCAAGATTCCGGTTCCATTTTCCGCTTTCAATCTCGAATTTCTCAATCGGTGCACTTGGACCGAATGGCGTGTGCTCTTCAGAAAATGTCATTCCCTGGGGCTGGCTCGTAAACGAGACCTCGCTTTCAATCGATCGTTCTGACAGGGAGATTTCCTGGAGTTTTTCGATAAACCGGTTATCGAGGTCCGAGGTATTTACCCTATGCTTCCCCCGGACAAGGTTGAGACGGTACCCGATGATCTCTTCCTGGGTCTTGCATCCGGATATCCACGATTCGGGCATATCCATGATTGCCGTGTCACCGTGACGGGGAGCAATCATGGGTCCGGCGTAGACATCGGGATAATTCCAGCTGCCGATGAACACTGATGGCGGGGAACTGCCGTCCAGCTCCTTTCCTATGGCAACCGATTTCATCTGCGTCGTGGCAGTTGTCAGTTGTTTGAGATAGGCACCCTTACCAATCATCTCTTTGAAAGAAGAATGGACCGGGACATGGTTAAGGAGTATCGTATGCGGGGAGAAAGTGAAAAAGTTCCATATTGAAGAACGAGTACGCATTAAACCCCGTAATTGTTTAAAGGACCAGGGTTACCCTGTCCATTCAATGAAGCGGAAAAACGGAACCGGGAGACAAGTCCTGTCAGTTTACCTGTGAGATCGTTTCATCGGGCTGACGTCTGCACCTTCCATCTCGCCCATCGCCCATGCATATCGATCCCGTATAGTTTCGGGAAGTTCATTTTCATTGACCGGGACAAACCCGAAACCTGCCATAAAACCCGGTCAGGTTCTGTTACTGAATGCATGTAAAGGGGGTCGTGCCTGCATGCTTCAACAAGACCCCACATCACCGCATGTGCATACCCGTGACCTCGGTGAATGACCGGTGTAAACACCGCATCCACCTCAAAGCCATCCGGGTGCTTCCGGCACCGTGCCAGCGAGACGATCTCCCCTTTGACAAAATCCCGCGAAAATCCGGTCGGTCCGGGGATCTCCTTTGGTCTGGGTGATATTCAGTCCAGAGTGCCTCTGCACGCGAAAACTCCGCTGAACGGAGTTCCCGGACAATTGTCCCGGAACGTGTGACGTGCCCCCTTGAAGAAGGCTCCTGATCGTATCAGGGAGGGGAAAGGCCGGAGCCTCATCATCCAGATCCTTCAATCCTGTACCCCTTTCTGAGGACATGGATCACAAACCGTGCGCCCTTCCCTTCCGTTCCCGTCTTCCGAGAGGGTCATACCCGTTACCCCAAGGATCTCCCGGCATATGAATAACCCGATACCGGAATGCCCCCCGGCATCGTATTCAAATATCTGTTGTTTCCTGCCGGCCGGGATCCCGATACCGTCATCCTCAAGGATAAGATCCAGTCCTTCAGGTGTCTCGTGATACGTGACAATGAAATTCCTTAGTCGAAACTCCGTGGGTGATCGCGTTACTGGTGATCTGGACGAGAACATCTTTGAAGAGGGGATCGGCATAAATTTCAAGTCTTTCCGTCCAGAACCTGAGGGAAACTGATCGGGACACAGGAAGAATTTCCGAAGAATCAAGGATTTTCTGAATACCCAGCCATGACGGGGAAGAGATCCCGAGATTTTTATAGGATTCGGTGAGTCTGAGCTGGCGTGTCAGGTTCGCTGCAAAGTTCCCGCAATCTGGTCAAAAAAAACCCGCGCTTCAGGATTGGTCACATGTTCGCTTCGCCCTCGTCCACCGTTTCTGCCATCCGATCAACTGTCCGCCGGAGGTGATCGTTTGCTATGCGGGAAAGGAGACTGAGTTTATCGTTCGCGATCTTCAATGCCTTCTCGGCATAGACGCGACGGGTAATTGCTACAAAAGTGATGATCGTCCTTCCCATAGGAAGCGGTGCTGCTGAAAGAAGAACGGTTTCAGAATTCCCGTCCGGCAGGAGAAATTCCGCTTCTGTTGCATAGATGGTCTCTCCGGTTTTGAGCCGCGAAAAGATATCCTGTTCAGAATCTCTGCCCCAGAACAGCACCGGGGGTTTTCCTTTCATTTCACTGGTCGATCCTGCGCAAGACCCTTGCCGCTTTTTCATTTATCTCCTCAATGATCCTGCCGTTTCCGGTATCCCGGATCAGGATACTGCCTGCCTCCGAATGGTAAAAGACTCCCTGATACAGATCCTCGCGCTCACGGAGCCTGAAAGAGAGCCATGCGATAAGCCCCCCGATAATGATTACGACGATGGTCCGGACAATCGCCTCGATCATGGTGATGAATGAGTTCCCGGCAACGAGGAGAACGATCAGGAGATACGATCCTCCGATACATCCCGCTATTCATAGTCCCCATTTCGGGTAACGGTACGCTGCGAGCACCACCGGGATGTAGAGGAGGTGCGGGATTACCACGGTAATTCCCATGAGCAGTCCGACGAGGTTTATGATGACGGCAAGAAAAGCAGATACGCCAATCAGAGCATCCCAGATGAGATCACGTCCTGACAGGATTTTGGGAAGGATCATGTGTTGTTATCTCGACCGGTTCTTCTGATAGCCTGCACCGAATCCCCTGCACCATGATATTCATCGGTATGCGTTCATTCAAACGATCGATGATGAGTGTTGCCGGGATATTTATGTATTGTTCCGGTCATTTTCCTTCAATCCAGCTTGTTTCCCTGACCCACAATACATATGTTAATCGTCCCGGACACCATTGGTATATGACAACGGAGTTGTCTGAATTAGAAATAACAATAATAATGATGCCTTTGACCCGAACGCAGTAAACGAAGACGGATCTCCTGTCGTCCGGGTGCGGTTACCCAAGAAATGGGCCAATGAACAGTTCGCTTTTGCCGATCTTATGATGGGTGCAAATCACATCCGTGTCAGATGCTATGACGGCGTTACCCGCATGGGCAGGATCAAGGGAAAGATCAAAAAGAGAGTCTGGATACGGGAAGGCGATATTCTCATTGTCACACCCTGGTCGTTTCAGGATGAAAAATGTGATATCATCTACCGATATCTCCCTCCCCAGGCAGACTGGTTACGAAAGAACCGGTATCTGTAATCTTCTTTTTGAGAATTTATTATTCACAGAAATATCCTGATCCTCTGTGCCCATCCCAGGTTTTCAGCATTTGTATCCTCATTTGATTTCGGTTTAATTTTTCTCCGGAAACTAAAAATAAGCAGGAATTTCCGCCTTTTTACAAACATCTCTTTAACGTGTCGTAAAAGAAATGTATACTACTCCTATGCAACACACTGAAAAGAATATCAGGATACTTCGTGACAAGTTGAGCCGGATCGGCATCGGCGAAAAAAATCTGGATGATAAAACAATTCTTGCATCCTATAGTATCAACAAATTCGGCCGGTTGTGCGCCATTCCGAAGATAGTCCCCCGGTCCCGTAGACAGGCCCTTTTTTTCAGTCTCTTACCGTATACCCTGCACTTGTAAGGATTCTCGTTATCTCCCGGTCCCATTTAACATCATCCGGTTCATTGAGATCATCAATGCATCTCTCCCAGAGCAGGATCAGTTCAGCATCATCCGGTAAAAATGTCCGCTGGTACATAATCCGGCCGGCCCTGTGCCCCTGCGAATTCAGGATCAGCAGCCGCCAGCAGCCATAATCCCGGCAGATTTCCGGTCGGGTCAGGTGAACGGTACAATAGGCCTTCCCGTCCCCTTCACGGTACCGCAAAAACGGGCATGCCTCAGGATGGTCCAGAAAAATGCTTTTGTCCGCGAAGAGGGACTGCTTATCCGGATCGACAACAACGATATTTTTTTCTCCGGTGTACTCGTTATTAACCAGGAACTCAAATTCGCCCCGGGTTTCCCTGATGGTATGGACCTGTCCCATGTGATGACAGCACTCCCCGCACTGCAGGCATTCAAAGACCATGGCTTGAAAACCTCCTGTTACCGGATACTCTGCCAGATAGCGAGCCCGAATTCAAGAGCGATAAGGATAATGATCACCCACTCGAGGAAGTTTGAATGCTGGATTCTCACTTCATCGGACAGCATCGAATAGTTTTCCCGTATTACATCGATCTTCCGGGTCACGCTCTCGCTCCACTGGCCGCTTCGGAGCACCTTGAGTGCCGTCGCATAGACCCGGGCATAATAGACATCTTCGGTAACCTTGATGAGGTTGTCAACCTTCTCGATGATTTCAGATATTTCCGCGTAGGTTTCCATCTGCTTTGTCATGATCACATGGTACTGATGGCTCCGTCGGAACTGTGAGAGCCGGTCGGCATGCTCAATATCATCGTACATCTTTTCCATTTCACGGGTCAGTTCCCGGTCATAATAGCGCAGCTCAAGCACCTGGACATTGGCAAATTCTATAAGATCGATCAGGTCAGTCGGGCTCTCCGGATTGCAGAGAAGAGCCGAATCCCAGGAAAGAATCGCAAGATCTTCGGTAGTATAACTCAGGGTATTCTTGATGATCTCATCCCGCATCTGGGTTGAGATATCAGCTTTTTCTCCGATTAACAGAGGTACCGGATCGATCAGGTCATCCCTCTGGTTGGTTACGTAGACGGTATAGTCCTCAAAGAAGTCGGGATTGATGGCAAAGTTTTTGATGTGGGGCTTGATGATCTCCCCCAGCGTCTTGAGATACTGGACATAGAATTCAGATAACCCTTCCTGGCCCGCGAAAAGGAATGCGATCTCTTCCAGGGTGGAATAATGTGCCTCGCTGTTCTCGTAAATAAAACAAAAACTGATTGCCCCGATATCATACACCCGTGCGACCACTGAGAACTCAAAAGGCTTACCGTCACGCTCCACCCGGATGGGGTTCATCTGGATCATGAGGGGAGGATCCTCGATCATGATGGACTTTTGTTTGACCCTGACAAAACTTGTCCGTGCCGTAAAATAATTCTGGGCAAGAGCTTTTTCCAGCCAGTCGAGATCGATCTCCCTACCGATATCATAAATCCGGTAAGAACCGGAGCGTAATCATGGATCTTTACCTCCACCTGAAATTTCTATGAGAGCAGGATTGGTCGCAGATGACGATAATAATTCTCTCAATTCCATGAAGTACAACGAAAAACATCATTAAGTACTAGTGCACCGAATCATTCAGATCAGCAATCCGCTGATCCGCCCTGTTATGAAAGCCGATTTTGGAAGAAAGGGGTGAGGAAGAACCCGGGACCAGTCGCAGCACCTCATCCTGACGATATTAATATTATCCGAATTGATCACCTTTCAAAGATCTTCCGCGAGAAGAACCGCAGCGTAACAGCAGTCAATGACGTCTCATTCGAGGTCCGACAGGGAGAGATTTTCGGCCTTCTTGGACCCAATGGTGCTGGAAAGAGCACCCTGATACGCATCCTCACCACCCTGCTCACCCCCACCTCAGGCACGGCATGCGTGGGCACGTACGATATCATCCGTGCTCCTGAAAAGATCCGCGGTATTATCGGAGTCTGCCCGCAGAACAGCACGCTCGATGTAGAGCTTACCGCCTATGACAACCTTGAATTTTACGGAAAACTCGTGAATGTCGACGACCGTATTCTGGACGAGCGGATCTGGGAACTCCTGAAAATGACGGAACTGACCGATCGGGCACACATGAAAATCCAGACATTCTCCGGGGGCATGAGACGGAAACTTGAGATCGTCCGTGCCTTTATCCATCATCCCCTCATCCTGTTCCTTGACGAACCAACGATCGGACTTGACCCGGAGGCCCGGCACGAGGTCTGGCAGCAGATCTCCCGGCTGAACGAGGAAAAAACGACCATCATCCTGACGACCCATTATATGGATGAGGCGGAGAAACTCTGTGACCGCATAGCCTTTGTTGACAAAGGACGCCTTATTGCGCTTGATGTGCTGGAGAATCTCAAGCAACTCATTCCTGAGGGCGACCTGATAGAGATCGGTTTTGATGCAAAGGATGACCGGATGCTCCCTGCCTTAAAAGAAAATGCACTGATTACCTCAGGCTGAAATCAAGGGCCAGAAACTTGTCATATCGGCAAAGAACGGCAGCAAGGTATTACCGGAAATTATTGCGATCCTGGAAAAATTTTCCATTCCCATGACCTCGATCTCGATACGGTCCCCTTCGCTGGAAGATGTTTTTATCCACCTGACCGGCAAAAAACTGGATGATGCGGGTAACCAGGACGCAAAGCCTGTGACCATGGGGAGGGCGTCATGATCCGGGGCGCCGTCGCGATCTTCAAACGGGATTTTAAAAAATTCCTCAGCAACCCGTTTGTTGTCGTCATGACCCTCATGATGCCAATCGTGTACCTGATCGTTTTCGGGAATGCCTTTGGCGGTACCATCAGTCATGTCCCGGTCGGTGTTGTCCAGGAAGTCCCTCCCTATACGGATACGGCGCTTTTTTCCACCTCGGTCGTGGCGCTCAATCATATCCCCCAGAAAGACTACCCCAAGCTGCTGGATGTTACGGTATATACCGATGAGCACAAGGCCAAACAGGATCTTGCGAAGGGGCTGATATCTGCGGTCATCGTATTCCCATCAGATATATCAAATGACCATGCGGTCCGGCTCTATGTTGACAGCTCAAATTCTGTAACCCCGGCGCTTGTCGAGTCAGCATTAAACGGTGTCCTTACGGCACAGGGTGCACGTAACCCGGTGATGGTGAACCGGATATACGGGAATATCAAGTACATCCAGTTCTTCGGCGTCGGGGTTATTATGATGGCAATTTTCACCTCCACCATGTTCGGCGGGGGAATAGCCCTGATCCGGGACCGTGAGGCGGGAATTCATGAAGGTTACCTGGTCACGCCGGTTAAGCGCACCAGTGTCATCGCGGGGATTATCTCCAGCGGAACCATCAGGGCGTTCATTGCGGGATTCACGATCTTCCTTATCGACATTTTCGTGACCGGGATTATCATCCAGAGTCTCGAAGACTTTTTACTGGTCCTCCTTGTGATCCTTATCGCGTGTATCGGGGTTACCAGTCTGGTTGTGTCGTTCGCATCACGTTTTTCCGCACAGCAGGAATATGCTTCCGTCGTCGCATTTCTTAACCTGATCCTGTTCATGACATCCGGGGCATTCTACCCGGTAATTGGCATGCCGGACTGGCTGCGATGGATTACGATAATCAATCCTGAGTATTACGGTGTCGATGCACTCAGGGGGATCATCCTCAGGGACAGGGACTTGATGTCATCGGGATGGATCTGGTTGCGCTGCTGATATTTTCCGGGGCAATGTTCATTCTCGGAATCGTCACCTTCCGGCGGACGCTGGAGTGATATATTCAATCATTTTTTGGATTTCAAAAAAGGGTAATGGAGGCATTCTCGATCCTTCATGGAAAAATAGTTCCGGAGAGTATCCTCGTATTCCAGATTCACCGCATCCGGACCCTGGACCGGATCATCGTGTAACAGTTGTCGTGAACCGGGTGTTTTCGATCGTATGCCCGGTCAGTGCCCAGTCGATGGAGTCCCGGTCCGCGGTCGGCTGGGTGATATCCATGTCAACCGCATACAGCCTGAAGACGTACCGGTGTGTTGTCCCGATGGGCAGACAGGGAGGATACCATCCCCGTGATCCGGCACTGGCATCACCCTGCTGTGCGCCGTTCTCAAGCACTTTTGCGAATGACTGCCCGGGCGCGAGTCCCCCTGCTACCGGGGGAATGTTGTACACGATCCAGTGCGTGAACGTGCCCTTCGAAGCGTCCGGGTCATCAACGATAAGGACGAGGCTTTTCGTGCCGGAGGGAATTCCGTCCCATGAAACTTCGGGCGATTCACTCTTACCCTTGCAGGTATAGGCATCAGGCAGAACGGCCCCTGTAACCAGGGAGTCCACCCGGATCGTCAGCGGTCCCGAAGGAGACTGGGACGTTGGCATGTCCGTTGGCTGCCCGGGCGGGGGAGGTACGGGAGCTGACGGGGGATGTGGTGGAAGCACATCCGCAGAAAAATATCCCTGTCACGATGATTGCGGCCATGAGCACGACCCGATTGTCCATAACCGGACAAGTGCCTGCAGGATAATAAGGGTTCCGACGACCGGTCCTGGGATCGGAAAAAAAGACTTTCCTTGTGAACAACCACCTATATACACTTCCGCTTTCAATAGCTCCAGCAAACACTCCCGGATATCACCCAGGATTCACGAGGCATCGCGATGAAAATGCAGAGCACCCGTCAGACATCCCCGATCAACGGGCCGGTCCCCTTAAGTTTCTGTATTGTCCTGTACCAGGACGGCAGGGTCGAACGACTGATAGATCGCCCTCTTGAAGAGTATCTTTCTGCAATCTCCGCTGCCAGCATCGCCTGGATCGACTGCAGTACGACCGATGATGACACGCAGATAGAACAGATCTCGCAGGTAGCCGGATTTTCCAAGATCCCTATCCCGAAACTGACATCCGGGTTCTATTCTGCATACGAGGATTATGACACGGAGTCTGGCATCATGCTGCCTTCAGCGACGGTAAAGGGGGATAAGACTGAAGGTCCACCCGCTTTTTGTCCTTATCCGTGACAACGTTATCCTGACCGTTCATTCCGAGGCGATCAACCGGCTCCTGCGGTTCTCCCGGTATGCCCCCCCGTTCTTCAAGAGAATCTCTGCCGAGACTACTCCTGATAAGATCACCCTCATGCTGGAACGTATTATCGATGAGAACAACGACCGGAACTTCGAATACCTGCGCGAGATCGAGATGCATGGCGACGCCATCAGCAAATCCCTGATCGAGGAAAGTCTCGCCAAGAAGAAGATCGCCCATGACATCTATAATATGAAACATGGCCTTATCGATTACCTGAATGTTCTCTGGGCGACGAAAGATGTGGTGGATTCATTACGGTACGGGGACGCCGACCTGATCACCAACGATGAGAAACTCCTCGGCCGGATCGGCATTCTCTCCGACAACATTGACCGCCACATCGAGCTCTCCGAGCAGATGTCCAATGTGCTCTCATCCGGGCTTGAGGTCATGCAGAGTATCTACAACAACCAGCTCCAGAGCCTGAACAACCGGTTTGCTCTCGTCACAGCGTACCTGACAGTTCTGGGCACGGCATTTTTAGTTCCGAACACGATTGCTACCATCGCAGGAAGCGGGGTCATGGAGGGGACAATGGGAAGCCAGTGGTGGTACATCCCCCTGCTGGCGATCTCAACGATCGGTGCGACTGCCATCTCCCTTCTCTGGGTGATCCATGTCTGGAAAAAACGGGAAGAGGATTAAATCCCTTTTTCTCTGAAATCCATTTGCGCCGGCACGTGAAAGCGATCCTTCGGGGTCTTACCAGACACCAGGATTATTCTATAGCCCCGGTCCAATGTTCATGGCTAAACGGCATTTTCTCCATGTTAATTCTGCTGTACTTCAGCCATTCGGATACCTTTTCTTAAAACCGGTAATTATTACCGTGCAGATACCGGTCCTGCAGGTAACCCCGGCCACGTGATATTCTCGTCATGGGCAAAACCAATGCTCTTATATAGGGTAAATAATCATAATTTACCTGATCAAGGAGCAGAGAAATGAAGACTGAAGATGCAAAGAAGATTATTTCAACGGCGATCGACCGTGAAGTCGAGTCCTACACATTTTACCGCACCATATCCGACAAGGTGAAAGACGCAGCACTGAAGAAACTCTTTAACGAACTTGCGGGTGAAGAGAAACAGCACCGGGAATTCCTGCAGGGAATGCTCTCAAAGGATGTCACCAAGATGCACTTTGATGCAAAGAAAGACTACAAGGTTGTCAATGCAATGCCGAGCCCACCCCTGTGTGCTGACCTAAAACCGCATCGACGGCATGTTCTGGCTATCAAGAAGGAACTTGAAGCAATGCAGATGTACACCCAGCTCGCCAATCTTTCGACTGACACGGAGCAGAAGTTCCTCTTTTCCCAGCTTGCAAACATGGAGAGCGGGCACAAAGCCAGGCTCGAGGACCTTTACACCAACATGGCCTTCCCCGAGGTCTGGTAACCCAATTCACTGCTTTTTTTCCCGAAATTTTGATGTTACATCAGTATCTTCTTCACGCCGTCGAGTGTTACGTGAACCAAAAAAATTACCATAACGATTAGTTTGTCGGATCCTGACAGGAAGCTCTCATTGAAGATTCTGAATACACTTCGGCAATCAGGATCTGGACCGATGGGCACGTTGAAGTCGTTTTTTTCAGGATTAAAAGGAATGATTCCTGGCACAATAACGGTACATGAAAAAAGAAATCCGTTGTTGTCAGGCATGGCCTCCATCATGCCTTCATTCAGAATCCGGTTCGTTCCGGTATAACCTACGGTCATTACGGGCAATGGATAATGCCGTTAGCGCACTCTTCTCTTTATCCTTTATCTCAAGCATGATGTCGAAATCGAACGGCCTGCTTGCATCCAGAAACGACCGGAAATCCACCGGGTCAATACCCTCGGCATGTGCCCCTGCCCGTCTGCCTGGATGCTGCGTACTGTAATCAACCATGGGAATACCATCACGGTTCCTTCCAGGTTGCATGGACCGGTTCGAGCAGATCAGCAATACGTTCATGGTTATTGTTGATAGAATGATGAAACACGTCCAGCAGCACAGGAATACCGGTACGTTCCTGGATGGCCAGGCAGTCAGACACGCGATACAGCCGTTCATCATTCTCGATAACAAGACGTTTCATGATAGACTTCCCGAGGAGATCGTACACGTTCACGAACCGGTCAATCGCTGCCGGTTTATTCTGGTAAACACCCCCGACATGGATTTGGACTTTGGCTGAAGAATCGAGCTCCATGAGATCAAGTACCTGCACTTGGTACCTGAGATCAGCGATACTTCGTTCAAGGATCCCCGGATCGGGTGTGTTCAGGAGGACAAACTGGTCCGGGTGCATGGAGATACGAATCTGGTGACTCCTGATGAACTCTCCCATTCTCCGGAACTCCGCTGAAAAGTGTTCCTGCCAGGGAAAGGTATTCACCATGTGAGAGGCGAACGGGACCAGATCAGAGGTGATCCGGAAAAAGAACACCCCGTTGGCGATATTGTACGAAAGGATGTTCTCAAGACAGGACAGGTTCGCCGTGACCGTTTCACTCAGCCGTTCGTCCGACCAGGAGGAAAGACGGAATGTTCGGGCAGGAGAGCAACCTATACAGCGGTTTATACAGGGATAACCGATACGCATGTACAAGATTTCCCGATCGAAGGATTCACTTTGTTTTTAACTTTTTGCCGATACTCCACGCATCACCGGCATACTCCCCGATGGTCCAGAACCGGTTATCAGGCATGGTGAGCAGGAGCGGGTTGATCTTTTTAATATCCGGAACATCACCTGTAAGGTAGCGTTCCTCGATGTAGGAGGCAATGATTTCCCCGATGTAAAAATTATTGGTGGGATTTTCAATCGTGATCTCCAGCTGGCATTCAAGAGAGAGCGGGCATTCAGTGATCATCGGTGCGGTCCCGAGTTCCCCGTAAAACACATCAAAGAGGGCTGCCTTGTCCCTGTCCCTTCCCGAGACCAGCCCGCAGTAATCTGTTTTTTCCACCATGTCTGCCGAGGGAAAATTGATACTGAAGGTGCGGTTCTCCTCAATACCCCGGACCGTGTGGTGGTGCCGCCCGACACCGCAGCCTATCGTGGGCGGGTTTGCATTGACCCGGGTCACCCAGCCAAGTGCCATGAAATTCGGTCTGCCCTCTACCAGCGTGCCGAGCAGGGTAACCGGCATCGGATACATGAAGACGTTTCTGCCTGCCGAAATTTTTCCCATCGATCCATCTTCCCGGTTCTGCTATTGCAAGGAGATCATAAAAAGGTGTTGTGTGGCCGGATACTGTCTACGGGTTTTTGTGGAAGTCCAGGGAGGCCGAGTTCATGCAGTAGCGTTTGCCGGTAGGTGGAGGACCGTCATCAAAGACATGCCCGAGGTGTGCCCCGCAGCGGGCGCAGAGTACTTCGGTCCGTTCCATCCCGCCAGAGGTATCGCTGTGCTCCCGGACATTGAGGGGCGAGACAGGAGCATAGAAACTCGGCCAGCCCGTATGGGAATCAAACTTGGTGTCGGATAAAAAGAGGTCGGTACCACAACAGATGCAGGAATAGATCCCCTTCTCCTTCCAGTTATGGTACTTGCCGGTAAAGGGATATTCCGTGCCCTGTTTCCGGGCGACGCTGAACTGTTCCGGGGTGAGCTGGGCCTTCCATTCCGCATCGGTTTTTACAATGGGAGACACGCTCTCGACCTTGTTGGTCCGGGCGTTGAAGATTGTGATCATGGTTCCGGATTTTTCTTGTTGTTCCATGGGTTTTCTCCAGCATGAGTGGTGGAACACCAGGGTCATAGACCTTTGGATAGGGGCACAGGCAGGCAGACCGCACAAACCTCCTTACTATCCGATATGCAGATCTCCCCCAACTGCACAGCCCTGACAGGACTGCTCCCCGGGTTAATGAAAGCCACCGGAACAGATGAGCGATTATAACCCGAAAAAGCTCAGGATCCTACGCCTCGGGTCCTTGTAAAATATCCGTGCACCATCCTTGATATTGCGGACATCCTCGATGGTGTACAGGATATCCGGGAATTCCTTGGAGAGGATACCCAGCAGGCGGGATAACTCGGTTCTCGGGTACGATCATAAAAATTATACTGACCGTGTTCGAGAAACTTCCCTGTCCCTCTATCCGGGTCATGCCGTAGCCGAGGGTGGAGAGCCGGGTGATGATGGGCTGGGGATCTGCAGGAGTAATGAGCCGGACGATGACATAGCCGATGGAGATCATGTTCTCGATCTGCATCCCGAACAAAGTCCCGATACCATACCCGGCAAGATACGCGAAGAGGTTCCAGAAATCCCCAAGATTCGTGATCACGAGACCGGTCGAGAGGAGCCAGATACCGGTCTTGACGATGCCGATATAGGCAGCAAGGTTGGCATGGCCCTTGCTGATATAGATCGTGCGGACAGTCTCGAGCGCAGCCTCAACGATACGGGCAACGAGGATAATGAGCGGTAAGGTCGCTGCCCCGAGGATTGCCGGCCCGATTTTGCGTCACACTCCTGATCATAATAGTCGTACAGGATGCGTTGAATAGTTTATGGATAGCACCGGGTTTTTCGGCAGGCATGCCTGGGGTTCATACAGAACAGACAGGACCGCACCGGATACGGGAAGTCCCGGAGCCCAGGAAAATTCTATTGCCAGAGGGTTATTATCAGTGTCCGGTTTTTTTGGTGGCATATGGACCGGTAATGCCGGGAATCTTCCGGTCGCTCATGCATCCCCGGGATTCCTGGAAACATCACCGGAATATTTTTCAGGAGGGTCCTGCGCCTGTCTGCATGGCAATCCCGCCTTGCATGTATTTAATATAAAAGGCGAATAATATCGCCATCGGTAAGAGGCGGTTACTATACTCGTATTTTGTTGTAAGGATTGCGGATATGAGTGTTCATTCCAGGCGGTTGGAATGAACACAAATGAGATTGCACGAATGATAATCCAGCATATGGAATCGGCCCATGACATGAACGTTATCCCGGCTGATCACATGATTAAGATTAAATCTGCGATCAAACCTGAAAGTCCCGTCAAATTACCGATTCCCGTCCCTGAACCCAAGCCACTCGCTGTGATAATGAGATAATGGTTCATATCCGCCTCTTTTTTATTTACTCTCGGGATAATCCCGAGGATAGCTTCCAACGGTCTGTTGCCTGTTCTTTCAGAGATGTTGTTGTTAATAACTCAATCAAGAACAATAGTCTCTGCGGCGCCTCAAGTCACCTGGAGTAGTTTAACCACAACATTCATCAGGGGTAGTTTTCTTTCCAGAAAGTTTCAGCCGCGTACACCTTTATTAAACCTTTAAAACCGGTGATTTGAGAAGAATTGTATGACGCCAAGCGGTCGTTTAACCCGCATGTTCAGATAATCCTTTAAGCTACCGGGAATGTTATTCTTTTATCGCAATGGTCATTGAATTCTTTGTAAAACTGCTAATGCGGGCAAAGGAGACAGCAAAAGCCCTCAAAGCAAAATTCGCTGCATTGACAAAGAGGTTCCTGCCTGAAGTAATACCAGAAAAATTCCCCGTACCCGTGATCTCTCCAGAAGGGAAGAATGCTTTGAGTTTGAGTAAACGCTACCGACTGACGAGCGATCATTCTCCGGTCCTTTCGCTCTTCACATTTTTTAGGTGTCGTCAGTAAAGCACCGGTCAGGTGTAATTCCATAAGGGCCTTTTGCTGCCAGATTAGACAGATCACCTGCTTCGTCCTGAAAGGGATGACCAGCATCAACGTGCATCACAGGCAACATGGAAATATTCCGGACCGGTCTTTCTTCCAATTATCATGACAGAGATTGAGATCCCGTTGCAAAGAATAGTTGCTGAACAATGCTATCAGAGTAAAAAGATGAAAAATATACCCTCAATAACAAAGAAATCAGGTGAATTAACGGATATCCCTGAGGACACAGAACCGGATCGGGATGAACACATGAGTGCCGGCACCCTGAAGGAGAACAATACCTGCTCCGGCATGCGGAGAAATATTGTCTTCACACTTGCCTACCTGGACCGGCTCGCTGAAAGACTGAACAAGAAGATCGAACTTCCCGGCAAGCGGATCACTGTTGTCGAACACGGTAAGAACAGTGAGGACAGGCCCGGAGGTGCCAAATGACGAGGGGTCATCCGCCAAAAAAGGGGCTCGAAATGCAATTACTGTCGCGGCATCACGGGGGACGGTCATGAGATTTACCAGAAACGCGGATAACCCGTGCGACTTCCTGATCAAAGGGAATGATATGCTTATCCTGGTCCAGTGTCAGGAAGGCCCGGCGACTTGGCAGCAGCTGGGAAGAGATGGAACGGGAGTTCCAGGAAACCCTCGACAGACTCCGGTCCTTTCCCGTATCAGCAAACATCAGCCGGGAACTCTGGACCTATTCCCGGCGCGGGATCTGGAGGCTCTTCCGCATCGGGCAGGCCGGTAGTATCGAGATTTGCCATGACGGTTCACCGCTGAAGAACCCGTTTTGTCGAAGTCATCCGGACTGTCCGGGGATTACACAAAAAGAAAAAGGGGATCTGCTCTTGTGAAGGAGACTGATTAGTCAGACTCATTCTGTTTGTATTCCTATTTGTATTCCTCAATTAACGGAAAAAGAACTTTGGAGGTGTTTAAGAGGAATTGGAAGATCCTGACGACAATCTATGGGAGGAGGTGATGTCTGTCCCGGGTCTTCCTGCATGTTACCTATCCTTATAAAATTAATATGCTTCGCCTGAAAATCAGATTTTGACACATATTTTGAAACATCCGGGCAAACGGTTCCCGGAAGATACACCCTGATCTCCTCTACGCGGCCTCCGTTTTGCGTTTCCGGAGGGATTTCCGGCACTAATTCGGGAAAACTGGGTACAGTTATTTTAAGATTCCTGAAATTCTCTGCCCATTCGATAATCCAGGGTCATTTCGGCGCAAGAAATGGCATTATTTGGCACTAATTGGATGGCAAAAAACAACCCATTATGGACTGGGGTAGCGAGATGGAGGAGTGAAGCAAGGAAAGGCTTTATTGAGCTTCGCCGGACCTTTGTCCGGGTCCGAAAGTTCGGTCTAAAAAGGTACATCTCGACACTCACAAAATAATAAGATTCAAGTCCAGACTCTCGCATTCAAAATTCAGGTTACAGGAACTCAAATTTTTCGAAGTCTTTTCGGTTATTGGAGAGGTTTTAAGACATATTCGTATCCCGGAAGCAATTCTGACACAAATCGGGTTTTCTGTAAGGAGGTAATAAAGAAAAACTAATAGGAGGTGATATACTGATCCGAATGCCACGGTGGAGGTTGTATAAAGTATCGCAAATCACTGTCTGGTTTCATTGTTCCTTACGATCTCCCTGAATATTTATTACCTCGCCACCCCATCCACAGTATAAGGTGCTGGAAAATGGTGAACAAAGGACAACAACTCAGAACAAAAAGAAAAACCGAGCGGCTTATTACAGGCAGCTGCAATCTCCCGCTCTACCGGATCGAAAAAGATCTGGCCAGCCTCGGTTTTATCCAGACCGGGGCAGATCCCATCGCCATCGCAATGGAACACCCAAAGGATGAGCTCTACCTGGAGATCTGGCTGGATGAAAGCCGCTGCATACACAGCCTACCTGCTCATTCCGTTCGAAGAGAAAAATAAGAAGCGGAAATTCCGCTGGTAAGTGTATCTCTTTATCCATCTTTTTTGGAATTTGGCGGCAAGCATTGTATTATTACATGACTTATCCTACCATTTTGACTCAATTTTGGAAAAATAAGATTATTGTCCGCCAATTCATTGCAACCATTCTTGAATCAGTGAGAGACTTGCTTTCTCCGGGTTCAGGCAGTTTTCAGGGCCGCCTCATAACTCAGACTGATAAACGGGAGATAATCTTCGAGTTCCGAAGGATCAGGAAGAGAGATGAGGACCCAGTTTTTCATGGTCCGGCCATGCCCCTCGAAGTATCCGGCACGGGGATCATTGAGGAGTCGTGTCTTTTCTTCCTCACTGAGCCGGGTGAGAATGATCCCGCCGGTCACCATCATTGCAAAGAATTTTTTTCCCACCCCGTACGAGGGAGAACCAAACATCATTTTTTTCATAACCCCGGGCCACGCGAGGACAATTTCTTCGACCTTCAGCCTCAGTTCTTTGGTTTCGGTTTCTGAATAGTAGGGCATAGATCATATCCTGATTGATCATGAATGGGAATTAGTATCACCGATACCCTGGAGAGGACCAGTCGTTGAGAAAATGTATCATGATGGAAGTGTCCGGCAGGTAATACCGCACCCACCGGTATTAAAAAGAAACGATATCAATGTTCTGCAAATTTCATGTCCCAGAAGATGTTCTTGCCGGATGCCTTGAGCGGGATGCCGTACGCAACACTGCACCCTTTGAGCATGCCCAGCTGGAGGGCAACGGCGCCGGCGCTGAACATGATCCGGTTGTCCACGTTATGGATGCCGGCGGTCTTGACCGCTGATCCGACCGCGATGCCAAGATCGGTGATCTTCAGGACGCAGTTGGGTCCCGGGTAGAGGGCTTTTTTGTTCTTGTGTGCTTTTACCGCTTTTGCCATCTCGGCGCAGCTCGCGTGCCCGCACCCGCCGCAGTTTAAGCCAAGCGGTATGCGACCCTCAACCCCGATGAGAAGCGTGGCATCGCTTACTTTCACCTGCTCGCCATTGACCCGGAAAAAGTCTATTTTGAGATCTTTTCCCTGTTGTATCATCAGGTTGGCCAGCTTGTCCTGCTCCTTGCCGGTCAGCACCTCGACCTTTATCGAGTCCAGCCCGACAGCCTTGGGAGCAGTCCGTGCCGAGAGTGCCATAAGCCCGGCGACCGATTTTACCGCATCAGATTCAACAGTCATGCAGGGTGATTGGTATGCCGGATACAAAAAGAAATGGGTTTTATGCTGAGTCGGACAAATCTCCCGTTCACGCCCTGCCGATTGTAACGTCCGTGAGAGAGAAATAAGAATCAGAGGAAATTCCGAGAGTAGTCCGGGCATATACCTCCACTCGGGGCGTACGTCAAAGATCATCCAGGTATTTTGCCCGGTCGTTCAGGAAATCCCGGTAGATCCGGTAATAATCAGTATCCTCGTACCCGACCTTCCTGATCGGTATGCTATCAAAACTGTAGATCTCCGCATCCGGAAAGGCAAGGAGAATGGGGGAGTGGGTGGCGATCATGAACTGCACATCTCCCTGCCTGATGAGCTGCTTCAGCAACCCCAACAGTATGAGCTGCATCTTTGGTGACAACGCATTTTCCGGTTCGTCCAGCAGGTAGAGTCCCTTTCTCCGGAAACGATGTTCGAAAAAGGTCATGTGGGACTGTCCATGGGACTTTACCACGAGGGAACTGTTGCCAAAATAGTCCAGGCAGCCGGGGTCGGCCATACTCCAGCCGTCGAGGACCTCTGCGAAATGACGGAAGATTTCAGAGGCAAAGAACGATCCCGGGACCTTCCCGTCCATCCAGTCGATTTGAAGGGAACGGTAGAGCAGGTCTTCATACCTGTTGCGGCGGTCCCGGTTTCCCTCACGCTCCTCCCATATATGGATGGAGCAGCCGTGGGCAATCGCCCTGAGCAGGGTTGATTTCCCCGTTCCGTTCTCCCCGATAAAAAATATCACGGGACGTAAAAATTCCAGCGTGTCGGTTTTCTGAAAAATTTCCAGGTTAAAAGGATAACAACTTCCCGTCGGGAAGGTATCATGGAGCAGACTGAAGAGACCGGATATGCATGCCCGTGTGTCTTTTTCATCGGATCGGGATATATAGTTTTCACGTGTGTTTTCTTCCAGGCCCAGGACCATGGGGCACCTTTTCGGTTACAGCAATTTCCCGTTCAACCGGAACCGGTCCCGGCATGCTTAATCGCTCCCTGGCCAGTTCACGGATGACCGCCTCCCCGAATTCCCGGGTCCCCGCCGATCCCCCTAGGTCACGTGTCCGGATTCCCCTGCGCAAGCACATCCTGCACCGCCGCTTCAATGCGTTCCGAACCTCCATGGTCTCCACAGATAGTCAAGAAGCATGCAGGCACTCCGCAGGGCTGCAATCGGGTTGGCGATATTTTTACCGGCAATATCCGGGGCACTCCCGTGTACCGGCTCGAAAAGGGCATGACTGGTCCCCAATATTGGCGCTGGGAACCAGGCCGAGGCCCCCGACAAGATAGGATGCCATATCCGACAAGGATGTCCCCGAAGATATTGGTCGTGACAATCACATCATACCTGGCGGGGTTCTGGAGGATATCCAGAGCAAGTGCATCGATGAACTTGTCATTACAGGATACACCGGCTGCTTTTGCCTCGGCAAGGCAGATATCACGGAACAGGACATCGGACTTGAGCACATTTGCCTTATGTCCGATGGTAAGTTTTCCTTTCCGCTTTTGTGCAAGACGGATTGCGGAGCGGACGATCCGTTCGGTCCCTTTCCGGGTAACGACACGGAGCGTTGTTGCCCGGTCAGGGACCGATCTCCTCGATACCCGAATACAGTCCTTCAGTATTCTCCCGCACGATCATGATATCAAACCCGTTCCCTTTCACCGGGCGCAGGTTTGCGTAGAGATCGAGCGACTTTCGCAGCCGCAGCACCACGCTCTGGTAATCCTTCATAGGAGGTGTCGTAATTGCCCCGAACAGGATCGCATCTGCGGTCTTCAGTTCAGCAATATCACGGTCTGCACAGGGACAACCGGTTACCTCCCAGCGGTGAAACCCGACATCAACAGCGAAAAATTCGAACTCCGGGATGGAGCAGTTCAAGAACATCTTTCGCAACCGGGATCACCTCGTGACCTATCCCGTCTCCTTCAACAATTGCAATCCGGGTCATTTTGATCGCCACTGCGCCACGAGTGTCATTCACAGCACGGGCGATATCGGCCGGGCTGGCCCCCCAGTGCACAACAGCCCCGGTCATTCCTTTGTATAAGCCGGTACCCACACGCTCGGAACGGCAGCAGCGGGCAATGAACGGCTCCTCCCGCACGGATTCCAGCGGGCAGATATTCTCCAGAATCGAAGTCCCTCCCGTAGCACTCGGCCAGGAACTGCGATCCGGTCAGGCATCCGGCCACCCGTTCACCTCCCTGCATCGGATCTGCATCGAGCGTCCGGGTATACCCGGCGGCACGGCAGGGGTATACGTCCGCCCTCACCTGGGTGACATCGCGGGTGTGATGACAGAATATAACGGAAAGGTCCCCGAAGAGCCCGGCAGACTCCAGCTCGCGGATACAGGCCGACAGGCTGGGGCGGGGAGGGGTTACATCGTAGACATGGACCCTGAGCAGCCCGGACAGATCTGGATCGAGCACGAAGGTCATATGTTCATCAAGCCCGGTAAAGATGGTGCAGCGGTATCCGGTATCAAGCGCAAGCCCGATCAGTCGTGTTCGGTCATGGATCTGCACCTTTTCGGGGTAGTGATAGGTTTCTCCCGCGGTTGCGATCACCTTTGACACAACGATGGGGCGCATCATGCCCTTCCCGGCAGGATCGGGGGTGACCTCCAGCACCTCATAACCGCTCCCGGTATCCCGCACCAGGTAGCGGCTCAGGAAATATACCTGGTCCCCGCAGGGTTTTGTCGATGCATACCCCACCTCCTTGCACTGCCCGGGAAAGATCATCCGTGCGTCCTCCAGTAGTTGACAAGACCACCCGCGGCAAGGATCTCCTGCATCTTTCCCGAGAGCGGGCGGACCGGATACCTCGTTCCCTCTGCCTCGACCCATCCTTCGGCAAGGTCAAATGTCACGGAACTTCCCTCGTGACAGGTAAGGTCGCATTCGATGAGCGGGAGACCGACATTGATCGCATTCCGGAAAAATATCCGGGCGAATGATGGTGCAACAACTGCAACAGCCCCGGCCTCCCGTATGGCAATCGCCGCCTGTTCCCGCGACGAACCGCAGCCGAAATTTTTTCCTGCGATGATCACGGCTCCGTTTAACCGCCCGGCAAGTGAGGGATCAAGATCCTCGAACACGTGGGCAACCCAGACGCCGTGATCCTTTGTCCGCAGGTAGCGGCCGGCGATTACCAGATCGGTGTCAATATCCGGACCCACACAGACTGCACGTCCTCTTCCCTGCATCAGGGCACCCCCGGCTCAGTGATTTCCCCTTCAAGGGCACTGGCGGCGGCTGTTGCAACCGAGGACAGGTAAATTTCCCCGCCAACCCCCATCCGGTTCCTGAAATTCCGGTTTGCCGTTGACAGGCAGACCTCCCCTTCACCAAGCACCCCCATATGAGCTCCGAGGCAGGGACCGCAGCCGGGGGTCCCGATGGTGCACCCGGCCTCCACGAGATCTGCCAGGACACCGGTCCGGATCGCTTCCTCCAGGACGGCCCGGGAGGCAGGGACAACAATCGTCCGGACAGCAACTTTTCTTCCCCTGACGATCCGGGCAAACCGTGCAAGATCAGAATACCGCCCGTTTGTGCAGGTTCCCACAAAGACCTGATCGAGGGGCAGTCCGGCAAGATCAGATACAGGCTGTAATCGTATCCACCCGGGGAGGCACTGCAATGACCGGCACGATATCGGCACAATCGAAATCGATTTCCTGGCTATACGTGCAGGCTTCCGGTTCCTGTGGCTGGACTTTATGTCCTGCTGCTGCAAGATACCGCACGGTTATATCATCGGCATAGAACATCCCGGCCTTTGCCCCGGTCTCCACCGCAAGGTTGCAGAGCGTGAGACGGTCGTCCAAGGGAAAAGCCCCGGCACCTTCCCCGATAAATTCCAGGGCCTGGTAGGTGGCTCCGTCCATGCCGAGCCTGCTGACGTAGGTAAGCGCGAGATCTTTTGCTTCCGCCGCGACCTTCCAGGGTTCCGGACAGGTGGATACCGATCGATTCCGGGACCCGGAACCAGGTCTCCCCGGTCATCCAGATCGCCGCCATATCGGTTGCCCCGACACCTGTCGCAAATGCCCCGAATGCCCCGAGTGTGCAGGTATGGGAGTCTGCACCAACCACAACTTCACCGGGCAGGACGACCCCTTCGCCCATCGAGCTGGTGACAGATCCCACCGCCGATATCAGAAAACTGCAGGAACGATCCGCAGGCAAAATCGCGGAGTTCGTGCTGGAGTGTGGCAGTCGTGCTGTTATTCGCCGGGACAATATGATCGAAAAGAACATAGAGGCGTGACGCATCCTGTATCCTCCGGGCTCCCATACTCTTCCAGGCCTCAAGGGTCAGAACACCGGTTCCGTCGTGGACATAGGCCCGGTCCACCTTCCGGTCAACATACTCACCGGCAGAACCCCCGAGAATTCTTTCGGATAAGGTGCTCATACCGTGTTCTCCTGGGCCTTCCTGATCAATTTTTTTAATACATCCGGGGTGATACTGCATTTATGCTCCGAGTGATCCTTGACAAGGTCAAGCACCCGGCAGATCTGTTTTTCGGAGAGCTCGCAGCCCATGGATGCCACGACATGTTCAAGGGCCTTTTTCCCGGTATGTTTTCCGAGGATGAAGTGCCGTTCGCTGCCCACGAGTTCCGGGGGGAAATACTCGTAAGTAGACGGGTCGTCAAGGATCGCCGCGATATGGATCCCGCTTTCGTGGGAGAACGCAAGTTCTCCGGTCACAGGTTTGTTTTTCGGTAGCGATATCCCCGAATACTTCTCAACCATATGGGACAGGCCGGTGAGGTAACTGAAGATCATACCGGTCAATCCCCCCTTTCATCCGGAGGGCAACAAGTACCTCTTCAAGAGATGCATTGCCCGCACGTTCTCCAATGCCATTGACGGTGGTATGGAGCTGGAACGCCCCGGCCTCGGCAGCGGTGATCGTGTTTGCAACGGCACAGCCCATATCGTTGTGACAGTGGGCGCAAAACGGGCGGTCTATTGTCCTGACCAGCTCGGACATGATGCGCTGCATCTCGGTCGGTATCAGGCACCCGACCGTATCGGCGAAACTGAGCAGGACAGCCCCGTGGTCTGCTGCCCGCTGGTACACCTCCTTCAAAAAGGGCATGCCGGTCCGCGAGGCATCCTCTGCCGCAAACCGTACCTGGACGCCATGGTCCCGTGCGAAATCGATCATGCCGAGTGCATCTTCGAGTACCTGACCGGGGAGGTTTTTTGAATTTTACCCGGACATGCAGATCGGAGGTAGGGATGAAAATGCTTACCATATCGACATCGCAGTCAATTGCGGTCTGGATATCGGCCTCCCTTGCCCTGCAAAAGCCGCAGACTCGCGATGTCAGTCCCAGGTTCGCAATGGTTTTCACGCATAGCTTTTCATTGGGGGATACCGCCGGGAACCCTGCTTCGATAAGTTCGATCCCGATGGCATCCAGCTGATGCGCAATATCCACCTTTTCCTGGCAGGAGAAAGAGACCCCCGGTGTCTGCTCCCCGTCTCTCAACGTTACATCACAGATCTCAATATTCCACGGTTTCATGACTGCACCCCTCCGGACATCTTCCTTCAACGACCAGCGTCCGTGGCCGGTCCGTCACCGCAATCTCCTTACGCAGAGTGCGTTCATCATCTGCCCGGCAGACCACCGGTCCTGCAAAGGCAAGGTACCGGACCGGATCATATATCGGCTGCATCCCGGTCATAGCCGTGCAGTTGTTCTTCATGACTATACACAGGAGCGGGAGACTCCTTTTCATAGACATCGATTAGGGCGTTCAGGCCTGAATGGAGCAGGGCATAATCCCCTATAAGCGCAACACCCGTGCTCCGTGCGGCCACTGCAATACTTGCACCCATGCCATAACTTGCCAGCCCCAGGTCATACGGGCGGTTCATGGCAAGAACAGAACATCCCGCGTCGGAGATCACCTTCCGATCCCTGTCCTTCAGGATGTCCATCAGCGGTCTGAAAGGACATTCCCGACAGAATGTCCGGTAATATCCACGGTCTTCCATGGACTGCGGGCGTTGCTGCGGGACCGGCGGCTGAAGTCCCCGGTGATCGCGGACGAACGTCCTCCCGTATTCCTGGACAGTCTGGAGAGCCGCTGCCTGTTCCGGCAGGGGATGGACGGTAATGATTCGGGTCCTGCCCGGTGCTGCCCCCACTCCCGCAGGTTCACCGGCCCACGTGTTGAGGGATGATGCGCTGGACCAGGAGAACATTGTCCGGTACAAGGCCTCTGCTGCCGTGACCCGCCCGTGCATCGTCCAGGTCCGGTCCGATAACCGTCCCCTTCCGTCTTCCCGCGGGACTGGACGGTGATCTACCTCGGCATCCATGAGCGGAGGAGTCAGCCGAAGAATTGCAACGCGTGAGAACATTTCTGATGCCTGCAGGGCAGTCTCTACACCGGTATAACAGCTTGACGGGTCGGGTTCGATAACAGGAAGTTCTGCAAGTTCCCCGTAGTACCGCGAATCCTGTGCAGTCTGGGAGGCAAGGGCCTCGGGGTCATCCCCGGCGACGAGAACGACACCCGAGATTAGTCCCTGGGCCACGGCCTGGAGAAGGGGATCTGCACAGGCATTCACGCCAACATTTTTGATGATAACAGCGGCCCTCCGCCCTGACAGGGAATCCCCGAGTGCATATTCAATCGCGGTCTTTTCGTTGATCACCATCTCCGCGTTTGTCATTTCCCCGATTCCGGTGATCGGGAATCCCGGCACAGTGTACTGCCGGTCAGTATACCGGCACAGGGCATCCGCAATCGCCTCAGACCCCTTCATGCATCCCTCCCGGGGACAAGGTCACAACCCGAACAATTCGTACACATCGATACTGCCAGCCGTGGGTCGAGGCCGGCTGCAGCAAGGGCCCGTTCGTGGATTTCGAATATTTTCTTTAACCGTTCCGCAGACGGACGGGGCATTCCTGCAAGCCCGGCCACCGGGTTAAGAGGGCGCAGCACGGGAATGACGCCGAGTGATGTCAGTTTCCTGATACAGGTTTCCAGCTCGGCATCGGTCTCTCCCAGCCCGATGATGACGTTGGAAAAGACCCGGTTTTTCCCGAACAGATGCACCGAGCGTTCGAGGACCAGCCAGAGCAACCCGTAATCGAGACCGGGGCACATCTGAGAAAAGAGTTCCGGTGCTGCTGCTTCAAGATTAAATTTTACTTCTGCAACCCCGAGTTCTTTTAACCGATCAGGAGTTGACAGGGTCGGATAGATCGAGACTCCAAGAGGCAGGTTAAATGACGAGAGGTGTTGTACCACTTCCAGCACATAAGCCTCCTCTTCTTCAATGGTCGAGAGGACACCACTGGTTATAGAGATCGCATGAATCCGGTCACGCACCGACTCCACCATGTGAACTAATCTCTTCGATCGTTTTTCGTTTTCCCCGTATCCCCGGGACGGAGCAGTATCTGCAGGAAAAGATACAGCTGCCGGTCACCGTGATGAAGGCCTGGTCCGGGCAATGGAACCCGGGTTCCAGCAGGTGTCCGGAGATACGCTGCCCTTCAAAGAAAAGATCGGCAATCCCGTTCCCCCGGTGTTCGATCTCGATCATGCTTACAGGACTCAGCGCAAGTTTGACCCGGTGACTTCCCATGGCAAAAAAAACGGCACCGCTTCCACCGGCACCCGGTCCCGCAGCAGAGCGGGCGATGTACTGTCCGGCAGGTTCCCCGGTCAACCGTACCTGCCCGGCAGCAAGGAGCCGGGCTTTCAGGTCTTTCCATTGCATAGTTCCAGCGCCTCCGTATAATTCGTGTAAAAGGGAAGGGCAGCAACAGCACCGGTGATCCCCCGTCCGTTCATGATGATCCTCAGGTCAGGATCCCGCAGGGTTTCCAGCAGCCTGGGATCTATCTCACCCCTCTTCACCTTCCACCCGAATGCAAGCAGATCCGGGGAGGGGGTAAAACCCGAATAGACCGCCATCCCGGTCTTTCCGGGACAGGGTATAGCTGTTCCAGAAGCTGGTGGAATCTGGCGGTAAGTCCGTCAGGATCACTGGTTGCAAATTCTGCAACAAGCCCGACGCAGTTCTTGGTCCGGTAAGGTACCGGGTACAACTGGACGATCGTGTGCGACAGGTATACGGTCTGTTCATCTTCAACTGCCCGTGCAATATTATGGACAAGGGTCCACGTGGCACCCTCTTCAGGTGTATCAGTATCATCGACGCCGATCAGGACCCTCTGCATCCGGGGAAGCCATATTGTAGAGCCGGCCACCTTTCCCCCACCGGACTCATCACTCGTGCTCCGTAGGACTCCTTTGCATCGGAACGGCAGGCGGCAGCACCCACTCCTCCTCCACCCATCCCGATATAGCTGATGGCGATTTCTGATGCATCAACCGTGCAGGCAGATATTCCTGCCGGGAACCGGGATCCTTCAAGGGCAAGATCCACGGATCCGGTCTTCAGCAGGTACCTCATCGTCGAACCCACGCACCGGACCTGTTCAACGATCGGGCTGTTGGCATAGTGATGCTTCGACCACATGGCACCGCCAATACAATCAAAGAATTCGATGAGCTCCACCTTCCGGCCATCCTTACTGTGCCACCGCCGTAATCCGCGGGTAATGGATCACGTAGGGTTCAGAGATGTTCACCATACAGTCCTGCCGCCTCGATGCCCCTGTTTCCCCATAATACAGCACCGAATGCTCCTATCCTTCCTTTCCGGGCATTTGTGTCAAGGAACTCAATGCCGAGTGTCTTCGCTTCACGTTCTGCCTGGTCGAGGGTCAGGATCTCGGTCTTTACCCATTTGAATGCCGGAGAATCCGTCGCAAAGGCAATCCCCCGGTAACACGCAATACCGGTATCCGGTGAAAAGGTGTGTTCTTCTACAAATGTCCTGACGTATTCCCGGAGTTCCCCGGCCCTGCCGGGCTTTACCGCGAAGTTGAGGGCAGAACCAACACAGTTTGTAGTTTTCTCAGGAACCTTCGGGTTGAGCTGGACGAGACGCATGTTCAGGAATTCCACACCCTCAATCCTGCATGATTCGGCACACCTGAGAGCCATGACCCAGGTTGCACCCTGGGTTTTCGTATCGGTATCATCGATGCCGAAACAAACCTTTTCATACTTCGGTGAAATGATTCGTACCCGGTTTGTCCGTGCACCGCCGACCCTGAGATCATCTTCTGAAGGATATTCTGCACGAATGACCCCCGGAGCCTGAGGAAGGCATGCTGCAATCCCCACCCCGGCACCTGCGATCCCGCTCCATGACGTGATCACCTCATCGCCGGTTATTTCAACTGCTTCGAGAGCCTGGCCCCCGATATCATCGGCAGCTGCACCGAAATTGACCGGGAAACGGCCCAGTTTTGCGTGAAAGTCTCATCGAGGTTCCTTCGACAAGGCAGTCAGTCACGACACCGCCGGCACGGGAGCGATTCATCGCGTCCCATTCAATCGGACCCCGGGCACGACAGTGTTCGAGAATCTCCGCGATACCTGCCCGTTCATCCACCATAACCAGAAATTTTTTGGCAAAGAGCGGGCCGAATCGCTGTTTCACGTCATCGGGTGTAAGCGTGATCAAGATTATCACCGAAATTTTCGTTAACAAAAGAATCGTTAATAACATATAAAAAATAATCGATTATTTCATCAATTTTCAATAAAAAAAGTTAAAGGACTTTATGAAGTTCAATTTTATAGGGTCCGAGAGTTCCCCCGAAGTTTCCTGCGGAGATAAATTTTACACCCGGGACCATTGCAGCCGCCTTGATACCGGCAGACATTGCAGCTGCAACACTCTTCTCATCGACACCATCAATGACGATCTCATAGACTGCCTTGATTCCTGCCGGAATCTTGCTGTCAGGGACCTTTTCCTTCAGAGTCGGGCAGTATTTCTCGTTGGTTGAAGCTGGCATGAATTTGTATTTAAGACTGCCAACCTTCGAGCCGCTTCCAACGATGCCTCCCGGGAAACTGGTGATTGTTCCGGGTACCTTGTCAATTGCTCCGATTGCTGCCTGTGCACCCACAAGAGCCGCCATCTGGTTCTCTCCCATGACAAAGAAATTTCCCCCGGCAACACCCTTTGACGATACCGAATTCCTCTTCCCCGATATATTCACCCTGCATAATCGGGATGACCCAGCATTTTCTCCCGCCGACTTCCTTCTGGTATTCGTAACCATCACCAAAGAAGTGAAGTTTGACCGGCTATCTTTTCTTCCGCATTGGTGATGCCCGTTAAAAACCGCCGTAGTTGGTGCGGTGAGGACACACTCCGCGAGCCGTTCAACAACCTGTTCCTTAAGTTTTTTCTTGCTTGCACAGATGAGGATGGCAATACCCGGCCTCCCATCGGGGGTCTCACTTGCCGGGATATACCCTTCAATACCTGCCTCGCACGGGCATCCGATCGCGGATGTTGCAAACCCGGTTGCTTCTGTTGCTGCTTTCTGTGCCCATTCCTTGGTGACCGCAGTGATAATGACACGGCAGACCCAGGTCGGGAATGCCTCTGCGTAGGTATTATCAATCGTGACTCCGTTGATTTCCATACAAATAACCTCCGGTACTCCAATGGTACAATGATGGTGATTGAATAAATTTTCTAAATTAATTCCCGATAGTATCAAGCGCATAAAAAATGATGATTTCGGTGAATTTTTTTTTATTAACTTTATTAAATAGTTAATCAACTAAAATTAAAAATCTTCAATAAATTGGCCTTTTTCTGGTGTAAACTTCAGAACATTTATCTATATTCTTATACCACTTTTTGATAGTCGATTTTTGAAATCGATCATAGCTGGTGCGTGAAAAAAAATGGCATTTGCAGTGCACATAAACATGGAACATTGTACTGGCTGTAACAATTGTGTCGTCGCATGTCCTGTGGACGCATTGGAGCTTCACACGGTAGATCCTTCTTCAAAGGACAAAATCTACAAGGTCAAGGACGGAAAATCCGTTGTTCTCGACTTTAAGGGTGAGCTCTGCGCCGGATGCGGCGTTTGTGTCCAGGCATGCCCACACGATGTTATCAAGCTGGCAGGCCCCTGGGAATCCAGATCAGTGGCAAAAGTACAATAAAGGAACAGCGTTGAGGGTTAATTCATGGCATTGTTTCCAAAATTTTCCAAAAAGAAAGATGGTGTCAACGTTGTGATGGAGCAGAAACTCCTTCAGAGCGTGAACAACCTTATTCTCAATGTAGAGACTTGTACGGGATGCGGTATATGTGTCGAGTCTTGTCCGGAGGATGCAATCGTTCTCGGACTTGTCGGTGCATCAAGGCGTGGCGCAATCAATTACGCTGCTCCTGTTGATGTTGACGAGGTCAAGTGTTCGTACTGTGGCGTCTGCGTCATCATGTGCCCGTTCAATGCATTGACTCTGAAAGTGGACGGTCAGGAGAAACTCCCCATCCTTGAAAAGGAAGGGTTCCCCCAATATGATATGAAGGCGGAGATCGATGACGAGAAATGCGTCAAGTGCACGATCTGCGAAGAGGTCTGCCCACGAGATGCAATCGACCGCAATGTCCCTGCCTATGAAGGAACCTACAAGGGACCCGTGGAAGGCGCAAAGGATCGCCTGACCGCAATCAAGACGAAGACGACATTTACCGTTGATAAAGAGAAATGCACGCTCTGTGGGATATGCGGTGCACTCTGTCCGGCAATCGTGGTGAAGCACAAGGAGTTCACCGCAGAAACCGGTAAAGTTGAAGGCGATGTCATCTGGGACGAGACGAAATGTGATGCCTGCAAGGTATGTGTTGAGGCATGCCCTGAGGAGTGCATCACCGTTGAGCGCGAAGTCATCTCCGATAAAATCGAAGGCAAGGTCAGCATCATCCAGGAAAACTGCTGCACCTGCCAGTGGTGCTCACGGAACTGCCCGACCGAGGCAATCACGGTCGAGAAACTTTTTGAGGGAGATATCGAATTCCACGCCGAGAAATGTCCCGGTGGCTGCTCAACCTGTGTCGATATTTGTCCGGCAAACGCGATTTATCTTCCATCGCCAAAGCCGGCGGCAGAGATGAAGCATGAGATCGAACCAACCATTGCAGTAAACAAGGATAACTGTATCCTGTGCGGTGCCTGCGTCAATGCATGCCCGGGTGAAGATATCATTGTCCTGCAGAGGACTGGTATCCGCGTCAAAGGAACAGAGACCGACCTGTTCAAGAAGATCAAGGAAAAACTCTTCACCAGGAGAACCTCGAAGGTGAAAGAGGAGATTACCGGACAGGTCAACCTCAAACAAATGGAGAAGGCGTGAGAGAATATGGCAAGAGCAAAAGGTTACCCGGAAGCGCTTGAGAAGAAACTTCATGACCAGCGCTATTTCCGTGAAGATTCGAACCCGGAATTCACGAAGAACGTGAAAGGCATCTCACGCACCATTCCCCATATGTGCTACCAGTGCGGTACCTGCACCGGCTCATGCCCGTCAGCCCCCCGCAGCACATACCGCATCCGGAAATTCATGAGAAGAGCGGTCCTCGGGCTCGAAAATGAATCACTGACCGATCCCGATCTCTGGCTCTGCACCACCTGTTACAGCTGCACTGACCGCTGCCCGCGGGATATTCGCACCGACAGATGTAATCATGGCAATGAGGAACCTCGCCTTCAAGAGAGATATTATACCGGTGAATTTCCTCAAGACCGTCCAGGCGATTTACAGCTCAGGACATGGTGTGCCCAACAATGATGTCAACAGGGCTGCACGGGAGAGGCTCGGACTGACCCGCGATCCGCCGACCACCCACATGTATCCGGAATACATCCCGGGCATCCGGAAGATCCTGGACCACTACAAACTCAAGGCAAATGCTGACCGGATCGTCAAGGAAAGGGAGGGGTAAGATACCATGTCAGAAGCAAAACACAAATTCGCATTTTATCTCGGCTGCATTGCCCCCAACCGGTACCCGGGCATGTGAGTCCGCATCCATCAAGGCCATGAAGAAACTTGGCGTTGAACTGGTTCCCCTTAAAGGAGCAAGTCGCTGCCCCGCACCAGGTGCATTCGGATCGATTGACTTGAACGTCTTTTACGCAATGGCAGCACGAAATCTTGTCCTTGCCGAACAGATGAAAATGGACATTGCCCTGCTCTGCAACGGGTGTTACAAATCGATCTGGGAAGTCAACCACAAGCTCAAGCACAACAAGGATCTCCGCGACGGTGTCAATGAAGTTTTAAAAGAGATCGACATGGAATACAAGGGCACCATCAATGTCTACCACACCGCCGAACTCCTCTACAATGACAAGTTTATCGGTGTTGACAAGGTCCGCGACAGTGTAACCAACCCGCTCACCGGTGCACGTATCGCCGTCCACTATGGCTGCCACCTGACCAAACCCCACAAGGACCGGGAGTTTGAGAAAGAGGTCATGCTGAATACCGAACACCCGACCTGGATGGAAGAGCTGGTTGCTGCACTCGGTGCAACACCGGTCGAATACCGGAACAAGATGCAGTGCTGTGGAGCCGGTGGCGGTGTCCGTGGCTATGATATTGTTCATGCGCTCGATATCGCCAACGAGAAGCTCATCAACCTCAAAGATGTGAAGGTTGATGCTCTCACCGATATCTGCCCGTTCTGCCAGCTCCAGTTCGACCGTGGCCAGATTGAGATCAAGGAGAAGTTTGGCGTGTCATACGACTTACCGGTACTGCACTATGCTGAACTGCTCGGACTGGCACAGGGAATGAGTCCGCAGGAGCTCGGGCTGGATCTCCATGGTATCAGCTGCGAACCGTTCCTGCAGAAGGTGCTGTGAGGTGGGACCAATGGCTGAAAAGAAGAAAACAACTGCAAAGAAGACGGAAGCAAAGAAAGAAGCAAAACATGAAGCTCCCGCAAAACAGGAAACGAAAATGCAGGCCACCCGCAACTGTCGGTAGTACAACGAAACAGGAAGCACGCATTGGCGTCTTTATCTGCCACTGTGGTACAAACATTGCCGGGTCAATGGATATCCCGGCCGTGCAGGAATATGCAAAAACCATCCCGAATGTCGCCTATGTTGACAACTACAAGTACATGTGCTCGATGCCCGGGCAGGCTGTGATTAACAAGGCAATCAAGGATAACAAACTCACCGGTGTCGTTGTCGCTGCCTGTTCACCACGTCTCCACGAACCAACGTTCAGGACAGCAACAAAAGAAGGTGGCCTGAACCCGTTCCGGTTCGAAATGGCAAACATCCGCGAGCAGAACTCGTGGGTGCACATGCACGACCAGAAGGGTCAACCAGAGAAGGCAAAGGATGCAATCCGCATTGCTGTTGCAAAGGCATCACTCCTGCAGGACCTGTTCCCGAAGGCGGTCCCTGTTGAGAAGGCAGCAATGGTCGTCGGTGCCGGTGTTGCCGGTATGCAGGCAGCACTCGATCTCGCAAATGCCGGGATCAAGACCTACCTGATTGAGTCAGCCCCCAGCATTGGCGGACGCATGTCCCAGCTGGACAAGACATTCCCGACCCTTGACTGCTCCCAGTGTATCTTAACACCAAAAATGGTGGACGTTGGCAGGGCGCCAAATATCGAGTCTGATGACCTGGTCAGAAGTCGATGCAGTCGAGGGTTACATCGGTAACTTTGATGTGACGATCCGCAAGAAGGCACGCGGTGTGCTCACCCCCGCGGAAGCAGAAGCACGAGGTATTGTCGGCGGTGGCTGTAACGGCTGTGGTGACTGCGAGGTTGTCTGTCCGGTAGTCAAGCCCAACGAATTCGAAGTGGGCATGAAACCCCGCAAGGCGATCTATATCAACCACCCGCAGGTCGTCCCCCTTATCTATACGATCGACTGGAACTCATGCATCAAGTGCGGGCTCTGTGTTACTGCATGCGGTCCGGAGAAGAAAGCAATCGATCTCGAACAAAAAGACGAATTTGTCAAGGTCAAGGTCGGGACCGCAATTCTCGCAACAGGTTTTGACATCTTCCCCGTCGAGAAGAAGGCAGAATGGGGATACAAGAAGTTCGAGAATGTCATCACGAGTCTCGAGTTCGAACGGCTCATCTGTGCATCGGGGCCGACCGGTGGTCACCTTGTCCGCCCGAGCGACGGAGAGACCCCAAAGAGAGTCGCATTCGTGCTCTGTGCAGCGTCCACGTGACAACACCGGAATCGGCAAGCCCTATTGTTCGCGGTTCTGCTGCATGTATTCATTGAAGCATGCACACCAGATCATTGAGAAGATACCGGGATGCACCCCGTATATCTTCTACATGGATATCCGCTCGTTCGGTAAGATGTACGAGGAGTTCTATTACCGCATCCAGGATGAAGGAGCGCAAGTTCATCCGCGGCCGGGTCGCAAATATCCTCGAAGACCCGGTCACCAAGAACCTCCACGTCCACGCTGACGATACGCTGCTTGACCGCCCGGTTGACATGGACGTCGACCTTGTCGTGCTCGCAGCGGCAGTACAGCCAATGGAGGACACCAACAGGACCCGCAAGCTCTTTGGTGTCTCCTGTTCGATGGATGGATGGCTCCTCGAAGCCCACCCGAAACTGAACCCCTGTGGGACGACAACTGCGGGTGTTTTCCTTGCCGGTGTCTGCCAGGGACCAAAGGATATTCCCGGACACCGTTGCATCTGCTGAAGGCGCAGCATCTGCGGCGAGTATCCCGATCCACAAGGGAGAGGTTGAACTCGAACCGTACTTCGCCACGTGCATCGAGGAGAAATGCGCAGGCTGCGGTATGTGCGTAAACCTCTGTCCATACAGTGCCCTGGCACTTGTCGAAAAGGAAGGGCGACAGGTCATGCAGGTCACTGAAGCCAAGTGCAAGGGCTGCGGTACCTGCGGTGGCTTCTGCCCCGGTGGAGCGATCTGGATGAACCACTTTGCAACCCCGCAGATCGTGGCGCAGATCGATGCATTCCTGCTCGGGGGTGAGCAGTAAATGTCTGCACCACCAGAATTTCCCATTCCCAAACGCGAGCCAGGCGAGTGGCAACCAAAGATTACTCGGTATTCTCTGTAACTGGTGCTCGTATGCAGGTGCTGACCTTGCCGGCGGTGGACGTATACAGTATCCCCCGGATGTCCGGGTCGTCCGTGTCATGTGTACCGGCCGTATTGATGCACTGTTCGTCCTCAAGGCGTTTGCCGACGGTGCGGATGGCGTGCTTGTCTCCGGATGCCACTTCGGTGACTGCCACTATCTTGAAGGCAATTTCAAGGCCGCAAAGCGCATGTTCATGGTCAAGCGACTGATGAAGAGCATCGGTCTCGATGACCGCCGCTTCAGGATGACGTTCGTATCAGCATCCGAAGGTGCAAAGTGGGGTGCAGTCATCACCGATGTAGTGAAAACCATCAACGAGCTCGGACCAAGCCCTATTAAGGAATTCAGTAAGTAGGGAGGAATAGTCAGTGGCAACGATAAACGTGAACCTGATATCAGGTCGGAGCATCCAGCAGGGTGTTGCGATTGAAGGCGGGAAGGAGAAACCCGCCTATCGCACTGCCGCTGGGATCATCGAACTTGATCCATCAGATTTGAAAAAACTCGGGGCCTGGAAAAATACTAACGTCAGAGTGACAAGCGATTACGGCAGTGTTATCGTAAAAGCAATCGAGACCACGCAGGGCCCTCACCCGGGTCTTGGATTTATCCCCATGGGACCCTGGGCGAATTCCATCATCAACCCGAATACCTACTCAACGGGTATGCCGACATTCAAAGGCGTACCTGTGAAGGTAGAAGTAGCGATCAATGAACCGGTACTGCTTGGTATAGAACTCGTGCAGAAATTATGCGGGGTGAAATGAAATGACCAAGACTATACCGGATGTCATTTGTCCTTTCTGCGGGACGCTCTGCGATGATCTCGAAGTGGTTGTTTCTGATGACGGGAAACAGACTTCTCGAGGTCTACAATGCCTGCGTCATAGGCACAGAAAAGTTCCTGCACTCCCAGTCAAAGGACCGTGTTACCCGGCCGAGGCTGCACCAGCCTGACGGGTCATGGAAAGAGATCAGCTATGATGAGGCAGCAGAGTATACTGCCCAGATGCTTGCAAAGGCCAAAAAGCCCCTCATGTACGGATGGAGCTCCACCAACTGCGAAGCACAGAGTGTAGGTAATGAGATCGCCGAAATCACCCGTGCATGCTGCGACAATACCGCTGCAGTCTGCCACGGAACAACCCTGATTGCAGTCCAGGATATCGGTTTACCGTCCTGTACGCTTGGAGAGATCAAGAACCGTGCAGATCGCATCATCTTCTGGGGATGCAACCCGGCACATGCCCACCCCCGCCACATGTCAAGATACTCGATCTTCCCCCGCGGGTTCTTTACCAGCAAGGGACAGATGAACCGCAAGATGATTGTCGTTGACCCCCGGGTAACCGATACCGCGAAAATGGCCGATGTCCACCTGCAGATAGAGCAGGGCAAGGACTATGAGTTGCTGAACGCACTCAGGGTCGCCTTCAAGGGAGAATGGCTCCCCGATGTCGTTGCAGGTATCCCCAAGGAAAAGATCCGGGAAGCTGCGGATATGATGAAGAGCGGTCGCTTCGGGATCATTTTCTTCGGCATGGGCGTTACCCAGTCGCTTGGCAAGAACCATAACATCGACGAGGCAATTGCCGTCACAAAAGATCTCAACGAATACACGAAATTCTCGATCATGCCGATGCGGGGTCACTACAATGTGACCGGGTCCGGAGAAGTATTTGCATGGCAGTTCGGGTTCCCGTATTCGGTCGATCTGACACGGGGATTCGCACGCTATAACCCCGGCGACACCAGCTCAATTGACCTGCTTATCCGCGGGGAAGTTGATGCGATGTTCACCATTGGAAGCGATCCCGGGGCACACTTCCCCATCAGTGCCGTGAAGCAGTTCGCCCATATCCCATCTGTCTGTATAGATCCGCACCTTACACCGACCAGCGGTGTGTCGAAACTCCATGTGCCGGTTGCATTCAACGGTGTTGAAACCGGCGGAAACTGCTATCGTATGGACAATGTTCCAATCGACTGCCGCAAGGTTGTCGAACCACCGGAGGGTATGCTTACTGATGAGCAGTTCCTCATCAAGGTCCGAGACCGGGTACGACAGCTCAAGGGGGCGGCATAACCATGTCAGAATATATCATCAAGAACGGTCACGTATTTGACCCGGTACAGGGTATCAAGGGCGACAAGGCAGATGTTGCGATAAAGGACGGCAAGATTGTTGATAAGGTTGGATCCGGTGCCAAGACCATCGATGCCAAGGGCAAGACCGTCATGGCGGGTGCCGTGGAGATCCACGCTCACATCGCCGGACCAAAGGTCAACATGGGCCGGATTTATCGTCCCGAAGACAAGCTCTTCACCTGCACACCCACAAAGGGTATGGAGCGGATGGGCGGCGGGAACTCGATCCCGACCACCTTCAAGACCGGTTACGAGTATGCAAAGATGGGGTACACCACGGCTATGGAAGCAGCAATGCCTCCGCTCTTCTCCCGTCACGTGCACGAGGAGATCCGCGACACCCCGATCATTGACGAGGCTGCATTCCCGGTTTTCGGGAACAACTGGTTCGTCCTTGAGTACCTCAAGGACCACGAGATCGAGAACACCGCGGCGTACATCGCCTGGCTTCTCCGTGTCACCAAGGGCTATGCGGTCAAGGTTGTCAACCCCGGCGGCACGGAAGCATGGGCATGGGGACTGAACTGTCTCTCGGTCAATGATCCCGTCCCGTACTTCGATATCACCCCAGCCGAGATCGTCAAAGGCCTCATCGAGGCCAACGAGTACCTTGGTCTCCCGCACTCGCTGCATATCCACCCGAACAATCTCGGGAACCCCGGCTGCTACGAAACCACTCTCGACACCCTTAAACTTGCCGAGGGTATCAAGGCGAAGAACAAGTTCGGCCGTGAACAGGTTATGCACCTCACCCATTCCCAGTTCCACTCCTATGGCGGGACCAACTGGGGCGACTTTGAGTCCAAGGCAAAGGAGATCACGGACTACGTCAACAAGAACAAGAACATCACCATCGATACCGGTAACGTCACGCTCGACGAGACCACGACGATGACCGCCGATGGTCCGTTCGAGCACCACCTGACCGGTCTTAACCACCTGAAGTGGGCAAATATCGATGTAGAACTCGAGACCGGATCGGGCGTCGTTCCGTACATCTACAGTCCGAGTATCTCCGTGTGTGCCATCCAGTGGGCAATCGGACTCGAGATACCTCCTGATGATGAAGGATCCCGATGCGGTGTTACATCACCACCGATCACCCGAACGCAGGTCCGTTCACCCGGTATCCGCGGGTTATCAAGTGGCTGATGTCGGCCAAGGCCCGTGAGGCACAGATCAATGCGTTCAAGCACAAGGACAAGGTCCTTTCGCAAACCAGCATTGGCGCCATGGACCGCGAAATCTCTCTCTACGAGATCGCCCAGATGACCCGTGCCGGTCCGGCAAAATCGCTCGGACTTGGCGGGCATGTGTGGTGGCCTGAAGCCGGGCATGGATGCAGATATCGCCGTATACAACTTCAACCCGGACACCCCGGTAGCCAACCCCGAAGATATCGAAAAGGCATTCTCGCGCTGTGCACATGTCTTCAAGAGCGGGGTCGAGGTCGTTACCAACGGTGAGATCGTCAATAATGGCCACAAACGTACCTTATGGGTGAATGTAAAGGTGAAGGAGAACCCGCAGGTCATGAGGGACATCAACGAAAAGTTCCTGAAATATTACAGCATGACCCAGGCGAACTATGAGGCTCTCGGGCATCACTTTGTCCCCAACCCGTATACCGTTGAGGTTGATGCAACACAAGTGCAGGTGTGACCATGGAAACCGTAACCTTAACCATGAAGAACCCGCCGGCACTCTATCTCGAGGCGGACAATATATCACCGAATACATTTGCCGGGAAAACTGCCGCACAAATCGGCGATCTTCACGTGTATGAAGGAAATACCAGCTCAACACTTGGCAAGTATTTCGAGATAAACGGCAACGCAGGTGCAACGGCCGCCGACACGAAGATTGTTGTAAAGGGTGACGTAAAAAAAGTCAAGTATCTTGGCTTTAAGATGAGCGCCGGCGAGCTTGTCGTCGAAGGTAATACCGACCAGTATGCCGGTGGCTGGATGACCGGCGGAAAGATGCTGGTCAAGGGTAACGTGGATGCATTTGCCGGCACCGCTATGAAAGGTGGCGAACTCAGTATCGAAGGCAATGCAGGAAACTATCTTGGGGCAGCATACCGTGGCGACTGGCGCGGGATGTCGGGAGGCAAAATCCTGGTAAAGGGGAATGCCGGCTCGGACATTGGCATGTACATGACCGGGGGTGAAATGATCATCAACGGTAATGTCGATGTGCATGTCTGTACGCATGCAGAAGGGGGAAAGGTCATCATCAAAGGTAACGCCAAGACAAAAGTCGGCGGACAAATGGTCGACGGCACTATTGTTATCTTTGGAACCATTGACGTCATGATGCCCGGTTTCAAACCAGCCGGCGAACTCGAGATGGAGTTCGACGGGGTAAAGGGTAAATTCGCCCATTACATAGGAGATACCGGCGAGCGTCATAAGAAAAAGAAGGGACAGGTTGTGTACGCAAACCTGTATAAAAAAATCTGAGAAACCTGGAATACCACGCACTGCAAAAAACAGGAAGGCCGGACCAATCCAATAAACCGGTCAACTTCTCAGCCCTACATTTTTTATAGAGAGCGCACAGAAAAATCAGAAAATTTTATATTTAATATAATAATTCGTGATACTTTTTTTCAAATTGTTAATACTGCGTAAAACGATGAAAGATGAAATATTCGAAATATTTGAACATTCCTTCATTTTGCAGTATTATTCTTATTATAATATAAAAGTTTCATATGATAAAAAATAGGAATGCTTATATGGCGAAATTGGGTATTATTCCATGTCCCGATTTAGGGGACGTGCAATAGTGACTTTCAGTCATTACCAGTGTTCTATTAGTACATACTATCGTTCAGTAACAGTATTGTATCGCGGTTAAATGAAATTTGGAGGAATTTACATGAAATACAAAGACACAATAGACCTCTACGATGATGAGGGTAAGCTCTTAAAGAGCGGTGTAACTCTTGACAGGATCAGCCCGCTGGTCAACAAGGGCGCACTCAATGTCATCGACCTCACCAAGAGGACCGTCGCAGTCAACCTCGCCGGTATCGAGGAAGCCTTAAAGACCGGAAAGTTTGGCGGCAAGTCGAACCAGATCCTCGGCCGCAGCATGAGCCTGCAGCGTTGTCAAGGACTGTGACGCACTCTCGGCCAAGATCAAGGACATGGTCCAGGTCACCGACGGTGACAACACCAAGATCACCAAGGTCGGCGGCGGCAAGATGATCCTCGTCGAGGTCCCAACCTCACGTCTGGATGCGGCAGCAACCTACGATGCGGCATCAACAGCAGTTGCGGCAGCCACAACCTACGCACTTGTCGACCAGTACAAGGTCGGCATGTTCGACGGTTCCTACGTCAAGAGTGCAGTCTGGGGTACCTACCCGCAGACCATGAGCATGGATGGCGGCAACATTGTCACGATTATGTCCATCCCCCAGAACAACGAAGGTCTCGGCTACGCACTCCGTAACATTCCCGCAAACCATGCGGCAATGATGACCCACCGGAATGCAATGCAGGGCGCAGCACTCACCGCAACCTTTGAACAGGCCGGGGAGTTCGAGATGGGTATGGCAATCGGCCCGTTCGAGCGTGCCCAGCTCCTGCTCTACGCATACCAGGGGTTAAACGCAAACAACCTTGTCTATGACCTCGTAAAGGCAAACGGCAAGACCGGTACCATCGGTACTGTCGTGCAGAGCCTTGTCGAGCGTGCCATTGAGGACAAAGTCATCAAGGCAGGCAAGAAGGGCAAGAGCGGCTACATCTTCTATGACACCAAGGACCCGATGATGTGGAACGCATATGCATCAGCCGGAACCCTTGCAGCAACCATGGTCAACTGTGGTGCCGGGCGGTTCGCACAGGCAGTCTCTGCAACCCTGCTCTACTTCAACGACCTGCTCGAGCACGAGACCGGCCTCCCAGGCTCCGACTTCGGTCGCACCATGGGTGTGGCAGTCGGTTTCTCGTTCTTCAGCCACTCGATCTACGGTGGCGGCGGCCCCGGCGGTTTCAACGGTAACCACGTCGTTACCCGTCACGCAGCCGGTGTCGGTATGCCCTGTATCGTAGCAGCATGCTGTCTTGATGCAGGTACCCAGATGTTCGGCCCCGAGGCAACCTCAAAGATTTACCAGGACACCTTCGGGCAGCTCGATGCATTCAAGAAGCCAATCCAGGCAGTTGCTAAGGGCGTATAAGCCCCAACGGACAAAAATGACTGAAGCCACGTTCCCCCAGTGCAGGATCGTAACCGAGCGGCTGCTGAGCCCCGAGACTACCGAACGGCTGCTGAACCAACTGTGTTCTGTCGCCGGAATCAGGCGAATGGTCCTCAACGGACCACGCCTTCCTGCAACAGTTACGTATGGTCCCGCCAAAGGACTTCCCAATGCTCATACCATGAGGAGAAAGATCCGTATCGGAGATGAAGAACTCGAATTGCAGGTTCAGGTAGGAACTATACTTATCGAGCTTGAGAGCAGCGAGGTTGTCCCCGCACTGAAAGCCGCGTGCGAACCGGTCTTTACTGATTTTTCCTTTTATATCCAGGAAGGCAGGTACATGAAGACCGAACCATCACTTGTCGATTACTGCAAGTATGGCCCGAACGCGGACAAGACGATCATCGGACTATCTGATCCAAACAGCAAGTCCAGGCCCGTAATCATCCAGGGATCAAAATAATTATGCCGATTGGACGAGTAACCCAGGTTGTTGACTGCCGCGAGGCGATGGGCATGGGTAAAGGAGGCGGGATTGCCCAACGGGGCACCATCTCCGAGTGCCGGTACCCGGACGTCATTGTGGTCGGGATGTCTCCCGGACGCCGCCACGTGACAAAACCGGTGTGCGATATTACCTCCGGCCTTCGACAACAGGGCGTCGAATATAGCATCAGTACGCTGGTGCTGTACGCGGGCAGCGGCGTACCCCCGGACGCACCGAAAATTGCCGGTGGCGTTCTTGGCGCTTCCATGGGACTTACCGACAAAGAAATCGTGCAGATAGAGAAACACAAAGTCGCCATCCTTCACCATGGGAATGTACGTTCCCATGTCGTCCAGAAGGTCAGGTTTATTCTCCAGGCCTGTGATGTGAAGGCGGTTGTGGTTTCCCAGGCCCCGATCGATTACGAGGATCTCGCAAAAGAGGGAGTGAAGACAGCCCTGGTGATGCCTCCTGCGGACCGGATCCGTACGAAGGGTACGGTGATGGCCATCGTGAGCGGTGTTACCCGGGGTCAGACCCCCACACGCGAGAAGATGGCAGAAGTCATTTCGTCAGTTATGAGAATTGTGAAAAAGAAGGAAACATTGGAGTGATAAAAGAATGGCATACAAACCCCAGTTTGGTCCAGGCCAGACTCAAATCGCCGAGAACAGGCGCAAGCAGATGGACCCGAACCACAAGCTGGAAAAGCTTCGTGATATCAGTGACAAGGACATCGTCCTTGTAATGGGACACAGGGCACCCGGTTCAGCCTACCCGAGTGCACACCCGCCCCTTGCCGAGCAGCAGGAACCCGCATGCCCGATCCGCAAGCTCGTAACCCCGACTGACGGCGCAAAGGCCGGGCGACCGTGTACGCTACATCCAGTTCACCGACTCGATGTACAACGCACCCTGCCAGCCCTACCAGAGAAGCTACCTCGAATCATACCGCTTCCGCGGCATTGACCCGGGTACCCTTTCAGGACGTCAGATTGTCGAGTGCCGCGAACGCGACCTCGAGAAATATGCAAAGGAACTTGTAAGCACCGAACTCTTCGATGCAGCACTCACCGGTATCCGCGGATGCACAGTGCACGGACACTCCCTCCGTCTCGACGAGAACGGTATGATGTTCGACATGCTCCAGCGCTTTGTCATCGACAAGAAGACCGGCATCATCAAATACGTCAAGGACCAGGTCGGTGTACCCCTTGACGCTGAAGTCAAGGTCGGCAAGGCACAGGACGCAAAGTGGCTCAAGGCAAAGACCACGATGTACCACTCACTCATAGGTACCGGATTCCGGGAAGACGCCGAGTACGTTGAGTACATCCAGCGCATCCACGCGCTCAGGGTGAAATACGGATTCATGCCAAAGGAGGCCTGAATATGGCAAAAGCAGCAAAAATCGAAAGGACACAGAAGCTCTTCCTGAAGGCAATGAAGACGAAGTTTGCAGAAGACCCCCAGGCAATGAACACGGTCTTCGAGCGCAAGGGTCTTGAGCAGTCCCCGAGAAAAGTCGAGTTCATGAAGGCCGGTAAGAAGGCCGAGATGGACCGCGGCATCTCCATGTACGACCCCAAGCGCTGCCACTGTGGCGGTATCCCGCTCGGCCAGCGCCAGCTGACAACCTACGAAGTCAGCGGAACCGGCGTATTCGTGGAAGGCGATGACCTCCACTTCGTCAACAACGCTGCAATGCAGCAGATGTGGGACGACATCCGCAGGACCATCATCGTCGGTCTTGACCTCGCCCACAACACGCTCCAGAAGCGTCTCGGGAAGGAAGTTACCCCCGAAACCATCAACGAGTACCTCCACGTGCTGAACCATGCAATGCCCGGTGCAGCCGTTGTTCAGGAACACATGGTCGAGACCCACCCGTCCCTCGTGGACGACTGTTACGTCAAGGTCTTTACCGGTGACGACGAGATGGCAGACGACCTCGAGCCCCAGTTCGTCCTCAACCTCGACAAGCTCTTCCCGGCAAAGAGTGCAGCAGCACTCAAGGCAGCAGTCGGCAAGTCGATGTGGCAGGCAGTGCACATCCCCACAACCGTCAGCAGGACCTGCGATGGTGGAACGACCTCCCGCTGGTCCGCCATGCAGATCGGTATGTCCTTCATCGGAGCATACAAGATGTGCGCCGGTGAGGCAGCAGTCGCTGACCTCGCATTCGCCGCAAAGCACGCCGGTGTTATCCAGATGGCAGATATCCTGCCCGCCCGCCGTGCACGTGGCCCGAACGAGCCAGGTGGCATCAAGTTCGGACACTTCGCCGATATGATCCAGGCAGACCGCAAGTACCCCAACGACCCCGTCAAGGCAACCCTTGAAGTCGTCGGTGCAGGTGCCATGCTCTTCGACCAGATCTGGCTCGGATCCTACATGTCCGGTGGTGTCGGGTTCACCCAGTATGCAACCGCTGCATACACCGACAACATCCTCGACGACTTCTGCTACTATGGTCTTGACTATGTCAAGAAGAAACACGGTGGCATTGGCAAGGCAAAGCCGACCCAGGAAGCCGTCAGCGACATCGCAACCGAGGTCAACCTCTACGGTATGGAGCAGTACGAAACCTACCCCACGACCCTCGAGAGCCACTTCGGCGGATCCCAGCGTGCCTCCGTCCTTGCAGCAGCATCAGGTATCTCCTGTTCACTCGCAACCGCAAACTCCAACGCGGGCCTGAACGGCTGGTACTTGTCGATGCTCATGCACAAGGAAGGCTGGTCACGTCTCGGATTCTTCGGCTACGACCTGCAGGACCAGTGCGGTTCCGCAAACTCGATGTCGATCCGTCCCGACGAGGGACTGCTCGGCGAGCTCCGTGGACCGAACTACCCGAACTATGCAATGAACGTCGGTCACCAGGGAGAGTACGCTGCAATCGCCGCGGCCGCCCACTACGGACGCATGGATGCATGGACCCTATCCCCACTGATGAAGATCACATTCGCCGACCCGTCGCTCAAGTTCGACTTCTCAGAACCACGCCGCGAGTTCGCAAAGGGTGCAATCCGCGAGTTTATGCCCGCTGGAGAACGCTCACTGATCATACCCGCAAGGTAAGATCTCATCAATCACTTTTTTTTCAAGAATCAATTACGGGTTTAAATCGCCGTTTCGAAACGGTCTTATATTCAGAAAATTCTTTGGCTCGACTATCTGAATGCTGTTGGATTGAGAAGTTCCGGTGGAGCAACCTGCCGTTCAGAAAAGGAATTATACAAACGTTATCAAAATTCTTTGGCTAAATAATTCTTTGCCTTAGATCACATCGTTCGAAATTATGGTTTGCTCTCCATTCGTATTCAGAAAATAATCAGGATTTTTTCAAAACCTCTACCGGATCGATATTTGCATCGATGAGACAATCGAATGAGATTGTCGCAAGCCATCCGGCTTTTTCAAACATATGCATGAAGCAGACCCCCATAATGAGTGCTTCGGAGTGCCGGTTAATCACCCCTTTTACCTGCTCCGCTTTTATTGGCACGTTGGGCATGGAGAGCCCACCCATGATGACAATGACCTTTGGTTTCACAGTTACAAGGGCAGCGCTGGCCTGCATCCCGATATCGGGAACATTGTGGATCTTGTGTGCCTTGCTCTCATCTACCAGGGGAACAAAGACCTGCTCAAGTTCAAGAGAGCGGACGGCAAAACCAAGGAGCTCAACAAACGGCGTGCACGTGCCTGGCACACCATAATAGACGACCTGGTCGCCTTTTTTCAATCCCTTCTTCTCGATAAACTCCTTGAATGGGCGCAGGATTCCCGGGACACCTTGAAATACTTCCTTTGTATTCATTGTAGATCTACACTTCCATCGAAAGATGATTAAAATTGCTTTGTTAATGTAAAAATCAGGAAATGAGTACTGATAGTGCCGGTTGAGATGCTGTTCATCAGCATTGAAGAACCGAAGGAGACCCTTATGCTATGATAGGGGATTTTGAACACGATCCGCTTTTTGACGTTTTGTACGCTAACGTATGCTGTGTATGCGAACTGAATTCAGGAATAATACTATACTTGGTTCAGTGAGGTCCGGCTGTCTGGTATTCTTTGCGGGAGGCACCACGATCTTGCCTGGATTTGATGTTCGTAGAACATACCGGGATTTTCCCGACATGCATCAACGCCGCAGTCTCGGTCACTCCAATTTTTGTTTTATGCCAGAACAGGTCTTAGTAGGTCAGGAAAAACGATACAGACATAGTTTCTGGAAGAACATCTGGTCAAAAAAATTTTGGAATTTATTTGTAACGATGTCCGGGCTGGTGCTGGCAAGGATTGTGAACCGGTGACATTCAACAGGTGTTGGGGATTATTACAGGAATTGTGGCATGAAAGATCTGTCCTCAATCATCCTCATTCAGGAGATTCCGAGAATATGAGAGACAGATCTATATAGGAAAAACAAGCCCTTTTCAGGCTCTGTTTCACTTTTCCCAGTTCCAGCCCATGCCGGAACTTCCTGAAAATTGCCCTTTTTTGTTCTTGTGGAAAAAGCAACTGAAAATCGCTCGGTTTGCCAAAATACGGCTGATTTGTATCTCGCCAAAAGCACTCCAAAGGTCCTTACATGGATGAAGAATTTTACGCCTTAATTTACCCTGTTTAGTCATCGAAAACCTGCCGGAACGCGAATATGAGGCACGATTTTTTCAACGGGATAACATAAAATGTGGGATTTGAAAAAAGCGATTCAAGGTTCAACTCACATTGTTGGGCGTCGGACTCTTGTAACTACCAAATTCTCATTCGGGAGGCATACATTCCTGTTTTCCCTGCGGATTAAAACACTTCCGGATGTTCCGGAAAAACATCCCGCGAAGGATAAGCTGGATGATCAACAGGGCACCGAATACCAGGCTTGTGTAATCATGCATCGTCAGCCACTGAGTGCGGGTGATACCGAGATATGTTGACCAGCCGCTCCCCCGCCCGCCACCGGAAGGAAGGATGAGATACAGGACGAGCCCGGAAATGAGCGATGGGATGAAGGTGATCAGGCATCCGATATCCACAAGTGCGTTGATGGTTATCCGTTTCATGGCAGTATCCTCATGAGTCTTTAGACGTGACAAAATTAATAAAATTTCTGGTGACTACGGCTGTGGGATCACCGGGCAATCCGTCGTTGTACAACGTACCAGACGATTCCTATCATCAGTCCGATAAAACCAATAATCCATGAATTGATGGTGAGAAATCCAATCAGCCCGATACAGGAAACTGCACCAATAACGGGAACAACTGCAGGATACTGCCGATAATTCGATGGAATCCTGAATGCAGCAATGTTTGCGATCAGGTAGTACACCAACATCGCAAACGTGCTGACCGCAACGACCAGCGTCAGGTCGGCAAGAAGGATTGCTGCGATCATAAATGCCCCGGAGATCCAGATTGCGTGGTGCGGGGTGCTGAAGCGAGGGTGTATCCGGTTGAGAAATGCCGGGAGGTCACTCTTTCGTGCCATCGCAAACATGATCCGCGAGACCCCCATGATGGTTGTCAGGAGTACACTTGCCGTTGCGATCATCCCACCCAATGAAATGAGAAGAACTGCGGCAGGGTTGCCGGTGATTCCGATTGCAGTGGCTAAAGGAGATCCTGACTGCGAAAGACCGGATGAACCGACAAGCCCTTCGGCAATCACGCTGACAAGGATGTAGAGGATGGTGGAGATCGCCAATGCGAGGAAGATTGAGCGGGGGATGGTTTTCTCCGGGTCTTTTACTTCTTCAGCCATGATCGTGACACGGGCAAATCCGGTGTACGCAAAAAAGATGAGTGCAGCACCGCTGAGAATTCCTGAAATTCCCGCTGGCGCAAACGGCGTAACGTGACTGACATTGAAAAATCCCAGTCCGAATCCTATAAAAAAGAGGAGAATGAGAACCTTGAGTGAAACGAGTAGATTGTTGAGGAGGGTCGATTCTTTCAGACCGATATAGTTAATGATGATGAATATAAGGCAGATTATTACCGCGATACCTTGTACGGGAATTGCCGGAAACACGGTCACAAAATAATGGGCAAACCCGAGCGAAACCGCAGCCCCCACAAAGATATTGGAAAAAATCCAGATCCAACCGGCGATATATCCTGCAAACATTGAAACCAGTTTCTGGGCATACACGTAGGTGCCGCCTTCTTCCGGGAGATACACACTCAGTTCTGCCACGCTCAATGCAGAGAACAGGGCAATGATCCCGGCAATCAGGACAGAGATGATCATCGCGGGGCCGGCAATTCCGGCGACGATTCCGGTTACAACAAAAATTCCGGATCCGATAATCGCCCCGATGCCAAGCGCTGTAGCTCCAAAAAGGCCAATCTCCCGTTTCAGTCCTGCAGGTCTGGGTTGTGCCGGAGACATACGTTCAGCCAGATAACCGTATATCCCGAAAGATAAAGAGATTCTCTAAAAATGAGTGAACATGCGCGATTGTAATCCTACGATTATTGAAAGCGAACATGCCCGTCAGGAAGCACGGGAATGATCTCTTTCTTTTATCAACCCCTTTTCTTATAATGAAAGAAAACAGGGCTTATCACCGTTTTTCATTTAATACCTCCAAAGAAAACAATTATACCATGAAGGGAGGTAAAACTGGATAATGAAAAATCCTTTCCACATCATGCTCATACCGACCCTTGGCTGTCCTGCAAGGTGCAGGTACTGCTGGAGCTCCGAAGAAGGATCCCCGGTGATGAGCATTGATAGAGTCAGGGAAATGGTCGCGTGGCTTAAGAATTTCCATGAGGACAGGGTTACCTTCACGTTCCATGGAGGCGAGCCGCTCCTTGCCGGTGCAGAGTTTTATCGTGAAGTCCTGCCGCTGCTTTCGCAGGAGTTGCGTCACATGAATCCTGAGTTTGCGATTCAGACAAACCTCTGGAAAATGACGCCGGAAATTGCAGCGATATTCGCGGCACACCATGTGCCTGTTGGTTCGAGCATTGATGGGCCGGAGACTCTCACAGATTCACAGAGAGGTTTGGGGTACTTTAAAAAGACCATGAGAGGGTATGATATCGCAAAAGCCCATGGCCTGGACGTGCGATTCATATGCACATTCACCAACAAATCAGTACAACACCGGGAAGAGATCTTTGAGTTTTTCAAAAAGAACGGGTTCGTCCTAAAGCTCCATCCGGCCCTTCCCTCGCTACGTTCATCCAACCCGAAGGAGTGGGCGCTTGAACCAAAAGAATACGGAGAATTGCTCGTGTTCCTTCTCGACAAGTCGCTTGAGAATATTGGCGCAGTGGAAGTCATGAATATAAATGACCTCTGCCGCTGTGTATTCACCCGAAGAGGGAGCGTCTGCACAAACGTGGATTGCATGGGGAGCACCTTTGCTGTCGGGCCTGACGGAAGCATCTACCCATGTTATCGTTTTGTTGGAATGCCGGAATGGGTTATGGGGCATGTCAGGGACAATCCTGCTGTTGACGACCTCATGCAGTCTGAGCCTGGCAGGCGCATGACGGCATTCTCTCTATATGTAGATACGGCATGCAAAGACTGCTCTCACATCCGGTATTGCCGGGGAGGATGCCCTTATAATGCGATCGCTCCTTCTGGCGGATCGCTTGAAGGAGTGGACCCCCACTGCATTGCCTATAAGCAGATTTTCGACGAACTCAATGAACGGCTGAACAAAGAGATGTCCGAGGTTCCGATGGCCGGGGTGGAATTTGGTGCTCCAAGGGTAGGGAAGCCTGTAAAACCAGGTGTGATGGCATTGATGCGTTCGATTGTATCACGTTAAGGAAATGTAAGTCCGGAAAAGTATCAGTATACTTTATTTTTTGTATCAGCTAAACTTTTTTTTCATTAAAGTAAATTTACATGATTAAATAATCCGATATTAGCGCTGGTTTTATAATTCGGGCATTTTATAGTGCAATCTCGGAAATTAAGTTTCGAAACCTTTTAATTAAGATCTCACTAATTTTACACTAACCACAAAGAGTTTTAACTCAATGTGCGTGGCATTGCATTTTGAATACTCTCGTGCATTAGCACGCAGGGAGGAGGCTAAATGGTAGAAATTGTATTTGGCATTGGAATTACTGCATTGGCAGGAGCTCTTGCCACTATAGCCGGTTCTGCAGAAGATACTGAATCCAACATCGGGTCTCAGGGTGACCCGAACTCACAGGTTCAGCTCGCTCCGCAGATGGGGTTCATTCACCGCATCTTCAACAAGGCGGTCGCTGGTGAACCCCCAGCATACGGTCTTTGGTGTGCACTCGGAGCGGGTCTTGCATGGGCTTTTATGGCAATGCAGATGAACCCGGTTCTTGCGATCGTCCTCGGCTGTGTTCTCGCAGCATTAGTACAGGGCGTTTATGCGACTACCGCGTATCTTGGCAGGACGGCAAGTCTCGCCAAGTTCGGGCAACCGGTTTACGTGGACATCCTTAAGTCCATGACCTCGGTCACCATGGCACATGCCTTCATCGCAATATTCGCAGTCGTAACACTCTCTCACCTGATCAACGGTGCACTGGGACACCCGTTCCCGCTGCCGCTGCTCGGTCTGATATGGGGTATTGCGCTTGGTGCAGCAGGCTCTGCTACAGGCAACCCGTACTATGGAAAGGAACGTCAGTACCAGAACCAGAAGTTCGGTGCCGGTGTCCCGATCTCAGCTTCAGGAAATATCGTCCGCTACGCTGAAGCCGGTGAACGCAATTCGCTGGACAATGGATTTTTCACCCATAAGATTGGCGGTTCCGCATCCGGTGTCTGTTTTGGTCTGATCGTATTTCTTGAGACTCTGGCGAACAATTCTCTTTGAAACCGATCAGCGCCGGATGGGGGGCAATCGTTGTCGGTATTCTGATGATCCTCGTCTTCACCGTTATCGACAGGTACATTGAAGTCTGGGCACGCAAGAACTACGGGCCCTACACGGAAGCCAAGGTGGTATCATGAGCGCAGTTGCAGCAAAACCACAGGCCGGAGGGGCCATGAACCCGACCGCAATGGCGGTTGGGGTCGTCATGCTTCTTATCATCCTCGCACTGTGCTGGTATGTATCCCCGGGCATTGGTCTCATGGCACTTATCGGTATCATCATTGGCGGTGTCCTTATTGGATTCGGTACGCACTTCGTACCCGTCGGTGGTGCTCCGGCAGCCATGGGTCAGGCACCCGGTATCGCAACAGGTGTCGCGATGCTCGCTGCTGGTGCAGGTCTCGCTGGTCTCTTCGGCGGTGCATGGGCAGCAGAACAGGGCTGGGTCATCGCAACAATCACCGGTGGAATCGGTGGCGGACTGATGATGGCAATCACCTGCATGATGGTGAACTTCATCTACGTATTCGGCATGGGTATTCCCTCAGCATCAGGGAAAGTCGCAAAAGACCCCATCACCGGTGATACACAGGCTGAATTTAAATCCCAGGGAACTGAGGGTCACGGTCTGCCGTTTGTATCATTTGTCGGAGGCGTCACCGGAGGTTTCCTCGGGGGCGCTGGAGGTACGTTGATTTACCTGCAGCTCCTGCAGCTCTATGAGACAACCCTCCCGGCCATAATGGGTGTTCCAGCCGCACAGGTGATGCCAATCGCAGTCGGTGCCGCAGGTATTTTCGCTGTTGGTCTGTTCCTTGTGAACGCAGTGCTGACCGCATACAACATCACAGGAACGATCGAAGGACCCCACGACCCGAAATTCAAGCGCTGGCCACGGTCAATCGTTGCATCCGCTGTCGCATCAGCACTCTGCGGGTTTGTGGCGATTCTGATCGTTGCACTATGAGGTGTTGAAGATGTCAGTAAAAGTTGAAGTAATTGAAGGAGGCATCCCGCACAATAAGATTATGATCGCGGGACTCGTAGGCACACTCGTGTGTCTCTACCTGACGTACCTCAATGTGCTCACCAACACCGAGATGTTCTCATTCTTCGGTGGCCTTGCGGTGGTTACCGCATTGATCTGGGGGAGTCACACCATCAAAGTGCTGTGCAGTTATGGTATCGGTACCGGTGTCCCGTCAGCGGGTATGATAGCATTCGGTTCAGGTGTGATGGCGATGCTCCTTGCCACCAAGCCAATATTCGGCATGGCAGCTCCCATAGTCGCACTCGTTCTGGCAGCTGTTATCGGGTTCATTCTCGGGTATGTTTCAAATAATATCCTGAACATGAAGATCCCGGCAATGGTCCAGGCACTTACCGAGATGGCAGCAGTTGGTGCACTTTCCCTCATGGGATTCGCAGCACTAATTACCGGTGGATTCACGTTTGCCGGTCTGACCACAGGTACGATCTCCATGCTCGGCATGACCGTAAGTTCCAACCAGATTTCGTTCATTGGTGGCGGACTTATTGCTGTTGCATTCCTTCTGGGAGCGATCGCAATCCAGCACCCGTTCAATGCGTGTCTGGGACCGGGATGGAAACAGGACAGGATGCTCATGCTGACCGCAGAATGTGGTTTTTTGAGCATGATCGTCGCCGCAATCATGTCCTTTGCATTAATAAGCGCAGGATCTGCGATTATATCGCTCATCATTGCGATAGCTGGGTGGGCTTACACCTACGACCAGTATATCTGCCTGTCAAAGCGCGACGCTGCCTCATGGCTTGATGCAAAACCGATTCCAGAAATGGAGGGACACTAAATGGCATACATTCAGGTACTTCCGGAATTCGGGCTTGTCGCTGATCCTATGATCGGACTCGTTACCTCCGCCGGAGAATCACTTTCGCCGGTTCTTGAGAAAGTTTCAGTCCTTGAAGCGACCAGCGATGATCTTGTTAACATGCTCTCAGGCGAAGGCAACCTGCTTGCGTCATTCCCCAACAGGGAAAAAGGTCTCGCAATCGGTGGCACTATCACCTCATTCTGGTACGGGCTCGCAATCGGACTATTCATTGCCGGAATCGTTGCATTCCAGCTGATACAGGTGGGCTGATATGGCAGACAAGAAATCACCAGCAAGCGGATGGCCGCTCGTCAAAGGAGACTTTATCTCAGGTGACGCCAACAGCCCGGTGGCTGTTGTCACCATGGGCTCACACCTCGACGAAAAGGGCATCTGCGACGCAGGAGCCGCTCTCTGCGGTTCCTGTAAGACCGAAAACCTCGGTCTTGAAAAGGTCATCGCCAACGTCATCGCCAACCCCAACATCAGGTTCATGCTGTTCTGCGGTACCGAAGTCAAGGGTCACCTCTCTGGCCAGACATTCGGAGCACTCCATAAAAACGGTGTCAAGGAAGGCAGAGTTGTCGGCGCTGAAGGTGCTATTCCCTTCATCGAGAACCTTAATGACGCAGCGATCAAGCGCTTCCAGGAGCAGACCGAAGTCGTCAACATCATGGAAAGCGAGGACCTCAACGCGATAAAGGCAAAGATCAACGAACTGAAGGCCCGGGACCCGGGCGCATTCGCCGCTGATCCCATTGTCGTTGAGGTCAAGGAAGCTGCAGGTGGCGCAGAAGAGACAGGCGGCGTAGTACAACCGATTTCCGGTGAAATGGCGATCATCACAGCTCGCATGAAAGTCATCGAAAAGATGGTGACGGATATCGGATACCGGGACAAGTTTGCCGCCGGGGTCTATTCAGGTAAGATCGAAGGCCTGATGATCGGTCTGATCATCTCGTTCGCCCTGGTCGGATTCATGATGATGAGGTGAAAGAGATGGCAGAAGAAGTAAAGGCTACAGGACCGGTCAGGATGGTTGCGATCGAAAATATGGTGGAAAATATCCGCTACAAATCACAGATCCTGGCAAGGACCAACAAAATTGACTCGGCAGTCAGCGCATCCGGTGCGATCGGGTTTATGGCAGGATTACTCTTTGCCCTGATCCTGATATTACTGCCGGCATTACTGGTGGGATGAGGTGAAAGAGATGGCAGACAAGAAATCACCAGCAAGCGGATGGCCGCTCGTCAAAGGAGACTTTATCTCAGGTGACGCCAACAGCCCGGTGGCTGTTGTCACCATGGGCTCACACCTTGACGAAAAGGGCATCTGCGACGCAGGAGCCGCTCTCTGCGGTTCCTGTAAGACCGAAAACCTCGGTCTTGAAAAGGTCATCGCCAACGTCATCGCCAACCCCAACATCAGGTTCATGCTGTTCTGCGGTACCGAAGTCAAGGGTCACCTTTCTGGCCAGACGTTCGGAGCACTCCATAAAAACGGTGTCAAAGAAGGCAGAGTTGTCGGCGCTGAAGGTGCTATTCCCTTCATCGAGAACCTTAATGACGCAGCGATCAAGCGCTTCCAGGAGCAGACCGAAGTCGTCAACATCATGGAAAGCGAGGACCTCAACGCGATAAAGGCAAAGATCAACGAACTGAAAGCCCGCGACCCGGGCGCATTCGCCGCTGATCCCATTGTCGTTGAGGTCAAGGAAGCTGCAGGTGGCGTTGAGACTGCTGCCGCAGGCGCAAATCCACAGTTCCTTGAAATCGAGAAGAGACTCGATAAGATCGAGAAGAAGATCGAGTTCGTGGATGCTGAGGTTGCGCAGCGTGTTGGAAGAAAGATCGGACGAGATATCGGCATACTATACGGCCTGGTTGCAGGTTTAATCGTATTTGTGATGCTGTTGTTTTTGTACCAGAAATTGATGACAATGGTTTAATGGAGGTGTAAAAGAAATGTTCAAATTTGAAAAAGAACAGAGTGTCTGGGACTTCAACGGCACCAAGATCGGTGGTCAGCCTGGCGAGTACCCGACGGTATTGGCTGCCTCGATCTTCTACAACAAGCACGAGGTTGTGCTTGATGACCACACGGGTAAGATCGATAAGGCAAAGGCAGAGGCATTGTGGAACCGCTGTCAGGTACTCTCTGACACGACCGGTATTCCGCATTTCATCCAGATCCTTGCAGAATTCCCTGAGGCATTCGAGAGTTACATCAGCTGGTTTGACAGCATCGACAACAAGACCGCTTTCCTGATGGACTCCTCAGTACCAAAGGCGCTCGCTCATGCCTGCAAGTACGTAACCGATGTCGGGCTTGCACACCGTGCAATCTATAACTCGATCAACGGCTCAATCGCGCAGGAGAACATCGACGCCCTGAAGAACAGCGATGTAGACGCAGCTATCGTCCTTGCCTTCAATCCGGCAGACCCAACCGTCCCTGGACGAGAAAAAGTGCTGGTTCAAGGCGGGGTCGCAGGACAAACAAAGGGAATGCTGGAGATTGCAGAAGAGTGCGGTATCAAACGCCCGATTCTTGACACAGCAGCAACTCCCCTCGGTCTCGGTTCAGGAAGTGCATACCGTGAGATCCTTGCCTGTAAGGCGATCCACGGCTACCCCACCGGTGGTGCATACCACAACATGACCGTTGCCTGGACATGGCTCCGCCGCTGGAAGGGGACGAGCAAAACCCCCTCATTGCTGGCAGCAGGTTACAAAGACAAGGATCTCCTCCTCCAGCAGATGTCACACCACTATCTTGGCGGTATCGAAGGTATCAAGCAGGCCGCATGGTCAGCCCCCGATATCGGCTGCAACATGATCGCAAGCACCCTCGGTGCAGACCTGATCATGTACGGTCCTATAGAGAACGTAGAAGCAATGATCACGGCACAAGCCTATACGGACATCGCGGTACTTGAGGCAATGCGTCCCCTTGGAATCGATGTCAAGGCAGAAAACCACCCCATATTCAAACTCATTTAATTTTTTTTTCCGCCCCCGAATGCGATGCTTTTCTTCGGAGACGTTGTTTCAGATGTCTCTGAACATGAATTTTCACAATTTGCTGGAGAGGTGTGTATGCACTGGAGTTCACACCCTAAACCACGAAATCTGATTCACGAAAGTTCCTCGCCTCAGACTTTTCCGAGGAATAGCGGGGCAGAGGGATTTACTCAGAGTTACTTGTTTTTTAGTCCCCATAGCATACAGGAGACGCCCTGTCTGGCGGCTAATGTTCATCGCAGATTGGGGGTGTTGAGATCTCAACCCTCATTACACGAAATGATCAAATGCGATTTTATGGAAAATCGCGCGGAAATCTGAGGATCCTGGGCCTACACCAATCATTTCATCGATCCTGCAGCCAGGATACCACGAGGCGATTCCTTCAGAATGTTGACAAGACATTCTCTAGGAAACGGGAGAAGGAGGAGATTGGGCGGGATGAATCCTTTGGGCTTTTATTTCCTTGCTGGAAGAGGAACAGATCATCCCTCCCACTGAATGACCTAAAAAGACTGACGGCTTCTTATCACAACACTGGCAATAAAACTATTTAACCTGAACCGGATTTTGTTTATCCCTTGTGGAATAATGGCACAGATGATGAATGACAGTTATTCCCTTTGATTGTTTATGATCTAACCTCCAGCATTGAGGCGGATGAGAAGACATTCTTGATTTTTTTCTAAAATTTTGGTATAAACTGCCGGGACATTTATAGAATTGTGGCGTTCGCTGGCTTTTTTCGAATAAAAATATTTTCTTTACCAGTATTGCCATGGCAATCATCGAACAATAATTTTACTCGATAATAATACTCTTCACAAGCGATAGGATTAGCGATACAGGTTCACTGATATTCCGGAATATGGTTTATTTTTCCATGACCGGTATCAATTCGATACCAATCCATTTCATGATACAACAGTTGCGGGGATTATCCATTTAATAAAAAAAGAAAGACCCAGGGCAATTTCTTCTTAATCATAGAGAGGAGAAAATCCCTGCTTGAGAACATTCCCGTACCGCAGGACGATTTTTGGATCGGTTGCACAGACCGGACAGACATAATCTTCCGGCAGGTCCTCAAATTTTGTCCCGGCCTTGATTCCCCGGTGCGGTTCTCCACGTTTCTCATCGTAAATATAATCGCACATGGAACAGATATAGCGTGTCGGTCGCCACTCATCAAAGCCCCACTTGCCAATCTTGCCTTTTCCCTGAAATCCACATACGGGACAGAGGTAGGTGTCAGGCAAGATCCTCAAAAGGCGGTGCCTGCAGGAATGCCATTATGCGGTTCCCCCCGAAGAGGTGAATAGACATACCCGCAGATCCTGCACTTGTATCTCATGAAGCTCTTTGATACAGCTTCCTTTTTTCCGACTGAGTTTTCTGCTCTTTCTTTTTCGCTGCGACCGGTTTTTTTGCCTTCTTCGCTACGACTCTTTTTTATCGTTTCTGCTGCTTTTGCCATAACGAAAATTCACACCGTGTGAAGCCCTTCACCAGCCTATTTTCTGAGAAGAGCCAGTATAAGGGATGATGGAGATTACCGGCTATTATAAATTGTGTATACGGCAAGTATGAAGTGGTGATCCATGGCAGAGGTCAATACGTACAAACGATCACTCGGGTTGTTTGAACTTGTCAGTCTCGGGGTAGGAGGGACAATTGGTTCCGGTATATTTGTCGTCCCTGGTATTGCCGCCAGACTAAGCGGTCCCTGGTCGCTCCTTGCATGGGTCATTGTTGCCGTGTCCGCATCCTGTGTACTTCTTTCACTTGCCAGCGTATCTTCCCGGTTTACTTCATCCAATAGTTTTTATTCTCTTTTCAAGTCAGTTTTCGGTACACGGATGGCACTGTGCCTCATCGTCCTCTATCTCATTTCTTCAATCTTTGGGATCTCAACCATCGCAGCAGGTATTGGCCAGTATATAACCTACTTTGGTTTTTCCAACGTGCTGCTTATCGAGCTCATTGTTATCGGGGCTTTCTGCTGGCTCAATATTACCGGAATCTCATTTTCAGGGATGACGGAAAATATTCTCACTACACTCAAAATTATTCCTCTGGTAATAATCTCTATCCTGCTCATTCCCTTTATCAACATTCATAATTTCGAACCCCGTGATCCCGTTCAGTGCCACGGGTCTTCTCGCGACGATTATCATCGTGTACTGGCCGTTTACCGGTTTTGAGATCAGCGCGATACCGGTTGAGGAGACACGGGATCCTGCGCTTATCCGGCGGTCCCTTCTCACTGGTCATGGGAATTGTTGTATCGGTATATATCCTTCTCAATGTCTCGCTCATCGGTAGTGTGGGTGCAGAAGCACTTGCTGCCTCACCTGCTCCGATTGCCACCGCTGCCGGGATCCTTTTTAGTCATTCAGGTCCCTTTGTCGCATGTATCGGGATCGTGGCTATGCTCTCTGCAATAAATGCCTATATAGTCGGTACTTCCCGGATACTCCAGTCTATGTCTGCCGGATTTTCCATTCCCCTAATCCGGGATTTAAACACACGGGGTACTCCGGCATATGCGCTTATTGCAGGTTGTGCAGTCAGCGGGGCGCTCCTGCTCTTTTCCAACCATTTTGACCAGCTTGCGACAATCTCGGTCATTACAACGTTAATTCCTTACGTCTTCTTCTGCCTCGCCTCCTGGATACTTGTGACTGATATAAAATCCCGCCTGGTATCTGCCACAGGCGCCGTTTCAACAGCCGCAATTCTCATAATTTACTTCGTAGTGTAGGGAATCGTTCAAGTATGAACGTTAAACCAGGTAAATCACACAATTTTATCCACAATCAGAGCATATAGTTTAAAATCAAACCATGGAGGAGATAATTTCCGGTATTATCTATTCTTTTGCGGCATTGTTCATTATCCTCGACCCGATATTGTCCGTCCCCATATTTGCTGCAATGACGAAAGGGTCTGACTTCCAAAGAGATCCATAAACAGGCATTTATCGCCGTTGCCGTTGCAGGAGGCCTGATGTACCTGTTCCTGATTTTCAACAGGACGATCTTTGACATCCTTGGTCTCAACATGCCCAGCTTCCAGATCGCAGGGGGAATCCTGCTTTTTCTTCTGGGAATCCAGGAAGCACTTGGCATTGAGATTGGACACTGTAAAGAACATTCAACCACGGCTGCAGGAGTAGTCATCGGAACCCCGCTCTTATGCGGCCCGGGCACAATCACCACCGTTATGCTCCTCTCCCGGGATTATGGTCTCCTTATTCCGTTCATCGCAATAACCCTCGCGCTGGCTGCAACCTGGCTTGTGTTATATTTCGCAGAAGAGATCCAGCGGATACTCGGGGATGTTGTAACAGACATTATGGGAAAAGTCCTTGGTATGCTGGTTGCCGCAATTGCCGTGAAAATTATTGCGTCGGGTATCCTGGCATACATTGCACTGATATAACGTTTACCGTCTCATGTTACGATATACCCGGGTAAAAAAGGAGGGGCTTTCAGGAATCCCGCTTGAACGAGAACACTTCGACCATGTGATGAGGGTGATACCGCAGTTTTGCCTCACGAAGACCGGTTATACCCAGATCGCTTTCCCGATTGATATAAGGGTATTTTTTAGTCAGCAATGCTGCCGTTTCGGCATTGATTACTTTATAGATCCCTTCGCATTCCGGTAGTCCCTTTTCAAAATGAACCAACGCGGTATCGGCATTGAGGGGTTCGAACAAGACATGGCACCAATTTTTGAAAAGACGCGTATGATCAATCCCCGTATTGAAAGTTCATTGAAATGATCGATCGCAAAAAAAACCGCTTCCTTTTCGTGTGCAAGAACCGGATCATTTTCACATCCTTTCCACTCGCACCATTCAATAAGAAATCGTTTGACTTCTTCCCAGTTATCCCGGGTAATTGGCTCCATCGAACTGGTAGCAGTTACGCCTGAACTTATTTATCTGGTGACGGATCGTCAGATAATTTTTCCCGGGAAGTGTTGCCAGGTCCTCTGACCGGTAAACATATTCAAAATGGTTGCGATCAGGCACAAGATTTATTCCCTGACATACCTCCCGCATCCAGATTGCGGTATCGGGATCTATCAATACAACCGGTTCATGGTCACTGATATCCGAGGCAAGTCGTATCAATGATTTAAGGAGTGAGGATCCCTTGGACCGATTGGAGGACGGAACCGCGTCGTGCCATCAATCGTGCTTGCGATGATGAGATTTTTCCGCTCATAGGCATACTGGTAGTGTGCGTAATGATTCCAGCAGACCATATTGGTGAAGGTATTATCACTGTGTGTCTGGGGATACTGGGAGTAATGATTTTCGAAAAAGGCACGATCTGCAAGGGTAACGGGTTTGAAATTTTCCTGAGTAAGCATCAATCATCTCTTCGGAATATCAGCGGAATATGTCCTTCCATGGGATGGAAACCGAAAGGAAGATAAAAATTTTCAGTTCCTGGTTCGGCAATAAGTCCAATCCATGAAATTCCTGATTCGACACATTTCTTCACCAACGTTGAAACAATCCGGGTGCCGATACCGCTCTTCCGGTATTCCGGAAGCACCACAAGATCCTGAATATACCCGTCTGAAACTCCATCAGATATGACTCTGCCCATTCCTACGGCATGACCAGTTTTCGGATCTACCGCCACGACAAACAGAAAACTGCCCCGGATCAATCGGGGCAGCTCTCCGGGATCATACTCCTCCTTCCACCACCCACCGGCACGGTACAGGTGTGCAATTTCATCCACATTCCATGTTGAACAAACTGGATTGTAATGGTATGCTCCCATGATCGTCACATTCCCTGTCCGGGCATTGAAGATTTTCATGCTAATATTATCGTCATCCAAAAAAAATCTTGGGGTTGCTTGAATCAAATAATACTCGGTAAAATAACCAGGCTTTTCTAATGATTCAACTGCATGATTGCCGTATCAACGATCGCACCGAGGCCTTCAACACCCCAGTGTTCGGAATTCAGGATAATATGATAGATCGAGATGATCCCTGATATCGATATTGTAATAACTCCGATATCGAGCTGCTTCGCATTCTTCCCGCTCGAGGGTGATACGCTCTGCCGTGTTGTCATCCTGCGATCTGGTCCCTGAACACAATCCGCTTGTATCCGGCAGCTGATTGGGGCAAAAAGCCAGATCTTCAGATCCGCATCTGTGACCATCCACCCGGAAAGACGACCTTCGATGATTATATTATCCCGGCCTGCAGCAATCTCTTTTTGCCGGGTGTCAATCATTGTATCAAATTCCGGATTTTCCTCTGCAAGACGCCCGAACTCTGCCAGCCCCATATTGTGTTCTCTGGCAAGCTGTCGGAAGACCTCTCCGGCAGAGATCATCGAAAACCCGTGGCGTTCTGAAAGATACCGTGAAAGGGACGTTGTCCCGCTGCCGGGAAGTCCGCTCACGGTGATCCTCATCAAAGACCACCGATATTCAGGGATTTCCTGATCACCTGGCTCAGGGTGATTGAACAAATCATATACCAGAGAATCCAGGCAGGGATTATCCAGACTGCAGGAGCATGCAGACCGATGGTTCCGGCATAGGGCAGGGTAATCGTACGTCTGCATCTGAGAAAGCCGGAAGAGCAGCCAGAAGAAGATTGGTACTGACACCACCAGGATATACGCCATCGGTTTGAACTGCTGCTGGGACATTTCAAGCTGTTCCTTCATCACCCGGTCTTTTTTTGCTTCCAGTTTCTTGATCTTTTTTTCGTCCTGAGATAGTTGTGCTTCGCGATACTCGGTCTGGAATTCTTTCATCCTTTCCTGGACATCAGCCATTTTCTCATAATCTATAGTGTATTTCTGGATAATTGATGTGTATAATCCCGTTAGTGCAGAAAGGATAATGATAAGGACATAAAACGGGATGTTGAACCCATCTACAAGAGGGCGAGAAAACGACATTAATAGCCTGCCCGACACCTACTTTCAACCACTCAATGCTGTAGGCAAAAAACATCAGGAACATAAATAGAATCGCAATATACATTCCGTATTTATCCCAAATTTTTCCGAAATCCATGTATTCACCTGAGTACCTGCAGCCATATCCTCAGCAGCACGTTCGAGAAGGAAATCCGCATTCATGACAATTTTTACCGTGCAACCCGTTAAGCATCGCAGTAGGCGGCCGCAATTGAACGATTGAACTGCTGATGTTCAGCTATCGATCGCGAACCCTCCTTATCCCGCGAACGTGTTTCATCGGTCAGACGTCGCATGAGGATCTGGTCATCATCCGTTTCAACGAGAACGATACATGTCCGGCATAATCTCACGCAGCACCCATTCGGGGAGCCCCGCAAGGTAACCCTTTGGGGTCTTCACCGAGGCATGCGTATCGATTAAAACATTGCCGGGGACTTGGGAAATTGCCTGTGCAGCACGCTGCTGCAGTCGTTTCTGGACAGCACGATCCAGCGTCCGCATCTGGTCCCTGTCCTTGACAATGTTATCGTTCTTTGCGACTTCAAACATGAAGGTGCCGAAGTTTATGGATTTATACTCGATTCCTTCTTCCTTGATTTTCTTTAAGCGCTTCATTGACAACCGTTGTCTTTCCGACACCCGGTACTCCGGTTATGATGACCTTTTTTCCATCCATCCTCGTCCCTTCCACGTTTCTACTCTTTTCCAAAGAATGTCCGCATGAACGGGTACATCTCCATGATCTGCTGGCTCGCAATCTCCTCGTAGAGCCGGTAGGTAATACTTACCGTCAGAAGCAATCCTGTTCCGCTGACAGCACCGATGACACCAAAGAGGTTTGCGATTACACTGAGGACACCGATAAAGACACCGCCGATTACGGTCACCCGGGGGATATACCTGTCGAGATACTTCTCAAGTACCTGCGGATTTCTGCGGTAGCCGGGAATGGACATACCCGATAACTGGATCTGCCGGGCGACATCTTTTGAATCGAGCCCTGCTGTCTTGATCCAGAAGAGCGCAAAGATCGCACCACCGACCACCATGAATGTGATATCTACTCCGAGCCGTAATAGAACCTGCCATGGAGCATGACCGAGATCGGTCAGCCACCACATCCACTGATTCGGCCCATTGATCGGTGCAAGGTAATACATGATACCATTGAGAGGCGTTGATCCGTCGAAGGTCCCGAATAAGGTGATATTGATATTGGAAAGAAACATCCCGACCATCTGGATATTTGCCTGTAAGAACCCTGACGAGGATCATCGGCAGAACACTGGCGTAGATCAGTTTAACCGGGAATCGCGCCCGTGGCACCCCTGACCTGGGCATGAGCGAGCGGAATTTCGATGCGTGTCGATTCGACATACACGATTATCAGGAAAATCGCAATCGTTGTTACAAATGCGAGGATGTCTTTACCAAAGAAGGTGAGATAACTGCCTCCATCCAGACCAATGGCAATGAGACGCGGGAAAAATCCTACCGGATATTGATCAGCAACCGGTGCCCAGTTGATAAAACCATTTACTATTGCCTGTGATATGCCGGCGATAATGAAAAGACCTACACCGGATCCGATGCCCCATTTGGTCACCACTTCATCCATAAGGAAGATCGAGAACACCTCCAATACAGATCTGGAGGAAAATGAGCAGAGAGACCGCGAAGAGATTGCCACCGAAGAACTGATTGGCAATAACCGGATCGGGAATCATGAAGCTGCCAACAAGATTGGGTGCAGCCTCGACGACGATCATGACGAGGATGAGAATCTTCTGCAGACCCATGTACATGACCTGTCCGCGTGTCTCGCTCGTATCGATATGAAGAATATCTGCCCCTTTAAGCAGCTGGAGCACGATGGATGCCGTGACGATTGGCCCGATTCCGAGGTGAACGATTGAACCGCTTGCGCCGGCGAGAAGAGCTCGCCATGCAGCAAATAAATCCTGGTTGGTTGGAGAGAGACCAAATACCGGAATATTCGTCAGGGCAAAATACAGAATTAATATTCCCAGCGTCCAGATCAATTTGTTCTTGAAATGAACGTGTCCTTCGGGACTCTTGACTGCGGGCATTGCAGCGAGCAGGGGTTCCATTCGATCCAGCAGGTTTCCCATTGTTTCACCAAAATAACGGGGATGGTCAGACGATCTGCGCCTTTCCACCCATTTTCTCGATCTTTACCTTTGCTGATTCAGAGAATGCCTGCGCGGAGATGTTCAGTTTTTTTGTGACCTTGCCGCTTCCGAGCACCTTATCAATGCCGATATCGGCGATATTGATCACAATGGCATCCCCTTCATTTTTTGCAATACCCTGTGCCAGAAGCGATGGAACAATCTGGTCGATAATCCCGATATCCATCACCGATACGGTAAGTGTGGAGGATATTGGAGAACCCGTCCTTTCCAAAGACCGGCCCTCCCATTTCTTTATACCACTTGACAAAGTGGTGGGCGTTGATACCGGCGCGTCCCCGCCCGCCACGGTTACCTGCACCGCGCCGGTTTTTATGGGTTCCGCCACCGCATGTCCGCGATCCGCGGTATTTTGAACGTTTATTGGTTGGCATCCTGCTTCACCTCATCTTATAGAGGAGAGTATTGATCTCCTGACCATAATAGCCAAGCGCTCCACCCTGCGGGAAGGTTCGTTTGGTGGTCTTGTATCCCTTGCGTGGCGGATGAAGGCGTAACACCGGTTTTAGTCCCGGTATTTCACGCAGTTTCGTTTCGCCACTCGCAAGTGCCCGTGCAAATTCGGAAATGCTGCTGTACGTCGAGTTCATTTGATGTACTCATCAGTAAGCGGTGCATCGCCAATTACCCTGCCCCGGGTCAGGAGCAGAGTTTCAATGGTTGCTGCATCTGCTTCGCCATAAGCAACATAATCCTTAACCTTACGGATCATACCAAGATTTTCCGGAGTGTCCGGTACGAGCACACAGTGATTGATATGGTGAAGACGAAGCATCTTGAGGGTGTCCTTGATGTCCCGGCGGGTTTTAACAACCCCGCGCACCTGAACAACCGCGTACATTTACAGAGACCTCCCTGTCCTGATCATATTGGTCTCATTGAGTGCATTGAATGTAGCCTTGGCAAAATTAATCGTCGTGCGCGTCTGCCCGCGTGCAAATGTCCACACATCCTTGATACCTGCGAGCTCAAGCACTTTTTTGCTGATATCCCCCGTGACAAGCCCGATACCCTGAGGTGCAGGTTTCAGCGTGACACGGACACTGCCTGCAGTTCCTTCGAACCTGCATGGGAATAGAGTGGCTGACATCACAACCGCATTCCCAGCTTCCGCAGCCACGCTGAACCTTAATAATATTCATCTTTGCCTTCACGATCGCTTTTTTAATCGCGTTACCGACCTGTACATCCTTGCCCTGACCAAATCCGATATAACCGTTCCGGTTGCCTACGATTACAACAGCCCGGAACTGAACACGACGACCCGAGTCGGTCATACGCTGCATCATTGCAATATCAAGAACCTCGTCTTCCAGATCGGGAAGGAACATATCGATGATCTGGGGTTCCTTGATCGGCCTGCCGCTTTCAAGAACCTGGTCGATACTTTTAATTTCTCCGGAAGCGACGAGTTTGCCGAGACCGGTGACCGGGCGCCATTCCTCTCTTTCATAAGCCATTTACACCAGCTCCTTTTTTATTGCGTCTGCCACCTGTTCGACAATCGTAACAATATCCCCGGCATTTTTATTATACGCCGCGATATGTGCGCCTTTGGCCCGTTCGTCGGATGGGAGAATCTGTTCCCCGTGCGGTATATCAAGTCCCGCCTCGACCGCACCTTTGAGTGCCGCAAAAACCCGTGCACCAGGTGTCGCCCGGTTGAGACCGATATCCAGAATGGCCCTGCCATAATCTGCTTTTTTTGCCTTTACAGCAAAGAGCATGCCGGTCAGATACGCTGCCGGAGTGCTGGATGTCGATCCCTTGTAGCCGTATGCTTCCAGCTCGGCTGAGTTCGCTGCGATCAGTGTCCGATCGCCATCCATTTCTGCTGTAACAAGCTGGACGATGATATGGCGATTTGTCTTACGCACAACCATTCTCGGGGCGTCTGCAACGACAAGCCTGGTCCGCTTGTAGTAATCGGTTTTGCCCTCTCTTCGTCTTCTGAAGGGTACAAAATACCGTGATCCTGTTGCCATGTTACTTCATCCTCCCTGCAAGGATCTCCATCTGCGCCTTCATGTGTGCAACGCTCCTGAACTGACCGCCGGCCGCTTTCCGGTAGATTATGCGGTACATATGCCGGTCAATCGATCCTCCATCACGGAGTTCAACTAGCACTTTCCTGATGGCACGGATCTTCTGAACCCATGCAGTTTTACTCGGGTTGCGGGCACCCGCCGCTCCCTTTCTTTTCCCGGCACCTTTGCGGTGCCCGTACGCACGTTTTGCGATCCGGGCACGAGCCCTGCCACGACTTACCCCTTTTTTCTGGTGTGCCTTTATCGCCCCATCAGTAATAAGTCCCCTCAGGTCCTCCCGCGAGATTGCATTCTCGATATCTGAGATACGGGCAGGGTCAAGCCAGACGCGATTGACTCCGCACTTTAGTATAGCGGCAGAGATGCGTTTCTGGTTGGCGACGTCACTCATTCTTCTTCACTCCTGATCCTGTCTTTTTTGATGTTTTTGGTTTTGGAGCTGCCTTCGGTTTGGACTCAGTTGATTTCGCGGAGGTTCCGGTCTTCGGTTTTGTTGGTTTCTTGTCCATTTTTTCAGGAGTTTTTATCCCGGACTTTTCCGAAGTTTTTTCTGCTTTTTCTGATTTCGATTTCGAAGGGGTTGTCACCTTTTTTGCCGGAGATTTCTTCTTCTCTTCGGCCTTTGGCGTTTCCTTGGATTTCTTCGTATCTTTCTTCACCGGAACTGCAGGGACCTTGGATTTTGAGGACGGTTTTTCATCCTTTTTCTTCTGTTCTGCAGAAAACCGTTCCGCATCGATCTTTTTTGGTTTTGTTTCTTTTATACCGGCAGCCCGGGCATTCAGTACCTTGAATCCTTCACCTAGAGCCTTTTCCTGGAGGCCGATACGTCTTCGATCACCGACGGTTGCACCTATCCGGACCGCATGGGTTTTTGGATCAATTCCCTCAAGTTCTTTTAACGAAGAGATCAACACCTCGAAAAAACCACTTGGGTGCATCCCGCGCACTGCAATCGGGCTTCCGAAACCTGGTTTTGGGAGGGCGCCTTTTGCCTTTTTCTGTTCTCTCTGTTTGTTATGTTGTCCACGGGGTTTTCTCCAGGAATCAGAGAGCTGTCGTTTCTTGCCAAATCCATCACGCTTGAAAACTGCTCCTTTATCGGCGCGTACCTGGATTAACCGTTTTATTTCAGTGGTCATCGATTTCAGCTCCTCTGTACGATATAGATGCCGTCCTGGAAGACCCTCGGGTCCCGGTTGCGGATATGGGTTGCATGTTCAATGTTTGCCGCCGATATCCCAACCAGTTCACGATCAATTCCCGAAAGTACAACTTCATCATTTGTGATTTTTGCCACGACTCCCTGTTCAATCCGTGCGTAGCGTGCCTTTTTCTCACCAAGAAAGTTCGCGATCTCAAGGCGGTTTCCCTGGAGTTTCAGCTGGATCGGGAAGTGGCTGTAGACCATTTTCATGTGGTACTCGAACCCTTCGCTGACTCCACGGCACATATTTTTCGTATGAGCCTCAAGGGTTCCGACCATGGCTGTCATCTCCTTTCTTTTGGACTCGGTTGAGATGCTGACTTCGTTTTCTTTACAGATAACAGCGACCTGAGGGAACCGCACGTTGCGCGAAAGCTCCCCCTTCGGCCCCGTCACGCGGAGCTGTGAGCCATCCAGATGAGCTTTAACACCATCGGGAATCTTTACAATTCTTGTTGCCGACATGTCTCCCACCTTCAGTATACATACCCAAGAAGTTCGCCACCGATGCCCTCTTTTCTCGCCTCTTCATGTGATATTACTCCATGCGAGGTCGAAAGTATGAGGAGCCCGAAATTCTTTCCGGGCAGGTACTGCTTCTCCCAGTATTCCATCTCATCCAGCTGTACAGAAAACCGCGGGGATATCGCACCACAGCGGTTGATTTTTCCCGTGAGGATAACCTTGAGTTGTCCTCCCCGGCCATCATCTACAAACTCGAAACTGCTGATATAACCGGCATCCTGCATGATGCGAAGCATCGCACCGAGGAGTTTGCTCGCGGGTTCGATGATGCACATGGATTTACCGGTATCGCCGGCATTTTTTAACGCACACATTCCGTCTGCTATTGGATTACTTCGTGTCATTGTGCATTCACCTCAGCTCATCTTTTTAAACCCGATTTTACGGGCCCATTCGCGGAAACACTGCCTGCAGAACATAATATGGTATCTGCGCACGAGCCCCTGCTTACGCCCGCACATCTTACATTCATTTGCTCCGCGACCATAGATCTTCTTCTGTTCTCCAGCCATTAGCGCACCTCAACCTGATATTGTTCCCTGAGGAATGCGATCGCATCCTCTTTTTTCACGCGCTGTTTTGCCGGGAGTTTCTTCTGCTCCATGCGTCTGCGGGTGATCCGGATACCTTTGCGTTCAAGTACAACATTGACATCCATACCGAAGATGCCGACCTGTGGATCGTAGGACATGCCGGGAAAATCAGTGTGTTCTTCAATGCCAAATGAAATATTTCCACTCTTATCGAACTGGGTCTCAAAGACCGTTTTATTGATGATACCAATCGATGTCTTGAAAAACTCGCGGGCTGACTTGCCCCGGAGAGTAACCTTGCAACCGATTGGCGCACCCTTACGTATCGAAAAGGCCGGCTGTGTCATCCGGGCAATACTTCTTATGGGGGTCTGGTGTGTGATTGTTTTCATGATATTTTCGGCCTTTACAAGCTTTTCACCGCTCTCGCCGACTCCCATATGAACAACCACCTTGTCGATATAGATATCGCGCATCGATGTCACTGTTCAATCCCCCAGGATGCTATTGCGGGCGTCTGTCTGCCAACCATATAGATATACGGCGAAATCGTATCAAAACGGGTCTTCGTTGATTCATCATCAAGGATTATCTTGTTTGGCACACTGCCCGACATCTTGACAATATCAATGATCCGTGCAACCTTCCCGGAATGACGGCCCCCGATTACCATCGCCATATTTCCTACTGCAAATGGGAAGTGATCCACAATTTTGAATCGCGTCTCGGGTTCAAGAGACAAAACGATCGAATCGCCGGATTTGATGGTATTATCGGCGAGCAGGTTTGCACCATCTCTCATATTCAACTGGACTTTGCCTCCGGTAATAATTGTTTTGTTTTTAACCTTGCACAAACGGGTCTTTGCAGCATCTGCATCGATCTCGATTGAGACATGACGGCCATTTTTGTCCCGCAGGATACGGTAGAACTTGTTGATCTTCGGGAGAGAAATAATGTCAAAGATCCCGATTCCCATCTTTGGATCCCTGCAGGGTCTTCCGTTGACAATAACGTCATTCTGGTTGAGGATCTGTTTGACTTCTTTCAGATTCCGGGCGAGTCCCATGTGGTCGCGGAGCCAGACTGCAATCGGCATTGCATTTGCATTGTGTGGACCGGGTGCGGTTTTGGTGATGAACTTCGTAGTTTTCTTGGCAATGTGCCACGAATCCGGGGCGTTAAGCCGTTTCAGATGATCAGACATTATTCAGCCTCCCCTAATTTTGCTTCGCGCCGCTTGTCAGTGAGATTCAGTTTGGTGACCTGAACGTTTGATGCATCAATGCCACGAGGTACTTCAGTCCCGTCGGCTTTCGTGGACGAAACCCCGTGAACAACAATTTTTGATTTTTTGGAATCAATGGCATCAACAAGTCCCTCTTCACCGGTAAAATCCCCACGGGTTACCTTGACGGTATCGCCCTTGATCACCCTCAGGGTCTTTTTCTTGTATTTTTCCTGAAGCGCGGTAGAGAGGGGGGCGTTAAGATACTTGGCTTTCACGTGTAAAGGTGCCTGGTAGCGTGCCTTTCTCTGCTTCCTTGGCTGTTCGCTTTCTGTCCGTACCATATTGAACACCTCACACAATGATCGTAGCCATTGAACCGAGTCTAGGGAACCTTTCTGCAACTTCACGTGCTACAGGCCCCTTAATCTCTGTTCCTTTTGGCTCATTTTTCTCATCTACAACGACAACTGCATTGTCATCGAAAGATACCCGCATTCCATTGGGCCTGCGCATCTCCTTTTTCTGCCGGATTACAACCGCACGCACCAGCTTGCGGCGCATATCAGGGGTGCCTTTCTGGACACTCACCGTGGCAAGATCCCCCAGGCCTAACTTGGGCTGGCGGCGCCTTACACCATGGAAGCCAAAGACCGAGATGATCTGTACGGTCCTTGCACCGGTATTATCGGCACAGGCAAGCCTTGTCCCCGTGGAAAGTGCGCGTGGAATTGTTGACTGCTTTGCCTTCATGGCTGAAGCACCTCAACGACGACGAAGGTTGTGCTTTTCGACAGAGGTCTGCATTCGGCAATCTTCACCATGTCGCCAACCTTTACCTGGATGCAGGCGGGGTTGTGAGCGTGAAGTTTCGAGCTGCGTTTCTCATACCGCTTATATTTACGGATGTAGTGCAGGTAATTGCGTGCCACTACCACCGTTCCCATCATTCGATCGCTCACGACTTTGCCGGTGATCACCTGGCCGCGCACCGGTAAAGTGCCGTGAAACGGACAATTAACGTCCTGGCATTCCTGTTTCGGTGCCTGAACGTCCAATCCAATGTTAAGTGCCATTATTTTATCCTCTTCTTCTCGTGCAGGTTGATTCTCTTTTCAGGAGCCAGAGCCATCACGGATCCATCTATCTCAACAAGTTCGCTGCCTGGAAGGTGCAGCTGAAATCTGCTGTGCATCTTGGGGATGCGTTTGATCCCCCGGGATGTCTCGATTATCAGCAGATTTTTTGTTTCATCGATGATGCGACCGGATAGTCCCCGGTGAAGGGGATTATCTGCTCCCGATACCAGAACATCCAGTCCAATCAATTCATGACGGAGGATATTCTGGGAGGTAATCATACAGTTCTCCTGCGGTTCTGTTCTGTTATCAAACGTGCAATCGTTCGCCTGAGTTCACCAATATGACCCGGGTTCTCTGTTGCGCCACCTGCACTGACCTTCCCATAATGCTGGACGAGTTCCATCCGGAGCTTTTCCATCTGTTCCTGCAGTTCTACATCTGAAAGCTGCTGGACATCACGGGAACGTAATATTGCCATTACTGGTCCTCCGAAAACGGTACTTCATCGGGAAGTGCCGGTTCATCAGAATCAAGCTCGCCAATATCAGTAACGGTTACCTTGGGTGTCATCCGTTTCTTTTCCTGTTCAACAACAGTAAAGTGATCCGGCAGTTTTGCACCTGCAGGAACCAGCTTTGACCTGAACGCCAATGACCCCGAGTTTCTTGATAGCAACCGCGTAACCTTTCTCAACGATGGTGTTGCTCGGTTCACCGCAGTGTTTGATATAGCCTTCAGTAAATTTCTGAGTACGGGCTCGTGCTCCGGTCAGTTTTCCGGCGATAACGACCTCACATCCCAATGCCCCTGAATCCATAACACGGCGGAGAATGCTTGATCCCGCTTTGCGGAAGTACCACCCGCGTTCAAGGGCGTTTGCCAGCCGTTCTGCCATGATCTGGGCATTAAAGCTGGGATTTGTAACCTGCTGAACCTCAATCTGAGGTGATTCGACCCCGTAGTTCTGGGCAAGGTCAAGGGTCAACTGGTGAACCAGTTTTCCACCTTTTCCGATGACAATTCCGGGTTTTTCTGCAAAGATGGTTACCTGAGTGCCCGAGCGGGGTTCTTGCGATGTCCATGCCCCCGTATCCTGCTCGTTTCAGTTCTTTTGACAGGTACTTTTCAACACGGGCCTTTCCGCACCCCTTCTGAAATAAATTTCTGCTCTACAGCCATTACGCCACCTCACGGACAACGATTTCGATGTTCACGGTTTCGCGTACTTTGGGGGTCGCTCGTCCCATTGCACGGGGGAAGAAAGATTTCTGGGCCCGTCCGCGGTTTGCCGAAACGTGAATAATCTCAAGATTATCTGCATCAAGCCCGATGTATTCTGCATTCTTCTTGACCGATTCAAGGACACGGATATATGCCCTGGATGCTTTTACCGGGTATCTTCCGGCATCCCAGTTACCCGGGAGACCGCGTTTATGTGCGACGTTGCGGTTAAAACGGCGGAACGGTATGGCTTTCTTTAAACCGATAACATCCTTAAGATACGCAATTGCCTCGTTCACACGCTGATGCCTGATGAACGTGGCAATCTCGATCGAATGCTTCGGCGACATGTTAAGTTCGTTGGCCTTCGCTTTTGCTATGGTGTCGCCGCTTATTTTCTGTGAATAATCAATTCGTGCCATATTCATCACTTCAGCGGAACATACTTGCTGCCTCGTGTCGCACCGATACCGGCACTGCCGTGAGAAACCCTCTTTCGTGTCAATGCAAACTCGCCAAGATAATGAAAGACAGATTCCGGCTGAAATTCGACTTTCATAAATTCCTTGCCATTGTAAATTTCAATTGATTTTCCGACCATCTCCGGCATGACGATCATTTCGCGCAGATGAGTTCGTATCTTCTCGTCACCTTCACGGACCTTTGCGAGTAAAGTCTCGTCACCACGAGAGAAACCGCGTACTACCTTACGACGTGCACGGGCTGGCATGAGAGGAAGGAGTTCGCTTAATCCCCATCGCTTTCAGCTCGTCGATCTTATACCCACGATAGGTGAATTCCTCGCGCCTTCGTGGCATTCTCTTCTGAGTCTTTTTTGGTGCTGCCATACCCTTCACTTCCTGCTCTTACCCGTCCTTCGTGCAGCCACATGGCCAACAGTTCTTCCGGGTGAGGTGCCTCGCGCAATCGTCTTTGGCCGACCCGTATGCTGGTGACCTCCGCCACCAAACGGATGATCGATAACGTTCATCGCGACTCCACGGACACGTGGCCAGTTTGACGCTGTGTTTTGCATCTTGTGGTACTTGTTTCCCGCTTTCACAAACGGTTTATCGACGCGACCTCCGCCGGCAACAATGCCTACGGTCGCCCTGCAGCGGTGATTGAACCATTTGGTTTTTCCGCTTGGCATCCGTATACCGACCCGGTCTTCTATCTTATCAATAACAACTGCCTGAACACCGGAAGAACGGACGAATTTGCCACCATCATTCGGGCGCGATTCGATATTACATATGTATGTACCGGTCGGAATATTCTGGAGAGTGAGCGTGTTACCGTTTTTCACTTCTACATCCGCTCCCCAGGTTATTGTCTCCCCAATGCCAAGGCCTTCAGTGACCAGCATGTAGACTTTTGCTCCATCTTCAAGTTTGACCACCGCGACCGGTGCGTTGCGTGCCGGATCATGTTCGATATCGATGATGCTTCCGGTGATTGTCTGTGTATCATCACCGATGTGCTTCAGTTCGGCTTTATACCGGTGGGATGGTGCCCTGTATGTCGGGCCTCCCTTGCCCCGGCTTTGTGTTGTGATACGATGTCCCATGTTCCCCACCTACATAATGCCAAGCCTGCTGAGGATTTCCTCTGCGGCCTTTTCGTTCTCGAAACTCACGATCGCCTTCTTTTCTCCATGCATGGTCATGAGCGTTCGAATGGTCTTGACGTTCTGTCCGAACGATTTTTCAATTTCACGCTTGATCTGTTTCTTGGTGGCCTGACGGCTGACAAGGAACTGGAGCTTGCTCTGATTCTCCAGAAGAACCATCGCCTTTTCCGTGACAAACGGGTATTTCAGAACCATTATCTCCCCTCCAGCCGTACCAGAGCGCTCTCTGTCCAGATCGTGAGCCGTCCTGCCAGCATACCTGGTGCGAGATGCTCAACGTTCAGCTGGTCAACAGTCACGACATCGACACCGGAAAGATTGCGTGCTGCACGCAGCGGCTGGTCGGCCGTAACAATGAGAAGGCTCTTTCTCTGTTTGAAACGGCGACCACGCATCTTACCTCTTCCTGCACGGACCTTTTTGCTTTCCTTCGCCCGTTCGACGTCATGATAAACACCAGCGGTTGTAAGGGCAGATATGACATCCTGTGTTCGGATCAGTGATTCAAACTTATCTTCAAGGATAACGGGAACCGCTCCATCGAAACGGTGACCACGACCGCGAATAAGATCTGCAGAAATGCTTGCTGCTACAGCCGAACGGAAAGCCTTCTGTTTTTCTTTCTGGTTGATCTCTTTGATCAAAATTTTCGCGACTTTCGGTGGATGTGCTTCACGACCTCCTTTGGCCTGGGGTACTTTCGCAGCACGTGAACCATTCTTGATACGGGGTACATGCGATGAACCGCGACCACTTCCCCATCCGACTGCCGAAGAACAGATACCGGCAAACGGATTCGTTCCATGGGGCTGCCGCCGAGTGCTCTGAAGGGCGAGGACTGCCTTTTTGATCAGATCGGGGCGGTATTCTTCCGAAAAGAGGCCCGGAAGCTCAATATCTTTTGCGATTCCGCCGTCAAGTGTTTTAACCTGTGCTTTCATCTCTGATCATCCCTGTTTACTCTGGACGCTCACAAACTGGATCGTCGGCATCCTGACGACATGTTCACCCAGGCGCATTGCCGGACGGATACGGATAAGCCGCTTTACCGGGCCCGGGATTGAACCCTTGATAAGGACATACGGGCTTTTCAGTACACCGTAATGGAGGAAACCCCCCGCGGGTGTAATCTCACCGGAGTTTTCGCCAACCCTTAAGATACGCTTGTTGAACTCCGTCCGCTGCTGGTATCCCAGCTGGCCCATCTGTGGTACCTGCCACCGGACGTGATGAGGGTTCCAGGGTCCGAGAGTGCCAAGGTGTCGTTCTTTTCCACCAACCGAGTGTTTTCGCTTTCGCAGTGCAATACCCCAACGCTTTACCGCACCATTCGTTCCTTTACCGGTTGTGATTGCGGTGATATCGGCATATGCACCAGTCTGGATGACATTGTTCAGCGAGACCTCGTTTCCAAGAAGCCCGCGTGCATACTCCCACTGCTTTTTGATATCGCCGCCTCCCACCTTGATCTCCATAAGATCGGGAACCTTTTTTCGGAACCCCGGTGAGATTTGCTGGTTGTGTGTAGGTAACCGCATAAATCTCTGCAACAGTGCCGGCTGCGACAGCTTCTGAAAATTTTTTCTGCGCAGCCTCCTGATCATAGTCCTTTGGCAGGGTGATACGGCGTCCAAGAACAGCATCGAGCTGATCGGCCCAGACTTCTGTCAATGCATGTTTGCCATAGGTATCTCTGGAATAGGCACGGATCGCAGCGACCTTCATCGAGGGGATTTCAATAACGGTGACCGGCACCATAATCTCTTTTCCCTCGGTCGGACTGCTCTTGTGATCATCCACCATGATAACATGCGTCATACCTACTTTATATCCAGCAAATCCCTGCAGTATCGGTGCCCCATCATAGAGAGGCCACGATTGATATTTCGGGATCGGGCTCTTTGCACGCTTTCTTGGGCTGAATGCAAGAGAACCACGGCGTGGTCTGTTTATTTTTGGCATGTGTTAATCAATCCTTTATCTGCGTGTAGGTTATTCCTATTTGACACGAATTATGATTAATCCGAGATCTGTGATACCTTCATCTGCTGAAGATGCCAACACGCGACGCCATTGAAAAAGCAGATATCTCAATAACAGCGGGATCCGCAGTATGTGGACTTCCGGTGGTACTGAGCATCCGGTTTTTCATTGGTTACTGACATGAGGATGATATTTCATCCATGAGCTGATGTGCACCAGCATTTCCTGTCTCGCGAAAGAAGATCCTGACAATAACGCATCCTTCTGCCTGTCAATGAAGCAGGCGGGAACGGGCTCGTTGCACGAACGTCGACCCATGCGTTCCGGTCAGATCCAACTCTGTCAGCCTGTTGTGACGAATCACAACTCCTTCTCGGGTTGCCCTCCGCATTTCTGCGAGAGTTCACCAATCGAGGATTTCCCACGGCAGAACCGTCTTTCCTGTGTCCGGAAGATATAGTTCCGCCGTAATGCAGAAATCGCAATGTACTTTTTTATGATGATCAGTACACAGATACCGGCAGGGGATAACCTCATATCGGCTTCCTTAATTATTGAATGAAAAAGAATATAAACATATGCTCACGGTTTTCAGAAAATAGCAACGATTTCAGATTCATTATTTTATCCAAAATAGAGTTCTCCCTGATCGGTGATATAAACAACGATATCTTCACATACACAACGTGCCTTGCAACACTGGGGGCGGGTCTCCCTTAACCGGTTTATCAACGAAATGGTATCGTACATTACTTTTATATTAATTTTTTCTGCTTCTCCAAAGATGATCGAGGGGACATCAAACAGATCGGTCCCTGAAGGGATTGTACACAGGTGGGTGGCATCAAGGGTGTAAAGAAAATCAAGTGTTTCCTTTGCCCTTCGTATATTTTCCATCGCACTCTTTTCAATCGTGCAGACATTTGCCTTTGGAGGTAGAGATAATATCAGCAATCTGCTGCTGGGTCAGCCCCTGTTTGCGGTACCTGAGAACCTCCATCTGTCGTTCGGTGAGCAGCCCATCCTTCATACTATCAAATCTTATATCCAGACTTAAACACTTTTCGTTAACTATTCTGCAGACGGATTGATGCATTTTCTGATCGAACGGAAAAGATGTTAGAGGAATAAAAAAAAAATTTTTTTCTCATTTTATCGAGGAAAAATGACATTTCAAAATGTTTATATGAACACCGGGTCATAATAACGTGTTATAAAAAAAACTAGGTGATTTAGATGGTTGTTAAAGTAGGAGTTGCCAAACTCGGCAACATTGCAAGTGGTGTAATGGCAGAACTGCTTCTTGATGAAAGAGCAGACCGTGAGGACATGCAGACATTCATGGCAACCAGCGGCACAAAACTCGAGCCGGCGGATGTTGACCGTGTAGTGTCCAACCTGAAGGCATATAAGCCTGACTTCTGTATTGTAGTCTCTCCCAATGGGGTTCTTCCAGGACCAACCGGTGCCCGCGAACAGCTCGCTGCGGCAGGTATCCCGGTTGTTATCATCACTGATGATGTAACCACAAAGAAGGAATGGGAAGGTGTCAAAGCAAGCAAGTTCGGGTACATCATCATGAAGGCAGACTCCATGATCGGTGCACGCCGCGAGTTCCTCGACCCTGTAGAGATGGCCGACTACAACGGCAACCTCGTCAAGGTCCTGGCACTGACCGGTGCATTCCGCAAGACTGCAGGTTGCTCTTGACAAGGTCATCGACCAGGTCAAGGCCGGAAAGAAGGGCGACGCAATTGAGCTCCCGAAGATCATCATGACCACCGACAAGGCAGTCGATGGCGAATTCACGAATCCCTTCGCACTGGCAAAGGCCCGCGCTGCCCACGAGATTGCAATGGCAGTTGCAGGTCAGAACGTCAAGGGCTGCTTCATGACAAAAGAATGGGAGAAATACATCCCGATCGTTGCAAGTGCCCACGAGATGATGAGAAGCGCAGCAATGCTCTGTGACGAGGCCCGTGAACTCGAGAAGGCAGGCGACAGTATTATGCGCCAGGCCCACAAGAAGGACGGGACACTTGTCGCCAAGAAAAAACTCGTTGCAAAATTTGAGTAAATTTTAAATTTCCTTTCTTTTTTGCAGGGATTTCCCCAAACTCTGATATTCACGCCGACGAGTCCCACTACTGAAGTTATTCATCTGATTCAGTTTTGAGAAATGAGGGGCTACTCAAGTGCAAACGACTATCTGATCCCCCAAAAAATATAAACGTGAACTCGGATGTTTAGCCTCAGGGAAGTCCCTACTGCAAAGGGTACATTACAATATCGTGAAGAACATTATACCGGGCTTACCTGCAGGATTAGCCCGGATCGGTTAAACCGGCATATCGATCAATCATCGTATGTTCCGGAAAATTCTGGTTCCTGTCCCTTCTGCCGGGAAAATATTTTTTCCGTGACACCTACATTTCAGGATGGAACCCGTATCATCCGGGGTGAGAGTGTAACGTTCCCCAACCTGTTCCCCTTTGGTGAAGGTCATATTGTAACAGTAATAACCCGTGAGCATTTTGTCCAGACGTTCACCCACAAACAGGTGGCGGATGCCCTTTTCAGCCAGATCGAAGCACTTGAAAATATCGATGGATACCCAAGTATCAACTGGAATTTTCTTCCGTCCGCTGGAGCAAGTCTTGTCCATCCGCACATGCAGGGCCTGTCGGATTCGAGACCTTCCCGGATTGTCGATCTGTATCTTGGTGCAAGTCAACAATACCGCAGAGACCATCACAGGAATTACTGGGAGGATGTAAGGGCGGAGGAAACAGAGTCTGGCCGGTATCTTTTTGGCGATGAGATCCTGTGGTCAGCACATGCGGTACCCGTTGGTGAACGTGAAGTACGGGGGATTTTACCCATCTCATCTCTTGGGGATATGGCAGGTTATGTTGATTTAATGGCACAGGGCATCCTTGAAATCATTTCCATGTACCGGAAACTTGGTACCTATGCGTTTAATATGTCCATCTTTTTTGATAAAAAAGAAGAGAATCACGGATTCAGCGCATTCTGTTCAATCATTTCACGGATTAATCCCAACCAGTTATCGACGAGTGATTCAGCTTTCATGGAGCGGCTTCACCTTGAGCCGGTTATTCTGACACTTCCTGAAGATCTGGGGAAATACTACCGGAATGAATGCCAGTAACATGTCGATTATGATATTTGCTATCCTGAAGCAATGAGTATATAGTGTATAATTTTTCTAAATTGTGATATTTTGAATCTGAGTATTTTTTTGAGAATTTTTAAAAAAAAAGGAAATTTTGTCTATTTTGAGGGAATTCCCATCCCCCCTCATTCCAGTGTATAATCCCAGAAAACCTGTTCTGTGCTTATACGACGTACTTGCCGAGAAGGCGGATCGATGTGGTCATGTCAGGACCGAGCGGTGAACCAAAGATGATCTGGGTGACACCGGCCTTGGTCAGGGCATCACACTTTGCCTTCACCATTTCAGGAGTTCCCGCAATGGTGAATGCATCGATCTCCTTGTCTCCGACGAGTTCTCCGACCGTCTTGAAGTCGAACTTTCCAAGTGCTGCCTTGATCTTTGCAACATTGTTCAGGTCAAGACCGTGGCGGGTGAGAAGTTCTGGCGGAGAGCCTGCTGCGATGAATGCGGCAACAATCTTTGCTGCATTCCGTGCCTTCTTCTCGCTGGTGTCAATGGACATTGCAGTGTATGCACCGATATCAAAGTTCTTCTTGCCGACCTTGTCAGCTGCTGCCTTGATAATCGGGATTGCAATGGCGAAGTCCTTTGGGTTGGATGCATTGATCAGTGCACCGTCTCCGACTCTTCCTGCAAGATCGAGGACCTTGGGTCCCTGTGCACCGATGTAGATCGGGACGCCCTTCTTACCTGGGAGGGTAACACCGGTGAGCTTCGCACCGTCGTAGTCAAAGAATTTCATTCCTGATTTTTTGATTTCCTCTCCGGCACAGAGCTTACGGATCTGCGTAACTGCCTCTTCGAGACGTGCTACTGGCTTTTCGGCCGTAATTGCAAGTTTCGGGAGCGTTGAAAGATCACCGGGACCAATCCCCAGCACAGCACGTCCATCTGAAATTTCGTTGAGTGTGCAGAAGAACGACGCCATCGCTGCTGGCGTGTCGGTGAATGAGTTCATGATACCCGGACCCATCTTCAGGGTCGTTGTCGCCTGCGCGATTGCGGCAAGGGTAGGGTAGCAGTGGCGGTTGTTGTAGTGGTTAGTGATCCATGCAAAGTCGATATCTTTTGACTCTGCAAGTTTACAGAAGTTTACTACTTGCTTTACGTTGACATTTCCTGGTACAAATTCAATTCCATATGTCAAGGCTTGTTCACCTCATTGTGTATTACCGTCCGCGAGCTTAAATAAATTATCATTTTGCGTTGATCCTTTTACGCTATCCGCTTGAAATATATCCATTTTAACGTTTTTTTACAGACCGGATCTGCGATCAAAAGTCACCGAGCGGAGAGGAACGCACCCAGATATGTTCAATCAGTCGTTACTCTGACGTTTTCGCATCATTATTGTAATTAGGTCATTATCCGATTCCCTTTTCTCAGATATTTCCGCAAAGTTGGATTCATTTCCGTAGACTTCAACCCAGACTAAAGGAGATATTGTATCTTTTTCATTGGGCAGGATTATTTTTTTAAGAAAACCCATTCCGTATTTACCCTGATTACAAAAGGGGTATCCTATAAGATATTGAACTTTCAGCAAAATAATAGTATATTAACCTTCAATGTATTGTACAGGGATTTAATCGGGATTTACTGTATGCGAATTCTTGCTATTGGATTGGGTGGCGCAGGTTGCAGAATTGTAAATAGTCTCTACGCGACAGATCGGCGCAGCAGCAAAGTGGCGTGTGTCCAGGCTCTCGCGGTCGACGTAAATTCAGAAACATTAGATCAGCTCGGGAATCTGCCTGAGAATGCAAAACTGTTTTTTCCTCCCCTTGACCCGGATCTTCATCCGGATGAAGGTAGTGATACTCAGACTGCAACCATCGATATCGATGAAATTGTGTCTCGTATCCAGAATTTTGAAAGTGGCGAGACCGATGCAATCTTTATGTGCTGCGGACTCGGTGGCAGCATGGTGGATGTTGCACCTCATATCATTGCTTCGCTTCGTTCTACGTCTGCAGAACCGATCTTCGGTCTTGTTACCCTCCCCTGTCTGGCCGAGGGAGAGCGTCATTCCGCAAAAGCAGCCGATGACATCGAAATGCTATCACCACTGCTTGACGGGATAATTCTCTTTGATAACGAAACCTGGTATAAAAAAACCAAGGCACAGCGATCGACGCTGGTAAAAAAAGAGAAAGGGCTGGCTGAAAAACTCGGATTCAGGAAGAGCGAACCTGATATTTCACCCGGAACTTGCCACGTATCTGCTCCTGAACGAAGCAATCGTCAGGAGGATAAGTCTGATCCTCCGGGCAGGAGAGTTTAAAGCGGATGGCGGGCTCGATCTTGCAGAGGTAGTGCTGGACTCTGGTGAAGTACTCAATACCATGAAAGGAATGGGGTATATTACAATAGGATATGCCGTTGAACGTCTGCCTCATCATCCCTTAAGTTTTTTAACCTCGTGGTACCCGACGGGTCTTTTTCAGGATGCTCACAAAATAAAGGCTTCCAGGATTGTTGACCTCGCAAAACAGGCAATATATCATGAGATATCGACCCCCTGCGATATGACGAGTGCTCATAAGGCGTTGATTCTTATCGCAGGTCCATCTCATGAACTGTCCATGAAAGGGTATATGACCGTGCGTAAATGGATTGACCGAAGTATTGCGGGGCTGGAAACAAGATCCGGAGATTATCCGGTGATAAATACAAAAAATGTTGCAATTATCATCATGCTGTCCGGCCTTGAAAATATTCCCCGCCTCACAGAACTCCGGGAAATTCAGAATCAGTATAAATCCAGTCGCCAGGATAGTTTTCCAATTTTAACCGAATCTGAATCCGAATTAATTCCAGGCTCCTGAATCAGAACGTCAGCATTATGAGCGGACTGTGGAAGGAGCATCGTCCCCGCAAAGTGAAACAGTAGTAAAAGATGAGATGCTCATTCTTCCAGTAATATCCCGAAAGAGTTCAGTACCGGATAAACAGGATTTCGAAACCTTCGACAGGATGAAGAACTTTTCAACCGTGATAAGGATATCCAGCATCCGACAGAATCTGGGGATCAGTGTTCTGCGTATAGGATCTCCTCAGAATGAAACAACACCATGGAAAAAAGGCAAGGCTCCATTTCACTGCAGGATCACCCATTCCGAAAGAGACTAAATTCCTCAGCCCTCATAAGGTGCAGAAAATGTGAAAACAGAGGGATCTCCCGTATCACGACCATCGGGTAATTGCGCAGGATCATGATAATCAATTCGCGATCCACATCCCGTCACTCATCACACGCTTCATCGGTTCACGGCATCCTGCAAACCAGGAAATCCACCCATTGAAAGGATTCCCCAAAAACGAGAAAAACTCACATACGATGAGTGAACGGCTCAGAACAAAGGAGATGGAACGACAAATAATTGAGAGAGAATTACAGCGACAGCGAACGATGGCAATTTCGGGTCATAAGACAAAGGCACGGAAGCACCCACAATCCCGCGCAACCAGTCTGAAATTGTCAGAATAAAAAGAGAAATTTCGAAAAAAACAGCTTGCCGCCGAAAATGAACATGATAATCTTCCTGATATTTCCCCTATACCCCCGGAGAGAAGAAGAGTTATCATACAAAAGAAAGGGGACTGGAGAAATCCGGGTCCAGAACAGGATAACAGAAACCTGTCGGACGAGGATAATTCCATAATCTGCGACCTGAGTTATTCCAGGCACTCAGCTTCCGAAGAATTGAAGATCGATATTAGGAAATCTGCAAACAAATCAATAGATCATATTTTTGAGGGAAAAGGTAGTCCGGAATATGACTGGCCCTCAGGTGCGGGATTCGGCACTCATCCATACACGCCTGAAGTCGAAAAAAAATCCGCTGAATCAAAGAAAAAGGATTGTCAGGAAAGTGCTGATCAAGTTACTGATGAATTCAAATCACCTGACAATCGAGATAAGAGCACATCGAAAAAAGATGACATTTCCTGGATCTGATCAATTAGATCTCCATCACTTTTGCAAACTGAATATTACCGGCACCGATCTCAGTGGTAATCTCAATGCCGTGTTCGACGGTATTTCCAATATAATTCAGACCGCTGAATGCAACTATAGACAAGTCGGAAAGGATTTGAAGGAAGATTGAAAACCTGAGTTCCCATGACAACGGGAAAAACAAAGCCGCATGCATTCATGAGACGGATTGTTTCCTCGACCTGTTTTTTTGCAGAACTTGGAACTTCCCGGACATTTGCCAGTGCAATACCGGATTTGGATCGTGCATATCCCGATATTGAAGTGAGTCCGGATGAGATGAAAAGTTCGAGCGGATCTATAGTTGTTCCACGGTAACCGATCAAATCCTTGAACCGTTTTGGTGTCCCCTGTTCAATCTCAAGCCTTCCACCATATGCCATCTTTACCGGTATTCCTTTTCTTTGGAAAACTCCGTCCATTGAGATACTGCAGATGGTAATGAATCCTACCGATCCGGAAGGAACACGGGGATCGCGTTCGATTATCCGATAAGAATTAAAGAAACCGCACCCGGCTTTCACAACCTCATCAAATGCGAATTTAACCTTCTCCATTGACTCACGGGGAACAATTGAGAGATTATATGCAACATCCCCTGTGCTGGTCGCAGGATCAAACGTACTCCGGTATGCCAGACGCTCGAGTTTTGAGATGACAAATCCTATCCGGTCGTCAACGAGAGCGTTATCAGTCTCATCCAGTCCGGCCCTTGTCAATATCCTGCCCTGATTACCGATCTTTTCAGTAAACCCCATCGTGTCAAGGTAACTGAGATAATACTGAACTGCCCGATCACTAAGAATAAAACCCCGTTCTGCCATAAGTTCTGAAAGCCGTTTCGCCCCGACAGGATCATGATGTTCTTTGAGAATACGGAGAATTTCAATATATTTTCTTTCTGTGCGGATCATTGTCACTTTGCCTCCACCGCCCCCCGGCTATCCTGATAACGACCTGAATAACACTGGTTGCTTTCCCTCACCTCATGGAGTATCATCTGCACCACACGATCGTTCTTTCTGATGAGAATGTCATCGCTTCCCATATTAGTCAGGCATAATGTCAGTTGTCCGCGGAATCCCGGATCAACAAACCCGGCACCAAGAAGAACCCCCCGTCTCCCAAAGGAGGATCTGCACCGAAGTGTCCCGGCAAGATCCCTTGGGAAGCTCCACCCATTCAAGCGTTGGCACAAGCGTACAGGTTCCTTTTCAGGAGATGCATATCCCCGGCAGCGCGAAGGTCATAGGATGCAGGCTGCTGGCATTCACTGCTATAGGGAGTGATAACTAAAGTTTCCCAGTAACGCAATCACGGTCAAGACGGCGGATTATTTCCGGTGCAGATAAAATCATTCACTAGATTATCGGTAGAAAATACTTAATATCTTTTGATATATATGAGATGAGAAGGATCCATGGGGTAGAGGACATCCTCTTGGGCTTCGAACCCAAGGACGCGGGTTCGATTCCCGCTGGGTCCGTTTTTTCTGATAACATTATATGTCATTTTTTCTCATAATATGTCTGCGCTTCCTGCCGCCATACATTCTGATGAGGCCAAACACAATAAGAATGCCAACAGCCCCGATAACGATCAGGGTAACGAAACCCCAGTCAAGATTCTTCTGCATGACAAGAGTAAGGGAGGCAGAATCATTCCCCTGAACAAACTGTTTCTGGATCGAAACTGTCTGATACGTATCTTTTGTTGCGGTAATATTGTAAAGGGTATTGAACCTGACTTTCGTTGTATACTGGCCGTGATCGTCGGTGAATCCTGATTTATTAGTATTGATAAAAATGGTGGCATTTGGTACTATTTTCTGATCATTATCTTCGACAAAGACTGTAAGGTTCAGATCTCCGAATGGCATCTCGAAGGTGAAATCTCCACCCGGAATGTCAATGACTATCGAACGGTTTATTGTCGCATAGCCACTCTTTCTCACCTCAACCATGTATGATCCGGAAACAAGGGAAGGGAAGGAAACACGTCCGAATTGGTTTGTCGTTCCTGCAAAAGTCCCGTTAATATAAACATCCGTACTATTCAGAGGACTATGATTTTCATCAAACACAGAGAAGAAGACTCCAAGTGATGCCTTTTGAAGTGAAACGGAATAAAGAGCATCCGTTTCACGGATCAGTCGGGATTCGTTAAATGCCTGATAACCGGCCTTTCTGATTTCTATCAAATAGACTTTGGCCCGGTCGAGAGGGATTGTCGAAACCCCGCGTGTATCGGTTGTTCCGGTGAGGGCATTATTAATCCACACCTCTGCACCGGAAACCGGAATATTGCTTTGTTTGTCTTTAATAATAAACGTAAACCGGTCCGTCGGAAGCATCCAGTATTGGGCGTCCACGTTTTCAGTCCCGGTATCGATTATTCCGTTCCGGGATTGGTATCCGGTATCAGTAATATCAACAGAATATAGCGTCGATGAAATTACCGTGAAAGTTACTGCCCCGGAGATATCTGTCACATTTGATTGTGTAAGACCTCCCGAAGAGATGTTTATCCTGGCACCGGAGACAACTCCAAGGGAGTCTGAATCATACAGGGTAACCTTCAGGGTGATATTCTTCCTGCTCATGTTTGCAAAAACTGAGGTTTCATTTTTTCCTATTATGTTCTCCCAGTTATCGTATCCGGTCATAGAAACTCTGACAAGGGTGTCATTTAACCCGGAATGATTGACAAAAATCTGACCATTCGTGTTCGTCCTGCCAGAATTAACTCCGTTTACATATACCGTTGCTCGAGGAATACTTGAGTTATCTGAACTGTCGAGAACGGTGACTTGTAGTAGTATTGCCTGTGCAGCGCTGCAGAGAATTAGAATACACAGGAAGATAAAAAGGAAACGATTTCTCTGTCGTTACATAATGAATATCGCCTGCTGCTCTATATGAGAACATCGGTCTAAATACTCCGTTATAGATGAAACTCGATCCAGCAGCATCCCTTCCACAAGGATTGGCATAAGACGACGTCCATCCTCAATCGCTTTCTGCAGCCTCCAGCTCCTTTCGGCATAGATTGTGAAAAGAGGTTCCCCTGCCTTTGACGAGATTTCCTTTTTTTGCGTGCAGAAGAATACCGGCACCAGGATCATGGGGAGCTCCTGCGACACGGGCGAGGGTGATGAGAGACTGGTTATTCATTTCAATCACATACCCGGATGACGGGGCATTTACGACAAACTGGTGTTCTCCCGGAATAATATCCACGGATTTAACATTTGGATCACCCACCCTGGATCTCTATAATCTGGCGGAATTTCTCAAGCGCCTTTCCTTTCTGGAGGATATCCTGTGCCATGCAGCGCCGGTGCCTCGTGCAGCCTTGCCTGACATCTCAAGCGCAATTCCCGCAAGAGACAGGCTCTTCTGGATAAACGAGTTTGGTTCAGTTGCACCTTCAAGCACACGCAGAGCTTCAATCACTTCAAGTTTCGGCCCGATGCTGCGGCCAACAGGAATATCCCCATACGTAAGTGCACATTCGACTTTCATGTTAAGCCGTTCGCCAAGTTCGATAAACTCCCGGGCAAGTTTTCTTCCTTCCTGCATCGTCGGGACCTTCGTATGCTGGCCGACCGGGTATATCAATCACAACAAGATTTGCTCCGACTGCAAATTTTTTTGCCATGACACTTGCCAGCATCTGGCCCCGGGCATCGATTTTAAACGGGTATTCCTGGAGGATGATGCGATCATCTGCAGGAGCAATATTCGTTGCACCCCCCCAGACAATAACTCCGCCAACCTTTTCGGTCATTTTCTGCACTTCCGTTGCAGAAAACTCGACATTTGCCAGGACTTCCATGAGATCGGCAGTGCCGCCTGCTCCCGTAATTGCACGCGAACTGGTCTTGGGTATCTTCAGTCGCCTGCTGCCATGATCGGCACAACGAGCAGAGAGATCTTGTTGCCGGGAACACCGCCGATTGAATGTTTGTCCACGATTGGTCTGGATGCAAACTTTATCTGTTCACCGGTTTCAACCATAGCGCGAGTGAGGTGCTCCACTTCATCCATATCAAGCGGATTGATATACGAGGCAATAATAAAAGCCGTGAGTTCCGCCGAGGATAAATCGTCGCTCACAACATCCTTGATAATGGTCAGCATCTCCTCTTTGGAGAGTTTGCCGCCATCCATTTTCTTCTTGACATAGTCAAGAGATGCCGGTCTTGCTGCTTCCCTGACCTCTATCTCCGTGTCGTCATCAAGATGAAGTCGTCTCGTTTGTAAAGCGGTAGACACCGATTGTTCCCTGCTGGGCGATGGTTGACGTAGTCTCTACAAAAGCAGCAACCGAAACACCATTCTTTGGATTGATTACCTGAACCCTGTCACCGTCAAGCACCCCGATGCTGCGGGCGTCCGCACGATTGAGCAGTACACCCCGTGATGCAATATCCAGATTTTTTACTCGTAATTTCATCGATGTGATCTCCTCACTCGCATTTGATAAGATATGCTGTGGATATATCCTTCTCACATCTAGTTGACCGTGTTGGACATTAAAAGAGTGCCATTCCCTGAATTCGGAATGGAAGTGACGGTGAGAACCGGGCGTGGATAAAGAGCCGAACTATATGTTTATCATGAATGTTTTTTAAAAAAAAGAGATTTTTTAGATTTTAGTTCAGTGCCTGCGCACGACGATGAATGCAACTGCACCGAGGCCGATTAATGCAATCAGTGCACCGTACCCTGGCGACTGGGTCGGGGTCGGTGTTGGGGTTGCGGTTGTCGGGACGGGCGTTGGGGGTGTGGTCGGAACTGCAGTTGTTACAGCGGTTGTCGGGACTGCCGTTGGGGCAGGACCTTCAAGAACGTTGAACAGTGCAGTGCCGGTTGCGTCCTGGATGACTGCGTCCTGAGTAACAATGTACTCGTCTGGTTTGAATGTTGATGCGTCAACATCGAACGAGAGTGCATTGAGTCCGCTGTCACCCTTGCAACGACTTTAATCGTACCGGTTGCGCCGCTGAACTCCCCGCTCTGGCTCTTCTGAGTCGGCTTGAATGATGATGAGTAGACCTGTATGAGGACTTCGTCATCTACCGCGAGGTTGGTCTTTGCAGTGATGGTGAACTTGTCACCAACATGCCTGTCGCCAATCGGGTCGATAGTGATGGTCGGTTCCTCAACCAGGAACTGGAGCTTGGTGTAGGTATCGTCGACGTTCGGGTCGTTGATTGCCTGGACAAGTGCCTCAGCTGCATCGGATCCCTGGAGGCTTCCTGCACCGTTGATCAGGAAGACATCGGTTCCGCCAGCATTCGGATTGAGCATCACGTTCTTGACGTAAATCTGGTGTAGAACCTGCAAGGCGACCACTTGTCGAGGGATCAAGATCATATCGAACTGGTTGTTCGCCATCGGGTGCTGGACAACGACGAAGTACTGACCTGAGGTGAGTGACTTGGTGTCTTCCTGCTTGACCTCGAACTTGAAGGACGAGTCAGAGTTCACGGACTCTGTCTGGTAGAGTGCGTAGTTCTTGCCGAGTATCCAGATTGCAACACCTGGTGATGGCTGACCTTCAGCGGTACCGGTGATGTAGATCCTGTCACCCTTTGCAACGGTAGACTGTGATGCTGTTGCAGAAACGAACGGCTTCTTGATGATGATGGAAACAGTGCCGTATGCTGCATCGGCAATATGGTCGGCAGCGCGGTCAACAGGCTGGCTTACTGCGTAGACGGTGTACGTGCCTGCATCGAGCGGAACTGTTGCTGTTCCCCACTTGTAGGACCAGGTGTTGTCACCTGCTACATCAGCCTGATACGAATGTGTCAGCGTCCTGGTTGATGACACTTGGCCCGTGGAGAGGTGAGCATGTGCACCATTGTCATTAAGGTTGGGTCCAATGATGAACAGGTATGTCTTGTACGATTCGGTGTTGGTACCGGAGAACTTGATCTCCTCGCCAAGGTAGTAACTCTGGTCGCCGGCTGCCACAATAGTGACTGCACCCTTCTCGACCTTCACATCAACCTCGATCGCTCTTGAACGATGCCGCCGAAGTTCTGCTCGACACGGATGGTGTACTTCTGTGCCTTGGTCCAGTTTGTTGTAACGAATTCTACAGTTCTGGTACCCGCTGAATTTGTGGTGACATTTGCCGCAACCCTGGTACCAAAGCCAACGTCCGCGGACGAGTGAGCTTACATCGTCAAATACAATACGGCCTGCACCAGCATTCTGGTATGCGTAGCCAGAGAGCTGAATCTTGTTGTTGGCTAATGCATAGCTGCCTTCTGGACGGTCTGCACTTCCCTGGTTTGTATCACAGCTTTACGCCATCCTGTCCGGTGTTGACCAACGGGGGCTGTCCATCAAGTCCGCCTGCCAGATTGGATGTACCCTTGACCCAGACGACGGTAGGTCGTCGCGGGCTTACCGGTGATGGTAACAGAGAACGGCTTGCTGCGGACAACGGAATCCTTGTTCGCCTCAATCTTCACGGTGTTGGAGACCAGCGAGACGGTACCGACCTGTGAGATTGTCTTTGTGGTGTAATCTACACCGCCGTTCTTGTAGTTGTTCTTCATGTTGTTGAGTCTGGACTCTGCATAGACGGTGTAGGTTCCAATCGCGTATGCCAGCTGGCCATTTGCGTTAAGTGCACCGGTTGACCAGTTGCCATGTAGCTCCTCCAATCGTCACCGGTGAAGCTCGTTATGTTGAGTGCACTCAGGCCGAGTGATGTTCCAGCGTCGGTAAGCACTGAGGTGAATGTGGCACCTGACTCATCCTTTACCCGGATGTTTATGTAACCGTCAGCGTTTGGCACCGCTGCCAGTCATGGTCAAATACGGTGTGACCTGTGGTATGCGGTCAAGTGCACTGATACATGTTGGTGGATAACTTGAATCCAAGGTGTTCACCCTGCGGGACCGACTTACCGGTTACATCGTTGCTCTGGTCAAAGTCCCAGATATTGACGGAGAGCGTCGGGTCCTGGACGTTGAACACTAATGGCCAACTGCAAAGCCGCTTGTCGGGTCAATTGCATACCAGTTACCGGTATAGCCGACAAAGTTATCGCCAACCGTGAATGCTGGTCGCATTGGCACCTGTGACCAAAGTCATAGGTCTGTGAATACGGGGCCGTGGTGCTAATGTCTGCTGCTGATGCCCACCAGCCGATCTTAGTTAGCAGCTGCCTGGAAGGGCATTGGCACTACATTGAGGCCCTGTTCTCCGATAAACACTGTTGCGCCCTGCGTTAATGTTCGGTGCTACAACATAGTAGTTGCCGTCTGCGCTGAGCGTTGCCGATACCGGCATTACTGCAACGAGCACGAACATTGCGAGTGCAACGAGTGCGATAGTTAATCGCTTAGTCATTCTTTCAATTCCTCCAAAGTTTACATCATACATTTCAAGCCGCGAACGATTTCGACAGATGCCGAATATCTGTTCTGCGAGCCCCATACTCCGTTTAGACGGAATATGGAAGAGTATTTGTAAAAGAGCTAATATATCCTTTGTGGTTGTTTTTGTTGGGTTTTCCGGGCGTTATTTGCCAGCGATTTGTGAATCCAGCCGATTAATTTTTGTTATTTCGGTTCTCATGCAGATCTTCTGGACATTTGTATGCACGTGATGGTCGCGAACATTTTGACTGATATCATCGCGCAATTTCCATGATTATTATATGCAATATACGTACATTACTGTACTCTGCATAAACATTGAAAACTTTGTCCTTGATTTATACACTTTCTAATTCCATGCGACTAATATTCATTCGTCCAGAAATTGCAAGTTTCTATATGGATTATTCGCATTCAGAACCGTCGAATAGTATTATCTTCAACAGTATATTACATATTATCTTCCTGGCATGAGTATCCGTGACATTCCATATGCCAGATACAATTCAACACACATATACAACGTGAATGATAACCAGATTGGCATGAGAATAATCCGGGCGCCAAGTATCGGACGGGCACATGAGCTGGTCATTAAAATGATCCTGGAGAAAGGCTGGATTTTACAGACAGAAGATGCCGAAGCGACCGTGGAGTATCGAGGAGATGACCCTCCAGGTGGATACCCCTCTGGCCGAACCAATGGTAAGTCCGCATTCCCGGTTCCAGCAGAGATTTGTTGAACAGTATGCACGGGACCTGCTGCAGGGTTCCCACGCTGCCTTTGAGTATGACTATCACGGCAGGCTTTTTGACTGGGGGGAACGACTGGTTGCTGACGGGCAGCCGGTGCATATAGACCAGATCGCCTATATTGTTGACAAACTCAGGTCTCAACCGACATCACGGCGTGCAATCGCAATTACCTGGAACCCGGTAATTGATGAGAAACTCGAGGCCTGTCCCTGCCTCCAGCTTATCCAGTGCATCCTGCGGGAGTGGCAGACTTCATATGCGGGTAATCTTCCGGTCAAATGACATGCTTACCGCAGCCGGGGCAAATATGTATGCTCTTGTCCAGCTCCAGAAATCGATCGCAGATAAACTCGGCAGTCCCGTGCGGGATATACACCCACATCTCCCTTGTCCCCCATATTTACTATCTCCGCGACATTCATGATATTGAACCATTCTGCGGAAAGGGGAGTTCATCCTGCCCGTCATAGAAGTCTGCAGGCATGTCGGAAGTGCGGACGCGCAAAAGGTGTATGACAGGGGTCAGTCCGTCACCTTAATTAAGAAACAGCAGCAAAAATAAGAGGCACATAGCCCGGTAGTGTAGCGGTCAATCATGGGGGACTCTGGATCCCCCGACAGCAGTTCGAATCTGCTCCGGGCTACTTTCTTTTCAGCGCTTATTTCCACATTACGGATCTGGACCGGGTTCGACCACCTGGTGTTATGCAAGAAGGGCAGGCAGGATGCAACAGACGAAGACCGCTCCGAAGGTGCCGGAACCGCCGACGCTGACCTCTGGTATTTCCAGATCGCTGATCACGGAAAAGCATTGACAATATTTCCACCGGACAATGTCCCGATCGTCCCGCTCACGAAGGCAGTTACTGCTGCGGTCAGTCCGGTATCCACCTGAAAGAACCAGCCCTGCCAGAAGTGCGGTAAGTCCGGGAATCAGCAGGGGTACACGAATACCGGCACCCGGCACCAGCACGCGTTGAGACAAATGTAATGCTGCCACGATGATGATGCTCGGCACTACGGTAAATCACCAGGAAATTTCCCGTGATAAGGATTGCCTTGTAAAGCAGAAATGCAGAAATACCTGAAGGTATGACAGCACCTCCAAGGTTACATGAGACAGGTATATTCCAGACATCGTGAACAGGATTCACCTGTATCCTGATCTGATGTAGCATCTCCGGGAAATCCTGATTATATCGCGACGGATGCGATATACCGGAATATTTACAAAACTCCCGAATAGCATCAGAGAATAACACGCGAGTGCAGAAATCCAGGAAAAACCTAGTCTTATGAATGCAGTCCCGATCATTCCCAGAATAAACAACGGGAGAATGAGGATTAAAAGCACGAAAAGAATGATGATTGCGATTACCGAAAGCGGAGTGGCAGAAAAGAATCGGATTCCATCGCTCAAGATTTAATCCCTCACTTCCGGTTTTATACAAACAATTGCAGCATGATCTGCGTGAAATGGGGCAAGCCACGTGCTTTCCTGAACGACAAGCCCGGATGATGTAAGTAGTGCCAACGTATCACAAAAGACATCCAGAGGTTCCTTTCTGACATCAACACTTCGGGTTTTGAGCATGAGAATGACGGTTCCCCCGGGTTTCAGAAACACAGCAATTCCGTAACACGATTGCTGCCTGATCCGGTTGAGCCACATCCTGGTAGAGAAGATCAACCGGTTCGACCAGCGGTGCATACTGTTCAGGACGGGCTGCATCCGCCATAACAGGTATGATATTTCTTCTCCGACGGCACACTTCGAGAAGATCCTGCATTGGGCGGGGAGCAAACTCCACGGCATACACCACCTCAACATAATCTGCTACATGGGATACGGTTGTCCCGTTCGCAGCCCCGAGATACAATACCCGCATCTGCCGTGAACGAGATCTACACCTGTTCCCGAGTAATAAAGTGCAGATAACTTGCTCCGGTAAGGATCCCATACCCGTGCTCCACCCAGCATCCGCTCATGGTAAACCCCTCCCTCGCCCGGTGATACCAGCACATCGCCTATCCAGATCATGGTTCTTTTTTCACTCCGGCTAGAATCGATACGCCTCTGTGCTGTTTCAAGAAATTCCGGGTCTGCTGTTCCTCTGAAATAATCGAGCCGTGCTGCAATGGCAAGTTTTCCTGCAAGAACCCGGGCAACTTTCCCCCTGGTATCCCTCTGTGCATTGTGGACCCGGCGGTGCTGGAAGATTATTCCATGCTTCGGACAGGGCGACCTGGTTTTCAAGTGTGAAAATAGTGCAGTCCGGGCACCAAGAACCTGGATCGCACTTGCGGGAAGCCTTGAGAGCGGAAGAAGCCCCCCGGCCTGCGACATCAGTCTTGCCGCCACAAGCCCTCCGATGAGTGCACTTGTGTTCGGCATAACATCATTTGCACGTGCAGAAACTTCCTTTGCGAGAAGAGTCCGCGTATTTCCCAGCTGTTCGATCTCCCCCGCTACCTTGCCAAGAGCCCCTTTACTCCTGTCGTGCATCGTTTTTACCAGTGCATGCGCAGGTGTCCTGTGATACTTACGGGAAAACGCAGGGTGCCGGATAAGATACCATTCAGCCGCTCTTTCGGAAAGCAGATTGATGACCGTATCGATTTCATCGAGAGTCCTCACCATCTGGAGCAGTTCAGCATCCTTTTTTGAATACTGCTCCCGAATAGAGCGTTCTGCGATAGTAATGCAGACCTCCTGCAACCGTGAAAGATACTCCTGCCGGTTATGAAAGACTCCACAGCGAACTGCCTGTTCCCAGTCGGGAGAGAGATTCGAAGTTGAGGAAATAATCATCGACCGGACACGATCTATGAGGGCGTTGGTGTCTCCGGTAAACGATGTGCAGCGCCCATCATCAATATCGCCGAACCAGAAAGACCGCATTACAGGAAATTTAGGTTCGCGCCCGTATAAAACCATAGATCCGGTGGAGTCGAATGCATTCATCGTAGCACAGTTATATCAGGATTATGCCAAACGAGAAGAGGATAACCGGCATCATGATTGCACCCATGCAGTACATTCTTGGGATATTGACAAGCCAGGGCACAAGCCCAAGCACCGTCGCAAGGATAAGGATAACCAGACCGAACGGACCCGTGAGGACGATACTTAACACAACAATAAACGCAATAACCGTACGGTTCAGCACTTTTCCGTCAATCCCGTTAAACCTGCGTGCAGAGCGGGACAACGCGATAGTAATAATGTAACCGGGAAGAGCGGCAAGAACGCCCACAACGGTCAGTTCGCTCATGGTCGGCAGAGGGATCTCGGAAAGGGCAACCATTACCCCGTTGCGCATCCGTGACAGTGCGAATAACGCGGCAAGTCCGATAAAAGCGTTTGCCGTATTCGCGGCGTTTGTGGCCAGAATGTATGCCCTTCGATCCTTATCATATCCGATAATTGATGCAAGGACCCCGTTTGCAGACGCGGTGGAGAGTCCGGGAAGCCATCCGACAGCAATTCCTGCCATCGTCCCAAGGAGCGAACATTTCATAATGGTCCGACTCTCCATCCTGACACCTTTGAAATGCTGCTCGGGTAAAATACCCTGTGAGGCGGTAATAAGCACCGAAATTCCAAAAAGTCCGGTGAGGAGAGGCATAAGAATCGAACTGCCCCCGGCAAGCGTATGCCAGCTCAGGAAAGCATAACGAAGCGCGAAGATCCCAAGAATGCCTGATGCAAGGAACGTTGCAAGTGCCCAGCCGGGACACTCGCTGGTAACGATCATATATCCGACGGATGCAATCAGAAGAATACCGATCCACCAGTCAAAGAACGGCTGGAGAGCGGGAAGGAGGAAAAAACAAATGACTGAAAGGGGGACTGCTATGACCATCGCGCAGGCACTGCCCAGCGCCGCGATTCTCACAGCTTCTTCCCCGTTTCCTTCCAGGCAGAGCGCATGCGCTGGCAATACAGCAAGAGATGTATCCACATCCGGTATTCCCAGGAAAGTACTCGGCACTGCATCCACAAACGTATGGGTTATGAGGGCCGCAAACATCGCACCGGCAAGAACAAGCGGGCCAAAAAGAGACAACAGAACTACCTGAAAACTCAGGAGCACTCCTGCAAGAGTATTCGCATGAACCCCCGGGATGATCCCGCTTATAGTACCAAGAAGTATTCCGATACCGGCACCAAGCAGGATCTGTTCCATTCACAAGAATGTTGGAGAATGAACATAAATTCACCGAAATGCATACCATCATAACGAAATGGGGTGATGGATTCGAATGAAAATTGCAGTCACCCGGCTTGCCGGGAAGGAAAAAAACGACGCTGAACGCTGCGCATCGTACGGACATGCCTGTTACAGTGTCCACCCTCTCCGTTCTGATATAATGAATGATCAGATCAAAGCGTTCGTCGATGCGGTTGACCGCGATGAATTCGACTGCCTTTTTTTCACCAGTGCACTTCCCGCAAAACTTATCGCCCCGCTCCTGAACAGAACCCCCCGGATAATTGCCATAGGACCGCAAACCGCAAAAGAACTGCAGCGATCTGAAATTGAGTGTGAAACCCTCTCCAGTTTTTACTCCAGGGATTTTGTTCCCTACCTTGGAGAATGGATCCGTGGGAAACAGATCGGTATTCCACGTGCAGATGTCCCCAATCCAGCACTTATCGAGGCGATAATATCTGCGGGAGGAATAGCCCACGAATTCCATTGTTACAAACTGGAACCAACGGGAGAACCTCTTGACCTGAAAAATGCAGAAGCCATCCTTTTTACCAGCGCCATGTCATTTGCAAAAGCAGTATGGACGAGGGATAAGGAGCTGATTGTTATTGCAATCGGGGAGATAACCGCTGATACCATGAGAAAAGCTGGCACGAGTCCCGACGTGATCGGTGATGGTTCGCTCGAAGGGTCACTTCGGGCCCTGAACGAATATCTGGCAAAAAAAAGAGTGTGTGCTAAATGACGGAAGGTAAGGATACCGCAGGTGCCATCCATCTCTGGAGTCATCCAGGGATTCTTATCATTGATAAACCCAGGGGACCTTCAAGCCATCAGGTAGCAGCATGGGTTGGTAGGATGCTCGGCTGCCAGGTAGGACACGCAGGAACTCTCGACCCGCAGGTCTCCGGGGTGCTTCTCGTGATGCTTGGCAATGCGGTGCGCCTTGCTCCGCTCCTCCTGCAGCACGATAAGGAATATGTCTGCCTGATGCGGCTGCATGCGGATGTGGACAAAAACCGAATCGAACAGGCAGCACGGGAGTTCACGGGGAGACTCTACCAGCGTCCTCCACGGAAAAGTGCGGTGAAGCGTGTTCTTCGGATCCGTACCATCCATAAACTACAGATTCTTGATACTGATGGGCGGCTCGTCCTTTTCCGTGTCCAGTGCGATGCCGGTACATACATCCGCTCGCTCTGCCATCACATCGGACTTGCTCTCGGTACAGGTGCACACATGGTCGAACTGCGCCGCACACGATCGGGTACATTCGGTGAGCCAGAGATGCATACCCTCCATGCTGTTCAGGATGCGTGTTACGCCGCGAAAAAAGGGAACCGGACTTTCCTTTCATCGATGATAGTATCGGTTGATGCAGCAGTGCCTGATCTTCCGACGGTCATAATCCGGGACACGGCAGTTGATGCCATCTGCCGCGGTGCAGTGCTTGCAGGAGTTGGCATTATCGAATGTATGAATTTCAAAAAGGACCAGACCGTTGCGGTGCTCTCACAGAAAAAAGAGTTTATCTGCCTTGGGAGAGCTCTTGTTGGATCGGCCTCGTTCAGACCGGGAGAAACGGGTCTTGTTGTTGCCCCCACAACTGTTTTCCTTCCACCGGGAACCTATCCAAAGGGATGGAAAACGTCCTGTAAAGAAACAAGGAAAAAAAGGAAACCTGGTTGCGGCACAGGAAAAAATGAGCATAAGAAGAGATAGCATTAAAAAAATACCCGGCTAACAGATAGGATACACTTTTAGCTGAGGTAGTCTAGCGGTAGGGCGCAGGCCTGGAAAGCCTGTGGTGCGAAAGTGCCTCGGGGGTTCAATTCCCCCCCTCAGCGTTTCAATCGCGGGTACGTTTTTTCCGACTTTTCACTCCAGCGATTTCGCAGGCATTTATACGATCAAGGGAAAACGAAAAATATTCCGGTACTATCTCAAATCCAAGAAAATGGCGTTTTTCAGTTTTCGCCCCGACTGCTACAGTTCCTGATCCAAGAAACGGATCAAACACCAGATCACCGGGATTACTTGAATACAATAATATTTTTTTTACAACTTCCATCGGCAGTTTGGTAGGTGTCTTCTTTTTTCCCTTCCAGTATTCCCGGTTTATGATCCAGACATCTTCAGGATAATGATCGATCTTGTTGAAAGTATACCGTGCGGGATTTTTAACTACAAAAAGGATATGATAATGGCTGGTCACATATTTTTTTTTGGTAAATACACCGAACTGGTATTTCCAGATAAGGTGATTAATGGTCGTGAATCCTGCTTCAGTAAGACCTTCAAGGATATCGTGGAGACGGTTCCATCCTGAGAAAACGTACATGCTTCCATCCGGGGCAAGAACCCGTGCTGCTTCTGTCATCCAGCGATGGGTAAACTCAAGGTAGTCCGATTCTGAAATCTCCCGGTATCCTTCGATGACGTTTGAGCCAGTCCGGTTATAATTTTCCCGTTGTGCCTTGAAATCGATGGCAAAGGGCGGATCGGTGATGATGAGATCCACAATCCCGGCAGGAATATCCGGCATCAGCTGGATTGCATCTCCTTGATAAATGGTATCATAATTAAACGAACCAAGCTGCCCTTTCATCAGCACGTACCGCTAAATTCCCTGCCCAATTCAAAGGCTTTTACATTGATATCGATCGTCTTTTTCGGGACTAACCGTTTAATCGCATCGAGAAGTGACCCGGGTTTAAGCGGAATTGATGGCGATGCCGCTCCCAGCATGACGACATTCTGAGAAAGGGGGCTTCCTGCGTCCTCTGCCATTCTATCTGCATCGAGCAGGCAGATTGGATGGGTTTTTAATGTTTTAATAATCTCGTCCTGGGTCGGTGCAGGAAGATTTTGTGTAAAAACTGACGTAGGGAGAACCAGATGTCGGTTCACTACCATTTTCCCGTTATTTTTCAGGTAGTGGGAGTAACGAAGGGCTTCAAGTAGATCGAACGAGATGAGAAGATCAGCCGTGCCCGGTGCAATCAGTGGGCCGAATAAACCATCGATCCGTATATGACTCTCGACAGAACCCCCTCGCTGTGCCATGCCGTGAGTCTCCGCTCCTTTCACATGTCTCCCTTCGATTAGGCACGCTTCGCCAAGTATGTTTGAGGCAAGAATTGTCCCCTGTCCTCCGATCCCGACGATCAGGATATCATAACTTCCGCTCATTTCTTTGCCTCCCGTACTATCGCACCGGCGGGACAGAGTTGGGCACATACGGCACATCCGCTGCAGAGATCATTGACACGTGCTTTTTCATCCGCAAATTCTATGGCCGGGCAGCCAAACCGGACGCAGGTTCCGCATCCGGTGCAGATCTCAGGGTTCACCATGTATCTGCCGCGTTTTATGCCCGCCCGGCGCGCCGATATAACGCACATCTGTTTTGCGATAATAACCTTTACGCCTTTGCGTTTCTTTGCCTCCTGCAGGACGGTGATCATACCGGTGATGTCGTACGGGTTGACACTCTCAACAAAACTGACACCACAGGAGCGGCATATCGCATCGAGTGATATCGCAGGACTTTCCACTCCGCAGGCGGTCAACCCCGTATTGGGGTTCGGCTGGTGTCCTGTCATGGCAGTGATCCGGTTGTCGAGTATTACAACGGTGATATTTGCCCCGTTATAGACTGCATTTATCAATCCCTGTATACCGGTATGGAGGAATGTGGAGTCCCCGATGGTACAGACAATATCACGCGGATCTCCGGCATGGGAAATGCCGCTCGCCACAGTAATGGACGCCCCCATGCAGATGGTTGTGTCAACAACCCCCAGCTGAAGTCCGAGGGTATAACACCCTATATCACTGGGATAGATCCCATCTTTGAAGACTTTTTTTATGGCATAGAACGTCCCGCGGTGCAGGCAGCCGGCACAAAGGATTGGAGGGCGGGGGGGAAGATTTTGTACAGGATTATCACGCGGGAAAGGATTTTTATGTAAAAATCCCGCCTTCTCCATGATCCCGGCAACGGCAGGAAGAGACAACTCCCCTTCGTACGATCCAAACCCGTTTTTCTTACCGGATACGGGAACACATCCCGCTACCTGGCGTACAGTCTCTTCCACCTCCGGCGCCAGTTCCTCGATGACAAGAATTTTTTCATGTTTTTTTACAAAATCGCCCAGCCATTCTTCATCAATCGGGTATGCTCCGATTTTCATGAAAGATACTCCTGAGGGCAATAATTCCTGAACATAGGTGGCGCCAATACCACTCGCAATGACTGCGGTTTTTCCCTGTAGGGTATAATGGTTGAATCCACATTCAACCAGCCGCTTCCGGATAGCGGACTGTTTTGCGTTAAGTTTTTTATGCAGGATACGGGTATGCGCCGGGATTACAACGTATTGCCGTGGATCCTTGTGGAACTCCCCTTTCCGTAAACCCGCAACCGGTTCTCCCATCTCCACATCTCCCTTTGAATGGCAGATACGGGTTGTAGGCCTGAAGATTACGGGCAGGCCAAATTCTTCGGAAAGGCTGAACGCCTGGGGGATCATGTCATGGGCTTCCTGTATACTTGCAGGATCGAGGCAGGGAACCCGGGCGAAATGCGCGTAGCACCGTGTATCCTGCTCGTTTTGTGAACTGTGGGCAAATGGATCATCAGCGCTCATTATGACAAGCCCTGCAGTGACACCGGTATAGGCACTCGTCATGAGGGGATCCGAAGCAACGTTGAGTCCGACGTGTTTCATGGTACAGAGTGCACGGATTCCACACCACGCAGCTGCAAGAGCATTCTCCAGTGCCACCTTTTCGTTAACCGACCACTCAACATAGTATGATCGATCCTGCTGGACACGCAGCACGTCAATTACTTCAGATGATGGCGTACCGGGATATCCGCTTACAAAATCCACGCCGGACTCAATACAGGCGTGGGCTATCGCTTCATTCCCAAGAAGATATTTTCGTCCCATGATCTCAGACCCGTACTAATACCGGGGCCTTTTTACACATATCCCTATCTGATGGTTCTGGACCCTCACTCTGCCGATTCACAACTTATAAAAACTCTGGTGGAGTAGTAAATAAGGTAAATTTCAGGCAAACCCTTTGGGCCCGTAGCATAGCCCGGTGGTGCGCCCGGCTGATAACCGGGAGGTCATGTGTTCGAATCACATCGGGCCCATCCATGTATGATAGTAATTTGCTCCACTTTTTTTGATTTCACAATCCCATATACGGACCCGAAGAAGTGAATGGTTCCGGTTTTCCCGAGAGTCATTTTACTGGATTAAATCATCGGGAGGGGGGCTGGTCTTGAACACCCTGAAAGGGATCATCCCGGATTATTGTTTCGGGGCGAAAATATAATCTATTACTTTTTCGAGAGATTCAATAAGTGCTTCCTCTCCCTTCAGGTAATCGTGCATCGCTCGATAGAGCATGAACATAATATCATATCCATAGTGATCTATTGCCGTGTTTGCATCGATGGGATTAAGGTAGGAATCGGTGAGGAATCCATCAAAGCTGTACATAAGTTCAAAAAATTGTCCATCTTCAGAAAGAACGCAAAACTGGTCGGTAATCTGCTTCTGTGCATTATCCGGTCGGAACGCTGCAGGTTTTGCGGCCTTTCCTAAAATGATCATTTTCTGTGGATAATACGCGGGATCATAGATCTCTCCTTTGGTATCCTGCTTACCCATCTTCAGCATATTCAGGCCGACAATCCTCACAACTGGAATAGCTGATCTGGCCATCCGGGCCAGGAGTGCGTTGTCATGGGTCCTGATCTCCTGAGAGAGGGAATCGCTTTTTTCCTGCAACTCTTTTATTTTCTGCTCCAGTTTCTCAAATCCAGCTTCAATTTCATCCATCACCCTTCCTCCGACTCCCATTATAATAATCCGATAAGGAGTGTTCAGTCGTTGGGTATAAAACCGTTCTTCTATGATTACGTACCCAGCCGGATAAATCCCGGAACCCCAAACCGGGCAGATTGAAATATAAGGGGATTGTTCAGGATTGTTTCTCCAGGAAGATTTTTTAAAACATGGCCGGTTCTTATATCGGGCCACTCGTTATCATTGCCGGAAATCCGGAAAATCAAACAACCTGCTGCCCAATAAAATAATACTTCCGGTCTTTTTTCAGGATTGCCTGACCGGTATATCCCAGAGGAAGATCCTCGTTGATCACTATTCCCAGATAATTCGGAGATCGTGCCATGACGGATCCCTTTTTTATCGATTCTGTCACGATAAAAGGCATCAGCTTTTCAAGATATTCTCTGTTGACAGAGGCATAGATCTCTTCAGCAAGGACATTCATGCAGCGGGACCTGTCCTTCTTAACCCAGTCAGGGAAGTCTTTATCTGAAGCAGAAGATGTGAAGGGGCGTTGCGAATACCGGGTGATATTTACCTTGTTTGGGCGGACCCGGTTGATCAGGTCAAGAGACGCTGAAAAGTCCTGTTCGGTTTCTCCGCAAAAACCTACGATTATATCGGTAGCAAGAGTAATTTCCGGATACCGGCTCTTAAATGCATGGACAATTTCTACAAAATCTTCAGTCTTGTATCCCCTTTCCATCCGTTCAAGAATGCGATCCGATCCCGACTGAACGGGGAGATGAAGAAATTTGAAAACATGGTCACTAGCAAAGGAATCCAGCAGATCGTCAAGTATACCCTTTACGGTAGCCGGATTCATCATTCCGACCCGGATCATAAACTGTCCGGGAAGACCATCAATCGCATGGATAAGGCGGGGAAGCGAGGTGGTAGAATCCTGTCCCCAGCTGCTTACATCCTGAGCAGTGATCTGGATTTCCGGAGTCCCCGCCCGGACATGTGCTGCAATTTCTGCAAGGATCTCTTCCCGTCCATAACTCTTGAGGGGTCCCCTGGCGATCCGGGCAAGACAGTATGAGCACCTTCCCGAGCATCCCCGGGCTACCTGGACAATTGCTGCCCTACCACCCGGATCTATTCTCATGAGTCTGATAAGCATCGTGAATCGTATCAGGTGAGATAACAACAGGGTTACATACCGCAAAAATTGCTTCTCTCTGCACTGCTGGCATGCATCCTGTCACATAGAGATTTGTATCCTTTAACAGGGAAAGTCTCCTGAGGATTTTTCTCTCAGTTCTGCCGACAACCGTACAGGTATTGACTATGACGGCGTCCGCCTCTTCTGCGGAACTGACAACGGTGCTCCCGTGATGCTTAAGGATCTCGATAAGTTTGGCCGTGTCACCGAAATTATAACGACACCCATACGTCTCGATATATATCCGCAGATTACGTAACTCTTCCAGTACTCCGCATACAGCGATATTCCGGTATGAGGATTCCGGTGAACTTCCCCCTTTCCGCCGCACAAAGATCCCTGGAGAATACTAATAGATCGGTGTTAATTCGGATAAAATGCAGGGAACCGGCATAGGAAAAAATATAATTTTCTCGTGCAGAATTTTTCGTAAGTCCAAAGCTATTTTCTGATTCAATGTTCACCGATGAGCACAAAACTTAACCAATGATACCCATAATCTGTTATCATGATGAAAATCGGCCTGCTGGGCTGTGGTAATATCGGACACATCATCGCAAAGCAGGGAGGCGGTTTTACAATAACCGCGGTCTATGACCTCGTATTTGAGAGGGCACAGGAGATCGCAGAGATTTCCGGTGCACATCCCTATGAAGATTTTGACGCATTTATTGCTTCAGATATTGATATTGTCGTAGAAGCAGCATCGGTCAGTGCAGTGAAAAACTATGCAGGACAGGTGCTGTCCAACAACAAAGATCTGGTCATTATGAGTGTGGGAGCCTTGTCCGATACGGTATTCCGGGAAGAGATACGGGACCTGGCCATGAAGTACGGGCGGAAAATTCACATACCAAGCGGGGCGATTTTTGGCCTCGATAATCTCAAGATAGGAAGAATTTCAGAGATCACACGTTTACTTTTAAGAACCACCAAAAGTCCTGCATCTCTGGGTATTGTTGCCGACTCAAGAAGGCTCATATTTTCCGGAAAAGCGAACGAATGTATCAAGGCTTTTCCGAAAAATGTCAACGTATCGGTGGCCATGAGTCTTGCTGCCGGGCACGATACCGATGTGGAGCTCTGGGTTGATCCGTCAGTAGACCGTAATGTTCACGAACTATTCATTGAAGGGAGTTTTGGAGAGACCTACATCAGGGTAACAAATATACCCAGTCCCGGGTCATTCGGCAACGAGCCTACCTTGCTGCCCTCTCCATTCTCTCTCTTCTGAATAATCTGAATGAACCGATAATAGTGGGAACATAACTATAAAATAAGGTGAATATCCAATGGAATTGAACAAGTATCTGCTTCGGTTCATTGAGGAAGACGCCCCATACGGGGATGTAACATCTGCTGCAGTTATTCCGGATATTACCTGCGATGCAGTAATAAGGGCTGAGCAACCAGGAATAATTGCGGGTCTCGATGAAGCAGCTTTCCTTTTTTCCCATTTTGGTGTTTCTGTGAAGCATCGGATACAAGACGGAAATACGGTCAGCAAAAATGACGTGCTCCTTTCCCTCAGCGGGGATGCAAAAAAGATACTGCTTGTTGAACGGACAGCCCTCAATATCATCGGAAGAATGAGCGGTATTGCGACACAGACAAGGAAAATGGCAGATCATCGTATCTGCGGTCAATCCACACTGCCGTATCGCAGCGACGCGCAAAACATGTCCCGGATACCGGATCCTGGACAAGAAGGCTGTAACAATAGGGGGTGGGGATCCCCACCGCATGAACTTAAGCGACGGTCTTCTCATCAAAGACAATCATCTGGCACTGGTTTCTCTCGATATTGCTATTGCAGTCCGCAAAAAAAAATTCCCTTTATAAAAAAATTGAAGTTGAAGTAGAAACTCCTGAAACTGCACTGCTCGCTGCACAAGCTGGTGCAGATATCATTATGCTTGATAATATGAGTCCCGCTCAGATTACCCGGACTGTCAGGATACTGAAACATGAAGGTCTGCGGGAGCGTGTGATCATTGAACTTTCCGGGGGCATTGATGAAAGTTCCCTCGCACGGTATGCTGCGCTCGATGTGGATGTCATAAGCCTTGGTGCATTGACCCATTCGGTAAAAAATTTGTCCGTAAACCTTGAAATTATTCCGGAGAATTACCAGTAATATTTTTCTCCCTATTTTACAGGTATTCATTCTCAAATAAAGGTCCGTATACCTGATACTGGTCACATATTTCCATTGAAAACCTTAATAGTCCGGTACCACGTATGGGTGGCTATTGAGGAACAGCAATGGGTAGTCCTGAAACGCAGGTACATAAGGCAATGAGCCTGTCCCTGAACCGACCCCCGATGATCTTGCGGCACTACAAGAACGTAAAAAACTGCGTATCAAGGGATATATCGCCCTTCTTAAAGATCCCAATCTGAACTATCGCTGGCGGGCTGCAGAAGCCTTGGGAGATGAAGGAGATGAAACGGCGGTAGAACCACTTCTGGAGGCACTCAAAGATCCGTTTGTTGATGTCCAGTGGCTTGCGGCAAAATCATTGGGAAAACTGGGGGATCTTCGTGCTGTGGAACCTCTGATTGAAGCATTAAAATCCGATGATAAATGGCTCCGGATCGGTGCTGCATGGGGGCTGGGAAAACTTCGGGATTCACGTGCCGTCGAACCACTTCTCCGTCTTCTGAAAGATAAAAAGAAAGATGGTCCGTAAAACTGCTGCGTGGGCTCTGGGCACTATCGCAGATGAGCATGCCGTGGCAGGTTTGACAGAGTCACTCCAGGATGAAGATGGTGAAGTGCGCGAGGCAGCCCAGAAGCACTTGATCAGATTGACAATAAAAAAAGAGACAGAAATGCTGAATCATACTCCCAAAGGCTGAGACTAAAATAGTTGAAATGATCGGAAAATTTCGGATCAAAGAGATTGTTTCAGAAACATAGGGACGCTGGTTTTCAGGATATCAGCTGAACAACTATTTGTCTGGAGTCTCACGGAACAACAGAAATATCTTCCGGGGAATTCACGACAATCTCTTTTTTCCCGCGATAGGTCTGGACAATCCCATAGACAGATATCGCGTCTCCTTTCTGAAGGATCAGTCTTCTGAACAACCTGAGCGGGTATAAAAATAGTGACACGTATCAGTGTACACATTCATGTGCCCTCCGTTTTGAATGGTGATCACCAGATGGTCTATCGTTCCACTCGCTATCACCAGTTCGCCATCCATTGAATTATTCGTGAATGAACGGGCAAAGGGTTGTTTTCCGAATGACCCGAGAATCAGGTGAGCAGCAATGACCAGGATCACGACACCCAGTAAAAGAACCATTGCTGCGCGTTCCTGACGTTCGAGCATACTGGAGTTATGAGAATATTTGTTTAAATTACCGACAGATTCATATGTTAACAGTGTTAACATTATTATCATGTATTCTACAACATTACCGCCTTCATCGAAGACGGTGCTGGAGATACTGGACGCAGGCGGTGCAATGACTCATAAGGACCTCGTTCAAAAAACCCATCTTGCACCACGGACTGTGCGCTATGCACTGAAGAAACTCAAGGAAAGACAGTTTATCATTGAGAAATTCAATTTCCGTGATGCCCGCCAGATCATCTACCAGAACCGGACCATACAGACAAACAAACCCCAGCCTGCGTGCGTATGACGAAGCATACCTGCACCCTGATGCACTGCGACACTATGGTCCGGCACCTTCTCCCCCCATGAGAGCCGAGATGGTATTCCGGCTGGTACAACGAGAGGGGCTCAGCCAGAGCGATGCAGCAAAAAGACTCGGAGTAACGCGAGCAGCAGTATCCCAGTATCTGAGCAGAAAGAGAGGTGCAGGTGAAGTTCAGATCTCAAATGAACTGGATACCATCATAGACCGCTGGGCACTTGCGGTAGTAACCGGTGAAAGCGATATCAATTTATGCGACGTATGCCAGTGTGCATTAAAAAAATTCTGAATCCTGAACAATGTTCTATTTTTTCTGTTCCGTCTTCCGATAATCATCAGATTTTCAGATCAGTACCCTTCGACGGCGGATAATAAATGATAAGGAGATCATTACAAGCACGTACCAACGCCAATCTTCAGATAATCAGGTTATTGCCGGGGGATGTTTGGCTGAAGAATTCCAGTCGTCATCGAATACCGTGAGGAAATAACCGGCCGCTCCGGGATGGTCAATAATTACCCCGGCTTCCCGGTTAAAGTTTGGCGATACACTGTTCCAGTTGATGCTGCTCACGAGCACTCGCTGATCATCGACAATTACCCCTTTATTATGGATTTTTTCTACCCCACTTGAGGGAAGATCCACGCATCTTGCTTCGAGAGGAATATGTTCGGATATCCCGATCCGGTTAATCAGGGCAGCCATCTCATCATTATCCTTTTCATCTTCAATATTGAACCAGTATGAATCAAGCAACACCCTGACGTGAACACCACGCCTGGATGCATTGATTGCCGACGAAAGATAGGGATTCAGGGAGACGGGAGTATCATTCGTGATGTATGCCTGCTCAATCTCGATACTCCGTTCAGCAGAATCTATCAGATCAGTTATCTGGCTGCTGGTATCAGGTGCAATAACAGGTCGGACCGTCGCACCGGTAAAATGTTCTGGCGCGAACTCGGCGATATATGCATTGAGAGGCGCCACCTCCGGATAGCCCGGAGATCCTTCATATGTATGGATCACTGTCCCCTATTATCAATAAAGACAGTTGAGAAATACTCTGCAAGTGCAGCATCTTCGAGATATACCCCCCAACCACGATTTCCAGTAATTCCTGCAGGAGGGAAATCCGCTGTATTTGAAATTCTCGCTGGTGAGAAGAGTAGCCCTCCGGTCAATGACAACATATTTTGCATGATCGTATCGATAAGGTGCAGGTTTGGTATCTGATGACCATTAAAGAGACCGGAATTCCCATTTCGGTCATCTTCCGGATCGCCTCGTTTTCTTCCTGACTTATCCCTCCGACCGGTCCGCCTTCAACAAGGATCTTTACGTCCACATCCCGCTCATGTGCTGCAACCAGGAATCCGCCATTGACGGACTTGAAAGTTCATAGACATTCAAAAGCACTTCATCAGATGCCTGGTTTAAGGCGTATGAAATCATGTCACCTGAACAATCCGGTGAAACAAACGTTGTTATCGATACATTTCTGAATACGCCGGGAGAGAAGCGGGACTGCCCAATCATAAGCGGGCGGATATCCCATGTCCCATTATCCAGATAATGGATCTGCCCTTCACGGGGTTTTACATCATCCGGCCAGGAAACTCTCTGAATAAGCAAACCGTTCTGATAGAGCATGAGTGAATCCCGGGCATTCGCCATACGGAAGTACATCACCAGAGATAACATTCCGAACCAGAGGGGAGTAGTCAATCCATTCAAAATCCGGGTATTTCCCGTAAGATTGTGCAAAAGCGATTCCGCTACGGGCAATGGTAATGGATCCATCTATTTTTGTTCCGGCCGGGAATCTGAATCCACCCCTTCCGTCGGATACTGTGAAATCATCAAGGAGGCCTGTACCAGAGAGCACAAGATATTCATCTGCATCACTATACTGGTAGGGATCCGGGCAGAACTCAGTAATCTGGATAGCGGCTTCAGCATGCATCACGCACGACAATAAAAAGCAAAGGACATGGAGCCGACGCATGAGCACTCACATTTGTTACGTCCCCATTATAAGCTGACGATATACTTCTCCAGACTTTTTTCCAGCCAATTATTATTCGGTGAGTCCATGCCTGCGCATCGCAATAAATCGGGGGGAACCTTTTACCGGTTCACACATTGGAATATAATCTTAAGACATTATGGTGACCAATTATTCCTGTCCTTTAGACAGCGTAGCTGCCACGCCGGGAATGAGGGGGGCTCCAGCGGGTATGTCGACATTTATTCAGAAAATCGTTAGAATAAGATGAATGGATCAATGAGAATCTCACGGAATCGAACAATTAACGACTTCTGGAAAGATCCCGGCAGGGGGATCTGTACTACCTTTTAAAATGTTCTAGGAGAGATACTTTAGGGAATCCTTGGAGGAACATACTAATGTCTGATAAGAATTGTACATCCTGCAACGCCCCGCTTGCAGAAGAGGGCGCGACCGAATTCGGATGCCCGGCATGTGGTGTTAAGATCAACCGGTGTTACCGGTGCAGGGAGCAGAGCATTTCCTATGTCTGCCCGAAATGCGGGTTCGGGGGACCGTAACACATGGGTAGCGTGGCAGTAATTGTCAGGGTTATGCCCGAATCTCCGGATGTTAACCTTGAACAACTGAAAAAAGCACTGAAACAGACACTGCCCGGAATTCAGGAAATCCGTGAAGAGCCGATAGGTTTCGGATTAAAAGCACTGAAACTTGCAGCAATCGTTAATGACGCCGGCGGGGAAACTGATGCCATAGAAAAGACCCTTAGCGGAGTTCCCGGTGTCGAGCGGGCGGAAATTATTGAAGTCACCCTGACCTGATTTCAGGCTGTCCAATCCCTTTTAATTATCGTTATTGTCTGCAAGCACTTTCCGGGTTATGGCCCGGATTTTCTCTACTGACTCGCGGAATGCTATTACTTCGGATTCATCAATCTTAATTGCAATCGGAAATACACCATTTCGGTTAATCCGGGCTGGGACTCCGATGCAGACATCCCCTTCACCAATACCATGGATCTCGCTTTTTATATAGGCTGAAACGGTAAGTATACGATTTTCGTCTCCGATAACCGTTTTTACCAGCGAAGCAATTGCTTCGCCGGGTCCATACACCGTGGACCCCTTATCCTTGATAATGAGATTCCCGCTGCATTTTACTGATTCTATGATCTCTTTTACCGGGAGGTGTGCAAATGCGGGAAGATTTGAGATTTTAATGCCGCCGATGGTTGTTGCTGACCAGAGAGGAACCATGCTATCTCCGTGTTCACCGATAATACGGGTATGGACCTCACTCACGTGAACCTTGAAATATGCAGCAATAAGTGATTTCAGGCGCATCGAATCGAGATGTGTTCCAAGTCCGAAAACCTGGTTGGGCTTGAGACCGGAATGTTTCAAAACAACACAGGTCATCACATCCACCGGATTGGTCACTACTAAAATCTTTGTTTCGGGTGCGATGACGCCAATGGTCTGTGCAAGCGGGGTAATAACTTTTGCATTTTCCCGCGCCAGATCGAGACGATCCTGCCCTGGGCTGCGAGGAATACCGGGCAGAAACTACGACAATATCGGATCCGGCTGCATCCTTTAAATTCGTTGTCCAGTTGATCCGGATATCTGTTCCCCGTGCGGCAAACGAATCTATAAAATCCTGCGTAATTCCACGGAGAAGTGTTTCCCGTCCCTCCCGCCCATAGAGAAGGATCTCGCGCACATGGGGATTTGCAGAAATAGCATAGGTGGCAAACATCCCGACATTACCGGTTGCACCGATGACGGTCACTTTAGACATGATAATCGTAAGTGGGGACGTGTTATCGGTCGACTGCACGTTACTGCGTTCACCAAAGCATCCATTCTCCTCCCCGTTTCCCCATGGGCGCCGGATGTCTGCGGTAAGTCTGCTCCCTTCCGGGCCTGAACCGGTCCCCGCAGCGACAGGTCGCCATTCCCTCCGGAATTTTGATACCTGGCCATCGACCTCATGGGACGAGGTTTCACAGTCAGGACGCACAGGATCCTGCAGGCCGTTACAGCCTTCGTCAAACTTCACCCCCCGCGTACCGACGGTTTCAGGTTACAGGTGACGCCGAACCACCCGGGCTAGTCCCCATATACCTTTGTGCACTGGTCAATAAAGGCTTTTTACCGTGATCAGATTACAGGTCCCGTGATTCTTTTCACTCACCACAAGAATCAGGGAACGAAAACTTCTCCTCCTACCTGTTCCTGCCATTCGCGACTGAAAGACTGGATGGAAGAATAATCATTTTTATCAAAGATATCGAGCGCAGTTACCGGATTGCTGCCGTGAGGGATGACACTATGGAGCCGGTGAAAATCGCCCTGGAACACCTCAATAATCTGTTTCCCTTCAGTCTCTGCGATTTTTATCGGGTCGGCTGTCACTGGATGTTTTTCCATATCCTGCAACTGTTCAAAGATCTTTACCCGGTCGATTTTGAGATACTCACGGTTAATCTCCAGATTGAATGCTGACCAGAATGCGGAGGCGTACCATGCATCGTTCATGACCACATGGGGAACGCCAAGGCAGGCAGCGACGAGTCCGAGCGTCCCCACCCCCGAGCAGGCATCGACGAAATAGTCTGCCGGTGGTTCCCCCACATGCAGTACAACCGCGCGGATTTTGGGATACCCCGGACGAGGGAATTCGATGTGAACCAGCGACTGTTGTTTGTACATCACCAGCTGACCAGTGGGGAACGGGAAAACATCTGCCCGAACGTCACATCCTGCAAGCAGATCATAGACTTTTGGTATGGAATGAAGATCAGGAGTTGTAATTCCCGGGGTAAAATCGCCTTTCTTAACGACACCGCGGAGTTCAGGGACTTCTTCGACAAGACGCTCTGCGGTCATCTTTGTGGCTTTCGTAGTAAGAAGTACAAGAGATTTGCCGGGAAGAAATGGCGGACGATCCATGGCAAATCCCGGGTGGACAAGGGGTGTTCCCACAGCAATGAGCGGATCTGAAACGGTCAGATCGCCCTCTTCAACCATGATAACATACATGTGGGCAAAAACTTCATCAATAAACCTTTTCCCGCACGAACAGGGCTGGGCAAATTCGAGAACCTGAAGCGGTGAGCTTTTATTGAGGACCCGTACGCTGCAATCGGCACAGGGCAGAAAGATTGTGGGAAGTGTGGCAAGAAGATCTTTTGCCTGAGTAACACAGTCCGATTCGCACACAGGACATTTCATACGTTCAGGTATGATTACTTACCGATAGAAAGTTTCTCCATTGTTCAGGACAAAGAAAGGCAACAGAATACATAAAACAGAAAATGGGCCCGATGCGATTCGAACGCATGACCGCCCGGTTATGAGCCGGGCGCTCTAACCGGACTGAGTGACGGGCCCATAAACGCCCCCCACAGGGCTCGAACCTGTGACATTCGGATTAACAGTCCGACACTCTACCAACTGAGTTAGGGAGGCAATGCGCCTTATTAGATTCTTTCTGAGTGCTTTTAAAAGTAACTATGATTCGCTGATTCACCAGATATGGAGTTGAAAACCCGGGTTGTGTTGAAGGAACGGATCATGGGTATATCACCGACGCTTCATCTTTTCCAGCAAATGGACAAGGTCGTCCAGGTCATCGTTGAGATGTGCAAATAATTCCCTGGTCAGATCAGTCGCGACAGCGCCTTCGCTCGATGCGCGGATATACCCAAGCTGTTCCAGCACATGAAGTGAGTAGCGTATCCGGTGGGAGGGGAGGTTGAGCATGTCGGCAAGTTTCATGATGCCGATCGGCTGGTGATCTGCAACCGCTCGTGCGACCTCGATATGCCTGCTGAGTAAGTTCGATCTCGTCCTTCATTTTTTTTAACATCTGACCACTCCGAAGCGCATCCGCCGCTACGGGACCCTGCCTTGATCTGCCTGTTCATCAAGCCATGCTTTCGTTTTTCTGTATCTGTAAAAAAAATCCCAGCAGAGGACCAGGATAAGGATGAGAATTGCGACGACAAGCAGGAGGGTGTAGATCGATTGAAAAAGAAAAAAAACAACAATGGAGACTGCCGCGAGGAGGACAATGACATTAAGTTGTATCGTGAGGCGGTAGAACATCCACTTGAGCCTGGTTTTTGCATCCTCATCCATCACACGTACATCAACTCTAAGAATAAAGGTACTTGACGTTTCACTACATATATTCTGATAGATGGACCCACTTTCAGACGCGGTCAAAACCAGCGGTGCCGATGCCTACGTAATGTATGCATCCTCACGTGATGCTGATATGAGATACATGACACATTTTACGACAAGCGATCCCTTCGTCTTTTTTAAAAGACCCGGAGAGAGGGGAGTCATCATTGTATCTCAGATGGAAACCGGACGCGCATCCCTAGAAGCAACTGCGGCGGTGATGACACGAGCACAGGCAGGACTTCCGGATATCCTGAAAACTGAAAAGGACCCGTACAGGGCAACGGCAAAAATGATTGCAGGTCAGGTCGGGAAAAAAATCCTCGTACCTCCTGATTTCCCGCTTGCCCTGGCAAATGCCCTGAGTGAATATTGCACGATCCTCGTTGACGAGGGCACAATACGATCGATGCGGGCGAAGAAAAGTGACCAAGAAATTCTGTTAGTGAAAAACGTCCAGAAAGCTACGGAAAAGGCGATGGGACTGGCCGTCTCGCTCATTAAGAAGGCATCCGTGAAAAAAGGCGTCCTTTATGTCGATAAGAAACCACTGACTGCTGAATTTATCAAATTCTCCATGCACAGTCTGCTCCTGCAATACGATTGCTCTGCGGTGGATACCATCGTGTCCTGTGGCGAGGAGACGTCAATACCCCATATAACAGGAACGGGTCCGCTTAAATCGGACGAGCCGATTGTCATTGACCTCTTTCCCGTTGAAGAGAAATCCGGATATTATGCGGATATGACCCGCACGATCGTTAAGGGAGAACCGACACCCGACATTTCCGAGATGTATACTGCTCTCAAACAGGCACAAAACCTTGGAATTTCCCGGGTGAAAGCAGGGGTATCCGGGAGCTGATATTCATCAGGCCGTCGTTGACTTTTTCAAGGATACCGGTTATGAGAGCAATTCACGAGGTTTTATCCATAATCTCGGCCATGGCGTAGGACTCCAGGTACATGAACTTCCGACAGTTGGACCAGCCGGGAAGGCTCTTGAATCCGGTAATGTCATAACCATTGAACCTGGACTCTATTTCAAAGGAATCGGCGGGGTCCGGCTTGAGGATATCGGGGTTGTCACAAAAAAAGGTTTTGAAAACTTCACCGTATTTCCCGAGGAACTGATCGTATGAATGATGATATTTTTGAAAAATATCGTGATGCAGGTATAATTGCCGCAAAAATTCTCCGTCATGGCGCGCAGGAAATCCGCATCGGTGCATCCTATCTGGATCTCGTCGATTCGATCGAAGCGGAGGTGAAGGCGGAGGGAGCGGCCCTCGCATTTCCCCTTAATCTTTCCTTAAATGAAGATGCTGCGCACGATACTGCATCCCCCGGGGATGCAAGAATTTTTGCCAAAGGAGACGTGGCAAAACTGGATCTGGGAGTCCAGATTGAAGGGTATATCGCTGACACTGCAACCACGATCGATCTCGGGAACAATTCTTTTCTTCTTGATGCGTCCGAACAGGCCCTTGAATCCGCAATTAAAGCAGTGCATCCGGGAGCCACAGCAGGAGAGCTGGGGGCTGCAATCCAGAAAGAGATCGAGAGCCGGGGTTATCGCCCGATATCGAACCTGACCGGACACGGGCTTGATCGTTTCGTTCAGCACTGTCCCCCAACTATTCCCAATGTCGGAATTAACGGGGGTGTTGTCCTCGAGGAGGGCATGGTTTTTGCTATTGAACCATTCGCATCAACAGGATCGGGGCATGTCGGTGAAAAAACCCGTAAAGAGATTTATTCACAGATTTCCAAAAAACCTGTCCGCAATCCTGCTGCGCGTTCTATCATAGAGGTCTATTAAGGATCGTCAGGATCTGCCTTTCTCCCGCAGATGGCTCAATGATAAAAAACTCGATATTGCACTTCCCGGACTTGTCAGATCGCAGGTACTTCACGTTTATCCGGTTCTTTCAGACATACCGGGATCACTTGTCTCACAACATGAACATACGGTAATCGTGACTGATGATGGCTGTATCGTAACTACACGATGAGATAGCCTTATTCATTCCCAAGAAGAATAATTAAGGTTACTGCCATGTCTGGAGATTCTGAAATCCTGCGCATAATGGAAATCGTTCTGACCGCTGAAATATTCAACCAGAACCCCCAGCTTGATATCAATGACCTTACACCGGTCTGCCGGGAGATTTTTTCCATTACAACCTCCGCTGATATAAGGAGGCCGGTTTACGTAAGCGATGGCGTCATCAAGCGCTCACTGGCTATTGCTGATGCTCACCAGAAAATATCGGCAAATCCATTTGTCACGTACGAAGAATTTGGACAAAGGATCCGTATTACTGCACTTGAACCGGCGGCACAGTGGTTCCTCAGGCAGGGAGGGAAATGCCTTATCGAAAACAATCCCTCACTCGCTTTTTTCTTCGAAAACATGGATTCAACCAACATAAATTACAAGACAGTGCGGGAAGCAAATCCACCGTACGAGGATACCAAAGCATATCTTGATGCCCGGATTTCAAAATTGATCGGCGAAGATGAGAAACTCCGAAGTGCTCTCGACCTTGTCATTGTCCTTGCTCCTGAAGAAGTTGAGCAACAGATGGAGGACCTTGTCCGCACACCGGAACAGATCGCGATCATCTCCAAGATACAGCTCGCGATTAACAACCGGGAATTCCTTCGTCACCATCGAATCCACGAAGTCGGAAAACTGCTCTTTGTAGGCCCGCCAGGAACCGGAAAGACCTCGCTTGCCCTTGCAATGTCCCGGGTGATGCATATGCCAATTCTTGAAGTCCGCCTCTCTATGGTTACCTCTCAATACCTCGGAGAGACCTCCAAAAATATTGACAGGATCTTTGAACTTGCCAAAAAAACTTGCACCTTCCATTCTTTTTATCGACGAATTCGATTTTGTTGCCAAAAGCCGTGTCGCTGATGATCACGGGGCAATGAAACGTGCAGTCAATTCCCTCTTAAAAAATATCGATAAGATCAACCTGGTAAAAAATAATGTGCATCCTGATTGGGGCGACAAATCATCCGCAATTGCTCGATGAGGCGGCATGGAGGAGGTTTGACGAAGTCGTTGAGTTTTCCCTCCCGAATGAAGAGATGCGGAAGAATATCCTGATGAAGGTGACCTCTTCAATTCCTTCTACACTCGATTACCAGAAGCTTGCCTCCCAGACCGACGGCTTCTCCGGGTCCGATCTCCGTATGATGGTCAAGGAGGCCATTCTTTCTTCACTTATGGATAACCGGAAGACCATCGGATATGAAGATATTGAGAAGGGTATCCATATGGTGAAGAACCGGGATGCAATCCGGCACCTGAACTGGTTATAATATGAAGATTACTCTCCTGGGAACCGGCGATGCAATTGGCACACCGAAAGTAGGATGCACCTGCCCCCAGTGCGTGTTTGCTGAAAAAACGGGTTCCATGCGTCTGAGAACCTCGCTTCTGGTGGAAAACGAAGGCAGACACCTCCTCATTGATTCCTCACCAGATCTTCGGCAGCAGCTTCTCCGGCATGGCTCCCCCCATATTGATGCGGTTATCTGGACACATGGTCATTATGATCATTTCATCGGATTTGGCGAATTCTACCGCATCCAGAAAATACCACCGGTGTTTGCTGCTCCTCCCGTTCTCAACTACTGTGCTGAAACCTTCCGGTTTCTTACCTTTGAAAAAGGTGAAATTCAACCCTATGTTCCATTCGAAATTTTCGGAATAACCATTACCCTGTTCCTCGTAAAACATCCCCCGGCGTTTACCTGTGGTGTCTTATTTGAAACAGCCGAATCAAAAGTTGGGTTTACTTCAGATACGAATGCTGATATTCCGCAGAAAAGCCTTGATCTTCTCACCGATCTGGATCTTTTGCTCCTTGACGCACTTGTGCCTTCCAGTATAACGATTCACAAACACATGAACTATCTCGATGCATGCTACACTTGCACAGACTCTGTCTCCAAAAGAATATCGCTGTATACATCTGAGCCACCTTATTCCCTGGGATCTTCCCCACCTTGGAAAGGACGGCGATATATTTGAATTCAAATGAGTCTGCCTCCCTTTGATTAACTATTTTTTTTAATAGTCTCTGTTCCAGGGTATCTGGGTCATACACGTACTTTAATAGTTTTCAGGTTCCCAAACATAGGTGCATGATTGTTAAGGTACTCGATCTCGAAAAAGATAAAATCCGTCTTGTCATCCAGGGAGAGGGACATACATTTATGAATGCTCTCGTTGAGGAAATTTTAAGCGATCCCGACGTTGATGTAGCAAAATATACCATCGAGTTCCAGTTTTCCGATCCGGAACTTCTCGTGACCACCAGGAATAAGAAAAGTCCTCTCCCGGTTATCAAAAAAGCATGTAAGCGGATATCCGGTCACTGCGGCGAGCTCATCAAAGAGTTAAAACATCAATAATGATATAAGTTCATTTCTTGAAAATAATTAATTTCTTCGATTGAATTTTTTTAGGATTTACCATTGGGATAGTGTCAAAACGAAAAAAAAACTTCCAAAACCTTTTTTTCAACGGTTCAATTTCAACAAAGTTATTGAGTATACAAGAGAACCCTGAAAAAGGATTTTTTTGGAATATGAGAGATTTTTTTTATTGATAAAAAACTGGTGTATCGGGTAGCGAAAAAAATGTTAAGAAAAACCGATGAAAGAAATGAAGTCCGGTGAGATGTGTCCCGAAAAAATTGTCACTCTTCCGGTGCCCGTTCTGTAAATACTATCGATCCCGAAATACGGGAAATTTTAATCTTTACTTTCTGGCCGGGCTTGGCATTTGCCACATACATGATGTACCGTCCCATCTTTACCACACCGTCACCACGCTTGGAGATTGACTGGATCTCCACGTCCATAATTGTCCCTTCTTCGAGATTCTCAGAAACTGGTTCCGTCCTGGCTTTCCTCTTTCTCACCGGCCGGTGACCGCCGCAGGCATCGCAGCGGAGCAGCATAACACGATCGTCTTTGACAAGTCGTGTATCCGGTTTACCGCATTCCGAGCAGATCACGTAGTCCTCGATGTAACTCTTGATGATCATTTTGACGAGGGAGATCTCGAATTTTCCATTAAAAATGGCACGATTTCCATCAATTTTTCCTGACGTACCGAGCTCCCCGAGCAGAAATTTCATCAGATGTTCGGGATCCCGACGGATCTTGCTCGCGATCTCGGTAAAATTTTCAAGAACTGTCGTCTTTCCTTCGACATACGCTTTTGCTTCGGGAACTACAAAACGCTCCGAAGACTCGGTTTTTTCGGTGATATTTGAATAGGCCTGCTTGAGGAGACTTTCATAGGATTCCGTCATAGTTGTATAATATAAATGCGCCCCCCATCCAAAAGGTTTTCTCCCGGGGAGACAACGAGCCAGTTATTTCCGTTCCTTTTGATAGGAGATACCGGACAGGACATGATCTACCAGCTCCCAGAGCAGGATCCAACAAATAATTTCACACCCTTCTTAAGAGAAAGGTAACGGGCAGGTTTTTGGATAAACATACCAGCCTGTGATAATTAATCCCACAGGGTTCCTACGACTCAAAAGTTCAGACCGTTAAAAAAAATTCAGTGCTCTGTACCGGATTACCTGGCGGAATTTTCACCCGTAATAAAAGGAAAGTTATTTTTTGAACTGAGGCATCATTCCACGGACTTCGCGCCCAACCTGTTCAATAAGATGATCTTCATCTGCTTTGGTCAGTGCATTAAACACAGGACGGTTCACCATATTCTCAAGCATCCATTCACGGGCAAATCTGCCTGACTGGATCTCTTCAAGGATCTCCTGCATCGCCTCGTACGTTTCCGGCCCGATTACCCGGGGACCCCGGGTGAGATCACCGTATTGAGCTGTGTTGCTGATATACTGACGCATGTTGGTGAGCCCCCCCTCGTAAATCAGATCCACAATCAGCTTCAGTTCATGAAGGACCTCCAGGTATGCCATTTCCGGCTCATACCCTGCATTGACGAGCGTTTCAAAACCGGCTTTAACTAGGGAGGTGCATCCCCCGCAGAGCACGGCCTGTTCTCCGAAAAGATCCGTCTCAGTTTCTTCGCGGAACGACGTTTCAAGAACAACGGCGCGGGTTGCACCGATGCCTTTTGCATAGGACAGAGCGATCTGATGGGCTTTTCCTGTATAGTCCTGGTGGACGGCTATCAGTGCAGGTACACCTTTGCCCTCTTCGTACTGCCTGCGCACCATGAACCCCGGCCCTTTGGGGGCGACCATTATTACATCCACGTTGGATGGTGGGACAATCTGCCCGAAGTGGATGTTGAAACCGTGGGAGAACATAAGACATTTCTTGTCCGAGAGATGAGGCACGATTTCGTTCCTGTATATTGCAGCCTGATGCTCATCAGGTAAGAGGATCTGGATAATGTCTGCTTTTTTAACGGCGTCTGCAACCGGCATGACTTTCATACCATCTTTGACTGCTCCGTCCCAGCTCTTTCCCGGGCGAAGGCCAATCACCACATCAAGTCCGCTATCCTTGAGATTGAGGGATTGTCCGCGGCCCTGCGAGCCATACCCGATAACGGCGATCCGTTTCCCTTTCAATACGGCGAGATCCGCATCTTTATCATAATATTTTGTTAACATTGTAGATCCCTTTGATATCTGCAACATAGCACATAAATATTATATAAAAAAACTAAAGAAGCAAAAACCGGAACACATACTGGGATGCGATGACTTATTAAAAATACGTCCACAGATCTGAGACCTGAGCAGACGTTTGCCCGTGAACTGCCTGATATCCAGGCAACAATTCCTGATGTCCGAATAAACCTCACCCGCGTTGGCGTGAAGAATGTAAAAAAACTGGTTGAAGTTCACCGCAAGGGAAAGCGCCCGGTCATATTTATATCAAATTTTGATGTATTCGTCGACCTGCCTGGGAGCCTGAAAGGGGCCAATCTCTCCCGGAACTTTGAGGTGATTGACGAAGTCCTCCAGCAGGCTATCGATGGTGATGTAAACAAGATTGAAAAACTGTGCAGTGTTGTTGCGCGAAAACTACTGGACCGTCATGAATATGCCGACCGTACGGAAGTCTTTATGCGTAGTGAATACATGGTGAAGCGCGAAACACCGGTGAGCCGCACTGTCTGCGATGAAGTCGTCAAGGTGCACGCACGTGCTGTTGCGAGGCGAACGTTCCGGGATCCCATCGTTCGCAAGAGTATCGGTGCGGAAGTGACCGGCATGACAGCCTGCCCCTGTGCCCAGAATATTATGAAGGAGAGGGCGGATCATGTCCTCCAGAGCCTGGGAGTCAACGGGGACCAGATCGAGGCATTTTTCAATGAGGTTCCTATGGCAACACACAACCAGCGAGGCCGGGGTTTTCTCTGCATTGAAACTGACGATGACCAGGATGTTGATCTTGAAAAGATTATCATGATCCTGAAAGAGTCGATGAGCGCCGGAATCTACGAATTACTTAAGAGGGGCGACGAAGGTTCGGTGGTCCTTGCCGCGCACAAGAATCCGCATTTCGTTGAAGACTGTGTCCGGGAAATGGCAAAGAAAGTTCTTGCGGAATTTGAGTATCTGGCCGGCGATTCGGTGGTCATCATTAAACAGACGAACGAGGAGAGCATACACCAGCACGATGCTTACGCCGAACGCCGTGCGACCATTGCTGAACTGTTCGATGAACTCAACAGTGAAAAGCAAAATTCTGAATGAATTTGATCCCAATATCCCTGAATTATATTTTGAATAGAATATTCATTTTTTATTTTATATTTTTAAAACATAGGGTGAAATAGAAAAATAAAAGATTTGTTTTATCAATATGATGCTGGAAATGACTCGATTTCGACCTATGTTTCAAAAATTTGTATTCATAATAAGGGTTATAAAACCTATCGTGCAAGATAGATTGAACGTACTTTGTACGGTCAATTTTCTCTAGAGATGAGAGAGAAGTATAGAGTAATTTTGTACCGATGTATGAACAACTCAACATAATATGAGGCGATAATATTGTCGAAAGTTGTAGAGATTTCCCCGACCACAAGACATGAGGGACACTCAAAGCTCGTCCTGAAGGTCAATGACGCAGGCATCATCGAGACGGGTAACTGGTGTTCCATTACTCCGGTGAGGGGAGTTGAAAAACTCGCCGTCGGAAAAACCCCGGAGCAGGTGCCTAAGATTGCATCCCGTGTCTGTGGTATCTGTCCGATTGCCCACACGATTGCCGCAACCGAGGCGATGGAAGCATCCATCAAGTGTGAGATCCCGAAGGATGCACTGATGCTCCGTCATATCCTCCAGCTGGCAAACCGTTTGCACAGCATTGCACTGCACGACATCCTGATTTTGCCCGATTTCTATATTCCGGGTACCGAGACCAAGATCAATCCGTTCACGCCGGAAGAGCCGGTGCGCAGCGTTGCCAAACGCATCCAGCGGCTCCGCGAGATCGGTCAGACCATCGGTCAGATCTCCGGTGGCGAAGCCATCCACCCGAGCAACACCCGGGTCGGCGGCATGTACAGGAACTGTTCCCAGCAGGCAAAGACCAAGATGTACGATCTTGCCAAGGAGGGACTTATCCTTGCCCACCAGCAGCAAGAGTTCATGGTTGCAGTTATCCGCAACTACCACAAGAGAGACTTCGTGGATGTCGGCGGCATGAAAGTCGCTCTACCCAAGACTCTTGGTTTCCACGACCAGGGCTACCTTGCTACCCATGCATTCTATGGTAGTTCAAGCATGGATGAGCACCCCCGATGGGATCCCAAACGGTTCAAAGAAGTCCGGCCATGGGACTGGTACATGGGTGAGATGACAGTTGATCTCGAAGAACCGAAGTACCCAATAGGCGGTACTACAAAGGTCGGGACCAAGGTTAACCCCCAGATGGAAGCCTGTACTGGCATACCGATGTACGATGGCCAACCCGTTGAGGTCGGTCCCCGTGCACGTCTCGTCACCTACAAGTCCTTTGACGAGAAAGGCACTCAGGGCCAGAATGTTGCCCGTGAGATGGAATACCAGGACTGCTTGTACGAGATGCAGGACTGCATCGACTTGCTGAACCCTGACGGGAAAGTCTTAGCGGACTACATCCCTCACGGTGATGGCTCTATCGGCTGGGCTACCAACGAGGCCCCACGTGGCTGCGATGCCCACATTGCACGGGTCAAAGACTGGAAGGTCCAATACTTCTCCATGCTTGTCCCGACAACCTGGAACTTTGCTACCTGCAGCAAGGCACTTGAGGGTGCACCCTGGCAGCTTGCCGAGGTTGTCATGCGCGGGTATGACCCCTGTGTATCATGTGCTACCCACATGATCGTACTGGATGAGGACAACAAGCTGAGTGGCTCAGAAGCTCATCCAGTGAGTGTAACCCAGATGCTGTATCCGGAAATCGTAGTAGCGGGGTGCGGAAATCCCCTGTTTGCCGATGACGGCTTTGGCCCGGCCGTGGTTGAAGAGATGCAGAAACTCTCGCTTCCCGACAATGTAGCAATAATAGATGCAGGCCTTGGCGGCCCGCACTTTATTTTTACGTTGCTTGACCCGGAAAAAACCAAAAAGCTTGTCATTGTTGACCTTGCTGATTTCGGGGCCGTACCCGGATCAATAACGAAACTTCGGGTCGAAGATCTGCCGCCAGGGGCGTATCGTGATGCCCATTCATGGGATCTCGCAGAACCGCTCCAGCGTATCAAGGAACAGATTGCGGTGACGATTATCGGATGCCAGCCAGCGAAGGTTACTTTCCCGGAATTTGAGCTCGGGCTTTCTGAAGAAGTTCAGAATGCAATTCCGAAAGCAATCCGGGTCATACTGGAGGTAATAGGAGTGGATTATGGGACTACTATCAAGTGTCTTCAAGAAGAGCGCCAGCGAGGAACCGCCAAAAGCTGCGGCGCCGACGAAAACCGCTGACGTTGTAACAAAAACGGAAACAACAAAAAAGGAGGTTAAGCCTGTGGCAGATAAGATTACATTGGGCTATACACACCTGAGTGGGTGTACCGGTTGTACTGTTGCATTAGCAGACAACTATGCCGGATTGTTAACACTCCTCGACAAGTACGTCGACCTTAAATACATGCCAACACTTGCAGACGCAAGGCACGTCCAGAAGGTTGATGTTTCATTTGTCGAGGGTTCATGTTGTATTAATGACAAACTCGCAGTGGAAGAGCTTAAGGAAACTCGGGAAAAATCAACTATCGTTGTTGCACTCGGTGGCTGTGCCTGTTATGGCAATATCACCCGGTTCTCCCGCGGCGGACAGCAGAACCAGCCCCAGCATGAGGCATTCCTGCCGATTGGAGATGTCATCAAAGTCGATGTATACATCCCCGGATGCGCACCGACACCCCAGATGATCAGGAACGTAGCTGTGATGGCATACCTGCTCTTAAAGGGGACCAAGGAGCAAAAGGACCTGGCAACTGCATTCTTAAAGCCGCTTATGTTGGCTGCCCAGAAGGGAACAACTGCCTGCTTCTGCGACCTGATGACCGAGGTCATCAACCAGGGTCTCTGCATGGGTTGCGGCAGCTGTGCAGCAGCCTGCCCGGTCCGTGCCATTACCCATGAGTACGGGAAACCCCAGGGTGTCCGCGACCTGTGCATCAAGTGCGGCGCGTGCTACAACCAGTGCCCGCGGAGCTGGTTCAGCTTCGACGTTGTTGAAAACTACGAGGCGATTAACGAGGCCATAATGGCGGCACTCCAGTGAGGTGATTGAAATGGGAGCAGAACTCGGTAAATACAAATTATGCGTCTCAGCACGGAGCACCGATAAGGAGATTCTCAAGCATGCACAGGATGGCGGTATTGTCACCTCGCTGTTTGGATTTGCGCTCGATGAGGGCATTATTGATGGCGCGATTGTCGCGGCAACCAAGGAATTCGCGCACAAGCACCCAGAAAAAGCCATGATGGACAACTCGAACATGGAGTTTCATGAGCCATGGAGACCAATTCCGGTCGTTGTAACCACAAAGGCTGACATGCTTGCTGCCGCTGGTACCAAGTACAACATCAGTCCGAACATGTCCCTTATCAAGGAGGCAACTCGCAGCTTCGGCCTGGACAAAATCGGTATCGTCGGCACCCCCTGCCAGATGCAGGGACTCCGTAAAGGCCAGCTCTACCCGATTGGGCTTCGTGATGTCGGGGCCAGTATCGCTCTTGCGGTCGGTATTTTCTGCATGGAGAACTTCCCCTACCAGAGCATTCTCCAGCTTGTCGAAGATCACGCGGGAATGAAGATGGAAGCCGTCAAAAAGATGGAAATCGGTAAGGGTAAATTCTGGGTCTACGGCAAGCGCGGACAGGTCGTCCAGCTGCCGCTTAAGGTGACCCACAAGTATGAGCAGCCCGGCTGCCACGTCTGCCTTGACTATGTTGCAAACCTCGGTGACATCTCCACCGGATCTGTCGGAAGCCCCGATGGATGGAGCACCGTCTTTGTCAGGTCCAAGATCGGAGATTCGGTCTGGGCAAAGGCAATGGCAGCAGGATGCTTTGAGACTCAGCCGATCGAGAAGGTCAAGCCAGGTCTTGAAATCGTTTCTAAACTTGCAAACGAGAAGATCACCAAGAACAAAGCGACTGTTGAAGGCTCGCAAGACCTTCGGCGTGGGCAAGGGACTCCGTAGCCCTTACATCTAAATTTTTTTTAAACGAACAGGTTCTGAGATCGCTTTTCTGGATTGGGAAAATGATCGGTTAAGGCTAAAAACAGGGGTTTCCCTTCTACAAACTTCCCTATCCACGGCTGCAGGTAATTTAAGGGAAGTTTTGCCATTCGATTAGTGCTAAAAGCGGCCATTTTCAGCTCAGCCCCCGACAGCCAAATGGCTGGAGAATCAGGAGAATCCCCCAACAACGGGATACATTTTTCCGGAATCAGGTCCGGAAAGTGTTCCGGAACAGGAAAACAGAGACTGTATAATGGAGATCAGGGAGCATCTTTTTAGACCCACTTTTTCGGGCTTGAACAAATATCCGGATATGGTCTATTTACAGGCTTTTCTTACCTTGCCTCCACCTCCCGCTACTCCAACCCATAAAGGGTCGAGTTTTGCCATCCAATTGGTGCTAAATACAGCCATTTTCTGCGCTGAAATGACACCGGATTGCAAAACGGGCGAAGAATCTAAAAAATCCCCCTAAAACCATACACACTTTTCCTGAAGTAATGCCGGAAAGCCTTCCGGACTGGAGAAACGGAGGCCGCATAATAGAGATCAGGTGGTATCTTTTTTGAACAACTTTTCTGATCCGAAAAAAATCCGGCTAAAGTTAATGTAAGCGTTTCCTGCTTCATCCCGCTCTCGATACTCCAAGTCCATAAAAAGTCGAATTCTGCCGCCCTGTTAGTGCTTAATATTATCATTTTCTTCGCTGAAAATGCCCCGGATGACTGATCAGGCAGAGAATCTCAGAAATTTCAAAATATTAATGTACGGTTTTTGTGAATGAGTGCCAGAAGCCCTCCGGAGGAGGAAACCGGGGGTCCATGAAGAGGAGATTGGGGGATAGGTCCTGAGGGTATTTTTCCCAAAGTGAAAAAAAGGAGCGGCCCTGTCACGTCGTAGCCATCATATCGGCTGTTTTCATCTGTATCATTGCATTCATCTGGTACACTTCGATGGTATTCCGGAATTGTTGATTGAGGAATTTTAATCCGCTTGTGATTGATTGCAAGGCCTCGTCACGGTTCTGGAGAAGAGCGTTCTCCATCTCTGACTGCTGCGCATCGATCTGTTCCGAAAGATTCTGAGCCTGTGATGTATCGACCCCCTGCGCACTCAACGTATCGAGAATTCCGGTTCGTCGTTCAGAACTCTGGTTAAAGACAGTAAGACGTGTGGTCTCGCTGGAAAGCCATGAAGAATACATGACGCTGTTGAATGTTCCCTCAATCCTTTGCATATTTGAATTTGCTGATGCCCGCATCTCGTTTGTCGTGCCGTTATACGTTACCATCCGGGCATTGGTTTCGTCTGCAAACAGTATGCTTTGCTCCCGCATCTCATCCCGGGCCGCGTTGATCTCGTCAACAGTTCGTAACACCGGTACTGAGAAGGCAGCTATCAGGTAATCTTCCTGTATCTGGTGGAGGTTTGCACTGCCTGTACCCTCACTTATACGATCAATATACTGGATTACACCGTCCATCCGGGCCTGCTGTAATTTTCCGATATAGGCCACATGCGTCTTGAGCGAGGATAAGAGCTCTCCGTTATCCTGAATAATCATATTTTGATTGCCTTCGGGCACAGAATTTCCCGTCGATGCGCTGACAATGGGGGTAATCATTGAGATGACACAGAGAAGACAAAAGGCTGTACAAAGAATTTTAAGCCTGTTCACGATCCAACTCCCGGAACACTGATGATTTTCCTGATCTCGATCACTGTGTTTCTGGTGTTTGTCGTAGTAAGTAATATTATCAGGATGAGAAAAGTTATTTTCTGAACCGGATAGTTCATGGATGTTACCCTGTGGTTAAACCACCGGTTAAAGGCATTTTTCTGACAACAGAATTATCTCTATCCAAAAGACTCTTGAACTATCACTATGCTCTCAAATCACATATTATAAATGAAATCCCTGGGCTTTTCTAAGTCCGGACTCGATTCAAATCAGGAACATGATTCAAGTGAATCTGCGGAATATCCGGTAAATGATATCACTCCCTGGAAAGCGGTGAATGAACAGCCGGTTTAACCTATACCCAAACGTAATTCTTTACTGCAGGATAATAAAATAGGTAACAAGGTGCAACATTGGAAAGATCTTTCTTTTTCGATAATGGGCAGATATTCATTATCAATGAAAATATTTTTTCAACAACAAAGATTGATCCCGGGAGCATAGACCTCATTGTTACATCACCTCCGTACAATGTGGATATCAAATACAGTTCACATAATGACTGCCTTACCTACGAAAACTATCTGGAATTTTCCTCGAAATGGATGAAACGCTGCTACCGCTGGCTCTCAAACGACGGAAGGTTCTGCCTCAATATTCCTCTTGACAAGAATAAGGGAGGCCAGCAGAGCGTAGGTGCAGATCTCACGACGATTGCAAAAAAGGCGGGCTTTTCATATCATTCAACTATCATCTGGAATGAGGGGAATATCTCGCGAAGAACGGCCTGGGGTTCCTGGGCCAGTGCGTCAGCGCCGTACGTGATCGCGCCGGTAGAACTTATCGTCGTGCTCTATAAAAAATCATGGAAGAAGACAAGCGGGTCACGTGTATCTGATATTTCAAAGGAAGAATTCATGGAATGGACAAATGGGCTGTGGACATTCAATGGTGAGAAAAAGAAGAAGATTGGTCATCCGGCACCTTTCCCTGTCGAACTGCCATTGAGATGCATGAAACTCTTTTCATATGTCGGAGATACTATCCTTGATCCCTTCTCCGGCAGCGGCTCAACCCTCATCGCTGCTTCACGGTGTAACCGTAAATGCCTTGGAATCGAGATAGACCGTCGATACTGCGAGATTGCCCTGGAGCGGATCGAAGAAGAGGGGCAACGGAGTCTGCGGGCTGGTCGACAAGCAGTAGAGTGCAAGATTTGATATTATGCGGGGGTTATCGATACAAACAATGGTACCATGGCAGAAACTGCAGATATTTTCATAGCCAACTCAGATGATCGGATGGCTGCTGTGCATCAGATTTGCAGCAGAATTGATCTGTCGGGTTTTTCCGGGTCTGATATTGCCATCAAGGCAAATTATAACAGTGCAGATCCTTCTCCCGCATCCACCCATATCGATACACTGGATGCTCTCGTTAGAGCAATTCTTGCAGAAAAACCCCGGAATCTTACCCTGGCCGAACGCAGCGGCATGGGAAACACCCGTGATGTGCTGGAAGAGTGCGGGGTTCTGAAGCTTGCAGAAAAACGGGGATTTTCAGTAGTCGTCCTTGATGAACTCGACCGGACGGGCTGGAAAGAAATACAGTCTCCCGGGATTCACTGGTCCCGGGGGTTCTTTATTGCGGGTGTGTTCGCACGCGCTGACCGGGTTGTCCAGACCTGCTGTTTCAAGACTCATCGGTTCGGCGGGCAATTCACAATGTCCCTGAAAAATTCCGTGGGTCTTGTTGCCCGACGGGTTCCTGGAATTAACTATGATTTCATGGGAGAACTGCACAGTTCGCCTCACCAGAGGCTGATGATAGCGGAGATTAACAAGTTCTATCGGACCGACCTTGTCGTGATGGATGCCACCACAGGGTTTTCCACCGGTGGACCGGATAAGGGCAAGCTCATTCGCCCCGGGGTCATGATTGGTGGGACTGATCGAATCGCTATCGATGCGGTAGGAGTTGCCCTGCTCCGCTCGTACGGCACCATGAGGGATGTAACAGAGGGCATGATCTTTGAACAGGATCAGATAGCCCGTGCCGCCGAGATTGGGGTCGGTATCGGATCTGCCGGGGCAATCCGCCTTGTCCCGCTTGACGCGACTGCGGAATCGGTCGCGGAAAGGATCCAGGTGCAACTGGACGCAGACCGGTGATTGTAACCTGCCGCCATATTTTTGCTCTTCTGCAGTCAATGCACGATGAATGAAACCGGAGCAGGAAGGTTATTCGCAGGAACTGACTGACGCTGCCAGGAACTGGCTTGCGATGGACGGCCTCTGGTTCCAGGCGGTTGAACGGGCGTATGGGATGGGTGCTGCCCTTGCCCTTGACAGAGAGGTCTGGGATCAGTTCGCTGTCATTGAAGCCCGGAGAATAAAGGAGCGGCTTTCCCTGCCCGGATCAAGGCGGGCTTGACGCGCTGGAGATCGCTTTTAAACACCGGCTGGTTTCACTCCTCAATACCCTGGAAATCCAGCGCCCCGATAACAAGACACTCATTGTGACTACAACTACCTGCCGGGTGCAGTCGGCCAGGGAGAGAAAGGGGATGCCCTCATTTCCCTGCAAATCGGTCGGCCTTATCGAATTTCCTATGTTTGCCCGAACCATTGATTCACGGATAATAGTCACATGCCTGTCATGCCCGCCGGAAACCCTCCCCGGTGTCCCATATTGTTCCTGGAAATTCACGCTTGAGGAGGAGAGTCCACAGGTGTAAAATGTTGCTGGTCACAGGACCGCATAAGGTTTGTATGCAAAGCTCGGCCGAACAGGTATAAGCTGTGCGAGGGGTCCAAAAGTCCATCGAATCGGCCGGGAACATACCAGGATCTAATGATTGAATCTACCGAGGCATCTGCATACCCAATGGGCCATATCAGTTTCGATCATTATAGTTCAGGTATACATAACAGCGGGTAGGCAGAATCTGGCAGGCAGAAGATCAGAACCCGTTTAGCAGATCCATGCTTTCCTCAAAATATTTTATGTTCTTTCCCTACAAACATGTAGACCAATGTCACCACTGCGTACCTGTATCCTGTCGGGTCTCCTTATTGCAGGGTTTATTCTCTGTGCAGGCTGCACTCAGTCCGCCCCGGCGACAACACAGGCCACACCAATCGGCCGGGACAGTCACTATGACACCAACAGCAGATTCGCAAAAACTGGTAAAACTTGAAACGAACATGGGCAGAATCACGATCGCTCTTGCTCCTGATATGCCCGTCACCGCAGGCAATTTTGAAACACTCGTCAAGAAAGGGTATTACGACAGGATAATTTTCCACCGGGTCATCAATGGATTTATGATCCAGGGAGGCGACCCGACCGGCACCGGTATGGGTGGGCCGGGTTACGCGATCAAGGATGAGTTCACAAAAACCAACCGTAACGACCGGGGGACGATCTCCATGGCAAACGCCGGCCCGAATACAGGAGGCAGCCAGTTTTTCATAAACCTCGCCAATAATAACTTCCTTGATAGTAAACACCCGGTCTTTGGAAAGGTTGTTGAAGGGATGGACGTCGTGGATAAGATTGCCAAGGTGAAGACCGGTGCAAATGACCGCCCGGTAACAAACGTGACAATAATCCGCGCCGTTATGGCCTGAAACTTTTATTCTTTCTTATTTTTTCGCCAGACACTTCATTTTTATTCCGGGTCATGCTAATGGTCTGCAATGATGAAATCAGAATTCGGATGGATCGAGACTGACAAGATCCGGCATGATTACGATGTGATTATTCATGGGAACAGGTCAGTCACCAAACGTTCAAAGAAAAGATCAAAGGATCTCAAAAGAACGTACGGACACACCCCGCTCTCTGAATATGAACTGGATTTTTTAAAGGATGAACAGCGGAAAAAGTCTTTATCGGGACCGGACAGTATGGAGATCTTCCCATCACGCCGACTGCGGAAGAAATGCTCAGCCAGTGTAAGACAATTATTCGGCCGACCCCAGAAATCCTGGATATGCCGAAAAAAGAACGCCGCTCATTCGCTGCAATCATCCACGTGACGTGCTGGATGTATAGATTATTCTAAGAAAATTGGCATCAGAGCAGGAAATCACTTTTCCATAGTGGATATCAAGCCACACTTCTGGCCTTTCATAACATCACAAAAGATCCTGAAGAAAGAAATTACGAATGTATGTGATTATTATGGTGCGGAGGCAGGGTCTGGGCGAAGGCGCAGAGTGCCTCGAATGATTGCTGCCTGTCCAATGCTGAAACATTCGCGATAATAGCTGCAGTAAACTCTTTCTGGATTATTTCCGGGCGTGCACCGATGCTGTCATACCTGTTTAAAAATATTATACAAGGAATCCGTGCAGAAGACAACGAATCATAAATATGGTGAATGAAACCATCCACGGGGCTGGTAGCATCGATGATCAGGATTGCCCCATCCATTCCTCTCCCGATGATTTCGCGGGCAAACTCAAACCGTTCCTGCCCGGGTGTGCCAAAAATGTGGATATGAATATCGTTGGCCTGAACCCTTCCATAATCGAGTGCTACCGTCGTCGTACCACGGCACAATTCAGCTTCCACATGACTGGATCCCGGATCAAGAGTCTTTATCAGCGTGGTTTTTCCTGCACCGAACGCACCGAAAATCACAATCTTGCATTTTTTGTCGTCAGGCATTACCATGAATTACGACAGGATATGTTTTTACCATTTCGGTCGGATGTGCTAAAGCCCGCGAGAGATAATACCCCTTAAAAAATATCTTGGACTACATATTACGGTATTCCTTCACCTCAGGTATCTCTTAAAACTTGATAGATGCGACATGGGTACAACTTACCGTATCAGCAAAGCAACCCGGTGAGGGGGGATAGGAACTATGCCCGAAAAAGATGACATTTTTTGAATCTGAAAAAAGCAGGAAAGGAAAAAGGGAACGGGTAGGAAATTTATCCCGCAAGGTAATCGGACGGGGTAGGAAGGACTTCCTTAAGCCCTTTGCGCTTGCGGATGGCAATCACAACTTCTTTTACCATGCTATTCGGGACAAGTTCGAATCCGGAAAACTCAGTATTCCACATTGCGCGGCCTTCAGTAGCAGACCGGATGTCACCGGCAAATCCGAAGAGTTCGGCTACCGGTGCTTTGCCAACGACAGTAATTGTGTCGCCTTCACTCGTCATATCAAAGACCTGTCCACGGCGTCCCTGGATCTGCGAGGTCGCTGCACCCATCTGATCCATCGGAACGGTGATCTGGATCTTCTGGACCGGCTCCAGCAGAGAATCTCCTGCAACCAGCATTCCTCCCTTGATTGCTCCACGAACAGCAGGAATAACCTGTGCGGGACCGCGGTGTATGGCATCCTCGTGGAGTTTCACATCCACAAGCCGCATTTTGAGGTTCTGGACCGGCTCGTCTGCAAGGGGACCCCCGGCGAGTGCCTCGTGGATACCTTCGATAATCAGCTCCATTGTCTCGTTAAGGTACTGGATACCTTTCGTCATATCGATGAGCATGTTCGTTCCCTTGATGTCCTTGATGCTTTTTGCCTCATCCTTATCCATTCCCGCCTTCATCAGAATATCACGACGTTCAAGGTTCGGTTGGTTCATGGATATTTCGCCACTCTTGATAAGAGTCACAATCTCATCGGGCAGCACTTCAAGGTCAAAGTAGAAGCGGTTGTGGCGGTTGGGAGATTTTCCTTCAACGGATTTGATCGTACCAGTAACAGTCTCCCGGTATACAACAATCGGTTCTGAAGTAACAATCTCGACACCCTTGTCACGTTTTATCCGTCCGGTGACGATCTCGAGATGGAGTTCCCCCATTCCGGAGATCAGATGCTCTCCGGTCTCCTCGTTGATGGCGACAACGAGGGTGGGGTCTTCTTTTGCCACCTGCCGCAGCACTTCAACAAGCTTGGGCAGGTCCTTCATGTTCTTGGCTTCAACGGCGACGGTCATCACCGGTTCACTATAGTGCTTGAGGGACTCAAAGGGGGTCATTTCCATGAGGCTGCTGACAGTTGATCCTACCATCGCGTCCTTGAGACCGGTCACTGCGGCAATGTTCCCGGCGACAATCTCCTCGACTTCTACTCTTTTGGGACCCATGAAGATACCGACCTGCTGGAGTCGGTTCTCCTTTTTTGCCGTACCCATTACATAAAGGCTGTCACCCCTTTTCAGACTGCCGGAAAAGAGCCGCCCCGTCGCTACTTCACCTGCATGGGGATCGAAGGATATATCCGTCACCATCATAGCAACAGGACCCTTGGCATCACAGTCAAGCATTGCCTTACCTTCCTTGGTTGTCTTGTCCCCATGCCAGATAACATTGACACGCCGGGGCTGGGCTTCAAGCGGGTTGGGCAGCTGACGGACGACGATATCAAGCAATACATCGGAGAGTGGACTGTTCTTTGCAAGGTACTTCATATCGCCGGCACGGCATTTTTCATACACATCCTTGAATGAGATGCCGCTCTTCTTCATGAACGGTGCAGAAACTGCCCAGTTGTAAAGCGCGGAACCAAAAGCGACAGTACCTTTTGAAGCGTCAAGCTTCCAGCCGTTATCGTAGGCTTCCTCGTTCATCCCCTTTATCAGCTTGTTGACCTTATCGATCACTTTACCAAGTCGGATCTGCATCTCCATCTCGTCGACCTTTCAGCTCGTTGATGAGACGGTCGACCTTGTTGATGAAGAGAACGGGGCGCACCTGCTCCTTTAATGCCTGGCGGAGCACGGTCTCGGTCTGGGGCATGGTGCCTTCAACCGCATCGACCAGGACCACAGCACCGTCAACTGCACGCATTGCGCGTGTAACGTCACCACCAAAATCGACGTGTCCCGGGGTATCGATCATGTTGATCAGGTAGTCCTGACCTTCATATTCATGCACCATCGAGACGTTGGAGGCATCAATTGTTATGCCCCGTGCCTGCTCCTCTTCATCAGAATCCATGAAGAGTCTGCTTGCCGGCAAGTTCTTCTGAAATGATGCCGGCACCCGCGAGCAGGTTATCAGACAAAGTTGTCTTACCGTGGTCGATATGTGCCACAATACCGATATTCCGAATATGCTTCGGATCCTTCATGAGCTCAGTTGCGCGCTCAATAGATTTTTTGCCGCGGACCATGAAATAACCTCAAAAAAGATTTTACCGGGCGGATTTTGCAATGCGCTCGCGTTCTTCCTTTTTACCTACTGAATAACATTTGATATCGCCCTTCGAGGCAGCGATCAGTTCATCGGCGAGGATCGCACTCGCCTTCTTCTTGCTTGAACGTGATCCTTTCAGGGTTGCTTCAGCAATAAAACCGATTGCAGAATCGACTCTCCGCAGCGGGGCGGTATCAACAGATTTCGGGACGTTAATACCCCCATATTTCAGACGGACCGTCTCCTCCCGGGGACCGGAGTTTGCAATTGCCTCCACAAGTACTTCGATAGGATTGCGCTTGGTCTTTTTATTGATTATCTCAAATGCTTCCCGCACTATCCGGATGGTCATCTGTTTCTTTCCGGTATTATTCTCGGTCTGCATGAGGCGGTTGATAAGGCGCTCAACAATCGGCATATTGGCCTTGTTGAACTCCTGTTTTGAAAATTTGCCGCAGGAATGGGGGATGATCAAAGCGGTCAGGTTTACATAGCGGACGAGGCCCGGGTCCTTGACCGTGACTTCGCTTGCATCCCACTTGTTAAACAGTAATTTTTTCCCTTCTGCTTCTGCCATGTAAATCACCTGCGCGGCTTCTCCTTCCGGCCAATAACCATTTCATGAAGGCAGACATTGTTCACCTTGGTAACGACGTACCGGACCCGGGAATATCTCCCATCGAACGTCCGAGACGACCTCCGATACCCTCGATCTCGACCTCGTCGTGCTCATCGATGAAGTTGATTGCACCATCCCCAACTGCAAACGCGCTTACCTGGCGGCCATTCTTGATCAACTGCACCCGCACACATTTCCGGATTGCCGAGTTTGGCTGTTTTGCCTCAACACCGATCTTTTCCAGCACAATACCTCTCGCCTGTGGAGCACCCTCAAGAGGGTCAGATTTCACATCGAGATTGAGTTCACGACGGGCATAGTTCTTGTCCGCCCACCGGAACTTATTTGAGTCCCGAACCAATTTTCTGGCTGCAAATTTACCCTGTCCCATTAAATAGCCTCATTTTAGTAATTTTTGTGGTTATCGATAACCCGCATTGAGATATATACTAACGCGGGCGTCCGATTTATAAATTGTGGCATCCCACCTGCCTGTCTTATACTATTATCTGTCACGCATAATAATCTTATATCCTGCGCAGGCCAATATCTTACGATGAAAGTCGGGATCTATAAAGAGGTGCATATTGATACCAGTCACCGTCTGCTCCATTACGATGGGAAATGCGCTAACCTTCATGGACACCGCTGGAAGGTTGAGGTCTGGATGGAGGGAGAACCAAACCCGGCGACACAAATTCTGATCGATTATAGTTTGATCAAAAAGGTCATAGACAAATACGATCACCAGATCATCCTGAACATTGAAGACCCCATGGTCGCCCGCATCAAGGAATTCCATCCGGTGATCACTACTCCTGGGGATCCCACCAGCGAACTGATGGCAGCAATTATCCGCGATGATCTCTCTGCAGTCTGCCGGGATCTGGGAATTCCGGCAACAGTTTCGAAAATACGTGTCTGGGAATCCCCGACTGCTTGTGCCGAGCTTACGGAATGAAGATCGCAGAAATTTTCCAGAGCCTCCAGGGAGAAGGTAAAAATCAGGGCAAGCCGTGCCTTTTTATCAGGCTCGCAGGGTGCAATCTTCATTGCCAATGGTGTGATACCGCCTACGGACAAACGGGAGGCATAGAGATGGACCTTGCCACTATTCTTGAACATGTAATACCTCTGAAGCCTTCCCGCGTGTGCATTACAGGAGGAGAACCGCTTCTGCAGACTGACGATCTCGGACCCCTGCTCCTCTCACTTCACCAGAAGGGAATTGCAATCGATATTGAAACGAACGGAACAATCGATTTCAGACCGGTTCAGCAGTTCGCATCAATATGTATGGATGTCAAATGTCCATCATCTGGAGAGGAAAGCGATCTCAGTCTGCTCGGGGCACTCAGCCCACACGACTCGGTCAAATTTGTCGTAAAAGATGAGAATGACTGCCAGTATGCTCGTGATATTATTACTAGCTACCGGATACCCGGTGAGATCTTCATCTCTCCGGTCTTTGGCTGCGATTACTCACCAATAATACAGTTTATCCTGGACAATGCCCTTCCGGTGCGGTTCCAGATCCAGTTACACAAAATCATCGGAGTCAAATAATGAAAGCCGTATGTTTACTCTCCGGCGGGATGGATTCGTCCACACTTGCCTACGTTGCAAAGAGCCGGGGATATGAAATACTTGCACTCCACCTGAATTATGGCCAGCGGACGGAAGCAAAGGAACGGTCATGCGCAAAAAAAATTGCCCGACTGTTGAACGCTGAGGCGTTCGTTGAAATCAGCCTTGACTATTTCACTATCTTTGGCTCCAGCAGCCTGACCGATAAGGAAATTGCAGTTGAGGAGTATGATCCCAGGCGGGTACATATGCCTAATACGTATGTTCCGTTCCGGAATGCGAATTTACTCTCAATCGCGACCAGTTTTGCCGAATCACGGCATGCAGATGCAATTTTCATTGGTGTCCAGTCTCTTGATTACAGCGGATATCCTGATTGCCGCCCGCAATTCATCGAGGCATTCCAGAAAGTAATTGATCTGGGAACAAAAGATACAACGAAAATCTCCCTTTTTGCTCCTTTCATCAGCATGACCAAGACTGATATCCTGAGAGAAGGCATTGCACTCGGTGTTCCCTATGAACATACCTGGTCCTGTTATCGCAATGAGGTGAAAGCCTGTGGTACCTGCGGGTCGTGCCACTTCCGGAAAGAGGCATTCCTGGCAGACCGGCAGGGAAGACCCGATAGAATATGAGGGATAAATGGAGATATTTCGCGGAAAACGGCTCTGGATCGAGAAGCGTACAGATTAGGCTTCCTCAGGGCACTGAACGTGAAAAGGTGATCATTCACCCCAATAATGCTGTTGCAATCTTCCCGGTGGATAATGGTCGGTGCAAGCTCCTGAAGCAGTATCGTTTCGCGATCAACAGGTATATTTATGAAATACCGGCGGGGACTATGGAGGCGGGTGAAGATCCAAAAGAGACTGCACGCCGTGAACTCATCGAGGAAACCGGATTTACTGCTCAAACGATCATATACAGAGGTTTCATCTATACAACACCAGGATTCACCGATGAAAAGATCTATTTATTTGAAGCGCGGGACCTGTCACCTTCTGATGAATATGGAAAGGATGAGGATGAGATTATTGAGGTCATTGACGTTCCGGTAATCGATCTCCCGGGTATGATCAGGGATGGGACGATCGTTGACGCCAAGACAATCTGCATGATCTATCATAGTCTGGGGTGCTGACGTTGCATATTCGTGTCATCACAGCAGGATTGATTGTTGTCCTGATTGCACTTGCCGGGTGCACAGGTCACCAGGCTTCATCATCCTATACCGTCGACAATAAAGGCATTCTCTCGGTTGAATGTTCTCCTGTAACGACGAATGAAGAGATACTTTTTAAAAACGAGACATATTCCAAGACAAAGATTGTCCTGCATACTCAGACGGGGGATGTGGTTACCTATCTTGCTGCGCCACAAAATCCTAAGGCAGCGATTGTGTATGTTCCCGGAGCCGGGGAAAAGATTTCCGGACATGAGGGGCGCATGGTAACATACGCGGCTGCCGGTTACGCATTTCTCCTTGTTGATATCCGGGGTAATGGCGGGGAAACACCCGGTTACCCGTTTAATCCGCAGCGGGACTTTTCGCTGTTTGAAAAGGGGGAATGGCCTCAGTACTATCTGACAGTCTGCGATCTGGTACATGCCCGTCAGATCCTTACCGGGAAATTCCAGGTACCGGTCTACGCCATGGGCTCCAGCAACGGAGGCCGCTATGCAGCAGTTGCAGCCGGCGTTGATCCAGACTTTGCCGGGTACGTGGGAGTTTCCACTTCCGACTGGGGGGTTCTTGATTCAGCAATCCAGCAGGGCTACACGGGGAATGTGACGCGGTTCGCTGCCTCACTTGAACCAGGCACATATTTTACAAAAATTTCCCCACGTCCGGTCTGGATCTTTCATGCAGTAAACGACCCGGTTATATCGTTTGATGACGGAAAAAAATTCTTTGAACGTGCAAAGGAGCCAAAAACATTTATTGAATTTTCCGGGGAACACGGAATCAATGCCGATGTCGATGAGCGAATCCTTATGCAATGGGCGCAAATTTATGGCTCGCGAGGGTGAATAGGTAATAGCTTCAGTGAGGTTGGCATCCGGCAATGGCAGAAGAACGGGAGATGGACGATGCGCGAAAGCGCTATGAGTTCAAAAAGTCGCTCGAAAAGCTCGAGTTACAGCAGGGAGACGGGACGGAACTTATAACCATCTATATTCCTCCCGACAAGCAGATCTTCGATGTAACCAATCAGCTCAAGGATGAGTATGGTCAGTGCTCCAACATCAAAAGCAAACAGACACGCACGAATGTCCAGAGTGCCATCTCCTCCATCCTCTCCCGGCTCAAGTATTACAAGCGCCCCCCGCAGAACGGACTTGCTATCTTCTGCGGGACGGTCAAACTCTATGGTGATCGAACCGATCTCCAGTGCACGATCGTTGAGCCTCCCGAGCCGCTTAATCTTTATATGTACCGCTGCAGCTCGAATTTCGAGCTCGATCCTCTCAAACAGATGCTCGAGGAGAAATATGTCTACGGGCTCCTTGTCCTGGACCGGCGGGAAGCATACTGGGGATTTTTACGCGGTAACCGGATCGAACCCGTGGGGGGTGCAAACTCAACAGTCCCGGGAAAGACACGCAAAGGCGGCCAGTCTGCTGCCCGTTTCGGGCGTCTCAGAGAGATTGCGATTGCCGAATTCTACACGAAAATAGGTGAACGGGCCAGTGCTATCTTTCTTGCGGAGAAGAATTTTTTTGAGCGGTTCAAAGGTCTTCTTATTGGTGGTCCCAGCCCGACCAAAGAGGAGTTTGAAGCCGGCAACTTTCTTCACCATGAGGTCCAGAAGCGGATCATAGGGATCTTCGATGTTGCGTATACTAACGAAGACGGCCTCTCCGAGCTGGTGGATGCAGCAAAGGACGCACTCAAAGGCATGGGCGTTGTAAAGGAAAAGGAATTGATGGACAGGTTCTTAAGAGAGCTCGTCAAGGATGCCAGCAATGCTGCCTATGGTGAAGAGAGCATCAGGAAAAATCTTGAACTTGGGGCAGTTGATACCCTGCTCCTCTCAGCAAACCTCCGTAAATCCCGGCTCCGGATCAAATGCCAGAGCTGCGATTTCACCGATGAAAAAACGGTTCACCTTGAAGCAGGAAAATCAGTCCGTGACATCCCCTTCGGATCGTGCCCGAAATGCACTGCTCCAATCATCCTCGAAGAGGAGATCGATATCATCGATGAACTGACCAAACTCGCTGAGGAGAGCAGCGCCAAGGTCGAGCTCATTTCCGATGATTTTGAAGAAGGGTCGATCCTCTTCTCTGCATTTGGGGGAATTGCGGCAATATTACGCTACCGGACGGGATGCTGATGGAGAATAGTGAAGATCCATTCAATAAAAGAAAAAATATTATTACCAAGGTCCTCCGGGAATCGACCAATGAACCGGATGTGCAATTGATTGACGGGGGGGAGCATGCCGATCTCGCCTCGACAATAGCCTTCACCCTGGCCAAAAAACAAAAAATATCGCCGGTTCAGATAGCCGCGGATCTTGTCAACGCAATGAATGAAAACCCTGAATTACAGGCGATCGGTGCACATTGTGAAACAAAAGGGCCTTATATCAATTTCAGACTGGATACATCCTATCTTACCGAATCAGTAGTGTCAGCGGTTAAACCCGGTTATGGATCGCTTCCGAAAAAGGAAATACGTGTCGTTCTCGAACATACCAGTGCCAATCCGAATGGCCCGCTTCATGTCGGGCATATCAGGAATTCTATTATCGGTGATACCCTTGCCCGGGTCTTCCGGAAGGCAGGATACCGGGTCGAAGTCCAGTATTATGTCAATGACATGGGGCGGCAGATTGCAATCGTTGTATGGGGATTTGATAACCTTGACAGCGGCTGGCATGAAGGAGAGAAAGAGGATGCTCATATTGCCCGGATTTACATCGCGGCAAACCGGGAAATCGAGAAAGATCCGACTATCACCCTCCAGGTAAATACGCTCATGCAGCTGGTGGAACAGGGCGATCCGGCAACGGTGAAAAAATTTCGAAGGGAGGTCTCCCGTTGCCTTGACGGATTTGCGGTGACACTCAAGGATCTCAATGTTCTGCACGACCGTTTTGTATGGGAAAGCGATTTCATCCGCAACGGGTATACCGACAGGATTATCGCCAGGATAAAAAAACTTCCCCAGGCACTGGATGATGAGACTCTTGCGCTCGATCTCAAGGAATTTGGTTTTTCCAATAAGTACATTATCAGAAGGAGTGACGGGACCTCGGTCTATGCTGCCCGTGATCTTGCCTATCACGCCTGGAAAGGAGCGAATTTCGACAGGGTCATCGACGTACTTGGGGCAGACCACAAGCTGATTGCAGCACAACTCCAGTGCACCATGAAACTCCTCGGTGAAAAAGTGCCCGAGGTTGTTCATTTCGAGTTCGTTTCCCTGCCCGAGGGTTCAATGAGCACCCGGGCAGGTAAGTTCGTTTCAGCCGATGATCTGGTCACCGAGATCAGGAAACGTGCATTTGAGGAAGTTACGGTGAGGAGGCCGGAACTTGATGAAGAGACGAGAATGTCAATTGCAAAATCCGTCGGACTCGCCGCTATCCGTTACGATATCGTAAAAGTTACCCCTGAAAAAAGTACGGTTTTTGACTGGAAGGAGGCACTGGACTTCGAGCGCCAGAGCGGGCCTTATATCCAGTACGCACACGCACGGGCATGCAGCATCCTTGAAAAAGCTGGCCGGTTCACCCTGTGCTTTGAGCTTGAAACCAATTACGAGATCGCTCTCGCCCGGCAGATCGCAAAATTTCCTTCAGTAATCGAAAAAGTTGCGACTGAACTCCATCCGCATGTACTTGCCACCTATTCCCGTGAACTTGCCGATATCTTCAACACGTTTTATCATTTTGAGCAGGTCCTGAAAAGCGAGGGAAAAATCAGAGATCGACGGTTGACATTGGTAAAGGCAGTGCAGAATACGCTGAAAGAATCCCTCGAAACACTGGGGATCGATGCCATCAGCACCATGTGAGGCTCTGCGCAGGCAGGGATACCAGTTTTTTTCACCGGCATCATCAGCTGCGCTTAAGCCCTGCATGTGGTGCAAACGGGCACTTACCGGCGGAAACATGTGCTACAAGCACCAGTTCTATGGTATTGCGAGCCACCGTTGCGTCCAGATGACTCCCACGCTGCGATGTAACCAGCGATGCCGTTTCTGCTGGCGATCATTTGAACATGAAATTCCTGAAGAAGAAGAGTGCTCCCCCCAGACAATACTGGCTGGCATACACAAACTGCAAAAAAAGGCGCTTGCCGGGTATAATGCAGTCCTTGATAATACGGTGACTGATGAGCACTGGCATGAAGCCCTTGAACCAAAACATATAGCGATCTCGCTTTCTGGCGAACCAACCCTGTACCGGGCAGTCTGCCTGAACTAATCGATCTTTTTAACCATACCGGATATACAACTTTTCTTGTAAGCAACGGTACAAATCCGGACATTCTTGCACGCTGCCACCCGTACCAGATGTACGTATCACTTGACGCACCGGATAAGGAAACCTACCGTTCGGTCTGTTGCCCCCGTAAGGATTACTGGGAACGAGATAAAAGAAAGTCTCCATCTCCTCAACTCACGCCGGTCTGCGATTAGAATTACCCTTGTAAAAGGATTAAACGATTTTACACCGGAACGGTACGCAGCATTACTACAGGATTCAGGCCCGATGTTCGCTGAAGTAAAGGGATATATGTATCTGGGATATAGTAGAAAGCGATTGATACGGGATAATATGCCGGAGCATGAGGAAGTGCGCTCATTTGCTGAAAAGATCGCATCTGCATGCGACTACCGGATCAGAGATGAAAATGTGCTGAGGCAGAGTGGTCTGCCTGGAGCGTGAGACATGAAATTCAATCCTGAGGAATGGAAACGAAAAACGCATGAGAATTTCGAAGGGGCATGGCATGAGGGACCCTCGGTCCTGACTCCATCAGGACAGGAAGCGAAATACCCGCACCTGCGCTATAAGCGGGCTGTTGAACACCCGATCTTCGCCACGATTAACCGGCTGCGGGAGACATACCTTTCGCTTGGATTTGATGAAGCAGAAAACCCGGTTATTATTGAAGAAAAAGATATCTACCGCCAGTTTGGTCCTGAGGCAATGGCGGTACTTGACCGGGTGTTCTATATCGGTGGTTTGCCCAGGCCGAATGTAGGGATCGCCCGGAAGCAGCTTGATGAGATTAACGAGATCCTCGTAAGTCACACGCGACCGCTTGTCCATGCCGATTCTGTGCCTGCAGGTCAGGGGCCTCATCCGTCCAGGTATCCCCCGATGACAAAGGAGACCGAGGAACGACTACGGGAGACACTCCATGCGTATAAAAAATCCGAGATCGATGGTGACGAGCTTACCATTGAGTTGGCAAAAGTACTGGGTGTAGACGATGCCCTGGTCGTACATATTCTTGAAGCAGTTTTCCCGGAATTCCGGGACCTGGTTCCAGAGTCCTCGCGCAACACGTTGCGCAGCCACATGACCAGTGGCTGGTTTATTACTCTCGGCAGCATCTGGAATCGATCACCCCTGCCACTCCGGCTTTTCTCTGTCGACCGCTGCTTCCGGCGCGAACAGGCCGAAGGGCCCACACGATTAATGACCTACCATTCTGCATCCTGTGTCGTCGCCGGTGAGGATATTACCAACGAAGATGGAAAAGCCGTAAGTATGGCCCTCCTCTCCGCATTCGGGTACACTGATTTCCGGTTCCAGCCGGATGAGAAACGCTCCAAATACTATATGCCGGATACCCAGACAGAGGTGTATGCACGCCATCCGGTGCATGGGTGGGTGGAGGTCGCCACATTTGGCATGTATTCTCCTTCGGCTCTCGCTGAATACGGCATCGGTGTCCCTGTCATGAACCTTGGGCTCGGAGTGGAACGCCTTGCAATGATCGCCTACAACGCAAATGATGTCCGCCAACTCTGTTACCCCCAGTTCTTTCCCCATGTTCTGACAGATCAGGAAATCTCTCGTGCCGTAATGATGCGTGAAGAACCTTCTTCCCCTGAAGGAAAAATACTGGCTGGTGCCATAGCCCGGGTTGCCACTGCAAATGCAACGGCACAGGGTCCGTGTACATTTGATGCCTGGGAGGGCGTTCTCGGGGGTTCAAAGGTGAAGGTGTCGGTCGAAGAACCTGAGTCCAATGCAAAACTCTGCGGTCCTGCCTGTTCCAATGAAATATTTGTTCATGATGGTTCGATTCTCGGTGTTCCGGACGCTGAAAAATGGAAACAGGTACGCACTGAAGGGGTATCCACCGGAATTACCTATCTCTCTGCTGTATCAGCACTTGCAGCCGCACGGATTGAAGAGGCTGCCCGCTGCAAAAAGTCAACAATCGTCCAGGTAAAGATGGCAAAACTCCCCAGCGATATTAATCTGAAAATTGATGAATTTGCGATGAGATCGGTCACGGATAATAATAAGAAGGTCGATGTCCGTGGGCCGGTCTTCCTCTCGGTCCGTTCAACTATTGAGGAATAAATTTCTTTTTTTTTGTCTATTAATCTTCCACTAGTCAAGTCCGTTTTAACAGGAATGTTAGAAATAGATAACATTAATATCCATGAATGTTAGAAATAAATAACATAAACAAGTGATTCCAATGAAACCAAGAAATTTTTATCGTATCATTATTGGGGCGCTGATGGTCATAAGCGGAATCGTATTTATGATCATAACCTCCGGTGAAGCAATCACAGGACTTATCCTTCTTGTGGCAGGAATTACCTTCCTTCTTACTGGTATTATCCGGAACAACAGGTATGGTGATAATCCGGAATCCGATGAGCGATCGAAAAAAATTGGCGCATATGGATTATCGTATGCATGGCTGACAGGTGCTTTATTCACGTTCGGTCTCTTCTGGCTGGATGTCTTGGGCATCTTCAGAATGGGAACACCGGGTGCCCTTCGGGATTGATCCTGATGGTGCTCGCACTCTCCGCTGTGATCTATCAGATGTATCTGTTCCGGAAGAGGGGATGTTGAATAACATTCTTTGGAGTGTGTTCCCGTGCGGACAAGAATGAAAGAATACCGTAGCCGCCTGGACCTCACCCAGGATGATCTCGCAAAAAAAGTCGGCGTGCGAAGGGAGACAATCGTCTTTCTGGAACAGGGAAAGTATAATCCCTCGCTCCGGCTCGCACACGATATTGCACGTGAACTTCATTCGGGAATAGATGACCTGTTCATATTTGACGATGATGGGCCGGAACAACCTGAACACAGGGTGATTCTGGTAGATTAAAGAAATTCAGAATCATGGGAATGCCTGCCCGGGTTCTGAGGATAATTCGGTACATTTCCCTTTTTCCTGGAGGGGTTTACACAAATCCCCAAGGATCAGTTTTGCAGCTTCCTTGTCCAGGGGCTGGTTATCATTTCCGCATTTGGGTGAATAGATGCAGGACGGACACCCCTTGTCGCATCTGCAATCTGTAATCAGCTCATACGCACTCAAAAATACCTCAGGAAGAATCTCAAAAGCTTTCTCGGCAAGTCCGATCCCCCCTTCGTAACCGTCATATACAAAGATTGTGGGTTCGCAGTTCTCTCCAAATGCAGGTGACGACAAACCCCCGATATCCCAGCGATCACACATTACATGCAGGGGCAGGAGAGCAATGATTGCATGTTCCGCACCATGCAGCCCTCCGGTAAGATCGAGATTTGAACGAATAACGCATTGTTCGGTATCCGGTTCCGGGATTACCCAGAATGCCTTTGTGCGGAAGGTAATCGGTGGCAGATCAAGGGGCTCAACACCAATGATGGTGTCTTTTCGTTTTATCTTGTAACTGGTATATTGTTCAGTTACTTCAACTTCGCCAAATGCACACCGTGCACCGGATATCAATCTGGTCTCCAGGATCTCAATAACGGACAGATCAATATTTTTGAGGGGCTGCGTATAATAATCGACGTCTGTTTCAGTAACCCTGACAGTATGATTACCCAAATCCATTTCGCTGACCACATACGTCTCTCCCTGATGGAGCATGATCGCCCCCTTGTGTGCCTCACGGTAGGCCTGCGCCCGGTCCATTGTCTCGAGAAGCCTGCCATGGCATACGATCCGGAACGTGGAGCCGGGAAGGCCATCCAGTCTCACTGCATCTGCAGCCCTCCCTCTCCCGGAATACACCCATCCGCGATTTGTCTTTCTGATGAGATCAATGGATTCAAGATCAGGAAGAAAACCGGTAAATGACTCCCCGAAATACTCCCTGTCAGACTCCTCACGGAGAGGCAATTCGGCAGCTGCACAGAGCAGGTGTCCGGAAACAATATACGGATTTCCGGTATCGATAATTGCATGTTCATGTGAACGACTGAAAAAATTCTGCGGGTGATGCATGAAATACTGGTCGAGTGGGTTTGACGATGCAACGAGGACTGCGAGCGAATCCCCGCCTTTTCTCCCGGCCCGTCCGGCCTGCTGACGGGTCGACATAATGGTTCCCGGATACCCGGTGATGATAACGGCATCAAGTGATCCGACATCGATCCCAAGTTCAAGTGCGTTGGTCGATACTACACCCTTCACCAAACCTTCCTTCAATCTGCATTCGATCAGCCGTCGTTCTTCCGGAAGATAGCCGGCACGGTAAGCCGATATGGACTCTGCAAGACGTTCGGATGAACGACGGATATCTTCCCGTGCCCAGAGGGTTACAAGTTCTGCCATTTTCCGGGAACCGGTGAAGCAGAGCGTCTGGAGATTGTCTTTCACGCAGGATACCAGGAGATCCTTTGTCTCCTGGTATGTTGAGCGTTCACCGATACCATCGTAAAACGGATTATAGAGGATAAAGTGTTTTCTGCCGTGTGGAGAACCATCCTCATTGACGAGCTCAAATGGCATTCCGGTCAGCTTGCCAGCGAACTCCAGTGGGATTGGCAAGAGTTGCAGTCGAGAGAATGAACTGCGGTGATGACCCGTAATGATGGCACAGTCGCATCAATCCTCCGTAACAATAATGCTATATGGGATCCAAAGACCCCCCTGTACCGGTGCGCCTCATCGACGACAATAAATTTCAGGTTGGAGAAAAAAGGGCGCCACTTCGAATGCCAGGAGAGTACCTGGTGAAGTTCATGAGGATTGGAGATAATCACCCGCGAATTCTCACGGATCGCCGCTCGTTTTGACTGCGGGGTGTCCCCATCATAGATTGCCGGATTTACGGATAATCCGGTGAACCGGGTCATCTGCTCCAGCGTCACGAGCTGATCGTTTGAGAGGGCTTTGGTCGGATAAAGGTATAATGCACGTGCCTCGTTGTCTGTCCCAAGGCATTCAAAAACCGGAATGTTGAATGCAAGTGTCTTGCCGCTGGCCGTGGGCGTGGTTATTATCACATTCTTCCCGGTTCGAAGATAATTAAGTGCCTCACACTGGTGGGAATAGAGGTGTATCCGGTTCTGGTTCAGGTACGATTCAAGCGTATCATCAAGAGGTGTATCCAGTGTTCCGTACCTTGGGGGTATCGGTTCGGTTATTTCCGTATGAACTGCCCGGCTCCTGTACACGGGATTCACATGAAGGAGACGGATGATGTCAGCGACAGCCATAAAACTCCTCCAGCAGATTGAAGAAAAGTAAGGCGAGCGACACCACATCCTGTTTATTGTGCTTTATGATCGGGACGAGGGGGCCACAATTTCCGGTCCTCAGATAGGTTTCGTAGAATTCCGGTACCATCTGCCCGGGAATGTCATCATCACGACAGATGCCCAGAACTTCTGTTTCAAGTGCAGTGAGACGGAGGGATGCGAGATGATCCTTCCATCGTCTGCGGCTGAAATGGAGTACATCAAAATGGGGAATCCCCTCAAGGGGGCTCATACCATAATAGGCAAGCCGGTCTGCAACGTAAGGAACGTCAAATGATTTTCCATTGAACGTGATCAGTGCCGGCCGATCCCCTGACAGGTGGTCGAGAGTAGCTGTGAGAGCCGATTGTTCCTCATTGATATCGCGTACCAGGGTACTGGTGGACAGCAAGACCGCCATTCTCAATCGGTACCGATACCAAAGAGGATGACTGGACGGGAAAAAAGCCCCAGGGTTTCAATGTCAAGAAATACAAAATCGTCCGGTTCGTGGAGTCCGGCAATCCCAAGAACACAGGGATGGGATTTTGTATGCCGGCAACCGATTAAATCCATAATTTCCAAAGAACTGCCTTCTTTGAGGCATTTGAGAACTTCATGAGAGGGTGACCGGAACTTCGGGTGCTGAGTCAGGTCTGCCAGGGTCTGGTATCCTTTTGACTTCAATCGTGATTGCGTCTTCAGCCCGATCCCATGCACAAGAGTGAGGTCATTGAGGATTTCCGACCGTAATTTGTTATTATCCAGAGTGGTGACCTTAAGAGGATTCCAGCTTTTTTGTAAAAAACAGACACCGTCCTGATTGAAAATTTCACTTCCTGAAAAGACCTCATCAAAGGGAATGTGCTGGTACCTGACAACCAGTTCATCAAGGTACTGGCGCGCCTTAACATACTCTGATGAAAAAACAAAACCATTTGTAAAACTGCTTCCAAACACATTTCCGTCACGGACAACCTCGTATTCCCGCATTCCTTTCATACGCTGCTGCCAAAGGTTGCCGATCCGTGAGGGGGCATGTATTGCTGACATTATCTTACTATACAAACGGCACCCGGGATTTATACATCCGGCCGCGTGGAGTGAAAGTAAATTCAGTCAGATGCGTCTGACAATCAATGGTCGATCTTTTTTACAAAAAATTCATGTAATCGATTTCTGGAAAAAAACCGTACAGGATTAACGGTTTGAGAAATGCCATTCCTGTGTCCTGAGGTCTCATAAAAGGCCCGGATCTGATAACAGGAGGAAATAATCAATACTGAACGAATCAGCATATTGTAGTACCGATCGGGTTTCTGGGGAGGGTTACATGAAGGACATCAAGGGATTTCTTATCGATCTCGATGGTGTCCTCTACACCGGAGACACCCCGGTTGAAGGAGCGCACGAGGCACTCGAATTGCTCAGGAGAAGACACTACCGGTTTCGTTTTGTGTCCAATACGACACGAAAAAGTCGGAGAACCATCGTAGAAAGAATGGCAAAAATGGGATTTCTTATTCAGGAAGAGGATATTTTTTCTCCACCCGTCGCAGCTCTTGCTTACATGAAAAATTCCGGGAAAAAACCATGTTGCCTGCTTGTTACAAAAGATGTAGAGCAGGACTTTGAGGCCGGCGGCTCCTTCGGAGAGCAGGACCGGATTGGATGTGTTGTCATCGGCGATGCCGGTGACAGAATCACGTATGGAAGCCTCAATGCAGCATTCCGCCATCTCATGAATGGAGCAGAATTGATTGCGCTTGAAAAGGACAGGTACTGGATGAGCCCGGACGGTCTTTCGTTATCAGCAGGACCGTTCGTATGTGCCCTTGAATTCGCAACCGGGAAGTCAGCAACAGTTATCGGCAAACCCTCGAAAGCATTCTTTAATAGTGCTCTTAAGGATATGTCCCTTCAACCTGATCAGGTGGCGATGATTGGTGATGACATCATCACTGATATTGGGGGAGCCAACGATATTGGTATGAAAAGTATTCTCGTCAGAACGGGAAAATATCGTGAGGATACGTTAAACAACTCAAAAATAAACCCCACATATATCATCGAATCATTCGCACATTTCGACTGAAATTCTGTGATTCCTGAACGGGGGAAAATATAGGGTGTTGAAAATGATGAATCAGTGGATAAAATATCTTACCGGTATTTTTCTGATCCTTATTTTTATTCTCGCTGCGAATTTGATGCCCGGGCTCATTTTTTCCAGCCCACCGGCGGCGAGGTCCCCGATACTGCCTGATCTGTCAGAATCAGACTCTCAATCACCCCGTGTAACTGTTTCACAATCATTCCCTTTTGAAAATATGGTAGTAAATCTTTTGGTTCCCGTAAACATTTCCTTTCTGGAAAAAACGAAACCACAGGGAATTCTGACATCACCCTCAAAGGATGGTTCCGGTTCAATTCAGATTGCAGACATATATCGTGCAATGGTAAGTGATCCCGATCAGGGACAGGTTTTTTCAGATCTCATCAACGAACTCAGGAGAGTCCGACAGCTCCAGAACCTTTCAGATGACGAATATCTCGAATTGACCGCAGTCTATGTCCAGTCTCTTCGTTATGAACCTCTGAAACAGGATTTTGCAAAAGTCCCGCTGAGGACCGTCGTTGATGGCGCAGGGGATTGTGATGACAAAAGCCTCCTGTTGGCAGGCCTGCTGGCACGTGAAGGTTATTCGGTTGCACTCCTGTCATTTGAGCCAGAGGCCCATATGGCGGTCGGAGTCGGTTCATACGACTATCGCTACAAAGAAACAGGATATGCGTTCATTGAAACGACCAATTATTCATTTATCGGCGAGCCAACTGATAAACTGGAAGGCAACCTGACACTTCATTCATATCCGATAATTATCATCATCGGTAATGGAACAAAACTCTACAGCAGCGGGAATGAAACACAGTTTATCCATGATAAGTATCTTATCACCGATCAGAAACTCAGGGAACTGGCATCGAAGCTCAAAATACTTAACGAGGATCTGATGGCAAAACAATCAAGACTCAGTGAAATGGAGTCAAATCTTGACCAACTGAGAAATTCTGACAATATCCTGGAATATAATTCCCATGTCTCGGCATACACAACGCTTCTGTCTATTTATAACAGCCGGTTAACCTCCTACCGGCAACTCCTGACAGAATATGAAAAATATGCAGTTATCCACGATTATATTTTCGAACGCAGATATGACAGGAAAGGTGTGTATGATTACATAAAAAAGAACCTGCCCGACTGAATGACCTACATTTTTTAATCAGCTCCTTTTTCGGCCGGCAGGACAATAACTTCGGGTGAGGGATATTCCGGAGAATAAACAATTCCATCTCTTTCAAGCGTATCTAATCGCTCCAATGCCGTATCACAATACTGCAGAGATACATCAATTCCAATAAATCGGCGTCTGAGTTTTCGCGATACAAGTGTTGTTGTCCCGGCACCGTTAAACGGGTCAAGGACGATATCATTTTTATAGGAGAAAAGTTTTATGAGCCGCCGTGGCATTTCCTCCGGGAACATCGCCGGGTGATTATAGTCTCTCATCCTTATTTCCGGGGGAAACGACCACTTGCCGAGCACCCACTCCTTGAATTCATCCGCTGTGATATCGATATCCTCCCGACGTCCTTCCTTTTTATGAGTCTCCTTGTCAAAGACCTCAATAAACTCCCAGGTGTATTTTAAATATGGCATCGATGGAGATTTCCAGCTTCCCCAGGAGGTATATTTTGCATTATAATTGTTCTTCTCCCAGAGGATCTCCGCCTTCCAGAGGAGTCCGAGATCCAGCAACTGGTGTGAAATAAAGTGATGGGTCGGAATGTAATCTGAAAAAAGAGGCTGGACATTCACCGCCATCCGCCCGCCCGGCTTGAGTATCCTCTCACATTCACACCATACCGACCTGAGTTTTTCGAAATAAGTATTCCATTCGTGCGTATCATTCCGGGAATCCTGTGCGTACGATTGCCCAAAATTGTAGGGAGGCGACGTGATAATCAGATCAATGGATCCGTCAGGCATACAGGAAAGGGCCCGGACGGCATCTGCACATATGATGCGGTTTAGAAATGGAGAGATCTCATCTGGTTCACAGGAAATCGCTGCTTTCTTTGCACTCTTTGTACCCTTCCTTATCCTTTCCTTACCCTCCCTGTCGAAAATTTTTCCGGGGTTCATGAAGAACGGTCCTTTGAGTACATCACCAGATAATGTGTTAAAGAATGCGGAACGGTTTTGCCTTTTTGGTAGCTTGAAAAGCGTTTAATGCAGCAATCGACATATTCTCTACGATTAATCTATGCTGCATATCGAAGATCTGCATGTGAAGGTAGGCGACAAAGAAGTGTTGCATGATATAAACCTCCACATCGAAGAAGGAGAGACGCATGTTCTTCTTGGTCCCAACGGGTCAGGTAAGACTACCCTCCTGATGACCATAATGGGATTTACCAGTTATGCGATTACAACCGGTAAAATCATATTCAAGGGAGAGGACGTTACGGCGATGAAAGCCCATGAACGGGCACAACGGGGAATAGGCATGCTTTTTCAGCGTCCCCCGACAATTTCCGGATTGAAGCTCGGGAAAATGCTCTCCGCAATTTCACGGAACAAGGATGAAAACATTACTGAGCTTGCCAGATCGGTTCATATGGATAAATTTCTGGAACGTGACATAAATAAGGGATTTTCCGGTGGAGAGATCAAACGCAGTGAAGTATTGCAGCTCATGATCCAGAACCCCGACTTTGTGATGCTTGACGAGCCTGAAAGCGGGGTTGACCTTGAAAATATCTCGCTCATTGGAACCGCGATAGGATCACTCCTGGAGAAGGAGAAACATCTCATCAAACGCAGGAAAAGCGGACTTGTTATTACCCATACAGGATTTATTCTTGACTATATCGATGCCGACAAGGGACATGTGATGTGCGATGGAGAGATCAAATGTCACGGGAATCCACGGGAAATTTTAAAAGATATCAAGCTACGCGGATATAAGGAGTGCCTCGAATGCCGTCACCAGTGAAAGATCCTGAATTCTCAAAAGCTGATCAGGATCGCGTCGCTCAGGTTGGAATCGACCTTGCCATGAAAAACCGTTGTGGCAGTTACCTCCAGATGGACCAGGACGTTGTCCAGGCTGAATGCTCCGAGCAGGGAATAGAAGTTCTCTCGTTTAAGAAGGCCATGGAAAAATATGATGGCCTTAAGGAGTATCTCTGGAAAGCTGTATCGCCGGAAAAAGATGAAATTACCCGGTATGTTGCAGCACAGAAAGACCCGAAGGGGTACGTCATCCTCGCCCACAAAGGCTCAAATAACATCCTCCCGATCCAGGCATGTCTCTATCTCGGGCGGGAACAGATCCAGCATGTCCATAATATTATCATTGCAGAAGAGGGCGCTGAGCTCCATATCATTTCAGGGTGCACCAGCGGGGAGCACGTGGGTAAAGGTGGTGCTCATTATGGGATCTCAGAGTTCTTCGTAAAAAAAGATGCCAAGATCAGTTTCACGATGATTCATAACTGGAGCGAGAATATTGAAGTATATCCAAGAAGTGCAGCGATTGTAGAAGATAACGGGGTATTTCTTTCCAACTATGTCTGTATGCAGCCCGTGAAAAAAATCCAGATGTACCCCACCGCCACACTGAAAGGGATCAATACCGTAGCACGATTCAGCAGTGTCGTCATCTCTACTCAGGGTTCATTTATGGATATCGGTTCCCGGGCTATTCTTGAGGGATCGGGTTCGAGTGCTGAATTGATCACCCGGGCCATAACCAAAGGCGGCACTATCATATCACGGGGTCATATCAATGGAAAAACCGCCGGAACACGCGGGCATCTTGAATGCAAGGGACTGATTCTTAAGGACGGCGTGATATATGCCATTCCGGAAATTGAGGGATCCGTTGTCGGTACAGAGCTCTCTCACGAAGCCGCCGTGGGCAAGCTTGCAAAAGACGAGATAGAGTACCTGATGTCACGAGGACTTGACGAGGATGAAGCAACTGCAACGATAATACGAGGGTTCCTTGACGTAAAGATCGCAGGACTCCCCGAAGCTTTACAAAAACAGATCGATGCTTCCATTGATGAGGCAGAAAAAGCAGGGTTCTGAAGAGTGATATAATGCAAAGATATCCGCGATATGAGGAAAGAAACCGGATGGTAGATCGCCAGATTGAAGCCCGCGGTATCAGGAACCCCCGGGTCCTTGCCGCAATGCGTGAGGTTCCCCGCCATCTGTTCATCCCCCCGCCCTACGATCGGTCTGCATACGAGGACAGTCCATTGCCTATTGGAAACGGACAGACCATCTCCCAACCGTATATCGTGGCACTCATGACTGAATTGCTCAAGCCTGAGCCGGATGATAGTGTGCTCGAAATTGGAACGGGATGTGGATATCAGTCTGCAATTCTGGCGAATCTTGTAAAGAAAGTCACTTCCATCGAGAGGATCCCTGTCGTTGCCGATCTTGCCAGGTCAAACCTGACATCTCTCGGTTTTTCGAATGTTGAGATCATAACAACTGACGGTACGCTCGGGTATCCTGAAAATGCACCCTACAATGGGATTATTATAACGGCTGCGACTCCGTCAGTTCCCAAACCGCTTCTTGGACAACTGGCGGATAACGGAAGACTGGTGGCCCCGGTAGGGGGACGGGAGGTTCAGGAACTGGTTGTTCTCACCAGTCATAAGGGTAATATCTCCCAGGAACTCCACGGGGGGGTCAGGTTCGTACCCCTGATCGGAGAACATGGGTGGGAAGGCAGCGGAGAATCGTGAAAATTTTTGACATCTCCCGTCCACTTTCTCCGGGCATGCTCGTATATCCCGGGAGATATTCATCCCACATTCCGCCAGGAGGACCGCGGTCAATACCTGATCAGTGACCTGCACCTGAGCACTCATACCGGTACTCACATCGATGCCCCGTCTCATTATCTCAAACAGGGTATCACAATTGACTCCATTCCCCTTTCTCATCTCATAGGAGAATGCCGGGTACTCGACCTATCAGGTGAAGGTCCTTTAATCACGGCCAGCCACCTGAAGGCAGCATCTGGATGGGGTGTGCAGGTTACTTTTGAAAACATCATATTCCGGGATTGACCTGTATGAGGAGGACTACCCGTCACTTTCTCCGGATGCCGCATGCGCAATTGCCGCACGTGGAATGAAATGCGCAGGTATTGATGCTCCCTCCATTGAGTCCTGCCAGGGGGATGGAACCGTCCATCGTACACTTCTGTCCTGTAACTGCATGATTATTGAGCTCCTCGATCTTTCATGTATCGAGGAGGGGGATTATGAAATGGTGGCACTTCCTCTGCGACTTAAGGGACTGGATGGGTCTCCTGCCAGGGTTATACTCATTGAGAGAGATGAGGATTAGGTATGGATATTGTGACTGATTCGGTGAAAAAAATCGACGTCCTGCTAAGAAACAGCGGATGTGAAGAAGGCAGTGTTGTGATGGATGTCAATCCGGACATAGTATATTGCCAGTATGACCGTGGAGTCTGCATGGTGGCGGTTTTCGGGGGGAGGAGTGCTGAATTTATTACCCAGGATCCGATCCGGGCAAAGACAAAAATCTCGTATATGTTCGATGCTGCCCTTGATACACCTCCGACGCGGGCTGCCGCCTGCTCGATTATCAATGTCGCCGCAGGGTTCTTTTGTCTTTCGAGAGTTCTTCATTCCTGTCAGGCAACAGCTCACAATGACTGTCGCAGACAACTTGAATGCGAAATACAAGGAAAAAGAATCTTCTGCGTCGGAAGTATACCGTCTTTAGAGACATCGCTGAGAGGATCTGTTGTTGATGATCCGGAAAATGCTGAGGTGATTATCATAAACGGCGAAGGTATTTCTTCACCAGACACAGGTAATATCGTTCAGAACTATAAAGACACAAAAAGGGTATTGTGCGTTGGTCCTTCTACCGCAGGAATCGCGAGGTTAAACCAGATTGAGCTCTGGTGTCCCTTTGGTACCTGCTAAAGGTGATACAGATAGATCCTCCTCTGAGCAGAAACCCCATGGAAGAGAGACCCGGTCTTCATGAATGTAAGGTAAACTCTTTTTGAGAGAGATCCAATATATCTAGCATGCTTTTCGGGTCCTCGGGGATACGAAGAAAATTCGATCAGACACTTCTTGATACAGCCTTGAAGATTGGGGGGGTACTGGCATCCCGGTCTTCCGATATTCTTGTCGGAATGGACACCCGGACAACAAGCCCGCTCCTTGCACATGCCGTGATATCCGGTATCATGGGGGGAGGTGGGACAGCACATGTTGCAGGGATTACCCCTACTCCCTCTGTTGCCTACGCAACCCGTATCGTGAAAGCCGGGTGTATGATTACTGCATCTCACAATCCTGAGGAGTACAACGGGTTGAAACTGTTCAACCCGGACGGTTCATCATTTACCAATATCCAGCAGGCAGAAACTGAGGAACTCCTGAAAACCCCGAGCTGGACAGACTGGCGGGATCAGGGACGCGATATATCAACAGATGCTTTGCCACTCCATAAAGATGCGATTCTGGATAACGTCTGTATAAAATCCGGAATTTCGGTGGTAGTTGACTGTGGCAACGGTGCAGGTTCCGTACTCTCACCTGACCTCCTTTCTGAAGGAGGTGCGAAGCCGGTATGCATCAACTGCAATCCATCCGGCCATTTCGCACGGCCTTCAGAACCTTTAAAAGAACATCTCGGGTATGTCGGAGAGATGGTGAAAAAAACCGGATCAGAATGCGCCGTTGTTCACGACGGGGATGCTGACCGTATGATGGCATTTGACGGCAAGGGACGGTACATAGACGGTGACCATCTTCTTATGCTGTTTGCCCAGTATCTTGATGCAAAGCGTGTCGTTACAACAAGCGATGCCTCGATGATCATTGAGGAGATTGCTGATGTCAGACGCACGCCTGTCGGCGACACGTATGTATCCGAAGAACTCCTGACATGGGGAGATTTCGGGGGTGAACCATCAGGTGCATGGATTTTTCCGAAGATCTCGTTTTGCCCTGACGGCCCATTTGCTGCTGCATTATTCTGCGAGATTGCATCTGAATGGGACATATCGCAGGTGCTTGATGCAATGCCCTCCTATCCGGTCCTGAGGGAGTCATTTATCTGCGAGACTGCGAAGGAAACCGTCAGTGCACTGGGTGCAGAGCGACCAACAGACGGAATACGGATTGTTGAAGAGGACGGCTGGTGCCTGATCCGTGCGAGTGGCACCGAGCCTAAAATCCGGATTACCGCGGAAGGAAAAAACCTCCGGAAAACCAGGCAGTTACTCGAGAAGGGGCGCAACATGATGAAGCTGGGGAAAACTGCTTAAGTGTTGTAGTGCGAGTTTACGTATGGAATGTGTCGTTCTCGCTGCGGGAGAGGGGAGACGGATGCGCCCCCTTACAGCAATGCGTCCAAAAGTTATGCTCCCCCTTGCGAACCGCCCCATGATGGAGCACCTCGTTCTTGCCGCACGCGATGCAGGAATTCATGACTTTGTTTTTGTTGTTGGCTACGGGGAACGGGAGATCCGAAAACATTTCGGCGATGGATCGGATTTGGGGATCCGTATCAGGTATGCTCCTCAGCGGCACCAGCATGGGACTGCTGATGCCGTGCGATCAGTCCGCGATCTTGTTACAGGACCATTTCTGTTATTGAATGGAGACATGATTATTAAAAGCACAGATATTGCCGATCTTCGCAAATGTCAACCACCCTGCATGAGCACGAGTACGACCGATCATCCGGGAGATTATGGAGTTGTTGTAGTAGACAAGGGTCTGGTGATTTCGCTGGAGGAGAAATCCCCCCATCCGAAATCGGACATGATCAATTCCGGAGCATATCTTTTCGATACGGACATCTTCGATGCCGTAGACAGGGTGCAGACTTCAAGCAGGGGGGAACTTGAACTCACCGATGCCCTTTCCGGATATATCGCACACAAGGAACTGAAGGCCCATCTGTTATCGTACTGGATGGACGTTGGAAACCCGTGGGACATGCTTGAAGCAAATCTTTCACTGATGGGCGGTCTTGAATCTGATATCAGAGGGACCGTTGAGGAGGGGGTATCGATGCACGGCACCGTTGTGATCGGGGAGGGAAGCGTGATAAAATCCGGGACATATATCGAAGGTCCCTGCATCATTGGCAGGAATTGCCGTATAGGGCCTCATGCCTATATCCGTGGCGCAACCGGTATCGGTGATGATTGCCATATAGGCCATTGTACCGAACTGAAAAACTCCGTCATTATGGCCGGGACAAAGATACCGCATTTCAACTACATAGGCGATTCAATTATCGGTACGGGCTGCAATTTTGGTGCGGGAACGAAAATTGCTAATCTTCGGCATGATCATGCCAATGTCAGGGTCTGCGGGAAAGATACCCGGAGGAAAAAATTTGGTGCAGTGATAGGCGATGGTGTTCAGTTCGGGATCAACTGCTCCATCAATGTCGGTACATCGATCGGGAGTAACGCGCAGTTTGCACCCGGTTCATATGTTTCAGGGTATCTAGGAGAAAATGCAGTTATCCGGTAGGTAAAAGGATGCAGGCAGTCATTTTAGCAGCAGGGGAAGGAAAACGGGTCCGGCCACTGACAAGAAGCAGGCCAAAGGCCTTGCTTCCTGTGGCCAACCGCCCGATCATCGGATATATTATCGAGGCACTTCTGAAAAACGGGATACGGGACATTGTCGTCGTTGTCGGTTATCGGAAAGAACAGGTAATCCGGTTTTTAAACGAGCTCGACGTGCCTATCACCGTCGTTGTCCAGGATAAACAGCTGGGAACAGCACATGCCCTCAATTGTGCAAAATCACATGTTAAAGGAGATTTTCTCCTCCTGCCCGGAGATAACTACATCGATTCGCAGTCCATAGGGAGAATAAAAGATATCAGGAATTCGATGCTGATTAAAGAGCATCCCAGTCCTTCAAACTTCGGTGTTGTATTGTTAAAAGACGGGTATGTTAACAGTATCATCGAAAAGCCCGAGCATTCACCAAGTTTTATGGTGAGCACCGGTATCTTTTCGCTATCAAAGGACTTTTTTTCCTACATTTCCGGGAACAATATTACCGACGCTGTCTCGTCCATGCTCGCATCGGGAGAACGACTGAAGGCAGTTGTGGCTGATGACTGGCAGGATGCAATTTACCCCTGGGACATGCTGAAAATGAACATGAGGCTGTTGAAAGACCTGACTGAGGCTCGCGGGGGGATCTTGAGCAGGCATACAGTCATTCATGGTCCGGTGAGGATTGGAAAGGGAACCACCATAGGTCCCAATACCGTAATTACAGGTCCGGTCATCATTGGCGATGACTGCGATATCGGTCCCAACTGCTGCATCATGCCAAACACAAGCATCGGATCGAGGGTCAGGGCAGAACCCTTCACGTTTATCGGAAAATCATTGATCATGGATGATACATCCATAGGTTCTCACTCCCGGATTATTGATACCGTCACCGGACAGGGGTGCCGGCTTGCAGATCACACGACTGTTTCGGCCGCTGCAAACCTTATGAATATCGAGGGGGAGGTCATTAAACCGGAATTTGGTGCCGTTTTTGGCGATCAGGTCACAGCAGGACCGTTCACCATCTTCACAAACTGCATCATAGGCAATAATGTTACCATTGAGGGAGGGAGCAGGATCCTGTCCCGGATCCTCCCTGATGAATCTAAGGTGATATAACGTGTGCGGCATTGTCGGCTATGTTGGCCGTAGGGAAGCTGCTCCGATCATTGTGGAGGGGCTTAAGAGACTGGAATACCGGGGGTATGATTCTTTCGGCGTTGCAACAATCAACGAGGGTATCGAGCTGGACAAACATCAGGGAAGAATATCGGATTCTTCAGATTCCTCGACCCGGCTCAAGGGTAAGATCGGTATTGGGCACACACGATGGGCGACACATGGTATTCCCAACGATGTCAATGCACATCCCCATACGGATTGTTCCGGCAGCATCGCTGTGGTTCATAATGGAATCATCGAAAATTATGCGGTGCTCAAACGGCAGCTGATCTCACGAGGACATATTTTTCGATCTGAAACTGATACCGAAGTGGTCGCACATCTCGTGGAGGAGGCCTACGCATCAGAAAAAGATCTCCTCTCCGCTGTACAGAAGGTCAGTACCCATGCTGAGCGGCTCCTATGCTCTTCTGGTCATTGCAACTGGTGAAGATCGTGTTATTGCAGCCCGTTATGCAAGTCCTCTCGTCCTGGGTGTTGGTGACGGGGAATTTTTTGCCGCATCCGATATGACACCGGTCATTGATTATACGGAACGTGCAATTTTTCTTGAGGACGGGGATATTGCCAGCATATCCCATGAAAAAATTGAGCTGTTTCATGAAGGAAAACCAGTACAGCGATCTCTGGAACTGATAAACTGGTCCGGCGAGGAAACCAGAAAAGGCGGTTTTCCACACTACATGCTCAAGGAAATTTATGAACAGCCCCAGGCATTTTATAATTCGGTCAGGTCAATTACCCGTGAAAGTCTCCCTGAATCCGTTAAAAATGCAGAATCGGTGACTGTGATCGCGTGCGGCTCTTCATACAATGCAGGGCTTATATTCAAGTATCTTCTCGAAGATACCTGCGCAATCCCGGTACGACTCGACTTCGCTTCCGAGTTTAAATATTTTCCTCCGCCGGTCAGAGGACTTGTAATAGGGATCTCGCAGTCCGGTGAGACTGCCGATACCATTTCCGCACTAAAGCAGGCAAAGGTGCATAACTGCACAAGTCTTGCGATCACAAATGTACTTGGCAGCTCCATCAGCAGGATCTCGGATTTTACCCTTTTCATGCGTGCCGGACCTGAAATCAGTGTGGCCGCAACAAAGTCTTTTGTCGGGCAACTCGCGGTCCTGATGCAGATAACAAATTTCCTTCGGAATGGGGAATTCACCGACGTGTTACTGAGCGGACACCGCCCGATAGAGGAGATGCTCCTCATGGATCTTTCCGATCCCGTCAAGCTTTGCTGTGGTGCTCAAAGCATTTTCTTTGTAGGAAGGGGACCATTTTATCCTGTGGCCCTTGAGGGATCGCTGAAGATGAAAGAGATCTCCTATATCCATGCTGAAGGTTACGCCGCAGGTGAGCTGAAGCATGGACCATTTGCCCTGCTCTCCAAAGAAACTCCCGTTGTCGCCATCTGTATGCCTGGAGAGACATATGGGGTGATGATATCCAATATTAAGGAAATGAAAGCCCGGGGAGCACCCGTTATCGCTCTTGGCGAACAGGGTGATTCCGAACTTGTCGATGTTGTGGATGTTTTTATCCCCCTGCCTGAAACCCATCCTTTCCTTCAGGTACTGACGAGTCTTGTCGTCCTTCAGCTTCTTGCGTACTATACTGCGGTTGCTTTAAACAGGGACGTAGACAAACCTAAAAATCTTGCAAAGAGTGTGACGGTAGAATGACGGGGTATGGCATAAATACGGTCGGGGAAGGAGCACGGATTTTTGAACCCGTCACCCTTGGATTTCCTTCGAGAGACAAGATCGGGAAGACGGGTTTCACGGGAACATTGATCGGAAAGAATGCGGTTATCCGATCAGGAACAATCATGTACTGCGATGTCATTATTGGTGATGATTTCCAGAGCGGGCATAATGTCATGATTCGGGAAAAAACCCGGATCGGCAACCGGGTTTCTATCGGGACTGCAGCGGTTATTGAAGGGAAAACGACAATCGGAAACGAAGTAAGTCTCCAGAGTATGGTCTACATTCCAACTGACACGGTCATCGGAAATAACGTGTTCATCGGTCCCAATACTGTTCTGACAAATGACCGGTATCCTCCAACCCGCATCGGTGGACTTCAAGGGCCGCAGATTATGGACGGTGCAGCGATAGGAGCGAATGTTACCCTGCTTCCCGGGGTCTGTATCGGGAAAGGAGCCCTGGTTGCAGCCGGGGCGGTTGTGACCCGAAACGTTCCGGCACACAAGCTTGCAATCGGTACACCGGCAAGAATAACTGACCTGCCTTCAAAAATGAACAGGGATGATGACTCTTAGAATGCAAAAGCCGGTATGATGGCATATCGGGTTTTTCCAGGTCCCTCTTACAGACGGCCTCTATAATTATTTCACTGCGGACTGGCATGAAATAACCTTTTTTCATGTGACTGCGTGTTTGTTTGGGGGATAATTTCCAGTAGCGATGGTAAACCTTGCTGGTTACAAAAACTGCCGGGCAGAAAAATTATTGCAGGACGGGGAGAAATTCAGGAGATTCTCGTGAAATTTCAACCAAATTTATTAATGGTCTTAATTTAAAACCAATTACCCAAGAAAGGTTGATTTCATGGTACGTTTTGATCTTAAAAACCGCCGGACCCAACTGATTATCGGCCTGGTTATTGTGTTTTCTGTTTTTGCCCTGTGGCTTCGTCTAATCCCAATGCTCACCATGGGTAATACAGACATCCTCTCGATGGTAGCCAGCGATGATCCGATTTATAATCTGCGTCAGGTTGAACAGATCCTCGCAAACTTCCCCAACTACGCATGGTTTGATCCAATGACCTATTTTCCAACAGGGATGTCTGTTCCCTGGGGGCCGCTTTTCCCTACTATCATTGCGATCTTTTGCCTGATAACCGGCGCCACCACCCGACCTGAAATCATAAGCACAGGTCTTCTGATCCCCCCCCTGATGGGGGCCCTGATCGTGGGGATCATGTACTTTGTCGGAAAAATCTGTGGTGACTGGAAGACCGGTCTTCTGGCTTCTGGTTTTATCGCCGTAATATCAGGCCAGTACTTTTACCGTTCACTCTATGGATACATGGATCACCACATTGCAGAGGTACTTTTTTCCACGGTCTTCTGCCTCCTTTATATGACAGTAGTCCTGTCGGAAAAAGATAAAAAAATCGATCTGAAGAACATCAGTTCCTATACAACAACTCTCCTGTTATCGGGAATTTGCGGCATCGCGTATCTCCTTGGTCTGTTTGTCATGCCGACAATGATCCTTTTTGCCATGATTGTCGGTATATTTACCATAATCCAGTTTATTATCGATGATGCCCGGGGCAAAACAAGTGAATACCTGCTGGTGATCAACACAGTAATTTTCGCCATCGCGATCGTCGGCCTCCTGCTGTACGGGTTACCAGACCCCGGGGTTAATCTGATTGTATTATCAATCGGGCACGTATACGCGTACCTGGCATTAATCGGCGGGACGATTTTTCTTTACGGCGTCGCACACCTCACCAAAGAGAAAATATGGTATTATTTCCCTGCAATACTCATCGGGTGTGGAATTGGATTTTCTCTTGTACTCCTCATCACCAGCCCCCAATTGTACAGATCTTTTTATCTATTCACTCTTCTCGTTCTTCGGCCAGCAGCCAATCACGAATACTGTCCAGGAAGCCCGGGGCTGGGCACCTGATCTTGCATGGATGACGTTCAATTATGGACTTATCCTGATGGCGGGAGGGGCACTGGTCATGATATATAATAATCTGAAGGATGAACATCCCCATCAGATCTTTGCCATTGTCTGGTCACTTGTCATGCTGATATCGACATGGCAGCATATCCGGTATGAATATTATCTTGCTGTAAACATTGCCCTGCTCTCAGCTGTCTGCGTCAGTTTTACTTTCCAGAAAGGATGGCCCGATATCCGAAGGCTGGCAGCCAGGATATCTCCGGATACAGACAGCGATGAATCCGGTGAAACCAGAAAAGAGGAGAAATCAAAGAGTAAAAAACAGAAAAAAACCCAAAAGAAAGGATCCATATCATCGCACCCGGATTATCTTGCTGTAACATTCCTGATTCTTACTGTCGGACTAGGAATTCTGTTTGCACTGACATCAGTCTCGCTCAACTATGCAAATGCCGGTGGGGAATCGATTCGGATGAATCCCGACTGGAAAGAGTCTCTTGAATGGATGGGGAATAATACTCCGGATCCCGGAGTGAATTACTACACCATTTACAATCAAAAAACATTCCAGTACCCTGCAGAAGCATACGGGGTCATGTCCTGGTGGGACTATGGGCACCTGATTACCTACATTGCCAAACGTATACCGAATGCCAACCCATTCCAGGCGGGTGTAACGGGCCCGACGGGATCAGCGAACTTCTTCATGTCAACATCTGAAGAAGAGGGAAACCTGGTCCTCGATCGTGCCAAAACAAGGTATGTGATCACCGATATTGAGATGGATACTACAAAATTCTGGGCGATGTCTACATGGTATAATACATCAGCCGGGGTAAATCCCTACCAGATGACCCTTCTTACTCCAACACAGAATCTTAATGGTTACGAGTCGGTCCTTCTCAATACACCATTATATTACCTCACTATGATCTCAAGGCTCCATAATTTTGATGGTTCACTCAAAAATCCCACAAGTGCGTATTATATAGAGTATGCCGATCCGAGTATTTCACAGGTCACCCTTCCGGTAATAACCAACGCGGAAGCATTAAACGCAACCGATGCCTTTACCCGTGCAACTGAGTATAACCTCAGAGCACCGGCAGGGTATCATGCTGAGGTATTGAGCCCCGCTATCACACTTCCCATCGAAACCGTACCTGCATTAAGGCATTACCGGCTGGTGCATGAATCTCCAACGAATGTATTCAACTCGAATACGACCGACATGAAATATGTCAAGATATTTGAATACGTTCAAGGTGCGCATATCCGGGGTGAAGGTATTATTCAGGTTCCGGTGATTTCTGACACCGGAAGGACGTTCATATACCAGCAGGCAAGTATTAACGGGGAATTTGTCGTACCATATTCAACTTCCGGAAACCCCTACGGGGTAAAGGCGAATGGCAAATACAAGATCATCAGCTCGGGAAGAGAGTATGAGGTTCCAGAATCTGCAGTAACGCAGGGTGTAACGATCTCATAATTTTTTAGTATCTTTCGGGAATGAGACAACCATTTTGACCACATACTGATAACTGACAATACGATTATGGTCCGGTGTTCCGCGATTTACGGGGAAATTTTCTCTCGTCATGACATGGACAGCCATGACGAGAGCAGTGCCCGGTTGCAGGCAGCTCTCACCGGGGTCCCTGAAAAAGTTCCAATAATCGCACCGGTATGTGCCCAGGAAAGTGTGCTCGCAAGGGTCCATACACCGTCTTTTATCAACATGATCCGTGAATTTTCCTCTCATGGGGGACAGCATTTCCTTGACCCGAATACCTATGTTGATGCAGAAACGTTTACGGTTGCGTCCTGTGCGGCTGGTGCTGCGGTTGAAGCGGTACATCGTTCAATCGATGGCGAATCCTGTTTTGCCTTCGTACGTCCACCTGGACATCATGCTGAACCTGACCGGGCCATGGGTTTTTGCATTTTTAACAATGTTGCAATTGCTGCTCGGGCAGCCCTTGATCGTGTCAGAAAAATCGCCATAATTGACTGGGATCTTCATCATGGAAATGGTACGCAGAAAATTTTTTACGCAGAGGATACCGTACTTTTTTGTTCAATCCATCAGGGTAATATTTTTCCCTATTCCGGTTGGGTAGATGAGATAGGGACAGGTAAAGGCAAGGGCTTTACCATAAATGCACCCTTACGGCCTGGATCCACCCTCGCCGATTACCGGTTTGTTTTCCAGGAAGTTTTCATTCCAGCTCTCGAACGGTTCAGACCTGACGCAATTATCGTGTCTGCAGGCCAGGATGCCCTTTTCGACGACCCAAAAAGTGGTATGTTATTGTTTCCTGCCGATTTTGGTGTGCTTACATCGATGCTGATGGAAACAACGGATCATCGGCTTGCACTCGTCCTCGAAGGAGGATATGGGCCTTCACATGGAAAAGCCATATCCGGGATTTTTTCAGCACTTCGCGGATTTCCAGTTTCACCCGAACAGGGAGAGCCGCGGCGCACTACCCGGGATATTGTCTCAGTCCTCAAAAAAATTAGAATGTAGAATACCTCGCAGTAATAATACCTTTATACCATGAAAAACATCATTTTCAGGTATGTTAGCAGAAGAACTCACTCCGGGAATCCGGGTACGGTATCCCAGGACAGGAACGACTGGCATCGTTATGCGCATCGAATCGGTCCGGGGAGAGGTCTTTGCTGAACTCGATAGCACCAACCTCCTGTACCGCTGTGATACTCTTATTCCTGCATCCGGGTCCGGGAAATCTACATCCGCAATCGCTGAAGACGCAAAGAAAGTGATCGAAAAGGAGAGGGCATTTGCATCAGGCAGCGAACTGCAGGACGCATGGAAAAATATCGACCAGAGTCTGCGAAGGAGGAGGTTAATCCTCCAATCCAATCGTGGTCAGTTTTACCGATTCGACCCCTTTTTGCGCCATAAGGCGTTCGGCCAGTGCCTTAAGCTCGAGTCCCGTCTCCCCTTAACAGGATCACTTCCAGGCAACGGTTTTCGGTGACATGGGAGTGAAGAGATGCCTGGACTATTGCCTTGAATTCATGCTGAATGTCGGTAAGCATCGTTAACAGGCCACGCTGGTCGTGATCGTAGATCATCGTTATTACTCCCTGTCGGTCTCCTTTGACATCCTCCATCCACTTGTAATGCTGGATATAGCTCCGAATTGCATCCCGGATTCCCTCTGATCTGGAAGAATAGCCCCGGTAGTTGATAATTTCGTCGAACCGATCGAGCAGGTGTTTGGGCAGGGAAATCCCAATGCGTGAGAGCTCATTTTCCATCGTCATAGAGGTCCTCATGACTCTATAAGCCATCAAAAATGTTTAACGTTTCGATAATTTATCCGAAACGTGATATTTGATAATACTTCACAAAAAATCTGCTTTAATGGATAAATGTGAAAAATACCGTAATTTCACCGGTGAGTGCCCTCACTGGTTATGTATAAGTATGATCATTATATATTGAGTAAGGAGGTTCGATTTCATTTGCATGATGTGACAGTTCCCAGCGTTAATATTGGTGTCGTAGGTCATGTCGATCACGGCAAGACCACTCTCGTAAATGCACTCACCGGGACCTGGACAGACCGGCACAGTGAAGAGGTTAAACGCGGCATTTCAATCCGTCTCGGTTATGCCGACGCAACCTTTTACCGGTGTGAGAAGTGTGAGGGGGATAATACCTTTTCAACCCGTCCCGATTGTCCGGCCTGCGGTGGAAAGGGAGTACCGTTCCGTTCCATTTCCTTCGTCGACGCACCCGGGCATGAGACCCTGATGGCCACAATGCTTTCCGGCTCGGCATTAATGGACGGGGCCATGCTTGTTATTGCTGCAAGCGAGAAATGTCCGCAGCCACAGACAAAAGAGCATCTGATGGCGCTGGAACTTGTCGGTATAAAAAATATCGTGATTGTCCAGAGCAAGATTGATGTAGTAAGCCAGAAAGAAGCGATCGATAATTATCGGGAAATCAAAAACTTCATAAAGGGAACAATCGCCGAGAACGCCCCGATCATTCCTGTGTCATCCCAGAAAGGAATCAATATAAGTGCACTCGTGCAGGCACTCGATACAACAATTCCTGAACCCGAACGAGATCCAGAAGCCGAGCCCGTAATGCTTATCGCCCGTTCATTCGATGTCAATAAACCAGGTTGTAACTGGAAAGACGTGAAGGGTGGCGTCGTCGGGGGGTCTCTTATCCGGGGCATCCTCCGCGAAGGTGACGATATAGAAATCCGTCCAGGCAGGCAGACGCAAATCGAGAACAGGATAAAATGGATCCCAATCACGACAAAAATTACATCAATCAATGCCGGATCTCAAAAGGTTGCCGAGGCAACACCCGGTGGTCTCCTCGGAGTCGGGACAAAACTCGATCCAGCCCTGACAAAAAGCGATGCCCTTGCAGGACAGGTTTTAGGCCATGAGGGCAAGCTCCCGCCGGTATGGGATAAAATCCGTTGCCGGGTTACGCTGATGGAGCGGGTCGTGGGTGCCACAAGTGAGCTCGTCATTGAGCCCCTGAAACACAGTGAGCCGCTGATGCTCTCTGTCGGCACGGCGGTCACGGTAGGTGTCGTCAGTAATACAAAAAAAGATACCATTGAGATTCAGCTGAAACGTCCTGTATGTGCAGAACTGGGTTCAAGGATCGCAATCAGCCGTCAGGTGGGAGCACGCTGGCGTTTAATAGGTATGGGGGTCCTGAGCGAGTGAAGATCCTCCTGGATGCCAATGCATTCATGATGCCGGCGCAATTCCAGATAGACCTCTTCGATGAGCTCAGGACGCTTCTTGGGGCATTCGAGCCTCTCGTGTTATCCGGGGTAATACGAGAACTTACCGGGGTCTCAAGGGCAAAGGGGCGTGATGGTGCCGCAGCCCGGCACGGTCTCATCCTTATTGAGCGTTGCACAGTTGTGGAAAGTAGTACGCTGCAATCAGAATCTGTCGATGCACAGGTGATTGAATATGCAGCCGTGAATTCATGCATGGTGGTTACAAATGACCGCCGGATAAGGGATGCTCTGCTGACGCGTGGTATCGGTGTGATATCAATGAGAAATCAGAAAAAACTGGAGATATTGCGGAGGTAAACTATGTATCATAGGTTGATGCTCGAAGACAAAGTACAGGTACCACCCCAGCGACTGGGTGAAAAACTTGAAAAAGTGATTCTTGAAGTCCTTCAGGAGCAGCTTGAAGGAAGTATCGATAAGGAAATCGGGATCTTCATCTGCGTAACAAAGGTCCAGGACGTTGGCGAAGGCGAACTTGTACCGGGAGATGGTGGCGTTTATTATGATGTGAAGTTTGAAGCCCTGGTGCTCCGCCTTGCACTTCAGGAGGTCATCGAGGGACTTGTCGTCGAAACAACGAGTTTCGGCGCTTTTGTAAGCCTCGGTCCGATCGACGCGATGCTTCACGTAAGCCAGATCTCGGATGAGTATATCAATTATGACGAAAAGAATGCCCGTCTTATTTGCCAGGAGTCCAAACGGTTTATCGGGGTTGGCGATATTGTCCGTGTCCGTGTGGTGACACTTTCCCTGAACGAACGTGAGCCGCGCGACAGCAAGATCGGGCTCACCATGAGACAGGCCGGGCTGGGAACCGCACTGTGGCTCGAAGAAGAGATGAACAAGGAGAAAGAAAAAGACCTGAAATCCACGGGTGCACCGAAAGAGACTCCAAGGGAGAAGGGTAAGACAAAGAGGAGGGAGAATGCCGCCGGCGAATAAGAAAAAACAGGGAAAGGTCTGTCGCGACTGTCACCGCGTTGTTGATGGTGAAAACTGTGTGATATGCGGGACTTCAAATCTCAGCGAGGACTGGTCCGGCTATCTTGTTATCATCGATCCGGAAAACTCTGATGTAGCAAAGCGGATGAATATCAAACTTCCCGGTCGTTACGCCCTGAAGGTTCGCTGATGCTGACTCTTCCCAAAGAGCACCGGAAACTTTTCCAGGAGCCCTTTGGAGAACTGCACCGGAACATTGATGATATTATTCCTGAAATTTCAGGCAGTATTGTATACGCAGTCGGCGATGTAGTTACTCATAACCTCCAGAAGAAGGGTATCACCCCTGCAATAGCCGTTGTGGATGGATATACCATGCGCTCCCCGTGCAGAAGGACGCAGGTAATCCATGGTGAGTGCGTCAGGGTGAAAAATCCGGCGGGTACACTGACCGATGATCTCATCCATGCACTCGAACATGCAATTGAACATCCTCCGGTAACGGTCATTGTTGAAGGGGAGGAGGACCTTGCTGTCATTCCTCTGGTGATTGCAGCTCCGGAGGGAACAATAGTATTGTATGGACAACCACATCAGGGAGTTGTTCTTCGTCGGGTCAATTCCGAGGCCAAAATTATTGCACGACAGTTCCTGAGCCACTTTGTCCATTCGGATTTTTAGATTCGTATTCAGGAAACAACAGTATTCATTCTTTTGATAGTATCAGGATACTGTCAGGCTCATACTATAAATAACCCGGTTTCCAATAATTACAGGATATCGATGGACTTTGAGATCATCAGCGATAAAAGAAATGAGCTTTTATCCAGAAGAGAGGTTCAGTTTAACCTCAGATATGAGGGTGCAACCCCCTCCCGTATGCAGATAATCGGCAAACTTTGTGCCCTTCTCAATGTTAAAGAGCATCAGGTAGCCCTTGATACCCTGCACAGCAGTTTTGGCAAGACAGAGATCCGGGGTTCGGCCCGCATCTACGATGATGAAGGGGGAAGGACCAAAACCGAACGTGCTTATCTGGCTGCGCGCGGAATGCCAAAGCCGAAGGAAGAGGGGACCGCGTAACAATGGCAGCAGCAAAGAAACCAGCGGGGCCGAAAGGACAGAAAAGAAGCGCTTATTACAAGATTGAAGGTGCAAAAGTTACCACGGAAAAAAAATACTGCCCGCGCTGTGGACCTGGTGTTATGATGGCGGACCATAAGGACCGGACCACCTGTGGAAAGTGCGGATATACTGAATTCAGAAAATAAATCAATGCCTGTTTTTGAGCGGGTACTGGGAATTGAAGGGACAGCATGGAACCTCAGTGCCGCTCTTTTTGATCGCGATTTGATCACCCTGGTCTCCAGACCCTACAATCCCCCTCAGGGAGGAATTCATCCACGGGAGGCGGCACAACATCACGCATCGGAGATGAAAGATCTTATCTCTTCGGTCCTTCAGGAACCACAGAAGATTTCCGGAATTGCCTTCTCTCAGGGACCGGGTCTCGGACCCTGCCTGAGGACAGTTGCAACTGCTGCACGATCGCTTGCTCTGGCACTGGATGTTCCCCTTGCAGGAGTGAACCATTGTATTGCTCATGTCGAAATCGGATGTTTCGACACAGGGTGCCGTGATCCGATCGTGCTGTACGCAAGCGGGGCAAACACCCAGGTGATCGGATACCTGAACGGCCGGTACCGGATATTTGGCGAGACCCTCGACATCGGTCTCGGGAATGCTCTTGACAAGTTCGCAAGGTCAAAAAATTTTCCTCATCCCGGTGGCCCGATCATCGAAACTCATGCGAAAAACGGACATTATATCGAGCTCCCCTATACAGTCAAAGGGATGGACCTTGCATTCTCCGGACTTGTTTCGGCGGCGCAGACGAGCAAAGAGGCCCTCTCCGATGTCTGTTTCAGCTTGCAGGAAACGGCTTTCGCCATGTGCGTTGAAGTAACTGAGAGAGCTTTGTCTCTTACGGGAAAAAACGAGGTATTACTGGTAGGTGGTGTCGGGGCTAACCGGCGATTGCAGGAAATGCTCCGGGTGATGTGCGAGGCCCGCGAAGCGAAGTTCTTTGTTCCCGAACAGAAGTATCTTGGAGATAACGGGGCGATGATCGCGTATACGGGAAGGCTGATGCTTGAGAGCGGTTCATCCATTTCCATAGAAGCTTCGCGGATCAAACCAATGTTCCGTGCCGATGAGGTCGAAGTGACCTGGAAGCAGGGGGTTGATCGATCAGCCAAAGGTAAACCCGCTGAAGATCATTTTCGGAAAAAAGGTGCAGAGGCTGTCGTTACATTCCGGAACGACACGGTAGAAAAATACCGGGCTCCGAAACTCTATCGTGCGCCTGCACTGGACAAGCGGCTTATTGCCGAGCGGACCCGGGCAGAAGCACGGTTGATCGCCGCTGCCAGAAAGGGAGGCGTTCCAACACCGGTCATACGCACTATCACCGGTGATACAATAGTGATGGAACGGATACAGGGTGGCCTGCTCACCGATCACCTTGATGAAGAGGGAGTACGGAAAGCGGGGCATATAATCGGAAAACTTCATGCGGCCGGGATTATCCATGGGGATCTCACAACAGGCAATATGATCCTGCGGGACCAGGATGGTATGTGCGCCTTAATAGATTTCGGACTGGCGCAGGTTAGTTCCGAAATCGAACAGAGAGGGGTGGATGTGCACGTCCTTTTCCAGACGCTGGAAAGCACGGCACCTGAACGCGCTGATGCACTCAAGGCAGCGTTCACGGAAGGTTATTCCATGACTCTGGAAGAATCGGAACATGTCATTGTGCGTGAACATGAGATAGAGCTCAGGGGGAGATATTTATAATCCTCACCATGGTTTCGAGCAATGCTGATAAGGCTCGGGAGGTGACGGAATTCTTTGGCGGCAGTGTTGAAGTGACACATGTATCCCTTGAAATTCCTGAACTCCGCTCCGACGATGTAAGAGAGATCGCACGACAAAAGGCGCAGTATGCATTTGATCGTCTTCTTACCTCACTTATTGTAGATGATACCGCCTTTTCCATAGATAGTCTGAAAGGATTTCCAGGTCCCTATGCGGCATATGTCCTTCATACCCTCGGGAATGACGGAATTCTCAAAATTATGAAGGATGTGGAGAATCGAAAGGCATGTTTCACAACGGCTATTGCCTACGCGGACAAGAGGGGCACTCGTGTCTTTTCCGGCACCATCCATGGCGAGATTGTTACCACTCCAAGGGGTGCGGGCGGCTTTGGTTACGACTCAATCTTCGAAATCAACGGGCGGACTCTCGCCGAGCTCCCTATGGAGGAGAAAAGCAGGATATCTCACAGGGCTCTCGCTCTTTCCTCATTCCGTGACTGGTTTATGAAGGAATACCCCTGCAGAGCACTTAACGCAAATGGTTAATATGTCTTACAGCTTTGTAATACGGGCAGACAGGAGTGTATTTCTATGGCAAAATTTCCCGAAGCTGAAGCCCGGTTACTCAACGTGAAAATATGTATGCATTGCAATGCCCGCAATGCAATCCGTGCGACCAGCTGCAGAAAATGTGGTTACCAGAATCTTCGGCCCAAGAACAAGGAACGAAAGGCATAATTTTTCTTTTATTCTGTCTGGAATGAAATTGCCAGAATTTCCACGGTAAAGTAATTTTTGGGTCTGATCCATCTTCCGGATACGTTGAACCTGAAGATTATGCTGAGTAGTAGGTTACCCGTTTTCCCTTCTTTGCGTATTGTCCGGCAAAAGTCTCGATATTCCGCTTATATCCGATCCTTTCACCAAAGCCAAGGGCGCGAAGCTTCTCACGTACCCTCATTACGTCCGCCTCGTCAGCCCAGTCCTTCGTATATACGTAGATAACCTTTCTGTTATCACGTGATTCCGGATTGGGTTTTGAGGTACTCACTTTTGCCGATATACCGAGATCGAGTGCCACGGTGGCGTCACGAACTTTCTTCCATGCCGAATCGACAAGTCCGGGCTCCTGGAAGATCAGCCATTTACCGGCATTTTCATCTTCTATAGCCTCGGGGGCGCTGCCTGGTGCATCCTGCACGATCCAGTACATCTGCGTCGTCCGTGAAGGGATCACCCCTTCGCCGTTGAAGAGCATTGAATAGATCGTATCCAGACTGGAAAACCTTTTGAGCATCACCTCAGCCAGCTGCGGATATTCGCGAGAGAAAAGATCAAAAATCTCCGATAATTCCACCTTAAAGTCGATACCTCCCTCAACCAGTGCATAAAGATATCTGCCCTGTGCCCGGAGCCAGCGGTTCAGGGAGTGTTCAAAGATACCGTATGCCACATCAGCCAGGGCATCGGGATCGGCTTCGGTCATAAGTACCAGTCAGATGCTGGTAAGAAAATAGTTTCCTATTGATCCTCCCGTTTCCCTTGCTATGGCCGGTTGGCACATGCCCGTTCATTGGTCATTTTCCCTCAATATGGACGTATCTCTTTGCATTTTTCGATTGCTTTAAGAGCGTCGCAATCGAACGTGTACTGACTATGAAATGGAAACGTGACTGGGGCCTTACCGGGAGGGTCTGGCTGACCATGTTCTTACTGTTCATCCTGTATCTGGTGTTCATGACAATCCTCCTCGCATTCGGAGCGGGCCTTTGGCTGATTGTTGTACTGGCAGTAGGTATGGGGCTAATCCAGTACTTCTTCTCAGATAAACTGGTCCTCTGGTCAACGAGAGCACGCATTATCGAAGAGGATGAATATCCTGAACTTCACAGAATGGTCGAGAAGCTTTGCAGGGAGGCGGATCTCCCCATTCCCAGAATTGCGATCATGCAGAGCCCGGTGCCAAATGCCTTCGCGACAGGCAGGAGCCCAAGTCATGCTGTCGTCGCGTGCACAGATTCAATCATGCGCCTCCTGAACAAGGATGAGCTTGAGGCTGTGCTTGCTCACGAGCTTTCTCATGTTAAGAACCGGGATATCCTGACCATGACGATGGCCAGTTTTATCGCGATGATAGCCTCGATGATCATGCAGAGCTTCTTCTTTTCTGCACTTTTCGGAGGACGCAATCGTGATAGCGGAGGATGGATTATCGTCTGGATTGTCTCGATTATTGTCTATGCAGTCAGTACCCTGCTCATTCTTGCACTCTCCCGTTACCGTGAGTTTGCGGCAGACCGGGGCAGTGCTTACATCACGCAAAATCCAAGAGCATTGATCTCGGCATTAAGCAAAATCAGTGGAAGGATGGATGTGGTACCTGCCGAGGCAAAGGTGAAAGTTGAGGGTGCAAATGCATTTTTTATTATTCCTGCACTCTCGGGTAACACGATCATGGAGCTTTTTCCACCCACCCGCCCCTTGAGAAACGGATTGCAAACCTTGAGTCCGTGGATGCTGAAATACACGGATACTGAAATTAACCTTTTTTTAGAAACTCTCAGCAGATCATTCTGTTACAAATCACCGGTGAAATCAAGGTACAGAATGTGAGTTTATTTTTCTCAATACTTATCTCACCTATCTGACCTTCCCTCTTGGTCATGTCGGGAGACCGGCAATGTTGCAAAAAGGCCTATATTTATATCTGCCGGGACTCATTGAACTAATAAGGGTGGTTTCTCCGTGCTTTCCGTCTTGTTGATCGATGATGAACCCGCGTTGCTCGAAGTGCTCAGACTGTTCTCCGAACGCTCCCGTGAGATGAGTGTCCACACCGCACAGTCAGCGACCGAGGCACTCAAGATCCTTCCGGAGAAAACATTTGATGCCATCATTGTCGATTATGACATGCCGGAGCTCAATGGAATTGAATTCTTGAAGATCCTCCGGGCGGAAGGTGATACGACACCGGTCATAATTTTCACTGGCGTCGGACATGAACATACCGCGATCGAGGCGATCAATAATGGTGCAAACTTTTTCCTGCAAAAAGGTGAAGACCCCCAGATGCAGTTCCGTGAACTGGTCAAAATGGTCAAAACCGCTGTGGAAAGGACCTATCTCGGAAGAAATCTGGGCACGACAAGGCGTATAATATTCGATATGGTCAATTTTTCATCTGATCCCAGCTTCGCTATAGATCGCGAGGGTGTGGTTGTTGCATGGAATGCACACATGGAGCAACTTACTGACGTTAAGGCCGGGGACATAATCGGGAAAGGCGATTATGCCTACGCCGAACCCTTTTTCGGAACACGGAGAAAGATGCTCATAAATCTCATATTCGAGTCTGATGATGTGATTAAGGAACAAAAATACATGATTGTCAGCCGGGTCGCAAAAGGTCCGGTTATCGCGGTGACCAAGGGAGTAAAAAAGGATGGGAGTGAGTGGACGATATGGACAAAAGCAATGCCGGTGTATGATGGCCAGGGAGATTTCATCGCTGCCGTCGGTATGGTACGGGATGTCACGGCGACATTTAAAGACGTAATTATTCGTGATCCATCCCAGGAAGCTGCAGCACATCTGGCAGCAGAGGTTGCAGCCCAGAAAACTTCCAAGCCGTCAGGACGGATGTTTGACAAGATCCTTGGAAAAGCATCGGCTTGGTATAAGGATGGGGTTAACCTCTACATACGGGAGAAAAGATATGCCGAGGCGATTGCTGCATTCGATAAGGCGCTCGAGGTCGACGATAAACTCGCCTATGTCTGGAATGAAAAGGGTCTCTGTTACCGGGAAATGGGGGACAATATCAATGCCCTCAAATCATTACTGAGAGCGGTTGAACTCGCTCCGGAAGATCCTGAACTTCTTTATAATCTGGGTGAAACGCTTGAGATGATCGGGGTTCTGTATATGAGTAATAAATATCTCGAATCGGCAATCCAGACCTTCAAGATGGTGGCAAACCAGATGCCGAATAATGCAGAAGTATGGAACCATATCGGTATATGTTATAAAGAGAAGGGAAATCCTGATGAGGCTAAATTCAACTTCGATCGTGCCCGGGATATTCACATCTGGAAAAAAAATACACCGATTATCCCCAAACGGGAAGAATTTTTAAAACAGTGAGGATATATCCGGTCCGGGTATAGCCTCACGGAGCCTTTACGATCGCCTGAATTTCACTTCCGTTTTCCTGATTGGCCAGAAATGAGAATGGGAATGATTAATACCCCTGCTCGCCAAAATGGTAAAGCATCATTTGCATCGATGGTCTAGTGGTATGACTTAGGCCTTCCAAGCCTATAGCCCGGGTTCAATTCCCGGTCGATGCATGCGGGCTCGTGGTCTAGTTGGCTATGACGTCGCCTTCACACGGCGAAGATCTCGTGTTCGAATCACGACGGGCCCATATCGGTGAAGGACCGTCCCGGGCTTCAGATATTTTTTCTAACCTTTAGACCATATCGCGATCAGAACAATTTGCCTGCACCATACAGGAAAACCATGCAAATTACCCCTTCCATTCATGCGATAAAGCACTCGTTCGGCATCCCGATCGCGCCGGGTTTTTCTCTCAACCGCACCGTATACTCATATCTCATCTATGGCGAGATGATCACCCTGATCGATACCGGCGTAGCCGGTTGTGAGACGCAAATCTTTGAGTATATCCGAAACACCGGTCGCGATCCATCAGAGACTGCTCTTATTATCCTGACCCATTCCCACCCGGACCATATCGGTTCAGCACGGGCAATACAGAAGGTTACCGGGTGCAGCATCGCGGCGCACCCTGCCGAACGGGCATGGATTGAGGATATCGGACTCCAGAACCAGGAACGCACGGTGCCAGGATTCGACTCGCTCATAGGAGGCTCCGTGAAGGTGGATCACGAACTGAATGACGGGGATACGATAGAACCTGATGAGACACGGGCTGGTGAAATGATCGTAATCCATACTCCCGGCCATTCGAAAGGCTCGATCTCGCTTTTTATGGGCAGGGAAGGGGCACTCTTTTCCGGGGATGCGGTCCCGGTCGCAGGAGACATACCGGTATACGACGATGCTGCCGCATCAGTTAAATCCATAAAAAGACTTCGGGGGCTGACCGGTGTGAGGTTCCTCCTCTCATCATGGGATGAGCCCCGGAGAGGCGATGCTGCACATCGCCAGATGGACAAAGCGCTTGAGTACCTCCGGAAGATCCAGGACACGGTCCGTGCAATTTCCCGTGACGGGGTCAGCGATCCTGAGGAGCTGACAAGGAAAACTGCCCAGACACTCGGGCTGCCGCCAGAGTCTGTCAATCCACTCCTTTCCCGCACCTTTGCCGCAAACCTTAAAACCGAAGAATAAAAGCACCGGTTCTGGATTTTAAAAATAATTCCCCCGTGAATCATCATTTTGGCAAATATACCTGAAGTCGTACAAAAGCCAGCCCATTTTCAAACATCCGTTAAAACTAAGCCTTCTGCATCCCATCCGGTGTTGCCGGGACACTTTCCACGATACAATCGTACCGCGTCAGCACTATACCGGTGATTTTTTTCCACCGACCCGGTAAAGATCAGGTTTCTTTTCGCCCGATAATTTCTTGAGTTCAGCTCCGGACAGAATTTCTGCATCCCCTGTTGATCACAACGGTTTTACAGCCCATTTCATCTCGGATATCCACCCATTTTTCATTTATCTGGAATCCGGCTTCGCAAGAGACGATCCCGCGTGATCCACAAGTGCCCGATCTGCATCCGGCATGCAATGTGGTGAGCGATCGGAGCAGGCAGTATGTTTCCGAAGTTCTGATGGATATTTGAGATCCGGATTGTTCCACGAGGATGCAACTGTTGCGTAAATCTACTCAGATTTCTGACATCTGCGAGCAGGAGGCGCTTGAGGCTGCAGGATACTTTTCCTGTCACAAGTAATTGTTCTTCCTGAATTTTTGGATCAGGTGCAGAAATCCCAAAAGAATTACGGGATGTCACGGATATGGAATGCGACTCTCACAATCAGGTAAAACAGAGGAAACAGTCTCCCCAAGGGCAGCACCAACAACAACCATGATAGATACGCAGGGGCTGCAGGAAAAACATTTGTGCAATCCTCCGGTGCCGGATCCCGGCATTCGGGAGGATTGCGTGCAATAGTAAAAAGCGAAGTTACGCGTTCTTCATCTTGGCTTTCGCAACGAATCCGTCCTTGCCGATGTAGTACATGAAACCGGATTCCTTTGCAATCTTTTCAGTACCGACCTTCTTTTTCTTGCCGGTCTTGTTGTGCTTCATCGGGGCGGCCCAAACATAGCCGTCCTTGCCGATAAAGTAAAGGTAGCCCTTTTCGCGTTGAATCTTTTCTTTTCCAATTTTTGTTCCCATTTAAACACCTCAAAACCTCTATCGGGTTTTGATAATGAGAGTTAACGCCTGATAATATAAAAGGTTTCCGTCGGAAGACCGTCGAAGTCCGGGTTTTTACCAAAATTTTGAAGGTATTTTCAATATTGTGACTCATTGGCAAGGCCGATTGAAATCCTGTTTTAATCGCTCCGTTTTGGATTTTTCGGTCATATTTCCGTTTTAATTGACTATTACGTCGTAAATTATGTGAAAAGAAAAAGCGCATTTCTGGATGCCTGAACATGTCGGGACCGGGGGGTCAGGGCATTATGCCCTTTTCGGCCTTTTACAAAAGCCTGGACCGGTCGGGTGATTTCATGAGAATGCCGTGGCTTTATCGTCTGACACACCCATACTATGGTGAATTTGCTTGTACTTTCACCTCATCCTTACCGATGAATGCAACCTCTGCTGCAGGTACTGCCGGGCAAAGGCGTTTGAGAATGCCGACGAGGATGATGGCACAGGTTCGCAACCGATAGAGATTGATCCAAATCTTCCTCCTGAACTGGATATCAGTCTGGATATGCTGTATGATTTTCTGCAAAAAGATCCTGAACCTGTGCTCACCTTTTATGGTGGCGAACCTCTCCTGCGGTCTGATCTGATTGAGAAGATCGTCCGGGAGGCACCCGTCCGGCGGTTCATGCTTCAGACCAATGGTCTCCTGCTCGACAGGCTTCTTCCGACTGTCGTAAATCGTTTCTCCACCATCCTTGTCTCACTTGACGGCCGGGAGGAACTGACAGATGCCAACCGCGGTACCGGGACATACGGGAAGGTAATGGAGAATATTAAAAAGATACGGAATAACGGGTATAACCAGGAGCTCATTGCACGGATGACGGTGAACGAGAACTCGGATATTGGCGACGCTGTCAGCTGGCTATCCGATAATCCGGATTATTCATTTTCATCGATTCACTGGCAGCTTGATGCAAATTTTACCCATGATTTTTCTCACCGCCATTTTGCTAAATGGGTTCGGGAGAGCTACAATCCGGGCATATGCAGTCTGGTGACGGAATGGGTGAACCATATGGAGGATGAAGGGAAGGTGCTTCGCTGGTACCCGTTTCTTGATCCGATGGAAGATATGCTTCTCGGGCGAAAGACCCGTTTGAGGTGCGGATCAGGGTATGCAAACTATAGCATCATGACCGATGGTAATATTGCTCCCTGCCCCGTAATGACAGGCATGTCACAGTATTATGTAGGGCACATACGGGATGCTGATCCGGGAAATCTCAAAGTAGTTACGGTCAGGGGCGAATGCACCGGGTGTAAAATGCTTGGATTTTGCGGGGGAAGGTGCCTTTATGCCAATATCACGAAGCCATGGGGAGAAGCGGGGCGGCGGGAGGTCTGCCGTTCTGTAGAATATCTTCAAAACTGCCTGAACGATGTACTCCCCCGGGTAAAAGATCTGATAAACAGCGGGACAGTTCATCCGGCAGATTTTTCCCACGAAAAATTCAATGGCTGCGAGATCATTCCATGAAGGGACTCTACACAGGCTATTTATATTCTTGGCAGAAATATTTATAGGCAGATCAAAACTGCATGAGTAATACAATGGAAAGAAAGAGTTTTGGTGGCCCGAGAAACTTCGGTCCCAGAGAAATGACAAAGACAGTCTGCTCAGACTGTGGAAAAGAGTGCGAAGTCCCCTTTAAGCCAACGGAGGGCAGGCCAGTCTATTGCAGAGACTGCCTCCCGAAACACCGGAAACCCCGGTTCTGATCTCATTCAATTTTTCTTTTTTTTAAGAATAGTTACGTGATGTACATTCTTTGCTCCTACAGACAGGCTCTTCTTCCTGCCCTCCCAAACGGGGGTATGGCATTATCATGGAAAGAAGCAAAAGAGTGTGCCGTACGCGAGGGACTTCCTCAGGTCTTTCATGATTGTGATGCAGATGTGTACGGAGCGTGCAGGACCGGAGAAACACAGGGAACGTTCAGGGGAGGTGTTTTTGTAGAGCACCGCTGCATATGCATGCCGGCCCACCTGAGTCCTGAAGAGCTCGAAGCAAAAGAAAGGAAATTTCACCTCGATAACCCGGAATGGTGACGGTTGCCGGATATGAGGCGGAACTATTTCTTTTTTCTGATATCTTCCCGGAAGCGGTGGAGGATATCGAAGAGCATCAGCCGGAATTCTTTCCCGATTTCCTCCCATGACTTAGCATCGGTTACCGGGTGCGTAGCCTGGTATTGGTACCCATCACGGACAACGACCGTGTCATATCCGGTTTCCTCCTTCTTTTTCGGTTCCCACCAGAGCTGCCTCAGGATCGAATAATACCCGGTTGCAAGAACGATAAGAAAAATAAGCGGAACTATGAGGAATGCCAGGTACCATGACGGGGTATAGAAGTTAGTCGCTGCGATATCGTCAACAAACTGGATCACACGGAGTATGAATAAAAGGAAAAAAACACAGCCGATGGCTCGTATGAGAGGGGCGGGCAGGTTAAAGGGGAAGGAAATTGCATCAAAGATATCGGCGGCGAGGAGGATTACCGCAATGAGGATAAGCAGCCAGAAATTCTCATTCAGAAAGTTGATACCCGATGTAAAAATGGAATTTGTTACATAGTAGGTGAGGATATTGGCCAGGACTACTATTATTAAAAAACAAATGATCCCGATCATCCGGGAAACAAATACCCAGCTCAACGGTTTTTTACTGTACTGCCACATACCGCCGCCCCAAAACCTGTACAGAATTTGTAAATGATGCTAAATAGATTAGCGCATTGCCATCGGTTCATCGGAAAGACCTATTATCTCGATCGGGGATCATCTGGTATGAAGGTCAATTATAAGCGGTATGGGCTTTATCTTTTAAGATGGCAGGCAAGTACGCCTATCCTTGCCGGGGTTGGCATCCTTCTGGCCACCATGGGTCAGCTGGTCTCTGCACTGGTCGCGAACCTGATCGGGGGGCTGATTTTTTTCTGGGTAGATCAGTTTATCTTCACCTCCGCATCTCTTGCAGCCCAGTGGGAAGTCAAAGATAATATTACCTGCGTCGATTGTGGAAAGATCGCACGGGGATATCGACTCGTCAGGTCTGGTGAGTACGATAAGACACAGGATCGGGAACCTGAATTCCGGTGCGAGGCATGTTCGAAGAAAAAGTCCGAAGAATTAAAGGGACGGGGAATAAAGATCGATTGATTATCAGATAAAAATACTTCGTTTTTTTAATTGAACTCAATTCTTACACCGGAAGTTTTTGTTATTTGCTTATTGCGTTTTTCAAATTCCAGAAAACTATGGTCTCATTTTGTATAGTGCATTTTAAAATACATCAATTAACAAAAAAATACAGTAATGTATAAATATGTACAAAATTAAACAGTATCAGCAGGCAATAGTGTAATTTCCTGCGTGCATTTTTCTGCATCCGGAAATCCTGAACCCAGGGGAACAGAAAAAAGGTAAGACTCCACTTTCATGACGATGACACCGAATAATGGAATTTTGCAGACATGAAACAAACTCTCAGTTTAAACCTCAGTTTCCGGCAATACCTGACAGCAGTGAAGGACATGCCAAAGCCATTGATCATTCCTCTCTGTGCAGAGCTGCCTCTTCCTGATATTTCCCCCCTTGAGATCTACAGGTGCCTGAGGAACGGATGTGGTTTCCTGCTCGAATCGATGGAGGGCAGTGAAAAAATTGCACGGTATTCCTACATCGGGATCGATCCCGAGTTCGTTATCACGACAGGTCCTGAGGTAAGTGTCTCGGGAAATGAACCTTTTACCGCGATTGCAAAGGATCCGGAAGGTGAGACGCCGGTCGATCAGATAAAAACGATCCTCTCCCGTTTCAATTATATAAATGTTAAAGCCCCCAGGTTTTTTGGCGGCATGGTTGGATATTTTGCGTACGACTGCGTGTACTCCCTTTTCGACAGGGTTAACAGGGAGTATACAGATGACCCCGGTTCAGGTGGAAATCCGCGTTTCAGGAATACTACTGCCAGATTCATGCTTACCAAGGATTGTATCGTCTTTGACCATACTGAAAAAAAACTCTCCATTTTCTCAAGCCCGTTTCTCACCTATGACTCCGACATGAAATGTGAATATGAGTCAAGTTACTCAAAGATACTGGCACTTCGGGATCGTATTACAAACCTTGCACCCTGCATCCATACAGACGCAGAAAAAAGGCAGGAACCGGATACAAAAAGAGTGGAATACATACCGTCGGTCTCGCAGGAATCCTTTGAGGCATCAGTAAGAAAGATACAGGATCATATCGTTGCAGGAGATATTTTTCAGGCAGTGCTCTCACGCAGGATGGAGTGTCCGGTAACACGGGATCCGTTTGGAATATATGAAGCGCTCCGTGAGATCAACCCCAGCCCCTACATGTACTATATCGATTTTGGCAGTGAGCAGGTTATTGGGGCGAGCCCCGAGATGCTCGTTCGGGTGGAAAGGCGGCGGGTAACAACGGTGCCGATTGCCGGTACCCGCCCCCGGGGACGCAATGTTCGGGAGGATGCCGCATTGGCGCAGGATCTTCTGGCGGATCCCAAGGAGAGAGCTGAGCACACAATGCTTGTGGATCTCGCGAGAAACGATCTGGGCCGTGTATGTAAGTTTGGCTCCGTGGAAGTTGAGGATTTCATGGGCATTGAAAAATTTTCCCACGTCCAGCACATTGTCTCCACCGTCAGCGGCGTCCTCAATGACAACCTTGATTGTTATGATGCCTTCAAATCCTGCTTTCCTGCCGGTACCGTATCGGGGGCTCCAAAAATACGGGCGATGCAGATCATCGATGGAGAAGAGCCCCTGCGCCGGGGGCTCTATGCGGGAGGAGTCGGATATATTGGCTTTGACCGGAATCTCGAATTTGCTATTGCCATCCGGACAGTGATAGTCCGGGACGGAATGGCCAGCGTCCAGGTAGGTGCAGGGATTGTTGCCGATTCAGTTCCGGAACATGAATGGAAGGAAACCGAAAGCAAAGCATCGGCGATGTTACGGGCGATCGAGAGGGCAGGTGTGTCGTCATGAAGGTCCTTATCGTGGATTGTTACGACAGCTTCACCTTTAACCTGTACCAGCAGGTCGGCAAACTCGGGGGCAATCCGGTAGTTTTGCCGTGCGATACCCCGCTCGAACATCTTGAAAAGACCGGCTGCGACCGGATTATCCTTTCACCCGGTCCCGGGACTCCCGGGGAATCTGGGGTCTGTCCGAGCGTGCTGGAAACAATGAGCAGGACGATCCCTACCCTCGGCGTCTGTCTCGGGCACCAGGCAATCTGCACGACATTTGGTGGGAAGGTCATCCGGGCAGAACACCTGATGCATGGCAAGACATCTTTAATCCGGCATGACGGGCTGGGAATTTTTACCGGTATGCCAGATCCTTTCATTGCGACACGATACCATTCCCTTGTCGCTGAAAAAGACTCCCTTCCCGAAGACCTGCTTGTCTCAGCAACCAGTCTTGATGATCAGTATGTGATGGGAGGACGTCATACCCGGTACCCGATTGAAGGAGTCCAGTTTCACCCGGAAAGTGTCCTGTCCCCTGAAGGAGACCGTATTATCAGAAACTTTCTCGAGGGAAACACAGGAGTACCGTGATGTTTAAAGATATTCTCACAAAACTTGCGGGTCGGCTGAATCTCAATCCTGCAGAAGCCGCGGGAGTAATGAGATTCATTATGGAGGGCAGAGCTTCTCAGGCACAGATTGGTGCATTTCTCCTCGCACTTCACATGAAAGGTGAGACAGCGGACGAGATTGCAGCGTTTGCCCGGGTGATACGGAATAACGCTATCACGGTCAGGCCAAGAACGACCCGGATGCTTGTTGACACCTGCGGGACCGGAGGTGACGGGGCACAGACCTTCAACATAAGCACCGCATCGGCTATTGTTGCAGCCGGCGCCGGCTGCCCTGTTGTCAAACACGGGAACAGGGGGATGAGCAGCAGGTGCGGATCGGCAGATGTCCTCGCTGCACTGGGAGTAAATCTTGCCATTGAACCCGAGGTCCAGGCAGGTATTGTCGAGCGGGTGGGCATAGCATTCTTCTTTGCCCCGGTGTATCACCCGGCAATGAAACACGTCATGAGTGCACGCCAGGAGATCGGGTGCAGAACGGTATTCAATATTCTCGGCCCGCTCGCAAATCCGGCAGGAGCACAGGCACAGGTTCTGGGGGTTTATCGTGATGACCTCACCGGGACCATCGCAGAAGTCCTCAGGATACTGGGACTCTCACGGGCGATGGTGGTCTACGGGTCCGGGCTCGATGAGATCACGACAACCGGTGAAACAGTAATCGCTGAGCTCAACAGGGGAATGATACGGACGTACAGCATCCGGAACGATACATTCGGTATTGCAACGGCCCAGATCCAGGATCTCGTCGGTGGCAGCATACATGATAATGTCCGGATCATCCGTGAAATCCTCCAGGGCGAGCCTGGTGCACCCCGGGATATTGTCCTTATGAACGCAGCAGCTGCACTTTATGTCGGTGGGCTGGCACCTGATCTTCATGTAGGGATCCGGCTTGCTGCCGCCTCCATCGATTCAGGCAATGCATATGCCCGGCTCAACGCACTGGTCGATGCTACCAGGAGTGCGGCATGATTCTCGATGATATCATCCTGCGCACGAAGAAGCGGGTTGCCCTCCTTCCGCGTGATTTTCCGGAGAACGGTGCTATGCCCCATATGAGCCTGATTGATGCAATACAGAACACGGATGCCAGAAATGCGATCATAGCAGAAATCAAATGCTCATCGCCGAGCCGGGGTATCATCCGCAGGAACGTGGATATGGCCATGATGGCAGGCGCACTTGTCTCCAGTAAGTGCGTCGCACTCTCGGTACTGACCGAGCCATATTTTTTCGGGGGGACCGGGCAGGATATCGCACGGGTGAAGTCTGCGGTAAGCATCCCGGTTCTCCGCAAAGATTTTGTGATTGATGAACGGCAGGTTCCGGAATCATTGGCACTTGGTGCTGATGCAGTACTCCTGATTGCGACAGTGCTTAAAGAGAGCCTGCCGGCATTTGTCAGCCTTTCACTGGAATACGGTCTCGAACCGCTGGTGGAGGTGTGTACCGGAACCGAAGCGGAGTTGGCCTTGTCCACTGATGCAGAACTGATTGGGGTTAATAACCGCAGCCTTTCGACCCTCAGGATAGACCGGTCAACGACCCGGCTTCTCTCGAAGAAGATTCGATCTGCCGGAAGAATACTTGTGTCAGAAAGTGGTATGGTGACCGGAGATGACATCCGGGAGATGAGACCCTACTGCGATGCATTTCTGATCGGTTCGTCTATCATGGCTCATGATCGACCGGAAAAGAAACTGGAGGAGTTTGTATGCGCATAAAATGCTGCGGGATCACACGACCACAGGATGCCCGTTTTGCGGAGGACTGCGGTGCAGATGCGATAGGAGTTGTAGTGTTTTCTCCCTCATCGGCGCGATCGGTCCCACCGGAACAGGCTCGGGAAATCTTTGATGCGGTCGGGCCATGTACCACAACGGTCGCAGTAAGCCATACCACATCATACTCCGATCTCGAACAGATCCTTTCACTACAACCTGACGCCCTGCAGATATCGTACCCGTTTATGTTCCGGGAAAAACCCGGACCTCGGTTGATACGGGTAACCAAAAGACATGATCCACTTCCTGCCGACTGTGATGCCATCATTGTCGATGAAAGCCATGGCTCCGGGAAGGCATTCAATCTCTCCCATGCCCGACAGGCAGTGATGCGTTCCCGGGTACCGGTCATCCTTGCAGGAGGACTGACGCCGGAAAATGTGGCAGATGCCATCCGGCAGGTTCACCCGTATGCCGTAGATGTCGCAAGCGGCATCGAATCGGCACCGGGAATCAAGGATCACGCCAGGATTGCTGCATTTATCGCGGCAGTGAGGGGTGCGTAAGATGACTCTGAAAGGAAGATATGGAAAATATGGAGGCCAGTACGTCTCTGAATCACTCATGAATGCACTCATCGAACTTGAGTTCGCGTATGTCCAGGTGAGCACCGATCCGGATTTTGCCAGGGTTCTTGCTGGATTTCAGGCAGAATATGCAGGACGTGAAACCCCCCTGACATTCTGCCCGAACGCATCAGGAATACTGGGCTGCAGGATATATCTCAAGCGGGAGGATCTCGTGCATGGGGGTTCCCATAAACTGAATAATACCCTCGGGCAGGCCCTGCTTGCACAACAGATGGGCAAGAAACGGTTGATTGCCGAAACCGGTGCCGGCCAGCACGGGGTTGCAACGGCCATTGTCGGGGCGGCACTCGGGATACCTGTCGAGGTATACATGGGCGAAGTGGACATGCACCGGGAGGCGCTTAACGTCTTTCGCATGGAGCTCGATGGGCGCACGGGTGATTCCGGTCACGTCAGGAACCAGGACGCTCAAGGATGCAGTCAACGAGGCACTCCGGGACTGGGTGGCACATGTGCGTGATACCTATTACCTTATCGGATCGGTTGTCGGCCCGCACCCGTACCCGCTGATGGTGCGTAACTTCCAGTCGGTAATCGGCAGGGAGGCGAGGGAACAGATCATGAAAAAAGAGGGGCGCCTTCCCGACGCTGTTGTCGCGTGTGTGGGAGGGGGATCAAATGCAATCGGGATCTTTTACCCTTTCCTGTCGGATGATGTAGAATTGATCGGCGTAGAAGCAGGGGGTGAAGGAATTGAAACCGGGAAACATTCTGCTACGCTGTGTGCCGGAGATGCGGGTGTATTGCATGGCACGCTCTCGTATCTCCTGCAGGACGAGAACGGGCAGGTTCTTCCCACCCACAGTATCTCTGCCGGTCTTGATTATCCTGGTGTAGGACCCGAGCATGCGATGCTCAGGGACAAACGACGGGTTGCCTACGCGGCGGTAAATGACCCGGAAGTGCTGGACGCGTTCAGGTTCCTTTCAAAAACCGAGGGGATCATCCCTGCACTTGAGTCGGCCCACGCAGTGGCGTACGTCATGCAGAATGCAGATCGGTTTGACAGGGATGATATTGTGATTATCAATCTCTCCGGGCGTGGGGACAAGGATGTGGCTGAAGTGGCAGCGATGACCGGGCGTGCCTGATGGGGCGGATCGGGAAGGCATTTGCGGGGGGAAAGAACCCGGCATTTATCGGTTTTGCTGTAGCCGGGGATCCGGACAAGCTTACCTCCATCAGGATTGCCAGGGCGCTGATCGCAGGAGGCACGGACATCCTTGAACTGGGTGTCCCGTTCTCCGATCCGGTAGCGGATGGCCCGACGATCCAGAAAGCCGATGAACGGGCACTCGGAACCGGAACGACGCCATCCACCGTGTTTGAGATGGTAAGAGAGATTCGCAAAGAATCCGGGGTTCCCATTGTATTACTAACGTATTACAATATCGTCTTTCACCGCGGGATCGAACAGTTCTACCGTGAAGCGCATGATGCAGGAGTTGACGGAATCCTGATCGCCGACATGCCCATCGAAGAGTCAGAAGAGGTCTGCATGATTGCGCGACAGTACGATATCGATCCCATCTTCCTGATCTCCCAGACGACATCTGATACACGGATCAAAAAGATTGTTGTAAAGGCTCGCGGGTACCTGTATCTTGTCTCGGTGCTCGGGGTGACCGGGGTTCGTGACCAGGTTTCAGGGACCGCAATTGATCTCATTCACCGGGTCCGCAGGCATACCCCGCTCCCGCTCGCAATCGGGTTTGGGATCTCAAATCCGGCACAGGCACAGGCATACACCCGGGCCGGAGCCGACGGGGTAATTGTTGGCAGCGCGATTGTGGAAATTGTCGAGCGGAACCTTAAGGATCCTGATGGAATGGAACAGGATCTGAAAGAGTATGTATCGACCATGAAAAAAGCAATCATCAGGGAACGTCAGGACGAATAATTTCCTGTTGTTCCGGCTCTGATAGAAATCCTTTTTCGAAAATTTGAAGCCCCCTTGCGCCATCCCTGCCCCCGTTGGGGGGCGGGGGCGCATACGATTCCGCTGTATTACCGAGAAATCCCAATCTGGGTAATACAGCATTATCGCGACTGGGGCGCCACAGCGGCGGGGCGAAGCCCCTGGAGCGTCATCAGGAAGGAGGTTTTCAGCAGAGCCGTTGTTCCTTTTTTTTAATTATTGTACAAGATGAAAGTAACATTCTCATTGAATGCTGAGGGGTCCGGTCCTGAAAATAATTTTTCAGCTCATTCAACCCTGTCCCCGTAATATCCATGCTCTCTGAGAATGGCAACAACTGCATCTGCCCATGCTGAGTCATTCACAGGAGAACCGTGTATATGAGATTCCGTATCGGGGTGCATATGCTTCTGCGGGTGAGGTGGATTGCTGCAATACGCAGGAACCGTAAGGTCTGCAACCTGTTCCTTCCAGAGTTTTGTCAGGTTTTTATCAGCAGTCTTCAGTTCATTCCTCCCGATTACCATGCCTACTTCCTGGCGATCAGGGTTATAGATTACCATACGGTAACACCGGAATTCACGGCAAATGGATGGCCGGTTTGGATACACTGCGCAGGTAAATCCATCACCATGGCGGTCCTTACGAAGAAAAATACATTTTTTACGGTTACTTCCGGTCCCGCATTCTTCCTCCAGTTCATATTCTTCTGCTATTTCATCTGCGAATTCCGGTTCCGTATGGACCAGAAAAAGTTCGCGGGTTATTCCAAACCTGCAGTAATAATCACGGCTGCTGAGCTGCCGCTCAATCCGGATAAATTCGCCAAAACTACGGCAGCATTTCCCGCACCGGTCGCATTCAAACTTCACGTATTACCCAGAGTCATGTGAGAGGGGTCACGCCATAAAACATAGGGTCAGCTGTCTGTAATCAGGAATTGCAGATACTTTCACGGGTGAGAAAGGTCCCCTTTATGGAATCATGCTGAGAGCGCTCATCCGGAAGACCCCGGATTAATAAATCCGGGATACTTATGGATCATACAGGAGAATTCGAACAATGAACGATAAAATCCGGGTTCTTTTTATCTGCACGGCAAATGCGGCCCGTTCCCAGATGGCTGAAGGAATCCTGAGAGCGAGATACGGAGATCGTTTTGATGCGTTCAGCGCAGGCACCCGCAAGTCCCAGGTTAGTATCAGGGCAATTCAGGTCATGGATGAGATGGGAATTGACATCTCTCACCACCATTCAAAAACCCTTGATGAGATCCGAGGGATGACCTTTGATCTCGCGGTTACACTCTGTGATAATGCTCACCGGCTCTGTCCGGTAGTTTCCGGAGCTCATGAGACCGTTCACCATGGATTTCCTGATCCCCATCTCACTCCGGGCAACGAGGAGGACATCCTCAATGGTTACCGTGATGTGCGGGACGGGATTGCGGCATGGATTGACATAACATTTGGAGAACAGAAAGCCGGCTAAGCATCCTTCAGGACTTTGCAGACGTTTGCCATCAGGGCATGATGCCGTCCGACGTGATCCAGGTGGTCAGTACTCCGCCCTGCCACGGGCATCGGCAGCCAGTCAATACCACAATCTGTTTCCCAGAGTACCAGCCCTTCTGCAGGTGCGGGCTGGAGTGCCCGTTTTACATCGCCCTCAAGGAGAGCGTTGATAAAAGACTCATCCGCCTCTCCCTCCCCTACCTGGAAAAGAGCCGAAGCCATACACCGTACCTGGTGCCACAAAAGCTCTCAGCTTTTACCTCGAGATAGAGAAACCCGCCGGTTTCACCAACTGCTATCTCCAGGATATTCCGCCAGGGATTTTTGTCCCTGACCCGGGCAAAGTTGGTGAAGTTGTGAGACCCCACCATGAGCTGCCCGGCCCTCTCCATCGCTGTTCTGTCACGGGTATGTGTGGGAAAAAAATACCGGTACGTCCTGGACTTCGCATCAAACCGGGGGTGAAACTCCGGGTGTATTTGTGCATACCCGGAACACCAGCAGTCGGGAGGAAGAGTGAGGTTAAGTATCCTGATGGCACGGTCCGGGTAATCCGTTGTGAATGCGGCAACCTGCCCGCGTGCATGAACACCACGATCGGTCCTGCCGGAAAAGAGAAAACCTGCCTCCCGCCAGTCGGAGAACAGTCCGAGATGCTGGCAGGCAGCAACGAATTCTCCTTCGACTGTACGGCACCCCGCCTGCATCTGCGAGCCAAAAAACCTGCTGCCCAGATATGATACCCGGAATGCCAGCCTTATCGGAGCCGCACGCGCCGGGTGAACCGTTTGATCTTTCTCCATGTGTTGTTCAGTGACTGATGGGTGTATGTTCGTAAGGGCGTCTGCCTGCCACCGCAGGTGAGTTTTCCCGCCCTGATTGCAGCGAGAATTGAACTGATGTCCCGCTCTGCGTCGATGGATGTCCTCCCGAAACCGACAAAACGAGCATGATGGGCATCGCTTCCCGCTACGCAGGGTTTACCCATTCTCTTGGCAATGCGGGCGGCTTTCCGGTTTGCCGAACCGACAATATACCGGCTGTTGAATGTTTCAACGGCATCAACGACAGACATGCAGACCTTCTTCCGGCGGGCGACCCCATGCCGCCACACATGGTACGGGTGAGGGAGGATAAGGAGGGCTCCCATTTTTCGTGCAATTTCGACCGTTTCGATGACATCGAGCCCAGCCGGGATCACCTCGGTGACTCCAAGAACGATGAGGTGTCCCTGTTTTGTGGACACCTCAATGCCGGGAATTACCAGAACCGGTGTTGTGCAGAGGAGAGCCTTTTTCGCACCGTCAACGGTATCATGATCGGTAATGGCGATCACATCAAGCCCGATCATCTCAGCTCTTGTAAGGATTTCTTCGACACTGCTTTCGCCATCTTTGGAAAAATTGGTGTGCACGTGCAAATCGCAGCTCAGCATCTGATCATAGTGTTTTTATCTCTCTGGTATTAAGGAAACTTATGCGTATCCTCCTGCCTACAGGTGCCGCTACCGAAGAAACAGTGAGATGTGCGGCGGGGGATTATGACGCTGATGTCGTCGTTACCGGAGATATTGCATCATTTCTCACTCCGCATATGCTCCACGGTCTCATCAAAAAGGGACAGTACGATATGGTGATTGTCTCCGGTATGTGCACCGCATCTTTTGATCAGGTTGAACGTGAGACCGGCGTACCGATATTCCGGGGTCCGCGACATGCAGCCGACCTTGCACTGATCCTTCCGGTGATTGGCACCATCAGCCTCTCGCGAACAGTTCCCGCCGATGATTTCCTCGTACGGGAGAAAGCAAAAGACGCCTGTAAACTGGCCGTGGAACGGGAACTGCACGCCCAATCCGATTTCATCATCCGTAATACCAAGATCGGCGGTGAATCGAGGATCAAGGTACTTGCTGAGGTGATGGATGCCCACCATTGTTGCGATATCCGGGGTGTTGTTGAAGGCTGTTTCAGTTCCGGTGCCGATATTGTTGACCTTGGATTTGGGTTTGATGCAACGCCGGATGATGTGTCGAGAGTCTTTACCGGGCTGGATGACATCGACCGCCCGCTTGCAGTAGATTCCCAGGATCCTGATCTCATCCTTCCTGCTCTGGTCAGGGCTGATATCGTACTCAGTCTTCAGGAGACCAATATTCCTGCAGTAGCTCGATATATAGCCGATGCCGGGGCTGCTGCTGTCGTTGTACCAGGTAACAGCACCCTCAGGAAGAACCTCGCGATGGCAAGGCGTGAAGGCATTGAATGTCTCATCGCTGATCCCCTGCTCCAGCCGGTAGGTTCCGGTCTCGTCCCGTCATTAAAAAATTTCAAAGACATGGGATACCCGCTTTTTTTTGGTGCGGGCAACGTATCCGAGCTCATCGATGCAGATTCGGTCGGTATCAATGCACTTCTTGCCGGCATGGCATTCGAAACAGGATCTTCTGTTATCTTTACCAGCGAGCACTCGGACAAGACCTCGGGATCGATAGCGGAGATGCGAAAGGCAACTGAAATGATGGTGCTCTGCCGGGGGCGTCCGTACCCGAAAGATCTTGGCATCGATCTGCTCATTCTCAAGGAAAAACGACGACGACGGGAACCCCCGCTCGAATATGATACGGCAGCGCCCGCAAAAAAAATACCTGGAGAGATTACCTATGACCCGAAAGGAAACTTCCGGATCGGTATAGATGGGGACCTGATTGTTGCTGTGATTCACGGAAAAGCCATTCAGGGAGAGCACTGGGAGGACGTTTTTTACACAATTCTTTCAGGCAATGAAGTATCCCTCCTTGATCATGCAGCGTATCTGGGAAAAGAGTTGTATAAAGCTGAACTGGCCATCCGGTACGGAAGAAGTTTTGAACAGGATGGGGAATTCTGAACTGGATTATGGATAATACTAAAAAAGAAAAATCCCGAAAAATTCCTCTGAAATGATTGTTTCATGAACCCTTTTATTCCATCCCCCCTTAGTTGTATACATGGCTGTTCAGGCACGTGCATCCCATATCCTTGTCAAGACAGAAGAAGAGGCCAACAAAATACTCAAACGACTGAATGACGGTGAAGACTTCGTTGCAGTGGCAAAACGCTTCTCATCCTGCCCGTCTCGGAAGAACGGGGGAGACCTGGGCTGGTTTGGCAAAGGACAGATGGTACCGGAGTTTGAGAAGGTTGCCTTTGAAAATGAGGCTGGCAAGGTCATTGGTCCCGTCAAAACACAGTTCGGGTACCATGTTATAAAAGTGACCGGCAGGAAATAGGTAAGAATTATCCGGTCTGAACTTTTTTCAGATCCGGACAGGATATCAGAACAGGAATTGAACAATGCATATCCGTGGCATCAGGCATGAACTTCTCTCTCTCCTTCTCGAGCTGGGGCGCGACAGCCATCCCAATGAGTTTGTCGCACTGCTCCGCGAACGGGACGGCGTCATTGAGGAACTGAACATGCTCCCCGGAACGATTACCGGGGGAGATTCGGCATCGCTCTTCTTCGACATGATGCCTCTTGATACCCATCTTGCCGGGAGTGCTCACAGCCATCCCAATGGTGCGCTCCGACCCTCGAATGCGGACGTGAATTTTTTTCCCCGGAGCGGGCGATATCATCTCATCATCGGCTATCCCTATCGCGAGTCCGACTGGAAATGTTTTACTGCAGACGGAACCCCTCAACTCCTTGAGGTGATTGCATGACCACACGCCGGGTCGTCGCCACCGGAACCTTTGATATCCTTCATCCGGGGCACCTCTATTATCTCGAGGAATCGAAAAAACTGGGTGACGAGCTCTGGGTAATCGTTGCGCGGGATGCAAATGTCAGGCATAAACCCCGCCCGATAATCCCCGAGGACCACCGTCTCCGGATGGTGGCAGCCCTTAAACCGGTCACCCATGCGATCCTCGGGGACAAGACCGACATGTTCCGTCCGATCGAGGACATCCGGCCGGCCATCATTACCATCGGGTTCAACCAGCACTTCGATGAAATTAAACTCCAGCGGCAGCTTTCCGAAAGGGGGCTGACACCATCGATCGTCAGAATCGGGAGGTACGGGGACGGGGACCTCTGCGACTCGCGAATCGTCGTTCAGAGGATCATCGAAATACGCGGGAAGAAAGACACCTGTCATGAAGAGACCTGACGGGTTCTTCCTGGACTTTCATGAAATATAAGAAAGTATCCGGAGTGAAAACTCCATCCTGACAACGCTCCAGGGGCTTCGCCCCGCCGCTGTGGCGCCCCAGTCGCGATATTGCTGTATTACCCGATCGGGTTTCTCGGTAATATAGAGGAATGTTGCGCCCCCAACGGGGGCAGGGATGGCGCAAGGGGGGCTTCAGATTTTTGAAAAGGATTTCTACAGAGCCAAATATCCCCGTCTTCATAAGGTAGTAAAAGACTGAACCCGCATATACGATCACGCTGTTTTCACCAGTTCCAGGAACCCTCTATCAGATTTTTTCGTCTACAAACGCACGAGTATCTGCATCACCGGATATACCCGGAAACGTTCAGTCCCACAACCTTTATCGATTCATATTCGTATCAACTCGTACGGGTTATATCTATGGCCAGGGAAATTACTGCAGAGATTGAAAAACTCACAGAAATTGCACGCGAACGGGATGTGAAGGTCAGGATCCTGACACCGGAGAATATTGTAATATCCCAATGGGTCCGGTTCAAATGCCGGTATGGCTGCAAGGGATATGGCAAGCATTTCGGCTGCCCGCCGTACGCCCCGGACCGGAGGAAACACGCCGTATGGTTGATGAGTATTCAACGGGGCTGCTGCTCCGGTTTGACGGGGTGCCCGGCAGGGGATCGTTTGGGCCGGATGATATCCCGGAAGACTTCCACGACTGGTTCCGGGACCTGATCCTCTGGGTGAATGGAACCGTACACACGCTGGAAAAGACCGCTTTCTATGATGGCTTTTACAAAGCTTTCGGGTTTGGCGGTTATCCCTGTATATATTGTGAACACCAGCACTGCGTTGCTGAGGAGGCGGAGGGTGTTGTTGATGAAAGTCTGCGCCGGAAATGCCGTCACATGGATCTGGTGCGTCCGAGTATGGAGGCGGCGTGTATGGATGTTTTCGCAACCGCAAAAAATGCCGGCTGGATTCTTGAAACGATACCCTGCAAGGACATGGAATATGGAAAAATTATGCATTCCGATATTCACTCGATCGGTCTTGTCCTGATCGAATAATCTCAGCGACCCGGATGCACCCGGTGGGGGGGAGATTTTTTTCTCCCCAGACTGAGGATACCCCGCCGGAGAGTAGTACTGTATTTTGCGGTAAATGACCCGATAATCGAGGTCACGATGACCATTGCGGCGATTGTCGTCCCGACAAGGGGCGAGCCGTACAGAACAGCGATTGCAATGGAAAATTCTCCTCTCGCGATGGTGTTCCCCCATATTTCAAGCCCGGACATCGCTGAGCCGTGAATGAATAACCCTGTGAGTATTCCTGAGATCAGCTTGCTGACAATGGCAAGAAGGCAGATGATCGCGATCATATACCAGTTCGCACCGCCGGAAAGATCAATAGTCACACCAAAAAAGACGAAAAATACCACCAGAAAAACATCCTTGAAGGGGCGTGCATGCTGCTCAAAGGCATCCGGGTCCGTCGTAGCAAATGCCACACCCAGTGCGATCACCATCATTGTCTCCGGTATACCCAGATACATAGAGAACGATGCCGTTGTGAGAACAGCGGCAAACGTGAAGAGGATGGGAAGCTCATCATCGCGGTCGAGAATCGAGATGAGAAATTCCTTGCCATAATGGGCAAATGCGTACAGGACTGCAAGAACCCCGAGAATCTTCAGGAGGAAGATGATCAGGTTCTGGTCTCCTGCAGAGATGAGGGCTAAGAAAATAATCAGGATCAGATCTTCAAAGACCATAAGCCAGACAACCGTCTCGGCTTCGCGGAGCATCAGCTTCCGGTTCTCAATGAGCGACGTGAGAGCCATCGCTGTGCTTGAAATGTAGAATGCGGAAGCGACAATAAGAGACTCTGCCAGAGAGAACCCTAACAGGTACGCCGCAACAAAACCGATCATCATGTTGACATTCAGATCGATGATCCCGCTGGTGAGGACAGCCGAGCGGTTTGCCGCGATTCGCTCGGTTTTCAACCCGAGACCCATGAAGAACAATAAAAAGATCAATCCCATCTGCGAGAAAAAGTGGCTGATATCGTCAGAAGCGACGAGTCCCAAACCAGCTTTTCCCAGCAGGACCCCGGCAAGAATATAAAAGGGGATGGCGGGAACCGACAGGTATTTTGTGATGAGCGCAAGGATCAGGCAGAAGAAGAGCGCAAGGACAATCCCTTCCATCAATCCACCATGATCTCGCGCTCAAACATTCTAATCTGGTCGCTCTCCCCGATAACCAGTGCTGCATCCCCTGTTTCGAAAATGAACGAGGGAGGTGGGTTCACAATGTTTTTGTCGTGCCGGCAGACTGCGATTACGGTGGCGCCGGTCTTTGCCCGGATCTGGAGGTCTTCAATTGTCCTTCCAGTGACGGCTTTTGGGATAAGGAAGGAATGGATGGTCACCCGAAGATCGGCAAGGGCCGAGAAGGCGATTTCAACGCTTTCCTGGTCAGCCTCGATGATCGCTCCGGTAAGAATATTCCCCAGCCGCCGTGCCTCGACAGGAGTCATTTCCGCGGCACTCGGGGTCTTACAGCCCTTCTGGAGGGTGTACATCTGGATAGTCCCGGTTTTTGTAAAAAAAATTGCGACCGTATCACCTTTATCGGTCTCGAATTCATATTTTGTTCCAACCCCGGGGAGATTGAGCGAGCGCAGAGACATAGCTGACATTAGAGAAATGATCCTAAAATATATTATCATATGTAACAGCATGGGCACCGACGCTGGTTCCAAAGAAAAACGAAAAGAAAAGAGGAATTGAAAGTTTTTTGGGTTCTCTAAGGTTTTTGAGAGGGTGGGAGGAGCAGGGATTTTACGTGCTGGTTGATCCGACTCCCGTTTTTTGGGATTCGTCCTCCCTGCATGCTTGTTGAAAGGATGTACCTTTAAACGTATGACCGGGTGGTGTGAAAGTAATATCACCCTCGTACCACCTGTTACAAATTCTTTCGATCGGGACAGATATGATACTTTTTTCTTTTACCGGGATAATAAATACTACACGTACCGCGATCTCTTTTCGCGTCGGACCAATCCATTTGGTTTATCATCACACGGAGTTGGATACTATCGCAGAAATTCCCAGGGAAGAATACGTACTGAAATGTACATCCGCATGCGCCGGTTGCAGTGATTCGCTTGCACTCCGGTACGTGCTCAAGGCGGCCGGACCAGACACTGTTCTTGTCGTCCCGGCATGCTGCACCAGTGTTATCCAGGGCATCTACCCGAACACCGCCTTCAACATACCCGTATATAATATCGCCTTTGGGGCTGCCGCTGCATGCGCATCCGGCATGTCAAATGCCTTCCGGGGGCCGGGAAAAAAACAAATGTGATCGTGTATGCCGGCGATGGCGGGACACTGGATATCGGCATCCAGGCAATGTCAGGGGCCTTTGAACGAGGTACCGATTTTCTGTATATCTGCTACGATAACGAGGCCTATGGCAACACCGGGATGCAACGATCCGGAGGAACACCGATGGGTGCCCGGACGACAACAACTCCCATGGGAAAGATTGATGCGAAGAAGGACATCGATGCCATCATCGCCGCCCACAACCCACCATACATGGCAACTGCTGCAGCCGCCTACCCCCAGGATCTCTTTAAAAAAGTTCAGAAAGCTCTTACCTTCCGCGGGCCCTCCTTCATTCACATCCTCGCCCCGTGCCCGCCCGGGTGGAGGTTCTCCACGGAAAAAACCGTCGAGATGGGCAAACTCGCGGTGAAATCCGGTATGTGGGTCCTCTATGAGCGGGAGTTCGGGAAGATTTCCATCAACCCCCAGTCCAAGGCAGCGATGAAACGGCCCATTCCCCTTGAAGAATATCTTGCCCCCCAGGGGCGGTTCAAGGGGATTGATGCAAAGACGCTTGAAACACTCAAACAGCACCTTGCTAAAAATATTAAGAAATTGTCTGCCGAGGAGGTGGAGGAATGAAAAAGATCGCCACCGGTAACAAGGCAGTCGCAGAAGCGGTAAAGCAGGTCCAGCCCGCTGTCGTCGCCGCCTATCCTATTACCCCCCAGACGGAAATCGTGGAGCAGATCGCAGAATTTGTGTCCACCGGCGAACTCAAAAGCCGGTATATTCCCGTTGAAAGCGAACATTCGGCTATGGCCGCCTGTATCGGAGCAAGTATCACCGGAATACGTACATTTACCGCGACAAGTTCCCACGGACTCCTCTACATGCATGAGATGACGAACTGGGCAGCAGGGGCACGCCTTCCCATTGTCATGGCAAACGTAAACAGGTCGATCGGCCCCGGCTGGAATATCTGGGCGGAACACACTGACGCTATGCAGGAGCGCGATACGGGGTGGCTCCAGATCTATGTCAGTACCGTGCAGGAAGCCTATGACGCGACCCTGATGGCATTTCGCATTGCAGAGCATAATGACGTGCTTTTACCGGTAATGGTAAATCTTGACGGTTTTTCCTTAAGCCATATCATGCAACCGCTTGATACGGTTGAAACCGGTGATTTTTTACCGCCAATGTACCTTCCCCACGCTATTGACCCGAAAAATCCGGCTGGGTATGGAGGACTTACCGGTCCTGACCAGCATTTTAAATTCCGATGGGATATTGAGCGTTCAATGCGGGACTCGGTGAAGGTAATCGGGGAAACAGAGAGGGATTTTGCACATCGTTTTGGCAGAACATACGGGTTTACCGAGGACTACCGGTGCGAAGACGCGGATGTTGTTGTGGTATCTATGGGCACACTCGGCAAGGAGGCTGAAGTCGCGATAGACCTCCTCCGTAAGGAGGGCATCAGGGCTGGTTCGATGCGCCTGCGCTGGTTCCGCCCGTTCCCGGAACTCAGTCTCAAGGGAAAAGAGGTGGTGGTGATCGACCGGGACTACTCGTTTGGCTTTGGCGGAGTGCTCGCGACATCCATCCAGGCCCGGCAGAAGACAGATGTTTTCAGCGTCATCGCCGGTCTTGGAGGGCAGGAGGTCACCTATGAAGACATTGCAGATTTCGTCAGGAAGCGGCGAATTGGCGAGGAGTTCTGGTTCGGGGTGAATGACCATGTTTGAGATCCGCATCCATTCGCGTGGAGGTCAGGGCGGTGTGACTGCCGCACGTCTCCTTGCGCTTTCAGCGATCCATGACGGTAAGTACGCAACCGCGTGCCCCTTTTACGGAGCCGAACGCAGGGGTGCCCCCATCGTCTCGTTCGTCAGGATAGATGATTCACCGATCAGGATATACAGCCAGATAAAGAAACCGGACATGGTCGTGGTCCTCGATGCGAGTGTCATGGATGTGGTCGATGTTCTCCAGGGATTAAAAAAGGGCGGAAAAGTCCTGATCAACAGCGCTCACACAAGAGAGTTTACCGGGTTTTCATCCAGCCACGTAGACCTGACCGGCATCGCACTCCGGGAGAATCTTGTTGTTGCCGGAAGCCCGATCCTGAATACACCGGTTCTCGGGGCGCTTGCAAAGATGGGGATTATTTCCGTCGATTCTGCAAAAAAATCAATCCGAGAGATGTTTACTGATGAGCGTAATGTCAAAGCGGCTGAGACGGCGTACAGTGAGGTGACCATATGAGCCGGGTTCGCCAGCGTCTTGCGATCAGCAAACCGACTGAAGGAGCGGCCGGGAAAACCGGAACATGGCGGGTCTTTAAACCGGTCGTCGATAAAGAGAAATGCAACCAGTGCGGTCTTTGCGCGATGTACTGCCCGGATGCGGTAATTGACGACGATCTCAACGTCGACTTAACGTTCTGCAAGGGTTGTGGTATCTGCGCAAACGAATGCCCGAAAAAAGCGATTGAAATGGTGCGGGAAGAGAAGTAACGAAATCCCGGAATTTTTTTTACCTGCCTTTCCCATCGAGGGGTCTGGAGAACAGGATACTTTCATGAAGCAGGTGTTCTATCCTGATTCACGTTGATCTCGTTTTTTGCGATGTATTCGAGGTCAAATTTATAGAAATGCATGAAACTGCAGTTCTGGCAGCGGACGGTAAAGTGCCGGCATCCTATCATGATGTCATGAGGGCCGGTGACATGACAATTTCTGCAATCTGCAGTTTTTTCCAGGTTCCAGACATCATAGCATCCAATTTTGGTAAATGTACCCGGCTGTGCGACATCCTCGATCCGGGGAACGTACACCCTGGTCGCACCACAGTTGTCACAGGCAACTTCAGCCTTGTACGGCACAGCCTTGATTATCTGGTCTGCAATCTGTTTACAGTGATAGCAGTCAGTACGATATCGTGTAAAGATAAACTGGTCACTCATGGCAAATACTGGATGCGTATGGGTTCATTAATCTGTTGCAGGATCTGACCACAACAAAAACAGGTAATGAAGAGGCAATTTAGACTTTGTTGAGATCCTCACACTATTCTTCTCAACGCTCTTTTAGGTCTACGGCACGTAATGCCTCCGCCCCCGCCGCTGTGCATCCCTCTTAAGCGATAATTCCAGAGAAGGTACTACAACACAATCGCAAAGCGCAGGGGCGGTTCGGTGGACAGGCACTGTCCCCTCCGATAATAGGCAATTCGCAATTTGTTAAAATCTTAGGCAGTAATTTGAAAAAAAAAATTTCCGGAAAAATAATGTAAAAATTGTATTCCTGGATCAGTAGTCGCCCATGCCGGGGGGCATACCGCCCATTCCACCCATGCCTCCCATACCACCGGGGGGCATACCGCCCTCGGGTGCATGGCTCTTGGAGGAGGCAATCACATCATCAATGCGCAGGATCATGATCGCAGCTTCAGCTGCCGAGGAAATTGCCTGTGTCTTGACGCGGAGCGGCTCGACGACGCCGGCTGCCTTCATATCGACTGCCTTGCCCTCGAACACGTTGAGGCCGTGGGTCTTCTTTCCCTTCTCGTGAGCGGCCCTGATCTCGACAAGCATGTCGATGGGGTCCAGTCCCGCATTTTCTGCAAGAGTCCTCGGGATAATCTCGAGGGCTGATGCAAACGCTTCAATGGCGAGCTGTGCCCGGCCACCTACGGTTGCGCCGTACTCGCGGAGTCTGAGCGAGAGTTCTGTCTCGGGTGCACCGCCGCCTGCAACGACTTTTTTGTCTTCAACAACGACACCGACGACACGGAGTGCATCATGAATTGCGCGTTCGAGTTCGTCGACAACGTGTTCAGTGCCGCCCTTGATGATAATTGATACCGCCTTGGGGTTCTTGCACTGCTCGACAAAGGTCATCTCTTCGCCGGAAACCTTGCGTTCCTCAACGAGTCCTGCCTTACCGAGTTCCTCCTTGCTGATCGCATCGATCGATGAAACGAGGCTTGCACCGGTTGCACGGGCGAGCTTCTCCATGTCGCTCTTCTTTACCCGGCGGGTCGCAAAGATACCTGCCTTGGCAAGGTAGTGCTGGGCGATATCGTCGATACCCTTCTGGCAGAAGAGGACGTTTGCACCGCTTGCGACAATCTTGTCAACAATTCCCCGGACCATCCTCTCTTCCTCGTCAAGGAATGCCTGGAGCTGGTCGGGACTGGTGATGTTGATCTCTGCGTCAACCTCGGTCTTCTTGAACTCGACCGCTGCGTTCAGCAACAGGATCTTTGCATTGGTAACTTTCTTTGGCATCGTGGGGTGAACTCTCTCCTTGTCGATGATTACACCCTCGATGATCTCGGAATCCTCAATGCTCCCACCTGTCTTCTTCTCGACCTTGATATTTTCGATGTCTACCGTGCCGTCGTCATCGGTAACCATCGTGACTGCCTTGACAACGAGGTCGCAGAGCTTGTCCTTGGATGCTTCGGCTCCCTTGCCGGTCATCGCGGTTGCCGCGATGTTTTTCAGCATGGCTTTGTCGGTCGCCTTTACGTCAAAGGCGATCTCCTTCAGGATGGCCTGGGCCTTCTCGGCGGCCTGCCGGTATCCCGCTGCGATGATTGTCGGGTGGACGTCCTGCTCAAGGAGATCCTCTGCCTTTTTGAGGAGTTCCCCGGCAATGACGACTGCGGTGGTTGTTCCATCGCCGACCTCATCATCCTGTGTCTTTGCGACCTCGACCATCATCTTTGCGGCCGGGTGCTCGATGTCCATTTCCTTGAGGATCGTGACACCGTCGTTCGTGATTACGACATCGCCGATTGTGTCGACGAGCATCTTGTCCATTCCCTTGGGACCGAGAGTGGTCCTGACTGCACTTGCCACTGCCTTTGCGGCGGTGATGTTCATACCCTGAGCATCGCGGCCGCGGGTACGGGTGCTGCCTTCTTTAAGAATAAGTATCTGTTGTCCTCCAAGTTGCTGTGACATAAAATCACCACTTTTAGCACTAAAATTGGTTTGTGGTTCTATATAAATGTTAGCTAAAAAGATTACTCGCCGATCATATCGAGAAGCTCAAAACCGTCTGCGATCCGGTGCAGTCGATCTTCACCGATTACCAGAGTTTTGCCGATTTTCTTCAGTTTGTAATGGTCGGTGATCACACACATCGCGTGTTTCTTGCGATCTGGGAAATATTCCCGATAAGAGCCGCCCGTTTGATGACTTTATCTGCCGGGCCATAACCGGTGAGTATCGTATGCTTTTCAAAGGTGAGGAGCGCCTGGAACGGTGCACCATGGAGGGTGTGAAGCTGCATGCCGATTTCTTCAAAAAATTCCATCGGGTTTTGTTTATCGGGTCCAGCTTCATGGTGCTCTGTTTCCACTATTTTTGGCAGCTCGTGCCGGATAAGGTTGATGGATTTTACCACGCCTGTATTGAAGAATTCCTCGATACGGATCGCTACATCAAGCGTTGTTCCCATGCCGCTCTCGTACTTGCTGATGGTGCGACGGGATACCCCGAGGACCTGCCCGAGATCCCCCAGGGACATGCTGCGTTTCTCCCGGAGATCGCGGAGCACCTCGCCGTCGATGTTGACATACAGGCCACCAGGTGACGCATACACGAGCGGGGGGACCTTCTCCACAAAATAATCGTAGAGTGTCGCCGGGCTTATCGCATAGATACCATACCGGACATAGACGGCACCCCGTTCCAGCTCTGCATCACGGGCGCGCTCACCGACAATCAGGGGGACACCGCCGAGATGGCGCGAGATCACTTCGAGATCGAATGCCACCTCCTCGCTTACGCTGTCGATATGAGATACCACTTTTATGACCAGCAGCGTTCCGTTATTGCGGGCGATAAGATCAAAACTCCTCGGCCTGATGAAAAACCGCTCCGAAACATCAAACCCTGCGGTAATCATCACGCTGATTACCAACTGGAGCTGGCGATCCTGGGACATTTCAGTAAAGAATGGATATAGCCTGAGGGTATATTAATATAGATATGCTCATCGGGATTGATGACACGGACTCACCCCAGGGGATGTGTACCACATACCTCGGGGCTGTCCTTGTACCGACGCCTCATTAGGGAACACATGCAGGTTCGCGAGTCCAGGCTCGTCCGTCTCAACCCGAATGTAACATTCAAGACCCGGGGTAATGCGGCGATCGCGCTTGATGTTGCAGGTGACATCGACATAGCATTTCGTATCGCCTGCGCGACTGTTGAGGAACTCGCTGATTTTTCCTGCGAAAATACAAATCCGGGCGTTGTTGTGGTTGACCAGCGGCCCGACCCGGCATTTTATACGAAAGCAGTCACGGATTTTTGCCAGATTGACGAGGCAATCGAAATTCTTGAAGCGGCCGGTGCCCGGTACCGGGGGTATAAAAACAGGCGCGGGCTGATTGGAGCAACTGCAGCCGTAGCAAGCGAACTTGATGACCGGACATCTGAAATCCTCGTATACCGCCTGCCTGAACGGTGGGGTTCGCCCCGCGACGTTGACCGTGAAAGTTTATTTGCCGCAGAAGAGGCCACCTGCCCTCACACGTGGGACACTGTCGACGGAATAAACGATGTTGTTGTCTGCGTGCCGCATACACCGGATCCGGTATTGTTTGGAATCCGGGGTGAAAGTCCCTCATGGGTAATGGCGGCCCGGCAGATGGTCCTGTCGGAGCATCCGGCAATGGAACAGATCTGGGTTACGAACCAGGGGACGGATTCCCATCTGATTGGAGGGACGATAGGGACTTTGCAGGAGGGCCTCTCCTACCGGGTACGAGGGACTGTCGCGGATAACCCTGTAACTGGCACGGGCGGACATGTTTCCTTCATGATACGTGATGGAGAGAAATCCCTGCGGTGTATGGCATATGAACCCACGAAAAATTTCCGGGATGTTATCCGGTTGATCATGCCGGGGGATGACGTGACTGCAGTGGGAAGTTTCAAAAAAGGGAGCATTAACCTTGAGAAAATCAAGATTGGAACCGTTGCCCGTCCCGTAATCTCCCGCCCGCCGGTCTGCATCGTGTGCAACAAACGTATGACAAGTAACGGAACCGGTAAAGGATTCAAGTGTAAAAGGTGTGGAGCACATGCGAAAGAACCGGAAGTCCGGGAAATTTCCCGAACACTGAAACCGGGATGGTATGAAGTGCCGCCGACCGCCCGGAGGCACCTTGCCAAACCGTTGTGCCGGGGCGAACCGGATTTTTAAGATTGAGATGTCAACCGTGATCGCCGAACATTTAGCGAGTGATTTCTGACAACAAAGCGTATTTATCTCGCCGGATTTCTTTCTTGAAAACTGGTGTGCTCATTTTTTTTTACAACAGGTATTCAGGAGAAATATCATCAGGGGAACACGGTCTACAACCCTACGGGATGAAGCGCGGACATGCGCTGAACGGATGGGATATCACTGGCTGGCAAACACCGATCCAGCTCTGCCGTTTGAGGCACTGATGTACCGCACGGCTGCTGTTGTAGCAGTGAGGCTGAAAAAAGTCCGATACGCCCTCAGTGATACCTGTATCGTTGAAAAAAAGTTCCCGGATGAAGTACATGACCTTCGGCAACTTCCCTTTCCGGCGTATGTACTCCGGGAGCTCTGGATCAGGTCTCAGAACGAGCGGACCTGGCGCCGGTTCTAAATTCTCCCGGAAACAACCGCGGAAATTGAGTTCAATACCGCGGAGTATTTGAAACCCAATAACCCCTAAAAGGCTCCGTTTGGCAAACAGACGAAGGTCATTTTTTTCGAACAGGAAGGTGTGTCCTCACACAAAGAAAAAATTGATTAAAACGAGTGTTTTCCTCATTGAACTAATTTTCACGGATTTTATCCCTGGAATTTAGCGGGCAATCAGGAGCCCCTTTTTCAGGGGGGGTATTTCAGGCCATTTTCGGGATTATCTGCCATCCTGATACCTGGAGTTACTTCTTTTTTTCGTCGGAGATGATTATTTTCCGACGGCTTCTTCCACCACGGCAATCTCATCGGACGTCAGCCCGTATAATCCATACACCAGCGAATCGATCTGCCGATCGGTGGACTCGATCTCGTGCGTGATGAGCCGCTTTTCCCGATCGGTTTTGGCTCGGCTCAGGTGTTTGTGCAGCTCCAGCATCTCGGTCACAAGCGTAGTCATGCGGTCATGGCGGATCTTGTCACCTGAATTGTCGAAGTCGATTGTGTAAATCAGAACCTTACCAGGATATTCAAAGATGGGATGGTGGCCGTTCTGGACAGGAGTCCAATACCTGGAGAGTAAAAACTGTCCAAGATTCGAATTTAAAATTCCCAGGAGGTAATAATCTTTTTTCGGAATCAGACCTGTGGCATCATCTGAATAAAAGATTCCCCTAGAATCAAACGTAAATACCGCCTTCTTTTGAAAAATCGAATAGATTATTTTTGGTTTTTCAAATTCTGACGAATAATCATACGCCTGCAGTCTCCCACCAGTAATCCCCTTTTTCAATTCTTTTTTCAGCTGATTCTGCATAAGGTTCAAGGTGGTGGGCAATCGCCGGATAATTTTTTTTCAGCCATTTCCACGCATTTTTCGCATCGCCCGATTGAGTATTTGTCCAACCCTTCTGTATCCGGATAATATATTTCCCACTTCCCGGGGGTTGATATCGCCTGATTTCTTTACCTGTTACAAAAGGTTTGATCAATTCCCCGCTCATTGGATCTTCTTCAATCAATTTCTTCCTGGTCTGATCATCTATGACAAATGCTTTGTTCAGCCCGGTTGTTATCCCATTAAAGATCGCTCCCATCACGTACTCTTCCAAAGGTGTTCCTGCACGCAGCAACTTCTTCAGCAGGTTCTCGATCCGTTTGTCACCCAATATCCACCCGTCATCCGTGAGCATGCGCTGATCCCGGGGGTAGCGGTGTTCTTTCGCGTACACGTCAAGGCTGGGGAAGTCGGATTTCTCTACTCTTGAGACATAGAATTCCTTTGTGGGTTTTTTATTCGAGACCCGGATGATACACAGGTGTTCATTCCCGGTTTTTATTACGGACCGTTCACCGAAAGCTACAATATTGTCGATCTGTTTTGTAAGCAGGAACTTCCGCAGGGCACGTGCATTATTTGTGCGGAGAAATGTATCCGGGATAGAGAAAGCAAGTGACCCCTTGGGACGGAGTATCTGCAGTCCCTTCTCGATAAAATAGCTCATAGAGCCCGGCCCCCTTTGCGTAAACATCGTAATGGGTCTGGAAGTACTCGTCCCGTGCCATGACGGTAAACGGCTTATAGGGCGGAGGTGCACCTATAATGACATCAAATCCGCCGCTGTCGAGGATCTGCGGAAATGCTTCCTCCCATGAAAATGCATTGACCTTGCGGCGTTCTTCTGCATTGAATGGGTGCTCCTGCCCGCCGGAAAAGTAGTCCCTGGCGATCAAAGCATTACCACATCGGATAGTGCCTTTCAGGCACGTGCAGATTTCCTGCAAAGAATCTGATGAAATATGACCGGATCCAGATGACAACCATTCTTCGATAAACGAAAGCAGCATTACGAAGCGCGCCGCGCTGACAGAGTCGGGATCGATGTCTGTGCCATAAACTGATTGACAGGCCAAATCCTGGACCAACTTTCCTGTATGTTTTTGAAGAACCGTATATCCGGTCCTGCACCGGTTGAGGAACCTGTAAGAAGCGAGTAAAAAGATCCCGGCTCCACATGCGGGATCAAGGATCCGGATTCCCGCTCTGTCGCCTGCTCTCTGTTCCCTCAACATATCGCCTATGGCCTCTTTCACCATATACTCCACGACTGGCTGTGCCGGGACGTTCACGCTTCCGGTAAGAGTACCGCGGACTTCCCGGTACGCTTCACGCGATATCCTTCAGCGACCTGGATTCTGTATCCCAGAAAGTGCTCGAAAACGGTGGCAAGGTGGTCAAGAGGAAGTATGGAAAGGGGTACGGGAAATTTCCCGGAATCAATGCAACGGATAACCTGTCGAAGCGCCACGTCAGGAACGATGGAGATGGTGTGGAAGCCTTCCGGCCCTCTTTCGAAAAGAATATTCGGGTGGAGCCCGGCATCTGATGATGCCCGTGTCAAACGTCGGCTGATACCGTCGGTATCGGCAAGGAGGGCTAGGGTTCCTGGTTCTACAAACCCGGATTCCTGCCCCGTTTTGAGGAAGATTACCTGGAGAATGGATGACAGAATCGTGTAATTCAGATCCTGTTCTGTAATCGCATGACACTCCCCGACTACGCTGCGGGCGAGGAGATCCTGTGCTGATTCCAGTATCGTAAGAAAAATTCTGGAGTCATTGGATAAGGAAAATGACGCACTGTTATCTGATGGAATCGATGCCGGCATCCGAATAGTAGTTGGTCCGGATACCGATAACTTTGTGGAATAGCGCCACTACCATGGAGCAATTTTTTTGGTACTCGAACAATTATCAACACTTTGACAAAAGAATATTTTACGTGGATATTGCGTTCAGCTGATAAAAGAACTCAAAATGTACCGAAACAAGGACAATAATCGTGATACAAAATGAAAACAATGTGATACACAGTTAAGCCTTAGAAAAAACATGTATATGACAACACCAGAGAGGGGGAGAATCTATCACAATGCAATGCGATGAGCCGGTGATCCAGCTCCATATAAAACCGGGCATGACCGTCAACGAGCTGGTCAATGCAATGGGGAAGGCCGGCGCGTACAACGGCGGGGCCCTCTTTCGTGCGGTGAACATCTATGAACAGATGCTGCGCGATACGGCTGCGACAAAATTCTTCGGGCTTGCCGGTGCAATGGTTCCTGCTGGGATGGGGGGCATTGTTTCCGACCTAATAAAAAGCGGGCATATCGACGTGCTCGTATCGACAGGTGCAAATCTTACCCATGATATCATTGAGGCAATCGGCTGCCGTCATTTTCATGGCAATGCATTCTGCAACGATATCGAACTCCGGCATGACGAGATCAACCGCATTTATGACGTGTATCTCCCCAACGACGCATTCGAACATTTCGAGGCTTTCATGCAGGAGGTGTTCGGCAGGCTCGAGCCGAAGAGTACAATCTCCATCTCAGGACTCCTCCGTCATCTTGGTTCTCACCTGAAATCCGGGATACTCCATACTGCAGCGAAAAAAAATATTCCGGTCTACTGCCCGGCGGTCCAGGATTCCATGGTCGGGCTGCAGGTACTGGCTTTTCTCCCAGACAAACAACGTGACCGTCGACGCTTTTGCAGATATGTCATCGCTGATGGACATATGCTTCACCACAAAAAAAGCGGGCGCCCTTCTCATTGGAGGCGGTGTGCCAAAGAACTTTATCCTCCAGAGCATGCTGATGACACCCAACGGTTTTGATTATGCGGTGCAGCTCACCGGGGATCGCCCGGACCTCGGGGGACTTTCGGGGGCGACCCTTGATGAGGCACGGTCGTGGGGAAAAATTACCGAGGAAGCACAGACAGTCACGGTATATGGCGACGCAACCATCACGCTTCCCGTCCTTGTCGCCGCTGCACTGGAGCGAATCCGGCATGACTGAACTCATCCTTGCGCTCGATGTAACTGAAAGGAAAAGAGCGCTGGCAATTGCCCATGCATGCGCTCCGCATATCGATGCCATCAAGCTCGGCTACCCGCTGATACTATCCTGCGGGCTCTCCCTCGTCAAAGAACTCGAGGACGAGGACCTCCCGTTGATCGCCGACTTCAAGGTCGCCGATATTCCGAACACGAACCGGCTGATCGTGGAGCAGGTGTTTGACGCAGGATTCTCATCTGTCATCTGTCATGGGTTCACCGGAAAGGACGCGATACAGGCATGTGTTGATACCACGTCCGATTACGGTGGTGCATGCTTCGTTGTCGCTGAGATGAGTCACCCGGGGGGTTCTGAATTTCTCGGTGGCGAAACTGCACAGCGTATCGCCCGCCTTGCCATGGAATGCGGGGCGGACGGTATCATCGCTCCTGCAACACGGCCGGACCGTGTCAGGGTGCTCAGGGAGATTGTTAAGGAAAGAAAAATCCTCTCGCCCGGCATTGGCGCCCAGGGCGGCGATGCAGATTGTGTCGCGGAACTTGTGGACGGGATTATCGTCGGCCGCGCGATCTATGAGGCAGAGGATCCAACGGGTGCTGCAAGAGCGTTTAACCGCTTCAGATCGGTGTAAAACGGGTATAAAATACACTATCCTGTGACCGGATATCCGCGTTTCGACATCCGCTCATTTTTTATCCACGAATTGTCAGTTCATTGAACCATCGGGTTCTCAATATTTATTAAGGATTTATGCGATTGTTATACTATGGACTGGACCGCAGAGCAACAAAACCTGGCAAAAAAATACAGGAACATCGATGATATTCCGGAAAAGGAGCGTAAATACAAGTGCCATACCTGCCACCTTATCGTCGACGAAAAGCCATGTCCCAACTGCGGTGAAACGCATCTTGAAGTCATGTGTCCTCTCGACCACTGCCACTGCAGTCACGAGATCATCTCGGGCATCGAGTACTGTCCCGCTCTGCGGCAAGCCCGTCTGTCCCGAATGTGGTTCGCATGATGTTGTTCAGGTCAGCCGGGTGACCGGTTACCTGCAGGACGTTTCCGGCTGGAATGCCGGGAAACAGCAGGAGCTTAAGGATCGCATGCGCTATTCAGTCGCATGAGATACTATTTTGATGCCGATACTCTTTTTATCCGCGGGACATTCCGCGCCGCAAGCACCGGAACAGCGGGGGGATCCGACCGGTCTCATCGCTCCTGAATCACACAGTCCCACCTGACTGGAGCCGCAAAGAGCCGGAGAAGGAACTGGAGTTCATAGCGGCCGGTGCCGGTCTTGATCAGGATTTTTTCGGCCTGTTAACCGCTATACCCATGCAGCATTGCTGTATACTCCAGTACGATTTTATAACGGTTTTCATAACTGCCGGAGTTCGCCGTGAACCTGCGGCAACTGCAGGAACTATAAACATTATTGTATGCAGCACCGAGGGGATGGAAGATGCAGCATTGCTCGAATCGATTATGGTCATTGCCGAAGCAAAAGCCGAGGCACTTCAGGCAATGGATCTCCCCCTGACCGGGACCCCGACTGACGCCGTAATCGTGGGGTGTGAGGGGGCCGTAAAACACCGGTATGGGGGGCGGAGCACCGATACTGGCATGCGCATCCGCGAATCAGTCCTTCATGGCATACCGGAAGCAGTCAGTCGTCACGATGCTGCAGCAGCTGTCTCCCCATACCTCTTTTTTCATTTTCAGCCGTTTCAAAGGCGAGCACTGGGTCCCATGGACAAAAAAGGGCTGCCAGTACTATCCCTGCCACTTCCCCGGTCAGCGATGCGATTTTTGTTACTGCCCGTTCTACCCGTGCGGGGACGAAAAACTTGGGAAATGGGAAGAAAGCTCCAACGGCAGAAAGGTCTGGAACTGTGCAGGGTGTACACTCCTCCATGAACCTGAAGTTGCAGATTACCTGCAGGAATTCCCGGAGCTTCACTTTCAGAGCTGGTATACGAGTCCGGGATAAAAAAAGATAAAAAGATTTACTCTTTAATGCCAAGTGCCGCGAGCAGTTCCGAGAGCGGAATGCCATGTGCCTCTGCTGCCTGACGAATAGTCTCGCCGCGGGCGATCGCACATCCGACACAGCCCATACCGAACTTGAAAAGTGCTTCCGTTGCTTCCGGTTTTGCCTTCAGGAGATCATAGATAGTACTGTCAGCGGTAATTTCAGACATAGTATCACTAATGTCAGCGTGGCGGTACATAAACCTGACCATCGCGATAGCCAAAAAAACCAGTTCGGCACTTTCACTACACATGCTTACACTATATAGTCAGCAGAATACGGCACAAGTAACTGGAGATGTATGAAATGGACTTTTCCGAAACAGCAGAAAGAATCTCCCGAAAGTTTTCTCAAAAAGGAACCGACAGTCGATCAAAAAAAGATCGAGGGTAAGCTCCGCAGGCTCGTGGATGAATTCGGTGTTCAGCCTTCAGAAGCGGAACGCAGCGTGACCAACGAACTGGCAAAAGGAGTTCAACCTTCCGGCATGGGATCGTCCGGCGGAAAGAGTGGTGGAGCGCAGACCAGAAGAAGATCGCCGAGGTTTCACCCGGTGAATGGGTTACCATAGAGGGAAAGATTGTCTCCCTCTCGGCACCGGCCTCCCCTGTCCATTGCCCAAAGCGGAATCATTGCTGACGACACCGGAGGAATCCGTTTTGTTGTCTGGACGAAATCGAACGCACCGCTCATGTCCGAAGGCTCATGGTACCGGATAGAATCTGCAGTTGTAGACGAGTTCAAGGGCATTTCCAGCCTGAAAATCCACTCGGGTACAACCGTGAAAGACAGTGCATCTGACGGGGCGCTCATACCGGACACCATTCCGATTGGCAGTCTTCAGAAGGGTATCGGGTGTGTCCGGGCCAAGGTGGTCCAGGAATGGGATGCCTCTCACGAGAGGATGCTCCAGTCAGGTCTTTTGGGCGACGAAACGGGAACGATCAAATTTGTGATCTGGAAAGAGGACGGGAAAAGAACGTCTCGTCGTGGGCAAAGTGTATAATATCTTCTATTCCCTGGTCGACGAATTCAATGGCCGGCTTTCCCTGAACCTCAACACAGCAACGATCCTGCAGGATGAAGGCGATATCCCGGTAAGCGGAGGAGACACGACCGTAAGAGGGGCAATCGTGCATGTTGCACCCGGCTCCGGGCTCATCAAGCGCTGCCCTGTCGAGGGGTGCAACCGTGCCATCTCACGCCAGAACTACTGCCCGGTCCACGAGATCCAGCCCAAATTTATCTACGATCTCCGGATCAAGGGGTGGCTTGATACGGGTGAGAAGACCCATAACGTCCTGCTTCCCCGTGATGTAGTAGAGTCGCTCACCGGCATGACGCTTTCGAGCTGCCCAGGAGATTGCGGAGAATAATCCGCTCGGCATGGACGAGGTCTTCCTCCAGGATGCGGGATATGGTCCTCGGGCGCTATGTAACCTGCCATGGACGCGAAATCGATAACCGCCTGCTGGCCAAAACCTGCGAGCGCGTTGCATTCGAAACCGGAGAGCATGCGGCTCTGCTGAACAGGGCCGGAGGTGCATCATGAGTGCGAATCCACGCGATCTGGGGCGAAGGGAAGGGGCATTCGAACGCGAACCGGCGCGCCGGGTCTTTGCCTCTGAACTTCGCGAGTGCCGTTACCAGTTCAAAGATGGCGATGACGAGAAGAGTCCGACGTTTGTCCTGCTGCCGACCGGTGAGCGGTGTAACCGGATTTTCCTGGTTGGCACCCTGACCGAGAAGCAGCGGCAGGGAGATCAGAATATATTCTACCGCGGAAGGGTAGTCGATCCTTCCGGTACCTTCTTTGTGATGGCAGGCAGTTACCAGCCGGAGGCGATGCAGCAGCTCGCAAAAATCGAGACACCCGCATTTGTCGCTGTCGTGGGAAAGCCCAACCTGTACCAGGCACCTGATGGGGCTTTTCTCGTATCAGTCAGGCTGGAATCCATAACCGTAGTCGACAAAGAAACCCGCGATCTCTGGGTGCTGGATACTGCGGCACGGACGCTCGACCGTATCGATATGTCTTCCACCGGCACTGAGCCGGACGTCATCAAAGCAAAGGAGCAGTATCCCAATATCGATGTGAATGCATTCCGAAAAACGGCGTACGATGCACTGGCCCAAATCAGGATATGAATTCTCTTTTTTTTAAATTAAAAACGGCTTTGTAGAAAACCTCCTTCCTGATGACGCTCCAGGGGCTTCGCCCCGCCGCTGTAGCGCCCCAGTCACGATAATGCTGTATTACCCAGATTGGGATTTCTAATTAATACAGTGGAATCGTATGCGCCCCCGCCCCCTACAGGGGCAGGGATGGCGCAAGGGGGGCTTCAAATTTTCGAAAAAGGATTTCTACGGCGCTTAATAACACCAAAACCGTATTGTTGTCCATTCTGACCATTCTTCGATCCCTGTTGAGCCGGAAGAGTTGAGCTGCTGATCAAGGACCATGGCACAAAGATGTTCAACAAAAGGGCAAAGAAACCGGGCCTGAAAATAGGACGATGTCCCACCAGGCTGGAGTATCGCAAAGATGCTTCCGGAAGAGCTCCTCAAAAAACTCGCCGAAAAGTGATAAATTTTTTCCTTCTCAGGAGCGATGTCCCTGCGCCTGCCAGCGCTCGATCACTTCACTGCCCTCCACAAAGACCAGGTTATGTTTGCGTGCATAGAGCCGGGCGTTCTCTTTTGATAATGCGTATCCGGATTCATCATCCAGCATCTCGCAGATGGTGATGGCAGGTGTGATACCCGCCATCTCAGCCATGGCAATCGAGAGCTCAGTCTGCCCTTTCCGCTGGTCGAGCAGACCGTCAGCCGCCCGGAGAAGTGCCATATGACCGGGCGTACGGAAGACTTCATGAAAGTTCACTCCCCCCCATTAAGAGCCCGTTTTACCTGTTCGGCGATGGCATTGACCGTCAGCGTCCGGTCCCGGTCGGTGATTCCCGTGAAGGTATTACGGTGATTCACCCAGAGTGAGAAGGATGAGTGGTTCTTCCGGTCGTACGGGATATCCCCTTCACGCTCTGCCACAGCAATTGCCCGCAGGGCGTCGCTGGCAAAAGGCAGTCCAAGGCGTTGGGCCGCTACCGGGTGAACCGCCGTGCAGATCAGCCCGCCGCCATCCTTGCGCATCTGCACGATATGCCGGGCTGTGACGGCATCGGACCGGATAGCGAAATCCGTCTCTCCCTCCCGGTCATCAAAATCATAGAGCAGGATGAACTTCCCGTCACGCAACGCTGTCAGGGCATCATCGATCACGGGCCCACCTCAACGGTTACGGTATCGGTATCTTCAACCCCAAGTTTCCGGCGCAGCGCGATCGGCGCAATCACTTCAATGATGTCTTCGGGATAATGTGTCCTGCCGGGCACGACAATCCCACAGGAAATGTCACCGATCCGGCACGGAAGGCACTTCGCATCGCCAAATGTCCTGCCATCGGTAGAAAAACCCTTGATCCGGATCCAGGCCAGACTGTCGATCTTCTTGCGCACCGGAAGACTGGATGCAGGCAGGCGGATGTTGAGCGTCCCGGGGTACGGTTCGAACCCGAGAAGTGCCTTGAACTGCTCCCTGTAGGGTTCAAGGCTCATGTAATACTTGCCCTCCCCAATCCCGCTGACGAGTGAGCCGGATAATATATAGCCTTTATTTCCTTCAGAAAAAATCCGACAGTATTCCTGGTATTCCTTACGGAGCTCCTCTTCTCCCCGGCTGGTGACGGTCACATGCTGACCATCGGCGGCAATGGTTCGTGTAATAAGTCCCCGGGATTCGAGCCCTTTCAGACGGCGGGATGCGGTCTGCTGGCTGATTGCAAGCATTTCACCGATCGTCTGGGATGAGACAAAGACCGGGCCTTTGCATCCACCCCGCAATGCAATTGCCTTGAGACACTGGAGATCTTCAGCGGGAATCATGCTTATCAAAATTGAGATGCTTATTATTTATGGGTTGCTCTTCAGACACTTTGCCGTCGTGTTTCGTTCAATGTCGAATGCATGTTCGTTAGTTATATAATGCCACGGGTTCTTTGTAATGAGCATGAAATCCGGATTGCGTAACCAGCTCGCTGAAAAGATGGCAGGTGAGATTACCCTGTCGGATTCGCCAGGACATGCGCTGAAGAAATGGCGCATGAACTTTGAGATTCCACCCGGGGTCCTGTCGGACCGTCTCGGTGTATCCCCGTCAGTCATCAGTGACTACGAGGGGGGGAGAAGAAAAAGTCCTGGTACCGCCGTTGTCGGAAAAATTGTCGACACCCTCCTCGCTATCGATGAGGAGAATGACGGAAAACATATCCAGAAATTTTCAACCATGCTCTTTTCCAATGTTGAGGATGATGTGATCTACGACATCCATGAATATGCCGCAGCGGTTCCGCTCAAGGATTTCTCTGAAGCTATCGGGTGTACTCTCCTCTGTGGATCCATGGATCAGGTTCTTTTTGGCTATACGGTGGTGAACAGCCTGAATGCGATCATGCAGTTCTCGTCAGATGAGTTCAACCGCATCTATGGCTGGAGCACCGAGCGAGCAGTGGTCTTCACCAACGTCTCGACCGGAAAATCGCCGATGGTTGCGATCCGGGTTACTCCCTTCAAGCCCCGGTGCGTGGTGCTGCAGGGTATCGATGCTGCTGATGTTCACCCGATCGTGGAGAAGATGGCAGAAAGGGATCGCATCACGGTGATGTGCACGAGCTGGGAAATCGACAAAATTGTGAGTACATTGAGGGAAAAAGAATGGTAGGCATCATAACCTACGGTGTGTACATACCGAGATACCGGATCAAGGTTGAGGAGATCGCGAAGGTCTGGGGCGCAAATGCCTGCAGATATCTCAGGGGGACTAGGCGTTTTTGAGAAGTCTGTCCCCGACCTTGACGAGGACGCAGCGACGATTGCGGTCGAAGCGGCGCGAAATGCGCTGCTCCGCAGAACGATAGATCCCAAGGAGATTGGGGCAGTGTACGTGGGAAGCGAATCCCATCCTTACGCGGTGAAACCTACCGCATGTACGGTCGGCGAGGCGATTGGCGCGACACCGAACATGACCGCAGCGGACTATGAGTTTGCCTGCAAGGCGGGAACTGCAGCAATCCAGACCTGTATGGGACTGGTAAAGAGCGAGATGATCACCTACGGCCTTGCCATCGGCTCCGATGTGTCGCAGGGAGCACCGAGCGATGCCCTTGAGTACACCGCAGCAGCCGGTGGTGCCGCCTTCCTGATCGGGAACGATGACCCGATTGCGACCATCCATCACACCTGCTCGTTTACGACCGATACGCCGGACTTCTGGCGGCGGGAAGGCCAGGACTATCCCCGGCACGGGGGACGGTTCACCGGAGACCCGGGCTATTTCAAGCATGTTGAGGGGGCGAGCAGGCTGCTCTTTGAACAGACCGGGAAGAGCCCGAAGGATTTCACCTATGGAGTCTTCCACCAGCCGAACGCGAAGTTCCCGCAGAAGGTCGCAAAAAACCTCGGATTCACCCCGGAGCAGATCAAGCCCGGCCTCGTGGTCCCGACACTCGGAAACACCTACTCGGGAGCGTCTCCCATCGGCCTTGCCGCAACACTCGATATCGCAAAGCCGGGAGACACGATCTTTGTCTGCTCGTTCGGTTCCGGTGCCGGGAGCGATGCATTCGATATCGAGGTGACCGATGCAATCGAGTCTGAGAAGTTCCAGCGCGATGCTGCGCCAAGTGTGAAGCAATTGCTTGAAAGATCCCATCTACCTGGACTATGCACAGTATGCGAGACACAAGGGAAAGATCGTGATGCAGATATGAGAGACGTTGCAGTTATCGGTGTCGGGTGTACCACCTTCGGTGAAAAATGGTCGAAGCGGGTTCCGCGACCTCTTTGTCGAGGCGGGAGCGCTTGCGCTCGAAGATGCCCAGCTCTCCGGTGAAAAGATCGATGCGATGTATGTCGGCAACATGAGCGCCGGGCGGTTTATCGAGCAGGAGCATATCGGTGCACTGATCGCCGACTATGCGGGCCTCGCAACGCGCCATATTCCCTCGACAAGGGTCGAGGCTGCATGTGCGTCGGGTGGTCTTGCCTTCCGGCAGGCCGTCATTGCAGTCGCAAGCGGCATGGAAGATATCGTGGTTGCGGCCGGTGTCGAGAAGATGACCGATGTGGAACCGGGTGCAAGCACCGACGCCCTGACCGGGGCTGCAGACCGTGAATGGGAGGGATTTGTCGGGGCTACATTCCCCGGGCCTCTATGCGATGATCGCGACCGACTACATGCACCGCTACCCGCTGACCCGGGAGCAGCTTGCACAGGTCGCGGTCAAGAACCATTACAACGGTGCGAGAAACCCGATCGCACAGTACCAGCAGGAGATAACCATCGATACGGTCATGAATTCCACGATGGTTGCCGAGCCCCTTCGGCTTTTTGACTGCTCGCCGATCACCGATGGTGCAGCCGCGGTCATCGTTGCTCCCCTCGACCGTGCACGGGAATTTACCGATACTCCGATCAGGGTACTTGCAAGTGCACAGGCGAGCGACACCATCACACTCCACGACCGGCGCGACATCTCGACCCTCGACGCGACCGTTGCGGCAGGTCAGACGAGCATTCCGGATGGCAAAACTCGCCCATAAAGATATCGACATGGTTGAGGTGCATGACTGTTTCTCGATCGCAGAGATATGTGCCATCGAAGACCTCGGGTTCTGCAGGAAAGGCGAGGCAGGGAAATTCACTGCAGACGGGGAGACCGCACTCGGCGGGAGGATCCCGGTCAACACGAGCGGCGGTCTCAAGGCCTGCGGTCACCCGGTCGGCGCGACCGGTATCAAGCAGGTATACGAGATTACCCGGCAGCTCCGGGAACGAGGCGGGGAAGCGTCAGATAGATGGGGCAGAGATCGGGATGACGCATAATGTCGGCGGAACCGGTGCAACCGTGGTAGTTCATATCCTCGGGAGGTGCTGAGATGACCGTCGCACGGTTCTGGAGAAAGATCCCGCAGCGCTACAACCTGATCGGGACGAGGTGTGAAACATGCGGGAGGCACTTCTTCCCGCCGCGGACGTTCTGTCCCGACTGCCGCAGGAATGGCAGGATCGTTGATCACAAGTTTGCCGGGTCCGGTGAAATTGTCACCTATACCGTCATCCATACTGCCAATGAGCAGTTCGAGGCGTTCACCCCTTATGTTCTTGCCATCGTGAAACTGGATGAAGGGCCCCGCATGACTGCCCAAATCGTATGCCGTCCGGACCAGGTGAAGATCGGTATGCGCGTGAAGAGCGTGTTCCGCCGGATCGCAACGGATGGTGAAAGCGGCATCATCCATTATGGTACGAAGTTCGTACCGGTCGGGTAAATTCTTCACACTTTTTTCCGGCATTGTTTTTCCGGTCCTGTTTTGAAAACATGACGGGATCCGGGGTTCACAAATCAGTGCATTGCAAGGCTTCCCTGAGATGGTTTTTTGCCAGCTTTCTCACAAAAGAATTCATCCCGTCGTAATCTGGTACATCAAAGAAATTAAAAATCTGACTTGTTTCCTTCGCGTGAATAGATGCACCTCGAAATCCCCCGGCATTCATGCAACCACAAAAAAGCAGAACTATACCTGAATTTCTTCCCTGAATTTTTACCTTTATCGAGAAAGCCGACTCTGAGAAAAAATACCCGGTTCTCAGGTATCCCGTGTTACAATATCATACACCGCATGCCACTGTGCGGGGGAATAGGAACGGACAATGCGTTCACTGACGGTTATTCCTCCAAGTTCCGATAGTATGCCGAGATGTTCACCCTCTTTTGAAACAAGCGAGTAAAAATGGATCGTCCCACCGGGTTTGCACAGCCGGAATGCATCGGGAAGGAAGGCGGTACCGGACAGCGGGAGATTCATGACAATGCGGTCAAACTGGTGGTGCATGACTGCCGGGAGATGATGTGCATTGGCAAGGACCGGGAGGACATTCTTCGTGCGGTTCCGGGCACAATTTTCCAGCATCAGGAGGACTGCGGCCGGATTGATGTCACAAGCGACGACGTATGCCGCGCGCGTTGCAAGCGTAATCGCAAAGGGCCCGACACCGGCAAACATATCGAGAACCATTTCGCGATCCCCCATCGCTGCAAGAATGCGCTGCCGTTCGGATGAGAGACGGGCGGAGAAATACACCGTCGAAAGATCCAGGGTAAAATGGTGCCCGTATTCGATCATTTCCGTCCGGGTGGTAGGGAGACCGGCGATGACCTCAAATTCACGGGTGCGGTCCTCTCCCGAGACACCACTGGTTGCACAGAGAACCGTATGAAGGGAGGGGCGGGCGGCAAGGATCTGTGCCGCGCCGGCCGTATCGTGGTCCTGCATGATGGCTATACCGCCGATGAGCTCATGCCGGGGGAGGATTTAGTCGTGCCGGTAACGGCTCAAAATCAACCTGCTCCGCCCCTTCGCGCCATTGGGAAAGAGGGAGGAGGAGCAGGGTGCCTTCCCGCCGCACCTTCAGCGAGAGATCCAGAGCCCCCTCCGCTATCAGCGCCTGACGCAGTGTTTCACCCTGCTGCACAGGTACCCGGATACACCATTGCCCGACCATTTCCCCGTAACCACCGGTATCATAAATTTATACGATGTACCACTATTCATGGCTGATGATGCAGAGCATCGCGGGGATCCCGCCTGCGGGGATGGATCCGGTCGTACAACCGGGGACGATGGCATGTACACAAAACTAAAGAACGGATCCGTGAAACTCTACGAGCTGGAAAAGGATCTTCCTCCGCTCGATGCGATCCGGGTACGAAGAGGTTTTATCGAACAGGAAACCGGGACGTCGCTTGAAAATCTCGGCATCTTTTCGATCGATATCGAGCGTGTGGTAAAACGCAACTGCGAGAATATGATCGGCACGGTCCAGGTTCCTGTCGGTGTGGCGGGCCCGCTCCTTATTCAGGGAGAATATGCACAGGGGAGTTTCTATCTTCCGCTCGCGACGACAGAAGGCGCGCTCATTGCATCGGTGAATCGCGGCTGCAGTGCGATCACCCGGGCCGGCGGGGTCCAGGTGCGAATTCTTCACGACGGGATGACCCGGGCTCCCGTCTTTGCCGCAGAGAGCGTCGTCCATGCAAAGCAGGTTGCAGACTGGGTGGAGGAGCACTACGACGATCTCCGTACGGCAGCAGAAAGTACAACCTCCCACGGTAAACTGATCGACATTGTCACGTTTATCGCGGGCACAAGTGTCTTTGTCAGGCTTGAGTTCGACACGAAGGATGCGATGGGGATGAACATGGTTACCATTGCAAGCGCGAAGGTGGCGGACCTGGTCGCGCAGGGAACCGGTGCCCGTCTTGTCGCCCTCTCCGGAAACATGTGTACCGATAAGAAACCAGCTGCAATCAACGGGATCATGGGGCGGGGGAGGAGTGTTGTCGCCGGCGTTGCACTCTCCCATGAACAAATCCGGGAGATCCTCAAAACGGATGCCGAAAGCCTTGTCGAGGTGAATTACCGGAAAAACCTCGTCGGATCAGCCCGCGCCGGCTCAATGGGATTCAATGCACACGCCGCAAATGTTGTCGCTGCGATGTTTATCGCCTGCGGGCAGGATGCCGCCCACGCAATCGACGGGAGCACCTGCATTACGACCGTGGATCTTACCGGGACGGGAGTTTACGTCGCTGTCACGCTTCCATCGCTTCCGGTAGGAACCGTTGGCGGGGGGACCGGAGTAGAGACCCAGCAGGAATGCCTGCGGATCCTTGGCGTGGCTGGAAGCGGCAACCCTCCCGGGGCCAACGCCAGGAAGCTCGCGGAGATCATCGGGGCTGGCGTGCTTGCCGGGGAACTCTCCCTCCTTGGAGCCCTTGCCGCCCAGCACCTTGCCCGGGCACACCAGCAGCTTGGACGGGGTTAGAACCTGAACCACTTCATCATCACGAGGGCGTCTTCTCCGTCCGCGTAATAGCCGTCAATCTCAAAGACCGCCTTGTAGCCCAGACCGGCTATAAAACCTCTGCGCCCTCGCGTTGGATACCCGGACTTCCAGTTGAACGCCGGTGGCGAGCTCGAGTGCGAACTGGTGCTCGAGCCGGCGCAGGAGCAAACGCCCGATTCCCCGTTTCCGGTAATCGGCACTCACGCCGAAATTGCACAGGTGCCCGTAGATAGTTTCCCCGGTGTCTTCCAGCCCGCCGACCACGAACCCGGTGACAGCCCCGTTGCACACCGCGACGAAATAAGTGGTGGGGAAGTAGGTGAACGCCTCAAGAAAGACGGATGCTTCCCACGGGTCAATGAATGATTCTTTCTCGATGGCAACTATTGCCGGAACATCCATGGCTACCGCGCGGCGGATGATGGGTAAGGGAAAGGTTGCAAGAGTGTGCGATCGGATCATGGGGTTGATTCCTCTTCCGGTTCAGTAGGTGTATTCATGAGCTGTTTCAAATCATAGCGTTTGCCCCCATGAAAAGAGTGCGGAAAATATATGGTAGCACGCCCAACCTTGAGGACAGGTTATGGTTCCGGACAGGCGAGGGTGAACTATGGTCAGGATCTATCGTTTTTCAGGTGTGCGCCCCGATCGGTGTGCTGCGCAGGCGATTGCAGCCGTCCCGTACGATGTCGTGACCGCGGACGAGGCCCGGGCGATCATAGCCAGGAATCCCGAAAGCTTCCTGCGCGTAAGTCGCCCGGACGCAGAACTGCCCGGACTTGCTTCAAATGACGACCGCGTATACCGGCGGGCACGCGAGAATTTCGATGCGCTCCTGTCTGAAGATCGCATGCGAAAAGATCCTGAACCTGCCATGTACCTCTACCGGGTCTGCCAGAACGGGAACACATACCTGGGGCTCTGCTGCTGTCTTGATGTCGATGACTACCGGAGAAACTGTATCCGGCGTCATGAGCAGACCCGGTATGACAAGGAGGAGGACCGGACCCGGCATATCGAGGCGGTCGGGGCACACAATGGTCCGGTGGTGCTCCTCTACCGCAACAACGGGGGGATTTTTTCCTTCATTGAATCACTGATTGGCGAATCATTACTCCCGGATGCAGAAGTGACCACCGACACGGGAATCCTCCACCAGATATTCCGGATAACGGACACAGGGGTCCTTGGCCGGCTCGAAGCCTGTTTCTCCGCAATACCGGCACTCTACATTGCTGATGGCCACCACCGGGCAAAGGCTGCCCTGAATGTGGTGGATCGCCGCGTTGCCGCCGGCAAACCGGCAGGTGGCGAAGTTTCCCGGTTCATGGGGGTGATGTTTGCGCATGACCGGGTGAAGATACACGGATACAGCAGGTTGCTTGCCGACATCGGCACCTGCACCCCGGAGACTTTTATTCGCAGGCTCGAGGATTGTTTTGACGTCAGGAAGTATGGCCCGGTCGACGGGGACGGGTACAATATTCCCCCCGGGTTCTTCATCCTGAAAAATTCCATGTGTTCCACATGTACCTTGCCGGGAACTGGTACGAATGTACCCGGCCGCTCGATTCCTGTGCAACGCTGCCCGAAGCACTGGATGTCGCGATTCTCCAGGACCTTGTTCTTGAACCAATACTTGGCATTACCGATCCCCGTGGAGACCCGCGACTGCAGTATCTCGGCGGCGCCCGACCGGTATCGGATCTTGAGAAGCTTGTTGACACGGGAAAGTACCGGGTTGCGTTTGCCATGCAGCCGGTCAGGATCGAAACTGTACTATCCATTGCTGACGCAAACGGAGTGATGCCGCCCAAATCCACCTGGTTTGAGCCAAAACTGCTGAGCGGACTGGTCGTGCATTCCTTTGATTGAAAAAAATCCTGACCTCATCCTTTATCGTTTTTTGCAGCGATGGTGTATGGTATGATTACCCTCGCTCTCCCCAAAGGCAGCCTCGAGGCCCAGACGCTCCAGCTCTTCAGGGAGGCCGACCTCGAGGTCAAACGTACGGACCGGGATTATAATCCCTGTATTACCGACAATCGTATCGGCAAGATTAAGATCCTCCGCCCCCAGGAGATTCCCACGTATGTCGAGAAAGGATATTTTGATCTCGGTATCTCCGGTCTTGACTGGGTACACGAGACCGGTTCCGATGTTATCGAAGTGGCGAACCTGTCGTACAGCAAGACGGGAGAGGGGAATGTAAAGATTGTCGTCGCAGTTCACCGGGATGAGCCTGTTGATGATATAAACCAGATTCGCCCCGGCAGCCGGGTCACGACAGAATACCCTGAACTGACGAAGAAGTATTTCGCGCAGCTGGGAATCCCGGTCCAGCTTCTTTCACTCGTACGGGGCATCAGAGGCCAAGGTCCCGGATCTCATGGACGTGGTTGTCGACCTGACAGAAACCGGTACGACACTACGGAAGAACGGCCTTAAGATCATCGGGCAGATCATGGAGTCCTACACGGTCATCATCGCCAACAAGGCGAGCTGGGCCGACCCGCAGAAACGCCGGGAGATCGAGGAGATCAAGACACTGCTCTTTGGCGTAATCGAGGCGCGGAACAAGGTGCTCCTCACGATGAATGTCCCGACCCATGCCATGGAAAAGATCGTCGCTGCCCTCCCGGCGATGAAGAAGCCGACGGTCAGCCGCCTCCACGGGATCGACTACTACAGCATCCAGACGGTCGTCCCGAAGAACGCGGTCAACCAGCTCATCCCTAAACTGAAGGCGTGTGGCGCGGAGGATATTCTGGAGATACCGATTACGAAGATTGTGGCGTGATACAGGGGTTGAAACTGGAACCATTTCATTCGTTCTGATGCATCAGTATTTTTCTGACACATTAAAACTATCAGGTGATTGTATTATTTTGACAGACAAAATAAATACCAAATATTTATATCTGTTGTTATCTCAATATGCCAAAAGAATGAATATACGCAAATTTATCCCCATTATTTTCTCCA
>CAVRIL010000006.1:0-395174 GCA_963721245.1 uncultured Methanoregulaceae archaeon | reverse complement strand
AGCCGACGGTGCAGATCGCCAGCTCCCGGTTAAGCGGTTCAACGTATACCGTGGATGTTGAATTCATCAATCCGGATATAACCGATCATACGATGACTGCGGTCATCGGCAGCGGTTATACCTATATCTATTCTACCGACGAACCGAGAAGAACCGATTTTGCGAAGACAACGGTCACCCAGTTCGTCAAAGCAGGTGACCGCCAGGTGCAGCAGGTTACCCTCTACCTGACAAAGGGCTCGTACCCCATCGCGTCTGAACCGACGGTCGAGAGTGTGTCAATAACCTGAGAGTACGTGAACCTTCCTCGTTTTCCAGATAGTGCCCGGAATGGCAACCGTGGCTCATTTCAGGCATAGAGAAGGAGAATCCAAAGAAAAATAAAAAAATCCTGACACAAACGATCCATAATCCCCTGATACGGGACATCAGGAAAATTCATCACCGATATCTCCTGGCCGGATGGTGGCCCGGATCAACGGAGATGATACTGTAATTTCTGGACAAGGGCGATCTGACTGGTCGCCTCTTGCTTCTTCTCTGTTTCGATGATATCCATGATCTCATGGAACGGTCTTGACAGACTGTATTCCATCGCCGGGCGCCCTTTGTTCTCCGTTCTGATCGCCCGACTGATAATCCATCTCTGTCTGACAAGATACTTCATCGCAATGCTGACCTCGGGCTGGCGAAGATCCGTGCCTCGTTCCACGTCCTTTGAGCTGGCCCCGGGAATACCTGCCAGGAATACCAGTACCTTTGCGACGTTTTTATTGGTCCCGATCTCAACGAGAAGGTTGGTGAACTCCTCCTCTTTTTCAGTAAAATACTGTACTTTCTCTGTTCTCATCTCAAAAACACCGGATTTCTCATACAGAGGGTTATTGCATCACTCTCTTGACAACCGATCCGGGCTTGTACCATGGAGTTGAGCCCGCACTGCGTACAGAGCGCGCCGGGCAGACCGTTCATCATCACACTTCAGGTACCATGTTTCCGGCGTAGTCAGGGTATCCGGATCACGTGGTTTATCACTTGGTATTTTCATCATTGCTCGCTACTTCTTTTCAGGTATCTTAAACTTTGCTAATTGTTAGCAATGATCATGGTCGGTTGTCGGTTTTTCGCCTTTACCAACCGCCATGTATCACTAACCGCGGGCGATCCGGATCAACCGCGAACGTATCAGAACTGCTGCCGGTTTATCATGCTTCTGATCAGCTGGGACCGGGTTTTTTATACATGGTATGCCATGAATGACGTTTGGCACGTACCAGGGGGAGATCCTCTTCCTGGGTTGAGGCCACTCATTTCCAGATATGGTCCGGAATGGCAACCGGGGATGCTCCCGGCTGAAAAAAAATATCCATGATCAATATATCATCCTATGCACAATCATTCTGTTGAGAGGTAGCATGAATATCAGTCTCGGTTTTCCGTATGAGGTAGCTATACAACGGATCATCAGGAAAGGGTATGCCGGAAACAAGACCGAGGTGATCCGGCAGGCGATTCTTGCCTATGAGCGAATACCTGATGAAGAGGAACTCATGCTTGTTCATCGGGCAGTTACGATAGAAGTACGTGAGATTGAGGCTGAAAAGACACCATCCCGCTCCTTTGATGAGATAAAGAACATCCTGACGAGCTGACATTTCCGGGATTATGGAACTTGTTTTTCAGCATCTGCCCTGAAAGAAGCGGGGGATTGCGCCCCCCGCCGATCATTTCCCATTCCATCCAGGAAATACAAGCTGACGAACCCCTTAAAGATGCTTTGTTTCGTACACAGATACACTGATTAGGTACACGAAATAACAGGTTGAGTAACCGTATTAAGGTGGAGACTCATGGAAGTCTGAAGAGCAGATCATCAAAGAATTGCACCAGGTGCCCCGACAGCGCTATCGTGAGATCCTTGCCTTTATCAGATCCGTACGAAATACATCCGCCAATGATACTGCCTACGCAAGCGAGTCCTCTCTTGCAAAAGACTGGTTGCGCAGTGAGGAGGACGAAGCGTGGGCGGATTTATAAAAGGCGATGTTGTTGTCGTCCTCTTTCCCTTTTCGGATTTAAGCAGTGCAAAGAAACGCCCGGCACTGGTTATTGCAGTGCCTGGTGGTGATGATGTGATCCTCTGCCAGATAACGAGCCGGCAGATATCTGACCAGTATGCAATTCCCCTTCAGGACGAGCATTTCTCCCGGGGATCACTCCGGCAGGAAAGCAATATCAGGCCGAACCGGTTGTTCACGGCAGACAGCCGGATTATCCAGTACCGGGCAGGTCATCTGAACGACAACCACCTTGAACAGGTTATTCATACAATAACAGGTATTCTCACCGTCGTGAAGGATTACTGCCTGTGTTATCATGCTTCTCACCAGCCAGGACCGGTTTTTTATACACGGTATGCCATGAATGAAAATTGAACAAGTACCAACGTGAGATCCTCATCCCGGGTTGAGTCCTCATTATTTTCAGATATCGCCCGGAATGGCAATCAGGGCTCAATTCAGGCAGATCAAAATAGTGAGGGAATCCCGGTGACCGGTCTTAATGGCGGGTTTTTCAGCCCAGTTTTCCGGAGAAATGATTATCTCGCCCGGAATGTCAAAAAGGGACTATTACGGGGAGGAAAACCGGCCTTCATATTCCCTATTGGATGGCAAAATCCTCCCCTGGACAGACTATAATCCGGAGGGGAGAAGTCAGGAAAATACACCTGTATTGTCTTTTTAATCCCTCTTCTCTCTGATAAATTCCTGGGAAGGGAGGGCTGGAAGGGAATATCATCCCGGGTGAGAGAAAAAGAGGTTTGGCCCAGGGAGATCTCCCGGAAGGGACTACTACTTCTCCGGCTTCCAGAGGCCGATGGCGTTTCCTTCGGTGTCCTGGATAATCGCGATGACCCCGACCGTTTTTATCTCCTTTTTCGGTACGCCAATCTTACCGCCCAGTTTCTCCACCTTCGCGAGCACCTTGTCGATGTCATCGACAATCACGTAATTGATGATGGGCTCCTGCATCTGCCGCTTGTACAGTCCGCCCATGTTCATGGAGCCATCCTCAGGTTTACCGGTGATGATGTCCTGGTACTGCATCGGGGCTGACTCCGTGTCCATCGGAGTTGTTGTCGGAGCAATCTTCCAGCCGAGAAGTGAATGATAGAAATGCTTTGCGCGGTCTACGTTGTCTGCCCGGAATTTCAAAATATCCGATGTTTGCCATGGGGACGGGATGGTATTATATCATATTAAGAGGTTAAGGCAGTTTTCAAAATTTGAGGCACACAATGAAACACAGGGAGGGTTCAGGGAAACGGATATGCATGACCGTTCGGGTAAACTCAAACATTGGGGGATATTTACCTATGAAGATATGGTACAGGGGCGCATGTTTTTTTTCGAAATACCCGAAACTCCGGGTAATACAAGAAAAATAAAAATTCGACAGTTCCGGGATTTTCTCCTGATGAACCGACTTTCTTTTTATAGATTACTCCTCATTAAGTGGCTTAAGTACAGTCTCTGTATCGCTCTACGTCGACTCCCAGATGAAAAGCAGCTTTCTGTGAAATTTTCCTGGTAATAGCATTATAACCTGCTTTGCACTCTCTTGGATATTGACGGTGAATATCTCTGACAATTCTTCTATAATCTTCAGGTGAATGCCAGAGAATCGAATAGATGTCACAGGCATCCTTTACCAGTTTATCGTCCTTTGTCCGATATGGTATCGATCTGAGTTTTGTAGCAAGCAACATAACCGGAGGAGGTATTAAAATGTCTAAACCGTCCACTTGACCATAACAGCGGTCTGTTCCTCAAAAACTCTTCCAAGTACCGGTTCATCAAGAACATTAAACCCAAAAATCTCCTTCTGCATCGGATGGATATTATCAACCATCATATCCACGTATAAACTGAATAATTCATAAATTGGAATATTTTTCGCGTCATCTTCTGAAATTGTCTGCTTTGTATCTCTCTTGAGTATCTTACAATATCGACAAAATCCATGGGGAAAATAACCAATTTCCTGAACAACGGCAATAGCTTTAGAGAAGGCACTATCCCTTAATTCAGACTCACTACCATTAGGATCAATGTGGAAACATACATCAATATCCCTCGATCCAAGATATTGAGATCCATGTTCAGCCCTGAATGAATCATTTACCGTCACGTAAACTGCCCAACCACCAAGGAGTAAAAATGGCTCTGGCAGACGGGATACAATATGATTAAGCGCGCCAAATGCGGACTCACTTTCGACTCTATCATACAATTCTTCAGGCATTATAAATCCTTTTCATGAGAATCTCTGCTGCTTCTCCGCATTCAGCACCTTCTCTTATTAAATCTACGATAAGTTGTTGAATGGAAACTACCGGCCAACCTTCAACCTCATATTTTTCAAAAAATACGTGATGGTCAGTACAATAAATCTTCACATTTCCATTACCGACATAGCCCGAATTAATGAGATGTTTGTGCCATTTTTCGAGTTCGAAATCATTGATATAAAGTTCGTAATATCTCGGAAATAAGTAATTTCCAACAAGGTTTTCAGCAAAATAACCCGTAAATGCATATTCCATTTTGGCGTTCTTCAAAGTGTCTTTAGGATTTTGAATATTGTATTCCCGATAATATCGCCGGTTTGGCTGCTCTGCCCATCGGTAAAATAATTTTTTTATATCAGAAATCTGACGCTCTTTCAAGAGTCCATCTCTTTGGAACTCGCTTAAAATTGTATGAACATAACTATAATTTGTGTCTGCTAATTTCGCAATTCTGTACCATGAAAGATCTGTTATTTTAGTACTCAGTAAAATTCTAAAGATTCGTTCTTTTTTACTTCCAAAATATGGATACTTGGTGTTTGGCAATTTGTTGTCTCAGGAATATATTGGTATTTGCAATTATACTTAAAGTTAACGGATATATTGGTATTTGCAATTATATTTAAATTTAACGGATATAAATTATAAAAGTAAGGCGGTAAAATCGTGCGTTATCCAGAGATTATGCAATGTAAATTCCGGGTCTTTTTATCTAAAATATTCACTCACACCTGAACGTGTCGGGTTCTGTCGATTCTCTTTTTTTATTTCCCATCACTTCGATAGTTTTTTCGAAAAGTGAATCAAGGCCGGCCATTCAGGTCCGGACGGCGACAAAGGATGCAGATGAATGTGACTTCGGGGACCAATATTCCGTCTTCGATGTGGGAAGTGGTTTCTCTGGTTTAGGCAACGTAGAGAACTGGCGGCATCAATAACCTGCATCTTTTCTCAGTTTCTTGCGCAGCGAGTGATAATCGTCAAAATGATCCGCCTCAACCGCATCCACAAAGCATGTAAGATCGGTATCACCCGGGCGTATCTCCTGCCGATCAGGTTTAATCTCCATGTTTGACATTTATTACCAGATATACTGATAACTACCAGTTTTTTAATTTTCCCCAATTATATTTCACCGCATGAGCTCATCTCTCCGCCAACCCCCAGGATCCGGGAAGACTCATGACCGGGTATTTTTGTGTCGGATCTGTATCGCAGCATTACTGATGTGACAATACTCTCCATGAATACGAACTGCTTTCATTGCGCTTCAAAGAGTACCCTTTAAGCCCGCATTCCTTTCCCGCCGCAGGATTATATACCGCCAGCATCAACGCGTACCTGCATGTTGATCGCAGCCCACATCTTTCCCGGTGCCCTTCTTGGTCTCGTATTCTGGCACCTGGCGGGTGACCGGCGGGCTGTTCCCATCTGCATGGCCGGTGCGATCCTCCCGGACCTCATTGACAAGCCGCTCGGGCTGGTGTTTCCGTCTGTCCTGAGCGGGGGAAGGACCGTGTTTCACGCTCTTGCGATCGTGCTCTTCATCCTTCTCTGCGTATTCATCCTGTACCGATCACGGTCGCGGTGGGCGGGTGCCGGCGTCGCAGGAGCAGTCCTGCTGCACCAGGTGCTTGACGAGATGTGGATGCTGCCGGCCAACTGGTTCTGGCCCCTGCTGGGACCGTTCCAGGGGCAGATGATCCCCGATTACATATGGCACCTACCTCTGGCTTGAGCTGGCCAACCCTTCGGAATGGCTGTTCCTGATCGGCTCGGTGGTGATCCTTGCAGGATCGTATCCTCTCCTCTCGGTGTACCCTTCGTCACGGCTGGTCAGGTCGCGGGAAAACCGTCATGGTGACGTTGTCCGCCGTGGTATTGTCGGGTGCCGGCATCTACCTTGTCCTTGCAGGGCTGACCGGTGGGACGCCCACCTTCATTGCCCCGGGGTATGATCCGGTACCAACAGTGTTCGCCGGGATGCTTGCCCTGTGCGGGGGTATCCTGATACGGGAAACATGGGGGCAGTCCTGGCGGACAGCCGGGTCAGGATAACCCTGGTGCGGAAGCAATCAGCGATATTCTCCGGATCCAAAAATTATCTTTTGAATAACGATTTTACACGCCTGAATATCGGTTTTAAGAAGGATTTTAAGGTAGTATGGCCCTGTTGAAATCCTCACACTATTTTTCTTAACGCTCTAGGGGGCTACGGCACAGAATGCCTCCGCCCCCGCCGCTGTGGCATCCCCCCTGGAGCGATAATTCCAGAGAAGGTACTACAACACCATCGCACAGCGCAGGGGCGGTTCGGGGGGACAGGCCCTGTCCCCTCCGAACAGGCGATTCGCAATGTGTTAAAACCGCAGGATTTCAACAGGGCCGGAATTATTGTAAACTATGGAAGCATGCGGATCGAACCTGAAATCTCTGAGCAACCGCGGAGATCCCGTACGCAGGAAACGGATACAGGAATACCGGAAACGGAAAATGGCCTTTTGTGCAGTGCAGCTGGTTATGCCTTACGGCTGTCAGCTCGATAAGGTTTAATTGCCACATCCAGAACACCATTAAAACCTGTAGCGAAGCGTCGTATCTCTCCCGCGTACCATTGAGATCTGCCGATCGAATGCGAACGGGCCCGGTGTGGTTTCTCCTGGAGGAAAAAAAGCATGGGGACATGGTAGCTTTTGACCCTACAGAAATGTTCAACGGCTCATACGCACAAGGTGCTGTGGCAATGAACTATCCGTTTTTCCTGATACTATTCTTACCCGTTATTCTCGTACTTCTCATTTTGACGCCGGTGTCTGCCCGGACTACCGGCACTTCGACCACCTATTCTCTGGTTCACCTGTCGGATACCCAGAGCCTGGCCTTACACTACCCTGGAACCTATGACTACACATTTTCGTATCTCGAATCTATACGGGAGCGTTACAATATTTCTGCAATAATCATTACCGGTGACCTGGTGAATAGCTGGAACAGTAAAAAGGAGTGGGCCGCATATTCCCATGCCATCCAAAAAACATCCATTCCCATCTACGTGGTTGCCGGGAATCATGATACGGACAGTGGAGAGAATTACCAGTATTTCACCCAGAATACCGGAAATACCAAATCCAGTTACGTGACACGGCTTGAGAATTTTGACCTGGTCGGCATCAATTATGGTTCCGGTTCACTTCAACCGCAGGAATTTTTGTCGATCCATACATCCCTGGTATCTGCCCCTGAAAACTTCACCATTATTGCCACGCACTACTACATGGACGAAAACGGAACGCTCTCTCCCTTAGGAACTGATATTGACAAACAGTTAATCGTCAAGCCTACCCTCGTCCTTTCAGGTCACATCCATGCAGATTTTGTCCGGGACAGGATGATCGGACAGTACCCGGTGATCGAGGATCTGACAAACTACCAGGATGGTATCCCGAACGGTTCTTCATCTGCAAATGTTTCAGCAGGTACCTTCTATACCATTACGACCCGGAACGGCCAGGTAGAGAAAATATCGTCAAAAATTATCTGGATTTCCCCCCGGCACTATTTTGACAATGAACATGTACTCTACGATATCTCAGGTACCGGAACCCGATCCCGAGCCGCCAGTCGCTGAACTGACACCGGATTGCAGCAGCATTCCTGGGATATGCGGGGTCCCGGATGCCCTGGGATTCTGGGGGTACTGGAATTCTTTTTCAGACTTTTTAAAAGGATTATTCCGGTTTTCCTGATCTCATTGGCAGGACGAAAGCGGAATTAAGCTCGTTGTCCCGATCCAGTTTCACCGGTTCCTGTATTGAGGTGCGTTTTGTACACCACACCTTCATTTCCGTATGACATCTTCTGAACTGCTTGAACAAAGGTACGTGCGAAAATGTAAAAATGGGTCAAAAAAATGAGGTACTATCACGTTTACTGTACCGTAACCGTGATGGTCTGGTAAACCGGTGTTGAAAGGGGTGTCATATCATTATTTACGAGTTCAACCGACAGGGTGTGGGTACCCGGCTGGACATTGGTGAAGGTGTAACTGGTATCATCATGCATCTTCCAGGTTCCCTCGGCGGTTTCGGCTTTCCTGCTGGTATCGGTCGGTGCAGGGACATCAATGAACCAGTGGATATGTCCCGAACCTGCCTTGTTCTGGATGCCCTGCATGGTGTTCATATCCATGGATTCCGGGGTGATCGCGAAATTGGCGATCTGGATTGTCATGGTCACATTACTTCCGGTGATGGTGGCCTTGTCCTGCGGAGAGGTGATCTTGACACTGGGAGCAGTACTTGCGGACTGGATGTGCATCCGGCAAACATAAGGGCAACCGCGAGGATTACTCCGATAACAAGTATCTGATAACTCTTCATAATGGTAGAACCTTTTTTTTATTGTATATAAACATACTTTTTTCTGTTACCACCTTTATTACCGTGGATAGAGAGGTATTCGGCAATGTTTATCCTGCCCGAATGCGCAGGTTTATTGGTACTCCATCAGAAGTACGTATAATCCACGCCGGGAAAACTACAACAGAATGACGGCATCTGCAGGATATGAACGCATAGCTGAGTTGTTTTTTCCGGAACCGTCGTGATTCCGGAAACATACTTCTTCATTGGGGAAAGGCACATGTCCAGGCATTATTGTAAAAAATATCGCCCGCCATCCGTTCAGGACCGCGGCCCTGATCATTTCCTTTGCCTTTATTGCTGCAAGCCTGTTTGCCGGTACCTATCTGGTCGCCGGAGCCACAGAAAATATGAAATCCGCGATATCGAACGTCGGAGCAGATCTCATTGTTGTTCCAGGCCAGGACCTCTCCCAGAGTTTTGACATGATACTCAGGGGAAAGCCGGCAACCTTCTTTTTCGACAACATCACTGCGGACACGATAGCAAAGGTTGATGGTGTCGGACAGGTATCTCCACGGATCTATCTTGTTACGCTCGGGGCGAGTTGTTGTTCGGCACCGGTTCAGTTGATTGCCATGAACCTGGGTGATTCCATCACCCGGCAATGGCTCCGGGATACCGGGCAGAAGCCGCCAGGAAACAATGAGATCATTGTCGGGAGCGGGGTTGAAGGATCAATCGGAACCAACCTGACCTTTTACGGGCACACGTTTACTATCGCCGGCCGACTTGACCCGACCGGGACCGGGACGGATGTATCTGTTTTCCTCCGGAGGGAGGATGCCGTCGCAATGGCAGCAGATTCGGCAAAGAATGCTGCTGCTCCCCTTGCGATCCCTGACGGGAAGGTCTCGGCAATCCTTGTTAAGGTGAATGATGAGAGTACCGTGGACACGGTTGCCCTCGCAATTCCCAATCAGGTGCCGGGGTCCAGGGTAATCACTCCCACCCAACTTGGGGAAAAGGTCTCCAGCCAGCTGGCACCGGTCTACCCGGATGCTGGCACTCGCAGCCGTGCTTACTATTCTTGTCTCCTTCCCGCTGATTATCCTGGTATCGGTGATGGCAGCTGATGAGCGCCGCAGGGAGTTCGACACTCTCCGGACGCAGGGTGCAACGCGGGGGAGCATCTTCGCAATCATCATGGGGGAGTCGCTTGTCATCGCATCGGCAGGGGGATGTATCGGGGTGGTGCTCACGTCGCTTATCCTCGGTCTCTACCAGGGAATGCTCTCCGCTGCCACCCAGGTCACCATTGCCGTGCCTGCTCCTGTCCCGCTCCTGTCAGGGGCACTTTTTGCACTCCTTGTAACCGCCGCCATCGGAGGCGCAGCCTCTCTCTATCCCGCGTACATTCATGCAAGCCAGAATCCTTAAACGACATGTGCCGGGATCCCCCTGCGCTCATTACGTCCGGTATTTTAAGCGTTATTTTTTCATTCATGTTCTCCTTGTGATAAAAAAGGACATAATTTCTGGGAATCCCCGGAGTACCTTGTTAGAATACGCCGTATCAACCGCGATACAACACCAGCCGCCAGCATATGCGATCAACCGCAGACAGGCTACAGGACCAGCCGGTCCGGAATTATCGGGGAAATCAAACCGCGGGTATATCCGATAATCTTTCCTTCAGGTCGGCAGAACAATGGGTTTCCTTTGTCGCCTCGTCGTTTCAATCACCATGATCCGGCATTGATGATGATCGGGTCATAATGATTGAACGGAATGACACTGTGTCAAAAGACTGGTCTGATCCCATTCCTTCGTCCGGATTATCTCGAACTCCCGATTATGTATTCGTGCCAGGGGACTTTTTTTATTGCATACACAACCACCAGGGTCAGGCCCAGATCCAGGATGAAAGCAACGGGATAAAACAGCCAGTTGTTCATGGTAAACCCGATTCTTGGAAACAGTACAGCCAGCAGTACCGGATAATACAAACCCGTGAATAAGGAATATTCCAAACGAATTCTTACCGATTATCTGAAACAATCCTGTCATTCTGTTTGGGACCATTTCATAAATTTTTACTGCCAGATATAACCCTGCCATGAAAATCAACAGGTAATAAACGGGTGTCACTGCCAGGGAAACCCACATTTGAATATCTGAATGAGCTGCGGGGTCTCGGTAGTCCCGAATAATTTCATGCTCGTGTACACGACATCGGGAAGGGTTAAGATCAGCAGAGATACGAAGAAAAACCGGAAGAAATGCAAAATCTGCTGCCATTTTTTTATATTTCAGATAATGGAGTCTGGCAAACATTCCCAGGACAAAGTAAAAAATGTACGCCAGAAAAACAGTGACATTTCCAATATTTTTGACAAAAAACCCTGAATAGAGTACCTGGACGACCAGTAAAAAAACCAGGAAAACGGGTGCCGCCTGTTTTTCGACAGTGATTAGTAAACATTTTTTCAAGCAGAGGATACAGGATATACAACTGGATAATCAGGATAAAAAACCAGAAATAATAAAACGTATCTCCCGTTCCAGTACTGGTAAAGGATATCAGCCGCAGATAAAATTCCAGACCCTGCCCGAGATACAGACTTCCCGTATAAACAAAAAGAATTGCAAACAGTGAAAAGATTGTATACTGGGGGACCACTGCAAGGAACCGTTTTGTATAAAATTTCTGTAATGAATAGGAACCCCGGTACCGGTTATACAGGACAAACCCCGAAATACAGATGAAGAGAGGGACCGCAACATCGGAAAATGTGTAGACTGACATGTAGAGGAATGCCAGAAAACCGGTGCCGTCCATCTCATAAAACACCGTAGAAACATGGATACTGATGACGGCCAGTATTGCCAGTGCCCGGAGATAGACGATTTCAGGAAAATATTCTGTACTTCCTGTTGTTTCCATCCTGTATCCGCTCCGCTTGTCCTTCACGGATTCGCTTGCTTATTGAACCGGAACAATGCACCCTGGTGAATGTATGAAACGTATCAAAAAGTTACCTTCAGCGATAATTCCTGCAATATTTTTGCGCCTCTTTTTCTGACAGGTAGGTAAGATCCCTGATGGAATAATTCCCGGTCACCATGGTTTCGTCTGGAATCCATACCCTGTCCTTCGATGACCAGTACCAATACCCACCATCAAATTTGATCAACACATTCCCCTTGCGGAAATACAGCACCGGTTCACCCATGATATATCACATTGAAGTACGGGAAGATCCGATGACAGGTAATGTCGGCATGTCCGGATCTCCCTCAGTAATGTACCCCGTCTTTTTTAAACGATAAAGACTGGCAAGGCACCAGCGCAAGGCATAACCGGTTTTTTTCAAAAAGGATGGTGAGCCGGACACATCATACGGCTCTTTTTGCGGGAGTTCTGCCCTCCTGCCATTCGGGAGCTTTTTCACCATCAGAATTTTCTTCTTCGCCTGCCTCTTTCATCCAAAGTCCGGTTGAAAAGACGATCCTCTGGTTCTTTCTCATTTTTCGGCTCTGTAGAAAACCTCCTTCCTGATGACGCTCCAGGGGCTTTCGCCCCGCCGCTGTGGCGCCCCAGTCGCGATAAAGATGTATTACCCGGATCGGGATTTCTCGGTTAATACAGTGGAATCGTATGCGCCCCCGCCCCCAACGGGGGCAGGGATGGCGCAAGGGGGCTTCAAATTTTTTGAAAAAGGATTTCTACAGAGCCCATTTTCATTACTTTCAGACGGGTCAGGATTGGTTCCGGGCTTTAACCGATGAGTACCAACAGTCAACGTATCCAATCAACCGCCAACGCAACAGGACCAGCCGGCCGGGATTTGCAGGAAATTAACCTGCGGTTATGCCCGAGAATCTTCCCATCATGGATGCAGAATAGAGGGTTTCCTTTTCCTGCATCGTCATTTCAGTCCGGATGCACCGGGCATCTTTTCCTGTGATCGGTATGCCCGGACAGGATTCCAATTCTTCTTGTATTCCGGCAGGCCGGACACCAGGATTTGATGTATAAATTAAAAAAAGATCAGGTATTATCGATCTCTTTGAGCGTTTTCTCGGCAAGCTCTTTCATGCGTGCCGATATCCTGCTCGAGGATGAGTAATCCACTTCCTTCATGGCATTGGCAATCTCGGTCCCGAGCACGAAGATCGCGTATTTGTGCTCCATCTTGCTCTTGTGCTGCTGGGAGGGCGTGATCTTCAGTGCATTGTACGCGGAGAATTTGAGGTTGGGATTTAACGCTTCGAAATACACCTTGACATCATAGAGCATCTGGTGAAGGTTAATCAGTTCCTCTTTGTGCATGCTTTTCTCTCCGGACAATAACGTAGTTTTACGCAACATAAATACATATGCCTCGGGTATCGGGTATTATGAACCGATTTTCATCAAACGGATTGATAACGGCCGTTTGATAATTCCCTTGAAATCTTTTGCCGCGACATAGGCAAGTCCTTTGCCCACCAGGCGGTCGAGGAGTTTCTGGTCGACGGAACGGTCCACGACAAGCCCCTTGACGGAACTGTCCACGGAATCACCACGGCATTTTCCACTTCATCGGATCTCAGTTCCTTTGCCACGGTCAGGTCATCGGTGAGAAACCGTGCACGGCTGTATCCCTTTACGTCATCGATATGGTCTCGCAGGGTCAGGGGACCCTTCTCCCCGTCTGCCGCCTTTTTTCCGGGAGCGGCTGCCTTGCCCTGGCCTCCCCTGCCCCGCTGCCCTCTGCGGCCGTGCGGGGCCTTTTCTGGTCCGGTGCGGATTCGGCGGAATCCTCGAAGTACTGGTCGCGGACATATTCGACCGGCACCTTGTTGCGCAGGGTCTTGATGACCTCCTTGCGGGACATGTCCTCGACGCTTTTTCCCTTGGGCGAGAAGGCCACAAAGTCGATATCGGCGACCTGCAGGAGTTCCCGCAGGATCAGCTCGCCGCCCCGGTCCCCGTCAAAAAAGGCGGTCGCCGTCTTCTTCTCGCAGAGATCCTCGACGATCTTCGGGATATGCGTCCCCTCCACGGCGACGGCATTTTTTATCCCGTAGCGGAGGAGGTTCAGGACATCGGCCCGGCCCTCGACGATGATGATGGCATCGGAATCGAGGACATTGGGACCCGCAGGTACCCGTTCGTCCCCCAGTGACCCGATCTTTTCGACCCTGATGCTCTGGCGGACATCGTCCAGCAGCTCATCGCTGTCGATGGTCCCGTCCTCGAACCGGTCCAGGAGGATCTCCTTTGCCCGTTCGACGATCTTCTTCCGCTTGACGACCCGGATGTCCTCGATCGACTCCACGGTGACATGGGCGACACAGGGCCCGACACGGTCGATCGTCTCGAGCGATGCGGCGAGGATGGCCGTCTCTGCCCGGTCAAGCGAGGTGGAGATCAGGATCTCCCCCTTCGTCTCGCCCTTCTTGCTCGTTATCTGGACGTCGATACGTCCGACACGTCCTGTTCTCTGGAGATCCCGCAGATCCAGATCTTCGCCGAGTAACCCTTCAGTCTGCCCGAATATGGCACCGACTACGTCAGGTTTCTCGACCACCCCCTCTGCGGTGAGGCTGATGTGAATAAGGTACTTGGTAGTATCCGGTGAATACACGTAAACGCACCCCCATGAATCATACAACCGATGGAATGCCTGATCATAGGTATACTTTATATATTTTCTACAAAATTACTTAAACTATCGGTAAGAGGTAATCCGGGGCATACCTGGTACGTTTCCGGGAAGTATCGCCAAATCATGGCGGTTTCATCCTGCTTCAAAATGGTATTGTCGGCGAAACCGGGCCGGTCGGTTTTCTGTATTCTGGGGAGAGTACCGGAAGAGACTCTTTCCTCCGGTTCTTCCGGAACAGCCTGGGTAAGAAATGAAACGGATGATTTTTCTATCTCCTCAAAAAATCAAGCGTTATGGTCTATGATTATTTCAATAAAGCCAATTTTTGCTAATATTTCTTCAAAAAACTAATTAATAGACATTAATTTAAAATAAACATATATATATAGTATAAAAGTCAAGAAAAATTTATCTAAGATTTCTGAGCTCAATTGCCAGGCGCAGTATGGCAGATCGTTTGGGAGGATTAAATGGAAATCAAATGGACTCAGCCACACCTTCGGAATGTCGAAGTTTTATATCCAGTCATTTTTGCACAGCGGGATATGACGGAATTCAACGATACGGAACGATTGATAAAGAGCAGACCGTACGCCAGAGGGGAATGACCGGGTAATCCCGGTTTTTGAATAACCACCCAACAAGGTGGAAAAAAAGAGATACCATGCGCCGCGAGTCCATTCGTTTCTGAGGTTGTACTGTGGAATCATCCCGGGTTTATGAATATAACAGGACAGACAAACAACCGGTGAAGTCAATAATTTTAACCAGTATATCGGGAATAGTTCTTCTCATCACCGGATTGGCCCTGATCTCTGTAGTTATACCAGGTGTAGCAGCTGCCGAACCTTTGACCGGGCATCCTTATCTGTTATTCCATGATATCAGTGACGTGCCCGGTACCGGTACCGGGCCCTCGACCCTTGGAAAGGCTGGGAATCGAGCATCGTATCTGATGCCGGGCAGTGCCCTGAACTTTAATTTTTCGGGTTCTCTTGGAAGTCACGACCGAATCATGTACCGGGGGTCGTATGCCCGGAATCTCGGGCTTGCATACCAGATTACAAAAAAACCGGAATACGCCCGGAAAGCCAGGGAGGCTCTTTTAAATTCAGACGTCGGGAGTGTGGGAGCGAAGGTCGACAAAGCGAATGCACTGGGCGCCTACTCACTGGCGTACGACTTCATTCAGCCAACGCTGGATCCAGCTTCTGATACGATCATCAGGGATAAGCTGGCCCTACTGGCAGATTCGGTATACAAAGATCTCAATGATAACGGATCGAACCGTGACTATGTGTCGTTTGCTGATTACCACGGGCAGGCATATCCAAACGTGGGTATCGCAGGAGCGGCTCTGGCAGATTTTACCAATCCGAATCATCTTCCTTTATCCTCGACACCGGAAGACTGGCACAAAGTCGGGACTGACTACCTGTTTGTTGACGATACGCTTCATTCATACGGTCGTTCCCTCTTCAGTTTTGGATTTGACGAAGCGTCCGGCAAGCACCTCAATGGCGCGTACAAATCCTATGTCCTGAGTGACTTTATGTGGTGGCTCCAGGTGTATAATCACGCATACCAGGAAAATCCCTTTGAAAAATATCCTGCAGCAAAAAAAGCGTTCACCTCAGAACTATGGGACTCGCTTCCCAACGGATATAGTGGTAATTATGTAACCTTAGGGAATACAAAATGGGCGTATCACCGGGGATTTTTGAATCTTCTGGACACCCCGGGAAAATCCAATGCATTAAATTTCGATGAATCCCTGGAAAAATCCTCGATCCTTCCGTATTCCCGTTCAATGGCAGGTGCACCGGCCGGCATCCTGTATTGTATCTATAATAATTACGACGCCATCACGCGTTCGTACCCGACTACCACGAGCCATCTGGATGCAGACGCCAGTTACCAGGTGTTCAGGGAGAACTGGAACCAGGATGCGGACTGGCTCTCTCTCGTGACCTGGAACGTCACAACAGAGAGCAACAGGGACATGAACCACCATGACCAGCTCAGCCTGGAGTATTACAGCCGGGGAGACCTCCTGCTTGCAGACGGTGGCGAGAATAAAAAAGTTATTGACAAATTATACGGTGATGCGGAGATTTTCCATAATTCCCTATCCATTGAAGATCCGCGAACCCCCTTCCCCGTTTCATCCTGGTCCGGAAGTTCTTCCCAGGGGATTTATAAAGGGAGACTCCGTTGCTCTTCGTACACCGGCCTCTGTCGACACCATACTTCAGGAATCCTGGATAGATCTGATGCAGACACATGTCTCGATAACAAAAGTGGTGAATGGGGATTACTCCCGCACTCTTTCAAGCCCGGTCGAATACGAAAGGACAATTTTATATCCGGATTCTGACTATTTCGTCATTATCGACCGGATGGAAGCCACCGAACCCTGGGTATACCGGAATATCTTCCGGCCGACAAGTCTCTCCATAACACCGACGGTTGATGCGAATAAGGATGGAGATTACACGGTATCTGAGGTCGGACATGTCAATGGTGCCCTGGCTGTCGGTACCACTCCCTATAACTGGCAGGCACTTCCCTATAAGACGGAAACCAGCACCGGCCTCACCACCAATTCAATCTCCTGGACAACAAAAAATCCCTATGGGAAGGATGTGCAGCTGAACCTGTTTTCATCGCCATCATCCGAGATTCTCATAGAGAAAAATGTGGGCAGGATCGGGGGATATGATGCGCCATCCGAGGTATTCTCTCCTGTCGTATGGTTCAGGACTCCGGCTGCCAGTGCTGAATACCGTGTCACTGCATTGCTCTCCAGGTATTCAGGAGAAGAAGCAAAAACGGCTCAGGAAATTCCCGTCACTGGTACAGGCCATGCGATGAACGTTCATTCGTCATCGACCGATGATTCCATCTATACCGGCAAGGGCATTTCATCATTCGGTATGTTTGCCACCAATGCGGATTCTGTTTTCATCAGGAAGGAGGGAGATATTACAGAATTTACCTTGCTTGAAGGTTCCTTTCTGAAAGAAAACAATGAAAACCTGGTCTCGATTTCATCAAACGTGGATTATGTTACCTACAAGAGGGAAGGAACCACAATAAAATTCAATGTCAGGGGACACAGTACTGTGGATATCCAGCTCTATAATATTACTCCGGAATCTATCCTGCGGGATGGAAGTTTATATACGAACTGGGTAATGCAGAATAACAACACCATCCTGAAAATTTCAACCGATCTGAGTGAACATGAATTTGAAATTGTTACTACCCCGGTCACGAAGATGAACCAGGCCCCGGTACTTGATCCTATCGGGAATAAGACCGTAAGTTCCGGAAGTCTCCTGGACTTCACCGTGAGTGCTCTGGACCCGGATAGTACTCCTCTTGAATATTCTGTTTCCGGCCTGCCCGCCAACGCGACCTTTAACCTCACGACCCGGTCATTTGCCTGGATCCCGACCATTTCTCAGGTTGGTACCTATAATGTCACCTTCCGGGTAACGGACGGTTCATTCCATGACACCGAATCTGTTACCATAACCGTCACTGCGGTGAACCAACCGCCGGTACTTGATCCTATCGGGAACAAGACCGTTAGTTCCGGAAGTCTCCTGAACTTCACCGTGAGTGCTACGGACCCGGATAGTTGTGGTCTTGTGTATTCTGTATCCAACCTGCCTGCCCCCTCAACCTCCGGCCTCGCAACCGGATTACTCGCCTGGATCCCGGATTGTACCCACACGATATTCCAGTTCCTTACCATTGCCGGCATTGCAGCCGATCCGGATAGCAATAACCTCACCTATGCGGCTTCCAGTATGCCTGCCAGCGCAACCTTCAACCCGGAAACCCGGTCGTTTGCCTGGGTTCCGGATTCTGCACAGGTTGGCACCTACACTATCACCTTCCAGGTAACGGACGGTTCATTAACTGACACCGAATCTATTGTTATCAATGTCACTGCCGTGAACCAACCCCCGGAGCTTGATCCTATCGGGAACAAGACCGTAAGTTCGGGAAGTCTTCTGAACTTTACGGTGAGTGCAACAGACCCGGATAGTTGTGGTCTTGAATATTCTGCGTCCAGCCTGCCCGCCAATGCAACCTTTAACATCACAACCCGGTCGTTTGCCTGGATCCCGACCATTTCTCAGGCAGGTACCTACAACGTCACCTTCCAGGTAACGGACGGTTCATTAACTGACACCGAATCTGTTATTATCAATGTCACCGCGGTTAACCAGGCTCCGGCCCTTGATCCCATCGGCAATAAGATCGTCAGTTCCGGGAGTCTTCTCGACTTTACCGTGAGTGCCACGGACCCGGATAGGTACTGCCCTGGAATATTCTGCATCTGAACTGCCCGCCAACGCAACCTTCAACCTCACGACCCGGTCGTTTGCCTGGATCCCGACCATTTCTCAGGTTGGTACCTATAATGTCACCTTCCGGGTGACCGACGGTACATTAAGTGACACCGAGTCGGTCCTGATTACCGTCACTGCGGTGAACCAACCCCGGGTGATTGTAATCAACAGGGCTCCGGTGCTTGCCCCTGTCGGGAATAAGACCATAACTACCGAAAGCTCCCTGACCTTTACCATACATGCAACCGATCCTGAAGGGAACACGCTCACCTATTCAGCTTCCGACCTGCCTTCAAATGCAACCTTCGACGCTGAAACCGGATCGTTTGCCTGGACACCAACTGACTCTCAGGTCGGGACCTGTACGGTCACCTTCCGGGTGACCGATGGTTCTTTGAGTGACGCCGAGTCCGTCCTGATTACCGTTACTTTGCCGAACCGGGCTCCGGTGCTCGCTCCTATCGGGAACAGGTCCTGTACGTTCCGGGAGTCTCCTGAACTTTACCGTGAGTGCCACGGATCCGGATGAGGGTAATCTTACGTATTCTGCATCTGACCTGCCCGTGAATGCAACCTTCAACGCCACAACCAGACTGTTTGCCTGGATTCCGGATTCTGCACAGGCTGGCACCTACAATGTCACCTTCCGGGTGACCGACGGTACATTAAGTGACGCAGAATCCGTCAACATCTCGGTTGGTGCGGTTAACCGGGCTCCGGTGTTCGCTCCTATCGGGAACAAGACCGTAATTACAGGAAACCTCCTGAACTTTACCGTGAATGCAACCGATCCGGATGACAGCAGTCTTACGTATTCAGCTGCTGACCTGCCTGCCCCCGCAACCTCCGACCCGGCAACCGGATTGGTTCCCCAGATTCCAGACATTCTGGGAGATATTTTCCATATCCTCTCCTCTGCTCTGGCTGCAGCCGATCCCGGTAGCACCACTCTTACCTATGCAGCGGACGACCTGCCTTCAAACGCAACCTTCGACTCTGAAACCGGATCGTTTGCCTGGACACCAACTGCCGCTCAGCTGGGAACCTATAAGGTCACCTTCCGGGTGACCGATGGTTCATTGAGTGATACCGAATCCGTCTATATCTCGGTCACTGAAGGTCGAAAAATATTTATCCGCTTAAAATGAGGAAAAAATGGCTCTGTAGAAAACCTCCTTCCTGATGACGCTCCAGGGGCTTCGCCCCGCCGCTGTGGCGCCCCAGTCGCGATAATGCTGTATTACCCAGATCGGGATTTCTCGGTTAATACTATGGAATCATATGCGCCCCCGCCCCCGACGGGGGCAGGGATGGCGCAAGGGGGGCTTCAAATTTTTGAAAAAGGATTTCTACAGAGCCGAAAAAATTGTATTGTTTTTTAAAGTCCGATTGAAACTGGAGAACTCTGACCCCTGGATAAAAGGCAGCGAACACGTAAAGGGGACGCTGCGTCCCGCGCTCTCTTCATCGAAAAAAACTCACCGTCAGCCATTCCCCTCAATGGCGTTCGAAGAGATCATGACGGGAAGAAATCTTTCCGGACTTTTTTTAGAGAAAATAACCTTTACCTTGAACCGGGAGGGAAAAAAACCACGTCCGCTCTCATGAGTCATCCAGTCGCCCGAGAAGCGCCTTCTTGTCTATCCCCATAACGAGAACCCGCTTCTGGCTGGATGTCGCACCGGACTGGATACATACCCGTGACGCTGGAACGTCACATCTCTCTGCAATAAGAGTAATGACCGCCTTGTTTGCCTTCCCTCCAACCGCAGGAGCGGTGACCCGGCACCCGATGGCCTTTCGCCATTCGTTATAACCGGCTGGAAACGCACTGGTCTTTGCACCGGCAGTAACTTCAACAGATATCAGCGTGCCGTGCCGGTCTTCCACAAGAGCGTCAGCGATATCCGGCATGGGGCACCTTTTTGTTAAAAGAATGTAGCCCGGCATTAACGCACATGGATCACCAGTGGCATGCTGCCGTCCTTCACCTGTGTTTAAACCCTGCCGGGCATGCCTGTCGCGCATCCGGGTTGTCCCATGGATCACTTCCAGACGCTTGTCAATCGATCACCCGGGGACCTATGGATGCGCTGTATCGGCAGTATCCCTTTGTTTTTTTGCCTTATAGCAGTTGGCAACCGGGAACGGGGAGGAAACCGGGGAGTGGTCTGCAACTCAGGAAAAGTCTCCGGAGAAAACCTTTTTCAGAAAATTTGAAGCCCCCCTTGCGCCATCCCTGCCCCCGTTGGGGGCGGGGGCGCATACGGTTCCCCTGTATTACCGGGAAATCCCGATCCGGGTAATACAGCATTATCGCGACTGGGGCGCCACAGTGGCGGGGCAGAGCCCCTGGAGCGTCATCAGGAAAAAGGATTTCTCCAGAGTCCATGAAAGGATTTTCCGCTCTCCCCGGGAACCAGATCACCCTCTTCCAAAAATTCCATCCCGGTACCTGATGGTACCCCGGAACTGCTACCGGGCTTTCCTGTATCCATTGCCCGGGAACCAGACCGGCTCCTCCTTCACAAAATCTCCTTCATGGTACACGACGACCCCTCCCCGGATGACCGTTGCCGGGAAGACGGCCATATGCCCCTCAAACGGGGTCCAGCCGCATTTGCTGTGCAGCATTTCCGGCGTAACAGGGCAGGGGATTTTCGGGTACAGGGCAAAATCGGCACGGTCACCCGGCCGGAAACCAGCGGGAGGAAGCCCCAGGATTGCTGCCGGGCGGGTAGGAGGTCTTTTCGATCACCGACTGCAGGGAGATCTTCCGGTCGATGACCCGCGCCAGGAGGAGCGGTACCATCGTCTCGACACCGCAGATGCCGGAAGGGGCCGCGGGAAATTCCTGTGCCTTCTCCTCCCGGGTATGGGGTGCGTGATCGGAGGCGATCACATCGATCGATTCCCACCGGCACTCCAGAGCCCTTTCCGTTCCTTTTCGGTGCGGAGGGGAGGGTTCACCTTCCCGGAGGGATCCTGCGGCGTCGAAGTCTTCCAGGGACAGGAACAGGTGATGGGGGGTTACCTCGACAGAGCCCTGCGCGGCCTCGACCGATCGCCGGGTGCTGAGATGACAGAAGTGGAGACGGCACCCGTTCGTATTCAACCCGCTCGACCGCTGTTACCGCCTGCAGTTCGCCGTCTGGTGAGCGGATCCTGTCATGGGAAACCAGGTCTGGTATCCTCTCCGGCACCAACGGTCTCCGCATGGATGGTGGCAAGGGCCCCGAGTGCGTGAATCCGTTCCAGGGCCGGGCGCAGCGCCGCCTCACTGATGGCATCCCCGTAACTGGAGGGGGCACAGAAGGTCTCGCCAAAGGCCATGGCACCTGCCTGCCACATGCTCTCAAGGGGGGTCGAAGGGGTGACGCCGCTGTTGATCGCAAAGCTGCAGTACGAGTGTTCCCGTGCATCGCGGACCCGGTCCTGCAGGGATCCGGGCGTGGTGATCGGGGGGATGGTGTTTGGCTGGTCCACAACCACGGTCACTCCCCCGGCAAGGGCGCTCATGCTGCCGCTCGTCCAGTCCTCCTTTGCCGACTGGACACCTCCCCGCATATGGACATGCATGTCGATCGCTGCAGGCAGCACGAGAAGCCCGGTACAATCGAGGGTTTCTCCTCCCTTCCGTGGAGCACCCACTATGAGCCACCCTGCCGTTCTCAAGGGTAATATCCGACACGCGCCCTGAAGGGAGGGTAACGTTACGGAGCACGAGGGACGGCAGGGTATCCATAGTACCTGCTTTTTCTCCCAACCATAAAAGCCATGGTGATCCATGCCGGGGGTCCGGAGTACAGATCGTGGTACCATCGACAGGTATTCAACAGCCCTCTCTCAATACTTCTGTACCTGTTGGAGGAGATCCGGCCGGGACCCGCATCCCGTGCTGCCATCTCCAGGGTCAAGGAGTCAGTATCCATGGATAACATTATCAGAGTTACACTCGGGCTGTTGCTGGTCATCCTGATCGCATCTGCCGGTGTATTTTCCTACCAGGTATTCGTGGACAGGGCGTACCGCGAATCACTCACCAGTACCTATTCCTATTCCTGCACCATCACGACCGATTCCCTGCTTTCCAATGTGACCTTCTTCATTCCGGTACCGGCAGACCGGTCCGGCAATTCCCCGGTTGTGAAAGGGTTCAGTTCCCGGGATATTAGCGGGATCCCCGCTGGCTGGGAGGTAACCCTCTTTGATACCGGCAAGGCGACACTGGTGAAGATTACCACGCCGGTTATCACCCCTGAGACGGGAACCGGCCCCGCTAGGCCTGCAGCCTTCACGATGTCGGCCGACCTGGGATCAGGCACGGTGATCGACACCCGGGATCCGGTCAATAACAGCGCCCTGTTCCGCCCGGTGGGGGAAATCACGAAGACCCCCTGCCCTGCCGGCTCTGTACAGACAGGAAATCCCCTCTGCTACCGGTACGTAACATCGCTGTATGCCGATTACCAGGCGGCACCCGGCGCGTCGGTGAATATCAGTGCAACGGTTGTCGGCAGGAACTCGTGGAAAATATTTGAGCCGGCCTCAAACGAGTACGATGCCTCGGTCAGCGTGCAGATGAGCGGCGCACATCACGGATGGTCGACGATGACCGGGACGCTGAGTGAGGGTATAGGGATGTATACAACCCGCCCGGTCACCGCCTGATAGTTTCCCCTGGGAGACCCACGGTGCGGGAAAAGGGAGACCAAACAAAGCAGAAAGTACGGTGACGGGACCGGGAAAATGACAAGCAGGAAGCATGGTGACGGGACCGGGAAGGAACGGGCAGCAGAGAGCCTCGGTACAGGTCGGGATGACCGTCGATGTCATCCGGAAGGAGGACCAGCGGAGCGGGAGAACAACGCGGGGTGTCGTCGGGGAGATCCTGACCAGCTCGCCGTTCCACCCGCACGGGATAAAGGTGCGGCTGAAAGGGGGTAGTGTCGGGAGGGTGACCGCGGTGATCGACCCTGCTGTTCCGGACGATGATGCCGGGAGGCATTGACCGGATCTTTTTTTTCCCGGGCAGCTTCGGGTACCGGTATAGCCCGGATCTGTCCGGATCCACCATGGTAACCCGCCGGGAAAAAAAACATAGTCACATTCCGGGGACTGATTTTGCCTGCCGGTTGATCAAAATTCACAATATTGATGACGGTCCCGGGGCTTCTGGCATTGCCTCTGCCCCTTCGCTATGGCGACCCACGGAAACGATAGAACCGATCATCGTGATAGATCCAAAAACCAATGTGTTATAAAATAATGCACGTTTTCTGATCCCTTAGATTTAGTTAATGATATTTTTCGCTCTGTTGAAACCCAAAAATTTTAACACATTGCGAATCGCCTGTTCGGAGGGGACAGTGCCTGTCCCCCCGAACCGCCCCTGCGCTTTGCGACTGTGTTGTAGTACCTTTTCTGGAACTATCGATCAGGGGGGATGCCACAGCGGCGGGGGCGGAGGCAGTACGTGCCATAGCCCCCAAGAGCGTTAAGAGGAATAGTGTGAGGAATTCCGCAAAGCCGATATTTTACCAATTCTCACGTCATCCATCAATTTTTGGTGTAGTGGGTGGATGAGAACTCTGCCAAAAAAAATATCCTTCATTCTCTCCGGGCGAAGAGCGCTATGGCTGCGACAAGGGAGACCAGAAGCATCGGGATCGCAGGAGGGCTTTGGGTCGCGGTCCGGATGACCGAATAGGTGGTGGGGAGTCCGGTGGCGGCTGCTGTCGGGGTTGCCTGCCCGGGAAGGGGGTTTGATCCCGTTGTTACCGCGGGGGAAGTTATTGGCAGCGTCACGCCGGGAGACGGGGAGGGTGTGGGTACCGGCGGGGATGCACCCGGGAAGAAGGCATACAGCCGGCTGTCGCCTGCTGCCACAACCACCGAACCATCGGCGCTCATCGCCAGGTGACGGATATATTCACGGGCACTGGAGGACCCGGTCAGGTTTCCCTGCGCGTTCAGGAACAGGATCTTGCCATCCACGGTCCCCGCGGAGATTATGGTTCCCTTGTCAGACACAGAAACGCAGGTTATGCCTGAACTCTGCCTGTTGTCCGTGTTTGAGGCATAGGTCCACGAAAGGTTCCCGCCTGAATCCAGGGCTGCGATGGTCCCCGCCTCGGTTCCTGCAACAATCAGGGAACCTGTCGGCGTCATTGCCAGGGCCGATACGAATCCGGTAACCTGTTGTTTCCAGAATTCGGTCCCGTTATTGGCATTCACCCGGCGGATGGCCTGACCGTCATTGAAGACGGCAGAATTCCCGTTCGTGGCAACCAGCAGGGTATGCGGTGCAGAGTTTGTTGTCAGGTCCACGGTGCGGCTGAGTGCACCGTTATAACTGTAATAATGCAGTGCGTCCTGGGTAATCCCGACGATCCTCCCCCCGGGAGAAATAATTAAAACTGCATCGGTCCGCTTGGTATTTCCGTCAACAATCCCAGTTTTGGTATTGATCGTGAAAAGGTGTTTTCCCACGGTCTGGCCGGCGATAATCCCTGCATCATGGCTGACACCGACTGAAGAGACCTGTTCCGGTACCGTGCACTCCCCGGTCTTTGTGGCCCCCGGTGAACCGGTCGACCCTGACGGCAGTGAATTCCTGAACAGGTATACGGTTGTTGAATATGCCGAAACGGTATACCTCCCGTCATCGGTCATCACGACATCGCTGCCGAAGGGTTCCTTGTCAAGAAGGGTCCCGTTTTTTGAGAAAAAGAGTACCTTTCCCGCCCCTGCAGCGATAAGGTCACCCTTCGGGGAGACTGCCACGCCGCCGATCTCGCCATCCGGCAGGGAATAATTCCAGGCCGGTTCCAGCGCCTGAACATACGGCACCAGGGAAAGGATACTTATGAGGAGGATAATGAATACCGTGAGCCGGAATCCTCCTGAGAATAAATTTCTGCCTGCAGAGACCGGATAGGCCGGATTTTCCTGTACATGACGTTCCATGGGGTCACCACCTACAACAAAGAATTTATTGTCTGTTCTTAAATTAGTACTATATACTCGTTATTTAAAGAAAGAGCACAAGGTTTTTCAGAATGGTTTTTTCTTTACCCCCGTCTCCTGAAGACTACCTCCTCGTGATGCTTATCATATTTTTCCTCGTTCCCTTTCTCTTCATGATGTTCGCCCTCCCCCAGATCATCCCCAAACTGAGGGAGAAGGGCCATTATGTCCGGGACATGTACAAAAAAAGCCTGACCGAGGTCCCCAACAACGGCGGCCTGATCCTCCTCCTCATCGCGATATTCTCCCTTTCCATCCTCACCCTGTTCTATGGCAAGGTCATCACCCCCATCAATTTCACCATCATCGTCGTCGTCGTCCTCTTTGCGCTGTATGGGATGCTGGACGATATGGTCAATATCGGTCGGCCGGCAAAACTGATCCTGCTCTATTACTGCGCCTACCCGCTCATCCCCTTCATTGCGACCACGGTCTTCATCCTCCCCCTGTTCGGGAGAGTGGATCTCTCCATTTTTTACCTCCAGATCATCATCCCCACCTATGTCCCGGTGGTTGCCAACCTCGTGAACATGCACTCCGGGTTCAATGGCATGGCCCCCGGCCTCTCGCTGATCATCCTGATGACGCTGGTGCTCAAAACAGTTTTTTTCGGGAACATCGTCAATGCACTGTTCTTTGTATCCATGGCGGGCGCCCTGCTGGCATACTTCTTCTTTGAAAACTACCCGGCCCGGATCTTCTGGGGCAATATCGGTGCCCTGTCGGTGGGGGCGGCCATCGGGGCGCTGATCGTCACCCAGGGCTTTATCATCAGCGGCTTTATCATGCTGATCCCCCACACCGTCAATTTCCTCATGTACGTCTACTGGCGCCTGAACTTTAAGCGGTACCCGTTCAAAAAATTCGGCAGGGAACGGGACGACGGGACCATCGAGGTCCCCAATCCCCTTACCCTGAAATGGGTCCTCCCGTACTATTTCCGCATGACCGAGCGGCAGGGTGCGTACGCGATGTATGCGCTGACCACAGTCTTCTGCGTACTAGGGTTTTATCTCCCGGGATGAGATACTACCTTTTATAGTAGCATACGCAAGAGATGGCAGATGGTGGATACGCTCATGACAATCCTGGGGGGACTGAGTGCGGTCATAGGTATCCTGTTCCTTGTTTTCATCCCGGGTTTTGCCATCTCTGCTGGTTTTTTACCCCCGGTTCAGCGATCTTGGGCTTATCCGCCGGCTGGCCTGGTCCGTGATCCTGAGTATCGGGTCAAGCGTCGCCTCACTGGTGTTTCTGAATATCGTAACAGGGGTGGATACAGCCCCCGGAACCATCAGCCTTGGCCTGGGCATGGTCTCCGCGCTCCTGCTGGTTGTCTGGCTTGGTGAACTGGGGTACCTGAAAACCAGCCTGCCGGCGGGACTGCCTCCGAAAATCTCCTCCCGCTTTCAGGAGCTCCTGAAGTATGTTTCCCCTGTCATCAACAACTCCCGGCATGAGCGGTTTGCCCGGACAGCAATGACCAGTGTCGTCTGGCACAGGACAGCACCGGCCGGCACGAACCAGATCGATCATACCTATCTCATCGATGTCGGGGAAGTGATCGATATCCAGCTGGTTGATGAGAACCAGGTGGAAATTCTCCGACGGCGGTTTACTTTCCCCTCCCTATCCGAGGACCCGGAATTTTGAACTGTTCATACGAGAGTTCAGGGATGGAGGGTCGTCGCTGATCGATGATCTCCAGCTCTACCCGGTCCAGGTCGCGAGAAAACCCGGTATCACCCTCTTCGGGCATACCCTGCAGCGCGGTGCCCTGGTGATCAAGGAAAGGATATATAAAAAAACGGATACCGCGGAGATCCAATGGATCTACACCCATGATTTCCACCTCTTCGCCATCCTGTACTCGGAGGACACTCTTGGCGAGATGGTGGACCGGGTCCTTCTGAAACTTGACGAGATTGCCTCCTCCATCCATACAGGTTCCCGGGTCCCCTCCCACGTGGAGGACACGCAGAAACTCAGGGACGAATTCGAGACCGTCCTGTACAGACCCGGGGTATCTTTACGAGAGGCAGACACCCGGAAACCCGGGGATGCATCCGGGATCGCAGGAGCTAAACCCAGGGTAACGATACAAGGGGGAGATACCCGGAAACCCGGGGAGGTAACCGGGATCGCGGGAGTTAAACCCGGGGTAACGATACAAGGGGGAGATACCCGGAAACCCGGGGAGGTAACCGGGATCGCAGGAGCTAAACCCAGGGTAACGATACAAGGGGGAGACACCCGGAAACCCGGGGAGGTAACCGGGATCGCGGGAGTTAAACCCGGGGTAACGATACAAGGGGGAGACACCCGGAAACCCGGGGAGGTAACCGGGATCGCGGGAGTTAAACCCAGGGTAACGATACAAGGGGGAGACGCCCGGAAACCCGGGGATGCATCCGGGATCGCAGGAGCTAAACCCAGGGTAACGATACAAGGGGGAGACGCCCGGAAACCCGGGGATGCATCCGGGATCGCAGGAGCCAGACCCGGGGTATCTTTACGAGAGGGAGACACCAGGAAACCCGGGGATGCATCCGGGATCGCGGGAGTTAAACCCAGGGTAACGATACAAGGGGGAGACGCCCGGAAACCCGGGGATGCATCCGGGATCGCAGGAGCTAAACCCAGGGTAACGATACAAGGGGGAGACGCCCGGAAACCCGGGGATGCATCCGGGATCGCAGGAGCCAGACCCGGGGTATCTTTACGAGAGGGAGACACCAGGAAACCCGGGGATGCATCCGGGATCGCAGGAGCTAAACCCAGGGTAACGATACAAGGGGGAGACGCCCGGAAACCCGGGGATGCATCCGGGATCGCAGGAGCTAAACCCAGGGTAACGATACAAGGGGGAGACACCCGGAAACCCGGGGAGGTAGTATCCGGGAACGTTGCAGATACACCGAAGGTCGTTTCGCGTGGGGGAGACCTGCGGAAATTCAGGGACGACTCCAGGATTGTTTTCGATACCCCACGCAGGATCCCGACCATAACAGAGGTACCGGTAAAAAATCCCGTATTCCCGGTTTTCTCAAGCCCGATCGACAGTGATCGCAGAAAACTCCAGGCCGACATTGTCCGTGATCTCAAGGTCGACCGGGTCACTCCCTCAACATTCGGCATCGCCGACAGGATGATCACCACCATTAACATTCCCGACAGGAACGATCTTCAGAAAATATTGTTGTCGATCAGGGAAATTCAGAATGATGCCTGGCTCTACGATTAGCGGAGACACCTGGAACCCTGTTTTTCCCCGGGATCATCGTACCGGTCTTCCATTTTACTGACGAGGGAACGAAGATGATTCCCGGGAGATGACAGATCCCCTGTCCGGGATGATACTGCCGCATGTCCTGCGGGTATACGCAAAAAACCCGGCGCGGAGCTCAGGTTCTGGCAGAATTATTTCAAAATCCGTGTTCCGGCTGCCGTATTCCGTATGAAGGATTTTATGTGCCGGGATGAAACAGTACACTCGGCGTACAGGAACCAGGGAGATTCCGGCAGATGGACAGTATAACACTCGTTGCGGAAGGATTGAGGGTGGTATTAGGCTTCCTCAACCTGTTATTTGTCCCGGGCTTTGTCCTCTCGCTGGTCCTTTTCCCCCGGTTCACCGACATGGGTGTCATCCAGAGGCTGGCCTATTCCACGGTCCTGAGCATCAGCTCGGTGATCTCCCTTGTCCTGTTCATGGATGTCGTGCTCGGGGTGGATACGACCCCCCAGAACATCAGCCTCGGGCTCGGGATGTTCTCCGCCCTCATGCTCCTGGTCTGGCTCTGCGAGATCTGGTACCTGAGCAGCACCTTACCGGCACGGGTGCATGAGAAGGTCTCCGGCAGGTACCTGTCGTTCCGGAAGTATGTCTCCCGTATCATAAACGCCCGGCGGGACCGGTTTACCCCGACTGCGCTGACCCGGGTACTCCGGCACGAGAGCATCGCATCGGACAGGAACCATGTTGAGCATTCGTATCTCATCGATGTAAGCGAGGAGCTGGATATCCATCAGGTCGATGAAACCAAATGGAAGATCGCTGAAGGAGCCCTGCTCCCCCCGCCCTACCCGAGGACCCGGTATTTTGAACTGGTCATCAACGAGTTCAGGGAAGAGGGCCAGTCCCTGATCGATGATCTCAACGTCTACCCGGTCACGGTAGCAAAGAAACCCGACACATCCAGGGGGCGGCGGAGTATCCCGAAGATCACGGGAAGAATCTATGAAAAGACCGATACCGCCGAGATCCAGTGGATCTACAGCCACGATTTCCATCTCTTCGCCATCCTTCACTCAGAGGACACCCTTCGCCAGATGGTGGACCGGGTCCTGGTAAAACTCGAGGAAATTGCCTCGTCGGTCAGGAGCGGTTCCCGCATCTCTTCCCACATCGAGGAGACCCAGAAACTCAGGGATGAGTTCGAGATCGGTCCCGAAAGGCCCCGCAGGGTCCCCGCTCCCCGGAAGGTGCCCGCGGGGCATGCCGCTCCCCAGGATCCTTGCCCCGACCGAGAGCGACCGGAGGAAGCTCATTGCGGATATCACCCGGGATCTCCATGTCCATCATGTAACACCGGAGAACTTCCGCAGCTCCGACCGGATGATCGCGGATATCAAGATTCCGGAAAAGGCGGGCGTTGATAAGATACTGACGTCCATCAAGGAACTCCAGGATGATGACTGGTTGTATGAATAGAGGGATCAAGATCATTGTCACCCTCCTGATTTTGCTTGTATATGACAGGGGGTTTGAATTCTGTTCCCTGACATTTCTCTGTGACGCGTTTATTTTTTTTTTGGAAACGTACCGGGAATCCGGGACGGTTATCGGGCATAATGATTATTACACGCAATACGCTTATTCATATGAGTAAATTTGAGCGTTATACTGAGAAGTTCCCCTGACGATATTGTCAGCCTGACAGTTGCACGATCGCTCGGGAAAAAAAATATTGATTTCACGGTTTTTTCGACGCAGGAAAAAACCCTTGCCACATATTCGAAATACTGTAAAAATTCGTTTGTTTCCCCGGATGATCTTGATTTTTTTATCCATTTATCCAGGGAAGACATAGTGTATCCATTAGACGAACAGAGCATGCTCAAACTGTCGGAAAACCGGGAAAAATTATCCTGTTCACTGGCTTTTCCCGATCACCGGACTCTTGAAACGGTGATGAACAAATCCCGGTTGATGCATCATGCGGCCGAACATTCCATTCCCTGTCCCAAAACTGCCTTTATTGATCGAGTGGAAGATATTCAGAACATTTCAGACCTCGAATATCCGGTCGTGTTAAAACCATGCATCGGCAGTGGTGGAAAAGGGTGTTACCTTCATCACATCGCCTCACGAACTTCATTCCCGGGCAACCGAATTTTTTGGGACCTATGGCCCTTTCATCGTTCAGGAAAAAATTCCGTTTGTTCATAAATATACGGTGGGTGTACTGTGTAATGCCGACTCTGAAGTCCGGAGGGCCTGCGTCATAAAGGAGCTGCGAAATTATCCTATGGATACCGGACCCGCATGCTATGCGGAAACGGTGGAATATCCGGAACTCCTCGAGATAAGTATCAGGTTAATGGAATCGCTTCATTATTTTGGCATTGCAGACATTGATTTTCTGGTTGATGCCAGAACCGGAAAGCCGACGTTAATGGAGATCAACCCACGGTTCTGGGGTTCGCTGCAGGTGGCTCTAGATGCCGGTGTTGATTTTCCGGTCGTTACTATTTGATATGATGAAGAACGGCGATGTTCCAAAATCATTGGAGTATACCACGGGAGTGCGGTGCCGTCATGTGGTGTTTGACGACATCCGACGCCTGACAGGAATAATCAGAGGCCAATACTCTTTGTCGTATAAAGTACATTCAATTATCGAATTTTTAAGATTCCATCCGTCCGACGGATACTATGTTTTTTGTCTGGATGATTTCAAACCCTTCCGGCATCTTGTCAGGAAAAAAATCCTGAAAAAAGCCTAGAACATACCTTATCCCAATAAAAAATTAAGTAAATCTAAGAAACTGAATTCAAAAAATCAAAATTTTTTCTGTGAAATATTTTTTAAGAAATTAAATAATCCCTGCTGTAACTGCGTGTCTCTCGCAATGATTATCCCATAATACACTGCCGTAATTACGATAGCAATAATTATTAAAAATATTGAAGGGACAGAATAATATTTTGCAATGATTAAAGGGAGGCAGACCGCAATACCAAATGCCAGATAATGACCTATTTCCCTAAAGGCCTCCCGGACCGCAACACCGGCAATTTGTAATAGAAACATATTCATCCAGGTATAGAAGACCACACCGGTCACCGATAATAATATCAGGGCAAGGACAGGATCGCCTGATAATCCGCCAATGATAAGGACACCAATCCTTGTGATGAGAAGTAAAACATTATACCCAAAATTTGCTCCCTGCCTCTCCATTACATTAAAAATTGAATATAAGGGCGTTGAAATAAAATTCACGAAAAACCAGGGTGCAAGGATCTGGGCATATATTCCTGCGGAAAGCCATTTGTCACCAAGCGCGACACTGAATAGTTCCGGCCCTATTATCACAATAATCAGGCAGGTGAAGGTCCCGACTGAAATAAGACGGGTATGCACGTTTTTTACAACGTCAGCAACGGAGCCCGTACGGTGTTTTTCCTCACAGGCCTTCTGATAAAATACTGATGAAACGGAATTACTCACTAATTTGGATGGCATGAGCAACACCATATATGCCATAGCATAATACCCGACGACAACCGGTGAAAAGAAGAAAACAAGGAGAAACGGGGTGAGTTGTCCTGATGCAGTGACTGCCAGATTGGCGCCCAGATTATACCGGGGGAATGCCTTGTACCTTGTTGCAACCTCTTTTAAATTTTGGTACGAAATTTTCCGAAAAAAATGCAAATCTTCGGCTGTTTTTCTCAGGGATATGAGAACAATGGTCACGTCATTGATTATCGTGCCGAAAATCAGACCAAACGGGGATGGTGAAAGGATCCCTATCCCGATAGAGGAGGCTTTACCGGTGATGGAACTGCCGAGATTCCCTTGTGCCATAGTGCCAAACTGTTTTTTGCGTGCAAGCCAGAAGCCCAGAACCATGGCAGCCGCATGAGCAAATAAGGCGAACGGAAGCAGGAATAAATAGGTAGAAATTGTGGAAATATCGAAAAAGGATTCGATTAGGTCTGAAAAAATATAAAGAAGCACTGTTGAGAGAATTGAAGTGACGATAATGAAGATTACACAGAGGACAACGATACTGGCAGCATCTTCATCCTTTTTTGGCAGATTAATTGCAATCTGGTAGGAGAGACAGGACACGACTGCTACAATTGTCACGATGGAAATAAACAATTGATAAGCGCCGAAATCAGCAGGAGAGTATAACCGGGACAGGACGGGTGTGACAATTACACCTAATATCTGCCCCAATACCGTCGCTGAACCCAGTGTTATTACATTTGAAATAAACTTAGACACTTGATAATTCATTATCCGGATTCGTATTAAACAATCTGGATTCTTTAAGGGACATCATTTATTCTGATATTTCAAACAAAATTTTATCCTTCCCGAGGAGACTCTTATAAAATCTGGATCTTGAGGGAGGCTTTCTTGAGAAAATTGCCTCTGACCGCATTTCCCAGTTATCTGAAGGAATTTAATGCGAATGAGTGAAATGAATTCAGGATATCGGATCAATCCCTCTTTGACAGAGCGGAGGCGTATTCTTATGAGTCCAGGATCATCTTTAACATTGTGTGATGAAAACGGGAGAATTGTGTATAATGATGAGTAACTTTTCAAACTTTGCCATTACATCAATACCTATTACCAGGTATGGCTTAATGCCGTAAACCCTCTGTTGTTTGTAATAATTGTGTCTGCTGTCTGAATCATGGTACAAAAAATCGAACCTGATTATTATTTATTCACGAATGAGTAGCGGAGTTGAAAGGTATGAAAATAATATTCACAGGCGATGTTTTTTTAGGGGGGGATTTATCAGATAAAGATTGCACAAATATCATATTTTGCGATAAGTTTCACAAGGCAGACATACCGGATCAGTAAATTTGGAGCAGGCAGTCAGTGATATACAAGATATCGCGGATAAAGCCACATTATATTCGGATTCGTCGGCAATAGATCGGTTACGCCAGTTGAATATTACTTCTGTAAATCTCGCTCATAATCATATCCAGGATAAGACCAGTAACGGCATTATTGATACAATTAGAAATCTTGACAACGGAGAAATTGGTCATTTTGGTGCGGGTAAAAACATCATCGCTGCAAATGAGCCTTATTGGATTAATGACACGGTCTGCGTGTGGGGATATTGCCAATTTGGACGTTGGTATCTTAATATCCAGTTGGCCGGAGAAAATACACCAGGTGTGAATCCTTTACGGTACGATACGATAATTGAGGATTTGAATACATTACCGTCGGGTAAAAAAGCAATCCTTTTTTTTCATTGGGGGCGTGAAAACGTTTGGTTGCCCCCGTATGACGAGATTCTTCTGGCAAAGAGACTTCTTGAGGATGATCGTGTTTTATTAATTGTTGGTACGCATAGTCACCGGATTCAGGGGTACCTTGAACATCAGGGGAAAAGGGCCTATATGAGCCTGGGCAATTTCCTTTTTCCTAACTTTTTTATTAAACCGCCTGCCCAGATATCGTATCCGGATAGTATTCCGGAGACATATCCAATGACCCGGCAATATCACCGGGTAAATACATTGACCTACAAAAAATGGCCCCTGATTAATCGGATTTCTCTTATTTTGGAATATGATTCACAATCTTTTACGATACGCCATATTCCTGTAATTCAGGAAGATAAAACCCCTTATGTAACAGAACTGCACGGAATTGGAAAACTGGCGGTTCTTTCATGGATTTTTATTTTGAATCGGTTTTATCGGTTTCCTGGATGGATATATATTCCTCTCGAGAAATTGAACGCAATTTTAGTTTATAAAATCAGGAACGTTCACATATTGCTCTTTCGGGTCCGGGAAAGGGGAATATTCTCTTCTGGAAAAGCACCATTTCATAAAATACCTGGAAAACGGAGACAAGGCAAATAATATTCAGCGGGACTTGAACGGAAATAACACCGATTGCTCTAAGGAGTATCATTTCGAAAAATACATTTGATCTCCGAGGATGATGTAGAGGGGAGCGATGAGATCCATCTGACGTATAATTGACCACCCGGGATATCTGAAATCAGCCTCTTTTTCCAGAGTTTTTCCAGTAATAATCAGGGTCCTGTATATCGAATGCTTCCCGCAACCCTCCCGATATCATTTCCATAATATCTATCACCGGCGACGTATTAATTTCAATAGCAACCGGGCCTGTAGTTGTCAGAGCAATATCCCATCCCAGGTAGGTGAAAAAAGGCAATTTTCCTGCAGATCCCACGGCAAATTTTCGGATCTCATCCCACCGGGAAATTTTCTCATCCTGAAATACAAAATGAGTGTCGGGATGCTGTGAGAATTTTTTCCCATCATATGACATCGCAAAACTACCAAAATCCCCGCTGTGAATATCGATATTCACACAAATCCCTCCTGAGGAAATATTGTCCACCTCCTTTTTACCCTGGCCGATGCGCAACATTGCACATACCGGACATACCTTCCCATTCTTGTTTTCCGTGATAATTCTGCACGTATTTACAGAATCCGGATAAATTTTCGATATCTCTGGATCCTGATTGACCCCGCACTGTACAATATAGTCACGATTTTTTCCCACTGTGGCCAGAAAATTTTCATTAAATTTGATATTCTCTGTCCTCAGGTAAAGGTCATCATCGGTTTTATGAAAAATATATATCCCCTTACCTCCAGACCCATCAGAAGGTTTTACAAATAATTTTTTACAATTTTTTGATTGTATTTCATTCCACGTCCGATTAAATGACTGTTGTACCATATCTGGTGAATATAACTGATTATCAAAAAGTACACCCGTAATATCAGGCTGAGAAATGGTGAGGGCTTTGAACGAATGTCCCATGATAATTTTATTTTCTCCGATAAGAGAGAAATTCGGTGAGGAATAATGCTGAAGAAACAACTTATACCAATAAAACTGGGGGATATAATTGATCAGTTCTTCATCGGAAATATCATTTTCGGCACTGTATAAATTATAAATAAAATAATGATAAGGATAACATTTCCAGTACTTCTTACATAACCGGATTTCCCTTTTTATCTGTGATCTATTTTTCAGATTCTTGCATCCTTTAAAACGTTTCATCGCCTGATTGAAATGAGCAGTGGTTGCGGGAGCATATTTTTTATTAAGAAAAAATTTCTCGCTTATTCTCATAGCTGATTCGGTAGAACGCAATTTTTTTAAAAATTTTAACATATCTATCCTATTTGATATTGAATCTTAATTATCATATAAATTGATAACCCGATGGTGACATTACATTCTGTGAAAGATGCAGTTCCCGGACTATCATTTCGTGCTGAAACGATCGGTGTAATGAAATTATAGGACAGGAAACCGATTTTAATTCCTTTAGAGGTAAGAATCAAGGGTTGACAGGCTTCACTTGTATTGATTCCCGCCCCAAATGAAAAAATCCCTTCTCCTCAAGAATCTGCAAGCTATCTTCCCTACCTTTTTCGTCACCATCTAAAACGTGATTATTCGCCAGGTTTGCCACGGTTATATTCCTAAAAAAAAAAATTAAAAATTACCTTACTGAATTTTCATGTTTGTTTTCATACTATCCGTTATACAATACCTGTATAAAAAAAAGGAATCGATGTTTTTGTTCAATTTTTTTCTTTGTTGAAAATCCTGAACCAAAATACGTTGTTCGAAAAAATTACCACGAACATGCTGGATAGAATCTGTGTAAATCCTCATATTTCCCGAAAATTCAGAATCTTTTCCCGGGGTTTTTCCAGTAATAATCGGGATCGGTTATAGTAAATTGTTCCCTCATTCCACCTTCTAAAATCTGATATACTTCTATTGCGGGATTAAGATTCGTCTCAATTGCCATGGGTCCATCATTGGTTAAGGCAATATCCCATCCAAGATGGCCGAAAAATGGAAGTTTGTCAGCGGATTCCGTTGTAAATTTCAGAATATCATTCCATCGCGGAATTTTGTAATTATGAAATACAAATCCAGTATCCGGATGTTCAAAGAATGACTCATATTCATACGACATTGCCCGATCGCCAAGCGTTCCGTTATTAAGGTCAATTTTTACAAACAGCCCCCCGGCGCTTACATTATCAACATCATTCTGGCCCCGGCCAATCCGCAATATTCCACACACCGCCCGGGTCTCTCCCTCAAGGTTTTCCGTAAGGATCCTGAAGGTATTTACCGATCCAGGATACATTTTTGAAATCCGCTCATCCTGAATAACACCGGGTTGCAGGATATAATCTTTGGATCTGCTGATATCAGATAAGAATTTCTTGTTAAAAATCACATTCTGGCGTGTCGTATAGACGCCTGATTCATTTTTATGAAAAACGTAAATCCCTCTGCTTCCACCGCCCGATGCAGGCTTCAGGAATAGTTTTTCGTAAAGATTTTCGTTTAATTCATGCTGTATCTGATCGAAGGTGCATCGTTTCATCCGAGGGGAGTTACAGGTGCCCATTAATTATTTTGCAGAGGGTTTTTGGCTGGGCAATGTCCAGACTCCGGAAAAATTGTTCCGTGGCAATCTTATGGCTGGTAATGACACTGAACTGGTACGACGTATGGTGGGGGAGAAACAAAAAAAACCAGAAAAAACTGGGGATATAATTGATTATTTCATCTTTTGATATTTCTCTGTCTTTTCGGTAGAGATTACTGACAAAATAATCATACGGGTAACATTTCCAGAATTTTTTGTATGATTGAATTTCCTCTCTGATCTGGAATGGATTTTTTTTGGATTTACATTCATTGAAACGTTTCAATGCTCTTTCGATTACCAATCTGGATCCAACAGTGGGATTCAGGTATCTTGGGTAGAGCTTTTCCTTTATTCGCATCCCATATTCAGAGTTTTTTACCTTTTTTAAGAATCCAATCATGTTAATGACCGGGGAACTTTGGTGAGAAAGATTGGCAGCACATTCTTGTATACCTGAGATAATGTCCTGTTTATTTACTTCAGTTTTTTTGAAGGGATTATTTAGTTTAATGATCAATATATAAAAAACGTTTCCGCGATTAGCTCAAATCATAAAAAAATCATTGATCTCAAAAAAAATCGATCCAGTGCAGCCTGGTTTCAGTATCACAAGAAATTAAGAAATACTAAAAAATTAATATAGGTTCTTCCCATGCATCAAGCCGTAATTCCCTTAGGCGAGCATTTTGTCTCATTGGCAGTCACACGTTCACTCGGGAAAAAAAATATTCACACAATTCTTATATCCAAAAATAAATATGCCATGTCATTTTTTTCAAAATATTGCCATGAAAAAAAACATATTGATGACCCGATAACCCAGTTTTCAAAATTTACAAAAAATGAAATAATAATGCCTATATGTGAAGATTTGATTATTGAATTATCAAAAAATCTGAATAATTATCAATTTACACCTGCTTTTCAGGAATATTCTATTCTTGAACTGGCATTTAATAAAAAAAAATTAATCGAGCGGGCGACTGAACTCAATATTCCCTGCCCGGAAACAATTTTCATAGAAGACGAGATAAGGTTTGAAAAAAAATCCGGACAATTTAAATTCCCTCTTGTGATAAAACCCGTTCGCAATAAAGGTGGCACGGGAATTTCTTTCATCGATTCTGATTTGAATTTGAAAGAAATTGTTGATGATTCTCTTAAAAAATTTGGACCGCTCCTTATCCAGGAAAAAATTCCCTACGAGGAACGCTACTCGGTTGCGATTCTTATGAATAATGAACAGATCATGAAAAGATGCTGTGTTTTACATGCCAAACGATTTCATCCGATATCGAACGGGCCGGCCTCTTTTGTAGAAACTGTTAATAAACCACGTTTGGTGGAACTTGGAAATACTCTCTTACAGTCAATTGGCTATTCGGGGATTGCAGAGATTGAATTTGTGATTGATAAACGAACCAATGAACCAAAATTAATGGAAATTAATCCCAGGTTCTGGGGGTCCCTCCAGGGGGCAATAAGTGCTGGCGTTGATTTCCCCTATTTATTGTATCAGATGGTTAAAGACGGGGACATTCAAAAAAATCTTGACTATAAAAAAGGAATTAAAACAAGAAATGTCATACCGTATGAATATCAACGTCTTCGTGGTATTGTTACCGGGCAGTACCCTTCCCAATTTAAGATCGCTTCAGTTCTCGAGTTTTTAAAATTTTATCGGGACGATGCGTATTTTATTTTTGATGTCCAGGATCTGAAACCATTTTTGTCAGTGCTTTTCGATACCCTGAATAGAAAACTCAGCAAATTCGGAAGAAAAACAATCGCTGTCTAAAAATCCATCAATATTTCTTCAGAACCTCAGAAACATCCTCAGGGTGATTCACTCCAGGAATAAACAGGTGTCACAGGATTGAATGTTCCAGTTATGTTTATCTGAAAAAAAAGTGCTATCCAGATTATTATTAAGAGAGCGTATTAAAAATCTGGATTTGCTGAAGTTTTCCGGATTTTGGAGTCCGCGGCAAAAAACCATTCCGAAGCGAAAAAAAATTTGACAACAAGGAATCATTTTCCATGATATATATCCATAATCTCTCAAAATTATTCTTTTTCAGGTTGTGCCGTGCTTCAGCAATTAATCCGGAAATTACTGATCTATCGTTTTTTGATATATCCATATCAACCACAAATGCATTATTGTCGCCTTCTTTATATTGAATGATCAGATAACCCAGAATTTTTCCCTGTTCAGAGAGAGTCAGACATTTAAAAACTGCGCCTTCCTGAAAGAATTTCCACCGGATAAACGCATTCGATCGTATGCCCTGGATTTTTTCGAATACCGGATCGGAATTATTAACATCTGATATCTGCCCGATACATTCGGAGATATCACGATATCCGATCTCGTAGGAATGATTGACCCGGGGGATTAATCGCGAATATAAAAAAGAACCCGTGAATACCAAAAGTTTTTTGACGCTCACGGGAAGAGGGGTGGAATTTACGTATTTGGAAGTTAAGGTATCCGGTGACAGATGAAACTTAAACCGCTCCATCCCGGCAATATCATAAAAACCGATTTTTTGAAAATGTTGATAGGAATATGGACTGTTGGGGATCACAAGCATGATATCATATCCCTCAGATTCTGCGGTTTCCATGGATTTTTTAAATAGCTGGCTGAATATGCCTTTTTTTTGGAAATCCGGATGGACCATCACTTTGCAGACAAGAAGTGAAGTATGGAGCTGACGGTTATTATTCCTGAAAATCTGGATCTGAGATGGGATAAGAGAAATGGAACCAACAATTTGATCATCCGATTCTGCAACAAAAACCAGCGGCCGGGTCTGACGATAAAAAGGATTTTCGAGAAAAAGATGATTCCAGAGATTCCGGGAAATTTTATATTGAAAGCAAATGGCATGGAGATCCAGCCACTCGAGTTATTCTCAGATTCAGAATTTGAATCAATGAAACGATATCGTATATCCATCGGATGTATCTTTACCGGAAAGTTTATCTGTTTTTTGTTGGTATGGATATTTTTTCTTCCTGATCTTGAAAGATATCCGATTGAAAATTTTTTAGAGAAAATGCTGTCGATTAAAAAGACATCATCAGAAGTTCAAGAATTGCTCCATGATTTTGAGAGTTTTTATCTTTTAGAATAGCGATATTTTTAAAGCTCTAGAGTTGTGAAAAAAAAAATAATCATACAAAATCGCCAATTATAGGTTTTCCGGGTAATCACACATTCAGGGGAAAGTACTTGGATATTCAGTGATAAACAACAATGAATAATGGATACGGTGACCGTGGAGAGATTTATTTATTACCTCCAGAATTATCATGCCCTGACCCGGCACCAATGTGAAAATATTTCAGGCTTAATCAAAATTTCGGAAAAATTTCATAAAAAAGCAGGAATCCCTGTTAACGATACGACCATTGAATCCGAAAGGACAATTATTCTTGAATCCGGTCACCAGCCTAACCTTCTGCCTCATGCAGGGACTTTTAAAAAAGCATTTCTTCTCTCTCATATCCAGGAAAAACTGGTGATGACCGGAGATACGTCTGTTCCTTTTTTTGGTTTTCCAGACTCTAATCTGTCAACAGCCCGGTTATTATCACGAAATCAGATACCCGCCCTTAACAAAAAAGGTGTTGAACCGATTGGTTTCAGGATCTACGATGATGATCGTCTGAAATCTTTTTGTACTGTAAAAAAGCCATCTTCTGAAACCTGGCAGTCAGAAATTGACACTCTTGGGAAATTTTATGCCGGAATTTCTCAGAAGTTTCCTGATACCAAATACTCATCGAAAACACAGCTCGACCAGATTCTCGAAATCCTGGGGAAGAGTTATGATCGTGCTGACAATTTTGCCGAACTGAATGCATATATATTTGCGAAAATCTGTAATGAAATCCTTGATGTTAATCTGCTGTTTTTTTTCTATTCTGACATGCAAAAAGAAGACCTGTTTATCAACGAATCCAGAAAAATACTCAGAACACACGTGTCTTCAACCGGATTTATAACCGGGTGATAACAGAAAAAAGGTTGGACATCCCTGCTGTAGATGAATCTCATATTCCTTTCTGGTATCATTGCGAATGCGGGGGAAAAATTAACCTGTTTCTTGATGATCCGGAATCATGCAGGGGTTCGTGTCCTGTTTGTAAAAAAGAATATCATCTCAGTTTCGACACTGATTTTAAAAATCTCAGAGAGTATTACGACAGAATGGATTTCAACGCGGTACCGAGAAATATTATTATGGCAGACGGGCTCGGCGACACGCTCTTTATATCGGGAACAGGCGGATCGTTACGATATGGTGCCATCGCGGATCAAATTTCCCGGGAACTCCGGTTTCACCATCCGATTTCACTCGCGTGGCAATCACAGGATTACTACCTGGGAATGACCCATGCACTGGCCCTTCGGGAGCTGAGTGAAATTTTCTCTCTTACGCCAGAGGAATTATCATCTCCTGTCCTGAATGGGAAGATAGTGCACCAGGTTCAGCGGGCAATCCAAAATCTGCGCGAAGCACAACTGAAGAAGGAAGATTACCGGACTATTAATTCGTTAACAGGTAATCGTAATCATGCAAGGAACTGGCCGATCATTACCCGCAATATTTTTTCACAACACATCTTCTTTCGTCGATATTCTGGTGAATAATAATTCCGGAGAAATTATCGATGTGTGGAAAGGAGCGATTAAAAATGCCGCAGGCCATACATGAAGGGAGATCCTATTTGATTAAGGCAGATATCAATTATCATAACGATTTAATTGATGATATAAAAACTGAAGAACTTCCCCGGGTGTATCGAACAATTCGTGGATTAGAGGTTGAATAATGGCAAAAAAGATCCTGATTATCAGCCCGCATACCGATGATGGTGAACTCGGGTGCGGGGGTTCCATTGCAAAATTTATTGAAGAAGGCAATGACTGTCGAGTATGTCGCCCTGTCCTGCTGTGAAAAATCCATTCCCCCGGAATATCCATCAGATATCCTTTCCCGTGAAGTAAAAGCAGCCACAAGGATCCTGGGAATATCAAACCCGATATTATTCAGTTTTGACGTGCGGGAATTCCCGAAATTCCGGCAGGAGATCCTTGATACCCTCATCCGCCTGAGAAATAAGATCCAGCCCGGATATCGTATTCACTCCCTCCCGCTCTGATACGCACCAGGACCATAAAACCACCGTTGAAGAGACCATGCGGGCATTCAAGAAATGTACCATCCTTGGTTACGAACAACCCTGGAATAATATCACGTTCAATACCCATGCATTCGTCCCCCTGCGGGAGATCCATGTCCAGAAAAAGATCGATGCTCTTGCCTGTTATGAGACCCAGAAGGACCGGGCATACCTAAACCCGGACTTTATCCGGGGACTTGCTCTTACACGGGGGACCCAGATTGAAGAAACCTATGCAGAAGCATTTGAAGTGATCAAGTGGGTTTTCCACTAGGTGAGTATCCTATGAGAGTATTATTCGATATGGGACATCCGGCCCATGTCCACTTTTTTAAAAATATCATCAATAACCTGAAACGGGACGGGCATGTGGTTAAAATTACTGCCCGCAACAAGGAAGTAACGCTTGCACTTTTAAAGGCATATGACCTTGATTACGAGAACCGGGGAGAGATTTACACGGGAATGCTCAACAAAGCCTTCGGCATGCTCAAGATTGATTTAAAACTCTTACAGATTGCCCGAAAATTCAAGCCGGATCTCCTCATTGGTGTGCATAATCCCTATATTGCCCATGTTGGCGCGATCCTGAGAAAACCGGTAATCATTTTTACGGATACGGAAAACGTGAGAGTCGCCAGCCTTCTCACCTTCCCTTTCGCGCAGACTATACTGACCCCGACGTATTTCCGCGATCCTGTTGATCCGGAAAAACATGTACAAATCAAAGGCCTGAAGGAAATTTCCTATCTTCACCCGAAATATTTCTCGCCGGATCCTAAGGTACTTGAAGAACTCGGGCTTCTCCCGGATGAGAAATTTATTATTATGAGGTTCATTTCCTGGGGGGCATCGCATGATACCGATCTGTCCGGGATACAGAAAGGATCAGAAAAAGAACTGATCCGGAAATTATCCTCGTACGGAAAAATCTTTATCACGTCGGAAAAACCGCTTGACGGTGACCTTGAGCAGTACCGGCTTCAGGTTCCCCCGGAGAAAATCCACTCCCTCCTCTCACATGCCCAGCTGTATATCGGCGAAGGTGGGACGATGGCTGTCGAAGCCGGCATGTTAGGTACGCCGGCAATTCATATCGAATCTGATGTCAATGGACAGGCTACAGGGGAGGCGTGTGGCAATTTTCTTCACCTCCGGGACACCTATGGGCTGATATTTTTTTACCCGACCGAGGAACTGGCATTACAAAAAGTCTGTGGAAATTTTAGAAAATCCCCATTCGAAGGAGGAATGGCAGAAAAAACAAAAAAAACTCTGGTCAGAGATGATCGATGTCACTTCGTGGCTCACGGAGTTTATTGAACAATACCCCGAGAGTTTTTACCAGTATAAAAAAGAACACCGGACGGAGAAATGATATCCTTATTTCTCAATTCAGAGGACTCATTCTGCCACTATGGCATCAATCATTTCTTCGAAAAATTCGGATTGCCTGTTACGATCAATACATCATCCCAATCCGGAAGTTGTCATTGCCTATGGCTGTAACGTGAGCGGGAATTTTGTTATCTCTATTGAAAAAAATGAGATAGAAAATACCGTATGTGGAAAAATTTCAACTCCATCAGAAAAAATTCCCGTGTGTGAGATTCCCCATGATACGGGATTGGGAGAAGAGGTATGTGCATATTTTGAAAATACCACTCCCGGTATCCCTGTGTCACCAGAAAAAATGCTGGTGTTTCGATTGGTATTGATATCTTCAGGGAGACCGGTTACCTGCTATCCGGCCATCTCGATGCTATCCGGCACTCTCTTGATAGTTCCACGAAACTGGAACTGGCGTCAAAACCCGTCGTAGATTTTCTTGAAACGTTATTGTTCAATGCAATTCTTGCTGGTTGTCAGGAACGAGACATCCCTCTTGTCCGGAAATCCTCCTGGCCGGAAGGAAAAAAATTTGCTGTTTGTTTAACCCATGATATTGACGAAATAAAAAAAACCTACCAGTGGATCAGCCATCCCGGGAGGTGTCTTTCCCAGGGAGATTTTTCAGGATTTAAAGGGCAGGTCTCTTCATTCATGCAGAAAATCCGGGGAAGAGAACCCTATAACACCTACGATGATATCATCAGGATAGAACACGATCTTGGGGTAAAATCCACCTATTTTATTCTCAAAGAGAGCGGACGTGCGAGTCTTCTCTCCAAAAAAACCTGGTACCTGTACGGAAGAAACCGGAGCTTTCAGCACCCTGAAATACGGGCACTTGTCCACCGGTTAACCTCAAATAACGACGAGGTGGCGATACATGGTTCATATTTTTCCTACCTCGATGCCTCGCTGCTGAATGACGAAACACGGGAACTTGAACAATTACTCAACAAAAAAGTGCTTGGGACACGTCAGCATAACCTCAACCTTGAAGTTCCATCAACATGGATGAACCAGATTAATGCCGGACTCAAATATGACACTACGCTCGGTTTCAAAGATGGTATAGGATTCCGATGGGGAACCTCCTTTCCGTTTTCCCCCAATACGCAAAAAGAACCTCTACCCCTCCTAGAGATTCCCCTCATCATTATGGACATCTGCCTTAAATCATGTGAGAATAAAATCGCGGCTTGCCTCCGGATTGCCGACGAAGTTGAACGCTATCAGGGTGTACTCACCCTTCTCTGGCACCCGCCGGTATTCAATACAAGGGAATATCCTGAATTCCGCGATATTTATATTAAAATTAACCGATACTGCCAGGAAAACGGGGCCTGGATAGGACGTGCCAGGGATATATATGAGTGGATATCCTGCGCGAAACCGGCACACATTTTCTGTAAATTATAATATGTCAGCAAAAACATTGACGATTATTCCTCATCATCCGGAGCAGGAGCATTTTTTTACCCTTCACCTTCCGTCTGACTCGATCACTGACATCCGTTCCGGAAATGCAAAAATAATCCGAAGGGATGGAAATTGTATATATATTAAAACCTGCAATCTGCAAAAGGATAATGTGGTTGTGGTTGGAACTGCATGACGGTAGACCTTCATCTGGCTGAGAATAATGAATCAGAGGATTGGGATGCAATTATTTCAACCTCTCCTCATGGTACTCTGTTCCATCAATGGGAATGGCTGAAGATCACCGAAAAGCATACGAAGACAAAGTTATACCCGCTCATGGGAATGAAAAACGGGGATCCTATCGGGGTGTTTCCGATATTTTTCCAGAAAAAGGGCCCCCTCAGAATGGTTTTCTCTCCACCCCCGCACGCAGCTCTTTTCTATCTTGGACCTGTGTTCTCAGGGTTTGAGACATTAAGACAGGCAAAATGGGAAGACCTGTATGCAGATTTTCAAAAATCGGTTGAATATTTTATTATGAACGATCTCCATGCAAATTATATCAGTATCTCGCTCACTCCCAATTTACAGGATCCGCGTCCATTCAGCTGGTCCGGATATAAAATTGAACCTAATTTTGATTATTCCGTCGATCTTACCCAGGGAATTAATAGTCTGTATAACAGCCTGAACAACCGCCAGCGAGTCTGATTTAAAAAAGGCACAGGAAATCGGAATGATAGTTGAAACGGGTGAGAAAAAAGAATTTGAAAAAATACTGGATCTTATGGATGTCAGGTATACTCAGCAGGGGAAAATAGTGACCTCATCGAGAGACTATTTTTCTGATATCTATGATATTTATAAAAATAACCTGAAGATCTTTGTTGTAAGAATGAATGAAGAGGTAGTGACAGGGGGTATCCGAATCCAGTATCGAGATTCTCTCTATGGTTGGGTTGGAAACCCTAAACCAAAAAACCGAATCTCCCCCTCACCGAATCATCTTCTTTTTTGGGAAACAGTTCGATATGCATCTGAAAACGGTTTTAGGAAGTATATCACCATGAGTGCAGCTGGAAATAAACGGTTGCACGAATATTATGCCGCCAGATTCAACCCCGAACTTAAAATTCGTTATGTTGCATCAAAGAGATCATTTTTTGCCGGAATTTCTGAAAAAAGCTACCGGGATGTTTTGAAACCTTTACGGGGGAGGATAAAGCATCTCATTTCAGAGGAATAGAAAAGATTATGAACATTATTATAAATTCTCTGCATAATTGGTTCCACAGCAGGAAATTACAAAAACATGATTAAAGCTCACTTGCATGACCGTTGAAATCCATATAGCTCAATCCGGCGAAGAAGAGAAATGGGATGCAATTATTGCGAAATCTCCTTTGGGCACAATTTTTCATCAATGGGAATGGCTGAAAATTACCGAAAAACATACCCAGACAACACTATACCCGCTGATAGGGATGAAAGGTAACACACCCCTGGGAGTATTTCCGCTATTCTTCCAGAAAAAAGGACCCCTCAGAATGGTCTTTTCCCCACCACCGCATGCAGTTCTTTTCTATCTTGGCATTGTACTTGCTGAGTTTGATACCCTGAAGCAGGACAAACGGGAGCTGAATTATCTCGGTTTCCAGAATGCAGTTGAACAATTTATTGCCGATGAATTAAAACCACACTATATCAGTATTTCATTAACTCCTGCTCTTCAGGATCCCCGCCCTTTTATATGGTCTGGGTACGGGTTTGAGCCACAGTATGATTATATCATCGATCTCAGCATCGGACCGGACTCCCTGCTCCAGACACTTGATAAAAAAGGACGGCAGAACCTGAACCACGCAAGAAAAAGAGGTATCACTATAGAATTAGGGGGGGAAAAGGAGTATGAAAAGATCCTCGATCTGATGGAGATCAGGTATGCACAACAAGGTAAAAATATTACAATCTCAAGGCAGTATTTTTTGGATCTCTATGATAAATACAAAGATAATTTGAAAATATTTGTTGCGAAAATCGATGACGAAATTGTAACAGGATCCATAGACATCCAGTATAGGAATACTCACCTGAGTTGGATCGGGAATCCAAAACCAAAAAAGCACATCTCGCCCTCACCAAATGATCTCATCATATGGGAATCCATTCGTTATGCCTTTGAACATGGATTCAGGTATTATGTAACGATGAATGCTGCAGGTGATAAACGCCTGCATTCCTATTACGCGTCAAAATTTGACCCCGAACTCAAGGCGCATTTCTCATTGAAAAAACATTCTTACCTGGCAGGAATGCTGGAAAAAGGATATACAAACATCACAAAGCCCCTGAAAGGAAAGGTAAAGCACCACATCTATGGGGAATAAGTGTTTCGAGAGACTGGCAGCAAAAAAAAACACATTCGGTGAACCGCGAAAAACGGAATACTGATTTGTACCAATCCCTGGTGATTATTTGCCACTTTTATCGACTCAAGGTAAAAGTAGTTTTTTCCAGGTTCCTCGCGGAACAGGTATGGATTTCCATTGATTGATGGGTAGGTTAAATTTTCATCTTGCTTTTTTTCCACAGATTTAATATTGCCTGTAAAAACGATAAAAACCCTCGAGTATAATCTTTTACCTCAAAGGTTAGCTTAACAAACCTCAAAGGGTTTGGGAATTTATTATTGAACGCAAACAATCTATTCAGTCAATGCATTTTAATGGAAAACCGCGAAATTTTTTGTTGCTTTTTGGCCTTTTTCTTGTGTCGATGACAATGCCAGCTGTGACTGCAGGCGCGATAGCGACGGGACATCCATTCTTGTTATTCCATGACATCAGTGAGACTCCTGGATACCAGTACCGGACAACTGATCCATGGAAAGGATGGGAAACAAGTGTCATATCCGCAGCAGATGGATCACTGTCCCGGAAATTTTCTTCTGATCTCGGCAGTTATGATCGTATCTCGTACCGTGGTGGTTTTGCCCGGGATCTCGGTCTTGCATACCAGATTACCAAAAAATCACAATACGCCGTGAAAGCAAAAGAAGCACTCCTGAATCTGGGTGTCGGTTCAATAACGGCAAAAGTTGACAAAGCAAATGCATTAGCAGCATATTCACTTGCTTATGATTTCATTCAACCCACCCTGGATCCGGCAACGGATGAAATTATCAGGGATAAATTAGCCACATTAGCTGACATGGTTTATAAAGATCTCAATGATAATGGCTCAACCCGTTCAGTGGTGTCATTCGCTGATTACCATGGACAGGCATACCCTGATGTGGGAATCGCAGGAGCTGCGCTTTTTGATTACTCAAATCCAAACCATCTTCCGTTAGCCTCCACTCCGGAGGACTGGAAAAAAGTCGGAACCAGTTATCTTTTCGTCAATGACGTGCTTCATTCCTATAATCGATCCCTTTTCAGTTTTGGATTTGATGAAGCGTCCGGAAAACACCTGAACGGGGCATATAAAAATTACGTTCTGAGCGATTTTGAGTGGTGGTTGCAGGTGTACAACCATGTGTACCAGAAAAATCCCTTCGATGTATATCCGGCAGCCAAAAAGGCTTTTTCATCTGAACTCTGGGATTCCCTCCCCAACGGATACAGCAGTAATTATGTTACCCTTGGAAATACGAAATGGCTGTATCATGCGAGTTTCATGAATCTCTTCGATGACCAGACAAAGTCAATGCTCCTCAATTTTGATGAAAATCTCAAAAAATCACAGATCCTGCCCTACTCGCGGGTAATGGCTTCTGAAGGTTCTGCAGGTCTCCTCTACTGTATCTCCGATACGTATGCAAATCTCCCCAGAACCCTTCCAGACTCCGCAAGTCACCTGGATAAAAACAGCATATTTCAGGTATTCAGGGAAAACGGGAATCAGGATTCTGACTGGCTTTCCCTGGTAACTTTAAACATTAATACCGAGAGCAACAGGGATATGAACCATCATGACCAGCTGTCCATCGAATACTACAGCCGGGGGGATCTCCTTCTTGCAGATGGGGGAGAAAATAAAAAAGTCATCGATAAACTCTATGGAGACAAAGATATCGATCATAATACTATTACTATTGAAGACCCCAGGACTCCCTTCCCTGTATCACCCTGGTCAGGAAGCTCCTCACAGGGAATTTATAAAGGAAATACGGTAAAACTCCATACACCCGTCTCCATCTCCTCTATGGTTCAGACACCCTGGATGGAGCTCATGGAGACACATGCTTCAATTACAAAAGTCGTTAATGGCATATCCTCGCAATACCTCCGCTCTCTCTCAAGCCCTATCCAGTATGAAAGGACGATTTTATACCCGGAGTCAGATTATTTCGTGATTATTGATCGCATGGAAGGGACCGAACCGTGGGTTTACCGTAATATTTTCAGGCCGACAAGCCTGATGGTTACTCCGACAGTCGACGCAAATAATAATGGAGTATACACGGCATCAGAAGTCGGGCATGTCAATGGCGCATTAACTATCGGTACGAACTCCTATAACTGGCAGGCACTTCCTTATAAGACAGAAACAAAAACCGGTATCACAACCAATTCACTCACCTGGACCACAAAAAATCCGTACGGGAAGGATGTCCAGCTGAACCTGTTTTCATCCCCATCATCTGAAATTCTCATCGAAAAGAATGTGGGCAGGATTGGTGGATATGATGCCCCGTCTGAAGTCTTTTCCCCTTTAATCTGGTTCAGGACGCCACAGTCTAGCTCAGAATATCGTGTGACAGCGTTACTTTCCAGTTATACCAATGAAGGAGCAAAAACTGCAAATGAAATACCTGTCACTGGTATCGGGCATGCAATGAAAGTGCACTCCCCCGTATCTGATGATTATATCTATACCGGAAAAGGCATTTCATCCTTTGCAACATTCACCACCGATGCGGATACTGTGTTCATCAGAAAAACCGGTCAGACCTCTGAATTTACCCTGCTCAACGGTTCATACCTTAAGGATGGAAGTGCAAATCTGGTTACTCTATCGAAAAAAGTGACCTACTTTACTTTGAAACAGGAAGGAAAATCGATAAAATTTAAAATTAATGGGCTTAGTTCAGCGGATATTAAACTTGAGAACATACACCCTCTCACGATTAAGCGGGATGGTACGACCTACACAAGCTGGGTGATGCAGAACAACAGTACGGTCCTGAAAATTTCAACCGATCTCAACGAACACGAATTTGAAATTTCTACAACAGGAATTTCTTCAATAAATTCAATTGGGACTCCTTCAGCAAGTTTTGTCTCAAATGTAACATCGGGAAAATCTCCGCTCTCCATAAAATTCACTGACACCTCCACGGGATCTCCCTCATCCTGGAATTGGTCTTTTGGTGATGGGAAATACTCAAAAGAGAAAAACCCGGTTCATACCTATACAAGTTCAGTCGAACAGGATTATACGGTAGAATTGACGGTTGCAAATTCTTCCGGGAGTGATCGGGTAATCAAAACAAAATATATCAATGTTTCATCAACAACCATAACAACCCCCACGATCACGGTTACCTCGCCCAATGGCGGAGAGACCCTCAAACGAGGCACGACGAATACAGTCTCCTGGAGTTATACAGGCAGTCCCGGTTCGACGGTGAATCTTGTGCTTCTCAAGGGAAGCACCGCAGTCGGTACTATTGCTGACAGCGTGCCAACAGGCAGTGGCGGCAAAGGGTCTTACTCATGGCCTCTGTCATTGTCAGGGTCCGGGGGACCGGCAGTGATTACCGGGTCAGCGTACAGAGCATCAGCCAGCTGAGAGTAAAGGACGTGAGTAATAATTACTTCACCATCAGCTCCAGAAACAGCAACCCCCACGATCACGGTTACCTCGCCCAATGGCGGAGAGACCCTCAAACGAGGCACGACGAATACAGTCTCCTGGAGTTATACAGGCAGTCCCGGTTCGACGGTGAATCTTGTGCTTCTCAAGGGAAGCACCGCAGTCGGTACCATTGCTGACAGCGTGTCAACAGGCAGTGGCGGCAGGGGATCTTATTCCTGGCCGATATCATCGTCCGGGTCCGGGGGGACCGGCAGTGATTACCGGGTCAGCATTCAGAGCATCAGCCAGCTGACAGTAAAGGACGTGAGTAATAATTACTTCACCATAGCTCCAGAAACAGCAACCCCCACGATCACGGTTACCTCGCCCAATGGCGGAGAGACCCTCAAACGAGGCACGACGAATACAGTCTCCTGGAGTTATACAGGCAGTCCCGGTTCGACGGTGAATCTTGTGCTTCTCAAGGGAAGCACCGCAGTCGGTACTATTGCTGACAGCGTGTCAACAGGCAGTGGCGGCAGGGGATCTTATTCCTGGCCGATATCATCGTCCGGGTCCGGGGGGACCGGCAGTGATTACCGGGTCAGCATTCAGAGCATCAGCCAGCTGACAGTAAAGGACGTGAGTAATAATTACTTCACCATAGCTCCAGAAACAGCAACCCCCACGATCACGGTTACCTCGCCCAATGGCGGAGAGACCCTCAAACGAGGCACGACGAATACAGTCTCCTGGAGTTATACAGGCAGTCCCGGTTCGACGGTGAATCTTGTGCTTCTCAAGGGAAGCACCGCAGTCGGTACTATTGCTGACAGCGTGTCAACAGGCAGTGGCGGCAGGGGATCTTATTCCTGGCCGATATCATCGTCCGGGTCCGGGGGGACCGGCAGTGATTACCGGGTCAGCATTCAGAGCATCAGCCAGCTGACAGTAAAGGACGTGAGTAATAATTACTTCACCATAGCTCCAGAAACAGCAACCCCCACGATCACGGTTACCTCACCCAATGGCGGAGAGACCCTCAAACGAGGCACAACGAATACAGTCTCCTGGAGTTATACAGGCAGTCCCGGTTCGACGGTGAATCTTGTGCTTCTCAAGGGAAGCACCGCAGTCGGTACGATTGCGGACAGCGTGTCAACAGGCAGTGGCGGCAGGGGATCTTATTCCTGGCCGATATCATCGTCCGGGTCCGGGGGGACCGGCAGTAATTACCGGGTCAGCATTCAGAGCATCAGCCAGCCGACTGTGAAGGATGCGAGTGATAAGTATTTCACCCTCATCACCTGATCCTTTCGTTTTTAAGATATGAGTGTGTTATCAGGCAAGAATACCCTATTTTTATTTTTTTCGACTACATTCTTTGAACCATCCTTTTAACCGGTTATTGTGATAAATTACCATCGAATAATCAAAAATCGTTACGAAAGTGAAAATAGGCAACACTGTTCGAAACACAATTGAATGCAGGAATTGATGAAAAAAGCCTAATACCTTTCATAATTTCGCCCTAGTGCCTTGTATCGGTCCACCATGCGATGGATGGAATGATAAGTGATGATGTAATTCCACAAAAAATATTCGTGTGTTAGTATTTTTTTATCCTTATCAGCAAAATAACACAGAGAATTGCTCCAATAATTCCGGGCAACTGGTTAAAATTCCAGGAAACCCCGGTAAAACCGGAAATTCCGAACCGGCTTTCGGAGGACTATCAGTGCATTCCGCTATCCGTAATCGGACGCGAACAGGAACATCCTTTCCATTAATAGTAAACGATACTTTTCCGGTATAATTTCCTGCAGGCCACACATTACCATTAACGTCTTCTGAAGAGGTGCGGACGGTAAAAACCTGCAGCGAAGGTATATGGGTGGGGGGTATCGTTACAGCCTGAGGAACAACAGGCCCGTCAGACCATTTATAGGGAATACCCGTCGTCGTTGTAGTAACCACCATATCCTCATGTAAAAGGCGTGCATAAATACGTACCTCTTTGGAACTCTCTGCGAACGGACCGTCATGACAAATCACGAAAGCAAGATGATTTGGGGTGGGAGTGTTTATAGGTGGAATATCTGCATGAACTATGCAGATCAGCATCATTAACGCAACAATAATGCATATACCAATTCTTTTCATAATCCACATCCATTTTTTCTGTAACAGTTTAATTGCTCTCCTCCGGTGAAGTTTAAAAAAATGATCACAAAAAAATTTGCGAGAGTGAATTTTTATATTAATTTTTTATATAATAAATATATCCCAAATCCGACGTGCAAAAACTTTCACATGTTTTTTTTCAACGTAGTTGGACTTTCAATAATTGATCTAAAAAAATCAATCTAAAAATCAATCAACAGATCGGTAGATATCATACCCCCAGCACACACTATTCTAGATGAGGTAAGGAATGTCATTCGAGACAGAATTTTTTCTCGCACTGCTTTTGACGTTTTTCATTGAGATACCACTGATGGTAATCATAATCCGCTATTTTTTTCAGGAAAAAATTTCTGTTTTCCGGATTATTTTTGTGGGAATATGCATGACGGGATTGACGTTGCCCTATCTGTGGTATATCCTTCCTGAGTATCTGGGTGGGGCGACGTATCTTATCATTGGTGAAATGCTTGTATTTTTATCAGAAACCTTGATTATGAACCAGTTTCTTCCTCTGAATATCAAACGATCCCTGATATGTTCATGCATCGTCAATGCTGCATCACTTTTTCTTAGTTGGATGATTTTATAGAATCCCTGCATCCGTCTTTTGTTTTATATATCGTATTCGATTGATAGCGGAGCTGAAATGAGATTGAGGGCGATTGAAGATGAAAAAACAGTTATTGTATGGACTGTTTGTATCGCTATTGATTTGCATTATTCCTGTCGGGGCGTATCAAGCGGCTAATGATGCATTTTATGTGATAAATTCTCCATTCTTGGGTCTGAAATTGATAGATTAAAAATGAGAACCAAAACATGGATCGATATATTATGGATTATTTTGAATTGGAAATCTTTTTCTTAAAAAAAGAGATCCCAATTTGTCGGGTGAAATAATAGTACCAGAAAATTATCAGCCAGAGAGAAAAAACAATCCACCCGACGTGGACATGAACCTGTTCAATCATTCCTGAAGGGCCAAAATAATATCCACTGAGGGAAATTACCAATATTCTGATAATATTTGCCCAAAAAGTCCCAAGATATCCAATTCCAATCAGTAAGATACTTTTTTTCGATATACTCTTTGGAAAACTGGAAAGTACGATGATTACCGTAACAGTAAATGTACCGAGAGACCAGATCCCCGTACAGTCCGAAACAATTGAAAGATACACCGGACTACCGGTAAGTGACATAAATGAAATCACATTGCCGTCCGAAACCGATTTGATGCCAAAAAGATTCAACAAATTTATTGTAAGGGTCACGATATACGGGATGATCGGAGCAGTAATCCACGCCTCATTTCGTATAAATAATTCGTATATCGCAAATCCCAACACTGCGATGAAAGGAATCGATACCGGTAACACAAGAGATCTGAAATTGAGCAGACCAAATACTATTACACCGATACCGGCCAGTAAAAGAGAGAGTTCACCAATTGAATACGGCGGATTGGTGATACCGAGCGGAATACTGATAAAACTGAATATGCACATCAGAATTCCGATGATGATAATTATGTGTTGTTGGATTTCGGAAAACTGCCCGGTTTTTTTTCTGGACAAGTATAACATTATCAGACACGTCAGGACCCAGATGCCCAGAGCATCAAACTCCATATAACTATTTTTTTGAGTAAGGATGAACCCGCCCAGCAATAAAAAACAAAAAATAGTCCAGATTGTTGTATATTGATATGCCTCCCAGGATTTTGATAAAAACATAGGTATGAATTCCTATTGGGTTTCAACGATCAGATAAGATACATCATTGCATAGCTGGTCTCAAAAAGGTTACCTATTTACATCATTATACTTCAGCTGGGAAAGATTCAAATCAGGCAGCGGAATTTGGGAATTTTATTGAGATTTAAAAAAATTTCCCCGTCAAAGACAATACCAGGAGCCGCAGAAATACCTTATTCGCAACTAAGTAATCAGATCTCTATTTTAACCAGAAATGAACTTCTTCTTTATCTTTTCCGGTATTTAATTTCAGTGAGATTTTATCGGGAAACTGTGTGTTCTGAGGCAGGACAATTTTCACCTTCTCTTCAAAAATCTCCCCCGAATTTAATGAAAATTTTTTATTATCAACCTGGATATCATCAGAATACATATCCAATTCATAATCAGTTCTTCCGGTTTCAAAAGATCTAACCCCATATCCAAAAAAAACTGTGTGACTATTCGCATCGTAGATCGTTGAATCCGGGGTTAAATATAATGCAGAATACGATTCTTTATCCACAAAAATAAAGAAATACGAGGTAAGTATACCAAGTACTATTGCAATAACAACCGCGTAGGCTATAATATCTGTTCTGAAGTTCATAAAATGTGTACATGTAAGTTTTTTTTTAAACTATTTAGAGTTCTGCTGGAATCGGTAAAATTAGTCTGTAATGATACTGTCATTCAACGCTTTTCAAGCCCATCATATCATATATATGCAAAATAAGATGTAGAAAAAAAAGATATACTCCCAATGGTATTTTAACGTTACCAAAAAATGCGTTCACCAAAGAAAATGAGGTAAAGATGGCTTTAACCATTGTGTCACTCGACAGCTCACAGGAAAAAGCATGGGACGATTTGGTAATTTCTTCCCCCTTTGGGACACTTTTTCATACCGTCAGGTGGCTCAGGATTGTTCAGAACCATGCAAATGCTGAGTTTTATCCACTGATGTTTTATAAAGGAACCCAACTTGTGGCAATATATCCGCTATTTTTACAAAAAAAAGGCTTGGTCAAAGTTGCATTATCACCACCATCACGATCCTATATGTTATATCTGGGACCCGTAATAGCCGCTTATGAATCCATGAAACAGGACAGGAAAGAGAGTTCGTATATTCAGATCCAACAGGAATTCGACAATTATATTTTTAAAACCCTTGGATGCAGGTATGCAAGAATCAGGTCTTCTCCTGGATTGTATGATTCACGGCCACTACGATGGTCAGGGTATGCTGTTGAGCCTCTGTATACCTACCGGATTGATTTAACGCCGGGTATTAATCATGTATGGGAACAATTCGACAGAAAACTCCGGGTTGAAATACATAAAGCCCAGAGGGAAGGGGTAACAGTGACCAATTGGCGACAATGGATGATCTTGAATTTATTCATGATTCATTACATTCCAGATACACAAAACAGGGGCTCCCGGCAGGCAATTATAAAAAATTTTTACAAGATCTCTATCGATCAATTTTACCCGGAAAACCTGAAGATTTTTGTGGCGGAATATAACGGGGAAAGGATTGGGGGGACAATTAATCTTGTTTTTAAGAATGGGATGTATTTATGGGTTGGAATCCCCAAAACTGGACTCATAGGAATCTCTGCCCAATGACCTGATTCAATGGGAGGCAATCAGGTGGGCACAAAAAAACGGATTAACATATTATGAAGAGATGGATGCAGGGGATGATCCCCGTTTACGGCATTTTAAATCAAAATACAATCCTGAACTTGTCATATGGTATGGGGCAACCAAATACTCATCCATTTTGTATGAAATAGGCGAGAAAATATTCCAATTATTTCGAAGGTAAATAGGGGGAGATTCCTCCTTAGACCGTTGATAAAAAATACCTCAATTCAAATTAAAGATAATTTTTACATAGAAATTTCCTAGGATCATCCGGCATCGTTATGGGATCCCGTCAGATTTTTTAACTTAACTTAAAATATTGAAGGATATTTGCTATCTGGCCTTTCACTTCAATGACGCGTGTATATTTTTCATAACCGGGACTCTGGATAATAATCGTATAGATCCCCCGATGTGCGTTTAAAATAACCGTTCCATCTTTAGCTGTCCGGTAGAGATTTGTATCGAAAATAACCTCTGCGTCTTTAACCGGTTTACCTTCCGTATCAGTAACAGTGATTACTGTCGACCCTTCTGAAATAAATTTGGGGAATTGAATATTCAGGCTCTTTCCGGGGAGAATCTGGTGTAATTACCAGGTTTTGTGCGGTGTGTGCGGGAATATCCGTACTGACATAGACACTAACCGTCCGATTATTCGATGTGGTTTTCACAATCTTTCCTTCATTAGTAATATAATTCCCGGATGTCAGCGTATCCAGCTCAACTTTGAACGTGACATTCTGAACCATTTCGTCATTATTGTTGGTAACATTTATTGAAGCCATATCCATATCGGTATAACCGGTATATTCGATATTCTGTAATTGCCGGAAATGATCTGCGACAGTATCAGGAGACATGAATGTATATCCCTTCTCTTTTGCGTAGGAAAACAATTGACTGAATTCATCAGAATATGCGGGATCACCGATATCTGTTGATTTAAATAAAAATACTACCATCTCATCGTTATCAGACTACTTCATTGAGTATTCCGCGCCACTGGGAAAAAACCACACTGGGATCTTCCTGGACGTCCAGGGATGAACTGGCCGGATAGGAAACCGGCATCATAACCACATCAGTGGGTTCATTGTTATAATATGCCAGTTGGGGATTACGATATCCTTCGTCATAGATACCCTGGATTGGACGGCTTACCGCATTTGATAACATGAAAGAAATGTTCCTATCCTGCAGAGTTTTGATAGTATCGAGATTATAACGGTACGATACGGGTAAAAATCCGCGTAACAAGGTATCCTGGTTCTTCGTATAATCAATGAGTGAAGAAATGGTTTTTTCCTGAGTCGTGAGGTTGTCATACGTCCGGTGCCAGGTAGAGGCAGAACCAATAATACCGACACCTTGTTGTGCCAGATGACTGATATCAATCGGTGGGATGTTTTGAACCTGGGGAATGTCTGTTTCTTCAGAAGTATCTGTTTCCAAGGAAGTTTCCGCGTCAATTGCATCTGTAGCAATTGCATCTACATCAACCGTATCAGTATCAATTTCTGCTTCAGGAGGTGGTTCTACCTGGCTGACCTGTGTGATTGTCGAACCTTGGCTGATAATCTGAGAATAGGGAATATTTTCTTTTTTCAGGATTGAATATCCCGCATCCGAAAAAGAAGACCCGGATCCGATGAGAATTATTGGATTTATCCCATCCGGATAATTGATTCAGCTGGATCCCGTTCTGGCTCATAATATTATTTTCTGTTCCGTATTCATCACCTGTCGAAAAAAATTGCGTGATATGCAGTGATTTTCCTGATTTTACTGTATAAGACTGAGAGGTAGTAATGGAACTCATATCGTAGAGCGTTGATCCTTTATAATATACAGTTTGCGGGAAAGGAGAAGTCGGAATATTTTTTATTCGGATTCCCTGCTTCCCATTATTTCCCTCTGTATCGGTATTATAAATATAGATATCTTCAACTTTTATCGTCTTTTCGACAGAGTCCTGGGATTCATAGATTGTTCGTGTCTGTTGTGCCTTGTTGTTCGTTATGATATAATTGGATAACGGAGAAAAAAGCAGGGAAGAAAACTTAGGAGTTATCGTTGAACTCTTATTCTCGCCAGGTTGGTCATTGGATATGATATATTCCCTTTTGATTACCTTCGGGTAGAAGGAATAACGAACCAGCATTGACGCATAATTAGTCTCATTTACCTTCAATATTGTTTTATATAAAATTTGGTTATCGGTTAGGTTGTTCGAAAATTGCAGATTACTCAATGTGAAAAGGTTTCCGGAAATTATGAAATTTTCCGATAAAAATCCTGGCCCGAAAAAGTTTTTTTGGTTTGTTCCAAAACGAGTTAATATAGGTGTATTTTCATCCAGTATCGCGGTGTAATAATTAGACTTGACCTGAATTGCAGATCCCAACTTTTCGATTGTTGTATCCTGTGCAATACTATATTCCGGAATGGAATTTGCCACCGATGACGTCACTTCATAAATCCCGAAATCACGGCTGGAATAAATTTTATCCAGTTCATTGTTGGTATCTATTGATACACCTAAGGGTGTCCTTCCAAGGTTTGCAAGTATTTTATTGGATGATAAGATATATTTTACATCAAAAAGCTGGCGAAGAGTATTTACACTATCCTGATCATTCAGGAAAAAATGAATATTTTGTAATAATTGTTTGAATAAACGGGTCTCAGAACCATCTGCAACGGAAGGACCCGTCATATTGGTAAAGATGGGAACAGTACGAATTCCATAACCTACAACTTTTTCCTGATACTGGCCCTGTTCACCAAGCCATTTCATGCCCATGACAGAATAGTCTTCACCGGCTATCTTTGGAAGATAATATGTTGTGCCCACTGCCGGGGTTAGTATGACTACAGATAAGACAATAAACCAGATAAAAAAATTAATCCGGGTTTTATTGGGATCCTTCATTTTATTCACATAGGAAAGAACCCACAATAACCCGAGAGTTGCTGTGATAGGGATAATGACGATGAGATAACTAATTTCCCGGAGGGCACCAGTCGCGACTTCTATTCCTTCGGAGGTATGAAGAAGATCCGGGAGGAGTGTGGTAAAAATTGTTGTAATAAAAAGGCATTTTCCTTTTGAATCAATACGGAAAAATCCGGTGACAGACAGAAGAACATGCAACGGACCAAGCCATATCGGGCTTGCTGCTGCAGAATGTGATATATTCTGAATGGGTAAAACAAAGGCAGGAAAAATATTTTTTTGAGCCAGATTACCCGTGAGATAATGATGAACTGAAATCAATACCCGGGCAATACCATAGAGAGCTGCCGCTAATAGGATGACATACACCAGCTGTTGCCCGACAAAAAAATTCTTGTAAAAAATGCTTGCAAAATCCTTGACAAGAACAAAATTAAATCTATTCGCCAGAAAGTTTCCCGGTGATAGAAATAACGTGGATTTTACTGTGTACTGATTCAAAATTTCCGGAAACCAGTTGAGAGTTATGAGATAGATGAGAAATGTTGAAATGATAGTTATGTAGACGTTTTGTGAAAATTTTCCCCAGATGAAACTATATAGTAGGAAAAACCCCAGCGAGGCGCTGATGAGAAACATAAACGTCCCCGTATGGCTAATGGTAATAATAAAAATAGATAGCCATACTACCGGTAATAGTTTCCAGTTAGTTGAATCCTGAAGGGCAAAATACATGATCATTAACAAAAATGGTAAAATAAATACGGATGGACGGTAGTTCAGGAGAACCAATGCCACGTTGGGCATCGATACCATAAATAATAAAGCAATGATTTTTTGTTCTTTTGTTGACAAAAACACGCCGGAATAAAGATAAAATGTCCCGATGATTACGAAGAGATACAAAAACAAAACAATGAAATTACTGGTAAACACGGTAAGGCCGGTCACTTTTGCGACGAGAGAACCAAAAAGCCATAAGCCGAAGGGATAATTATAGAAATTTTCGGGATTTTCAGGATCACTTGCTCCTTGACCCATCTGGGAATAGAAATCAAAGATTCCTTTTGATGAATCCATTCCCTCGGTATAGATCAAATGTGTATAATCATCCGTACCTACATAACGCCCGTAGTCGATAAGTGGAATAACAAAAGATACTACCAGTACAACCGAGAAGAAAATGCATAACAGAATAAAAAATCTGCTCAATTTGTATCTGGACTGAAAATCCCCGATAGAATGTTGAATCTTATTAAGAATATTTGGAGTTTGCATTGTTCTGAAACCTTATTTCCGGATGTATCGTATTAGTTATTTCAAAATGAATTGTTAAATCCTTTCTTTGGGGAGGTAATTCTTGGTGATTCAGTTGAAGGAAAGAATCAATTACCGGTAACCCGATACTAGTTGAGATTAGTCCAAATCATATCTCGTAAAACCACCAGAAGATGAAGTATATATGAGAATTTACCATTTCTTCGGATGTTTTCTTCTCCTGCTTATACTGATCCCTGCAATTGTTTCAGCGGGATCAATTGTGCATCCATCTCTGTTATTTGATTCTATTCAGGACACTCCCGGTTACCGGTATAATTCTACGAATCCCTGGAAAAGTTATCAAAACGAGATTTTGCGCAGTGCGGGTAATTCGCTGGGATACAATTTTTCCGGATCTCTTGGAAACTATGATCGGATTATGTACCGGGGTTCCTTTGCCCGGGATCTCGGGTTTGCCTATCAAATCACAAAAAATTCCAAATATGCAAAAAAAGCAACTGAAGCATTACTTAACATCGACAAAGGGAAAATATCGTATAAATCAGACAGATCCGGAGCAGTTGCCAGTTACTCGCTCGCGTATGACTTTATTCAGCCAACGCTGGACTCTGAAACAGATTCAATAATACGGGATAAATTAGCCACATTAGCTGATTCCGTATATGGTGATCTCAATGATGACGGGACAAATAGGGATTATGTTTCATTTGCTGACTACCATGGGCAGGCATATCCTGACATGGGAGTAGTTGGATCGGCACTTGCAGATTATACCAATCCAAATAACCTTCCATTATCCTCGACACCGGAGGATTGGCATAAGGTCGGAACTGACTATCTTTTTGTCAATGACAAACTCCATTCAAATGGAAGGTCGCTTTTTAGTTTCGGGTTTGATGAAGCATCAGGAAAACATCTGAATGGGGCTTATAAATCATACGTTTTGGGCGATTACATGCTGTGGCTCCAGGTATACAATCATTTTTATCACGAAAATCCCTTTGAGAAATTTCCTGCGGCAAAACGGGCATTCACCTCAGAATTGTGGGAATCGCTTCCTGATGGGTACAGTAACAATTATGTAACGCTGGGTAACACCAAATGGGCCTATCACCGGGGATTTTTGAATCTTCTGGATGACGAGGAGAAGTCAATTGCGTTAAACTTCGATGAAATGCTGGATACAGTCTACGATCCTTCCCTATTCCCGTACCTTAGCCGGGGCCTCTTCCAACATCCTGTATTGCGTGTTTGAAAATTATTCAACTGTCCCGCGATCTTACCCGAATACAACCAGTCGCCTGGATACCAATGCCATTTACCAGGTATTCCGGGGAGCTGGAAGAAGGACACAGACTGGCTTTCCATCATAACCTGGAATTATGTGTCAAACAGCAACAGGGACATGGCTCATCATGATCAGGCGTCCATCGAATACTATAGCCATGGGGACCTGCTCCTTGCTGATGCCGGGGAGGATAAAGACATTCTTAACAGTTATTACGGAAAGTATGAAACCCATCATAACACGATCGCCATTGAAGATCCGCGAAACCCATTTACTTCTGCACCATGGTCAAACAGCACCGCCCGGGGAATCTATAAAGGTGATACTTATCAAGGACAGGTTACCCCGGCATTGGTTCAATCCAGCCTGCAAACGTCATGGATTGAGTTTATTGATGTCACTGCAGAAATCAATAAGGTAATTGGAAGCGGCTTTGGCAACAGCCAGGCACTTTCTTCGCCGGTTTATTATAAACGGGCAATATTATTTCCCGGTTCCGATTATTTCATTGTAATAGACCGGATGGAAGGGACTCAACCATGGGTTTACCGCACTATTTTCAGACCGACAAGTCTGATGATCACGCCGACCAAAGATACGAATAAAGACGGGAAATACAGCATATCTGAAGTTGGATATGTCAATGGAAAAATGACAATAGGCTCAACAAATTTTAACTGGCAGGATCTCCCCTATAAAACAGAAACAGATACCGGAATAACCTCCAATACCCTGAAATGGACGACAGTGAATCCGTATGGAAAATCCGTTAATCTCAATATCGTAACAGAACCCGTTTCAGATATTAAAGTCACCAAGCTTGTCGGCAGGATTGCCGGCTATGATGATCCGTCAGAAGTCTTTTCCCCGGTAGTTTCTATCATCAGCTCCTGCATCACAGGATCTGTACCGGATTACGGCCCTGTTATCCAATTATAATGATGAAGAGGTAAAGACGAGCGAAAAGGTCCCCGTCCAGGGCTCCGGCAATGCGTTGAAAGTTCATGCCTCAGGGTACGAAGACATTATCTATACAGGATCAGGGACTTCTATATTCGATCAATTCTCTACAGATGCAAACGTTATCTTCGTTCGCCAGTATGGAGAAATTATCGAGGTTACCTTACTTGATGGATCCTTCCTGAAGTATCAGGATATCCCATGGATCGATATGTCGGAAAAAGCTGATTATATTGCCGTAAAAAAGGATGGGAATACGATGGATTATCGGATCCAGGCGAGCCCGGATCTTCGTGGTGTACTCTTCAACGGTCCAATCGATCCTGCAAAGATCCAGAATGGCACTATGGCAAGGCAGCAAAAGGACACTGCAGTCACCGAAAGTAGTACTGGAATATACTCTGAAGATTCATTCGATTTTGTTTCTTTCGTAAAAAAGATAGCAAAACAGATTATCTCCTTTTTACCCTAACATCCTCAATTTGAAAAATGCTATTAAATTTCCCGGAAGCCCCTCTTCGATTAAATTGCTCAATCATCTCCGATTGAATATTTATCAAATATTCATAAAATGGAGTATACTTTTATTATTTTCAAAATTTGCTCTAAGAATTTGCTCTAAGAAAAGGTTCTGATTTAGGTGAGGGGTTATCGGGTATGCCAGGCGATTTGTAGTTCGCAATTAAAAAGCGAAGGACAAAAAAGGTTAGTGTTCCCGTGTTCTCTCGATGAGAAGGACAGCTCCAAGGAACCCGATCATCATGATAGCCGGGAGGAACGCTGATGGGAACTCAGGCACAGACTCTGATTTTACTATAATTACCCTACTCTCTGAGATAGACCCAACATCGACTATTCTATCCGAGGCCATGATAGAACAGTCACCGACGCCACTTGTGCTTGTTATAATAGTTCCCGCAGGAGTATTCTCCTTTATTTTTCCTCTTATTGAAAAATCTTCTAGAAATTCTCCTGAACTACCATGAAGTACCGGCAGCCGACCAAATAGTGTTCCTATACCAAACCACATACCCATGAATCTATTGTCCTCGCACGATACCAGATTACCATTTATACTGCAATAGGGGTATCCGGAATATCTATCATCATTCATGTTTTGAGTGATAGCCTCAATGTGCGGATCAAGTGTAAATATACCCCCTGTGCAGTGATCAATTTCGCACCTGGGAGCATCGGCCGGGCATGCTAAATCAACCGGGAAGATGTAGGTAATTTCGCTTCCTGGTGTGTAAGAAGTCTTATCGGCGATCATTTTAACATCAAATGTGTATCCTCCCTGCGCTGATACCCAAGGTATGCACAAAATGCACACTAATAGTGCAAGCATCAAAATTCTCACAGATTTCATCTTCAATCACCTTCCAAATCTCATTTCAGCTTCGCTATCTAGTCTATACTTTTCATAAAACTGGATAGATGCACGGATGATAGTATTTTAAGAAGATAAATTTTGTCAACGAAAAAGGTTCCAATGTGTCTGGTGATTGAAAAGAAAAACAAATAAATAAATTTTGAATTGTAATTTTTCTTGTAGAGGAATAGGTGAAGTTCTAAATATGGAAATAAATTGGAGAGAAGGCATTCCCCTCGCTTCAAACTCAAACTATCATTACTACATGTAGCAACTGTTGCTAAAATTTACCAAGCCCCAAAAAATTATATTTATCACCTTATTTATTGCAATTATCCGACGAGGTTATAGAGCCGCATGCTCTCCCAGGTGATCGAGCAGCAGTGAACCTGCCCAGATGGGGAAAAGGTGGATGAGATATCAAGGCGGGGAAGGTGTCCACCTCTTTGGTCTGAGAAAGGGTAGGTTTGAGCGGAGTTCCAGAATCATCCAGAGATGCATGGAATACACACCGTTCAAGGGCCGCAGAGAAGTTTTGTATTTTCTCTGTCACCGGTTTGCAGTTTGTCCAGGCCTTCTAATGAATCATTTATAGAATGGGATATAACGTTAACACACATTCTGGTTCTCCACCTAAACCATGATCGCCGAACACTTCATCTACTCCGCCGCACTGGCAGTCCTTATCGGTATGATTTTTTACAAATATACCGGCAGGGATTCCTCATGGTTAATTATTCTGTTCGCACTTGCCCCGGATCTGGACATGATTGCAAACCCCGTCCTTCGCATCTTCGGGATCAGGTTATTGTTTGAGGGACATGCCATTACCCACGGGACGTTCCACAATGTTCTGGTGATGGTCCTCTTTGGTATAGCCATGGCATTTTTACTTCACCCGCTCGGCATAAAATTTTTTGATGCGCTCTTTTTTTCCACGCTTGGATTCGGGGCTCACCTGCTTGAAGATGCCCTGGTATACAATCCGGGGTATAAATTTCTCTGGCCTTTTTCATCAAAGGTTCTGGGTTTTGGGTTGCTCCCCGACATGCTCTCGGAGGAGAATTATGTGAGGGATTTTTTTGGCATCGCTAATACCCAGATTTTCATTATCGGCCTGCTGTGTTTACTGGTCGCAATCCTCATCCGGACATATTATGAGCGGTCCCCGTCATGGATCCGGTGGTATATGCCGGAGAAACTGTATTTTTCCTTGTTCGGGAAGAAACCGGGAGCTCCGGAACAGTAAATCTCCCTGTGATGACAGGGAAAAGGGATTACCGGTATTTTTCCATGGAATCTCGTTTCCTCCGATCTTACTGAGTTTTTCAGGAGCCGGGATTTCCTCGTTCCGGCTCCTACATAATGTCAGCCCGTACTGCAGGAACCTCTCAGGATCACGGTGTCCGGTTTTGAACCCCGGGAAATGGGCCCGGATTTCTCCTGTTTTTGGGTTATCCAGCGGTAACGGAACTTCGTGACGGATTGCCCTGTTCCGGTTCTGAACCACATGGCGGTGGGTAAAGATCAGAACCCGGCAAGAGGGTGAAAAATCCTCTTTGGACAGGGAATCCACCTGAAGGTTTGATGGTATAACCCGGCCTGGTATTTGAATTTAAAAGAGGTCCGGCAAAAGCTTTGAAGCATGAATAGACTGGCAACAGCACTGCTTACATTTACTGTTGTGCTGCTTACGATATCTGCCGTCCAGGCTGCAGATTATGCTGCATTGAAGAGTGATTATATCAGCAGTCATCCCGGGCAGTCGATTATTCCCTATCCCTGGGAACCAACAACATCAATAAAGGTCCTGCCCATCAACTACGAGATTCCCGCAGCTCCCGGCAATTCTTTTGCAATATCTGCCTGCCGGGATGAATTTGAGCCCGCCTCTTTCATTATCAGCTCCCAGAAAGATCTCTCGGGAATTACCATCACCGTACCGGATTTATCTGACGGCAAGGGAAACACCATCCCCTCATCTGCGCTGGATGTCCGGCTCGTGAAGGTATGGTACCAGTCATCCTCTTCCCAGACCGATATCCATTCAACGGGAGGTTATTATCTCACACCGGAACTTCTCCTGAAAGATGACAGTCTCGTGAAGGTGGATTATGCAACAAAAACAAATTCCCTCAAGGTTTCCCTGAATGGCGTTACGCAGTATATCGATATCAGTTCCCCGACAGCGACCTTCCCTGCCGCTGCTCAGGTCCGGGATGCCGCAACCTTGCAGCCTTTTTCCCTGAAAGCACAGGAAAATAAACAGATCTGGCTGACGGTTCATGTTCCCGGTACTATCCCGGCGGGAAATTATTCCGGAACTATACAGGTGAACTCCCCGTCTGAAACCCCGGTGACCATGAAATTTACGGTTACTGTTTTACCGTTTGATCTCGCTCCGTCACCGCTTACCTACAGCATCTATTATTACGGCAGGCTGGGCGGAGCACCGTCATACTCGTACAGCAAAGACATTACCCAGTACACCAATGAACTTCAGGATCTCAAAGACCACGGGGTATTATACCCGACATTATTCCAGCAGGACGATTCGTACCTTAACACCGCCCTGTCATTAAGAAACCAGGCCGGTTTACCCAAAGATAAAATCTTTCTTGCGGGCATCACCTCAAGCCAGGATATGTACATCGGCAACCCGACAGATCCGGCAGGCCTTGCAACCGTGGCAAGTACCGTAACCAACTGGAGAAACCATGTCAGGGCATCCGGATATGCAGATGTGTACTTCTATGGAATCGATGAGGCAAAGGCAGACGTGCTGAAAACCGAACGGCCCGCATGGCAGACTGTTCATGATAATGGCGGAAAAGTGTTTGCGGCAGCCGGAGCTGCCAATTTACAGACCGTGGCAGATGTCCTTGACACCGCTGTTGTCGCATACGCGCCGAACACGACCATAGCGGGTATCTTCCACCGGAATAATCACGAGGTGTTCGACTATTCAAACCCGCAGGCCGGTATAGAAAACCCGGAAATCTACCGTAAAAATTTCGGGTATGTCTTATGGAATGCCGGTTACGACGGGGCTATGAATTTTGCGTACCAGTTCAGGTATGGCGGCAGCGTGTGGAATGATTATGATCATGCAAGCTACCGGGATCACGTATATGCCTATCCCACCATCAATGGTGTCATCGATACCATCCAGTGGGAGGGATTCCGTGAAGGTGTTGACGATACACGCTATGTTGCTTCCTTAATCAAAAAGGAAGGGAGTGCAACATCAGCAAAGTCCCTGATCTCAAGTTCGCTGTCCAAAGGGGATTCCGCGGGAACGATACGAAACAAGGTCATTGGCCAGATTCTTGGCTCGTATACACCAGGTCAAGTCCCCACACCCACTCCTTCACCGACACCTCTGCCAACACCTACACCAACCCCCACCCCGATACCTGCACACAGTCTGCCCGGCAGCGCAATTCACCGCCAGTGCTACGAAAGGAGTAACCCCGTTGACGGTGCAGTTCACCGACACATCGGTTTCAACCGGGACGACGACGTATGAATGGGATATCAACAATGACGGGGTTGTGGATTCCACAGTGAAAAACCCCTCCCTCACCTACACGATTGCAGGTACCAAGACGGTAAAACTCACCGTGAAAAATGCTTCCGGGAGTGACACTGAGGTTAAAACAGGATATATTACGGTATCCTTACCCGCTACCAAAAATCCAAAGGCGAAATTTACTGCCAGTGGCACGAAGGGAGTGAAACCGATGATCGTCCAGTTCACCGACCAGTCGGAATCAACCGGGACGACGACGTATGAGTGGGATGTCAACAATGACGGGGTTGTGGAGTCCACCGTGAAAAACCCATCCATCACCTATACGATTCCGGGCACCAAGACGGTAAAACTCACCGTGAAAAATGCTTCCGGGAGTGACAGTGAGGTCAAAACAAATTATATTACGGTATCATCCCCGACCGGGACCACCTCACCGGCAATTACCGTTACATCCCCCAATGGCGGGGAGACGTGGAAACGAGGCACTACGCAGACCGTCACCTGGAATTACGCCGGGAGCGCCGGCTCCACCGTGAAGCTGGTGCTTCTTAAGGGAAGCACAGTCATTGGAACTATTAAAGACAGTGTTTCAATAGGCAGTGGAGGAAAAGGCTCCTATTCCTGGCCTATAGCGTTATCAGGAACCGGGGGTACAGGCACTGGTTACAAGGTAAGTATTCAGAGTACGAGCCAGCCGACAGTTAAAGATACGAGCAATAATTACTTCACCCTCAGCCCGGGAACAACAACGGTGTCCGGGTCAGTGGTGATAGGTGGAGATCCCGTGGTCACTGTACGGAGCGGTAACTAACAAATAAACGATACAGGAACTACTGCCTTCATACTCACATGATCCTCTTCATTTTTTAAAACCCCGGGTAACTCCTGCTTCCGGTGGTTGATTTTCTGAAGGATTGTCCGGTGTGGGCTCCGTTGAAATCCTTACACTATTTTTCTCAACGCTCTTGGGGCCTACGGCACGTGATGCCTTCGCCCCCGCCGCTGTGGCATCCCCTCTGGTGCGATAATTCCAGAGAAGGTACTACAATACCATCGCACAGCGCAGGGGGGCGGTTCGGGGGGACAGGCAACGTCCCCTCCGATACCAGGTGATTCGCAATTTGTTGAAATATTAGGGTTTCAACAGAGCACCAGTGTGCTATTATCCCCGTGTTGTTGTGTTCTGTCTGATATTCTTTGGGTACCGGGTGAAATGGGTTCAACAGGACCCGTGCATGCAGGAAATGCAGGAAACGCCCGGGTGGGGAGATGCCCGGACCGGGCCCTGGAGCGCACATAAGAGACCGGCATTCCTGAAAGCGGAAAAATCAGCACGGATCTGGAACAAATTTCAGGATGATCCAAAGAAAAAGACCGGCTGGTTTTTGAGGCCTTCACACAGGAGAGGCGTCCACCGTGGTGGTATAGATGATCTCTTTTATCGATGCAAGCTCTTTTTTGAAATCCCCGGATCTCGGGATATAGGCGTCCGCTCCATCGCGACGGGCCTGGTCGATCAGGGGGTCCTTTCCTCTCCCGGAGTAGATGATAAAGAGTCCGTCGTACCCTGTATTCTCTCGCAGCCCGGACAAACACGCCGCCATTCATGACCGGCATCCGGTAGTCAGAGATAACAACGGCAATGGGTCGTTTTTTCAGGACCTCCACGGCATCACGGGCGTCGAGACAGGCAGTCACATCAAAATCTCCGATGTCCTGAAAGGCCAGTTCCATCAGGTCAAGCATGTCAGGATCATCATCAACGAGAAGGATGGGGATCACGGGGAAGCCTCCGGTGCGGGTCTGGTCTTTTCCATCAGTATCACCCGGGACATCCTGAAACTTCCCATCGGGGCCCGGATCTCGAAGCGTGCACCGTTTCCTGCCACTGCCATTTTCCTCGATGGTCAGGCCGGTAATGGAAAGGATTTCCCGTGCCAGGAAGAGACCGAACCCGCGGTTGCGGACCATACCGGGTTCAAAAATTTCTTTTTTCATCTCTCCGGGAATGCCAACCCCGTTATCTTCAATAATTAACAGGAACGTATGAGGCTCTCATGGAGTGCATGATACATGGATTTCCGTTGCGTTCTTTCCATGGATGCGGGAGTTTTCAACAATGTTTGTGAAGACCCGGGTAATCTGGGGATCTGCATAGATCTCCCACGTCCACATCAAACCTGAATACGATATCCGAAGGTTCAAGGTTTTTGGACACCCCGTGGATAATATCCTCTACGGCAAACCACTGCGGGGGCTGCATGCCGAGGTCCTTGAAATCACGCGTAAACTGGACCAGTTTCCCGATGGTTTTTGTTGAAACCTCCAGCCGTTCAAGATGTTCAAGCAGTGGTGGTATCGGCGGTCATGGATTTTGCCCTGTCCAGGTATCCGAGAAGCACCGACACCCTGTTGAGGATGTCGTGCCGGGTCAGGCTGGATATAAGGTTTAGTTTCCGGTTCACCTGATCGCAGTGCCTCCTCTGCCGCCTTCCGCTCGGAGATGTCGAGGATGGGTCCCGGTCATCCGCACAGGTTTACCCTCCTTATTTCGTTCCGTTACCTTGCCACGCTGATAGACCCATACCCAGTGACCGTCCTTATGCATCAGCCTGATCTCGCATTCATAGTCAGCAGTTTCTCCTGCGAGATGCTTTCTGCAGCAATTCCCGGGATTTCTGCAGGTCATCGGGATGGGTCAGCGCTGATACCTTGTCCATGGTCAACGGCACGAGTTCCTGCGCGTAGTAACCAAGGATCCCTGCCCAGCGATCGTTTATCACAATCTCCCCGCTCTGCACTCTCCAGTCCCAGAGGCCCGCACCGGAGCCCTCGATCGCCAGGGTGAGTTTCTCCTCGCTCTCCCGCAATGCCTCCTCGCCGTTCTTGAGATCCGTGATATCCTCGATAAGCCCGCTGATGCCCGTAATCCTCGTTCCCTCGAGAAGCGGCTGGGCGATAATACGGCCCCAGTGAATGGAACCGGATCTGTCCACCATCTTAAAATCACTCGGGCTGAGTTTACCTTCCTGTGCTTCTTTTAATTTCTCTCCAAGGATATGCCGCTGCTCTGACGGGACCAGCGTATAGAAATATCTGCCGATCAGTTCGGTGGCGCTGTACCCCAGGATCTCCTGTATAACGGGACTCACATAGGTAAACCGCCCGCTGGTGTCGGTGGTGAATATGATATGGCTGATACCTTCAACCAGCGAGCGGTGTTTTTCCTCGGATTTCCTGACCAGGTACTCTGCCTTCCGCCGTTCGGTTACATCGGTAAGAATAACGACAAATCCGCTCGGCCTGTTTGCCGCATCAGGAATGGTTGAAACACTTACTTCAGCACAGAATGCGGTGCTGTCCTTTGCTATCAACCGGCATTCCAGGTATTTCGTGAACACCTTTTTCCAGGGTCTTTTTCAGGTGTTCCCTGCTGCTTTCCAGATCATTGGGGGTAACATAATCAAAGAAATTTTTCCCGGTCAGTTCATCCGTTGCTCGTATACCCCAGCATCGTCGCTGCCTGAATATTTCCCAGTTTTATGATACCGTCAAGATCCAGGACAAGGATGCCATTGGGAGACGTTTCGATGATGGTGCGGTAGTGCATTTCACTTTCCCTGAGTGCTTCATCAGCTTTTTTCAGTGCAGAGACATCTGAAACGACAAACAGTCCGTAATGAAATATGCCCTGTTCATCAATGCTGGGGGATGCGGACAGCCGCGTATAGGCGGGTGTCTGGTCTTTTTTCAGGAATACCAGTTCGAAGTGCTCGTTATTGCCCTTTCTTTATCCGGGAAAATTTTTCTTCGAGGTATCCCTTGTCACGGGCGCTGACACAGGAAAACAGGGATTTTCCCAGCATCTCCTCGGGAGTATAGCCGAGAATCTCGGACATCTTCCGGTTTACAAACGTGGTATTGCCATCCGGGCCGAACGGTCCAGATACCTTCCTGTGCAAGTTCGATCAGGGTCTGGTACCTTCGCTCACTGTCCTCAAAGGCATCCTTTACCTCGCGGTGACTGCGGATCTCCTTTTTCAGGTTCGTCGATGTTTTTGTAAGTTCTTTCGTGCTTATCCTGAACGGTTTTTTCAAGGTCACGCTGGTATTGTTTGACCTCGGTAATATCATCGAGCATGATCAGGATTCCCCGTTTCCCGTTTTCAAGGATGCTGGGAACAAACTTTGCACGGAAATATCCGGGTTTCGCCATCGACAGGAACCTCGATCTCCTTTAGGATGTCCTTTCCCTGGTTGCATTCCTGCAATGTCCTGTTGATGTCAGGAATGGACAGCAGGAGCAGGCCGGCTCTCACGACGGTCTGTCCCACAATATCATCGATGGATTTTTTTTCGAGGCTCCAATACCTTTTCATTCACATATTGTATGACAAAATCCTCATCCAGCACGAAGATATAATCCGAGGAGAGGCTGAGAATCGATGATACCGGTATCCTTTTGGTCAGGGAGTATATTTTTGCCGACCCGATAACCTTCAGCTCCACCGCCCCGGAAATGCAGAGCACATCAAGATATTTTGCCACCGAATTGCGGTTTATATCAATGGCACGGGATATTTCAGTGACCGTGTACCCCTTGGAACTCCCCCGGAGAAAATTTTTAATCCTCGATAATTCGCGATCGTAAGGGTGGGTTTTGATCTGTGTGAGCTCACGGTTGTCAGTTGTCATAAAACTCCCCTCAACATTATGAGGTATATTTTTTCATAAACCTATATAAATATTAGTAGTATTGCAAGGCAGGTATTTTTTTTTTCTTTTGTGCTTTTTAAATGATTTAAATGCAGTATTTAAATCATTTTCCCAAAAAACAGGAGCAGGCCAATGTATGTTTTTGCACACGAAGAATTTTCAGGAATGCATGCTTTTATGGACTCTTTCAGAGCATTCCGGTTATTATTAACAATTCAAACAGCATATATATTGTCCGATTTTATGATTATACAATGTCTGCACCAGATAACGATCCTGGAAGCGCTTTTTCTGGGACTGGTCCAGGGATTTACCGAATGGCTGCCTATTTCAAGTTCAGGGCACCTCGTTGATCTTCCAGGCACTCCTGAATGTTTCTGTCCCGTCCGAATTTGATATCGTCATCATGGCAGGGACCATTGCTGCACTGATCCTGTATTTCCGGAAAAAAATCCTCTCCCTTATTCACGGGCATCGTGGCAGGTGAACCGGATGCCATACGCTATACCGTCCTGATTATTCTCTCCGGTATTCCCACCGGTATAATCGGTTTTGCCGGAAGGCAATTTTTTAAATCCCTGTTCGGCCTGCCGGTCGGCGTCAGCCTTCTTATTATCGTAACCGGGATCTTTCTCTTCATCGCCTCACTGCACAAAAAAACCAGAACGGGAAGCTGAACAGTGAGAAGTGCCCTCCTCATCGGTGTCGCACAGGGCATTGCCGTTGCCCCGGGTATTTCGCGGTCAGGATCCACCATCGGGACTGCGATTCTGCTGGGGATAAAACCAAAGGATGCAGCCGAGTTCTCGTTTCTCATCGGGATTCCCGCGATGATTGTCGCGTCGGCGCTGACCTTTCTGGATGAACCCGCTGCAGGGTACCGGGTTTGCCCCGCTGGTCGTTGCAATCATTGCTGCATTTATTGCCGGGTATGCAAGCATCGGCGTCTTTATGAAAATCCTGGAGGAGAACCGGCTCTACTATTTTGCCATCTATTGTGTCCTGGCAGGGACAACCTTTGCCGTTCTCACCCATCTGATCGGGTACTGACCTGTCAGGTCCGGTCCACGGTGCGATTGCTGGCAATCTTCTCGCTCATATTCGCAGGAAACGGCTTATGATCGCCAACGAAAAGTGTCGACAGCACAATCTCCCCCCTGCTTCCCCGACTCCCCTTCAGATGTCCTGTTTGATTATTCGATACAATAGTCAGAATACAGTGAGGATCCTGGTGAACAGCAAACAAATTTTCGCTCTGTTGAAACCTAAGATTTTAACAAATCGCGAATCGCCTGTTATCGGAGGGGACAGTGCCTGTCCCCCGAACCGCCCTGCGCTGTGCGATTGTGTTGTAGTACCTTCTTTTGAATTATCCCTCAGAGGGATGCCATGGCGGCGGGGGCGGAGGCATTACATGCCATATCCCCCAAGTGCGTTAAGAAGAATATTGCGGGGTTTCAACAAAGCCCAGATTTTCGGAAGAGGGAAAAATGATGGTGAAATTCAATTCCATGGAAAAAATCAATTCTGTTTCGTTCCCCGGATAAACAGGACAACACCGATCATTCCCACCATACATGCTACCGGGAGAGCAATAGTCGGGAATTCCGGCGCAGGAATAGCGCACACCGTGTTGGAAAAGGTTGTCGTCACGGTATTTGATATATCAGACTTCTCCCACCTCGATCCGGTATTCACCTTATTAACCCATGTTTCTGCCGTATTCGTTGCCGATATCAGACCTGGTATTGCAGGTCTGACCTTAAAGCTGATATTCCGACAGGAGTGCCACGGGACATTCGTGGAAGTCCCAGGTAAGTGTGTTCGTGGATACATCAAGTCTGCGGATCGACGCTGGCGCCCGGTTCCGTAACCGAAGAGCCCGGGACATACTCGATCCCGGCAGGCAATGTATCATTCACTCTGAGAACAGGATCGGATCGCCCCTCCGAATCCATGTTACACGCGCTGATAGTGTAGACGAAATAATCGCCTGTTGAACACACGGATCCTTCAGGACCCGATTTGGTAATCAGTATATGCCAGCCGGCAACAGGCAGAGCCAGGAGCAACACCATGAGAACAATAACTCCACAAACCTGATATCTTTTCATTGGAATGAAACTCCCAAAATGCTATGATTTCGTCTTACGATTTATCTGGCAATAAATATATCATTGAAAAACAGTTTTAGGTATATTTTTCTCTGTTCAGGAAAGGAGAAAGAGGCACGGTGGTGCACACGCTGCAGTCCATGGGAGCATCCGTAACTCATGTTTCCTGAATTGAACGTTCGAGTGGATTTCAGGAACCTCGGGGGATATTTTTCCTGATTGAAGAATCCGAAATTCAGGAATATCATGGGTCTTAAAAAACAGCATTAATTACCGGGTAAATCGTCCTGGGTACAGAAAAAAAAATATTTAGTTCTGTTTGGTTTTCTGTATGAAGAGGACTGCACCAATAAGTCCTACAACCAATGCTGCCGGGAGAGCCACGGTCGGGAATTCAGGAACATTCCGCTCCGGATTAATATCGCTTCGGCCATTCAGGGTATAGATGTCCCCTCCACCGCTCCCCTGGAAATTCACATCTATCTGAATGTTGTCCCAGCCGTTTGATGACTGGGGTCCTGCACTAGGTCCTTCATTGAAGGGTCCCCAGGTGTCTGACTGAGGGGGATTGGGGAATGTCACACTTGGTCCTCCAAGATCATGCCCGATATTTTGCCGTGATCACTCCATCCGAAACGGTCGTTACCTGGAGTTCGGTTATCCCATCGCCATCAACAGGAATTCCCGCCGGCGGGGCAAGGGCAGTGACGGTCACACCATCAAAAGGCCTTTCAAAATCGCCATCAGTTGCGCTCAGCGACATGGAACTTTCAACCTGGTTAGGTCCAATAACCTTCGGTGAAACCGGGTTATTAAACGAGAACGAGAATGAACTTGGAGCACCGGTATCTACAACGGCTATACCATAGCTGATGAAAGGATCTTCTTTAAATGCTGCGACGAGACCAACAATTTCATAGTCTGCTGTTTTCACGGGAGTGGCAAGTTCAAAGAAAGTCACAGCATTATCGCCAGTGCCTTCAACAACTTCCGGCTTTTCTTCCAGCACTACAGGCTGACCGTTCACCTTCACAGTCATCTGTTTGGCAATGACTGGACTGATGGTCAATAACAATAGAATAACCAATATAACCCATATCTTTTTCATACAAACCCTCCTGGATTGAATGATACGTAACGAATATGCGTGTAACAATATATATTTTTGCATGGCACCGGTTCAGAATATCACCATTTCAGCTCAATAGGACGACGTTTAGGTTATAACAATAATTTATTATTTAATTAATATTATAATTTTTTTACTGATTTCTCATGGACCTTTCTTTCTCTTTATCTGTTTTTTATTTTCCCGACAGATTGTAATTCGCATTGGACAGATTGTAATTCGCATTGAAATCAATCAAGGGGAGCCTCATAATGATTCTCATATACTTTGATCAGAGTACAAAGGCTCCCAAAATAATGCGAGGGATGCGATTCGAACGCATGAACCTCTGCAGGAATGGATCTTAAGTCCATCGGAGTTGGCCGGGCTTTCCTACCCTCGCACATATGGTCTGAATACTATTGTCTTCGCCCTGATACCCCTTCCGGTACAATTGTACGGACAGAACATCCTGGCGCTCTGAATTATTAACCGTACAACTAAAAAAAAAGATTGCATTAGCTGCCTGATTCCGGACCAAAACTGTGGGACGTGATATATCGGACTATTCATCGGAAATTCAAAAAAAGATACGTTCAATTAGAAAGCAGGGGTATTGATTGTGACAACTGAACAATTGCCGGGTTATCCAATGAGTACCTTGAAACTGACCGGATGGGTGGAGGTTGACGGGCAGCGACTCACGCCGCAGGAGATCGAATCAATCCTGCATGATCGCCCTGAGGAGATCCTCAGGTTCGGCGGGGAATTCTTCTTTGCCGGGGACGGGTGCCGTGCCCGGGACCATTTCGGGATCATGCCGGGCAACTGCCCGAAAGGGACGCTCATCTGCGACGGTGCAGGTCAAAGGGACGATTGATCCCGCTGTTCCGGACCTGCCGCTGGAAGAGGCGATTATTACCGCAGTGCGAGCTGCGCAGCGACGAGGGAGTGACTGCACTCTCCGGAGGGGTGGACTCGACGCTTGTCGCCCGCCTTGCCCGGCGCGAGTGCGTGGCCGTCGGGCTTGAGGATTCCCATGACCTCCGCCAGGCACGCCATGCCGCAGATGATGCTTGGGCTTTCCCTGACGTGTGTCACGATTACGCCAAAGGAGATCGCGACTGCCCTTCCCGCTGGTTATCGGGGCAATCCCGGTAAAGGATCCGGTCAATACGAGCATCGCCCTGACCCAGTACTTTATTGCCCGCTTTGCAGGGGAGCAGGGGTACCGGCGGATCATCACCGGGCAGGGGGCAGACGAACTCTTCGGCGGATACTCCCGGTACCTCGAGACGACCAACGCTTGCCGAAGACCTTGAGCGGGATTTTCTCGGGCTTGAACTGCAGGCAGACCGCGACCAGGCCGTCGCAGCACTCCATGGCACGTACCTTTCCATGCCCTACATGGACGTGCGGGTGGTGCGCGCTGCACGCGCAGATCCCGGCTGAGGAGAAGGTGCAGGGCGGGCGGCGGAAGATCCCGCTCCGGCAGGTCGCAGAACGCCATATCCCCGCAGAATTCGCCTGGTACGAGAAGAAAGCGATGCAGTACGGGAGCGGGGTCTGGAAGGTGCTGCAGAGGCTTGCCCGAAAAAATGGTTATAAAACGTCCATACAAGATTACATAGACCACATCAGCAGGGTGGAACATGGCCACTGAACAGGAAGTAAACCATATCGCAGAACTTGCCGACGTCGGCATCAATGCCGAAGAACTGGCACCTTTACTCACCAGTTCAATGCAATTCTTGAATATTTTGACGTGCTCGACCGGGTCTCGGGAGATACCGCAGTCACCAGCGATCTCTGCAATGTCATGCGGGAAGATGAGACCGAACCCTCCCTCCCGCGGGAAGATGTGCTGCGGAACGCCGCGGCACAGGAAGACGGGTTTATCAAAGCGCCGCGGGTGATGTAGTGGCAGGACAGCGAGATCTCTTTTGAGCCGGATGACCGGTACAATGCCTTCCTCACCACCTGCAGAAAAGCCCCGCACGGGCAGGGAAAACTCGCCGGTGTTGCCGTTGCCGTAAAAGACAATATCTCGACACAGGGTATCGAGACCACCTGCGCCTCAAAAATCCTCAAAGGCTACATCCCTCCCTACGATGCGCATGTTGTTGAGACTCCTCAAAAAATCGGGAGCGGCGATTGTCGGGCAAGACCAACATGGACGAGTTCGGCATGGGGACCACCACCGAGAACTCCGCGTTCGGCCCCACCCTCAACCCCTGCGATACCGGCACGCGTCCCGGGCGGATCCTCGGGAGGCAGTGCTGCTGCAATTGCCGCCGGCATGGTGCGGATGGCACTCGGCACCGATACCGGCGGTTCAATCCGCTGTCCTGCGGCATTCTGCGGGATCGTCGGGCTGAAACCGACCTACGGGCGGGTCTCGCGGTACGGGCTGATCGCGTATGCAAACTCGCTCGAACAGATCGGCCCCATGGGAAAGACCGTCACCGATGTCTCGACCCTCATGGAGGTCATCGCCGGGTATGACCGCCGTGACTCGACCTCGCTATGACAAACCCTATACCCATACCCCCTGCGCAGATATCAAAGGACTGAAGATCGGCATCCCGCAGGAATATTTCGGTGACCGGTGTTGACCCGGAGGTTGCCGCGGTCGTGAACAAGGCCATCGGGAGGCTCGAAGAACTCGGGGCAACGACCGTTCCCTGCAGCATCCCCTCCATGGAGTATGCCCTTGCCGCGTACTACGTCACCTGCACCTGCGAGGCGAGCTCCAACCTTGCACGGTTCGACGGCGTGCGGTATGGTCCGGCGGCCGATACGAAAAAGTCCTGGCACGAGGCCTACCAGGAAGTGCGCAGGGCAGGTTTTGGCACGGAAGTGCGCCGCCGCATCATGCTCGGGACCTTTGCCCTCTCCTCGGGATACTACGGGAAGTACTATGCCAAGGCACAGATCGCCCGCGAGAATGTGAAAAAGGACTTTGCCCGCATCTTTGCCGAGGTCGATGTGATTGCCGGGCCCACGATGCCCACGATTGCGTTCAGGCTGGGGGAGAAGAGCGACCCGCTCTCCATGTACCTTTCCGATATCCTCACGGTCCCGGTCAACCTTGCCGGCATCCCTGCCATCTCCGTACCCTGCGGGAAGGCCGACGGCATGCCGGTCGGGCTCCAGATCATGGGCAGGCCATGGGAGGACGAACGCGTGATCGATGTTGCCTATGCCTACGAACAGGCGGTGTAGCTGAATGGCAGAAGGACAGGTCATTGTCGGGCTTGAGGTGCACTGCCAGCTCGACACGAAGAGCAAACTGTTCTGCGGCTGCTCCACCGATTACCGCGCGACGGTCCCAACACCCATGTCTGCCCGGTCTGTCTCGGGCTGCCCGGCGCGATGCCGGTGCTCAACAAGCGGTCGATAGAGTACGCGATGCGGGTGGCAAAGGCACTGAACTGCACCGTGCTCCACGAATCGGAGTTCTCGCGGAAGAACTACTTCTATCCGGACCTTGACAAGGCCTACCAGATCACCCAGTACGACAAACCGCTGGCAGAAGGCGGGTACCTGGAGATCGAGAGCGACGAAGGGGGTGAGAAGCGTATCCGGATCACCCGGATCCATGTCGAGGAGGACCCGGGCAGGCTCGTGCACATGGGCAATGTCGAGCGGGGCAAGTACTCGCTGGTCGACTACAACCGTGCCGGCATCCCGCTCATCGAGATTGTGAGCGAACCGGATATGCGTTCTCCCAAAGAGGCAAGGAAATTCTTAAACAAACTCCGGGCGACGCTCGAATACCTCAGCGTCTTTGACTCCGAGAAGGAAGGCTCCCTGCGGGTTGACGCCAATATCTCGATCCAGGGAAGCGAACGCGTGGAAGTCAAGAATATCACCTCCTACAAAGGTGTGGAAAAAGCCCTCACTGTTCGAGATCACCCGCCAGAAGAACCTGCTCCGCCGCGGGCAGAAGGTCGAACGGGAGACCCGCCACTTCCTCGAGGCGCGGGGGGTCACCCAGTCCTCCCGTTCAAAGGAGCAGGAGCACGACTACCGGTATTTCCCCGAACCCGACCTCCGCCCGCTCCACGTGCAGTCATGGGTGGAGGGGATCGTCCTTCCCGAACTCCCGGATGCCCGGCGGGAGCGGTTCATCGCCCAGTACGGGTGTTCCCTCAACCATGCCCGCACCCTGACCGGTGACCTGCGGCTGGCGAATTTCTTCGAAGAGGTTGTCAGGCCGGATCCGGCAGGGCTCTGCGACTCTCGCTGACACGTGGATTGCCGATACGCTCATCGGGGAGCTGAATTACCGGGATATGAGTATTGATGCGGTCGATCCTGCCGCCTTTACCGGGCTCCTCGGGCTTCTCCGTGAAGGGGTCATTACCGACAACAGCGGGATCGAGGTGCTGCGGGTCATGCTTGACCAGCACCTGAACAACCAGCCCTGCGAGAAACCGCTCGCCATCGTCGACCGGCTGAACCTGAGGAAAGTCTCGGTAACTATCCCCTGGATGGCTAGAAGTCCGAGACCGTGCGAATCCTGATTACTCAACTACCCGATCGTGACAGTCCATTGCTGAAGTACTCTGCCGAACAGCCCGGAGCAGTTGAAGATTTCCGGAAGGGAAAGAAAGGGGCATTCAATTTCCTTGTCGGCCAGGTCATGAAAAAGACACGGGGATGTGCAGATCCCGGCGAAGTGAACCGGCTGCTCGCTGAAGAACTCGAAAAGAGGAGGTGTGACAACCGTGCACCTGATTGTTGCGGAAAAGAACATATCGGCACGCCGTATTGCCGAGATCCTGGGCGAAGGAAAGAAGATCACCGAGCATAAGGACGCCGGGGTTTCCACCTACACGTTCGGTGACACCACGACGGTCGGGCTGCGGGGCCATGTGGTGGAGATCGACTTCGAGCCCGGGTACAAGAACTGGCGCAGCGAAGAGTCCACCCCGCGAAGCCTGATCGATGCAAAGACCATCAAGATCCCCACCGAAAGAAAGATTGTCGCCCTCCTCCAGAAACTGGCAAAGCAGGCCGACCGGGTCACCATCGCCACGGATTTTGATACCGAAGGAGAACTCATCGGGAAAGAGGCGTTCGAGCTGATCCGGGCCGTGAATGCAAAGGTCGTCATTGACCGTGCCCGGTTCTCCGCGATCACCCCGCAGGAGATCAAACATGCGTTCTCCCATACCACGGAACTCGATTTTGCCCTCGCAGCAGCCGGTGAAGCCCGGCAGTCCATCGACCTGATGTGGGGCGCATCCCTCACCCGGTTCATCTCGCTTGCAGCCCGCCGGGGAGGGCAGAACATCCTCTCGGTCGGGCGGGTGCAGAGCCCGACGCTGGGCATGATCGTTGACCGGGAAAAGGAGATCGAGGCCTTCGTCCCGGAAAAATACTGGCAGCTCTCGCTGGACACCGAAAAGAACGGTGAGCAGATCGAGGCACGGCACACCCACGGGCGGTTCCATGAAAAAGGCTGCGGCAGAACTCGCCCGTGACCGCACGAAAGCCCCCCTTGTGGTCACCGATGTCAAATCCGGTGAAAAACAGGACCGGGCCCCCTCGCCCTTTGATACCACAACCTATATCGTCGCCGCAGCCCGGCTCGGTTTCTCGGCGGCAAACGCGATGCGGATTGCAGAAGACCTGTACATGAACGGTTTCATCTCCTACCCGAGGACGGACAACACGGTCTACCCGGCCTCGCTGGATATCGAGGGGATCCTGAAGACCATCCGTGCCTCCCCGTTTAAAAAAGACGTGGAATGGGTGATGGCAAACCGCCGGGCTGTCCCGACCCGGGGCAAGAAATCCTCCACCGACCACCCGCCCATCCACCCGACCGGCGCTGCGACCCGGGAGGCTCTGGGCGATGATGCCTTCAGGATATACGAGCTCGTGCTGCGGCGTTTCCTCGCAACCCTTTCACCGGATGCCCGCTGGAAGACCTTAAAAGTCCTGTTCGATGCCGGTGGCGAGGAATACACGGCAACCGGAGGCCAGCTCGTCGAACCGGGCTGGCACACCGTCTACCCGTACAGCGAGGCACAGGAAACGATCCTGCCCCCGTTTGCGGCGGGCGAACACCTCCCGGTAAAGAAGGTCACCCTTGAAGAGAAAGAGACACAGCCTCCCGCACGCTACACCCAGAGCAAACTGATCCAGCGGATGGAGGAGCTGGGCCTTGGCACCAAGAGCACCCGCCATGAAGTGATCGCAAAGCTCGTATCCCGCAAATACGTCGAAGGTACCCCGCTTCGCCCGACGCTGGTCGGAAGGGTGGTCACCGAATCGCTCGAACAGCATGCCGATATGATCACCCGGCCCGACATGACCCAGACGATCGAAGCCCACATGCAGCAGATCAAGGAGAGCAAACGGACGCGGGAGGACGTGATCAGGGAATCCCGCCAGATGCTCCACCGGCGTTTGACCAGCTCGAGGCAAACGAGGCGGTGATCGGCGATGATATCCGGAGCAGGACAGCCGAGGAGATGAACCTCGGGAGATGCCCGGTCTGCGGAGGCACGCTTGCGATAAAACACCTGCGGGGCAACACCCAGTTCATCGGCTGCTCCCGCTACCCGGAATGCACCTTCAACATCGGTCTTCCCATGGCCCAGTGGGGTTTTGCGGTGCGCACCGATGAGGTCTGTGACAAGCATCACCTCAACTTTGTCCGTCTCGTCAGGAAAGGTGCCCGTCCCTGGGATATCGGCTGCCCGCTCTGCCACCATATCAATTCAAACGCGGAGTCCCTTGCCGAGATCCCGTCCATGAACGAGCACCTCGCACAAAAACTCCTCGCATACCATATCTACACCGTCGCAGAACTGGCCACAGCAGTCCCGAGTCTCTGGCAAAGCGCCTTGAAATTCCGCCGGAGACTGCGCAGAAACTCATCAGCGATGCCGGTTCGGTCCTTGAAAAACTCCGCCGCCGCTCCGAATGCCGGAAATTCATGCGTGACCACCTGATCCCCCGGAAAGGGCGCAGTTATGCCAAAGATCCTGACCGCCCTCAAATCCGCCGGGATCACCGAACTTTCCGGTCTTGCCCATGCTGATGTCGCGATGCTGAAAGCGGCCGGTATCGGTGAGGAAGAAGCTGAGGCAGATCCTTACCGAGGCAAAATCAGTCTACTACGGGCAGGTGCTCAAGGAGATCGGTATTCCTGCCGTCAGCCTGAAAAAATACGTTGCTGCAGGTATTACGAGCCCGGAAGCGTTCTGCACCCACCCGGTAGATGTCCTGAGTAAACGCACCGGCATGTCGCCCGGCACCGTCCAGCGGCATGTTGAACTGGTCTGCACCTACCTGAAAAAACCTGTACCGAAAAAAGTCTCAAAACTCCAGGTTGAACGGGGGAAGAAGGAACTGCTGGAGATCAAAGGAATCGATGCAGCGGTGATATGGAAAACTGGCTCCCGTCAGGGATCATCAATGCCTCCCTGCTGTCTCGAAGCGGATGCAGACAAAGCTGGCCGCAGAAACCGGGATCCCGGCACACGAAATCCGGGAGTTCCAGGAAGCAATCCAGAAAAAGCGGGATACTGCGATCATCCAGCTCTGATGTGCTTCCCGGCAGATCTTCTTATTTCTTTTTTTGTATTCATTCTTTAGATTCCTGAAAGATGTCCATGAACAGGAGAGTTGCATGTGTTTACAAAAATTATCGGGATCGCCAGCTCAGTACTATCCTGAAGGATGAACGCCGCCGCCCCCGAAGGGACGCCCCCGCGGCGGATCAGGGACAAGAAATAAGAGTGAAAAACCGGAGTCGGGAAAGGAGAAGCGAAAAAAAAATCCATTGTTTCCTTACAACCAAGACATAGTACTTTGATACCTTTCGCATGTGCGAGAGCCCCCGCATCAGACCTCTCCGAGGCACGGTGGGGCAGGAAGAATTGATTCAGTATTTTCTCTCTTAAAAATGATCGGGAATTTTTCTCACAATCGCCTTTCATAATACCGATGGAAAATCTGCTTTTTAAATGCCGCCGCCCCCGAAGGGACGCCCCCGCGGCGGACCAGGGACAAGAAATAAGAGCGAAAAAAACCGGAATCGGGAAAGGATAAGTGTTTCCTCACAACTGTGACATACGTACTTTTGATACCGTTCGTATGTGCGAGAGTCCCCGCCTTGGTGCCTGTCCGATGCACGGCGGGGCAGGAAGAATTGATTAAGTATTTTGTCTCTCTGAAAAAATGATGGGAAATTTTTCTGACAACCGCTCCTCATATGCAGATGGAAAGTCTACCTTTCAAAAAATTGAGAAACGAGGGGGTCAAGGGGTTGCTCCCCTTGGGTCGCCTCCCCCTCTGGGGGAGAGAGGGGGTTACCCTCATATCATTATACGTAATATCTCATCAAAATTACAAAGGCATGGTAGTAGACAAGACTAGGAAAAAATCAGTTACCCTCCTTTTACCTCCCTTGTCAAACCTGGAGGAAACCTGAAAGCAATCCAAGATGAATACAGACCTTCAATTCCTGATTGCAGTTCACGCGATCAGCCCCCATGCGACCCTCTGCCCCATCGATTTAAGGTTGAGAAAAAACAAGTACCTGGTGATACCGATGAAATGGAAAGACTGGGTGCATGTGACAAAACTCGATCCTGACAAGCAACTGAAGCCGGGAGATATCGACGCAATCGCTGCAAGCGGTACCGATGCGCTGATGCTTTCCGGCACACTCAATGTTACCCAGGAGAACCTCTCTGCACTCCAGAAACAGGTGAAGGCCTATGGTCTCCCGCTCGTCATGGAACCCGCCGGACCAGATGCCGTCCTGACCAGGGGCGTGGATTATATTTTTGTTCCCAGCGTGATCAATTCCGCAGATGTACAGTGGGTTGTTGGCAAACACCGTGCCTGGGTCGAGGCTTCAGAAGGGAAAAATACCCTGGGATTCCATTGTGCCCGAGGCATACATTGTCCTCAATCCGGAATCTTCGGTCGGGAAACTGACACGATCCTTCAGTAATCTGAAACCTGAAGAGGTGGCAGCCTATACCACGATCGCCGATCGTTACTTCCATTTCCCGATCGTCTACATAGAATACAGCGGAACATTCGGCGATCCGCTATCTGGTAAAGGCTGCATCGGAAGCGATTGACAAGTCCGTCCTCTACTACGGTGGCGGGATCAACTCGGCAGAAAAAGCGGCTCAGATGTCACGATATGCCGATACCATTGTCGTCGGCAATGCAGTATATGACCAGGGTGCCGCTGTCCTGAAAGCAACGGTTGACGCCATCCAGTAATCCTGTTTTTATGCCCGGAAATTGAGATCGTGCTTGTTGCTCCCCTCTATGAAGGAAACGTGGGATTTTCTGCACGGGTGATGAAAAATTTCGGCTTCTCCCGTCTCGTCCTGATCGACCCCTGCACGTTGGGCAACGAGGCAAAGGCCCGTGCCGCTCATGCCCAGGACGTTCTCGGGCGGGGCGGAACTCTGCACCATCGAAGACGTTTTTGCCCGGAGCAACCTTGTTATCGCGACCACCGGCACGGTCAGTAAATCTGTCTGCCATTCGATGCGGATGCCATTTTATTCACCCCGTGAACTCCGCGAAAGGATACAGGGACACTGACGGGCGTATCTCCATCCTGTTCGGGCGCGAGAACTGGGGGCTTAATAATGAGGAGGTAAAGCGCAGCGACATGATCTGCACCATTCCGACAACCGGAAGAGTACCCGATCCTCAACCTCTCCCATGCGGTCGGGGTTCTATGTTATGAACTGTCAAATCTGCCCCTCCCCGGGTATGCTCTCGCATCACCGGTCGATATGGGCTACCTGTACCGGCACATCGACCGGTACCTTGATACCATCGAACACCCGGCATTCAAGCGCGAAAACACGATGATCCTCATACGGCGCATCCTTGGCAGGGCAAAGCTCACGGTCCGGGAAGCAAGTACAATGCATGGATTATTGCGCCGGAGCGAATGGCATATCAACCCTGCCCTCTTCGACCGTCATACGAAGGAGAACAAAAAAAAGGAATAGGCCTTCATCAGTCATCCGGGAAATTTCCGCATTGCGGAGGAGATCCGGTGCACGGAATGACCATTTCAGAAAAACGAAAACGGTGTCATTCATTTTTTTTCTGATGGCAGCTTGTTGAGAATGTGTCGGAAAAAGATCCGGACAAAAATGTCCGGCCAGGGTCAACAATCCCATACCTTTGGAATCACTTATGTCCGATTACATCCCATAGTTCAGCCAATGATTCTCGTGGACTGGCAGCTCCTTGACCACATCGCACGGGGCTATATAAAAATCGATCCCTACGACCCGAAACTGGTGCAACCCAACTCCGTTGATATCCGGCTGGGAAACCATTTTGTCTGGTACAGGTGCAGCGGCGAGGTTATCGACCCGTACAACCAGGACAGCGTGTGTTCCGGTGTCGAAGAGATCCGTGCAGATACCTTCGTCCTCAATCCCGGCCAGTTTGTGCTTGCTGAAACCCTGGAATGTATTGAACTTCCTGATAATATCGTTGCAACGATCGAAGGCAAATCGAGCATCGCCCGGCTCGGCGTGACCCTCCACCAGACCGGTGGCTGGATTGATGCGGGTTTCAGGGGCTCTATCACTCTCGAGATGGCAAATGTCAACTCCAGACCGGTGAAGGTGTATGCCGGCATGCCGATCGGCCAGCTGGTCTTTTACACGACCGAACGGGCCGAGAACCCGTATTTCCGGAAAGGGGATGCAAAATATCTCGACCAGCGGCAGGCAACACTCTCCAGGTATCACGCGAACAGGAAGAGATAATCATTTTTTTGCTCTGTTGAAACCCTAATAATTCAACAAATTGCGAATCACCTCTTATCGGAGGGGAAAGTGCCTGTCCCCCCGAACCGCCCCCTGCGCTTTGCGATGGTTTTGCATTACCTTCTTTCGAATTATCGCTCCAGAGGGGATGCCACAGTGGCGGGGGCGGAGCAGTACGTGCCGTAGCCCCCAGGAGCGTTGAGAAAAATAGCGTGAGGATTTCAACAAAAGCTTATTTTTTCCGATCCACTTTTGCCAGGCTCAATAAAGACCGGTTAAGGTGGTAACTCCGAATCCCGGCCGTTTGCACAAATAAAACTGGAGTGGTACTCTACCAGAAAAATGTGTGCTTCTCCGGAATTGTTTTTATGGATTACCCTCATTTCACTGACAGAAGGATCTGTAATCAGATGATCTGGATATCCCTGACCCACCCGATGAAAAAAAACAGGGGGGGCTACGGGATATCCAGAGAGTAATAATAAAAGTTTAATGAATATAAATGGAATGAGCACATATCAAAAAGCAGAAGGGAACCTTCCGGCTTCGTTGGAAAAACCGGTAAGTAGGAAGACCCGAGTCTTTCCTGACCATGCACGGAACAGACAAATGATATGGCCTTCCTGAATCCAGAAACTACGAGGAGGTGATGGGCGCTGTGAAAAAGCTCGATAAAGACCAGGGGACTGCTGACGCGTTGTTCAATAAAGGAGCCGCCCTTCAGGAACGCGGAAACTATGCAGAAGCAATCAGGTACTTCACCCGGGCCCTTGAAATCGACCCTGCTGATGCTTTTACCTGGACATATAGCGGGCTTGCCCTGAAAGGACTTGGAAAATATGAAGAGGCAATAGGGTGCTACGATAATGCTCTTGAAATAGACCCGAAGCTGGAGGAGGTGTGGACCGATAAAGGGGTTGCCCTGAACGAACTCGGGAACTATGAGGCGGCAATTGTATGTTACGATGAATGCCCTCAGGATAAACCCGAAGAATGCGAATGCCTGGTACAACAAGGGAGTAACCCTCGGGAAACTCGGAAACTTCGAAGGCGCACTCGAACACTTTGGCAATGCCCTCAACACAGACCCGCGGGATGCTGACGCGTGGTACAACAAAGGGGTTGCGTATAGCGAACTTGGAAGAATTCAGGAAGCGATCGAATGCTACGATAAGGTTCTTGAGATAACCCCGGAGCATTCCCGTGCCTGGCACAACAGGGGCGTTGCTCTTAAGGAAATCGGGAGATACGATGATGCTGTCGGGTGTTTCTCCAGGGTTCTCGACCAGGACCCGGTTGATGTGGATGCGTGGACCTGTAAGGGTGTTGTTCTCAAAGAACTCGGAAAATACGAGGAGGCAGCCGGGTGCTGTGATAAGGCCCTCAAAATCGACCCGGAAAAAGGGGTAGCATGGACATGCAAGGGGATTGCCCTCAAAGAACTCGGAAAATACGAGGAAGCGCTTGAGTGCTTTGCCATGGCCCTCGACAGGGATCCGGCGGATGCGGATGCTTGGTACAATAAAGGTGTTATCCTGGGCAAACTCGGAAAATACGAGGACACCATCGGGTGCTACGATAAGGCTCTTGAAATAAACCCGGGATTATCTGATGCCTGGAACAACAAAGGAAACGGCCTGTATAAACTCGGAAAATACGAGGAGGCAATCGGGTGCTATTATACATCTCTCACGATCAAACCGGCGTCGGGGATTACCTGGAATAACAAGGGGGTCACCCTGAAAGAACTCGGGTACTACGAGGAGGCAATTGCATGCTATGATGAGGCACTCGACCGGGATCCGGGATTATTGGGAGCATGGCTTAACAAAGGTGTTGCTCTCAAAGAACTCGGGAGGTATGAAGAAACCATTATCTGTTACGATAAGGCTCTCGGGATAAACCCGGATATATCCAGGGCCTGGTACAACAAAGGTGTTGCATATGGAGAACTGGGAAGACCTCAGGAAGCCCTAGAGTGCTACCAGAAAACACTCGACAGGGACCCGGGAAATACTGACGCATGGTACAACAGGGGAATCAGCCTTCAGGAACTCAGAAGGTATAAGGATGCCATAGAGTGCTACCAGAAAGTACTTGACAGCGATCCGGGAGATGTTGATGCCTGGTACAACACGGGGGTTGCTTTAAAAGAACTCGGGAACTATGAAGGAGCACTTGCCTGCTACGACAAGGCTCTGGCCCTGGACCCGGCTGATCCCTATGTATGGACCAGTAAAGGTATCGCCCTGAAGGAACTCGGGAACTACCGGGAGGCACTTGCATGTTTCGACAAGGCTCTTGAGATATACCCCCGGCTGGCAGGAGCATGGAATAATAAAACAATTACCCTTAAAGAGATGCAAAAACTATCAGGAAAAACCCGAATGCTTTGACACATTCCCCTGTATTCCGGATTGACCCGTCTTACACATTCCGTTTCCCTCAATGCTCTCAGTCAGCATTGAGCTGATAATACCGGTCGTTAATGAGGTGGGGGCATCATGGCAGTAAACACGGTCTGCCGGCTGAACTGGCAGCTGCAGGATAGTCTTGTATAGTGCATGCATCTGACGTCGCTCCCGGATACCACTGATATCTGGTTAGTAATGCCGGGTATCCACGGGGAATAACCAGTCCTGGTGTACGGAATTACCGGTAGTTTTCGCGGTTTTTTCTTAAAAAACTATTAACCCTATATACAATCAACGCGCATTTTATACGGATGATCCCACCGGATCGGAGATGAATCAATGCGACTTCTTCTCATTCATTCAGATTACATCGAATACGAAGCCAAAAAGAAGACAAAGATGGCAGAGGAGTGCTCTGTCCTTTCCGACAGGGAGACTGAGGCACTCACGGTTTTCTGTGCCGTGGAATCGATCGACGAGGAAGACCTTGAAGGCGTCGTCCTCCAGGCAATTGAGGAGATCAAGACGACTGCCGGGCAGGTCCATGTCGACAAGATTGTGGTGTACCCGTACGCCCACCTCTCCAGCGACCTTGCCTCGCCGGAAACTGCCGTCGCCACGCTCAATGCCCTCAAGGCCGGCCTGGAATCTGAAGGGTTCATGGTCAAGCGGGCTCCGTTCGGGTGGTATAAATCCTTTAAGATCTCCTGCAAGGGCCACCCGCTCTCCGAGCTCTCAAAGACCATTGTCCCCGGGGAAGAGGGGACCGTAAAGAAAGAGAAAAAGGAGGTCACGCACGACTGGTTCGTGCTGACCCCGGATGGCAAAACCCACGACTACCAGGAGTACCTTGACGATTCGCCATTTGGCTGCCTCGTCAAAAAGGAACTGGGCGTTGCCGTCCCGACCGGTGGCGAACCGGCGCATGTCGACCTGATGCGTTCCAAGGAGCTGGTGGACTACGAACCGGCAAGCGATGTCGGGTGCCTCCGCTGGATGCCGAAGGGAAAGATCATCCGCGACCTGCTTGCCGATTACGTGCTTCACCTGGTCCTTGAATACGGCGGCACACCGGTCGAGACCCCGGTCATGTACGACCTTGGCGACCGGGCGATCTACGAGCACGCGGAAAAGTTCGGCGAGCGCCAGTACCGGTTCAAGTCGAATAACCGGAACATGATGCTGCGTTTCGCCGCCTGTTTCGGGATGTTTTCGATCATGCGGGACATGCACATCTCGCCCAACAACCTCCCGATGAAGATGTACGAGCTCTCCACCTACTCGTTCCGGCACGAGCAGAAGGGCGAGGTCATCGGGCTCAAGCGTCTCCGTGCCTTCACCATGCCCGACATGCACTCGCTCTGCACCGACATGCCCGAGGCGCTGAAATGTTTCGAGGAGCAGCTTGCCATGGGCTGGCAGACCGGGCGGGACTTTGAGACAAAACTCGTCGCTGCATTCCGCTGCACGAAGGATTTCTATGCACAGCACGAAGCATGGGTAAAGAAGATCGTCAAAGAATCAGACTGCCCGATGCTGATCGAGATCCTCTCCGACCGGGTCCACTACTGGGTCGCAAAGATCGACCTTGCCGCCATCGACGGGCAGATGCGCCCGATCGAGAACCCGACCGTCCAGATCGATGTCGAGAGCTCGCTCCGGTTCAATATCAAATACCACAAGGAAGATGGCACCGTCGTCCACCCCCCCATCCTCCACTGTTCGCCGACCGGCAGTGTCGAGCGGGTGATCTGCGCCATCCTTGAAAACATCTCCACGCAGCAGGTCCCGGCACTTCCCACCTGGCTCTCGCCGGTACAGGTACGGGTCGTCCCGGTTGCCGAGCGGCACGCCGCATTCGCCAACGGGATCTGCGAGGCGATCAACGCCGCCCGGATCCGGTGCGATGTCGATGACCGGGAAGAGAGCGTCGGCAAGAAGGTCCGTGAGGCCGGCATGGACTGGGTCCCGTACGTGATCGTGGTCGGTGACGAGGAAGTCGCAAGCGGGAAACTGACCGTCACGATCCGGAAGAAGTCGCAACCGAATAAGCCTTTCAAGGAGCAGATGCACTGCAGAGGCATTAATCGACGCAGTGCACAAGGACACAAAGGATATGCCGTTCAGGCCGTTGTATACACCAAGAAAACTCTCTATGAAGGCGCGATATATCTGAACCTTTTTTTGGGATTTCGGGTAACAGTTCTTTTTGATAGTATCAGGTTTTTTTCATGAAATTTTGAAAAGATGAGAAGTTCACTTCAATATTTCCAAATATGCATCTGACTCCAACAATCAGGCTATTTTAAAACGATTTGATAATTAAAATACGATTCTCGAGGACCATCCTGGTGCAATGTATTTCAGATAACTTGCGAGGGTGACCCCCTCTCTCCCCCAGAGGGGGAGGCAACCCAAGGGGAGCCCCCCTTGACCCCCATTGTAGTTATCCACATTCATAAGAGAATTTTCAGTCAATCTATCTCCGAGATTGTCTGGAAATTCCCAATCATTCTTAGAATGATAAAATTCCCAAAAAACCTTCCCGCCCCGCCGTGCCTCGGAGAGGCCCTGAGGCGGGGAACCCTCGCAATTTTCCAATTTTTTTCGGGAAGGGAAAATTGCATCTCATGGAGATGCCATAAGAAGGGGAATAGAAATCAGCCGTTCCCTTTTGTCATGGTCACCTGTCCCGGAATGACCCGACTTTATTCCTCCTCTTGAGGAGTCTCATCTGCCTCCTCGACAGGCACAGGTTCGCCCTCCTCCATCTCATCTTCCATGCACCAGACCTCGATCGATCGGTCAACACCGATATATTCCTGGTGATATTCCTCGAGGGTGGAACCCGGGGACATCAGGACCGTGCTGATGATGTTTCCCCTGCGGAATCCGTAGAGCCGGCGGAACGGCCAGGCCGGTTCCAAGAACCGATGTCCGCTCATAATACACGTCCTGTGCGAGCAGGTGGGTGCAGAATATGCCTCGGAGAGACTTCGAAGAGCACCTCCCGGACATAGCGCCGGATATACCAGCGCATCTCCGAGACCAGTGACAGGGCGCTCCCGAGCGTTGAAACGAGTGATCAGAGACCCCGCAGGATTTTTTCTTCGGGTGATAAAAACGAAGCGCCAGCCGGCTGGTCTCGGATGCAAAAAGGGTATGGTGGAGATCGATTCCCTCCCGCTGAATCAAGAAGAATATTCATCGGGTCTCCCCTTAAAAAATGGAAGTTTAGATGATTACCGGTTCAGGTATACATACGGTTATCGGTGACGATCTCGTTTCTTACTTTATGGACTGCATCGATAAAATCCTGCATCTCAACACTTGGCCCGTTTCCTTCGGACAGCCATCATACCCGGCCTCACGGCAGATCGCTTCCAGTTCGGCACCGGTGGCATTTTCGGTCATCCCGGCGAGTTCTTCCAGGTCCACGCTGGCAAGGTGCATCCTCCGGGAGTGGATCTTCAGGATCTCGAGTCGTGCATCCTTGTCCGGAAGGGGAATCTCGATAAGCCGGTCGAACCGCCCGGGTCGCAGGAGCGCCGGGTCCAGCATATCCGCACGGTTCGTGGCCGCCATGATGCGGACATCCCCGCGGTTATCAAACCCGTCCATCTCGGCGAGGAGCTGCATGAGCGTCCGCTGCACCTCGGCGCTTCCCGAGGTCCCGTCATTGGTGCGCGTGCTGCCGACCGCATCGATCTCATCAATGAAGACGATCGCCGGGGCACGTTCGCGGGCGAGCATGAAGAGTTCGCGGACGAGCCCGGCACCCTCGCCGATGAACTTGTGGACCAGTTCGCTTCCGGACATCCGGATGAACGTCGCCTTTGCCTCATGGGCGACTGCCTTTGCGATCAGGGTTTTACCGGTCCCGGGCGGCCCGTAAAGGAGGATGCCTTTCGGGGGTTCCACACCGATGCGCCTGAAAATTTCAGGTTTGGTCAGCGGGTACTCCACCGCCTCGCGTACTTCCTTGATGACATCGACGAGGCCTCCGATCTGGGCATAGCTGGTGTCCGGCGAAACCTCCAGTTCCATCACCCGGATGCGTGAGTCATAGATATTGCCGATCACCTTGACGATCGAAAGCGCGTTATTGACCGCAACCTTGGCCCCCGGTTTTAACAGCGGGCGGAGTTCTTCGGTAGCGGTGGTCAGGTATTCCTGGTTATTTCCCTGCTGCCGGAGGTAAATCTCACCATTATCCAGGATATCCACGACAACGGCAACAAACAGCGGCATGCGCTTGAGCTGGTTGTTCTCCCTCTTGAGCTGGGCATTTTCCTTTGATCAGCTCGTCAACCTTCACCTTCATCTCGAGCAGGCTGGCCTCGAGCTCGTTGAGCTGGAGCTGGTATTTGAGCTCGGTTGAAGGTGCAGTATTATTGACGGAGATCTCTTCCATATCAATCTTATATCTGGTGTCTTCAACCATTTATTAGGTACGATTATGCTAATCAGGGGCAGAGGAATAGCAAAAGGGCGGGGGGAGGGTCCGCTGCTGGTGAGCCCGGCTCCCCTGTCCTTCCTTTCGGTGTAGATCCTGCGTACCGGAATTATTGTCGAAAAAGGGCACCCGCTTCAGGGAGAAGTGCATTGCGGGGAAGGTCCTGGCATTTCCGTACGGCAAAGGCTCGACCGTTGGTTCGTACGTCCTCTATGCCCTAAGCCGGAACGGGCATGCGCCTGCTGCCATAGTCAATACCGAGGCAGAATCGATCATCGCGACCGGGGCGATCATCGGCAAAATCCCGATGATCGACCATATCGAAATCCCCATGAAACGGCTCCGCAACGGTGTCCATGTTCTGGTTGACGGGGATGCCGGTGAGATGACCTATGATGGCGAACTGGGTGCTCGTGAAAATTCCTGAATGCAACCCCTTATACCAGATAACCCTCAAATAATATCCACAGCGTTCCGGGGTGCAGCCCGGATGTGCACAGGGGGAACGGTTCAGGATAATGGGGTCACAATGGGGATATGATCGGACACATATACGGGCAAAACATGAGGGATACCGCTCACGGGCGGCATACAAACTGCTCGAGATCCAGCATAAGTTTGCCATCATCCGTCCCGATGATAATATCGTCGACCTTGGGGCAGCTCCCGGGAGTCTGGCTCCAGGTAGAGCGAACGCTCACCAGTGCCAGGGTTGTTGGCATCGATCTCAATCCCATCGCACCTCTTGACGGGGTGGAGACCATCGAAGGGGATCTCAATGATCCCGAGGTCCAGGAGAAGGTGCGATCCATGCTCGGTGTCGTCAATGTGGTGGTCTGTGATGCCGCTCCCAAACTATCCGGTCATAAGAGCTATGACCAGGCCCGCATCATCGAACTGAATGAACAGGCCCTTGATGTTTGCCTGCAGGGTGCTAAAACAGGGCGGGAATTTTGTAGTAAAATCTTTCCAGGGCACGGATTTTCCCGAACTCTATGCCATGACAAAAGAACATTTTTATTCCGTGAAAACCTGCATCACCAAATCAACCCGGAAAGGGAGCACCGAGCTCTATATCGTTGCAAAGAATTTTGCAGGCTGAACCGATCGTGACCCTCAGAGACCCGTATAACCGCCCGGTAAGCAACCTCCGGATAAGTCTGACCCCGAAATGCAACCTCTCCTGTATCTACTGCCACAAGGAAGGGGAACAGATCTCCCAAAGAGCAGCTTTCTGCTGAAGAGATCGCGGAGATCCTGCGGGTCGCGGCAAAATTTGAGATCCGCAGCGTAAAATTTACCGGTGGTGAACCGCTGCTCCGCCCGGATCTGCTGGAGATCATCCGATCGGTGCCGGACGGTATGGAGTCTTCGCTCACGACCAATGGGACCCTCCTTGCCGACCTCGCCTTCCGGGCTCAAAGAAGCAGGGCTCCGGAGGGTCAATGTCAGCCTTGACAGCCTGAACCCGGAAACCTATAAAAAAATCACCGGGATCGACCGGCTCTCCGATGTTCTTGAGGGCATCACTGCAGCCATTGATGCAGGACTGACACCGGTCAAGCTGAATATGGTAGTGCTCGAGGGAATCAACGATGCGGAGATCGATGATTTTCTTGCGTACGTCACGGGGTAACCGGAACCTTGTCCTCCAGCTGATAGAACTGATGCAGTTCAATGACTGCAACTATCACGGGGACCTGCACGGGCTCGAAGATACTCTTGCCTCCCGCTCAAAACAGATCATCACCCGGCAGGATGCATCACCGCAAAAAATACTGCCTGGATGGTGCCGAAGTCGAGGTAGTCCGCCCGCTCCATAACACGGAGTTCTGCGCATTCTGCAACCGCCTCAGGGTCACCTCTGACGGGAAACTCAAGCCCTGCCTGCTACGGACCGACAACCACATCGATATACGGGGAAAAAAAGGTGCAGAACTCGAAGAGTTGTTCCGGAAAGCAGTTGCCCTTCGTGAACCATTTTACAAATAAGGGTGAATCCGGTTCCGGATGAAGCATCCCTGAATGGGAATCTGAATTTCGTTCCTAGCATATTCAGGAGTGTTCCCCGCATTAGGGCCTCTCCGAGGCACGGCGGGTCGGGGACATTTTTTTAGAACTTCACTTCATAATCATCAGGAAATTTTTCCTTCTCCCGTAGATGCAGCCATTTTTAATACACCCGGGGCACCTTATGAGAAGCGATATCTCCTGAAATGGTAATACAAGCGTCATCGCACAGCGCAGGGGCGGTTCGGGGGGGACAGGTACTGGCCCCTCCGAACATTACCATGTACAGAAAAAGAAATGATCTGCTGAGCCGGTAATCCCCCAATGTGCGTTCGTTCTGCTCGGAGATCATGCGTGCATTTCCCGTTTTTTAAAAAGTGGATGCAACTCAGGAGATCCATCTCACTGACCTGACTCCTGAAAGATGATGGTAAATTCCCTTGTCTTGCAGGAATACAGCATCATCGGAAAATATGTTTGCGACAGGGAGACGGATGGAGAACGAAGAGAACCGGCCTGGATCCGGTTCACCTCCTGCAATGCGGCAATTATTTACAACTCCGGCACGTACAGAATGCCATGGAAGAAAACGAGTTCCTGTCCGTCCTGTCGTACCTGTATGAAAAAACCCTGATCCTGCAGGACCCCGGCCAGTTCAATAAAGTACTCTATTTTTACCTGATCGATACCCTCGCCCATATTGATTATACCGCCGGTATTTACGCCTTCAATATTCTGTCCCCAAAAAATATCATGGGCGGAGAATACCTCCGCTGGAGGATTGATGAGGAGAAGAAAGGGGACCGTGCAAAATTTCCCGCTTTTGTCAACTGGTTAAAGGAGTTCCACCCGGTAAAGTTTGCCTCACTGCCCTCTCTCTGGCAGATGATTTACGATACCGGGGACCCGGCAGAGTACCGGAGTTTCCGGATCGTCCTTGACCCCGACAGCAGGGCTCCCGTTCCGACCGAATTTTTCTATGTGATCATCGATGAATTCTTTGATCCGGAATTCCTCAAGAGCCTGTACGAAGATGCCTCGCTGGCGGTCCTGTTCAGGACATATATCTCGCAATCGTAAGGAAACGCCTGTATGGATGCCGGCAGGATCTGTTCTGACCTTGTTGCTATAAGGAGCGAAAACCCCCCCGGATGTACTGCTGAAGTTATCGACTACATCCGGGCATTTTTCGATGACCTGGGCATCAGGTCGAAGGTAACCGGACACGCTTCGGGTCACTGCAATCTTATAACCCGGGGAACGCATAACCGGATCCTTTTGTGCGGACATGTTGATGTCGTACCGGCCCTCGATGAAGGGTGGACGTACCCTCCCTTTTCCGGTCACAGGGAAGGGGACTATGTCTGGGGGCGGGGCGCCACGGACATGAAGGGTGGCTGCGCTGCGCTTCTTGCCGCAGTCAACCGGATGGTGGAACAGGAGAGCGGGGAACTCCCGACCTGTGCATTCGTGTGCGATGAGGAGACTGGTGGGGAAAAGGGAATACTGTACCTTCTTGCAAAAAAAATGATCCGGCCAACTGACTGTCTTATTGCCGAACCGACACCCGTCCGTCATCCGAGCATCGGACAAAAGGGACTCTGCAGGTTCCGGATGAAATTCAGGGGGACACCTGGTCACGGGTCACTCTATCCGGCTGTCGGGATAAGTGCGGTTATGGAAGCGGTATCCCTGCTCCAGTATGTGAAAAGCCTGCACGATCAGGAATATCCGGTCGACTCCTGGCTCAGGGAGATCATCGCCAGCTCCACCGGTGTGCTGGAACGTGAATTCCGGATACATGATGTCAGCGAGGTTTTAACCCGGCTGATGTTCAATCCCGGGGTCATCAGCGGGGGTGAGAAATCAAATGTTGTAGCCCAGCACTGTGAACTCGATCTTGAGCTTCGTGTGCCCTGGGGGTGCAGGGTTCCTGAGCTTATAGCGGGTTTACAATCACATGCCCCGCACGGAAAGATCCTCTCGCAGGCCGCTCATGATCCTTCCCTTACCGACCCTTCCTGCAGGCTGGTCAGGATTACCTGCAGCGAGGTCGATCGCGTGTATGGCGGGCCGGTGTTTCCCATCGTCCAGTGGGCAGCAAGCGATGCCCGGCATCTCCGTCTCAGGGGGTTCCGCGTTGTCCAGTACGGACCCGGTGTGATCCCGACACTCCACGCGGTGGATGAGCGGGTGAGTATCAGGAATCTGAACAAGGCATCGTTGATTTATCTTGGGATTATGAACAGATATGCGAAAGAAGAAGGCTGATTATTGTCCCAATGGCGGTTGGGCGGTGTCATCTTCCACTCATGCCCGGATCAACCCGGATCTGTATGTAAAGATCGTGACCTCCCAGGATGCATGAAAAGTGCCCCAGGCCCGATTGGCACGTTTTGCCCCGGATTAGTCGCTGAACCTCAAAAGTTCCTGTTTTGTTGTGCTTTTTGATCCTGTGACAAGGGTAAGAGTAGTAAAAGATGATACCTCCCTTTTCACTGATTCCGGAAGATATAAAACAAAGGTCTCTGTTGAAATCCTTTTTCGGAAATGTGAAGCCCCCCTTGCGCCATCCCTGCCCCCGCAGGGGGCGGGGGCGCACACGATTCCCCTGTATTACCGAGAAATCCCGATCCCGGTAATACAGCATTATCGCGACTGGGGCGCCACAGCGGCGGGGCGAAGCCCCTGGAGCGTAATCAGGAAGGAGTTATCTACAAAGCCACAAAAAAAGATGATCCGCTACTTTCTGGATCGTTTTGCCACGAACAGCAACCCGCTCACCACAGAAAGAGCAGCCAGTGGGATGAATGGTGAGGACGGGGCATAGGTTGTCCTGGAGGCAACCGGTGCAGTGGCCGGGGGACCAGGTTCCGTGGTCGGTAAAGACGTAATCTGTGCAGGGGGTAAAGAAGGTAGAGCGGTTGGAGAAAACGTCCCGGTTTGGCGTATTGTCAAAGCTGGAGTTATCGTTCCATTTACGTTGACCACCTCCTGTTTTCCGTAGAGACTTTCCTTGTTCCTGAGGGCTTCGGGAAAATCAGGTTGTAATCCCAGCGCCTTGTTAAAACACTGGAGTGCGTCCTGGTATCTTCCGAGGGCTGCCAGCGCCAGACCTTTATTATTCCAGACTTCAGCGTTCCTCACGGTGACCCGGGTTGCCTGGTCGTAAGCATCCAGTGCTTCCTGATACCTGCCCAGATTCATGAGTGTGAGACCTTTATGGTTCCACCCGTCAACATTCCCCGGGTCAAGCGAGGTGCATGTATCATAGGAGATGAGTGCAGACGCGGAGTTGTTCAACATACTATAGGAATATCCCTGGTTGCAGTAGGCATCTGCACGACCGGTCTGGACTGCAAAGAACGCATCATAGGCGGTGACCGCCTCTGCATACCGTCCAAGCATGAACAGGGCGTATGCCCGGGCATTGAGGGCGTTCTGGTCGGATGGTTTAAGGGCAAGGGCCTGGTCCGCTGCAATGATCGCGTCAGGATACTGTAACAGGCCGTTCAGCGCAACCGCCTTTCCTGCCAGTGCGGATCCATAGTTCTTGTCAAGAGCAAGTGCGTTATTATAATCCGTCAGAGCACCGGCGTAGTCCCCTGCAGCCAGGGCGACCTGTCCTCGTGAATACCAGTCAAGGGCATCTTCTGCATGCACCACGGTGATGGAGAGAAGGGATAGGAGAAGAATCAGAACCAGTGCCTTTGTTTTCATAATCTCATGACGAAATTTCCCTTAATCGCAGATGAATGTATTGTATCCGGGTGATTACCATGGTTAATCCTTGTAATGGGACGATCAATGCCCCTGCCTGCACCCATACTGCAACGGGTTTACCCGATGTACGAAACGATACAGGGAGATTTCCCATCCCCAGTACTTTCATTATCCTGCGTATATGTCCCTGATGGTAAAGAATACGCCAGAATTGAGTGAAAATTCTTTATCGAAAATTTGGAGCCCCCCTTGCGCCATCCCTGCCCCCGTTGGGGGCGGGGCGCCTACGATTCCTCTGTATTACCGGGAACCCCGATCTGGGTAATACAGCATTATCGCGACTGGGGCGCCTCAGCGGCGGGGCGAAGCCACTGGAGCGTCATCAGGGAGGAGGTTTTCTACAGAGACCAGAATTGAGTTCACTTAGTGTACCATAAGCAGCCTCACAGGAATCATTCCATGGCAGATAATATGCTCTATATCTGGTGCGGGATTCCGCTCCAAAAAACACAACACTGCACTGAATCTCATGCATTGTACATCGGGCAAAACACCTGCAGTGGATTTTAAGCAACGGAGCCGATAAACCCTCTGTCTTACCCTGTCCGACACACCTCGGGAAACGAACAGGACTCAGATCAATTAAGATTAGGATACCTGTAAACAGGTAGTATTGACCGGATATCGGATCTGTTGAAATCCTTCACAAATTGCTAATCGCCTTTTATCGGAGGGGCACGTGCCTGCCCTCCAACTGCCCCCGCCGCTGTGGCATCCCTCCGATTGCGATAACCTTCTCTGGAAGGTTATACACCTCAGATCGCAAAGCGACGGGGCGGCGGGAAGACAGGCACTACGTGCCGTCCGATCCCAGGCGATTCGCAATGTTAAAATATTAGGGTTTCAACAAAGCCCGAACATCGATAACCATGGTTTTCAGCCACAACGGTACGTCAGTCGCGTGAACCCTGTTCAATATCCTGACCCGGACACCTGCACCGTCCGATGGTGAGAAAAACAGTTCCTGCACAAAGAGCGGTGACAAAAAATGCAGAAAAAAATCCTGCCGTATCCGCAAGTATCCCGGCGATGAACGGCAGTGCAGCCATGCCAAGATAGCTTGTCGTTGAGAACAACCCCATGGCAATTCCCTGGTGGTCCTTTGCCCCGGAAAGATACGACATCTGGGAGATCATGACAACACCGGCAAGTACCCCGAGCATCAGAAAACCCAGAGGTGAGTAAAACGATACCATCACCGATACCATCACCAGGACTGCGCTCCAGCGGATGGTAACTACCGGGGGCAACGAGAGCCGTGATGCTGCGAGGACTGCAAGAATGGTCGAGATACTCATCAGGGAAATCCAGATGCCGACACTGTCAGGAGGGTAGCCGGAAAATTTGGGGTAGAGCGAGGTGATCACACCGGTACTGCCGACGAGGATGACTGACGAGTACCACAGCCAGCGATACTCTTTCAGCATCTGTGTGAGGGCTGTTGCGTGATCATTCCGGGGAATGGCGGCGGGCGGCTCCTGGATGAGAAAACCTACTGCTGCCGGAATCAGGGTCAGGCCGGTAAAGAAGAGGATGCCGTTCGAAGGACCGGGTAAATGAGCTGCGAGCCATCCGGCAACGATCAGTCCGCCTAACAAGCCCGGCGTTGAGGAGTGCCATGAACCAGCCGCTCATCCGCTCGTGGTCCGGGAGTGAATTCACGTAGGACAAGGAAGATGCCACGAATAATCCCCCGCCGATTCCTTCGAGAAGGCGGGCGGCAATGACAAGGGTTGGTGTTGTCAGGTACGGACAACAGCAGTCCGCTGGTGACCGTAATACCGAGCCCGAGGCGTACCAGCGGAACGCGGCCATACCGGTCTGACAGAATCCCGCCGAGCAGGGTCGTTGCGAATGCGCCCAGAAAATATGCTGCATAGATGGTGCCCTGGACGGCAGATTCTCCCGGCATAGTCCGGGAGGACAGGAACGATGGCGTTTGAAAGTGCCATCACGGAAAATATCCCGAAAAAAAGGGAGAGGCGTGTCCTCATCGGTACCGTCAGACCATGCGGTAGGTTTCAAGGTTCATGGGTGAGTGCGTCTCGATATGATACCGTTTGTAAATGGAGCTTGCGAGATCGATGGTGTTGTTCTCGTCGCCATGGATACAGAAAATCTTCTCGGGACTCGGCTGGATCTGCCCGATGTAGTTCATCAGCTGCGCGGCGATCGGAGTGACCGGAGAACCCGTCGATGGTGACAATCTCGAGGTTGATCGTGATCGTCCCCTTCCTCCCCATCGGGACCTCGCGCCACCCTTTCTGTATGCGCCGCCCGTAGCGTACCGTCAGCCTGGTAGCCGACAAAGACCAGCGCATTCTTTTCATCCTGTGCAAGGTTCAGGAGATATTCCATCACAGGCCCGCCGTTCAGCATACCGCTGGTCGAGACGATCACGCAGGGATCACCGGCAATAACCTTCTCCCGGAGCTCCTGGCTGTCCACCTGCTGGAAACACTCGGCAAGGAACGGGTTCATACCCTCCCGGAAGATCAGGTTCCGGAGTTCGGTATTGAGGTACTCGGGATAGGTGGTGTGGATTGCGGTCGCCTCGCGGATCATGCCGTCAAGGTAGATCTTCACCTTCGGGATCTTGTCAAGACGCATCCCCTCTTCCAGCGCCAGCATCACTTCCTGCGAACGGCCGACCGAGAATGCGGGGATGATGACCTTGCCGTTCCGGGAGAGGACCGTATTGATGGTCTCGTAGAGTTTTGCCTCCGCATCAGAACGGGCAGGCTGGAAATCATTGGAACCCCCGTACGTGCTCTCCATAAAGAGTGCCTCGAGCCGGGGGAACTGGTTGATTGCCGGGTTGAAAAGGCGGCTCTTGCTGTAATTGAAATCGCCGGTAAATGCAATATTGTACATACCGTCGCCGATATGGAAGTGGGCGATTGCCGAACCAAGGATGTGACCGGCATTGTGGAAGGTGAGTTTGATATCCGGTGCAATATCGGTCACGCTGCCGTAGTTGAGGGTGATGGAATGCCGGATATAGGTCTTGACCTCATTCGAGGAGTAAGGGACTTTCCGGTCTTCCTTGTGGATCACATCAAGGTAATCGAGCTGGAGCATGGCCGAGAGGTCACGGGTTGGCGGTGTCGAGTAGACCGGGCCTTCGTAGCCGTACTTGTAGAGGAGGGGTATGAGTGCGCAGTGGTCAAGATGGGCATGGGTGAGCACGACGGCATCAAGCTGGGCGAGCGGGTGAATTTCCGGGACATAGAGGTAGGGTGTGCCGTTCGAGTTGTCCGGTTTCTCCCCGCAGTCGATCAGCACACGGCTGTTCGGGGTCGTCAGCAGGAATGCTGCACGCCCGACCTCCCGGCAGCACCCGAGCATCGTGACCCGTGCCCACTGGTCCTTTTTCGTTGTCTCCTTGCCGGTATCGTCTCTTCCCGGGGATATCCCGGTGGATGCGCCTGCCCGATGGTGCGCAGGAATGATTTGCGTTCCTCGTTGACCGAACGGAGGTACTGGCGGACCTGTTTGACCGTCGAGCTTTCGATGGGAGGAGTACGGACAACCTTGGGAGTCCACCCGATATGCTTGGTGATCTCCCGGAGGGTCGCCCCGTTCTTGCCGATGACGACACCGGGTTTTTCTGCCTCAATCAGAACTTCGCCGGTATCGGCATCAAAAAAGATATCCGTGATACCGGCAGTGTCCGGTACAACGGATTTGATATCGAATGTGTGCCTTTTCAGGATCTTCAAGAATGGTGGGCCTGACCACGATCCGCTTGCGCAGGTCGCGGGCAAGGATCTTGATCAGGTCCGCCTCATCGGCAAACCGTTTCGGATCGTCGGTATAGATGACGAGCTCGGGGCCTTCGAATTCGACCTGCGTAACCGTGATGCCATGGGGCACCTTCTCGTTAATTTTATCCTTGAGCTCTTTGAGCCGTTCTTCAATCTGCATAAAAAAGTCGTCCTAGAAAAAAAGATCATGCGGGAGTTTTGCCAAGATAGTGTTTGAGCTGTTCTTCGCTCAACTCCTCATACTTCTCTTTGTGATCACCACGATGTGGATGCCTTCACCGGATCCGGCATCGCGTTTCATCGCGGATTTCAGCCCACGGATAGCGAGGTCAATCGCTTCATCCCTGCTCATCTTCGGGACAAACCGGTCCTCGAGCACACCATATGCCATAGGGGATCCAGACCCGGTGGCTACGATCTCCTCCTCCTTGGTCGCACCACCCATCGCATCGACCGAATATACGCTCGGGCCATGCTCGTCAACTCCCGCCGACAAGGAGCTGGACATAGTACGGGAAATACCGGTTCTGGTTCAGGTAATTCGAGAGCAGCGTTGCCGTGGCACCGACCGTGATCGGTCGTGACCTGCGGATCTGGTAGAGGTTGCACTCAACGGTCAGGATGCGGGCGAGCTGCTGGGCATCACCGACACCGCCTGCCGTTGTCATGCCGATACGATCTGCAACCTGGTAGACCTTTTTTGGCTTTCTTGCTTGCGATCATGTACCCCATGGTCGCCCTTTTCTCGGTAGCGAGAACAACACCGTCTCGAAAAAACGATACCAATGGTGGTTGTTCCCTTCATGGACTCCTGGTACTGTTCAGGCATATTGGCACCTCCAAAAACAAATAAACGCTAAAATTCCATTTTTAAAAGCGCTTTATGGTATTAAATGATACAGGGAAATTTAAAGGTTTTTATTCTGCCGGTTCGCGGCAGAGAGCCTTGATCAGATCCCGGTCATAGAGCATAGCGACGAGACGCTTGTCCCCGTTCACGACCGGGATCTGGTCAACCCGTGCACGCCGCATCTTGAGTGCACACTCGCTTACCTCTGCATTTGCCGGAACGGCTGATGACATTCTTTGACCATGGCAAGTTTTACCGGGCGGTTCGGGAGTTGGACCTTGGAGATCCCGAAACTGATCGTATGGTTGTCCCGGATGCTCTCCCAGGTCCACTCATCATCATCCGTGCCATTGGAGAAATCGCTCACGCCGACACTGTCCTCGATACTGGAACTCCGGATAAGATCACGTTCGGAAATGATACCCTGGAGCCGGTTCTCTGCATCAAGGATAGGGATTGCATCGACACCGGAGATCTCCATGACCCTTCCGACGACAGGGAGCGGGGTCTCTTCCCAGAGCGCAAAGGTCAGGCTGGTATAGTGATCCTTGATCTCATCCTTGATCTTGATTTTGGCGAGGGCATGCATGAGATCCGCGACGGAAAGGAGACCGACCAACTGGCCGTCTTCTACGACCGGGAGTCTGCGGATATGGCGGGTGACCAGGAGCCGGGCTGCCTCCCGCACGTCCATATCCGGCTCGATGGTGATGGGTTTGGGAGTCATGAGGAGCCCGAGCTGGATCTCTTCGGGTTTTCTCAGCAGGTCCTTTCGCGTGATGATGCCGACGATCTTTTTGTTCTTCAGGACCGGGACACCGGAGATTCCTGTACGTTTGAGTATTTTTAAGACATCATCACGGTTTCCCGGGATTTCGACGTGAACGACGTCGGATGTCATGTAGTCTCTGACAATCATATCTGTTATGATCTCACCACCATGGTTGTTACCTTGCTGTGGGTAACCACAAATGTGCTGACACTGCCGATGAGCAGGCGATCCGTGTTGCTCTTGCCGTGAGAGCCGACCATGATAAGGTCGGATTTTTCCTGTTCCGCAAGTGTGACGATCTCGCTTCCTGCATGTCCCTGTTTCATGTGAGTGGTGATGGTGACACCGTTCGCGGCAGCGAATTTCTTTGCCTTCTCCAGGACCGCTTTTCCTTCTTTTTCGAGGACACGGTACATAATCTCCACGGTGTTGTCCGGGGGAAGTGAAGAGAACAGCCCGGTTTCCACGACATATATTGCCTGGAGTCTGGCATTCCACACCTTTGCTTCGTCAACCGCCCTGGACAGTGCGCGCTGGCTGGCCTCGGATCCGTCTAATGCGATAAGAATGTTAGTAAACACTGGCATCACCCAAAACAAACATGCCTCTTTTATTTAATTTACAAATTAAAAACCCTATTGCCGATTTGGCTGCCGGAAGCCCTTTTTATGATGGATGCAACCGGATCGCGGCTGAAATGAAGAGCAGATCGGGCTGGATCGATCGTGAACAGGTTTGCCCGCGCCCCTTCGCGGATGAAAAATGAAGGACCCGGTACATTTCAGATCCCCTGACTGCGGTCCTCAGCAGGACCGTTGGATCAATCCCGTAGACCGTGGAGATAAACGCCATTTCAGAGAACATATCCGGTGGCACGAACATTACATTATCAGTACCGAGAAGTATCGTGCACCCCAGATCCAGCATCTCCTGCAGAGGAGGATGGCGTGCTGAGGATGTTACGCCAAGAATCCAGTTGGATCGGGGACAGACGACGATCGGGATCTGCCGGTCTGCACATTCGCGGAGCTGTTTTTTTGTCGCATGGGTGCAGTGAACGAGCATATCCGGGTCAAGAGCGAGTGCTTCATCAACATCTTCTGCTTCCCGTTCACCCGCATGCAGGGCGATTTTTTTTCCTGCCTTCCGTGCGTTGGCAACCTGTGTTCCGGCACTCAGCGATGTCACGGGTGCTGCTGATCCCAAGACCGTCAGCGATCTCTCTCGCCCCCGTCACGCCCGAAGATGAGCGTGCGGAGGGACAACCCGTCTGCTGCCTCCCTGAGTGCAGAGACTCCCGCAGTTCCTCCTTCGCGGAAATCTGCACACCCTGCCAGCACCTCCGGCGATCATTCCTTCCATGCTCTGCCTGCATCCCACGCACCAGATCCCTGCGGGAAGTTTCTGCGAGCAGGCGGTGTTTCAGCCCATCCGGCGGGGTGACGAGGGCAGCGAGATCCCCGTTCACCCCGCAGTCCATTGCGACCGTGTCGCCGAGATGAGTATGGGCATTAAAAAAGGCGGGGCAGATCCATATCCCGGGTGCCCGGGCTGTATCTTCAATCGCGGTGATGATCCCGTTCTCGATAATAATATCAACCGGCCGGAGTGTCGAGTTCTTCACCAATGAAGTGCATGACCGGATAGTGTTAAGTGAGGTATTTTTCATACGCCGTAACTCTTCTTTATATATTGAAAAACCAAATATATTTGCATGGCAAAGAAACAAGGTGGCAGGTTACTCTCATCGGCAGGTCTCGTCAATTACTACGAGAGCGAGGACAGGCGGGCAATTCATATCAGTCCGATCACGGTCATGGCGGTCGCAGCAGCGATTGGTATTGTCATCTTAATCCTGAATATTGTGTACGGATTGCACGCATAGGTTTGTAGTTCACCGTATTCCTGCCTTTTTTATTGACACCATTCTTTTTTGAGCACGCGGCGGGTGATATCTTCATCCCGGGTAAAGTACAGGTTATCATGGCCGGTCCACGCAGGACAGTTGCGGAAGATGACCGCCGGGACGCCGTTGTTGCTCTCTCCCATCACAAAGTTTGCAAAGCCGGCGATCTCATCGACGACAGCCTCCTCGGTTATTTTAAGTACGTGACCAAACAGGTCGGTATCCCCGCGGAAGTCCCGTATCGCAGGAAAACCGCTCCAGCCGATTGCATTCCCGGTCTGGCCCCGACGGAATGATCGTCCGCAGGTGTCGGTGATAATAATGCCGGCCTCCCTGCCGCTCAGTGTTTTAATATCTTCCCGTAATTCCTGTGCAGCACGCATCGGATCCGGCGGCAGGAAGATCAGCATGCCGTCCTCGATATTGCTCTGATCGACGCCGGCACGGACCCCGATATGGCCGAAGGAGAGCTCGGAGAGGATAAACGGGTGCTCCATAATAATATCGGCTGATGCATCGAGTACGGCCTGGACAAACCGTGGGTCTTCTCCATTCAGTTTCGCGAGCCTTTCAGCCCTTGGTGAAGGAGTAATGGAATCGAGAGACTTTGTGTATCCCTTCGACTTTGAGTAAATGGTAGAGGCGACACAAAGAATATCCCCGTCCCGTATCCGGATCCTGTCGACGATCATTGCTGCAATAGTATCACCTTCATGGATGAGAGGCAGCCCCTGCACTCCCATGACCTGAATCTGCTTCATAGTAACATCTCTATGGGACGATCTGATGATAAAGGGGTTTCGTTTTCCTATCCTGTCAGATAGTGTCCCAACTTTTTTGCAGGTTTCAATAAAAACTGATGTGAAAAAAATCCAGATAAGGTTATTTTACTCTGAACGATGGCCGGTGTTTCGCCAAAACCCGCAATTTTTTCGAATCATGGCCGGGGATATCAGTATTGAACGCCTTTGATTTCCGGATTTTTTTATGGTTCTCATCCGGTTCTTTATAAACGGATGACTGTGTTCCGGATCTTACGGTACAATACCCCGTTCACTAATCTTAACGATGCATGCGTTGATATAGACAGTAAGGAGACCATTTCATGGTCCTTTGACGTGACTGCAGACTGCAGCAATATTGTCAACGGGCTTCTGGAGGTGCCCTCCTGCCGTTTCTGGGAGCAGCCTGGTGCCAACGAAGCATGCTCAGGTCTGCCGGGTGCGAATGAAGGCACCAGGTCGAAATGCGACTGTACGCCCTTCGAAGTGACAGTGCCAGGGATCTCTGTGATGGTGTAAATTGTGATGATGGTAATGCCTGCATTACCGACACCGGTGACACGGAGTCCGGATTATGCCAGCATGACAACAACACATCTGCGTGTGATGACGGCAACACCTGTACGAGGGGAGACAGTTGTTCCGGTGGAAGCTGTGTCGTGGATCAGATCTCAACTGTGATGACAAGAATCCCTGCACAAATGACAGGTGTAACACGGAAACCGGATGTGTTTTCACATCCAGCGACAGGTGCGGAACTGCAGTCCCGGAGTTCCCCTCACCAGTCTTACCGGGAGCCCTGGTAATCGGATTCCTCGGTATTGTGTTATTCATCCAGGGAACCAAAAAACAATAATTTTTTTGGATTTACCCGAATTATCAGATAAAAAATTCCTTTGTCAAATTTTTATATGTTTTTTCAAAAAAACTGGTCTGGTCATTTTTCACTGATTTTTGAGTACATACCCGTTTCCCCCTTAATCCGTTTTTACTATGAAATTCTTCCCACGTTATACATACATGGCCGATATATTTTTAATGGGACAAAGCCCATCACCAAACTACCATGTACCTCATCATCCGGTGCCCGGGATGCAGGACATTCACCTATGTCGACCGTTTCCAGCGCTGGAAGCTCTGCCCGGTCTGCGGACATGCACATGAGGTGAGCAAGGCACCTGCGTACCTGGAAGTTGAGGACTTTACCGAGGCTGAGCATATCGTAAAACAAATGGAAAAACATCTCCAGACAACAAAGAAAACCGACTTTTCCCCTGAAGAGACCGTCGAGCTCCGTCACCATTATACAGAAGCCCTTAAAAAAAAGATCAAGGGGAATCATGCCTGATTGTTGAGTATTTTTCAGCTCATTTCTCAGGATCTCAGACATCCATTCCCGGCCCTTTTGAAAGACCATCGGCGATCAAGGATATGGATTGTTCACCGCTATGGCCTGCACCCCGTGCGGGGAATGCACAGCAGAGTATCGATCAGGGATGTAATTGAATAATCGAAGAAAGGTACGGACATACGGCGTTATTTCAGAGAGGTGCAGATGGAATCATATGATTGTATTGTGATTGGTGCAGGTCCTGCCGGATTGTTGTGTGCTATCCATGCTGCTGTACCCGGACGACGTATCCTCCTGCTGGAGAAGAATCCAGGTCCTGGCAACAAACTTCTTCTCTCCGGTTCCGGTCAGTGCAATTTCACCCACGAAGGAACAATTCCTGAATTTCTTTCCCACTATGGGGGGCACGGGAAATTCCTGAAACCGGCGCTTTTTTCGTTTCCGAACCAGGCACTTATCACGTTTTTTGCTGCCCATGGGCTTGGTGCCGGGACGGATGAGAATGGCAAGGTATTTCCGGAATCCCGGAGGGCTGAGGATGTGCTCTCCCTGCTCCTCAAGGAGTGTCAGAAGCGGGATGTCGATATTCATACCAGTGAACCGGCAACCCGGGTCCTCCGCGAAACCAGAGGTTTTGAGGTAACAACACCGAAAGCGACCTATTCTGCACCTCTGCTCGTCATCACGACGGGCGGGGCCTCGTATCCGGGAACCGGATCGACCGGGGATGGATTCCGGTTTGCTGAGTCGCTGGGCCATCCGGTGACGGAGATCGGCCCGGCACTTACCCCGCTTCGTATCCGGGCCTTCCCATTTGCAGCGTTGGCCGGCATTTCGTTTGAACGTATGCACTTCTCCGTCTGGCGGAGCGGGAAAAAGATTGCCAATTACCGGGGTGATGTGCTGTTTACCCACCAGGGGTTATCGGGTCCAGGGATCCTTGATGCCTCACGGGATATCCGGCCCGGTGATGTGGTCAGACTCTCGTTTGCAGAAGATCTGGATAGCGGGGAATTTGCCGCTGATCTGAAAAAACGTGTCGATGAAAACAGGAGCTGGCAGATCAGCACCATACTGGCTGCCTATCCCATACCCGAACGCCTCAACCGAAAACTGCTCACCCTGTCCGGTATCCCTGCTGATCTCAAGGGTTCTCATTTTTCCGCGGAACAACGGACCAGGCTTATTGAGAATTGTACTGGATTTCCTCTGGCCGTACAGGATCTTGGGGATCTATCAGTCGCGATGGCGACAAGGGGCGGTGTTGCACTTGAGCAGGTGAATCCGAAGACAATGGAATCAAGGATCTTACCGGATCTCTACTTTGCCGGGGAAGTTCTCGATCTTGATGGCGATACCGGAGGATACAATCTCCAGGCAGCATTCTCGACCGGTTTTTGTGCTGCAGCCGGTATCAGGAAACGATGGGAGAACCGGAAAGACAGTACCCGGATGCTGAGCTTGTGAGGGTGGGATTTCCCGGAAGGAAAGAATACCCACGGTGACTGGAATAAGGTGCCTGAGACTTCGGAAGAACGCACACCTGTAAATGACCATGTCTCATTGAGAGGCATACGAGGCTCACCCGCCTCAGGGCCTCTCCGAGGCACGGCGGGGCAGGAACATTTTGAGTACCTTCTGCTTGTAGTATCAAAAACAGACACTACTGTTCAATAAATCGGGGCATTTTCAATCCTCCTCCGCTATTACCCAACCTGGAGGGCCGTAACTCCAGAAAAGGTAATACTCGAATCATCACAAAAGCAGGGGCGGTTCGGGGGGACAGGCACTGTCCCTTCCGATCGTCATTCCTTTGTATTACAAAAATCGAATTGTTCCTTCAATGTTGATCTTTTCAGCTGGTACGCCCCAGGTGACAATGCGCCGGTAGCAGGTTCATCTTGTTTGGAGCTTGTGCAAGAAATGTCATTACTCATCATATTTCAGATTGCGTGGTATTCCGGGGTCAAGGAAACGAAATTTCATCCACGTACGGGAACAGGAAACCCGGAAAAACGGGAGGAATTCTTGTGGAAAATACGAATGTTCCGGTGAAAAAAATAATTATAGGAGGAAGAAGCGTTTCTTCCCCGTTATTTTTGTTCAGGATGTGCCGGCCCGATCGTAATACCCGCTTTTTTGATAAGGTAATATCCACCGGCAAGGCCGAGTACAATTACCCCTATCCCCATCAGTTCGATACCAAAATCGGTACCCGACGCTGTGGTGGGATCGAGAAGAATCACTTTCCTGGCAATGGCAATGATGGCGAGGAGCACAACGATTTCTACGTGGATCGTGTTCTCGCTGAAGTATGCCTTGATGGTATCCAGCAATTCAACACCGATCAGGACCAGCAGGAAAGCACCGAGTACGGTGATGAGTTCATGGGTTTCCAGTAAATAGAGAGGGTCATTGGTAAGTGACTGGTACATGTACCAGACCAGCTCGATGAGCGACGCCGCCAATACCACCATGAGAAGGACCATGAGCACCATATATACAATCTTTTCAAATTTATTTACGATTTCAATCATATCCTGTCTCCTTCGGCGGGGATCAGATCCGGGTAATCAGGACTATACAGGGTAACTACATCACCAATAACGATCACCGCCGGTGGCTTGACCCCTCTCTCCCGGGCAGCATCGGGTATGGCCTCAAGCGATGCTACGGTAACCCGGCGGTCCTTCCGCATCCCGCGCTCGATGATAGCCACCGGAGTATCGGGTGGCTTACCATTTTTTATCAACGCATCCGGCAATTTTTCCAAGGTTTGCCACCCCCATCAGGATAACAATGGTACCCCGGCTCTTTGCGAGCAGCGCCCAGTCAAGGGCCGGCCCGGGTTTGGTCGGGTCTTCATTGCCGGTCAGGATGGTCACCTGCGACGCATACTGGCGGTGGGTGAGAGGAATTCCGACCGATGCCGGAACGGCAAGTGCACTGCTCACTCCCGGCACCATCTCGACAGGAATCCCGGCACTGCGGACAGTTTCAAGTTCCTCTCCCCCTCGGCCGAACAGGAAAGGGTCCCCTCCCTTGAGCCGAACAACATTCAGTCCCCTGTCTGCCCTGTCAAGCATCAGGGCCTCAATCTCATCCTGCTCCAGTACGTGCTTTCCGCCATACTTTCCGCAGTCAATCTTCTCGGCATGCACCGGAAGCGATGAGAGGATCTCCTCGCCGGGCAGCTGGTCGAACAGTATGACATCGGCGGCATCGATCACGGCCCTCGCCCTCTTCGTGAGAAGTCCCTCTCCGCCCGGACCGGACCCAACAAGATATACTTTACCGTTCATTGGTGATCCCCAGAGTATGGTAAGCCTCGTCGATCAGGTCCTTTGCCCGTGCACGAAGGCATCGTCCCGCTTCGCGTGCCTGCTCGATGCTCTGCACATCCGTCTCCAGACGCTCCGTACGTTTCCCGTCAAGCGAGAGCACCTCTGCGATCAGGTGCCCGCCACGGCTGTAGATCCCTAGAGGAGTATAACATCCGCCGCCGAGTTGTTCCATGACTGCCCGCTCGATCGCCACGTCGGTGCGGGTCCGGGCGTGATCGAGTACAGAGAGTTCCTCCATGAGCGAGGGATCAGCCCGGCTGACAACAGCGATCGTTCCCTGGTTGGCGGCAGGAACAAACCTCTCCGGTGATAACCGTTCCCCGGGAATACGTATGCCAAGCCTGACCAGTCCTGCTTCTGCCAGGATTATGGCATCATACTCCCCGGCGGACATCTTCCGGATCCGTGTATCGACATTGCCCCGGAGATCCCGGGTAACAATATCCGGATCGTGACGGAGTATCTGGGCACGCCGGCGCGTACTGGAGGTTCCTGATCACCTTCACGCCATGCAGGGAGCCCAGGTAGGCAAGATAATCGGCCGGTGAATCGCGTTTGAGCACGGCAGCGGTGACAATACCACTCGGTCGGTACGCCGGAATATCTTTCATGCTGTGCACCGCACAGTCGATGTTCCCGCCAAGGATTGCATCGTCAAGAGCCCGCACAAACACACCCTGCCCGCCGATCTCGTGGAGCGGTACGCCGGTCGTTGTATCCCCCTGGGTAGTGATGATTACCTGTTCGGTATCGATACCGTGCGAGGCCAGCTTTTTGCAGACAATGGATGTCTGTGCAAGTGCAAGCTTGCTTCCCCGTGTTCCTACTCTGATAGACATCGTGTGTACGCCCGGGAGATGGTGGTAAGATCCTGATCGCTGTGCGCTGCCGAGAGGAAGTTTGTCTCGAACTGTGAGGGTGGAAGGAAGATACCGCTATCCAGCATCCGCCTCCAGAACCTGCCGAATGCTGCGGTATCGCATTCCTTCACCTCGCGATAATTTTTCGGCGGTTCAGCGCCGGAAGAACCATTTGAACATCGATCCGAGCCTGACAAATGAGCCACCCGGTACCCCCTTCAGCGACTCTTCAAGTGCACGCGTCTTCCTGTCGAGGTCTTCATAAAGGGTGCGATGGCTGTGCAGCCACTCGATCGTGGCAATCCCCGCCGTGAGCGAGAGAGGATTTCCCGAGAATGTGCCCGCCTGGTAGACCGGGCCCTGCGGTGCCACCAGTTCCATAATATCCCGCCGCCCGCCGAATGCACCGATGGGCAACCCGCCCCCGATAATCTTGCCCAGCGTCGTGAGATCCGGCTGGACACCATATATCGCCTGTGCCCCGCCGATGCCGAGCCGGTAGCCGCTGATAACTTCATCAAAGATCAGGAGAACATCATGGGCACGTGTGATCTCACGGATCTCCTGCAGGTAGTTATCCTGCGGCAGGACCGGCCCGATATTTCCCAGCACCGGCTCGATGATGAGTGCGGCAATATCGGTATTTGCCGCAAGCACCGATTCGAGGGCATCGGGATCATTGTAGGGCACCTGCCGGGTGTGGGCAACGATGTCGGCAGGTATACCGGCAGAGTCCGGAACACCCATCGTTGTTGCACCGGAACCTGCCTTGACCAGTACCCCGTCATGGGCCCCGTGGAACCCGCCCTCGATCTTGACGATATCCTGTTTCCCGGTAAACCCCCGGGCAAGCCGGATCGCTGCCATCGTCGCTTCAGAACCGCTCGATACGAACCGGACCATATCCATGCCCTTATGATCGCCGCGTGATCATCCGTGCAAATGCCGGTTCGAGACGGTGAGGGGGTGCCATAGAGCCAGCCGTTCTTCAGCTGTGCTTCGATTGCCTTCCGGATCTGCGGGTGGGCATGCCCGAGGATGAGGGGACCGTAGGCCATGCAGCAGTCGATAATTGATGGACCATCAACCGTTGTAATCTGTGAACCGCTCGCATGTGCGGTGTAAAACGGGTATGGCTTGATCGCCCGGACCGGGCTGCTGACACCGCCGGGCATCAGGGTTCTTTGCAGCCGCGAACAGGTCACTGCTTTTCATCGAGCCACCCGGCGACATCGCCCGCAAAATACGTGATGATAAGGTCTGCCCCTGCCCGTTTTATGCGAGGTGAGGCTCTCGAGAACGGTCTCCTTTTCTTTGATCCATCCATGTTCTGCTGCCGCTTTTATCATGGCATATTCCCCGCTTACCTGGAAGGCAGCGACCGGGAGACCAAGGGTTGCGACCTCGGAAAGGATATCGAGATAGAATCCTGCCGGTTTTACCATGAGGATATCGGCTCCTTCATCCGCATCCATCTGCGATTCAAGGATCGCTTCCCGGCTGTTGCCGCAATGGAGCTGGTAGGTGGTACGGTCCCCGAACGTGAACCCGGAACCTGCCGCCTCGCGGAACGGCCCGTAGAGGGCAGAGGCAAACTTGGTCGAGTACGACATGATCAGCACGTCCTCAAACCCGGCCCTGTCAAGTGCTGCACGGATTGAACCGACCATGCCGTCCAGCATGCATGAGGGCGCGACGATATCAGCCCCGCTCTCTGCATGGCTGATCGCGATCGTATTCATCAGTTCGAGGGAAGGATCATTGAGCAGGTCAGGGCCGCAGCGGGTATCGCCGACAATCCCGCAGTGACCGTGATCGGTATACTCGCAGGCACAGACATCGGTGATGACAACCATCCCGTTCACTTCTGCCTTGATCCGGCGGACTGCCTGCTGCACGACCCCGTCTGTGCACCAGGCACCACTGGCGTCTGGGATCTTTGGTCTTTGGGATGCCAAAGATCAGGACTGCCCGGACTCCGCGTTTCCACAGTGCCTGCTGCCACTGCGCGCAATGCCGCTGACCGGATAGCGGAACTGGCCGGGCATGGATTCGATCGGGCGTGGGGCGGTAATCTTCTCATCGACAAAAAGCGGGGCGACAAGATCATTTTTCGATAAGGTGAACTCGCAGCAGGAGCGGCTGGATATTCCGTGACCGTGACCGCCTCATCCGTCGCTGGGGAAACATGCTCTAGGATCCTCTCCGGGTATCCGTTTGATTACATTTTCTTAAATCCATCATATTTATGGTTATCATGTTCTGTTGCACCTTCCCGGGAAAACCCGGGGCATTGAAGTATCGTTCAGGATATCACACCGGCATCCTGGTGCTCCACCATTTGAAAATCTCAAACCAGACGACACTCATGATACCGGCACCTGCACAGAGAAGGAGATCGGAGTAACATGACCGGACCGAACCGGAAAGAGATCCCGGAGTGCGGCAGGTACAATACAACGACAACAGGCAGACAATTGTCCCCGCAAAGACCCACCAGAAGCGCCCTGTTCGGTGAACGGAGTGTTGAGAATATGGTCTCTGACCATGAGCGGTTGGTCAGGATCAGGCAGAGGTTGGCAATAACTATCGTCGTAAACGTCATAACCCGCACTTCGGTTTCTCCAAGTCCGCGGGAAAATGCATACAGGTAGACGGCAAGCACAACGATCAGGACGACAAAACCCTGCAGGAGACAGAGGACGAACGTGCTCCGGGTGAAGAGCCCCTCGTCCTTTTTCCTTGGCGGGTCGGTCATCACATTATGCTCCTCCTTCTCTGATTCGAAAACGATCGAGCATGCCGGATCGATGATCAGCTCGAGGAAGACGATGTGGACCGGGAGGAGGACAAGCGGCATGTTGAAACAGGACCGGGATGAGGGACATACCGGCGATAGGGAATGGATGGAGAAGATGTATGCCATCGCCTTTTTCAGGTTGTCGAAGATCCGCCGCCCCAGCCGGACCGCTGACACAATTGAGGTGAAATTATCATCGAGCAGGACAAGCGATGAGGCCTCGCGGGCAACATCGGTCCCCCTGCCGCCCATGGCAATGCCGATATCCGCGGATTTCAGTGCAGGTGCATCGTTCACCCCGTCGCCGGTCATGGCAACGATCTCCCCGTTCTGCCTTCAGGGCATTCACGATCCGGAGTTTCTGTTCGGGCACGACACGGGCAAAGACCGTAACAGCATTGATCCGTTCCCGCAGTTCATCGTCATCCATGGCATCCAGTTCCGGACCGGTCATGGAGCGTGCTTCCATCACGCAAGCCCGATCTGTCGGGCGATGTTCTGTGCAGTCAGCGGGTAGTCCCCGGTGATCATAACGACCCGGATACCTGCAGTGTAGCATTCCCTGACGGCATCAGCGACCTGCGGACGGACCGGATCGGCAAATCCGACAAGCCCCAGAAATTCGAATGCAAAATCATGCTGCTCCATCAGGAAGGCCGGTGATTGAGAAGAAGGCCCGTGCCACGCCCAGTACGCGAAGCCCCTCTGTGGCCATGACGGTCGACAGATCCTGATAGATCTTCCTGACGGCAGCCGTATCGAAATGACAGAGATCCGCAATTGCTTCCGGTGCGCCTTTTGCTGCAATGACATACCGGTCACCGTCAGGTGATTGCCAGACATTGGACATGGCAAGAAGATCGGGAGACAGCGGGTATTCCTGCACAAGATTCCAGTTTGCATGGATATGCTCTGTCCTGCCGAAATCCCCGTCTTTGAGCTGGAGCAGTGCCTTTTCCATCGGGTCGAAGGGATCCTTCTTGCAGGCGAGAATGGCATATTCCGCGACCTCATGGCAGGAATCCGTGAGCGGTTCATTGCCAGACGGGTTATAGTCGCACATCGCACCCTGTGCAAAAAACTTCGTAACGGACATCCGGTTCTGGGTGAGGGTGCCGGTCTTATCCACGCACAGCACGGTTGCAGAACCCAGGGTTTCGATAGCGGGGATCTGGCGGGTGAGGACGTTCCTCCGGGAGATCCTCCATGCCCCGAGTGCGAGAAAAACGGTGAGCACAACAGGGAACTCCTCGGGTAGGATCGCCATGGCAAGCGTGATCCCGGCCAAAAATCCCTCGATCCAGTTGAACCTGGTAAGGCCATACACAATGACGATGACCGCACAGAACGAGATCCCGACAAGGGCGACCGTCCGGACAATCCGGTCTATCTCCATTTTCAGCCGTGTCTCGCCCCGTTCAACAGTCTGGAGAACCGTCCCAATCTTCCCCATCTCGGTGTGCAGCACCGGTTGCCGTGACCCGGGCAAGACCCTGGCCCTGCACGACGAGTGTGCCGGAGTACACGAACGGTTGATCATCGCCGCCCGGGCCGTTCTGGACTGCATCCCTGGTTTCCCGGCGATTTTCCTGACCGGGACGATTCCCCGGTGAGCAGGGATTCGTCAACCGAGACGTTATTTGACATAAGCAGGACACCGTCGGCCGGAACACGATCGCCCTCAGAGAGGATCACCGAATCACCGGTCACAACTTCCCGGCCGGGAATGCGCTGTTGGACCCCGTCACGGATAACCAGTGCTCTCGGGCTGGAAAGGTTCCGGAGTGCTTCAAGCGCCCGCTCGGTCTTGCGTTCCTGGTAGACGGTAATACCGATGATCACGACGACAAAACTCATCAGCATGATACCCTCGGAAATATCTCCGAGAATAAAATAGAGGAGCCCGCTTGCCACGAGGAGGAGGAACATCGGCTCGCGGAACACCTCGATGACAATCCGTATCAGTTCCCGCCGGGATGCTGTGGGAAGTTCATTATATCCTTCGTGCTGGAGCTTCTCTTCTGCCTCGCTGTCGGAGAGGCCGGTGATTGAACTGATATCAAGGGTTGGCATTCTTTATCCTTTGAGTGATTTCTTCATCCTCTGACATGCGTGGTACGTGCCGGTATACAAAATTCCCAGGAAGTGATGCGATGGGTAATTTATCCCGGATGGCCTTTGGGTGGGACACACTCATACCCCTCGTGCGAGCATTTGATTCATGGTGACGGTACTTCCCAGGGGGGACAGCCGCGGGACTGTTTTCTGGAGGCTGGGGTTGGTTTGCCCCAGGCCTGAAATTCGCTCCGGAAAACTTCCGGGACGATCAGGTGATCCGGTTCAACGTCTACCCGGTACCAGCCCGGGCTGCCCTCTGGGAAATTTTCTGGTTTCATCTAAATTACGGTTGTGAAGCAAAAGGGTTTACGATAAGTCCCCTTCGCATGAACATGAATGCTGCTGTGTTCAGGAATTACAACAGAACCCCGGACTCCTGGTTCTCCGCGTAGCTGAACAATACCGTCGGCTCAACCGGGAGTTGGCATGTTAGGCGGGAAAGGCAGAGATCAACCATCCCCTGCCTTCAGCGGAATGTTTCGGCGGGGTCCACGAACGGGAAAAATTGCGAAGGGTTGTATGTCCGGCGATGTTGAACCCGGACAAAGACCGATCACATACCGCCTCAGAAGGTATCCCTGGACAAAGGGTTGAGGAATTCCTGTCACATTATCCATAAAATAACCTATAATTTCATTATCACGGACGCGATACACTAGATTCATTATGCACAGGCTTTCGGGAAACCAGTCGCATTATAACACAAAACCGGTGGAGGACCTCTAGTCATGACAGGGGAAAAAGATACCATTATTGCGCAGAACCGGGCAAAATGCATCTGTCCATCATGCCCGACATATAATGAATGCATGCGGGCAGATGATCAGCGCCTCTTCTGCGTGGCCGGGAGATCACCGACATGCACGTTTGACAAAAAGGGCTGTCTCTGCCCGGCGTGCCCGGTTACGCGGGTACTTGGACTGAAAAAATCTTACTATTGCCTCAGGGGATCCGAGGAAGAACAAAAACAGCTCCCTGTCTGAGAAAAAAAATGAGTATAGTCCTCATCCAACCACAAAAATAAAAATTAATATATGACCTGAAAATATGAAAAATATCGGCTTTGTTGAAATCCTCACACTATTCTTCTCAACACTCTTGGGGGTTACGGCATGTAATGCCTCCGCCGCTGTGGCATCCCCTCTGAGTGATAATTCCAGAGAAGGTACTGCAACACAATCGCAAAGCGCAGGGGCGGTTCGGGGGGACAGGCACTGTCCCTCTGAACAGGCGATTCGTAATTTGTTGAAATCTTTGGATTACAATTGAGCGAAAAATATCAGTTGCGAAATTTAAGACAGAAAAAGTGCATCATTTTTTAACCAGACTGGTTTTTGGATCGTATCATGATTATCGGTTCCATCGCTTCTTAGGGGTTGCCATAGCGGGGGGCGAGGCAATGCCGAAGCCCCAGGAGCGCCATCAATGGTGAATTTTGATCAATCAGCAGTAGATTTCGTCGCTGGAATGTGACTATACCCAGAAACTTTAACATGTGTCCAGGATTTTTTTCATGATACTACGGTCTTCGCCCCGCCCAAAATAGGCGGGAACGATCTTTTCCTGACTGAATCCCTGTCTCTCATAGAGATGGATCGCAGGATGATTTTTCAATGAGACCGTCAGGAGTACCGGTGCAGGCATGTCGTGCATGCAGGGCATCGGTACTGCCTTTAACAGGGCTGCCCCAATCCCTTTCCGGCGCTGGTCTTCCCGTACTCCCAGTCGCAGGATCCAGGCCTCCCGAAAATCGTGCTGTACGCTTGTTCCAACGGTATACCCCACAGGTTCCCCCTTGTCGTTGACAGCTACAAAAAACGTCTCTTTGCATACCTCACCCATCTGCCGGACAAAAACTGCTGACCGGTAGGGTTCGTGAAGACCGGATTCTTCAAGGAGAGCGACCCCGGCAAAATCTGCATCGTCGTAAAGACGAATCACATATGAATCCATTCTATGAGGTACCGAGTGTTATTCCTGCTCGCTCTTACCGGACACGGGCCTGTTCCCCTGCGTGATTGCGTCGACCAGCGCCCGGGCCGCGGCAAGGTCCCCTTCTTCAGCACTCTCGCGGATGGAAAAGGTTGCATCGGTAAGAAGTTTTTTTGCCAGAACCCGCGTGAGATCATCAACAATCTCTGCAATCTTCGGATCCTGGCTTCCCATCCTGGTTATAGCCCGGTCCCGCTCGCGAATGCGCATGGAATCGGCCCAGGTGTGCAGAGCCGCGAGCAGTATCATCAGCAGATCGCCGGTTCAGGTGTCGCAGGAAGATCCCTGAGTTCCTCCTCAACAAACTCACGAGCCCGCTCGGCTTCTGCTTTGCGGGTGCTCATGGTCTGCTCATTGATGGTGCGAAGGTTGTCCAGGGAAAAGAGATGGACACCGTCAATTGTTTCTGCTCCTTCCTCAACGTCCCGGGGCTGGGCGATATCGATGAGAATCAGTGGCCGGGGGTGCCCCTCTACAGGCCAGCAACGGGCTTTCATTGCCTGTGCCAGTTCCTTTCTATGGATGATCGGATGAGGTGCAGATGTGCAGGATATAACCACATCGGAGAGTGTAATATAATGGTAGAGTTCCGAAAGGCGGACTGCCTTTCCCCCGATCTTGTTTGCAAGGATCACAGCCCGTCCGTATGTCCTGTTTGCAACGTACATCGCAGTCAGGTTCCGGGCTGCAAGTGCCTGGGCAACGAGCAGTCCCATCTCGCCACTCCCCACGACCAGGATATGTTTCCCTTCAAGACTCCCGATCTGGGATTCGGCGAGAAGGACCGCAGCTGATCCCACCGATACAGCACCGCGGTTTATCATGGTGCGTTTGCGCACCTCGATCCCGACATGGATCGCCTTGTTGACACAGAATTCAAGGAATGGGCTGGCGGTTCCCGTTTCCTGGGCGTCAGAAAGTGTTTTTTTCAACTGGCCGATGATCTGATCCTCGCCAACAATCATCGAATCAATCCCGGAGGCGAGGCTGAAGAGATGACTGAGTGCCCCCTTCCCTTCGTGCATAAAGAAATCATGACGTCCCTGACCGGCGAGGAAATCCCGGAGCTCAGCCCGCATTGCCTTCGACGACAAGTTCGACGCGGTTGCAGGTCTGGAGCAAAAGAACACCCCTGAAGCGCTGTCCGGCTCGAACAGAGCAGAGCAGGTTCATCCGGGAACCGGAACGCTTCAATCGCCCTGACATTTGTTATGTGATGACTCACGCCGGCAATGGCGATCGGTGCCGGATCAGATTCAGTCATGAAGGTACCTCCCCTTCAACTGCTCCCGCACCTCTTCCGGATTTTCCTGCAGGGCTTCCCATACAGTACGGTCATGTAAAATTTCGCGGAGAATCGCATTCCTCTTTGCAGGTGAGGTTCACATACCGTTTCAGCTGCATGCGCATTTCGCGCTGCAATGCCACCATCTCATCGAGAGCAGGATAGTGCAGCTCCAATCTGCTCCCTGATGAACCGGGAAACTGCCGGGCTGCTGCCCTTTGTGCTGATGGCCAGCTGGAAGTTATTGCCCCCGGTCACTGAAGGTATGATGACGTCCCCGGGTACACCCTCGGCGTTATTGAACAGGATCTGCCGTTTTTTACTGATCTCCCCAATCCGGTTATTCAGGGCGGGATCGGGCAGGGTCCCGATTACGAGAAACGCGTTGGTGATAATCTTCAGGATTTCTTCATCAGAGGCCTTCTTTACGTCAGTCAGTGCCTGTCTGACAGGAAGAACGGTGATTTTTGGTGAAAATGATCGGCTGACGACCAGTACGTCTGCCTCCCGGGAAAAATATGCAGCTTTCCGGGATGCAACCTCCCCTCCTCCAAAGATAACGATACGCTTGCCCGAACAATCCACAAAGAGCGGGATCATCTGATAGTAAATTAGAGCGATTGCGTTACATTAAGATGCTGGAATTGTTGTGGATCAACACAATCCCGGCCAGATGCAAGGTCACCCGTATCTTCCCGACAGAATTTATGTATCCCCGGTTTTTTCATCAGGCGGATAAAAAATGCAGTGTTCTGTCCCCGTCGGTTCGATATGCTTAAATTGTATGAATGCTCACATTTCAGAGCACATCTGCGCCGATAGTGTAGTGGTTATCACTAGGCGTTGCCAACGCCTAAACCCGGGTTCGAGTCCCGGTCGGCGCACTCTGCCGTAAGGCGTACTCTTTTTTATCCAGGATCTCCTATCGACTAGTATCGCAGGGATTCGGAATGGCTGATTTCAAGGCACAATGAATATCTCTATCCCTGAAAGGTTTACCAATGAAACCGTCGGCAGGTATCTTTTTTGCACGTTCAAGATCTTCTGCCTTTGCAGAAGATGTCAGAAAAACTATCGGGACCGGATATAACTTTTTGATTGCGATGGCTGCATCAATCCCATCCGTATGACCGTCAAGGGTGATATCCATCAGGACGGCATCTGGTTTCTTTTCCCTGATGAAATCAATGGCGGCCTCTCCGGTTGATACTATACCACATACTGAATACCCCAAAGAAATAAGACAAATTTCGATGACCTGCTGGATGATGATATTATCTTCTACAATAAGGATTTCAAGGATTTCATTAATCATTAAAATATCTCCAGGGGGGTCTCCTGTTTACATTAAATAAAGGCGTATAAATTATTTTTTATTTTATTTTTTCGCTGAATTTGAAGCTGAAGATCAGCTTTGTTACATAAGTCCGGGTAATGATTAATCCGGAGAATTACAACGACGACCATCAACGGGGAAATCTCCACTGGAAATAAAGGGGTTTATATAATTTTAATATCGTCAAATATCCATAGAAAATTGAGTCAGGTTTACTTTTAAATTTTTCCATTTCTCACAGTCGGCATACGTACTCATTTGAGAATGGCACCTTCTTTTTCATAACATTCTGATTTTTGTGTCTCTTCACATGATACAGTACTTCAATGGTCAGATCGCTTTAAGATACCATTTGGATATCTGCCCGGAGGAATTATGCTATTTCCGGATCTCGCCCTGAGATTGGTTAATTATAAGAAGTGAATGCCGGACTGACGTGTAGTCTGGTTAAAAAAAGAGTCGTTTTATCGATGCCATTTCCACTGCTTTTGTGCAGCAAGCGCAGCTTCAGCCTTCTCCAGTTTGTCATTCATGAACTGCAGTGCCTCTTTCAGCTCCCGGATTTCCGTGTCCCTCGATGCCGTTGTCTGGGCTACCGCGCCGGTTATGCTGTTGAGCCTGTCGATCTCATTGAGTATTGAAGTAATACAGATCTCAGGCAGGTTAATATCGTAATTCTTAACCGCAAGTAATACCGGTTGTGTAACTATTAATTCGAGGTTTAAGCGATAACTCATGAGATCACCATCAGGTCTGGTATCCTGATCTTATTTTAATATTAAAAAATGATGCAAGGCATTGATGCAATGCATCGCCCGGATTCAAATCAGTTACCGGAGAAAAGGCGCCCCCCTCTTTCGCCGGAACCTGTTGAAACGGCCGAACAGGAGGATTTGTCCGGTCATATCCTGGTAATTGATATTCTCTCCGATAGGTATAATTTCTGATTTTCTCCGGGTTAAGATTCCTCTACGGATGGAATGATCTTCCCTTCCTCAAATCCTGCCGGATGGCGTAAGGACATGGCAGCTGTCTGAAAAACCAAAAAAATACCCGCACAGGAAGGAACCGGATCAATTGGAACCAGTGACTGATGCATTCAACAAGCTCACTGCAAACAGATTAAAAAAAGTCTTGGTGTAAATGAAGATTATTTCTTCTTCGGTGCCGCCTTTTTGACTGGCTTTTTTGCTTCCGGCTTCTTTGCCGCTGCCTTCTTTGCTGCTGCCATGTGTCTTCCACCTCCTACCGGAAAGGGTTATAAAATTCATTAATCTATAAATTAATAAATATTTTGGTCACAACGCCATTTTGGAGCATAGAATCCCTATCAACCATTACTTATTGACCAGCAAAATGTCAGTATCAGAACAAGAACGAATTCTTTCAGGAATAAAGTGCGAAATGCGCAATCCTCCAAATAACTGGTGGATTCACAAAGAAAGGATCAATAGGGCGACAAATTTCTGTGCTGGCCCCGTAATAATCTCTGCCGGATACACCTTTGCCAGGACATATCAGGAGCCTGAAAATTTTTTTGAATTATTCTTCGGTATCGGCCGGCTTTTGGGATACCTTACATAAGTGTACCTGTTTTCAGCCGCTTCAGGATACGCCGGTACATCAGAGTATTTGCTGCGATGACAATTCCCAGGAGTACCACAGCATCAAGGAAAAGAATGAGATACCCGTCCGCTCCTCCGGAAAAGAAGGTGGAAAGAGCGTACAGCATCCCGGCAAGCATCATGGATCCGACACCGATGACGGGCGCTCTCGTCGCCGTATACATCCTTGTGCGGATATCGGGGAACATGAAGAGGCCGATGATCCCGATTCCTGCAAAGCCTATACTGATAGCAAGAAGGAGGAATATTCCTGCATCAATAAGCAGGGAGGTCATGCCATTTCACCGTCCTTTGATCGTGCCATGAAAAACATGATTGCATATGCAAAAGCGATGAGGATGACGAACATATTCAGCATAAAAAGATCCCCCCAGGAGATGCCAAGCCCGAGGGCTGAGCCTGCAGCGATGGTGATGGCAGCGTTCATTGCGACAAACCTGTCATCCGTTGAAGGTCCGGTGATGATGATTCGCAGGACTGCACATATCGCGAGCAGGACAAGGCAGACTGCAGTAAAAAGCCAGGTATCAATCATGGAATACTGTACTGTGTGGAGAATTGCAGTTATCAATTCTCCCGAATCGTTTTTGATCAAACATAAAAAAATTTGAATTTCAGCTTTTTAAAATCCTCACACTATTCTTTTCACCGCTCTTTTAGGTCTACGGCACGTAATGCCTCCGCCCCCGCCGCTGTGGCATCCCCTCTGAGTGATAATTCCAGAGAAGGTAATACAACACCATCGCAAAGCGCAGGGGCGGTTCGGGGGGACAGGCACTGTCCTCCGAAAACAGGTGATTTGCAATTTATTGAAAACTGAGGATTTCAACAGAGTCTCAATTTCGCGAGAAAAACAAATCCTGTGATAATCCGGTATTTTTCCTGTTGCAGTTGGTATTCCCAGCTATTCTTATCCCCGTAGAGCTAATACGTAGAGAAGATGCGTCCGTCTTATCTTGGGAAGATTCTTCTGCGCTGGTGCGATCGTTGCCATGCGCCGGTGCTTGCAAAAATCTGTGCCTGTGGCGCGGAAACCCGGGAGGTTCCCGTAACTCCCCCGGGGGATGCCCGCCCGGCGTTTCCGGCAGATCTTGAACGTATCAACCGGATCTATGAAGAGCATTTTGGTGCACCCCTGATTCCGGACGGTCACCTCGCGCTGCTGAACAAGGTGCCGGATCATGACCGGATGGAAGAAATCGTCGTAGGCGGTGGAATTGCCGGGATTATCCGGTATTTCCCGCTGGAGCGGCGCTGGGAACCTGTTCCCCGCCCTGAAGCCTGCACGCTGTTCTCCCCCGGAAAACGATATCCTCATTGTTGACGATGACGCAATCCCGTTCATCCGGGACCAGCACATGAGTGTCCTTGCCCCCGGGCTCGTATTCATTGAAGATACAGTACGGGCAGGGGATGAAGTGTTCATCCTTGGCAAGGACGGATCGTGTGTCGGTGTCGGGCGGGCAAAGGTTGATGCGGCTGTTGCACGGGAGATGAAGAAAGGGCCGGTTGTCAGGACCCGCAGGAATATCGCATCAACGATCGTGCCGGGAACCTCAACATGGGACGCCGCAGTGAGGGCAAATGCCGATGAGCTGCTGCAGACGCGAATCTTCCTCCATCCGGTTCGTCCAGGAAGTCGCCGCCACGGAACCCGCATCTCCCGGCAAACGTGTCCTATTCCGGAGGAAAGGACAGCCTGGCCACACTGCTGGTGGTGACAAAGGCCATTGGCAGCGTACCGATGCTCTTTGCCGATACCGGTATGGAGTTTCCCGAAACCTATGCCAATGTTGAGGAAGCATCCCGGCAGTACGGGCTCGAGTTGATCCGTACAGACGGGAACACAAAATTCCGGGACACATTCGACGATCAGGGTCCCGCCTGCCGTGAATGCCCGCTGGTGCTGCAGGGTCTGTAAGCTGACCCCTGTTGCAGACCTGATCCGCGAACGGTGGGGGGAGTGTCTCTCCTTTATCGGCCAGAGAAGATATGAATCGGCTACACGGGCGCACGAGCGACCGGGTCTGGCGGAATTCAAACGTGCGTTCCCAGCTCTCAGCCGCACCGATCCACAACTGGACCGCACTCCATGTCTGGCTTTACCTGATGCGGGAGCATGCTCCCCATAATATCCTGTACGAGCATCACCTGGACCGGATCGGATGTTTCATGTGCCCGTCAAGCGATATGGCATTGATCCACATGATCGAGGCGGAGTATCCCGCACTCTGGGCAGGATGGCGTTCCCAGCTTGAAGAATGGCAACAAAACAGCGGGCTTCCACCGGAATGGATCACGTGAAGGCAGGTGGCGGCTCAGGGAAGGGTGCACGGATGAAGAAGATAGCCATTATTGATTACGGACTGGGAAACCTGCGGAGTGTGATCCGCGGGCTTGAAAAGGCCGGGGCGCATGCCGTTATCACCTCGGAAAAAGATGAGATTGCATCAGCGGACGGCCTCGTGCTCCCCGGTGTCGGTGCGTTTCACGAGGGCATGGATCAGCTCGGCAGCCTGAAGGACAACCGTCATGGAGGCAACACGTGATGTTCCCCTCCTGGGAATCTGCCTCGGAATGCAGATGCTGATGGACACCAGCGAGGAACACGGCGATTCACCGCGGGCTTGGGCTTGTTCCGGGGCAGGTAAAGCGATTTCCCCGTGGGTTCGGGACAGAAAGTTCCCCACATGGGCTGGAACTCCCTGCACCATCGAACAGACTGATCACCCGCTCTTTGCCGGATTCGGGCAGGGAGGAATATGTCTATTTTGTCCATTCCTTTTATGCGGAGACCGACACCGGAATATCACCCTCACGACAACCGAGTATATCTGTCCTTTTGCATCTTCGGTCGGAAGGGACAATGCGTATGGTGTCCAGTTCCATCCCGGAGAAGAGCGGCGCGATCGGTCTTCTGCTCCTGAATAATTTCATTGGCATGGTATGATATATACCCGTAAATCGCTCGTTTGATTCATACTTTTTCACTCTGCTGTTAAGAGAAACCTTTTAATTTCGGCCATTCGATGCTGTAGACATGAAAAGGATCATACTCATCGCATTATGCCTGATGTGTATCATCGGGACGGCATCTGCATACCAGATGTATCTCGAGTTGTCCGGAAACGGTGCAGGTCGGTATTCCGCTTAAAATGTTCTGTCGACAGCAACTTCCCCGCCGGGACCACGTTTGATGTTGCGTTGTACCAGTCAGGTTACACTGCAACTCGCCATCAGCCGGATCATCTGTTACGATCCAGGAAAATCATGCAACCCTGTACCAGTTGTTTGATACGAAAGGATTGCCCGGGCGGCCAATATAAGGTCGAGGTCCAGTTTAACGGTCTTGAGGAGGGGAAACTGTCATCGGATTCGGTGACCTGGCAGCTCCCCAGGATTCTGGACCGTTCTGGGACATCACGATTACCTCCCCGGTATCCCAGACCCTTGATGAAGCGCTCAGGATCGAGGGATCAATTCTCAAACTCGGAAATGACGGTGTTAATCTTGAGGTCAGGGGACCGGATGGTGTTGTCTTCGGGCCACAATTTATCGGCACACGACTTGATTTGAGAACCGGGGCCGGGATATTTACCCAGAAGGTAACGGTAAACGGGCCCGGAGAATATGATGTATACTTCAAGGATTCAGGTGGGTATATCGGCGTGAAGACATTCAACGTGATCTGCTCCGGTGATGACGTCACCGACAACCGTTCCCAAAACAACGGTCATTACCTCACGGCCGACAACCATGCCTCCCACCCCTCTTCCGACGACCACCAAGTCTCCTCTTTCCCTCCTCCCTGTCGGAGCGGCGGTCGCCGTAATCGGGTTACTGGCAATGTTCAGGCCAGGGAAGCGTTAGATAATTCCTTCTTTTTTTTACCCGTACCGGGCCCGGGAAAGCAGGAGATAACCTATTTTTCGCAGAAGAATTCAAGGAAAATATATCCTGACGGTTCTTTGGAATATGGATACTATTGCTCTTTCCCCCTACCGCCGACATGCAACCCAAAGGATGCGAAGTCTTCTCAAGAGGTTGATTAAAATTAGGGAAAGTCACCATTCCAGCGGCTAATTCTGTCTGCTGATTGATCAGAATTTACAACTGATGACGCTCCTGGGGGGCCTCGGCATTGCCTCCACCCCCGCCGCTATGGCGACCCCCATGAAGCGATAGAACCGATAATCATGATATGATCCAAAAACCAGTTTGTTAAAAATGATGCACTTTTTCTATCTTAGATTAGGGAACTGATATTTTTCGCTCAATTGAAACCCAAAGATTTCAACAATTTGGGAATCCCCTATTCGGAGGGGACAGTGCCTGTCCCCCCGAACCGCCCCTGCGCTTTGCGATTGTGTTGTATTACCTTTCCGGGAGTTGTCGCTTTTCAGGAGGATATCGTCTCTCACGGTAGGTTCCGATAGGGGCGGATTAAAAATACCTTGCCTCAGACTCATGAAAGGAATCCGATAACCTGATGATTTGAGCAGAAAGTTGAATAAAAAAATGTCCCTGCCCCGCCGTGCCTCGGAGAGGCCCCGAGGCTGGGAACCCTCCTAAAGATTCAGATTTTAAGGTAAGAAATGCGAACTCCCGCTTCCCTGGTGATTTTCCAGAGCCAAAGAAATTGAACTATGCATGGACTTTAAGTGTGGGTTTGTTGCTTATTCGAACACATTATCCAATCTCTGGAAAATTAAAAATTGGTTGTTGTAATTACCCGCTCATGGTCTCCTCTTCTTCCAGAGATATGCTTCATAGACAACTAGCACGAGGATAACCAGTAGACCGCCCAGGAAAAATGCCAGTGCCGGATCCAGTCCTGCTGCTGCCGGGGCACCGTAACCCAGAGGAGCAGGTGCAGGAGTTCCCGGCATTGTTGGCGCGAGTGTCACCAGGGGCGATGGCACAGCCGTGAGGTTTGCAGTACCAAGATCGGTTATCCCTTTTGATCCGGCAAGGGTGATTTCAGGAGTTATCGTTGTATTGGGAAGACAGCATTCGGCGACCGCCTTTGTCGTGATGATCCCGGTCTCCCGGTTTGCCTGAAGGGCAGCCGGGGCGTTTATACCAGTTCCTTCATTGCCAAGAAGAGGGGAGACAAGGGACAGGGCAAGTGTTCCAAGGATGACAATGCAGAACAGTGATGCATATTTCAGCAGCAGCGAACGAACATTGGAGGTGCGGGGTGCAACGATCAGGAGCTGGTTTGTCAGCGAGTAGATCTTTATCTCCCGTCCCTTGACGCTGTACCTGTGTCTCGGCAACCGAGATCAGCCCGGCATCCAGCAGGTTTTCCATATGATATTTTGCCGTCGTGAGCGGGATAGCCAGTCGTTCCGTGATCTCCGTCAGACTCTTCTGGTTTTCTGCGAGGAGCTGGAGGATATCGCTTGCGGTCTGGCTCCCCATCGCTTTGGAGATCTTCTGCGCCCGCTCATCGCCCGGTTCAAGGATTACAATCATCGTCAGCCATGCAGTGCTGCGATTATCCGTTCGCGTCCAACTTTCAGGGCAAGATCGAGCTGATCGGCATCCGGTCCGCCACCCTGGGCCATTGAGGGTTTGCCGCCACCCTTGCCCCCAAGAAGACTGCAGACCTGGCTGATGATCTCGCCGGCATTTACCCGGGCGTCACCGGATGTGAGCACCACCCGCACGGTATCTCCGGTCCCGGCAATGAGGGCAACCCCTCCGTCGTCTGATACGGAGGTTGCAAGTGCAGGCGAGTTCTTTTGCCGGGAGATCGATACGCTTGATGACCACACCGATACCCCCCGATCGATTCTGCAACGAGCGTCTGTATTTCAAGCTCGACAAGCCGGGCACTCATCCGATCGATATCCTTTCTTCTGCTCTTTCCATTCGTTGAAAGAACCTCTGGACCGATGACGGGAGGTTCTCGGGCTGGACCGACAGGACCTCTGCAGGAAGATGCGACAATCTGTTCAAGGTGCTGCATATAAAAGATCGCAGCGACACCGGCGGCAAATTCGATCCGTTCGATACCGTCCTGGATATGCTCAACCCGGATGATCTTGATGACGCCGACTTCGCCGGTGTTCTGGCAGTGGGTACCGGCACAGGCCTCGATATCGCCGGCAACCTTCACCACCCGGATATCCCTTCCCGGGGGTACACCTCCCTGGTACAGGGAGAAACCGTATTTCTGCTCGGCTTTCGTGCGGTCCTCAACCGAGATCTCAACCGGGAGGCTCTCCATGATCATACGGTTTGCCTTCGTCTCGATGTTCCGGAGTTCATCCGGAGTGATATGCTTGAAGTGCCGGATATCTATCCGTGAACTCTCGCTACCTTTCTGTGCTCCTGCCTGGTGAATGTGTGCTCCAAGCACATCTTTTGCGGCATGGAGGAGGATATGGGTCGCGGTGTGGTGGCGCATCAGGGACCATCGCCGCTCCTCATCAACCATCCCCTTTACCCGTTCCCCGCGGCGGAGGATACCCCCGGTGATATGGTGGAGGATCACTTCGCCGATCTTTATTACGCCATCCACCCTGACCATGCTGTCGGAACTGACCAGGGTCCCGGTATCTGCAGGCTGACCGCCACCATCCGGGTAGAAGAGCGTCTGGTCCATTACCACGTACCCGTCAAAGAAATCCAGCACGACCGCTTCAAACTCGATATCGGATGACTGCTCGTAGTAGAGTTTCCGGGTCGGCGGAAGTCCTGCGATCCGCCCGGAATAGTCCGTGGTCTTGTCTTCCGCCAGCTCTTTTTTCGATTCGGAATGCATATCCGCAACCATCGAATAGAAATTGTCGGGCAGGTCAATGACTGCACCCTCCTTTGAGGCAATATCCCTGACCATCTCCGGCTGGATGCCATGGGAGTCATAGAGGGTCATGATCTCGGAGAGCGGGACCCGCTGGCTCTTTGCCTTGTATGACTTTGCAATCTTCTGGACAATCCTCGTCCCGCGTTCAAGGGTCGATGCGAATTTCACGGTTTCGCGGTCAACGATCTCCCGGACAACGGAAATATCCTGTTCAAATGAGTTCATGCCGATGATCTTCGTCTGTTCCTCGATCAGGTCGGCAAGGGGTTCCTGTATGTTCAGCTCGTTCATCATCCGCAGGGTTCTCCGGATGACGAGCCGTGCGAGGTAGCCTTCCCGGACATTGGAGGGCACGATGCAGTCACCGAGCATGTAGGCAAGGCAGCGGGTATGATCGACGATCGCGTAGACCTTCTCGATCGGGGTGATCATCTTGTCGAGTTTTTCCGGTGAGACATCGATCGCCGCTGCCACCTTCTTCCGCAGCTGGTAAGAGGTTCGTGCCGGAGATGTCCATGAGACCGGCGAATTTTGCATTCAGGGAAAGGATCTTTGTGTATTCCTTGTTGTCGAGGATGTGCAGGAGCCCGGCAGAACCCATCACCCTGCTGACCATCTCGGGGAAGACCGCATCGTAGATCGTGGGCGAACCTTTGGATGCCCAGACAAGCCGTTCAAGCCCGTACCCGGTATCGACGATCCGGAGATTCATGGGGTAGTACATCTCGCCGTTCAGCTCGTATCCCGGTCCCTGGGTCTTCTGCCGCCCGAGGCTCATGAAGACAAGCGTCGCGATCTCGAGTCCGCCGATAAGGACCTCAACGCTCGGCCCGCATTGCCGCCGCCAATCCAGGGATGTTCCTTGTAGGTGACCTCGTTGAGATTTCCCCCGATGGACGCGATGAACTGGTCGCAGAGTTCGACCGTCCGGTCTTTCCAGTAGATCTCTTCGGTGGGAGTGTTGAAGGCATGGTGGGCCATCATCTCGAACGTGGTGAGGTGGCGCCCGGATCTGCCGACGGAGTCGAGATCATTGAGCCGGATGCAGGGCTGGGATATGGTGAGCGGGTTTGCCGGAGGCGGTACAATCCCGCCGGTCACGAACGGCTGGAAATCCGCGATCGATGCGATGGTCAGGTAGATATCGTCCCGCCAGCGTGCAACCACCGGGTACCGTTCCACCCGGGTGTGGCCATGGTTTTCAAAAAACGAGAGGTATGCCTCCCGCATGCTGTCGAGGGTATGGGTCCTGAAGACGGGCTTTGCCGATAAAATTATAGGGTTCGCAGGGGCGTCCCCGCAGATCTCCCGTGATGACGTCGCGCGTCCAGAATGCAGAACCGCATTTTTTGCAGATCTTGCGTGTCAGCCCCTGTGTCTTAAAATATTCGAGCTGGTATTCTTCTTCGAGCATGCAAAATCACTTAATCGTCAGTACAGTTTGATTACGAACGGTAATTAGTGTATGGTTGACCGGTTACTTTTTCCACCGGTCCTGGTACCAGGTATCCGCTGCTTTCATATATCCCGGTTGCCTGCGCTATCCTCACTGCCAGAAGGTGCCAGCAGGTCCTGTTCCGGAACATGAAATCCCCGCAGGTGCAGAAGTCTTCGTCAACCACATATTCTGCCGTCCTGCCGGTGACGACAAAAAAATCCAGGTATCTCGTTATCTTTCCTGCATCGAGCGCAGCAAGTGCTTTTTTCCCCCGGTTGCCGAATGTCTCTTCAATCTCGCATGCGGAGGATTAGCATCGAGAGCCCTGCTTTTCACCAAGACGTTGCCAGAGATCGCTCATGGGATGATCTGCAGGATGGGAGGGTCATCGATATACTGCCAGCCCATTCTGGTGGCGAGGCGCTGCATGGCCGGTGCTTCAAGAGCATAATGGGATGCCTCGATGCAGGGAAGAGGGGACGACCGGGCAACCGAGTGTTTCATCTCGGCCGAGAGGAAGGCATCGGCCCCTCTCCGATGTGCCTCGTCGAGGAGTAGCAGGATCAAAACCGCTGCCGGCAGCCAATCGCGAGCCGGTGTACACCTTTTCATCTCCCCCCAGACACGGACATTGCCTCCGAGACGCCGGGAGATCTCTGAAGAAGTGAGGGAGCAGGTGCCGATGCATCCTGGTCGTCAGGGGTTCGATATCCGTGAGCGAGAGCAGCTCTGCGAGTGCATCATTGACACCGTATCCGTGCCCGGTCGAAGTTGGTATGCATGACATAGAGATTCATCTGAGCGGAGAGCACGGCACGCATCAGCTCCGGCAGTCCGCCCGGTCAGGGAAGTGAGAGGTGTCCAGAGGGGTGTGTGATGGACCACCAGCATATCGGCTGATGCCAGCAATCGCCTGTTCCACGACGAATGGGGTTGCATCCAGCGCACAGCATACCCGTTCGATCTCCGCTCTTCCTTCAACGATGAGTCCGATCTTTCCCGTATCAAAATCCTCGGCAAGGTCAGGAGGAGCGAGCCGCTCCATCTCTTCAATGAAGGCACGCACATGCATAGAAGGATATAGTCACCAGGACTTAAAATAATCATATATTACCTACTAGTAATAACAATTAATTTAAATATTCATAAAAGCGTATTTCTGGTCATGCACAAGACCATCGATCAGATCAACGAGCGGATCCGTGACGGTACTGCACGCGTAGTCACCGCCGAGGAGATGCCCGTGATCGTTGCCGAGCTGGGTGAGGAGGGGGCGCTCAAGGAGGTGGATGTGGTCACCACCGGGACCTTCGGGGCGATGTGCTCGTCAGGTGCATTCATCAACTTCGGGCATGCAGAACCGCCCATCCGGATGGAACGGATCTGGCTGAACAACGTGGAAGCGTACGGCGGGCTGGCGGCGGTCGACACCTATATCGGTGCGACCCAGCAGTCGGATACCCGTGAAGAGGAGTATGGCGGGGCGCATGTGATCGAGGATCTTGTGTCAGGAAAATCCGTCGAGCTCCGGGCAAGTTCCCGGGGAACCGACTGTTACCCGCGAAGGACGATCACGACCGATCTCCTGCTGGAGAACCTGAACCAGGCGATCATGTGCAACCCGCGCAATGCCTACCAGCGCTACAATGCCGCGACCAACTCCACCGATCGCGTACTGCACACCTACATGGGAGATGCTGCTGCCGAACTGTGCCAATGTCTCCTATCTCCGGTGCAGGTCGTGCTCAACCCGATCTCCAATGACCCGAAATTCCGTCTGATCGGGAGCGGTGTTCCCATTTTCTTATGCGGGGCACAGGGAATGGTTATCGGCGAAGGTACCCAGCACTCACCTGCAGGGGGATATGGGACCCTGATGGTGACCGGGGACTTAAAAGAGATGTCCCAGGACTATCTCAGGGCAGCGACCATGACCGGATACGGCGTCACGCTCTATGTCGGGCTCGGCATCCCTCTCCCGGTGCTTGATATTGATGTGGTGCGGGCAACTGCTGTCCGGGACGAGGACATCACGGTCGATCTCCTCGATTACGGAGTGCCGAGCCGGAGCCGCCCGGCAGTCAGGAAGGTGACCTATGCAGAGCTGCGGAGCGGGACCGTTGAAATGAATGGGGAAGAAGTCAGGACCTCGTCGCTCTCCAGCTTCCGGAAGGCGCGTCAGGTGGCTGAAGAGCTGAAACACTGGGTTGAGCAGGGCAGCATGCAACTCACCCTTCCCACCCGCCCGATCGATGCGAAAAAGCAGGCAAAGCCGATGTATCGAGAGTATCAAGGGTCCCGCGGGTGCTGGATATCATGGACCGGCAGGTTGTCAGTATCGGCCAGGACGTGGAGATCATCACCGCAGCAAAGAAACTCCTGAAAGGCGAGACCAACCACCTGCCGGTGATCGACAGCGAAGGAGTGCTTGTGGGTATTGTTACGACCTTTGATATCTCCAAGGCGGTTGCAAACCCGGGAAAGGCGCATCTTGTGAAAGATATCATGAAGAAGAAAGTGATTACAACCACACCGGATGAGGCGGTGGATATCGCCGTGCAGAAACTGGAGCGGAATAATATCAGTGCACTGCCGGTCGTTGACGGCGGGCACCATGTAATTGCGATGCTCACGGCAATGAATCTCGGGAAACTCTTCGGCGGGAGGTGGCTGAAATGAAACTGCTGGTGACATTCTCGCGCAAGAAAGGAAGAAAACCGATCATCGCGCAGGTAGTGCGTGACACCGGTGTCCTGATCAATGTGGAACGGGCAGTGATCGATTCGTCCGAGGGGGAGGCGCTGATCGATGTCCCGGATGAGCAGTGCAAGCTGGTCAGCGACACGATGATCCGCCTCGGTGCGACGGTGCACATCCTCGAACATGGGATCAGCGTGAACGAGAGCGAATGCGTGGACTGCGGGGCATGCATCAGCATCTGCCCCCGCGAGGTCTTCTCGCTGGACAGGAATTTCCGCCTGCAGCTGGAAGAGAAGAAATGTATCCTCTGCGGCAAGTGCATCGATGCATGCCCGCACCAGGCCCTTACGCTTCCGCTATGATCCGTGAACCGTTCCGGTTCCGCGAGACCTTTGCAACGATCCTTGCCGATGACAGAATCATATCGCGGCGGCAAAGGAAGGCATGATTGAAGCCCGGCAGGTCCTGGAGGCGTATATCGCCCGCGATCCTTTTTTTCAGGTCACCTTTGATCCCGTACGTGCCGGATTCCGATGAGCTGATCATCAGGACGGATGGCAGATGCAACATGCAGGGCCGGTGTCGGACCGATGGCAGCGGTGGCCGGGGCGATTGCATGGGCCGGTGTTGAGGCGATGGCGGATGCAGGTGCTGTATTCGGGGTGATCGATAACGGTGGCGATATCGCCCTTATCAGTGACCGCCCGATCCGGGTAGGAGTCCATGCCGGTGAAGCGCCGCTTTCTGACCGGATCGCCTTTGTTGTCCCCCCGCAGAAGAACATGCTGGGGATCTGCACCTCATCGGCAACGGTCGGACCATCCGTCTCCTTTGGCATGGCAGATGCGGTAACGGTCTTCTCCTCCGATGTGGCGCTCGCGGATGCGTGGGCAACCTCGGTATGCAACCAGATCCGCCCGACAGATCAATCTGTTCTCGATCGGATTGACCCTTCAGAAGTTTTGGGTGTTTTTGCACTTATGGGGGAGATGGTGGTAGAATGGGGAATGCTTCCGCCGATTGTCCCTGCGGTTGTGAATGAGCAACTGATAAGTGCAGGAGATCGGTGATAATCAGGTGATTTCCTATCGGAACTCCCTGTTTTCGTGGTTGTTTCCCCCGTAACATGGTATAGAAATAGTGAAGGATCCCGCAGGACACGTATTTTCCCTCATCACATCCCCCCGATCCACCGGGCAATTGAGCCTGTTTGCGCACATTCCGGCTTCACCGTGTTCTCATCGGAACCGGGCTCAAATCAGCCATATCCGGATGAATTTACATCCATCTTTCCCGAATTCCGCATTTTTCCGAATAATGTGTCGGACAGCGATCCGAGAGATTTGTTCAAAATGACCTCCGTTTGCCAAAATAACCTCAATTTGAGAAACTGCCCAACATGAGATCACCCTATGTCCAAAAAGAGGTATCTTCCGACGGAAGGGAGGTTTACGGTGAGGATGGTCCGGGGATATCATGAACCGGTGTATTACCCGGTATCCGGCTGGAGCCAGGCTGGTCCCGTGTATAATCGCACGGGGTGATGCTGTCGGGAGCAGCATCCCGTCCCGCCCGAGTTCTGCCAGCGAGTGGTCCAGGACCCGGAAGAACCGCCATGCGTACCGTGGCGAACAGAGCCAGATCTCGCGGGAGATCTCGCGTGATGACGCGATGATCCGGAGCGCTGTGGCCTCTGCGGCAGGCTCCCGACCTGTCTCCTCTCCAATACTGCCAAGCCTGCGCACGCATTTGATCCGGACATGCGCTACAATACCAGGGCTCATGATGGCAAAATCACAGAGCGTGCCGGGCTCACGCTGGTAGTGCTGGACAATGCCCCGCTTCTCTGCAACAGGATCGGCCTCCTTACGGGCACGTACCGGTATGCGGCCACGGGTCATGGCATTGCTCCGGTAATTCCTCGTATGAATTGTGGATAATCAGGGACAATCCCGCGGTGGATCTTTTTTGTGCTGTTTCCGGTGAATCCTGAATGGATCGATTTTCAGGCATCCCTAAGGGAGATTTGCGCTCTGGTTCTGTCCCGGTAATAATGGACCTTTCGTTTTTCATCAGCTCATCTGCTCCATTATTGGTCTGGTCGGCGGTTTTTGTTGGATTCCTGATAACAACTTTTTTTACTATGCAGCAGCGTGCACTCATTTTTCCGGTCTTTTCTTCAAGGCATGATACCCCTGACAATATACGCTTTCCTTAAGCAGGAAATATACGAACGAAAAACATGGAAATCAAGGTCGGATTAACCAGAAAACCCGGCCTAACACCTGTCAGGACTTTGAATTGATTCTATCTGTGAAAAAAAATCGACTCTGTTGAAATACTAAGTTTCCAACAAATTACGAGTCATCTATTACCGGAGAGGACAGTGCCTGTTCCCCCCCCTGGCCTTTGCGATGGTGTAGTATTACCTTCTCTGGAATTATCGCTCCAGAGGGATGCCACAGCGGCGGGGGTGGAGGCATTACGTGCCGTAACCCCCAAGAGCGTTGAGAAAAATAGTATGAGGATTTCAACAGACCCAAAAAAAATCTTTGAAATCTGGTTCAGTAAGGTGGATTTTCCATGTACTTCAGCCCTTCGGCATATGCGGTTGTTCCCCTGAACGTGGCCAGAGGTTGTTCACCATCGGATATAATGATCACCGGTTCCCTGTTCGCGACAGAAAAAATCAGTTCAAGGGGCTCGATTTCATCGATTTTTACCCCATGAACAAGTGACGAAGCTGGCTCCAGTTCGAGCCGTTCCTGCATCAGTTCATCGGGTTCCAGCCTGAAGAAATAATAAAACACCTGCCATGCATTCAGGAGGTCCGAGACCAGCAGTTCGTTCCGAATTCCGGGTTCGAGCGCCTCGATTCTTTGTGACAGGCATCTGACATCTTCTTCGCATGCATTAAACAGATAATCTGCAGTTTCTACGAGCTTTTGAAAGGGAAGCGAGGTATCGTTGGAACTCATTGCCACCCATTAGTCGCCGATGTATAAAAAAATGGTGAAGCCGGCTCAACCACTTATGAAAAAAACTGCTCAGTTGAAACCCTAAGATTTTAACAAATTGCACATGTCTATTATCGGAAGGGACAGTGCCTGTCCCCCCGAACCGCCCCTGCGCTTTGGGATTGTGTTGTATTACCTTCTCTGGAATTATCGCTGAGAGGATGCCACAGCGGCGGGGGCGGAGGCATTACGTGCCGTAGACCCCAAGAGCGTTGAGAAGAATAGTGTGAGGATTTCAACAAAGCTAAAAAAAACAATAACCCTTATTCGTCACGATGAGGAATGCATACAGATGAAAGATGAGGATGCGGACTGGCTGATATACCATCTCGTAGCACGACAGCCTTCCTCGACGACAGAAGATCTTGTCGCGGTGAGCGGGTTCGACCTGACCGCCGTTGAAAAATCGCTTGAACGCCTGGAACGGAACCTGTTGATAGAGCAGGGAGATGGCATGGTACGGGCGCTCGCCATCGGAGAGGCTCTTCTGCTCTGCGAACTAAAGTACTCAAAAGATCTTCCGTATTGTATCGAAAACGGTGTTATCCGGGAGAAAAAAACGTAGCATGACGGAACATGAAGTTGTCATTCTCCGGATCGGTCATCGGCCCGAACGCGATCAGCGGGTAACGACCCATGTCGGACTGACGGCCCGTGCACTGGGTGCTCAGGGAATGTATCTTGCCACTTCAGACAAGGGAGTCGTCCAGAGTATTCGTGACGTGGTCGATCGCTGGGGAGGTACCTTCTTCTGCGAGGATAATGTGAAATGGCGTTCCTGTATCCGCGAATGGAAGGCTGATGGGGGAATCGTTGTCCATCTCACCATGTACGGCCTTAATCTCCCGGATGTAATCAATGACGTGAAGGCATCTCACGGTAAGATTCTGGTTATTGTAGGGGCCGAGAAAGTCCCCGGGGAGATCTACGGGCTTGCCGATTATAATGTTGCTGTGACCTCCCAGCCGCATTCAGAGATATCGAGCCTGGCCCTGTTCCTCGATCATTTTTTTTCCGGCCAGGAATTCACCCGGGAATTCCCCGGTGCCCGGATACGGATCATCCCCTCTCCGGCAGGAAAGCAGACGGAGGAGATGTGAAGGGGAGGGTACTCGTTGCCGGGTTTTCCACCCGGCATGTTGCCAGGTCGGCGGCGCGTGCAGGGTACGAGGTTTGTGCGGTCGATCACTTTTGTGACCAGGACCTGTCATGGTATACCTCAGACCGGGAAAAATTCGAGGAGCTTGTCCGATCTTCCCGATGCAGTAGACAGATTATGCAGGCGCCACCATTTTGATCTCTTTATCCCCACATCCGGTGCAGAAGATCTTCCCGTCCCGGTCCCCCTCTGCGGGACTCCCCGCAATACGGTCCGGCGTTTTCTTGATAAGCTGGACACCCAGCATTTTTTTGAAGGTATCGGAGTTCCCGTGCCGCGACTCGCATCTTTCGGGAACGTATCCTGTCATGGTCAAACCCAGGAGGGGTGCCGGAGGCTGGAGGAACACGATTGTCCGGGATGCTGACGGACTTTTGTTGTGGGAGGAGATGTATCCAGGGATTCCCTACATCAGTCAGGAGATTGTTGAGGGAACCCCGGCCAGTGTCTGCTGTGTCTCGGATGGCACCCGGGCCCGGGCGGTTGCAGCGAATGAGCAGCTCCTGCAGGGAAGCGGTGCATCAAGGTTTGGTTTCTGCGGATCGGTGACACCTGTAGATCATCCGCTCCGTGGAGACATGATTGCCATGGCCGAACGTATCGCTGCTGCAAGCGGGTGCACCGGAACCATTGGAATCGATTTTGTTCTTGGAGCATGACACGGCTTATGCAATTGAGGTGAATCCACGGTTCCAGGGAACGATCGATACCGTTGAGATGGCGTATGGGTGTAACCTGTTCCAGTATCACGTCGATGCCTGCGAAGGAAAACTTCCCAAATCTCTCATATCTCCCCGGCAGGTTGCGGTCCGCACCATCCTCTTTGCCGACAGGGATCTGACCCTCACCGACGACCTCAGACACCTGGCAGCGTATGTCGCCGATATTCCTTGGCCGGGCACATTTTTTGAGGCAGATCAGGCGCTGATCAGCGTGTTTGGCTGGGGTGAGACACGGGAAGGTGCCTTGTCTCTTCTGGATAAGCATATTAGCACCGTCCGACAATACATACGGTGATGGACCCCATAGATGACCTGCTGAAAGATCCCGCACTTCGTGCATATCTTCACCGCCTGGTGAAGGATGAAGGGCTTAACCTTATTGAACGGTTTCCGCGCGAGGGTGAGCACAGCGATGAAGATCTGGCGGCAAAGACCGGCATCAACCTGAATTCGGTGAGGCATACACTGTATACCCTTTATGAGAAACGGCTGGCAGAATATCACCGGATCAAAAACAACGAGACCGGTTGGCTGACCTATCTCTGGCAGCTTCGCATTGATCATATATATGATGCAATCCGTGAAGATATGGCCCTCGTGCTCGAGAAACTTGAACGCCGGGAGAGATATGAGGAAGAAAATGATTTCTTCATCTGCAAGGATTGCCAGATCCTGTTCACGTTCCCGCAGGCCATGGGCTGTGATTTCAACTGTCCGGGCTGCGGAAAAGCAGTAACCCACTTTGATAACGAGATGCTCCTGCGCTCGCTCAAACAGAGGATTGGCGATATCAGGAAATCCCTGGGTCATGCAAGTACCAACCGGATAAATCCTGCGAGGACCTGTTGCGTAAGGCAGGCTGCAACGAAAAAGTGATCGCTCATTGCAGAGCCGTACAGCAGGTTGCGCTCGGGTACGCGGCCCTCGATGCCCTTGTCCGGGTTGATCTGGTACGTGAGGGTTCAATACTCCACGATATCGGCAGGGGAACGACACACTCGATCCTGCATGCACAGCAGGGAGCAGACTACCTGCGTTCCCTCGGGATCAGCGAGGAGATCGCCCGGATTGTCGAATGCCATACCGGTGCAGGCCTCACCGCCGACGAATGCACCCTTCTCCGGCTGTCTCCGAGGGACTGTATCCCGCGGACAACCGAGGAGAAGATCGTCACCCATGCCGATAACCTCATCGAAGGAAGAAGGAGGGTGATCATCGATGAAAGTATCGGATCGGCCATTCACCTGCCAAGAAGGGTGAGACGCCGCATGTACCATCTCGCCTGTGACGTTGAGCCTCCTTTGCAGTTGAATTTTGATCAGTTTTTTTAACCCTGTAATTCTCTGCTGCCTGGAATGGAATCTGAATCAAATGCCTGATGGGAATTGACCGGGTCAATCCCTCATCCTCATCCTCATTCAGAAATCCGGGATCCCCGGGGTACTCGACCCGCGGATTCTTATTCGTCGTTTTTAACCAGCATTTCCGGATCAACTGGAACCGAGGTGACGACTAAAAGCCTCATATGCAGACACAGAAACGGGAAGTGCCCAATGAACGCCAACCTATAACCCGGATCATTCCCATGAAAATCATGGTGCACACGAGGTTCACCCGCCTCAGGGCCTCTTCGAGGTACGGCGGTGCAGATACATTCTCTGAGAACGTTCTACGGGTAACCGTCAGAAAATTTTCTCCTTCCTCTAAGACCAGTCGCTATTTAATCCCTGCTGGAACAAAACTCCAAAAAAAAACGATAATTCCTGAAAAAGTAATATGCAGATTATCGTCCAGAGCAGGGGCGGTCCGAAGGGGACTGGTACTGCCCCCTCCTTTTATTATTCATGTTAAAAATTTGTTGAAAAACCATCTTTTTTCAAGAGCCGATTTTTCTGGTCACCAATTCCACCACTGGGCCACACCGTGGGATGCCAGTGGTGTTAATCGTTTCATCGAGAACTGTGCATTACCCATTCTATCTGTATTTTCACGAACCGGAGGTGATATTGTTCCCTTAGATTCTCCGGAATTTAAAAAGCAATAAAATCGGGAATTCAAATGTTACGCTCAATCCCTAAAAAAATTACCGTGAACCCGTGAAAGGATTGTAGTTGATTTTTTCAGATCATGACCTGTTTTACCTGAGGAAGAGCCCGGATCTCCTCGATCACTCCCAGCGGCAGGATTTTTTCGACAATAATCACAAGTCTTGGTTCTTCTGAAAACTCGGGATCGGTAACAAAGATCTGCCGTATTGAGACATCGTGCCCGGCAAGGACCTGTACGACTGACCCGACGATCCCCAGTTCGGTGGCATTTTTGGGCAGTACCGTGATCACAGAAAACCCTAATGATTCCGCAACTTTCGAGAGATCCGGTGTTGCCCGCATGTTCAGGAATATATCACGGAGAACCGGGCGTTTGAGGATGCTGTGAGCGGTAGCATCGACGACCCGGCGATCCGATCCAATCGCCTTTGCAACACCGGTCGCTGGTACTTCAATGCCATTACAACTGATCCGTCCATCCCCGGTCACACCAAAACCATTCTCGAGCAGGAACCGCACCACCCGGCTCTGTGAGGGCGAGTCTGAGAACTCCCTGATGATGTCTGACCACATACTCACCACTGGGTATGATGCATATAAATATACATCTATGATGTATTGGTAGCGTCAGAGTCACTGTTTCATCTAATTCCGGCAAGATCAACTCTTTTGACACCGGAGTACGGGTTCACCTGCTCGTATCGCCGACAGCGCAGGAGAGTTTCCAGAGTCGGCATCGGGCAACTACGTGCATAAGATTTTATTAGATAGACGACCTCTTTGTTATGGCACAAAGGCGAGGGTAGCCAAGCCAGGTCAAAGGCGCTAGGTTGAGGGCCTAGTCTCGTAGGAGTTCTTGGGTTCGAATCCCATCCCTCGCATTTTGCAGTTTTTTTTATACATTCCTTGACAGTACATCCCGATATATAATAGAAAATAACCAATCAGGTGGCAGAATAACAAAGGAAATGCAGCGAAGCATGACATTTGTTGCTGATATTGGAAAATACGCGCAATGCGGCTCTTTCGGAAGGGATTTATTCGATACATGAAATTTTTTTGGAGTATGAAAAAGAATTATCACGGCGATCGTGATTTGAATCCTTCTGCTCGGATCTGTTTAGAAACAGAAGGGAGCTTGGTTGCAAGGCATCGTTGCATTGCATTTATTTATGATACGTTAAAGCAAGTCATTTTATCCTAAAGGAGGATTGAGTATCATACCAAAAGCATCAATTACTCTTGCCGTTCTCTTGGCGCTTGCGCTTATTGGCACGGTATCAGCATCCGGGCCCATGATTTCGTTTCCCTATGACGGAAAACTTGTGGTGACGTATATTGGATCCGATGCAGATTATAATAATGAATTCGGTATCGCGACGCCCGGACCTCTTTCTCTCGGAAAGATACATGATGTAACTCCACCCAAGGTCTATTCTGATGTCGGCCGCTGTGAGAATGGGAAGGAAGTCGTCCTTTATATCAAAGCCCCGGATGGCTATACCTATGTAACAAATGCAAATGGTCCTGATGGTGTAGACCATGCAAAGGTAACAGAAGAGGCGGATAAATCGTTTACGGCTGGATTTGAAGATGTGTATGGTGGCGGGGATTTGGATTACAACGATGTGTTCCTGAACGTGGCCTGCACACAAGAAGCTATTCCCACGCCCGAGTTCCCGACTATCGCGCTACCGGCAGCGTTGGTTGTTGGACTTTTGGGCGCCGTCCTCTTCATCAAGAGCATAAAAATAAACTAACCTTTTTTCTTGTCTGGCTCTAAGTATCTTCCGGACAGAAAGCGAATATGACTGTCTGTAAAAAAATGCAGGGGTTCTTGGGTTCGAATCCCATCCCTCGCCATTTTTCAGTTTCTTGAATCAGCAGAGGTAGCTATCAGCTCGTTTTTCATCTGTTCACACACTGGTGCCCCGGTCCTTGAACCGGAATTCAAATTCTGTTCCTTCCATTGTTTTCACGCTCAACGTTTGCTCTCATCCTGCTTTACCCTAGACAGCGAACGTAACAGTTTCTGGGTCTCGGCAGGAGATCCGGTCGTGTTGACAAGATAACATTCCGTCCGGGTCAGGAGATCCCCGATGAACTGGTTCCTTAGTCGGATTTTCCGGGGGTTATTGACGAGAAGGTGGGGATTGAAATAGTTCTTTTCCGAGAAGAGTTTCATTCCAGTCTCCGGATCGAGCGACCGTGCAGTATCCTGATCAGCCGGATCCCGTTTGAGGACGATCACGGTCCTTATCGTAGTCAGGGGGAGGATCCTCCCCTTTCCGATGATCCACCGCACATCGCTCACCGCCCTTCCGTCAGGATCATACGCGTGATCCGGCACCAGGTCCCGGAACTCCTTCCAGATGGTGGCGAGATCTTCCTGGATATAAAAATTCTTCTCTGAACCATAGGCAAGGATATCTTCCTCGTAGACCCTTGAGAAGAACCAGTCGTCCGCTATCATGCGGGTCCTTGGGTTGGTCAGCAGCCCGTACGTCTGGGTCGTCTTACCAGACCCCGGTGCACCGACAATGCAGACCCCGTTGCCCCCGACGTCCACGCAGGCACCGTGGACCGACCAGATCCCGTGTTCATCTTCAAGGATATCACCGGCAAGGCTGAGTGCGATCGATTTTATCCAGCCGTAATACCGCATATTGACCAGGAATGCCGTCTTTACGTGAGGGTCGAAGAGCACCGTATCTGCCGGGTAGGCCGTATCCCTGCAGACAAAGAGCCTGCCGTGAGAACGGACATTCTGTGACATCGAGTAAAAATTGTCCTCCCAGGTATCCTTGAGTGCATGATCGTCGCAGAGAAGCTTGATACAGCAGCCATAGATTTCTGATTTGATCTCGTAGCGGACAGAAGGGAGATACTGCTGTGACAGGCGGCCTGTCTCTTCAGGTTCAATGAGGGAGATGGTATAAGTCATAGGCATCGCGTAAACCTTTTCAGGAAAGATATTTTCTTATGAGTATCTCATCCTATCGGCTTTCAGGAAATTTTCGACTGGACCCGATCATTGTGGAATAGAGGATTCCTGAATATGCATCGCCGTATTTGGCTGCAGTATCCCGGTATGATTTGAAAAAAAAGGTTTTACTCCTTTTCCTGAATTTCCACTCGTGAATGCAAACGAAACCTCAGATGCGGCCTTCTCGATCAGGTTCCGGTAGAAAAGGAGATCGAAAGAATCTGCATCCCACTCAGGTCTGACCTGGTACCGCCGGGCATCCGTCACCACATACCGGATTTTCATCCCTGGCGCTATCCCGACCCCGCTGCTCCGGTATGCCTCAACCGCGGCCCCCTCAAGGCAGCGGTGGGCGTACCTGATCCTGCTGATCCGTCGCGAGATCGCCAGAGACCTCGGATCCGCAGATGTCAGGGTCTCGAGGGTCTCACGGAAAATATCGCTGACCTGCTCTTTTCTCTCTCCCAGTTCAGCGATATTTTCTGCCCCTGCCATGACCTCCAGCATCCGCCCCTGCATCGATCGGATGAACTCGGGGGTATCGTGTCGCCGCGCCGCAATCCCCCGGACCTTGATGCTGCCATCCGCGAGCCTGCCGAAATACCGGTTATATGCACCGGTCCCGTCATTCATGGGCTCGAAGACCAGCCAGTTGAAGTGCTCAACTTCCGAGCGCAGGCCGGTCTCACGTTCTACCCGCTCCTTCAGGGCCGTGATCGGTGATCCCTGGAGCCAGAGGCAGTCCACGATCCCGTGAAGGACCTTGAACTTCATTTCCTCGGCGATGTCTTTTGTCTGCAGCAGGATGTCCCGGGACCGCCCGGTGATCCCCTCATGGACCTCAATCCTGCCGAATTTCGCATTCTTGTAACCGGTGTACCCGAAGCAGGTGACCAGCATCCATTTCAGGATCGAGTCGATACCGGCGAGCCGGGGGCTTGTCTTCTTCATGCGTTTGGTAGTTACCCGCAGCGTGAGGAGGGGATCGAGTGCAGCAGGGAGAAAACCCTGGCGCCCGGAGTGCTGCCCGACGGTTTCCGGTGACAGGTTGGACTGGACGATGATCGCCGGGTACATTGAGGTGAAGTCGAGCTCTTCGATGTTCTCATAAATCCCCGGTACCGGCTGGAACATCATGCCCCCGCGGTCCGCCCCCTGCAGCGTAGTGACACGACGTACCAGCTCCGGGTCGCTCTTCCGGAAAGGGACGGCAAGCCCTCTCTTCACCGCCTCGTACACCTCATAGGAGCTGATGAGAGTGCCTGGCGTGAACCTTGATGCGAGATTCGGGGAGAGACCGGAGATCCGTGCGGCCATGAGGACACCATCCAGCCCTCCTTCCTGGTAGACAAACGACTGTTCGGTATCGATAAGGATGCGGCCGTCAGGGATGAGAGCCGATTCCTTGTGCTCCATCCTCCCGTAACTCCAGTACGAACGGGAATCCATCTGCCCGGTATTTCCCGCTGCGCGAGAACGGCAGGGCGAGATCATACCTCCATGCCAGTTTCCTGATCTTCGGCATCCAGGTGTCAGCATCGGGCATGAGAATAACATCGGGATCGAGCGATCCAACAAGTGAGAAGAGATCTGCAAGGACCTCCCGTGGCTGCCCGGTCAGCCGTTCGGTTCGTTCATGAATGACCTCGATACCGGAGCAGGGTTCGGCGAGGGCGGGATTCCCGGGAATCCTGAGTTCGATGGTGGTGAGCTGGTGTGAGAACTCCGGAGAGAACCGGGAGTCGTTTTCACTGCCGCACGGGAAGATCCCCGTTGATGCCATGAATCTCTGGTCTCTCCGGACATCGACATTGAAGAGATCAACGTTGAATTGTGCCTGCTTCTCTATGGCCTCGGCGATATCGCGGCCAGCGCAGACCGAGAGACCGGGAAGATCACCAAAGATGGTGCGAATGGTGCACTCCAAGGCATTATACCGCTCTTCGAGCGCCTCGATCATGTCGTGGTTTTCCTCCAGGTCATGGAAGTGAATGAGGAAGGGCGGGTCGAAGTCGTGATGGACACAGGTCACCGTCCCGTCCTTTGTCCAGAGATCGATCCCCCCGTTCCGGTAGGCCGAATCAAAGATCCACATGGGTCCCCACCGGTGGATCCGTAGTGATGGCACGTGCGGAGATCAGCACGCTCCCGATCACCGTGATAACGGCGCCAGAGTGGCGTAGCATTCCTCTGTGGAATTCGATCAGCATAGCACCGGATCACTCCGGCACTACCGTGAGATAAGGATCAGGCCTGAGCGGTGCGAAAGTAAATCGCAGGATCTTTTTTGTGTATCTGGTTTTGACGACTCATGTCAGAGCTCCCAGGCAGCATACTGGAACTGGTTTCCGTTTACATTTCAGGATTAAACTGTTAAACAGGAATTGTTTTCTTCCCTGTTTCTGGCGGAATATCATGAAATTACCACCTTTTACCGTCGGAACGAGGACAGCAAGAAAATTACCACAGGCAGTAGAATGACTGCCCAGACCGTACCGGGATCATTTTCCTTTTCGGCGTCTGCAGCCGTTGATCTGAATTCTTAAACTACTTCCGTTTTATCGCACAAAAATAACAGACACTCTTAAAACTAAGGTAGCGATAATCGTAAGAATCGTAACTCTGATTCATGTTGTAAAAAATCCGGAGGATTGATAAATTTCGGTTTGAAAACCGGATCGATCATGATCCGTACGGTGCATGAACAAAAATACCCTGATCTTGCCTTTATTCGATTAAACCATGGTGGTCTTGAAGGATAGAAAATTTTCAGGGGTAGCCGGGTGATAAGGGTCGGTAACCCGGCAATTATCGGACATCGTATGAATTCGGTATATTTTTTCCCTTTCTTTGATAAGGAGGGTATATCCCCCTATCCTGTTCAGGAACAGTGCATCCCTTTCTGAATCCACATATCCGATCCACTCTCGTGAATCTTAAATATATGTACTCCCACCTTCATGCATGGCAAGTCACATCACCGATGGTGAAGGGAGGATATATCCTGCCGGAATCTGGACGGTGAAACCGGGCAGGGGAAGGCATTCCTTAGGTGCTGGAAAGAATTTGCAGCCTGGACCGATGAGCACCAGGAGGTGTTGTCGGTGTCGTGATGGTCCAGGATTCAGAGAAACCCAGTGTGTTCATCTCCTTCGGGGCCCCTGGGCGGATCTGGAGAGTATCCGGCAATGGCGCCAGACTCCTGCCTTTGCAGTAGCATTTCGCGACTTCAGGGATCTCTGTGAAAAAATTGAACCACACACGATGAAGGGGGTCTTCCCGCTCACAAAATAATCTAAAGGGAACATACAGAGACCGATAATCATCGTGATGAACAAGGGAAAGTGAGATCGGGTCCGGTGTGCAATACGAGGACCCGGTGCCTGCCCCTAAACTCATGCGGCGAACATGGCACCGAGGCAGAAGAATATGAGAGACTAAACCAGTCCGAATCAAACGGTGTGAATATTCATACGACAGAATGAAGGTTTAAGTATGTGTGGCAGGTACTCGCTCATCTTTATCGATGATCTCGGCAAGCGATTCCGGATCTTCGACCCGATGCTTGGCATCAGGTCCCATTTCAACGTCGCCCCGTCCCAGATGGTGCCCGTGATCGTGAGTCAACACGGAAAGGCCGGGATGGTCATGATGCAGTGGGGTCTCATCCCTCGCATGACAAGGGACCCGAAGATATCGATGCACCCCATCAATGCAAAGGGGGAAACGCTTACCGAAAGACCCCTGTTTAGTAACCTTCTGCGGAGCCATCGCTGCCTTGTCCCTGCCAGCGGGTTTTACGAATGGAAGAAGGAGGGAACGAGAAAAATTCCTTTCTATATCCACCTGAAATCTGCCCCGCTCTTTTCAATTGCCGGTCTTTACGATGTGTGGTATGATGCGAATGCCACAGCCCATCCAACCTACACCATCGTCACCACAGCTGCAAATGAACTGGTTGCGCCGCTTCATAACCGGATGCCGGTGATCCTCAAACGTGAGGATGAAGACCGCTGGCTTACCGGAGATGCACCGGCCCCGGATGAAATGAAAAAGATGCTCGGACCTTATCCAGCCGATGAAATGGAGGCGTATCCGGTATCTTCGCGGGTGAATAGTACGGATGCCGATGATGAACGGTTGATCGAACCACTACGAACATTGTGATGCAGGAAATTTTTTTTATGCTCTATGCTCCTTTCACGTGAAGATTGGATCCTGTTTCAGGGTTGACCCGGATCATGAGGAAACCGCAAGCGGGATCCTCCAATCCTGATTATCACAGACACTCATCGTAAAAAAAATAAGAGATTTTCAGTGAATTTCATAGGATCTCAATGGTGTCCATTTTTTACGATTTCTCACTCGTACAAATTACGAATTATTATTAAAAATGTTTCAGATCCTTCCCGCTGCTACGATGACGAGAAGCAGGAGAAGAAACCCAACGATAATACTGAGACGTACGATGACGGGTGACTCTTCTGGGAGGGGACGTGGACCATCTGACATTGGAGTTGAACCTGATAGTGCTGTCTAACCATGTTCCGCACCAGACATGGTTGCTCTCACCTCATTCCGGCTGAACGCTGCAGCGATGAGGCTGATCAATTACCCGTTGCCGCAAATAATAAAATCTGGCAAGGCATCGGTGCATTGCATCCTGGTTTTGGATAAACTATGTCCATGACAACAGGACCTGCATTACCATCATACCGCACCTGCCGTATCCAAAAATTTTTATTCGAACAGATGATGTAGATCTCATTATGGAAGACATGGAAGAGGTCATGGAAACCTTCGAGTGTCTCGTCTGTGGTTATATCTATAACCCTGAAAAAGGGGATCCGGTTGGCGGGATCCAGCCCGGTATAATCTTCTTCAGCCTTCCGGATGACTGGCTGTGCCCGTCGTGCGGTTCAGGGAAGAACGAGTTCGCACTCGTTGAATTGTAACACGCAGCGATAGAAAAGAGATACGGCACTTCCACAAGATCTGGACCTGCTATCTGAATAGATCATGTCATGCAAGTAACACAAACCTCTGACTTTCGGATTTTTGGATCATATTGCTTCCGCAGCCATCAATTCAATATCAGAAAAAATCCTTAAACCAGCTGCTATTGGCATGTTTTTTTCCTGATTAGATCGTTTGATTGTGAAAAAAACAATTTTAACACTATTTTTCACCGTCTTTAAAGCAATACTGGCCCCCCCCAAAAAAAAGATCCACTGATCAAAACAACAGGCCCATCTCTTGCCCTGAAGAGATCATCATCCCGGACATTACCCGGTGCATGATTCAACCCCCGTTAATAGCCCGGGTATTTCATGCTTGTACCGCTTTACATCCCAAGGAATTTCAGCAATCCATACACCAGAAAAGCGGGCCAGACAAGCGCCTTAAGGAATCCCAGGAATCCGGCCCATAAGCTTGTGGCAGTGGTGAGGTAATACACCAGGGCACCAAGGAAGCCCACCCCATACATAGCACCACCGGATCCGTGGCAGCACACCTGCTCTTTCATTCTGCACTTGAACTCACACGAATCTTTTGTACCGTGCTCAGATGTTTCAGTCTCCATTTCACTCAACTCACGAATCTGACAACATACCTTTTCCTTTATGAATAAAAAAAGAATCTTCAAATAGCGTTCGGAAACTAAAGAACGATTCTGTCCACTCTGGACATTTCCATCCTTATTCTTCCGCGCATCTCCACGCTCTTACTACTAATATAGACCCGTACAACGATATTCCCAAGATATTCCGGGACCCTTTTGATTTCACATGAGAGAAAGCTTAAACGTGTCATACCTATTCAATCATCATGTATGCGATCATCGTGGATCGTGTGCATTCTATTCTTGTGCTCAATCCTGACCGTAGGGTGCATACTCCCGGGGATACATACTCTCAGTAACACACCCGATCCCATTATCGGCCAGTGGATAGGAGGCGAGCCCCCGGCATCGGATCGCCATGTGATTTTTTATGAAAACCAGACATTTCTCTCCATGACTTTTTTTATCAACCGTGGAGAAGAGACAGACACGGGTAACTGGACAAAGATACAACCCGGGCATTATTCCACCCGATCGGCAAACGGTGAAATTACCGAATGGGGGTATGATTCTTTTGATGATTCAATCTACAAAACCGGTTTACCCCAGATGAAATATCACCGGTATAAAGGGTAATGCCGGAGTCCGGACCGCGCAGATTAAGGATCGTAGCGCCTTGCATGGCTCTCTCTGTTCTTTGAACCACCCGGACTCTTATGGTTCTGCACGGAGAGGCATGATGACCGTCGTAATACCGCTGTACTGCAGACGTCGCTGTATCGCAAATGCGGTTTCGTTATGGAGTATTTTCTGGAAGGGATTTTCATGACGGAAGACTATCTGTCCCGTGAAAAATGTGGAATTCGGAAATTTCTTTGCGATGTATTTACACAGGGGAACTGCCGTTTCAACAACATCTGTCCCGATATCCATCCGGTAATCTGCAGCAAAGCCCGACTCCCTCGCAAGATTCACGTATTTATTGAGTGAGTTCTCCGTTGACTGGGCAAGCGCCTTTACCTCTGCCGTGCCCTTGAATGTTCCTGAATCTACCACGGCAACAGAGACAAAAATAAAATTTTCATAGACTCCGGGAAAATTTTTGACAATTGAATAAAATGTGTTTACGCCAAAACCGTGATACCCGGAAACAAGCTGGACAGCGGTCATTGTATGGGGATTGACGGGTTCGGTATTCTTGATCCCGGTCGCAGGTATCAGCTCAAGCAGAGTATCTAATTTCCTCAAACCCCGTGTCACTCTCTGGTAATGGGCATGGATCAGGAAGCAGAGCCCGACGAGAGCTGATGTCAGGAATAAGGTGAGCCAGCCCCCTTCACCAATCTTTTCATAGAGTGTGATAAGGAGGATTGCACTACATAATATAAACCCGATGATGTGGATGGGTATATGTCGTTTCCAGTTCTTTTCAGTCGCCCGGTTCTTGTAAAAGAACCGTGTCATCCCGAACTCGGACAGGGAAAATGTGATGAACACATTTATTGCGTACATGGTGACGAGAAAGACGATAGATCCGTGCGAGAAGATCATGAGCAGGAGTGCCGATCCTCCCATAAGGAGGATCCCATTGGTCATGGTGAGGCGCTCCGAAAGGATAGCAAAGGACCGGGGAAGCCACGAATCGATTGCCATATTTGCCATGACCCGCGGTCCGTCAATAAACCCGGTCTGGGCTGCCACGAAGAGAAGAGCACCCTCAGACAGGATGGTGACCAGTGCCAGCCCTTCTCCCAATGGCAGGCCCCCAAAAACATTGGTTGCCAGGACGGCATTCAGGGTCTGTCCCGGAACGGCTGGATATTCCAGAGCAGATAACACAGGAAGAGTCCGCCGGAAAGGATTGCGAGTGAGAATGCCATATATCCCATCGTCCGCTTTCCGGTTTTTACTTTAGGCTCGCGCATGATCTGCATCCCGTTTGCAACCGCTTCGATCCCGGTATAGGTTCCGCTTCCCAGAGAATACGCCCGGAAGAAGATGGCCAGAACGCCGATCATACCTACAGCCGCCAGATCGTTTGAGAGCCCAGACTGGAATCCTCCGGTGACCATGCCGATCTGGGGAGCATGAGCAAAGATACCATACCCGAGAAGCAGGGCATGGGCTACGATGAACACGAGAAATATAGGCGCAAGCGTAAGGATGGACTCTTTTACCCCCCGCAGGTTCATTTCAATCAATATTATGATGAGCAGGCAGGCTGCCACCAGTTTGTACTGCTGGTATGAATAGGGTAAAAATGAGAAGACCGCATCGGAGCATGCGGCAATGGAAACCGTGATGGTCAGTATGTAATCTATAAGGAGCGCACTTCCGGATACGACACCTGCCCGCTGGCTGATAGTATGGGTAGCGACAATATACCCCCCGCCACCACTGGGGAAATGTTCAATAATACGGGAGTAGGCATAGGAAATAATAAAAACGGTGAGTGCTGTGCCCAGTGCGAGAAAAATCGCAAGATAGGTATGTTCACCCAGTGCAACAAAAGCTTCAGGAGGTCCGTAGGACGATGACGAGACGCCATCTGCTCCCAGCCCGATCCAGGCAAGGACGGGTATTAAGGCAATCTTATGGAATAGTGACGGGTCTTCGATATTTTTCTTTGCGCCAATAATGGTTCGGCGGGCTCCATCCCGAATATCCTCCCAGTTCCATGAGTCCTTATCCACAACATCATCTTCTGGCAGTGACAGAGGACAGGTTCTGACCTGAACCGGACCTCTCTCAACTCCTGGACAATCCTGAACCAAAGCTGACTATGCACTTAGCATGTCAGTACCAATGCCCGGTTTAATTCTTTTTCGGTAGAGATTGTGTTGTTGCCTAGGTTTTTGTCTGGCAGGCTTAGGCATCTTTCTGCTGGAGCCTCCCTTGTGTCGCCTGTCGTTTCATACGTGACCTGGCTCCTGATACCCACATTTTTTCCCTTGATTCATACTCTGTCTGATGTGTCTTTGAGAATGCGGGGCTGTCGTTCTTCGTGTTTTTCATTGCGGCACACCTCTAAAAAACCCATTGAGGACCGACGGCAGTGAACAGGATAAATTAAGTACACTCGCATATTTTTTCTAGCAGATCTGAATGCACCGCTGCGTCCGGTCTATGAAGCAAAATTTCCTCCAGAAGGACCAGAATAATTCATTGTATTTTTTCCGGTTAATCCAGGATAAAAAATGCCATAAAGCCGGAAATTAGGCCAACCAGCGAGGTCAAAACCCGACGGTGTGGGGGCGAAGAACAGTACAGGTGTGGCGATGAGGCCAAAAAAAATCCCTTCAACCTGGGGAGCTTTCAGATCCAGATTTTTCATCATTCCGGTAATTTCAATACAGAGACATCCGTAGTCATATAACTAGATCATCTCATCCGGGAGGTACTTCCCATGAACAACCGGTTCACCATAGCCCTGATAGCCGGAAATCTTTTCCGGGGTTTCCCAATCCCCCTCAAAAAAAGATTTAGTTAAGAACCGTCGTTGATGAGATCACGGCGGGCACTATCCGTGAGATGGTCAACGCCGGGCCAACAGACGGCCTCAACTGAATATTCACACCAGTACCACCAGGAACTACCTTTACCCTGAACGTGATCTCAACCTCATCGCCGGGATTCAGTGCGGTGACGTCATTGTTCCCCATCGTTGTCGTAAAAGTCCTGGTTGTATCGCTCGTACTCCGCGTGAGGACTACCGGCGCTGTATTCGTTGTGGAAAAGACAATATCCATCCTGGTCAGATCGATCGGCGCTTCCCGGGATGAAGGCTTTATGGTAAAAAAGATGGTGTCAATTCCCGTCAACGGATTGGACGATAATCCATAGACGTTCCCCTTCAACTGGATGTTAGCGGGCTGTTCAGGGTTTGTGGTTGGGAATGGTACGGGAGATATGATCGGGGTTGGTGTTGCGGTTACCGACACGGTCCCGCCCGGGCCTGTCGGAGTTGTGGTGCAACCCGAAACCATGATCAATGAAACTATTGCGAGCGAGGCGCAGAATGTTGCAATGATGAATGATGATCTGGACATAGTAGTTCACCCTGTTTCCTTAGTTGATTCTTTTCGTACCTGTTTAATTATTGGTATGATGCCTTTCGTACAACCGGACGGCTCCATCGTTGGGAGGACCAGATACATGTTCATCGAAGCACCAGAAAGTACCCCCCGGAATCCAGTAAAGATCACGCTGCGTATCTGGTGCCGGACTATCTTCACCGTGCCCGGAATGTACAATCGATGGTATTGTATTTGCCTGAACACCGAAATCCCTACCTTCTGCCGGACTGAGATCCTGTCTGGCACAAAACCGGTAGTACAAGTGTTAATATAGCATGATCTCACGTGATCTTGCTATGGATATCGGATTATTACTTTCAGACTCATTCGCCTATGCACAGGAAGCGCTCGTGGGTAAATGGGTACGTTGGGCAATCTTCATCCTCCTAGCCCTCCCTCTCTCGCTCGTCCAGTTCGTCTTCGACCCGAAGAAAATCATGACCGGCACCACGATTAACTGGGCTGCAATCCCCTGGGGCCAGATCGCCATCCTCGCCGTCGTCGGATTCATCCTCTCGTTCTTCATTTCCGGCTATGGTGTCCGGATATACCGGGGTGCAAAACCTGCTCCTGAATTCAACGACTGGTTGGGTCTTTTTGTCGACGGTATCAAGCTCGCAATCGTGTGGTTCCTCTGGGTGCTGCCTCTCTTCATCGTACTGGCAGTGGGGGCTCTCTTCGCGTTCGTATTTTTCGTTTCTTCTCCGGCAGCTCCTGCAATGAATATCGCCATTCTGCTGTTCGTGTTCCTTCTTCTTCTGCTGGAGTTCGTCCTCCTGGTAATCGTCCTGCTCTTTGGAATTCTCGGTGCAGTCCGGTTTGCCCGGACGGGAAGTATCCGCGAAGGGATCCGGTTTTCCGGGATCCTCACGACCATCCGGACCATGGGATGGCTGTCGTACATCCTCGCCCTCGTCGTGGTCGTTGTTGTTTGTATCATCTATGCAATCATTACCGCAGTCCTGGGTGTTATACCGTTTATCGGGTGGGTACTCGTCATTATCGTAGCCCCGTTCTTCACGATCTTCATTGCCCGGTACTTCACGCTGGTGTACGACCAGGGTGAGCCAAAGACAGTCCCGCGAACATCGGTAGAATAACCTTCTTTTTTCCGGCTCTTCAATTGTCTTCCATTCTTCTCATTTACCTATGACCGGGATTGTGCGTTATTCATATCGAAAAAAATGCCACCAAAAAATCCAACCGGATATTTCCAGAAGTCCTTACAGGAGAGATAGATCGATAAGAGAAAATGTAAATCAATGATTTCTGCCGGTTAGTGGATGGATTAGAACTATACCTTAAAAAATTATAGGAATAGAGGTCCGGATTCTTATCCGGATCAACCATTATGCTATTTACTTCCTTTTTTTCCCTGATCTTTGGAAGATTCCTTGTCATCGCCAGATGTCGTGTGTACGAAGGTGACCGAAGGGCTAACCGGGATTTCAGTCTTCTTATTCTTTACGTGGACTTCTGACTCATCATCCCCCTTGCTGGTGCTGCCGGCGGGTTCCGTGATATTCCCGCCGGCATTGTCCTGTTTCCCGGTATCCCGTTTTACCGCTTTGAGCGTAGTTTTGTTATCCTTTCCGACTACCCGGTCGAACTTCGTTCGTGTCTTCTCTCCGAACTTCTGTTCGAGGATCTGGCTGCTGTTGTAGGCACGTGCCAGTCCTGCGTTGCCGGGATATCTGGACAAGAGATCGGCAAGCACCGTCTCGTGCCGGGTGATAATCTCCTGGGCATGCAGAAGTCTGGTTCCGTCGGGCGAAAAACGTGGCAATTCCGCTTCTGTCTGGTTCAGTTTCTCCCGGTACAGCTCCAGTGCCCGTTCTGCGTAGCCGGTCTGGTTGAAAACCAGCTCCTGTTGCACTTCTTCGATCCTGGCCTGTGCATGGTCAACCTGTTTTTCCACCCGCAGAGTTTCGTTAACGGTGAACGTTTCGTCAAGGTTTTCCATCGCGACCTTCAGCCCAAACAGGGGATTTCCCGGGCCCATAGGACTATTGTCCGCAGATTGCGCCGCTGCCGGACTGGTTCCAAGAGCGACGACGGGTCCCATACAGGAAAGAAGCGCAATAACAAATATTCCTGCCAGGATGATCCGTGTGGTGTTCATGTTTCCTTGTTACCTACTTTATCGCAGGTTGAACTGTTGTTCTTGAGAATCATAAATCTGGTTATGCTCCCGGGAAAAAAAGGTAACATGGACTCTGTTCAATTGTTCTTTTTCCCGTTTGCGTTTCCATTGGATGCGCCATTGCCCTTATTATTATTTTTGTTGCCATTGTCCCCGTTATTGTCATTGTCGTTCACCTGAACCTTGCTGTTCTTACCGTTATCGTTCTCCTGGACCTTGTTTTCCTTGCTGGTATTGGTTTTATCTTTTTCATTGCTCTTCACGGAATTTTTTTGTGGACTACTATTTTTATCAGCCACATGCGGGACGTTTTTGTCATCATCGGAGGAAGTATCCTGATTTACGACCGCCTTTTTCATCTGGCCGTTATTCCTGAAGGAATCGGGGCTCAGGGTGAATGAAAAAGTGACATTCCCGTCTACGGTTTCGTTGACCGCAATATCGTCCTTTTCAAGACCCAGGTATTTCATAAGTCCTGAGATGAATTTATCCAGTCCCTTCTTTTCACCGATTACCCTGATGGTATCACTGCCCGCGACATCTATGGTTTGTCCATTGACGAAAAGTGTTCCCGAACAGTTAATCTGAACACCGGCCCCGCTGGTAACATTCTCGAGGTCCTGGCGGTGGAACTTTGCAATAAGGGTCCCCCCATCCCTATTTGATACGCCGGCACTGATCATTTCAGCCCCGCCACAAGTCAGGGAACTGTTGCCGAAATCGATACGCGGTTTGCTGTCAGTATCAACCGGGAGGGGCGAGTCTCTACCGATGAGGGTTATGAATACCGTGAATACACCCTTGCTGTTAAGCTTCAGGGTATTTGGCTTGATCTGGAGGTTTACCTTTAATGGCTGATCGGGAATGACCGCCCCTGCGTTGTTAATAACAGGTATAATTGCCTGGGCATGGCTGTTACCCTGGCTGGTCTGGTCGAGACGAAGGATACTGACATTGTTTTTCTGCTGACCCGATGTGTGGAATATGGTAACAATCGTGAGATGAGCGGACGTTGCTTTGGCCAGCTGACTGATATTCCAGATCCTTGACGCATTATCATAGATGCCGGTATCAGCTGTACCCTTCATATCTACCTGCCCGGTGAATCCTGAAAGGTCCTCCGCAAGAGTGATGTTTGTTGCTTCCGCGGGCCCATTATTTGAGAGTGTGACAAGCCACGTGATTGGCTGTCCTGTTTCATAGGGTGCTGCCGAACTCACAACTTTCGTAATACTGAGATTGGCATCTGTCTCTGCTGCGCACACGAATCCGATCATGAAGAACAATGCCAGCAGGATTATTCCTGATACTCGATGGAGTTTTGTCATAGAATTTTATCACCAAACCGGAACGTGCCGGTAATTCCCGTTCGTCCCGGCCTGAAATAAGGGGCGCGAAAGTTTTGGGAAAATTATACCGTACGATATGCTTCCGACTTACCAGAAATCGTTCCTGACCGTCCAGAATTAAAAAAGGAAATCAGAAACGCCATAAAAAATCCGCTAAAAAAAGCAGGGACCTACGGGTTTTTTCCGGCTGGCGCGCAAAAAAAGTATCCCTCCGGTATATAACCGGGTGTGGGTTCAGCTGATCCGTCTTTCCTTGTTTATTGTCGAAATAATACCCCCAATACTATCACCACCTCCTTTTTTATTTTCCGGAGATAATTCGTTGGTATCATGGACAAGCTGAAGTTTTTCCTGGGTATAGGGCTCGCCATCGTGCTGGTGTTTTTCGCGGTATCAGTATATGTTCAGTTTACAAAAAGTGCCGCAATCCCATCAGGCCGGGAGACTCTTTACCAGGTATCGACCATCGATGCCCTGTTGCAGGGGGTCTTCGATGGAATCCAGACCGTGGGAGACATGAAAAAGCACGGTGATTTCGGGATTGGCACCTTCGAAGCCCTGGATGGCGAAATGATCGTGCTGAATGGCGTAGTTTATCAGGCAAAGGCCGATAGCCGGGTATACCGGGTGCCTGACACCGTTACGACCCCATTTGCAACGGTGACATATTTCGATCGGGACCGTACAGATACAACCAAAATCCCGATGAATTTTTCGATATTCACAGATGTGATGGCAGACTTGCTCCCGTCCCGGAATATAGTCTATGCAGTGCGGATGCAGGGGACCTTTCCCTCAATGAAGGTGCGGGCCATTCCTGCGCAACACAGACCTTACCCTACACTCACAGAAGCGGCAAAGAATCAGTCGGTCTATTCCTTCACGAACACCACCGGCTCGGTTGTCGGGTTCTATACCCCGGTTTTTTTTGAAGGGCTCAACGTTGCGGGGTACCACCTTCATTTCATCAGCGATGACCGTCAGACCGGCGGCCATATCCTCGATTTTACCGTCCCGGTGAATACTAACGTTGAGTATGACATAACCCCGGAATTCGATATGGTACTGCCAACAAGTGGCGCATTTACGGAAGTTGATCTCTCTCAGGATCTCAGTGAAGATCTTACAAAAATTGAGAAATAATGTATTTTTTTCGATGATTCGGATAATTTGAGATGGATCGAAAAGTTGGGCGGCTTCCGGGAACGAATATCCTCTGTCTGGAAATTGGCAAAACAAAAAAGTGTTAGGCGATGTATCCGGGGCTCATTCGCCCCGCTGGGCTTTCATATCCGAAATCTTCAGGTCAGGGTGCCGGTACCGTCCCCGGGTTTTGGTTTTCTGCCCGTACTGGATCGCCTCGACCGGGCAGAGGTGGATGCAGGCACAGCAGAGTTCGCAATGGTGTTTCCAGACCGGCCTGCCATCAACCATTTCGATATTGTGGACCGGGCAGACTTCAGCACAGGTGCCGCAGGAGGTGCATTTTTCGTCAGCGAGGAAATTCTTGTCCGCCTCATGGATCTGGCGGATGAACCCGTCATACACGAACCGTTTCAGGAGACCAGTCAATAACGCACTACCGGGCTGCACGGTAAGACCCATATCGATCTTCGCCGCAATCCCGTCCAGACGCTTTTCCGCATCGGCAAGAGCTTTTCACGCTTAGTTCCTTTCGCCGGTTCATAGAGCGGCACAAAGTTGCCCACCATCTTCACGGTAAATGCTGCATCGAGATGCCGCCGTGAACGGGCAAAGACAAGATCGTCGAGCTGGTGGAGTGCAGACGCCCCAAAACCGCCCATGGTCAGGACCGCGAAACTATAGCCGGCATGGGAGAGGTCCAGCCGCCGTACGAATTCGACCACAATCGATGGCAGGCCAAGATCATAGACCGGACAGACGATACCCACACGGTCTGCAGCTGGAGAAATATCCTTCAGGGTTCCGGGAAGCGATGCAATCGGAACCAGTTCGCAGTCACCGAGATAGCGGCAGATTATCCGTCCAGCCGCGAGCGAATTTCCTGTACCGGAGAAATAATAGATAATGGTCTTCACAGGATCACCGTCAACTTTTCTCTGTTCATTCGTATTTCAATGGGGAAGTCTGCGGCATAAACATACGTTTTTCGATCCTGCCTCAAAAATCCAGGGGTGTAAAATGAAGAATATGCCATACCCCTTGTGATAACCCTTAAAAAAGGCTCCCTTAAATGTTGACGTTCAACACCGTGCGGATGAGAAGACCGATTACGAAGGAGATCGATGCAATACCGAGGCTGATGAGGATCATCTCACCAAGACGTTTCCAGAAGGGAAGATCCCTGGCCACGGATATATAGAACGTGAACAGGACAATTATGAGAACCGCCCCGGTCAGGGTGAATATCAGGGCGTGGTAAGGGCTTTTCAGGACCAGGTACGGGAGAATCAGCAGGGCGACGGTTGCGATGTAGGCAGCTCCGGTATAGGCAGATGCCTTGATAGGGTTGGTCGGTCCACCGTCCGACCGCTGGGAAAGGTACTCGGATGCCCCCATTGAAAGTGTTGCGGCAACACCGGTGATCAGGCCTGCCACCGCAATGATCTTCGTGTTCTGGATTGCAAAGGTAAGCCCGGCAAGGGTGCCGGTGAACTCGATGAGGGCGTCATTAAGACCGAGTACGACCGAGCCAAGGTATTTCAGCCGTTCTTCATCGATGAGTGCAATGAGTTCCCGTTCATGGTTCTCCTCATTGACCAGGATCTCCCGGGACTCGGGAATCTGATCAATCAGTCCCAGGTCATTCACCTGTGCACGTTTCTCCACTCCTTCCATGAGTTTGATGGCAAATGTCATGCCAAAGACCCGTGCAATCAGGTAATAGAACCAGACACGGAGCGTGGCCGGTGGTACATCCTGCCGGGTGTAGCGTTTCCAGATAGAATAATGCCCAAGTTCCTGCGAGGCGATCCGATCCAGCACCTCACGGTTGTGGGGATCTTTCTGGGAGGCAGCAATTTTTTTGTAGATATGGTACTCGGTGATCTCACCCTTCTGGAGGGCAAGGAGGGTTTTCGTCAGTTTGGGATCGACCTGTGGGGAGGTCATGGTGAATCCGGTATTTTCCGGTACATCTCCCGCGGTACCAGGATCTCGAAGCGCACGCCTTTGCCCAATTCCCCGGTTTCCCTGATGACGATGCCGGTGATCGCGAGGATCTCACGGGACAGGAAGAGGCCAAGGCCGGTGTGTTTACCAAATCCCCTGCGGAAGATGCGTTCCTTATCCTCTGCCGGTATCCCTGTACCGTTGTCCTCGTAGATAACAACCGCACCCGTATCGGTTTCATTCAACAGGAACCTGATCCGGGTGACGTTGCCCCCATGACGTATCGAGTTCTCCATGAGGTTATAGAAAACCTTACTGATAAGGGGATCGGCAAAGATTTCCCCGTGAGAAAACGCGATCTCGAGAGCGATACCTTCAACAGGAAGTTGTGACGCAGATGCGCGGATCGTCGTTGCAATCCCCTGCCATTGGGGCGCGTTAACACCGATATCCTCGTAATAGCGTGTAAATTCGATCTGGCGGCGGATAGAGGTAACTGCTTCTTCCTCCTTTTGTACGAAGCCGAGAATTTCAGGGTCTGCAACCGTCTCCTTCGATATTGCGAGGTAACCGCCCAGTACCATCAGCTGGTTCAGGATATCGTGACGGGTGATCGAGGAGAGCATGTTGAGTTTTTTCACCGCCAGTTGCAGGGCTTTTTCTGACCGTTTCGGTTCGGTAATGTCATGGAGTACATGGACGCACCCTGTTATCGTCCCGGATGCGTCCCTGAGGGGGGAGGCAGTCACCTGGAAGTCCCCGTTCAGTGTGTCCTCATGGATCTCCTGCATATGTTCCCTGCCATCATTCATCAGCCGCTGGTGTGGGCACGACCCGGGCGGCCGTACGCTGTGATGCACGATTTCGTAACAGGGACGACCGATAGCATCCGAAGGTTGCATACCAAGCCGGTCAGCCATCGCCTTGTTCACCCGCACGATCCGGTTTTCCCGGTTGATAATAGAGATCAGGTCGGGCACTGCATCAAAGGTACGCTCCCATTCATCCTTTGTCCGCAGGATCTCGTCCTGCATCCTTTTCTTCTCGGTAATATCGTTGGCGGTTGTGGAAGCACCGATGATGGCCCCGTGAGCATCCCTGATAGGCGAGAGGGAGAGTGATACCTGGATGCGCCTCCCGTCTTGTGTGATCCTGTCCGTTTCATAGCGCTCAATGCGTTCCCCGCGCCGGATCCTCTCAATGAGCCGTGGGACCTCGTCGGGCCGATCAGGGGGGGTCAGCACCCTGACCGGTTTCCCGATAATTTCCCGGGCTGTATATCCATACAGTCGTTCAGCGCCGGTATTCCAGTCCGTGATGATGCCGTCAAGGGTTTTGCCCACCACCGCGTCATTGGATGATTCGAGCATGGACACCGAGCGGCGGCACAGGCCGGCATCCTGCTGCATCCTGGCGCTCAGGTAGGAAACCACGATCCCTATGACAATAAACACCAGTATCCTGGCAAATGCTGAAACCAGGACCTCAGGGGATGGTGATCCTGTACCGATAATAAGCAAGCCATATACGGCCGAGAGGGCTGTCGTGAACAGAATACCGCGACGGGGGTAATAGTAGGCTGCAAGGATAACCGGGATATAGAAAAGATGAGGCAATACGTTCGTAATTCCCAGTGTCAGTCCATACCAGTTTCCGAAAAGTGATGTGACCGTACTAACGGCGATCACACCTGGAATAAGGTACGGGTTTTTTACTGTCTGGTCAAGATACAGGAATTTCGTGCAGTATCCCCCTGGTACGTGCTGAACAATAGTTGCCCCGGAGTTTAATGTACTCTTCGATTCGGAGCATTCCCCTGAGGCAGGTCAAAACACTTCAGTCTCTCATGGTGGAGAACTATGTCTATAAATAACGATTGGGATCCGCTGTCAGCGGATCTTCGTTCCCGGCTCAACCGGATTAAGGGGGGTGAGCAGCGATGCGGCATCCCCGGCAGCAAGGATCATACCATTGGACTCCACGCCAAAGATCGTTGCGGGTGCAAGATTCGTAACCACGACGACATCCTTTCCCACAAGTTCCTCAGGCTTGTAGAACTGCTGCATGCCGGCCACGATCTGGCGGATCTCGCCCCCGATATCCACCTGGAGTTTCAGGAGTTTGTTTGATTTCCTGACCGGTTCTGCTGCGAGGATCCTCCCGGTCCGGAGGTCCAGTTTCTGGAAATCCTCAAAGGAAAGGACGGGTATTTTCTCCGTCTTCCTGTTCGCCTCAGCTACCCGTTTCTGCAGGAGCGCTTCAAGCTCCGGCAATCTGGGGCTCCTCCATCCGGGTAAAGAGCGGGGCCGGGGGCAGGATACAGGTCTGCACCACAGGTTCTGCAGCCTCGCTGATTGGATGATCTGCGAGCTTGTCGCTATGCCCGAGCATGGTCCAGCATTCCTGGGCCTTTTCCGGCATCACCGGCTCGATGAGCAGGGCGACTGCCTTGACGATCTGGACGCAGTTGGTGATCACCTGTGCCGCTGCATCCCGGTCGGTCTTGATCAGTTTCCACGGGGCATTGGTCTGGATGTAGGTATTCCCAAACGCCGCAAGCGCCATGATTGCATCAACTGCACCCTTGAACTCGTAATCCCGCATCATGCGGTCCACGGTCGAGACGGCTCTTTTCGATCTCGGCGATAATGGCAGGATCGACGGTGCATGGGGGGATACCGCCGAACTCCTTGTGGGCAAAGAAAAGCGTGCGGTAGACAAAGTTGCCAAAGATATTGACAACCTCGTTATTGATCCGCTCGCCAAAGACTTTCCACGAAAAGTTCAGTTCCTTGGTGTGGCTCGTGTAGGCAAGCAGGTAATACCGGAGGTAATCCGCGGGGAGACCTTTGTCGAGGTAATCGTCATTGGTCCAGACCACATAGCCCCGTGATTTTGAGAATTTATGGTCATCGACCTTGACCATCCCGCTCGCAACGATCGCATGCGGGACGCCATACCCTGCACCCTTCAGGAGCGCCGGCCAGAAGATGCAGTGGTGGTAGATGATGTCGCCACCGATGAAATGCGTGACCCGGTTATCCCCGCACCAGTAACGTTTCCAGTCCTTGCCTGCCTTTTCTGCCCATTCCTCGGTGAATGCGATATAGCCGATAGGGGCATCAACCCAGACATAGACAACGAGATCGTCACGTCCCGGGAACTTTACACCCCATTCGAGGGTACGGGTGATGCACCAGTCATGCAGATCCTCCTTGATCCACCCGATCGCGTAGTTCTTTGCGTTGGTCGTCCCCCTCACATTGTCGAGGAAAGGGAGCAGGAAGTCCTTGAATTCTGAGAGCCTGAAGAAGTAATGTTCCTGGTCCCGGAACTCCGCCTTCGTCCCGCAGACCTTGCAGACCGGATCCTTGATCTCACCCGGTTCGAGGTGTTTCCCGCATCCCTGGTCGCACTCGTCGCCCCGTGCCGATGTCCCGCAATGGGGGCAGATCCCCTCGACGTACCGGTCAGGGAGGAAACCGTCTGCACTTCGTGCAATATGCCTGGTGCACGATCTGCTTGTAGACATAGCCATTCTTGATCAGTTCGGATACGATTGCCTTCGTGCGGTGGTGGGTAGCCGGATCATCGGTCATGCCGAACCGGTCGAAGATCACCCCCATCTTCCGGAATGTCTCCTCGAAATGCCGGTGATAACCGCTCGGAAAGTGCCCGTGGGGAGGTCCCTGCTTCCTCTGCCGAGACAACGATAGGAGTTCCGTGGTTATCCGAACCGCAGACAAAGACAACCTCTTCACCTGCCCGCCGCATGTAGCGGACGTAGGCATCGGCAGGCACGTACGTTCGCAGGTGTCCGAGATGGCAGGGGCCGTTCGTGTACGGCAGCCCGCAGGTGACCAGCAGCGGTGGTGGTTTTCATCAGTACTTTTTAGATGCTTATGAGTAATAAGATCTGTATATGGCAAAACGGCTGAAGCTGGCTACGAGAGCTTTGGGAGCGGAGCCCGGCAGGCCGGATGTGCCTGCACTGGCCGCCTGGATATCAGGCCACCGTGGCACCGTTGCCGACATCATCACGTACCAGTCTCGACCAGTCATTGTCGCCGCAACTCCTGGCGGGGATCCACTCGCCCTGTACAGGGGGCAGGTTCTATCGTGAGCGTATCCTGGCAGGCATGGCCGGGGTTGAGGATGGAAAGGCAACGGCTGAAATCAGTCTGGACCCCCATGAAATCGCCCGGGATGCTGCGTTGATCGTTTCGAAGAAGAAGGATGCGTGGTGTGCCCTGCCTGCCCCCCACCTCCTCGGTATCACCGACATGTTCTATGAAGATGAAGAGGAGTGGAACGATGCACTCGCTGGTGTATACCGATACCTGATGCGCTCGATGCGTGATGTCGGGATCGTCGGACATGTGTTGATCTGCGATACACTTCAGGAACCCGAGTTCGTTTCTCTCGTACGGCAGAATGTCTTTTTCTACCATATTGAACCTGACCGGGATGATCTTGCATGCCTGCTGGAACACCAGCAGCAGGTAGCTGTCAGCAGGGATCATCTCGATACCCTGCTCGATCTGACCGGAGAGTATGATGTCCGGAAGGTCATCATCATCGATCCTGATGCTCCCTCCATCACCAGAACCCTTTCCTGTTTCGATCCCGATCAGGTCGTCGCCGGAGGGTATTGCACGGGTTCCTGCGAGGACTACTGGGCACATCTTGTCAGGTCTGCCACGTACGCTCTGTAGAGGAGGTTCAGTTTTACTGTCCGGAAAACCGTTGTAAAGGAGTTTCCACGGTATTTCTTATAACGGGACAGGTCTAACAGACATATCTTCTGACAACTATCATGAACTGTTTCCCTTGTACGGTTCAAGGAATTCCATCGCCGAAGGTCTTCCAAACTTTTTCGACAGAATACGTATCGGGTTGTGCCCACGCTGATTCCTAATAACAAGGACTGCAGGAATTTGCTCTCTGAAAAATGGAGGTCCTGGTAATGAAAAACGAATAAAAAATATCGGTTGCCGGATATATACCAGGCCAATCCGGCGTTTTCGCACCCTGTATCAGCTCATCCCCAGCTGGTGAGGGACGGAGGGGATGACAAGCAGATTATCGAAACGAACCTGGTACCCGTCCGGAAAGATAATTGTGGTGATATCTGGGGAAAAATCCGGTGAGATGAGTGGGGCAAACCAGTACCGTTTCAGTACCTTCTGCGCCCGCTCAAAGGAGACCGAGGGCGTGACCATGGTCGTCCCGCTCTGATCGGTTACCACCGATGCAAACGAGGGAATTATTACCCGTGCCGATGAACCGGTAGCCTGGGTGACCGTTACCGGCTTCCCTGAATTTGTATCGAACGCCTTTTTGAGTTCAGAGGCCGGATCGGAGATCCGGAAAAATATTGCTCCCTCCTCAAAAAGGGTGAGGTCGTAGTGGATGTCGACCTGTGCATCACCATCGGGCGCAATGGTCATGGTCAGCGATTTGACCGTGAACGCCTGCACAGGCATGACTGCAAAGGCGAGAAGACACAGAGCCCCGATGAGAATGCATACGTTTTTCATAGTCATCGATGCTGATATGCATCAGGGGTATAAATAAATCATAGATAGTAAAGGTTAGACGGGCCCCGGCAGTTCCGGCAGGATCTGCCGATCGATCCTGTGACATTCCTGAGCATATCAGTTGGATTCTGCAGCGACAGCAGGTGGTCAGGTTAATAACGTTCGGCCACCCTGACAAATTCACTGAAATGCCTGCTCCTCTTCAGGAGCCACCAGGTGAACCGCTCGACGATGCTGAAGTTGAACGAACCCCCGGCGGCATTCGGGTGCCCACCCCCGCCGAACTCCCGTGCTATCAGGTGGCTTATCGGGTGGACGGACCGGAGCGAGAACTTCCCGTCCTTACTGATGATCACCTCAATGTCCGTATTCTTCTGACCACGGATGAAATGTGCCGTCTCGCTCGGGTAACCGTACAACGGGGCGAATGCGATCCGGTACCGTGTTCCGGTGATGGTTGCATGCTTCAGGCTTTGTTGCATCATCGCCTCCATCTCGGCCTTGATCTCAGCATATTCCTCTACGATGAGGTCATCGCTGAATACACCGGTGGCGAGACAGTCCCGTACGTGTTCCCGGTTCTTTTTGCGCTGGAGCACCTGTCCCAGAACTGCAGAACGGGGATCGGCATGTTTCCAGAGATCATAATCACATACAACCCGGGCGATCTCTTCCGCTACGGGATTATCCGGTGCCAGGTCACGGGCAACGATCCCGCATGCGCAGACAGAGGTGTCAATGCGAAGAAGGGTCACCTCCTGGGTGACTTTTTTTATCTCATCATCGCGCCAGCGGTGATGGTCCCGCCATTCCACCTTCCAGCCATGAACCCGTGCCGACCGGGCAATTATTCCGGCATCCTTGTTATAACCGAGATCCGAGATGGAGAGCAGATCTCCTTTCCCGTCGCAGGAGGCAACCAGGGAAAAAAGCGCGGAAAATTTTCCGACCGAACTCCAGATGGTAAACACATTCCGGTTCCCGTATTTCATCCGGTGGATAGCATCTGCTCCGACTGCATCAAGATCGTTATGCGTGAGGTGGACGACATGCGCCGAACGACTTTTTATCGCGGCTGCAAGTCCCCCGTCCTCATTACCCGCACTCTTACCGGCAAGGGGCATCTGTTAATACTGCCATCGCCGTGTATAAAAATGAACGGTCACCGATACTCCTGTAATCTCCAGAGCAGATCATTTATTAGTCACGAGCGACAACATTTGTATCCTGCCCTAGTAGCTCAGCTTGGGAGAGCGCTAGACTGAAGATCTAGTTGTCGCCTGTTCAAATCAGGCCTGGGGCACTTCTTTTTCTCTGCCGCGTTTACTCTTTCCGAGGTTGTTTCATTACTGCATCACTATCCGAACCTTTCTGCACCACTTTACGTGTTCTCTGGTGCGATTTTCAGGAAAGTAATAAGAGGTTCGCTCCCAATTTCCTATTATACACGCCGGGAAGGTTGTGGTGCATGGTTGGGGAGTACGAACGGGCATTCCGGGAGTCGGTTACGGATCCGGATCGGTTCTGGGGAGCGGCAGCGGAACAGGTTCACTGGTATAAAAAATATGAACGGGTACTCGACTGTCAATGACCCGCCGTTTTATCGCTGGTTTGAAGGAGGGATGGTCAATTCCTGTTATAATGCCCTTGACCGTCATGTTGAGAACGGGTTGAAAAACCGCATTGCACTGATCTATGACAGTCCTGTCACAAAAACGGTCAGGCGCTACACCTATGGCGAACTTCAGGATCATGTAGCGCGATGTGCCGGGGGGTTACAGCGGCTTGGGTGTCGGGAAAGGTGACCGGGTCGTAATCTACATGCCAATGATCCCCGAGGCGGTCATCGCGATGCTTGCGTGTGCACGCATCGGAGCCATCCATTCCGTCGTTTTCGGAGGATTTGCCGCACGGGAACTTGCCGCCAGGATCGAGGATGCCCGGCCCCGTTTAGTCATTTCGGCGTCATGCGGGATAGAGGTCAGCCGCATTATTCCCTACCAGCCGCTCCTTGATGCGGCACTTGACCTGTGCACCCATAAACCCCATGCCTGCATTGTTGTCCAGCGACCGGAGGCGCCGGCGGCTCTTAAGGCAGGACGGGATGTGATCTGGAATGCAGCTCCTTGAAGCAGATCCCGTTGCCTGTGTTCCGGTCCGGTCTACCGATCCCCTGTACCTTCTTTATACCTCCGGCACGACCGGAAAACCCAAGGGCGTGTTACGGGATAACGGAGGCCATCTCGTCGCCCTGACCTGGAGCATGAGAAATATTTACGATATGCAGCCCGGGGAGGTCTACTGGGCGGCTTCAGATATCGGCTGGGTGGTTGGGCACTCGTATATCGTGTACGGCCCGTTGTTTTTTGGCTGCACGACAATCCTGTATGAAGGAAAATCGGTCGGGACCCCGGATGCCGGAGGGTTCTGGCGGGTCATTCAGGAACACGGGGTATCGGTATTGTTCTGTGCACCTACCGCATTCCGGGCTATCCGCAAGGAAGACCCGGATGGGGACTATATTAAAAAATATGACCTGTCTGCACTTCCGGACCCTTTTTCTCGCGGGAGAACGATGCGACCCCGACACCCTGATATGGGCGCAGCAGCATCTGAAGGTTCCGGTTATCGATCACTGGTGGCAGACCGAGACCGGCTGGGCGATCGGTGCAAACTGCGTCGGTCTCGAACTCCTGCCGGTAAAACCCGGTTCATGCACAAAACCGGTTCCGGGGTATGATGTCCGGGTACTTGATGCGCAAGGTGCCCAGGTACCTCCCGGGGAGACCGGCAATATCGTGGTCAGGCTTCCCTTACCCCCGGGCTGTTTTACTACCCTCTGGCAGAATGACAGGGATTTTGTCAAGACGTATTTTTCTGCCTACCCGGGGTATTATCTGACATCTGATGCGGGATACATCGATACCGACGGCTACCTCTGGATCATGGGAAGGACAGATGACATCATCAATGTCGCTGGTCACCGGCTCTCCACCGGAGCGATGGAGGAGGTGCTTGCATCGCACCCGGATGTCGCGGAATGTGCTGTAGCCGGGGTACATGACCCCGTGAAAGGAGAGGTGCCACTGGGTTTTGTTGTCCTGAAGGCCGGTGTCACGAAAGAGCCGGATAGTATCAGGCCCGAGCTCATCGTTCTGGTTCGCCAGAAGATCGGACCGATTGCATCTTTCAAGGCTGCTGCGGTTGTAAAGCGGCTGCCCAAAACAAGGTCGGGAAAGATCCTCAGGGGAACAATAAAGAAGATCGCGGATGGGGTCCCTTACCAGGTTCCCGCGACAATCGATGATCCCTGTATCCTGGATGAGATCACCGCCACCCTGCAGGAGATGGGTTACCCGAAACGATAAGAGAAGCAGGACTTTGAAGCCTGTGATTTTGCCGGGCGAGGGGGTATCTGGAAAGGTATGAGGCTTACAATCCCGGGATAGCAGAACTGCCGGGAATCAGTGCTTCCTGAATACCGTGAAATGCACCAGGTTTCTGCACCAGAACGTTGGATATGACAAAAAACCGTCTGAATGTTGCCTGATTCAGGAAGAAATACCGTGAGCGGGAAACTGGATAGTCTCATTATCAAACCGTTATTCTTTTTAATATCATACGATGTATTACATTAGTGATATGCTATAACATAGCATAGTGGTTTGGTATGAAATACTCTGTCCTTTTCATCGTAAGTGTGCTTATTGCAGCCGCACTTATCGCCGGCTGTACCCAGCAGGCGGCAACGCAAGAACCTTCGACTACACCGCAGGGAACCATTAAGGTCGGTGTCATAGCCTCATTGACCGGTCCCGCGAGCAATGTCGGAACCAATATGTGGCAGTCTGCCCAGGTTGCCGCCGACAAGATCAATGCCGATGGTGGCGTCACCCTCAAAGACGGATCGAAAGCCCAGATCAGGCTCATCGTAGGCGACGACGAATCAACCCAGCAGGGAGGCCAGAAGGCCGCGACAAAGCTGATTACCGACGACAAGGTGGATATTCTTGTCGGCGGGTACTCAAGCGCGGTGACCTCTGCGTATGAGCAGACCATAGCGGAGTACAAGATTCCCTATATTGTGACCGGTGCCTCGAGCCCGATCATTACCCACCGCACCGACATCGACACCAGTTATATCTTCCACCACTGCCCGACTACCGATACGTACGGACAGTATACGACGATGTTTATCGACCAGGTAATCCGCCCCGCGGTCAATAAAAAACTCGGTGCATCTGCAGACCGCCCGTTCCGGCTTGCCCTGCTGTACCAGGACACTGCATTCGGGAAGGGAATACAGACTGCAGTAAACAACACGATCACGAAGAACAATCTGAACATCCAGCTGGTTGCCCAGCAGAGCTTCAAGATGGGCGAAAGTGACTTCAGGACTCCGCTGACCGCAATAAAGGCGGCAAACCCGGATGCGGTCTATCTCGGCGCTTTCCCGAACGAAGGAGCCCCCATCATTACACAGGCACGGCGGGATATTGGGTTCAATACGATATTCCTTAACGCCGAGAACAATGACAACGCCCAGTTCTATAAGGATATCGGGCAGTATGGCGAAGGAGCTGTCATCGAGAGCCGGTATTCGCCGTATATCGCCCCGGTGGGAGCGGTTGCAGATGCCCAGAATGCGTTTAAGCAGAGTTACTTTGCACGGTTCGGGACCTACCCGGACATGATGGGTGCCTCCACGAATGAAGGGGTCTTCATCGCAGCAAAGGCAATCGGAAACGCCGGGACTACGGAAAAGACAGCAGTGAGGCAGGCGCTTGTGACCTTACAGATGCCCCAGATAATCGAGGCGATGAAGGGACAGACGATCTCGTTCTCACCGGACTTCCGCGAATCGACGTTCGATCTCTGGATGGAGCAGTTGTCGTACAATGCCACTCTTGGTGAAACCCGGCCTGCAATCGTCTGGCCTGATAACCTGAAGACAACAGATTTTGTCCTGCCGTCCTGGTACGTACCGGGCAGCAGTTCGTAACCAATTACCTCTCTTTTTTATTACAGGCAGGCTGATGTATTGCATAGAGCCGGAACAAGGGCTGATCAGATCATGGACAATATAGGGGTATTCCTGCAGATCATCTTCTGGGGATTGTATGCCGGCTGCATCTATATCCTGCTCGCCACCGGCCTGAACCTGATCTTCGGCGTTATGAAGGTCGTGAACTTCGCGCATGGGGAATTTCTGATGATCGGGGCCTATATCACTGCAACCATATTTTTCCTCACCGGCATCAATCCCTATCTCATCATTCTTCTCTCCATGCTCGCTCTCATCGGAGTTGGTGCAGTTGTCGAACGGGTCTGCTTCCGGCCGATCCTCGGTACAGGCAAACTCAACGAGATATTCCTCTCGATTGGCCTCATCTATATTTTCCAGAACGGTGCCGCCATGATATGGGGAGACGACTGGCAAAGCGTCAAAAGCCCGTACGATGGTATTACCGTTCCTGTCGGGTCGCTTTCCGTCCCGCTCGATTATATCCTTATTATGGTTTTCACCGTTGCAATCCTTTGCGGGCTGTATCTTTTCTTAAAAAAGACGACAATCGGGATGCAGATGAGGGCAGCGAGCCAGAACCGGAAGGGAGCAATGCTCGTTGGGATCAATGTAGAGACGGATCGACGTTATCAGTTTTGGCCTTGGATGCGCCCTTGCTGCAGCAGCGGGAACACTCTGGATCGTGAGCGGGCAGGTCTTTAACCCGTATATGGGCTCGATCCCCGCGATCAAGGCATTCGCCATCATTATCCTTGGAGGTCTGGGCAGCATTCCGGGTGCCATCATCGGCGGGCTGTTGATGGGCCTTGCCGAGAACGGCGCTGCATTTCTCCTTGGCGGCATATGGAAAGATGCGATCTCGTTTGTCATCCTTATCATTGTGCTGGTGGTACAGCCCGACCGGGTTATTCGGGGAGAAGGGGGAATGAGAGCCATGCAATTCAGCCGGGATAAGATGACAAAATACGGGATCACCGCCAGCCTTGGTATCGCCCTCGTTATACCATTCCTCACCAGCAGCATGTTTATCCTCAACCTTCTTGTCCTGATGCTGATTTTCATCATCTTTGCCTCGGCATGGAACCTCCTTGCGTACTCAGGGCAGGGTTCACTCGGCCATGCCGCATTCTTCGGCATAGGGGCCTACGCATCGACGCTCATTGCTGCAAAGAGTGGTATCTCCCCGTTCATCACCATCTTTCTCGGTGCGGCCGTCGCAGCATTCATCGGGATCCTGATCGGCCTCACCTGCGTCAGGCTCAAGGAATGGTTCCTTGCGATGGTCACCTTTGGCTTTGCCATCATCGTCCAGACCCTGACCGTCAGCGTGCTTGCCCCGGTCACCGGGGGCTGGGACGGCATCGCATCGGCCAGGCTGCTGAGCCCGTCCATCCCGGGTTACCAGCTGATAGAATATTACGCCGTACTTGTCATTGCTATCGCCTCAATCGTCGCGATCTGGTATATTATGAGGTCGAGAATCGGGCTTGCGTTTCTCGCGATTCGCGAGAACGAACTGGAAGCCCGGGCTGCCGGGATCGATCCGGTCCGTTACCGGCTCCTCGCATTTGCCCTTTCCGCGTACCTTGCGGGGGTGGCCGGAGCACTCCAGATCCATCATATCGGCTACCTTACCCCGGAGATCTACGGCGTCGACAACTCGTTCTGGCCGGTGACCTACGTCATCCTTGGCGGGCTTGGGACGCTTGCCGGACCGGTGATTGGGACGGTTGTGCTTACCATCATCTGGGAGGGGCTCAAGGCGACCGGTCTTACCTTCGGCAGGTACGTCATTGTCGGTGTCATGCTCATCCTTACGATCATCTTCCTTCCCAGGGGACTTGTGAGCCTGCCGGAACAGGTCCGGGAATGGATGAAGAAACGGCGGCGGAAAATGCCGCTGACAGCACCGGAGGGAGATTAAACCGGATACCATTCTTTTTGTTCTTCCATGGGAAGATTGTGTGCTGGATCTGATTGATGACTGTTTAAATTGCCATGTAAACATTTTTGTCAAATAGTCCATTCTTGAAACCAGCATTTGACTGAACCGATGCAGTATCTGCTTCCAGCACCTGTCATGAGTTTTTTTCGGTCATTCCACTTCTATCTTCACTGGAAGAGTATATGGCTCTGGAAATGGACATTGTTAAATAATTCGTTCTCGGTAGAGATCCTGTACTCATATTGACCGAGAATACAACGGCGCTCTGAAGTTTCAGGATACTCATTCTTGTCACTGATCGTCGGGCCCTGCTGGGTCGACTGATAAGGGAATGCGTGCAAAGCCTAGATCAATGTGTCATGAGGAGAGAGAAACCTCAACCGCTTCTGACTGAAGAACCATGAAACGATTAAGATAATGCGACTCCTCTTGGGCTGTTTCCCCCTGGACAGGGTTACTCTCTGAAATTGAGTTTCCTCGGACCGTTAACGGGAAACAACCAATTGGAGTTAAACTAACCGTATCAGAATCCCATCTCATACGCTACATTTCAGAATCCGAGATACGCCTTCTGGATGCGTGGATCGTGCATCAGCTCCTTTGATCGGCCTTCCTGGACAATCCGACCGTTCTCCAGCACGTAACCCCGGTCGCACATAGCAAGTGCATTCCGCACATTCTGCTCGAGCAGGAGAATTGTCATTCCTTCCCTGCCGAGCTGTTCGAGCGACCGGAATACCTGCCCGGTAAGGATAGGGGAGAGACCGGTTGATGGTTCATCAAGGATCAGGAGCCGTGGCTCAGACATGAGTGCACGGCCGATGGCAAGCATCTGCTGTTCACCGCCGGAGAGCGTTCCGGCTTTCTGCTGCTCACGCTCCTGCAGGATCGGAAAGAGACGGAAGATATGGTCAAGGGCCTTGTCAGGGTCGCGATTGTCAGTCCCGCCAAGGCGAAGGTTTTCGATCACGGGCATGGCAGGGAAAATCTCCCGTTTCTCGGGTACCAGGGCAAGTCCTTTCCTGAAAAGATCATACGGATGACTGCCGAGAATACTAACACCGTTAAACAGAATCGTGCCGGTCGCCTTCCGGTTAAGCCCGATGATGGTCTCTACCGTTGTAGTTTTGCCGGCACCATTGGGGCCGATCATGGTAACGAGCTCGCCTTTATTGACACGGAATGTGAGGTCCCAGACGACCTGCAGGTTTCCATGAAAGATATTGAGCGCCGAAACGGTAAGCATGAATGCTGTCCTCCCCTCTTAGAATGCGTCAATATCCCCGAGGTAGGTGTCGATAACCCGCTGGTCATTCACGACCTCGTGGGGTCTGCCATCTGCAATCTTCTCTCCATGGTCGAGTACGACGATGCGGTCGGAGACTCCCATAATCACACTCATGACATGTTCGATGATGAGGATTGACATACCCCGGTCACGGATTTTTTTAATGAGCCCGACCGCCTCCCTGCTTTCATGAGGGTTGAGCCCGGTGGTAAGCTCATCCAGAAGAAGCAACCGGGGGTTTGAGGCCAGGGCCCGTGCAAGCTGCACCCTTTTCAGTTCAACGACATTCAGATTTTTAATCGTGGTTTCCTGTTTCTCTTCCGGGAAACCTACAAAATTGAGGACATGTGTCGCTTCTTCCCTCGCATCTGCCATGCTGATCGAACGGTGGTTGCCAAATAATGCGCCAATCATCGTGCATTCGCGTGCTGTAAGTCCCGGGAAGGACTCGGGAATCTGGAATGTTTTTGCGATCCCTTTTTTACAGATACGGTCTGCTTTGAACCCGGTAATATTTTCGCTGAGAAACGTGATCGTCCCGGCAGTCGGGCGGCTTATGCCGGAGATCATATTCAGCAGCGTAGTCTTTCCCGCACCGTTCGGACCCACAAGCCCGACGATTTCGTTCTCTCCCAAGGAAAGATCTACGCCGTTTACTGCCCGCAGGCCGCCGATTTGTTTGGTCAAACTCCTGATGGTAAGCATGTGGATACCGTGCTGTTTATCATGCTATTGGTTAACATGGAGCCCTATTAAAGATGATGCTGTAAGGGGAGAACCACCTTTGATCAGGCATATATGATAACAGCCGGGCATGACGGAAACATCCTTTTGCTTTCAGGTCAATGTTCCGCGATCTCCCATCGGGAGATCTTCCACAGGTTCCCGATCAGCGAATAATGGGCGGTCACAACGAAGCTACCGCTCTTCTTGTTCCTTCCCATGGTCGCATCTTCCGTGCAGCGGTACGTGATCTCCGCAGCATCATGACCTGTCCTCCTGACGTGGGGATCATCGATGTTGAAAGAATGGAGGGTGAACAGCGGAAGAATACGGGCCAGGAAATCCTCCCGGCTGAAACGTCCGAACAGGCCGATCTCAACAAAATCTTTTGCAAGGAGTGATTCCAGTGCCCGGCGGTCCTTGCGAAACAGGGCATCCGCCCGTGCGTGTTCAGTCGCCACGAGTACCTTCAGGAGCTGACCGGTATCATCAGGGTAAGAGGTATTTTCTGTCATGGGTATACCATCCTTCAGGCTATGATTGTTTTTCACCGGTATTTCAATTATGGCACCCTGACAAATCTGATTCTTACTGAGGGTATGTCTGAATTCTTCATGGACGGTGGTGATCCTGGCGCAGGACCCGGGAGGCAATGTATCCGGCGGGTATGGCCTCTGTCGGATCACTAGCACGGGTCCTGGCCAGACAGGGCATTTCTGACCATGCCCGGAAAAGGGTAAACACGACCTCTGGCTGGCAGTGTACTGGCCGACGTTTTCATTCATTAATTATGCTGACCGGATTTTGGCAAATGAAGGGTAAACGTACTGCCGGAACCGGAACACTTTCTACGGTGATATTTCCTCCATGCATCTGCATGATCTTCTTTGCCATGGACAAAGAGAGGCCGATGCGATCAAACCGGCGGGATAACTTCGATGCGTCTGCCAGCTGGAATGGTTCAAAAATCGATGATAATGCATCTTTCGTGATCCCGGTACCGTTATCCCGGACTGAAATATGATGTAAAGTATCATCAATGTCCGATTGATAAAAAATGGAAATCCTTCGGGGTGGGTTAGAGAAGTTTACAGCATTTGAAAGAAGGGAATCAATCACCCCGAAAAGCCGGTCCATATCTGCCGCGATCACCAGGGCCCGGGGGACATCGATCGTAATTTCAGCCTGTGCTCCATACCCTCCTGAATGCAGAACATTGTCGATGAGCTCAGCCAGTGAAAATTTTGAGGAGCGAAGATGAAGTTTCCCGCTGTCAAGTACAGAGAGCTCGAGCATCTGATTGATGATCTGGCGTTCGCGGTCAACACTTGCAAGACAGCGTTCAAGAATCTTTTTTGTATCGTCAAGGATGCCGAACTCTTCAGGGTCCTGGATGAGTAAATTGAGATACCCGAGAATAGGTTGGAGGGGTGTGCGCAACTCATGGGCTACAGTAACGATGATACCCCTGCGCCGTTCATTATCGAGCTGTATGGTGTCTTCAAGCAGTTGTTTCTCGGAGATGTCAACAAAATTCAGGAGGACAGTCTGACTCTCCCGAATAGAGTATCGGAAGGCTGAAAAATAACACCATTCGTCTATTCCCGGATTTTGTCATGAGATGCAATTCTTTTCGATCAGCTTCTGGAATCTCATTCAATCCGCATTCTAACCATGTCTTTACATCATTCTGGTCCGGTTCGTCAAACAGAGACAGAAGATCGGTACCTGGAATTTCATCCTTCAGGTACCCGGAAAACATGAAAAATGCCGGGTTCGCGTACAGAATTTTTCCTTTGCTCACGATTAGGATACTGGTTGGAAGTTTCTCAAACCCATGATAGTATATGTGATCCACACCGATCATTTTTTGTGAAATTCCTGGATACATTATGGAAACAGCCATGCAGCAGAATGTCATTGTATCGATGAGATTTCCTAAGAGACAGACCTGGCAGGTGTTTCCCTCTTTTGTTTCGAGCCGGGCTCCGAAACCGGTGAGATCATGACCCTGTACGATGTGGGCTAAAAACCGTTCCTTCTCTTCATGATCGAAAAGGAGAGAGGTGAACAATCTTCCACGCAATTCTTCAGGACGATAATGGAGGAGGCTTGAGAATGCTGTATTGCATTCATATATCGTCAAATCCGTTGAATCAAAAAGGATGATTCCCTGATGTGAATTTTCAAACATTGAACGGTACCACCCGTTGCTGGTCCGGTTCTTCCCTGCCATTCTATCTACGCAATTTGAACCTCTTGTTATTTTAAGATGCATGAGCATGCTCCAATCTGTCCCGTATATGTTCCGGTCTCTGGAATCCCGGCACCGGTTAACGGATAACTTGGCCGGTTTCTGAGTTCAACCAGATTCAAACATAGATCAGTGAGTTGAAATAACAGAGAAGGCAAAAAACCGTACACTATGCGCCCGTATGTCATAGTCAATGTGGCAATGAGTGCTGATGGTAAGATTTCGACCCGTGAACGTAGGCAGGTCAGAATATCGGGTGAGCAGGACTTTACCCGGGTTGATCGGCTCAAAGCCAGATGTGATGCAGTCATGGTGGGTATCGGTACCGTTATGTCCGATGATCCTTCACTTACCGTAAAATCAGAAGAGTGTCGTTCCTATCGAAGAAAACATGGCCGCAACGATCACCCTGTACGCATTATCGTGGACAGTTCTGCCCGCATCCCCATGGAAGCGGCGGTACTGAATAAGGGCGAAGGGAAGCGGGTAGTTGCCGTGTCAGGAAGGGCGGATGGAGCGAAGATTGCCATACTGGAAAAGAAGGCTCAGATAATCATCACCGGGAACGACGAAGTAGACCTTCCGGCACTCATGGACAAACTTGGTGCGATGGATATCCGTCACATCATGGTGGAGGGGGGCGGGACTCTTATCGCCGGTTTGATCAAGGCTGGTCTCGTCCATGAAATCTATACATTTATCGGCAACGTGATCATCGGGGGCAGGGAAGCACCTACGTTTGCTGAGGGAGAAGGGTTCGTCAGCGATCGGTCATTTCCCCGGTTGTCGCTTCTGGAATCACGCAGGATCGGGGATGGTATTCTCCTCCACTGGAATGTAAGAGATCCTGACCTGAAGGAATGAGGCATAGCGGATCCTGGCAGTCAAGTGTACGGGATCAATTTTTTTTATGGACCGGAAATGCCAAGTCTCTTAATCATTGACTAAAAAAATTGTCCTACGTACATTCCGATCATTGTTCTTGCTGCCGTGTTCCTGCTGACTGCCGTGCGGCAGGTGGGCAGGTTCAACCTCAGGATCTGGCAGATCATGCTTGGTGGAGCCCTGGTAGTCCTTATCAGTGGGCAGATCTCGTTTCCCGATGCACTCGGTGCAATAAATATCGATGTCATACTCTTTTTGTCAGGGATGTTTATCGTAGGCGAGGCCATGGTGGAAAGCGGTTACCTGGCAGTACTTTCAGGCCGTTTTTTTCCCCTTGTACGCACAACGGACCAGTTGGTAGTTCTCATTCTCTTTGGGATGGGATTTTTTTCCGCCATCCTGATGAATGACACTCTCGCCATCATCGGTACACCCCTGGTCCTCTCCCTTGCCACGAAATTCCGGATATCGCCAAAACTGATGCTGCTCTCTCTTGCACTGGCAATCACCACGGGCAGTGTCATGAGTCCTATCGGTAACCCTCAGAACCTCCTCGTCGCGGTGAACAGCGGCATGGAAACCCCGTTTGTCACCTTCGGGGTGTACCTTCTCATCCCTACGCTTATCAGTTTCGTTATTGCCTTTCTCCTGCTCCGGTTGTTTTTCCCTGAAGATTTTTCCCTGCCTGTCTTTGAGCAGGATCCAATCAAGACCTATAAGACTAACAATATTCTCCCGGTACAATGCTCTCTTGCAATCGTCCTGATCCTTGCGGTGGCAAATATTTCCGCCTCCTTTTTTGGGGGAACAATACTTGTCCCCCTGCCACTGATTTCTGTCTGCGCCACAATCCCTGTCCTTCTTTTCGGCCACGACCGGGTTAGACTGGTAAAAAATATTGACTGGGCAACGCTCGTCTTCTTTGCCGCAATGTTTGTACCTGATGGAAAGCGTCTGGCGAACAGGGTTTTTTCAGGGATTTGTTGACCAGGGCATGGTCACCTCTGTGCCCATGATTCTCCTAACCAGTACTGTCATAAGCCAGTTCATCTCCAATGTGCCGTTTGTCGCCCTGTTCGAGCCCATGATACTCCAGGCGGGGGGGACTTCCGCCCAGCTCATGGCGCTTGCAGCCGGGTCTACGATTGCCGGCAACCTGACCATCCTCGGCGCAGCAAGTAATGTAATCATCATCCAGAATGCAGAAAAGGAGGGTCAGACCCTGACATTTCTCGAGTTTGCAAAAATAGGGGTGCCGGTAACCCTGCTGCAGCTCACGGTATACTGGGTATGGCTGTCTTTCCTCCCATTTTAAGGATACACGCCAGTACGATACCCGGGCGTAAATTCACCGGGAGTTCAAATCAGAAGACCTGTGATCCCAGATATGATGCCCGGGGCTACCCGATAAAAATCCGGAACACTAAAATGATCAATCATCACGACTAGAAAAGGGCACTTCTGTCAAGTCCTATCAAGGGCATCAGACAGGGAGGCATTTAAGAAGGGGGCAGTCGCCCGGAGACTATTTCCTGTGGGGGGTTGTGAGCCTTTATAATCCGTGATACTCCGAGTCTGAATATTACCCTGATTACGAAGTCATATCTGAAAATACGAAGTAAACACTAATATGGCGAAGGTCCTGATGACAAAAAAGTAATCCAGAACCTCTTCACAATCGTCATGCTTGTATTGATACCCTTTTATCTATCCTGCTCCCACGTTCAGCATAGTCAGGGAGTATTGCAATGAAAATTACAGATGTGGCGAACGTAATTTCTGGTCCGAATCCTCACCATGTGGATGCCCGTAAAATATACGAGTCTTCCCATGCGGTAGCGGTCGTGATTACCCTCAGACCCGGTGAGGCGCTTAAGAAACATATCACCCCGGTCGATGTTTTCTTCTATGTCCTTGAAGGATCCGGGATTATCGAAATCGGCAACGAGAAGCAGACCGTCGGAAAAGATATGCTCGTTGAAAGTCCTGCCCGGATCCCGCACCGCTGGCTTAACGAGAGTCTCTTCGGTCTTCCGTGTCTTGGTCGTGAAGGTGCCAAAACCGGCTGAAGAGACAAAACTGCTCTGATCCATATCCCAAAGAGAGAATCCCATGGCAGAACCGGAAAAAAAGAAGGCTGAACTGAAAATTTCGGGCATGCACTGTGCGACGTGTGCCGTGAATATCGAAGAATCCCTTTCGCAGATCAAGGATGTTTCGAAGGCACAGGTAAACTTTGGTACCGATACCGCTCATGTTGAGTTCGATCCGTCAAAAGTCTCGCTGACCGAACTGGAAAAAGCGGTCAGAACGGCAGGATATGAGGTCGTGAACCGTGAAGTCACCCTCAAGATCGGAGGGATGGTATGTGCCACCTGTGTCCAGACCATCGAGGCAGCACTCCGGGCACTTCCCGGAATCCTGTCTGCAAACGTGAACCTCGGGACAGAAAAGGCATACGTCATCTACAACCCCTCGGTATCCGCGATTCCGGATATGAAAAAAGCCATCGAAGATGCCGGTTACCAGTACCTGGGGATCTCGGGCGAGGTGAGCGAAGAGGCCGAGAAGGCGGCACGGGAAAAAGATCTCCACGACAAGTTTCTCCGGTTCACTCGTTGGTTTTGCCGTGAGCATCCCGCTTATGCTTGCCATGTGGCTGCCTCTTCCTCTGCCCATGCACACCCTTGCTTATGCAATGCTGGTCATTTCCACCCCGGTTTTTTACTATGTTGCATACCCCATCTTTCCGGGCCGCATCCATGGCGCTGCGCAACCGCTCCCTCAACATGGACGTGATGTATGCCATGGGAACCGGGGTTGCATTTGTTTCGAGCGTGATGGGTACATTTGGCATCATCCTCACCCATGAATTCATGTTCTATGATACCGCGATCATGCTCGCCGCATTCCTCATGCTCGGGCGATATCTCGAGGCGCGGGCAAAGGGAAGGACATCGGAAGCGATCAGAAAACTTGCCGGGCTCCGGGCAAAGACCGCGACGGTCATCCGTGAGGGAAAGGAAGAGGATATCCCGATCGAAGATGTGGTTACCGGGGACATCGTGATCGTGAAACCCGGGGGAAAGATCCCGGTGGACGGAGAAGTGGTGGCTGGTGAGAGCTATGTCGATGAGTCGATGATCACCGGTGAGCCCATACCGCCCCTGAAGGCAAAGGGCAGCCGGGTGGTCGGGGGCACACTCAACACGAACAGTGTCCTGTCGGTGAAGGCCACGAAAGTCGGAAGAGAGACGGTACTTGCCCAGATCATCCAGCTTGTTGAGGACGCACAGGGATCGAAACCGCCCGTCCAGCGGATCGCTGATACTGCTGTGGTATACTTTATTCCGGCCGGTACTTGCTGATTGCGATAACTGCCTTTCTCGTATGGTTCTTCGTACTTCAATGCCACCCTCCTGTTTGCCCTGACCGCACTCATCTCGGTGCTTGTGGTCGCCTGTCCCTGTGCCCTGGGGCTTGCAACCCCGACCGCGGTAACTGTAGGTGTCGGGAGAGGAGCTGAGCTGGGCATCCTGATCAAGAACGGCGAAGCTCTCGAGGTTGCCGAGAAAGTCACGACTGTTATTTTTGACAAGACCGGGACACTGACAAAAGGTAAACCGGAAGTGACAGATATTCTTCCGGTCGGCATCTCCGAACAGACCCTTCTGGGATTTGCCGCAGGTGTTGAGAAGAACTCGCAGCACCCCCTTGGCCTGGCAGTGGTACGCAAAGCCCAGAATGTGGGGATTACCATTGAACCGGCTGATCAGTTTCGATACCTATGGCGGCAAAGGAGTCAGTGCGGTGGTGCTGGGATGAAGCGATTCTGGTGGGTAACCGGCACTCTTATGCAGGAGAAGGGAGTCATGATTCCGGAAGAGACTGAAGCGCAGGATCACTGCCTTTGAGCAGGAGGGTAAAACTGCCATTCTTATCGCTGCCGGTGGTCAGATGGCCGGAGTGATTGCCATTGCAGATACCCTCAAGGAGACCTCTGCCGAATCTGTACGACAGCTGATGAGCAATGGGAATTCAGGTCGTCATGATCACGGGTGACAATAAACGGACTGCGGATGCAATTGCCCGTCAGGTCGGGATCGAGAGGGTAGTTGCCGAAGTCCTCCCGCAGGACAAAGCGGCTGAAGTAAAAGTCTCTCCAGGAAAAAGGCGAGATCGTCGCGTTTGTCGGGTGATGGCATCAATGATGCACCCGCACTTGCCCAGGCAGATGTGGGGATTGCTATCGGCAGCGGAACTGATGTGGCGATTGAGAGCGGGGACATTGTCCTGATCAAAGATGACCTCCTTGACTCGGTTGCGGCAATCCAGCTCTCAAAAAAAGTGATGGGGAGGATCAAGGGCAATATCTTCTGGGCCTTTGCCTATAATACCGCCCTCATCCCGGTCGGGGCAGGACTGCTCTATCCATTCTTTGGATTTCACCTTCAGACCAGAACTTGCCGCTCTCGCAATGGCACTCAGTTCGGTGACCGTTGTCAGCCTCTCCCTGCTGCTCAAAACATATATACCAGAAGCAAAGAAAGGGAGATAACTGAGGTAAGAAAACATGGCAATTGACCCGATCTGCAAGATGACCGTTGATGAAAAGACTGCAAAGTTCACCAGTGAGTATAAAGGCAAAAAATATTATTTCTGTGCCCCGGGATGCAAAAAGAAATTCGATGCCGATCCACAGAAATATGTGTAAGTAAACCGGGCAGGCTCATTCCGCGCGATTCCAGATTCCCGTTCCATATTCTCCTTATTTTTTCATTTTTTCTGGATAATCCTGATATAGAAACAGATCATCATTCTTGATCAATCGATCTGAAGCAGGATCGACTATTATGGAATGAGGCAATATTGTGTCGTTTTTCATCATCAGTCCTGAATGCTACGCATGGGTAATTCTCCCGCTCATGATCTTCATTGCCCGTATCTGCGACGTGAGCATGGAGACCATCCGCGTTATCTACATTTCCAAGGGGATCAAGTATCTTGCGCCCATCATCGCGTTCTTTGAGATTGTCATCTGGCTTCTTGCCATGGAAGTCGTGATGAAGGACCTGTCAAATGTTGCAAATTTTCTTGCATTTGCCTTCGGGTTTGCCATGGGTACCTATATCGGGCTCGATTATCGAAGAGAAACTCTCGATCGGCATGGTGATCCTGCGTATCATCACCACAGAAGAATCCAATGAAGAGATCATATCCTTCATGCGGTCAGAAAATTACGGTATTACCACTCTGGACGCAAGCGGTTCACGAGGGAATGTCAAGATGATCCTCTCTCTTGTCAACCGGGCTGATATACCCAGGATTACTGAACATATCCAGGGCAACAAATCCTCATGCCTTCTTCTCGATTGAAGATGTCCGTTATGTGAACGAGGGGGTGTTCCGCCCCAAAAAACCGAACACCATCACCGGATTGTTCCATTCATTTATCCGTCCGCGAAAGAAAAAATAATTCATTTCTCCGGCCCATAGTTATTTCTTGAAAATTGTCCTGGCGTTCCATACTGCTGCAACGTAACCGATTCAACCTCGCCGTACCATGGTGATCTCCCGTAACCTGTCTGCGAGCGGTGGAATAATGGGAAGTGCGGAGCGTTGTTCAAGGGATGGACAAGATAGAGAGTGTACCGGGAGAAAATCATTAAGAGTGATTTATGGAATATCAGTTTAGAAAAAAAGTTTAATTTTCTTTGGTTCTCCGGATGAGCAGAACGGCTCCAAGGAACCCGATTATTGCTAAAGCTGGAAGATATATTGAAGGAAATTCTGGAACTGGAGTCCCCTCTTTTTTTAACACGAAATGCATGCTTGCGGTCTGTCCTGTAACTATGGTCACTTGTTCAGTTTTAGGAGTTGTGTATCCGTCAAGAGTAACAAAGACATCATAATCTCCAGGAGTCATATCGTCAAATGTCCAATTAGTGAATTTTCCCGTATCAATGCCGTTGATATGGATTTGGGCATGGGACGGCAATGATGTGATTTCGAGACTGCCTGGTTTTGGAATACCAACTGTGATGTAATTGGTACGGATAAGTGAATCGGATCCTAAAGAATTGGTGACAGCAAGTTTTACTGTGTAAATGCCTGTTTTTGGATATATATGGAATGGATTTGTAGGAATTGTATATGTGCTGATGTTTCCATCGCCGAAGTCCCAACGCCAACCAGTTATCAGCATACCCTTTGAACTATCAGTAAATGCAACTCCCAATGGTGCATCACCCATTACTGGAGCAGCTGTGAAATTAGCAACTGGGAGAAGATGAATAACAGAAACTCCCAAATGGGCCATACCACTATAAGTCCCACCCCATATCATTGTATGACTATTATAATCCCATGTGTCGTGCACTATTATCTCATTCGTTCCGCTGTATCCCACACCGAGCATTGAATGGCCAGAAAGTTGAATTAGAACCGGATTCCCCGAATTGATTTCGGATTTAAACTGATCATAAGTGAATCCCTTGGTATTTCCCTTGTACCCCAAAATATACTGGTTATAATTAGATCCAACCTTATAGCCCCGGGATTCTGCAAATAATTTCATACCATGGTTGCCATCCCGTTTTTGCGACGTTTCAGATCCTGTATAATCATACAAGGGTGACCCATCACTATAGAAAAAAAAGATTGTCCCCCCATCCGGGTTTTGCCAGTTCTGATACTGATTAGTACCCATGTAATCAGCGATGCAGTCTTTGGGAGCATGTTCTTGCCAGTTGTTGTAATAAGGGTCAACTAATGAACGAACAGAATAATAGTAATCGTCTACATGTCCCCTGGTTGTTAAACCGTCAATCCCGTTATGTGAAGCGCTCAGCGGGCATTCACCATATCTTTCAGGTGAAGCCCCCCAAATTGCATTAGTAAGAGGAAAGAGCCCGCCATTTGTTGGACCTATATATATATTCGGATATCCTACCCGGTCAAAATAACCAAAATACATAGCAGCTGAAGTCGGTGAACAACCATATGACCATTTAAGTGCAGGAACATCGGATGCATTTATCATAAAAGTTGATTTTTCAATCAATTTTGGAAGATTTTCGTTAATTTCCCGTGTTGTTGGGGGGAGTCCTGGACCAATGTCACGTTCGTCAATTGTTTGACCATCATAATTAAATTGATATTTTGGACTTGTATCAGCAACATTTTGCATAGAAGAGGAAACTCCCATAGTGTTAACAAAAACAATTGGTGGCGTAGTAACTGAAGCGTTCATCTGAGCCATTTGAGCAAAAGTTGTCTGCCCGGTTCCATCAGAGTTTAAGACGTAAATTTCAGAATTGCCATTCCGAGTGTTAGTATCGGCAATTTTTCCATTTTCCATCGAAAAAACTGGTGAGATTAGCAACATGAAAATAATTAATGGAATTAATACACAAAATTTCCATTTTTTCATTTATAATCACCCTTCCGCTATCAATCATATTCGATATATAAAAAGGCGGATGCATGGATGATAGTATTTTGATCCGATAAAATTTGTTAAGTAATTTTATAGACTAATTATTTAATCTGGCAGCATGATCTTAAATTCCGGGCAGTACCTGCTAGGGGATTGTTTTACAGAATTAATCCTCGTTCATGTCGATATCGATCGATTCAGTGCTGGAGAAAGTTTCCATTAAAAAATATCCACAGTCGGTACACATCCAGCCAATTGAAATGAACTGGTATTTCCCATTTACTTTTTCCCTTAAGTATACCCGGGTCATTTTGTGCGAACTCTTTCGGTGCTTGTGCTCTGGGTGTTTGACATCTGGCATAGAGATATATACATCCTCACAGAAAATAAAACCCATCTGGGGCAGGAAACCATTTAGTTTTCTATGCTCATGATTAGACTATGGAGATAAGTTGACTATGATTTCAAAAACTATGGAACAAGCCCTGAACAAACAGGCGAACCGCGAATTCTATTCAGCATACCTGTATCTTTCGATGTCTTCGTACTTTGAGAATACAACTCTGAAAGGATTTGCCCACTGGATGCGGGTACAGGCAAAAGAAGAACAGAACCACGCACTAAGGCTCTATGACTATCTGATCGCAAGGAATGGCCAGGTCGCCCTCCTCGATATCGAAGCGCCCAAGGCAAAATGGTCCTCTGCCGGGAAAGTCTTTGAGGAAGTGTATGCCCATGAACAGAAGGTCACTGCGATGATTAACAGCCTTGTTGATATCGCTGCGAAGGAAAAGGACCATGCATCCTTTGAGATGCTCCAGTGGTTTGTGAAGGAACAGGTCGAGGAAGAAAAGAACGCATCCGATATTCTTGCTGAAATTACCTGTGTCGGAGATCATCCCGGACATCTTTTTTGTCTTGACCACAAACTGGCGAAACGGGAATAAACCCCAATCTTTTTATTTTTTTGCATCATTCATTCGGTAAGGTAAGTGTATGCTGTCTGTCCTTGTTATTGATGACCAGAAACCGATGCTTGAAGTTATACGCCTTTTTCTTGAACGTTTCGGCAATATGAACGTGAAGACAGCCCTTTCTGCCAAGGAGGCACTGGAACTTCTTATGAGCAGTTCGTTCGATGCGATGGTTGTCGATTACGATCTTCCTGAGATAAACGGCATCGATTTCCTTAAAGATGCTTCGTGGACGGGGAGATACGACACCCGGTCATTATATTCACCGGCGTCGGCAGGGAATATGCTGCGATCCAGGCGCTCAATAACGGGGCAGACTTCTTCTTAAAGAAGGGCGATGATGCTCAGTCCCAGCTCCTCGAGATGGTACATATGATCCGGCAGTCAGTTGACCGGAGAAATCTCGGGACGGGGCCGGGAACAACGCAGAAGATACTTTCCGATGCGCTCAACTTCTTCCACCAGGCCGCCTATGTTATCGATCGCGAAGGTAAAGTCATGGTCTGGAACAAGGGAATGGAGAAAATGACCGGCGTTGCAGAAGGAGACATAATGGGTAAAGGAGACTGGGATTATTCGATCCCGTTCTTTGGTCACCGTGCGCCAATGCTGAGCGATCTCATTTTCCAGGACGATGCCACCATTGCAGAAAACAACTACACAGTAATCGAGAAGGAGAAAGGCACGATTACGGCATGGATAAAGGCGATTCCGGAAGAAGGACGCCAGAATATTTTATGGATGAAGTCGACAGCCCTTTACGACAGCAAAGGGATGTTCATAGGGGTCATGGGAAAAATCCGTGATATAACTGAAGAGATCGGTCCTGATCTCATGAATAAATCCCACACTGCAGCAACGACTCCATCGGAACCTATTGTTTCAGCTCCGAAAAAGGAATGTTTGACAAGATACTGGGAAAAGCAAAGGTGGGCTACAGGGAGGGACTGAGGTTATCCTTCCGGGAAGGGAAGTATGCGGAGGCTATCCCATTTTTTGACCAGGCGATTGAGATCGACCCCATGCTTGCCTATTTCTGGCATGACCGGGGTGTCTGTTACCGTGAACTCGGAAAAGATACCGAGGCGCTCAGGAATTTTGACAAAGCCGCGGAACTTGCACCGGATGACGAAGAATTTTTATTTTCCCGTGGTGAGATGCTGAAAAAGATCGGGATCCTGCGCCAGAAACGGGATTTCCTCGAATCAGCAGTCCTGGTCCTGAACCGGGTGGTAGACCTGAATCCGAACCAGGCAGAAGCCTGGAACAGTCTAGCGGTCCTTGCAAAAGAACTCGGAAAAGAGCAGTTATCGCGCCAGTATTTTGAAAAGGCCAGGATTCTTATCAAGAACGGTCAGAAACAGGAAGAAGACCCGGCCCCTTGATCTCCAGGTATGACCGGAGAACAACAGATTTTCCCCCCTTTACCTGACTATCCTCATTTCGCAATGAATGGCGATGAAAAGTCCTGTCTATTTTGTAGGCTTACGAGCATTTGGATCAGGAAAGCCCTCTGAGTCAAAGTGCAGCGGCTTTTTTATAAAGCCGGCTTTCCAGATATATTGCCCAGTATAAGAACAGCTCTGTTATTCCCTTTCGGAGAGCCGGGGAACGACGGCTTAATTGATCCTTCCCAATATCAGGCAAGTTGCAGATAAAGTAAAGGAATGTGAAAGCTCTTGTTTCTTACCGATACCAATACGCTCTATCCCGGCAGCCGATTGAATGCTGTAGATCACATTAGTGCAGTCTTTTTTCAAGGCTTCAAGGGAATGTGCAGAAGGTTGGATTTGATAAGAACATTCCGGAAGTTTAACAATTGCATGGGATATTACCCTTGCAGAGAGGATGACTGGTTTGACTCATTTCAAAGGTTTTCACCCGCGAGAAAACGGGAACAACAAAAATAGGATCCGCTGCAATTGAATGTGTAAGTTTCGATCGTGTGAACCGGCAGCAGGGCGTCACCGATTCACTGCTCGCAACCCCCCTTTCATAAAATTGGGGGCAAGTTTCGGGATGTTCACGCGCAGACCAACGGAATGCCATAATTGGAATACGCGGAGAAAATCGCATAGAAACCATAATCTGATCGTATTTGGAGAAAATTGTTTTCCCCCCCGTTTTCACAAATATTATTGTAAAAATTGATGGGAATCAAATTTTATCTCAAGCGCAAACCGAAATGTTTAAAAGAAGGTGGAAAGCAAGCGCTTATTAGTGAACGAGTTTTAAATCATGTAGTTTGAGATCGATTCTTTGCTCAAACCCTATCTGTTCGTAAAACGAAGAATTTGCAGTTTATTTGGAGTGTATGCATGAATCTTAGACAGCCTAATGCTAACGAAGCAACGGGAACTGTAAACCGATCGCGGAGTGTCGCTCCATGTTCCGGTATCTGTACCCGCTGTCTTGACGGATGCAAGGGCAGCTGCGAGATCTGGTTATCAACGTTCCGTGGCCGGGAGGTTTTGTATCCCGGTCCGTTCGGTGAGATGACAGCAGGTGCCGATAAGAACTACCCGATTGACTACTCCCACCTCAACATTCAGGGATATGCGGTGGGTGCACAGGGTCTTCCAGAGGGAGTTGTAGCCGGTCCGGATACAGCGGTCTTCTCAACCGTGGATACTGGAACTGAGTACGGATGGGACAAGAAAGTCAGGATGCGCCTCCCAATCTTTACTGGTGCGCTAGGATCTACTGAAATTGCACGAGTAAACTGGGAGCACTTTGCCATTGGGGCAGCCATCTCCGGTATTACCTGTGTCTGCGGTGAAAATGTCTGTGGAATTGATCCAGGGCTGAAACGGGATAGCAAGGGAAAAGTCATCGAGTCCCCTGAGATGGATCGCAGGATTACCGTATATAAAAAATTCTACGAAGGCTATGGAGAGATCCTCGTCCAGATGAATGTCGAAGATACCCGGCTCGGGACCTGCAGAATATGTTGCGAGCAAACATAACCTGGACACCATCGAACTGAAGTGGGGCCAGGGTGCCAAGTGTATTGGTGGGGAGATCAAGGTCAAGTCGCTTGAACGTGCTATCGAGCTCAAGAAGCGGGGCTACATCGTTCTGCCGGATCCGACACTGAAAGAAAACCAGATGGCATTCAAGGCAGGAGCCATCAGGGAATTCGAGCGCCACTCCCGTCTGGGTTTTGTCACGAAGGAAGGATTCCTCGAGGAGGTTGACCGTCTTCGTGACATTGGTTTCAAGCGGGTTACCCTGAAGACAGGTGCGTATTCCATGGTTGAACTGGCAATGGCCCTGCGCTACAGTTCAGAAGCAAAGATCGATCTGCTTACGATAGATGGAGCACCTGGCGGGACCGGTATGAGCCCGTGGCCGATGATGAATGAATGGGGTATTCCGTCATTCTATCTCCATTCTATGGCCTATGACTTTGCGGGTAGACTTGATCAAGAAGGGCATGCGGGTTCCGGATCTTGCATTCGCCGGTGGATTCTCAGACGAGCCCAGCGTCTTCAAGGCACTCGCGATGGGAAGTCCATATATCAAGGCAGTCTGCATGGGTCGCGGTCTTATGATCCCCGGCTTTGTAGGCAAGAATATCGAAAAGTGGATAAAAGAGGGAGATCTTCCAAAGTCGGTCTCGAAGTACGGGAACAATATTGAAGAAATATTTGTGTGCTACGAGGAGCTTAAGGAGAAATTCGGCGCCCGGATCAAGGAGATCCCGATGGGTGCGGTCGGTATCTACACGTATACACAGAAATTCAAAACCGGTCTCCAGCAGATTATGGCTGGCAGCAGGAACTTCCGAATCTCTACCATGTCGCGGGATGACCTAATGGCACTCACTCCTGAAGCTGCGGATGTTTCAGGTATTGAGTATGTTATGACAGCCCGATATGAAGAGGCAATGGGCGCACTGCTTGACTAAATCATTATCAGAAAAGATTCGGCAACAATGGGAGAATTACCCCACAGTTTTTTTAAAATCGAGGACAGGTCTTCTCATTTCCCGATCCTTTGAGTTAAACACTCGTATGGACGCTCATTGTCAGTTATCCGGGTGATTAAAATATCGAATCAGACCTTCGATAATTGATATTGTTGAAATTACAATTTCATTTTCTGTGCTGGTACTGTAAACGATTCCAGTAATCTGGTGGGTAATCTGGGTCCCAAGTGTTGGCTGGATGACTTCCAGCCAGAGAAAAAAACCTACCTTCGGGGGAGTCGGACGTTCAAATTTAAAATGACCATCTTTTGCCTGGATCATCTTGTGATATTCTTTCTTCTGTCGAGAACGAAGGTAAATGATCAGTTCATAATCGGGCAGATCAGTCGCAATAATTGCCTTGGAATAGTACTTTGAAAAATCTGCAAAATCAATTTTTTTACCCTTTACTGATAGCCCATACGAGTCACACAATAATTTGATTGATTGCGGAAACAGTCCGCCATAGAGTACCTTTTTTACAATCTGGCCGGTCTGAGTATGTGATATCGGGATGTTTTTTTCCACCACCTTTGGATACTTCTGAAAAAATCCTGGTTCGTACTTCGTCATGGTATCTTTTATAGTCGAAAGGACGTTTTTCATCGGAAAATCGGTTGCCGGAATCAGTTTGGGATGATTTTCCGGATTATTATAGAGAATCCTGGGTCGATAATGCTTCAAGAATAGATTTGATCTCCTCACATGAAGTGGTATGAATAATTGCATTCGATTTATCCTTAGCCAGTCTTTTTACGACTGAATAGTTGGAAAGGTCAAATGATGAGATGAGGAGGAAGGGCGTGATCTTCTGGTCATAGAGATATCCAAGCAACCGCTTTTTGAATGCAATTTCCTGTTCAAACTCTTTTAAGATCTGAGGGGGATGTCACGACCTCAGCAAAGGCAATATGGTTGTCCGAATCCACGAGGAGCATATCGAATTCCGCGAGATCCTGTCCATTTCCACGGATGGTGATATCCCCGTATTTTGAATAAAAAAGACCGTTCTGACCGAGTTTAACATTTTCCCTTCTCCGTGGTGCATCCGAACCTTTGCGCGCAAGATATTTGATCCTGTCCGATTTTTTCGATATATCCAGAAACATCTCATATATGATTGCCTCAAACCACCTTCCCTCCGCAGTACGCATCGGTTCAATATCCGGAGAAAAAAGTTTTTTCCGTTCAATATTATTCATATGACGTGTGGCATTGAGTGCAATGGTTGCATTCGGTTTAAAACTTTGAAAATTGATGGAGAGCCACGGAATCATGATTGCAGTATAGATCTTCTGCAATCATGGTAATTAACAGTCTGTTATGATCTAATCACCGCTTAAAGTCTTCAATAGAAAATTATAAATATTCTAGGAAAGATATTGCCTTCGTACCTCAGTGCATTCAGAAAGCACCATGAGGAAAATGGACTAGTCAGGGGGTTGATAGAAATGCCAAAAGTGAAAAAAATGAGTGGCACCCAGGCATTGCCACGTTACATAATGCCGGATGCTTCGGCACCGGATTATGAAGCAATCCTGGAACAGCTGGCAGGAATATCACAATTCATTTGTCGGATCATCGTACTACTATATCCGTGAAGATGATCCGACACCGATGCTCTGCCGCATAGTGTATGGTGGCGGGAAGATATACTTTCATGAAGTTGTCGATCATGAAAAACACAGCATATCCGACGATGATATCGCGAATGCAATACGCCTTGACACCGGGGCATTAACCCTGCCCGGTCATCACCTCATCTCGCCACACATTGAGATGAAACTGCGAACCTTATTTGAATAAAACTATCTTTTTATCTGGAAGTTCTGTCACTTAAGAAAAAATTGAGAAAAAAAGATATTGCATCCGGTGCTAAAGGACCGGAGAATTTTTGTATATACTTTTGATCATACTTTTACGTTTCGATCTCTCCTGTACGAATCCTTATTGACTTTTCTACCGGTATAACGAAGATTTTGCCATCGCCAATCTTTCCTGTCCGTGCGGCTTCCGTAAGCAACGAGATTAGCGTATCGAGATCCTGGTCACGGATTACGATTTCAAGCTGAAGTTTTGGTAAGAGGTCAACCGTCATCAGGCCGCCACGGTACTGGAGTGCAATACCTTTCTGCTCGCCCCTGCCTTTTACTTCAGACACAGTCATCCCGATAAATCCATTATCTTCAAGCGCCTTTTTTACAAATTCAAAACGTTCTGGTTTGATAATTGCTTTTACCATTTTCATGTAATGTCCTCCGAATCAGCAACGTTCCCCGTGCTGGGATATATCAAGGCCGACATACTCTTCCTCCTCACTAACCCGCAGGCCGATTGTTTTGTCGATGATGACTGCGAGGATGTACGTAACGACGAATGCATAGACCACTGCGGCAAATGCCCCGGTTGCATTTGCAATAAACTGATGGACGTTACCTTCAAGCAGTCCGGAAGCTCCATTGACAGCGGCAACGGCAAATATACCTGTTGCAAGTGCCCCCCAGAGTCCTCCAATCCCGTGAATAGCCCAGGCGTCCAGGCTTTCATCGAGACCTTTTCTGATACGGAAAAGGAGCACACCGTAGCAGAGTATCCCGCCGATTGCGCCGATAAGCAGAGCAGCCATTGGTGTTACATATCCTGCGCCGGGGGTAATAGCAACCAGCCCCGCGACAGCTCCACTGACGAAACCGAGCGAACTCGGTTTTCCGTGTATCCAGCTGACAAAGAGCCAGGCCATGGCACCTGCTGCGGCTGCTGTATTCGTCGTTACAAATGCCTGAGCCGCAAGACCGTTCGCTCCTATCGCACTTCCCGCGTTAAACCCGAACCAGCCGAACCAGAGGAGTGCAGCCCCGAGAATGGTCAACGGGATATTGTTTGGTTCCATTGCGTATTTGCCAAAACCTACACGTTTCCCGATGACCAGTGCTAGAGCAAGTGCTGCAAATCCGGAACTGATGTGAACAACAGTCCCACCGGCAAAATCAAGTGCCCCGAATTGAGCCGCCCAGCCCCCGCCCCAGACCCAGTGTGCAAGGGGATCATAGACGATTGTAGTCCAGATGAGTGCAAAAATGAGGTAAGCACTGAATTTGATACGTTCTGCAAATCCCGATGTCACTATTGCCATCGCTACCGTAGCAAATACGAGCTGGAATACCATATACAGGAGTCCGGGTATGGCCGTGCTGAACGGGCCGGGCTCCATGCCCACGTTGTTCAGGCCAAGATACTGCAGGTTACCGACAAACCCGCCGACGTCAGGACCAAATGCGAGTGAGAACCCAAATACTATCCACTGGATACTGACCAGTGCGAAGGCGACAAACGACAGGGTGATCATCGAGATGAAATTTTTCCTGCGTACCAGACCGCCATAGAAGAATCCGACACCTGGCGTCATGATCATCACGAGCGCCGTTGAAGCCAGGATCCATGCTGTTGCTCCAGAATCAATTGCCATTCTTTTCCCCAGATTCAGTCATTTTTCATTGAATGCTTTCAGTTTTTAAGATATTCCCTGGAACGTTTTCCTGGGATTGCAGCGGAGCCGGAATTATGAATCGCATCGACCCTGATGCCGGATGAAAAGTCCGGGAAACCAAGGTTCAGTTTTGTAGGAAGGAAGTTGTATTCCTACATATTTAAATTTAATGTTTAATGTGAAAAAAAATTTAATATGTTGCCAGATACCTGTCGAGTTCCCACGGGTGAACTGCCAGTCGGAAAGCATCTGTTTCCATCTGTGCTATGCTTGACAGATTCGCAACAACGTGACTGCCAAGAGTGTTGCAAAGGATATCATCCTTCACCAGTGCCGCATTTGATTCCATGAGACTTCCCGGAAGCATATCGATCCGGAGTTTCTTCCGTGCTTTTTCATCAAGATGATATATGTTGGTATTCGTACTTTCAGGTGGCATTATCTTATTCCTGATTCCATCCAGTCCGGCAGCCAGCATGCAGGCAAATGTCAGGTATGGATTGCACATTGGATCGGGGCTGCGGAACTCGGCACGGGTGCTGTTGCCCCGTGCTGCAGGAACCCGTACCAGAGCCGATCGGTTAGCGGCACTCCATGAAATATAACAGGGAGCTTCATAACCGGGAACCAGCCGTTTGTATGAGTTGATAGTCGGGTTTGCAACGCGAGTGATCGCTTTTGCGTGTTTCAGGATCCCTCCGATATAATACATAGCAGTATCTGAGAGCTGGTTCTCACCATTTGGATCAAAGAAAGCATTCCTTCCATTCTTTGCCAGAGATCCGTGCGTGTGCATACCGCTGCCATTAATTCCGGCAATGGGTTTTGCCATGAAGCTCGCATGCAGACCGTACTGAAGTGCAATGGATTTTGTCGCAAATTTGAAGGTTATCACCCTGTCTGCAGTCGTGAGCGCATCGCCATACTTAAAGTCGATCTCATGCTGACTGTCCGCAACTTCGTGATGCGATGCTTCAATCTCGAAGCCCATGTCACTGAGTGCAAGGACAACATCACGCCGTACATCTTCCGCTGAGTCGGTGGGCGCAAGATCAAAATAGCCGCCATGATCCTCGAACTCAGTTGAGGGAATGCCGTCAAACATCTTGAAAAGGAAAAATTCGAGTTCGGGTCCTGTATTAAAGGTGAAGCCCATCTCGGCAGCTTCATGCGATGGTTTTACGGAGAATAAATCGGGGATCTCCTTCAAAGGGTTTATTCCCGTACGTCTGAACATCACAGATAAACCGCGCAACTTTTCCTTCCTGTGGTCTCCAGGGAAGGACTGCATAGGTAGTCGGGATCTGGTCTGAGCATCATATCGGATTCTTCAATGCGTGCAAATCCTTCAATGGATGATCCATCGAACCATATACCTTCGGTCAGTGCCTTCTCCGCCTGAATAACCGGAATCGATACGTTTTTCGGCTGACCCTGGATGTCAGTGAACTGAAGACGGATAAATTTTATTTTATCCGCTTCAATTTTTTTAAGGAGTTTCGTTACGTCTGCTGACATATTGGAAGACATGTTCCACCCATTTATATTTATACTTATTCAACCAAACTGATCGAACGAATGTTCATATTGAACTGAACATATGTTCATCAATACAGGATCATTCTGCATTGTGATAATATGTGTGGTATAATTGGTGTGATTGACAAGCGCCGCCAGTGTGTGGATGGTGCAAAAGTGAAACAGGCTCTCTCCATGATGAACGAACGGGGGAGCGGTGAAGGGGCCGGGTACGTTGCCTATGGAATTTATCCCGAATACAAGGATTATTTCGCTCTTCATGTTTTTTTTGATAATATCCGTGAAAACAAGGCTGCTGTCGACATCCTTCTCGAGAAATGGGGTACCATCGTCCATGATGAACAGATCAAGACATTTGAACAGCCTAATATCCGGAAGGTCCACACACCCTGGAGATATTTTTTCCGTCCTGACCGGAGCCTGATGCCAAAAAGTGTCACACCTGATGAAGATATCGTCACCCATCTTGTTATGAAAGTCAATGCCGAAAAAAACGGAGCACTCATCTTCTCCTCGGGAAAAAACCTGGGCGTTTTCAAAGCTGCCGGCTGGCCTGAAGATGTCGCAGATTTCTACCGTATCCAGGATTATAAAGGGTATCTCTGGCTTGCGCACAACCGGTACCCTACAAATACGCCCGGATGGTGGGGAGGAGCGCATCCATTCAATCTCCTGAACTGGAGTGTCGTCCATAACGGGGAAATTACCTCATACGGTACTAACCGCCGTTACATTGAAAGTTATGGCTATAAATGTACCATGTTCACTGACACAGAGGTCGTAGCATATCTCATCGACCTGCTTATCCGGAAACACGGGCTCTCTGAGAAAATGGCTGTCCGTGCGCTTGCACCTCCATTCTGGGAAGATATTGACCGGATGCCGGTAAAAGAACAGGAACTCAATCGTGCAATCCGCCTGGCGTATGGATCGGCGCTCATGAACGGACCGTTTGCCATCTGCGTTGCCAGTGAAAATACCCTGGTGGGATTCACCGACCGGATCAAACTGCGACCGCTTGTTACCGGAGAATACGGGGACAGGCTCTATATATCCAGTGAGGAAGCAGCAATCCGCAGGATGGAGCCGGATGTCGATAACATCACCATGCCAAAAGCCGGAGAACCGGTCATTGGGAGGGTTATCGCATGACCATCGGGAGTATTCCCCTCAGGTTCAAAGTGGAGATTGATCCTGACCAGTGTATGCTCTGCGGACGCTGCGTTGAAAACTGTTCCTATGGTGTCTTTCGCAATGAGGGCGATAAAATCCGGGTGAATTCCCGGAACTGCGTTGCCTGTCATCGCTGTTCAGCCTTCTGCCCGCGTGACGCCATCAGCATCTACGAGAAGCCGACGGATTACCGGAGCCACCCGGTATGGACGCGTGAAGTCCGTGAAGCGGTTTTCAACCAGGCGAAAAGCGGGAAGATTATCCTGGCCGGGATGGGAAATGCACTTCCCTACCCGATTATCTTTGACCGTCTTGTGCTCGATGCCTGCCAGGTTACCAATCCAAGTATAGACCCGCTCCGGGAACCGATGGAACTTCGAACATATCTTGGTAAGAAACCATCCTTCCTCTCCCTCAAAGAATCCAGGAATGGAACTATTGAGCTCCTGACAAAGCTCTCACCAAACCTCCAGATAGAGACACCGATCATGGTCGGGCATATGAGTTACGGGGCAATCAGCCTGAATGCCCAGACGGCGATAGCAAAGGCAGTGAGCCGTATCGGCACATTCATGGGAACCGGCGAGGGCGGGCTTCATGAATCGCTCTATCCCTACCAGAACAATATGATCGTCCAGGTTGCGAGCGGTCGGTTTGGGGTGGATATCAACTATCTGGAAAGAGGGGCAGCAATCGAGATCAAGATCGGGCAGGGGGCAAAGCCGGGGATCGGCGGGCACCTGCCCGGGGAGAAGGTCTGTGCTGATGTCTCCTGCACCCGGATGATTCCGGAAGGGCAGCGATGCGATCAGTCCTGCACCGCATCATGATATCTATAGTATCGAGGACCTCAAACAACTCGTACGAAGTTTGAAAGAAGCGACCGAATGGAAGAAACCGGTCTTTGTGAAGATCGCGGCAGTGCATAATTCTGCTGCAATTGCCGCCGGTATCGCCCGCTCTTCGGCTGATGCGGTTGTGATCGATGGCTTCCGAGGAGGTACGGGTGCGGCCCCAAGAGTGTTCCGGGATCATGTTGGTATTCCGATAGAGACAGCAGTGGCAAGTGTCGACGCCAAACTCAGGCAGCAGGGGATCAGAAATGAGGTCTCGATCATCGCAAGCGGCGGGATCCGTGAAAGTGCGGATGTAGCGAAGATCATCTGTCTCGGTGCTGATGCCGTATATATTGGTACTTCTGCCCTCGTTGCTATGGGGTGCCGGGTCTGCGGTACCTGCTACCGGGGGCAGTGTGCATGGGGTATCGCCACCCAGAAACCAGAACTCACGAAAAGACTGGACCCTGAAATAGAATCTGTACATGTAGAGAACCTGATCCATGGATGGACACTTGAACTGGCCGAACTGATGGGGGCTGCCGGTATCAACAGCATCGAGAGTCTGCGGGGCAACCGTGACCGGCTCCGCGGCTATATGCTGGACGAAGGTCTCTTAAACGTATTAGATGTGAAAACAATAGGTGCCTGATGACGACCCCATTAAGGATCAATGCAGAAGGTCTCCATTATACACCGCTGAACCAGATGATCCGTGCGGCGATTGCTGACGGGAGAAAGGAGATCATCCTAGACAATGTTCTCGGACAGCGTTTTATCGGGGACGGGATACGGGGCGATGATGTTACTATCACGATCAATGGAGTTCCCGGCGGTGATCTTGGCATGTTCATGAGCGGACCGACCATAGTCGTTCATGGTAATGCAGATCATGCACCCGGAAATACCATGGACAAGGGTAGGATTTTCATCCATGGGAGTGCCGGTGATGCCGTTTCACACAGTATGCGTGGAGGACGTGTTTATGTCCGGGATAATATCGGTTACCGGGGAGGAATTCACATGAAGCAGTACCGGGAGAAGCGCCCGATCCTTGTCGTAGGTGGAGCAGCACGTGCCTTCCTCGGCGAGTATATGGCTGGCGGTCTTCTTATCGTGCTTGGTTTGACCGGGATCCCCCCGATCGCTGAACGAGGGTGTCGGAAGCGGTATCCATGGAGGAGAGATCTTTGTACGGGGGACTGTGGATGAACATCATCTTGGTGTCGGTGCGAAGCAGACTCCCGCCTCCAGCCAACAGGTGCTGTACGATTAAACCTATTATTGAGGACTTCGCTCAGGTATTCGATATGCCTCCGGCCCCCCTTCTGACATCAGAATTTACCCGGATTGCACCTGCAAGCGCACGGCCCTTCGCGAATAAATATACCTGGGAGTAAGATGATGGCAGCAAAAAGTTATATCGACTTAAAAAGTGAGGTCTGGGATACCAGCAGGTGTTCAGGTTGCGGTGCATGTATTGCCGTCTGCCCGGCTGACGCACTCACCTTTGATGACGGGGAGATGGTTATAAGCCCGAAGAGCACGGGTTACTGTAAACAGGTAACCGATGACGTTACCTGCGGCGCATGTTATGGATGTTGTCCCCGTACCGGTGACCAGCCTGCCGAAACAATCGGGAACTACCTTGAACTTTTCAGCGCCAAAGCTGCGTTTGAAGTTCCTCACCGGCAAAGTGGCGGAGCAGTCACAGCGATTCTTACGAATGCTCTTGATAATGGTCTGATTGATGCAGTTGTCACGATACATGAGGATCGCTGGACATTGAAGCCTTCATCTGTAATAGTCACGAAATCCGATGCACTCGTGGAGCAGGCGGGCAGCAGGTACAGCTGGTGGGTACCACTCCTTGCCGCATTGAAGAATGCGGTTGTCGAACGCAAGCTCAAACGAATTGCAATCGTCGGTGTTCCCTGTGTAATACAGGCAGTTGCCCGGATACGGGAAAGTGAAAACGATCTTCTCAAACCCTATGGAAAGGCAATACGGCTCGCGATTGGCCTTTTCTGCACAGAGTCCTTTGACTATACCATGCTAATCCAGGGAAAACTCCGGAGTCAGTATAAACTCGAGCCTCATGAGATAAAAAAACTCGATGTAAAGGGTAAACTTGAAGTCCTGAAACAGGATGGCAGTATCACTATTGTGCCTCTTGCGGACCTGGAAGCCTGTGTTAGAAAAGGCTGTCGCATTTGTACAGATCTGACCGCAGTACGTTCGGACATCTCCGCCGGGGCAATCGGCAGCCCAGCCGGTTCTACCACACTGATTGTCCGCACTGGTACCGGAAAAGGATTCATAGACAGCGCCATTCGGAATCGCAATCTTGAGGTCAGCCCGGGAGTTGACACAGCAGCAATCGAGAAACTCTCGACTGCAAAAATAAAGAAAAATTCAAAAAAATAATTTTTTATAACTTCCACTCCAGTATCCATGTATTGGGGAGATATCAAATGTTTGCCATTTCTCGATTCCCAAAAAAATATTTATGGTCTTTATTTCACCGTCTCCTTTCTATTTCTGGCATGGAAATTTATTGAGGCACTTCATTTTAGAGAGCCAACCCGCCTCAGGCTTCTTTGAGGTAAAGGATTCTTTGCGGCAGAGGCAGTTCAGGGACCAGAAATCTTCATCCTAAACTGGTAATTGAGCGACCCTCGTTCGTTACGTCTGTCTTGATCGATTTCTCATCCATCTGTGTGAACTCCGGGTACGAACGCATTGTCATGTTTTTACATGATTTCCGGAACTTAAATAAATAAAGTACAATGGAATTAATACTTCATGGATCGATTCAGCAATTATCCAGAATCCGGTGGAGAATCCTTCATGATACTACTTCTTCAGGGATCTGATTCTTCAGTGTTTTTGTCAGACGATAAAGTCCAGAGAAATATGCCGGAATCTGTCGTTATCTCTCCCGGAGTATCCGGATGAGCGGTGAAGATCGGTCGAAGAATTCCGCAATGAATGGTGCAAACTCCTCCTGCCAGCATTCTGCACCCTCGTACAGCACCCATCCCTGCTCAAGAGACTGACGGATATGTTTTCCCAGGCTCACGCCGAGGACTGCGTTCGAAGAGAGCAGGTTTTTCACGCTCTGGTACTCCCGGTGAACTTCCATCTCATATCGCCCGTTTTCAATATATGGTCCCGAAAGGTGTTCAGCAAGATGTTTTTTACGAAACTTATCCGCATTTTCATGGTTCCAGATGGGGGGACCGTGATGCTAACCGGATAGCAGGGAGTTCTCCGACAAGCAGTTCCAGGAGGAACATGCACCGGTCCGGCTGCATGTCGTAGGATATGTGGTGAACGAGAAATCCATCTCGTCTCAAGAAATTCGCGGATTGCAACGACGCTGCGCTTGAGTCTGTGGGACAACAATCTCCGGGATATATCCGGGCGTCGCAAAGGTTATGGCATAGATAAAGGTCCCACGTTGTGATATGATGGAGGCGAGTTCTTTCTTCAGGATGCAGCGTTCCATGGGGATGGGCAAAGAATTCATAGACCGGGTTTTCATGATATCCCCGGGCGAGCTCGACAAAACCCGCCATGCGATCAAGGGACACGGCTGCAGCAACATTGCGTTTTGGATCGACCGGATCGATCACGATAAGGGGCTCATCAAATTTTTTTGCTGCATGCTGTTCAATATCAATAACAATTCCCGGGCGCCAGTTTCGCCGCTGCCTTCGATGAGAGGAGTGAATCCCCGTAATGGAGTATAAGCAGACTCGCAAAGGTAGCCTGAGAAACCTTCGGTCATCTGGTCTGATCCGTAGATCCCGCCTGCTTTGGTAAATTGCTTGAGCAGGAGGACATCATCAATCAGCCCGTTGATCCTTTCGGTGATATACCGGGTATGGAACGGGGTGCGATCCACTGCGCTCTGGATAGCGGGTGGCACTGTCCACTTTATAACAGGGAACGAGATCCACATCCACATCGTCGATTGTTGCATTGATATACGGGTGCTCGGCATATTTTTCATGGAACCGGTCGGTAAACGATCTTGCAATACTGCGTGCCAGTGACAAGTCCTTCCGCTTCGAGTTGCTCGCGGGAGATCAGAGGGATCAAAAAGCATAAAAATATCGAGATCACGATCGCCTTTCACCCATGTGTGCCGGGCGATGGAACCGACCACCATTCCCTTCTGCCTTTCCGCTTCGGCCAATCGCTGCAAGCAGACGGTCTGAAAGACCCCAGAATATGTTCCTGTTCTTCACGGGTCGGGCGAAGGTCCAGAAAGCACACGTCTCTTCGAGCGGCAGACCGGTTTACCATTTCAGCACCAGCAGGTCTTCATATACCGGGCCCGAGGGCAGAAGCGTACTCTTCTTGAGCGTCATACCATGGATAGTACAACTGCCATACGATGTCCTATCCAGGTCCTTGAGCGCGGAAAAGAGTGACGGGTCCGGAGGATTTGACCCGGGCAATGGTTGCATGGGGAGTGAACCTGCGGGTCTCCCGTGCAAACCCGAGAGGCGCAAGTGACATCCTCAATACAGCTGGAATACTTTCTCCCCCTTCGCCTGCATCATCGATGGCACACCAGACCGTGTGCGGGCGCCGGGGATTATTTACCGTTACCTTTCCGGCAGTTACAGGAAAAGGGATGAAGGTACATTTGTTTCAGCGCCTCGATAATCTTCGGTAAGTTCTTCTCACTTCAACCTCACCAAGAAACTTCGCAGTTACATGAATATTCTTCGGCTCAACAAATGTGAGACGTGCCCGGCATCCTGCGGAGCGTCTGCTGGGCTGAGGCCAGCTGGTCTTTGATCTCATCTGAAAGCTCCAGTGCAATAAATGCCCTGACCATTACGGTACTATTATTTCATACCACTACTAATGGTAATCGATTGCCGGAAGTGCTTGGGCATCAGGTGCATAAACCAAGTTTTTTTTACGGGCAATTCCCAATTCATAGATGACAGACCTGAGGGTGTTTTTGTGCCGGAAAAATCGCAGTTGATTGTGTATACACTTGAGCATTGTCCGAATTGTGACATTCTGAAAGGTTTTTTGAAAAAAGGAGTGGTATAAATTCATTGAACAGGACCTTTCAACTGCAGAATCGCTCACCGAACTGCGAATGAACGGAATCTTTGTAAATGAAGCCCCGGTCTTACAGAAAAGTTCAGATTTTTATACCTCTGCAGATATTTTTCCCTCAGGCAAACTGGACGCAGAGCATTTATCAAGGCTTATTTCAGGTGAATAATGGCGCGGCGGGAGACAAAACAATTGACGTTTGACGGAATTACCGTCCCTGTCCTCCCCTTCGTCCGTACATCCGACGGGCATATCATCGAATGGAACCGCGATCGTATCGTCCGCCAGATCGTTGAAGAGACAAAGCTGGTCGAGACCTTCTACGGCTATGAAGGGGCTGACGAAGTGACCGCCCAGGATATCGCCCTGGAGGTTGAAAACCGCATCAAGAACATGGGTCTGAAATCACTTTCCGGTCCGCTCATCCGTGAGATTGTCAACATCACGCTGCTCGAGAGGGGTATGATACAGTACCGCAATGTCTCCACCCGTGTCGGTACTCCGGTTTATGATGCACACCAGATCGATGTCGGGAGGGGATTTGAAGCACACGACAATGCAAACCTCCAGGAAAATGCCGAGACCTCCCATAAGAAGAAAGCAGACAAGATCTCAAAGGAACAATATCTGCTCCAGCTCCCTCCCGACCTTGCCGACCACCACCTGTCCGGTGAGATGCATATCCACGATCTCGAGTATTTCGGTACGCGCCCGTTCTGCCAGGACTGGGACCTGCGCTATTTCTTCTATTATGGCCTGATGCCTGACGGCAATGGCACAAAGGCTTCGGTGGCGGGTCCTGCGAAGCGTCCGGAGGTTGCAATCCTCCATGCGGTAAAGGCACTCGGATCCGCCCAGACAAATTTTGCCGGTGGGCAGGGTTATTACAATTTCCTCACCTTCCTTGCACCCTTACATGGAGGGGATGGCGTATAACGAGATCAAACAGAACATGCAGATGTTTGTCTATGAAATGACCCAGATGATGGTGGCCCGGGGAGGTCAGCTCGTCTTCTCATCAATCCAGCTCTCACCGGGGGTACCGACTCTCTGGCAGGACAAGCCCTGCGTCTATAAAGGGAAAATCTGGGACGGAAAATCAGCACCGCTTCGGACCTATGGTGAGTTCGAGCGTGAGGTGCGATTGCTCTTCAAGGCGCTCATGGAAGTGATGCTCGAGGGAGATTACTGGGGCAAACCCTTCAACTTCCCAAAGCCCGAGATCTCCATCGAACCGGATTTTATGAATGAACGGGAGGAGTTCAACGCAAAGAACCCTGACCTTCCGACGTTCCAGGAACTATACCTGATGACCTTCGAACTCGCCTCGAAGTTCGGCACACCCTATTACGACAACCAGCTTCCCGGCGTACCGGGGAGCAGGTAAGGGGATCTCCTGCTACCAGTGCTGTGCCTACCAGTTCTCTACGGTAGCAGACAAGGATTCCGATTTTGACAAGAAGATGTATTTCGAAGATGGCAGGCATTTCTCGATGGGATCCTGGCAGGTTGTTTCCGTAAACTGCCCCCGGGCGGCATACAATGCAGAAGGAGATGATGCCCGTCTTTTTGCCGAACTCAAGGCGCTGATGGATGTCGCGGTGGAGATCTTCAAGATCAAACGCCGCTGGATGGACCTGATCCGGGCGAACAGCCGGATGCCATTTGCGATGCAGCGCCCGAAGGACCCGAACACAGGTGAACGTGGCGCACTTGCTGTCGATCTCGAAGGACTGGTATATACGATCGGTGTTGTCGGTGTCAATGAGATGGTCCAGCACCACACCGGTAAACAGCTCCACGAATCAAAAGAGGCATTCAGGCTTGCCATACGGGCGATGACAGAGATGGAGCTGTATGGTCGCGAACTCTCCGCAAAGAACAACATGACCATTGCCCTTGCCCGGACACCGGCAGAGACGACCGGGCAACGGTTTGCGGTTGCCGATCTGCTCGATCGTCGTTATCACGATTTTGCGATGAAGGTGATCAAGGGAGATATCGAAGAAGGGCTGGAAATGCTGGGCAAGAGTCGCGATCTCCCCATGTACTATACGAATGGCACCCATGTTGCACCGGGGGCAAATGTCCCGCTCACCAAACGCATGGAAATCGAGCATGTCTTCTTCCCTATTGTCGACGGGGGAAACATCTTCCATATCTGGCTTGGCGAAGCACGTCCGGATCCACGGGGACTCATGGACATGGCGATGAAACTCTGCCGGAACACCCAGATCGGGTATTTCGCGTTTACCCGGGATATCACCGTCTCGCTTCGGCAGTTCCACGAGATGCGATCGTCAAAGAAAACAATTACTGCCTATATCCCATCAGATTTTCCTGTTAAAGTCTAGATTCTGTCACTCGACAGAGAATGGAGGATTACCCGGAGATACGCGTTCTGACTCAAGACTTCAATAAATTAATTCATTGAAGTGATGAGAATGCTGACCGAAAAATCCCCCCAGGCCAATCACAGGTTATCTCCAGAATGCATCACAAGCGGTGCGCTCCTTAATATTCAATTGTTTTCTTTATTTAAGACTAATAGGCCTTTTTTTCTTTTTCGCTATGAATTTTCACGAGGAAAGTTTCTCCGGTTGGTGATCAAAAACGGATTCTCAAAAAATCTTCCTGTCTCAAATTTCCCGAGTTTTTGTGCGGAGGAGATTTGTCAGGTTTCTGCGTAATATACTAATGCATATTCACTGTCGGGAAGAATGAAAAAAACAAGAATTGGATGGTGACATTCCTGCAAAAGACTATCAGTCATTTCTTTTCTTTTCTAAGGGTAATATCCATGATACCGCGATGGACACGATAATAACTGTGAATCCTGTCGATGGGATGATCGAGCATGACTGATACATTCCGGTTATCAATATCCACCCGGACACTTGCTGCCTGGATATCGACAAGCGGAGCATTTTTTGAATCGACCGGTATCGTTACGGTAATAAAGATTGTATCATCAGATTCTACAACTTCATAGGGAATTTCTTCATCATCGCCAGGCTCACCCGGTCGGAAGATCTCCGGGTCCCCGTTTGAAGGATTGCGGGTGATTATCGTGTATCCAATAATTCGTGCATTATGATTATCCGGCATGTTTTTAACGATGTCTTCAACAATCTTTGCGAGGTTATTGAAAACATCGTCATAAGGACTGTTTGGATTATTCTGCATGTACGCCTCGGAGTGTATACAGGTCTTTTGTTCGTCCGATTATTCCTCTTACGCTCGAACCGTTTCAGGATTTCACCAAGATCCTTTTGGGATATCCGGTGACCTGTTCCAGTTCATCGAGAGTAAGTGAGTCATGGGAAAGTGCAATTATTACAATAATCTCTCGATCGCTGGTGAATAAATCCTTATGGTTTCGGGCAAGGTCATTGATTTTTATTTCGATATCATGGTTGATCTGTTCGAGACTGGAGAGAATCATATCGTGGGCTTTGATCATCTGCTCCGAACATCCTGACCGAATTTTTGATCTGTTCAGTTTCATCACTGACACCATCTCCCTTGGAGGCGATCACTGGGTCCGTTTAAGACTGATGTCGACGAGAATATCATTGGCAAGATAATAATATTTCCGTCGCCGTGTCATCTGTCTGGCAGGAAAGAATTGCTTCCCGCTCCATCATCTGGAGATGATCGATAACTGCTTTTGGAGAGAGTCATCAGTGTCTCTGAGATCTCGGTAACAAAACAGGGTTTCTGACGTAACAAGTTCGATGATTCTCCTTCGGTTCCTGTTCCCGAGAATATCGAGCAGCCGGGAAATCTCAGCAGCATCGTCCATCTTTACTTAATGTTAGTATGGGAAATATTTAGAATTACTTCCGGCAGTGCCCGGACGGGATTTTTTTCAGAATGAGACGAATTTTCTTCTGGCCAAGAGGTGCGCTTTACCGAAATCTATCGTCCAGATAGAATCGATCTTCAGGCAGCCCTGACAAAATAGAAAAAAATGAAAAAATGACGATTAAAAACATTGATATCCGAAACGGGCGGCATTCTTGTCATAATTAATTTATTTTGGAAATAGTTCCTAAAATTGTAGAAATATGGTGATTCATAACCCAGTCCGATTAGTCTGAAAAAACGTGTCGGATCTAAATTGAATAATTTTCAGAATTATATTATTACCAACTATTATCTGTTGACAGCACCTATTAGTTATGGTGATAGTATATGGAAAGACAACCCGTTCAATCCTGTAACCTGAAAAGTGTCGGTTACGATAATAATTAAAGAATCTGGAGATTGAGTTTCATTCCGGGCTGATTTATCAATATCAGAATGTTCCTTCCCAAATCTTTGCAAATCTTTTAAGTGCTCAGTCGACCGGGACGTTTTTTACTGACAAGATAAAAAACCGGTACCGATCGAAACGGCTTGACAAAGTCATTGTCCAGTGACTGATCGGGATGTGGATTTACCATCTTTTCATTCACACTTTTTATCAGTTTCCAGCATCTCGGTGTCAGGTTCCATCAACGGATGACCCGGTAGTTCCAATTCTGGTTTTACGAAAGATATATTCGGCACACTGAAGGGTGAGCCCTGAGAAAATCTGAAGGTTTTCAATGCCTGAAGTATCGGATACCGGTAAAAATCATTGCCATATGAAGCCTGTTTGCTGCATCGATTACCTCTTTGTCGCGGATGGATCCGCCCGGTTGTATAAGTGCTGTTGCTCCTGCATCCGCCGCTACTTCGAGGGTATCTGCAAATGGCAGGAATGCATCTGAAGCGACAGCAGACCCATTCAGCGATGATCGGGCTTTCCCGACTGCAATCTTTGCCGCATCCACCCTGCTCATCTGACCGGCACCAATTCCGAGTGTACGCTTCTGATCGGCAAAGATAATGGTATTGCTTTTGGCATGCTTACACACCTTCCAGGCAATCTGAATCGCCCGCAACTCATCAGGAGTCGGGTCTCGATCGGTGATCACCTTCCAGTGCTCCTGGTATGGTGGCGTTCGCTGAACAAGTACTCCTCCATCGATCGATCGAATTTCATCAGAACCGGATTTTTCCGGTAGAATCCAGCACACGCATGATTCTCCTTTTTTGCTGATGATGGCAAGGGCTTCTTCGAAAATGACGGGGCAACGAGCACTTCAACAAATGTCCGGGTAATCTCCTCGGCTCGTTTCTGTTGATTTTCGGTTGAGGCAGACGACAGATCCGTAAGCAGAAACAGGATCAACTTCACGGGCAGTGACATAAGCCCCGAGAGAGATCTGAGCCAAGAGCGACGCCGCAGGGATTATTATGTTTTATAATGACTGCAGCAGGATCTTCAAATTCCCGGAGAAGTGCAACCCCTGCGTTCACGTCAAGATAATTGTTATAGGACATCTGCTTTCCCTGAAGGGGTTTGGCTCCTGCAATACCGGTTTTTCCATAGACTGCAGCTTCCTGGTGCGGATTTTCGCCATACCGCAGTGTTCTGCCATGAGTGAACTGAACCGTAAATGTTGTGGGAAACGAATTATCGAGAGAAAACAGGTAGTTGCTGATTGCACCATCATAGGCTGCGGTTCTGGCAAACGCTTTTTTTGCAAAGCAAGGCGTTGATCAGAAGAAATTTCACCGTCCCTGAATTGCTGTAATTAACGACGGGTAATCCTCAGGGTCAATGATAACCGTGACATTTTTGAAATTTTTTGCAGCAGCCCTGATCATGGCAGGTCCACCGACATCGATAAATTCGATCAATGACTCGAGATTCATATGCTTCCCTGCCATCTTCTCGAACGGGTACAGGTTTACTACGAGAATATCGATCCGGTTAATACCATGTTTTGCCATTACCAGATCATCGATCTGCCTTCTTCCGAGGAGACCCCCATGCACTTTCGGATGTAGCGTTTTTACCCGCCCATCCATCATCTCGGGAAAACCGGTATAACTGGAAACCTCGGTAAACTTTATTCCGGCTTCGGCAAGTGCCTTTCCGGTTCCGCCTGAGCTCATGATACTGTATTTTTGTCGTGTAAGTTCCTCTGCAACCTCGACGATACCGTTCTTGTCCCAGACCGAGAGAAGTGCCCACTTCATGGTGAAGTGTATAGCATAACAGGAGAGAAAAATGTATGCAGTGTTTATATTCTGAATAAGGGAGAATAATCCCTATGAGAGTATATCTGTCATTGTAAAGAATCTCTGATTTGAACAGAACTAAATCATTCGCCGGAACGAATGAATTATATAGGCCGGAGAATCTTTCAGGAGAAAGGAAATCCGGAGAAATATTCTATTTCAGTCAGAACGCAAAAACGGGTTCACGAGGTTCAGATTATGCGATTCCCATGATTCAGTGTGGGACGGACAGGTTTTTATTTTTATACCTTACCGGATGAACCACTCAGTCAATGCTAAAATTATGTGTCTGTATCCGGCGGGAGAAATATATCATTATGAAGAAAAGGAATCTCAGACAATTATATCAAAAGCAATAAATTTTTGCCCGAAACACGAATTTAATCGGTAATTGTGACCAATTCTTAAAAATGGGTCAAATTTATGGGTATTTGAATTAATATGATATCAAAATTTATATAGAACCACAATACAATAGATAATGGAACATCAAACAGGATGTATTATGGACGACGCAGAAAACAGTATAGAACAAGACGAAAACACCTTCCATCGTGAGGAAGGAAATTGTCTGACGGAATGTCCATCGTGTGTTGCTGAACTGGAAAGACAAAAAAAGGCGATATGCCGAATTGAATGACCAATATCCTGCGCCTTGCTGCAGATTTTGAAAATTTCAAAAAACGGTCAGCCCGCGAGAGGGAGATGTGTGTTTCTCTGCGAATGAACGATTTGCCCTTGACATTCTTGAAGTACTGGACAACTTTGAACGGGCAATAAAATCTGATGATGCCCATCTGCGTGAAGGAGTGCACTCAGATCCAGCAGCTGCTTGATGCCCGGTTATTGCGTAATGGAATCACACCTCTGGATCCACTTAAAAAACAATTTAATCCCGCGGAGCATGAGGCAATCGCTCATATTACCTTCTGACGAACCAGCAGGTACGGTGATAGATGTAATTGCCCGTGGGTACCGTTTGAAAGATAAGGTAATCAGATATGCAAAAGTGGCAGTCTCAAAAGGAAATCAGAAAGAACAGGAGGTATAAAAATGGTAACAGAGAAGGTTTTGGGAATTGATCTGGGAACAACCTTTTCCTGCATGTCGATCATGGAGGCAGGAAAGCCAATCGTGATCCCCAACGCGGAAGGAGGAAGGACAACCGCATCTATTGTAGCGTTCACCAAGGAGGGAGAACGTCTCGTCGGAAGTCTTGCCAAGCGACAGGCCGTGACAAATCCCCAGCGGACTATCCAGTCAATCAAGAGAAAAATGGGAACAACGGAAAAAATTAAAATCGACGATAAGAGTTACTCCCCCAGGAAATCTCGGCAATGATCCTCCAGAAACTGAAGATCGATGCCGAGGCATATCTTGGTGAGAAAATTTCCAAAGCTGTCATCACGGTGCCGGCATACTTTCAATGATGCACAACGTCAGGCAACCAAGGATGCGGGTAAGATCGCCGGACTTGAAGTATTGCGGATTATAAACGAACCGACCGCCAGCGCACTGGCCTACGGCATTGATAAAGAACAGGATGCAACCGTCCTTGTCTATGATCTTGGTGGCGGTACATTCGATGTCTCAATTCTGACCCTTGGTGACGGTGTCTTTGAAGTGAAAGTCCACTGCCGGCAATAATCATCTCGGCGGTGATGACTTTGATCAACGTGTCACGGATTACCTTGTTGAGGAGTTCAGGAAAAAGGAAGGTGTCGACCTCCGCAGTGATCCTTACGCAATGCAGAGACTTCGTGATGCATCAGAAAATGCAAAGATCGAGCTCTCCCAACGCCAGTCAACGAATATCAATCTCCCGTATATAACGACCGATTCGAACGGTCCAAAATTCCTTAATATCGATCTCACCCGTTCAAAACTCGAACAACTCATCGGAGATCTTGTCGAATCGACCGTGGGTCCGGTAAAACAGGCACTGAACGATGCAAAGCTCGAGCCAAAGGACATCGATCACGTGCTTCTCGTCGGAGGGTCAACCCGTATCCCCCTTGTCCAGGATACGGTAAAAAAGATCATCGGGCAAGGAACCCGACAAAGGAATCAATCCTGATGAGTGCGTAGCCCTCGGTGCAGCAATTCAGGGTGCTGTACTGACCGGTGAAACAAAGGATATTGTCCTGCTCGATGTAACCCCGCTTACCCTTGGTATCGAGACGCTTGGTGGCATCGCGACAAAATTAATCGAACGTAATACCACCATTCCGACCCGTAAAAGTCAGATATTCTCGACTGCAGCCGATGGTCAGACGAGTGTTGAGATCCATGTTGTTCAGGGAGAACGAGCTCTGGCAAAAGATAACTTTACCCTCGGCAAGTTCCAGTTAACGGGGATTCCTCCGGCTCCCCGCGGCATCCCCCAGATTGAGGTTACCTTCGACATCGATTCAAACGGAATTATTCACGTATCTGCAAAGGATCTGGGGTCAGGAAACCAGCAGGCTATCTCAATCAAGGGAGATAAGAAACTTTCAGAGGACGATATCAGGAAGATGATGGATGCCGCCAAACAATTCGAGGCTGATGACAAGAAAAAACGTGATGAAATCGAACTGCACAACCAGGCTGATACTGCAGTTTTTACCGCTGAAAAAATGCTGAAAGAGAGTGGTGACAAACTGGAGTCTGCAGATAAGGTTAAGGTTGAAGAAAGTATTGCAGCGGTAAAGAAGGCTCTGTCTGAAGACAATCCCGAGGTCTTGAGAAAGGCAATGGAAGACCTGACAGAGTCTGTCTATGCCGCTACCACAAAACTCTACCAGAAAATGCAGGCAGAGCAGGCTACCCAGCAGTCAGGACCGGGTGCTTCACCGGAGCAGAGATAAACAACCTGATGATACCGTCGTTAATGCTGATTATAATGTAAAAGAAGAGTGAGGATTCATGAGTGCGGGAGACTACTACGACATCCTCGGCATACCCCGAAGTGCTGACGATAAGGAGATCAAGAAGGCATACCGCAACCTCGCACGGAAGTTTCATCCCGATATATGCAAGGATCCGGGTGCAGAAGAAAAATTCAAGGAGATTAATGAGGCGTACAGCGTACTTTCGGATGACCAGAAGAAGGCACAATACGACAATATGGGTCATGAGACCTATACCAACGCCTCAAAAGGTTCGTACACCGGTGGAGGTGGATTCGGGGGCGGCGGCTTCAGTGCCGACTTCTCCGGCTTTGGGGATATCTTTGATTTCTTTGGCGGTGGGCAGCGGCGTTCAGGGCCGCAGCCCGGCGCCGATCTTCTGATGCGTATCCAGATCAGGCTGGAAGATGCAGTAGCCGGAGTAGATCGCGATATCGATCTGATGCACACGGAACCCTGTTCCGCGTGCGATGGATCCGGGAGCGAGACAAAAAAACTGAATATTTGTCCGCGCTGTGGTGGAACAGGTCAGATGAGACAGGCAGCCCATTCGGCATTTGGCCAGTTCGTCCGGATGATGACCTGTAATCTCTGTAATGGAAAAGGTAAGATACCTGAAAAGATCTGTAAGGTCTGCAAAGGTTCCGGGCACGCACGGGTGAAAAGAAAAATTTCCGTCCATATCCCGGCAGGAATTGACAACGGGATGCGCCTTCGTATGGAGGGATACGGTGAGGCAGGAGATTTTGGAGCACCGAATGGCGACCTGTTCATCGAGGTTTATGTTCAGACCGCATGACCGTTTTACCCGGAACGGTGATAATCTCGAAACCACGATCGAAATCAGTCCGGTGCAGGCAATTCTCGGGACTGCCGTCGAGATCGAAACTATAGACAAACGGAAAATCGATCTGAAAATCCCGCCGGGTATACAATTTAATACCGCTCTGAAGATCTCTGCTGAAGGGGTAAAGCGCCGTGGAAAACCCGGGGACCTCCTGGTCAGGGTTAAAATTATTACTCCGAAATCCCTGTCCGGTGAGCAGAAAGAACTGTATCAGAAGATCGCCGAGATCGAAGGAAAAAGCGGTGGTGCCGGGGGATTTTTCTCCGGGATAATGGGCGGAAAAAAGAAGGGGAAAAAGTAACACCATTGCCGCAATCATGTTTTCATCCCTTTTGCCGACAATTGGTTCAGTCAGATCCGTTCTGATGATTTCTAATAAGGAAATTGGATGAAGAAGTCATCTATGAATTCCGCTCACGTGCAATTATTCCCCGATGTCAGGGACCAAATACGATTTTACCGAAACACAATGGCATTCTTCCTCGTAAAAAACAGGGAACGAAAGATCGGATTTTTCCCGGATATTCCAGATACTTCCACACCTATTTGAATACCGCTGACCAATGTGATCAGGATGAGGCTGATCATGGAGTTGTCCGGTGAAAATCCGACGCTCCCTTTTGCTGAACTTGACTGTATCGGCAACGTCATCGATCACCGTCTTCAGGTTGCAATTGTTGAATCACCGGATCCCGCACTGGCGTCAAGGCTTGCCATGACACACGTTGTGTCGGAATATCTTGGTGAGTGTGAGCCTGTCATCTCCTCATTTGCACGACTGCTCAAAGATCTTGCCATTGAAACCGGCCGGTCATTTGCGGGTCGTACCAAAAAGGTTCATGGTGGAAGTCTCGATAAAAATCCCTGTTCGCAGAGAGAATTCGAGCGCCTTATCGGCACCATGATATCCGGTCCGGTATCGCTCGTGAACCCACAGGTGCAATATCGTGCGGTACTCTCGGAAGACCGGTGCTACTTTGGCAAAATGCTCTTAACTGTCGATCGCGGAGCCTTTGATGCCCGAAATCCGGGAAAACGGGACTTTTTTCACCCCGGGGTGATGATGCCAAGAATGGCTCGTACACTCATAAATTTAACCTGCATGCAGGCCGGGGACATTATACTTGACCCTTTCTGCGGGACCGGGGGAATCCTGATTGAGGCAGAGATGCTCGGAGCACGATCCCTTGGTGGTGATTTTGATCCGGTCATGGTGGACGGCAGCAAGCGGAATGTAACAAGGTCAAATCTTTTTCTTGCTGATGCCACCGGGCTCCCATTTTCCAGCGGGACCATCGATGCAGTGGTGACGGATTTTCCCTATGGCCAGTCGGTATGCATTAAAAAGACCGATACTATGGATAACCTGTACGCGGACTCCCTGAAAGAGATCCGTCGCGTGCTTAAAACCGGGCACAGGGCGGTTGTGGTTACTCACCGGGATATATCTGATATCGCTGGACAGACTATGACCCTCCTCCAGCGACACGAGCAGAGGGTCCATAAAAGCCTGACTCGCCGGATTCTTGTACTTACTCCTTAACATCGATCCTGCACCGGAAGAATTCTTTATCTGGGTTCCGTTTCAGATATAGTCCGGATGTCTATGAAACCAGTGAACACGGCGATACAGGCTTTTTTTTCCCTGATACTTCTGTCCTGCATAGTCTGTATTCCGGTATCTGCCTATTCCAGCGAAGCTGTCCAATGGTACTCGCAGGGGAATGTGAGCCTGGGGGCAAAAAATTATTCTCAGGCCGTTGAGGCATATGACCATGCGATTACCATCGATCCAGGCTATTTCGAAGCATGGAATGCAAAGGCCGATGCATTAAACCGGGCTGGTAACTATACCGGAGCTCTTGCAGCATCCGATCAGGCAATCAGGCTCAAGCCCGACTATGTCAGGGGATGGATAAACCGCGGGTTTATCCTGTATAATCTTGGCAGGTATGACGATGAATTGAAAGCCTACCAGACAGCAGTCAGTATCGATCCATCCAGCCCGGACGGGTGGTTCAACATCGGATATTCCCTTGCCGGCATGAAGAGATATGATGAAGCAATTGCTGCATTCGATAAAGTCGGGACCCTGGATCCTGCATATCCCAATCTTGCAGCGAACCGGCGAATCGCCGAACAGTATCGTGACTCATCCACACCAATCTATCTCCGTTATTGGCCGGCTCTTGCCGGTATCATTGTCTTTGTAACAGGTACCATTATCTGGTATTTTGCTTTACGGAAAAAAAATTAGATACGCAGACAGTACAATCAGACATTGCGGGTGGCGTGCGTTTTCATCTGCACAATAATAAATATCCCAATACTATACTACTGCAATGCGGGAGCTGAAGGATAGCATACGGCAGATTCTGCGCCAGCGTAAAGATTTAATGTCACCTGAGAGCAGACTGGAGAAAAGTGAGAGGGTCTGCCGTCATATCATGAACCATATCAGCGATGGCGAGACGGTGATGGTGTATACCTCAAAAGAAAAGGAGGTGAATACGTTAAGCCTTATTACTTCCCTTCTTGAACGTGGAAATCCGGTGATCGTGCCTGTGATTGTGAAAGAAGATGTAAGTCTGCGTCTTTCCTACCTGAGAGATCTGTCGTCTCTTGTTTCGAGCACGTTTGGCGTTCCAGAACCCATCGGGAATGAGATCCCCGCATCCGGTGATGACGTGGACACGATCATCCTCCCCATGCATGGGTTTGATCGGACAGGCCGGAGGATCGGGTATGGCGCCGGGTATTATGACCGGTTCCTGGCAAAAAACAGGAAGTTGCGAAAGATTGGGATCGCCTTCTCCTGTATGGAGTTAGAAACTCTTCCGGCAGATGAATACGATATTCCCATGGACTGCATTATTACAGAAGAAGGTATAGTGTATCCGGACGGGATAGGATATGACGGAGATCAACGGCACAGAGATCCCTGATACAAATGAAGAAGCATTCACGGTCTGGATATCACGGGTTATTATCACCGCAGCAACAGGACAAGGGCTATAAAGCTGCGGTTATAAGGATTTGTGACATCCAGGATCGGTTGTCCCTGCGATGCCAGGATCGAGGGATATCTGACAGAAATGTAACCCCCGACGGAAGGGTAGGAATTTCTCTCCCGATATGCGCAGAAAAGATAACTTTGAGGGTGAATGTTACTTCCCGTATTTCCTGAGCGTCTCCCCGCCCCACATCCGCTTTTGAAGGATTCCAGAATCAGGTTAAGGCTTCCATGAAGGTGGAATCCGGGCTGCCACGGAAAACAGGGAAAGTTATCGGAGGCCTCACATTTTTTGAAAGAAAACTCCTTCGGTTAGCTCCATGATATTTTCAGGTAACAGACACATATCTTCTGAATCATCCCACATACAATAAACCGGACAAAAAAAGGATTTAATATATCTATGAACGTATTTAGTTGATTTTTTTCAAATAATTTTCCAAAAAGACATAAACAGGGATACAATTTTGTTCTTGTTCGAGCCGGTTATTTAAAGGGGATTTCAGAATACGGACATTTAAAGGGGAACAATTCTATTCGTAATTTCCGGGATTTTCACGAAGGGAGAAACAGGGGAATTGCTCTATGATAGAGCCAGTAAAAATGTATGAAAAGGGAATTTTTATCCTGCTTTCTTATAACAGATTTTTGCCTCTTCGTGCTTTCCAAGCGTATCAAGTACACCCCCGATATCTTCCCAGACCTCTTTTCGCCCGGGCTCAATTTCAAGTGCATGTTTAAACGAGGTGAGAGCCTCCTGATACCTCCCCAGTTCCTGGAGGGCCCGCCCTTTGTAAATCCATGCGTCTACAAATTCAGGCTGGAGGGCTATCATTGAGCTGAAGGATTCGACGGCTTCCTTGTAGTGTCCGAGGGCAATCTGGGCACTCCCCATGGTAAAGTAAGCGATGGAAAACGAAGGATCGACTGATATTGCTTTTTTATACGACTCGATGGCAGCCTCACTCTGGAATTGAGCTGCAAGTGCCATGCCGTGACGTGTCCAGGCAATGGCATTCTCCGGATCCAGATCGAGACTTTTTTCGTAAGCGGCAAGGGATTCCTCGTGTTTCCCAAGGTCATACAGTACATTTCCTTTTCCCATCCATGCCTCGGCCAGTTCCCCATCCTGTTCCAGGGCTTTATCAAAAGATTCCAAAGCATCCCTGGACATGCCGAGTTCAGAAAGAGAAATACCCTTATGGGAGAACGTCGCCGCACCGGTACTGATCTCAAGCGAACAATCATACGACTGTATCGCTTCCATATGCTGGTCAAGTGCGGCATATGCCATTCCCTGGAAGTAATACAGGTCGGCAGTCCGGTAGTTGTTCTCAAGGGCATGCCCGAACGCCGTGATTGCGGCATTAAAATTCCCCATCTCCCCATATGCCCTTCCTTTCCAGAAGTACGCCTGATGGCACGATGGGTTCATCTCCTGTGCCTGTTCAAATGAGGAGATTGCAGCTTCGAAATTTCCGAGGACAAAAAGTGCCCTGCCCTTCTCAAATACCGCATTAGCAAATCCGGGACTATACAAAAGCACACGATCGAATGATTCAATTGCCTCTTCATTCTTTCCGGTATGCATAAGTGCTCTTCCCTTTTCATAGAGAGCTTCCTGGTAATCAGGACGAATAAGGAGCGCAGAATCAAATATGGCGATCGACTTTTCGTAATCTTTCATTCTCGCCAGTGCAATTCCTTTATGGTAGTATGCCTCAGGATACCGGTCATTCAGGACAAGTGCCTGATTAAATGCCACTACTGCTTCTTCATTGCGTTCACGCTGGAGGTTGGCGATACCCTGATAATAGAATGCCTCCGGATAATCTCCTTTGAGGGCAATTGCCTGGTCAAGTGCCTTGTCCGCCTCATCGTAGCGTAAAAGATGAATGAATGCGATCCCACGGTTGAGGTACAGTCGCAGCAGATGAAGCGTCTTTGGAAATTGCCTGGTCATAGCACTCAAGTGCCATCTTGTATCTGCCAAGATTTGATTCCGCAATACCTTTGCTGAGCCATACTTCAAAGAATGCATCATTCAACCGGATGGATTGGTCAAATGCACTTATTGCTTCATGGTACATTGAGAGACTCATCAATGCCTGGCCTTTCTGATAGAATGCCTGAGCGCATTTCGGCCTCCGAACCACTGCAGCCTCAAAGTTTCTTATTGCCTCATGATATCTTCCAAGACGAGAGAATGAAAGTCCCGCGTAATAATACGCCCGTGCGTCCTTCGTGTCGATACCCAGTGCCTTGGTATAACAGGTGATCGCTTCCTGGTCCCTCCCGAGTGCCGACAGGGCAATACCTTTCCCGATCCAGACAAATGCCGCAGTGGGACGGAGACGTAATGCCTGGTCAAATGATGTTATTGCCGGTTCGAACCGGGCAATTCGTGTAAGGGCAACTCCCCTTTGGTAGTATGCTTCGAGATGGTTCGGTTCGGTTGCGAGGACATTATCATAGGATACTATCGCCTCGTTATCCATTCCCAGTTCGAAAAGTGCACGTCCTCGGTAATAGAGTGCAGGTACGTATGCCGGGCGAATTTCAAGAGCCCTGCTGAATGCTTCAATTGCATCTTTGTATCCAGCCAGGGCAAAGAGCGCAGTGCCTTTCAGGTACCAGGCATCAGCATTAGACGGATCAATCTCAAGGGCTTTTATGTAGGTATCTATAGCATCGTTATATCTGCCACAATCCGCAAGTGCTGTACCACGGTTCAGCAATGCTGTAACCGAAGTGGGATCAATCTGCAAAACCCTGTCAAAGGCTTCGATTGCATCCTTTTGTCTTCCTGTTGCCACAAGGGACAATCCCTTCCGGTAAACCGCCTGGACATTTTCCGGATCAAGCTCAATAGTCTTATTAAATGCTGTTATGGCATCATCATGACGGCCCAGATTTGCAAGCGCACAGCCTTTATCAAAGGAGATATCGGCAGAATCTCTGTTGATACTGAGTGCCTTGTCGAAGGCTTTCAACGCTTCGCGGTACATTCCCATTGATGCGTGAGCCTTTCCCTTGTTGTGCCATGCTTCCCCAAAGGATATATTGTTCTCAAGTGCGTGGTCAAATGCCTTTACCGCTTCATCGAATCGCCCGACCCGTGCGAGAGTGATCCCTTTTTTGAACAGGGATTGTGAATGTTTTGGATCGATGGATAGTGCCTGGTCGTACGCAGTTATCGCATCGTCAGAGAGTCCGAGGATATCCAGCGATTGTGCCCTTGCGTAGTAGGCTTCGAAGTAATCCGGTTTTATCGTGAAAGCACTCTCATATGCAGAGATCGCCTCTTCATGCTTCCCGAGTTTGTCAAGAACGCCACCCTGCTCCAACCATATCTGTGGATCGTCAGGGATTATGGCAAGCAGCCGCCGATATACTTCTGCAGCATCAGCGTATCTTCCCAGTTCGGCAAATGCTGATGCACAGAACGAAAGGGCTTCCGTATTATCAGGTTCTAATGCGAGTGTTTTTTCCAGTATTCCGACAGCATCTTCAAATTTACTGAGATAGAACAATGCGATACCTTTTGCACATAAGGCAGCGGCATTTTCCGGCTCCAGCATGATTACGCTGTCAAAGGAATCGATGGAATCTGAAAATCTGTTGAGACTGGAAAGTGCTTTCCCCCGTTCCAGTAAACCCCTTGGGTTGTCCGGTCGGAAGTTTATACTCGTATCGAATGCAGTAACTGCGTCATCAGCCCGGCCGAGAAGTCCAAGTACCACACCCTTTTCATACCATAGTTCCGGATCCTCGGGCTTAAGTATGAGTGCTGCATCGATCGCCTTGTCAGCCTCCTCAAACATGCCCAGGGTGATTAGGGATAATCCGCGTAAATAGTAAGGTTCATACTGATCAGGAAGAAGAGCCGAGGCCTGAAGGAAGGTCTCCTCAGCCTCCTGGTGTCGTTCCATGGTTGCAAGGATCCGACCTTTTTCAGTCAGGAACTGTCCGTTGTCGGGATCCAGACCCAGTGCCAGGTTATACATTTGTTCTGCATCCCTGAGATGTCCGAGTCGGAAAAGGATTCGTCCTTCTGACGAGAGCAGAACACTATTCTGCGGGTCGCCTTCTCGCGCTTTTTCCAATGCCTGCAGGGCTTCTTCATCTCTGCCCAGACATTCAAAGGCAACACCTTTATGGAACCAGACCACTGGATGATCGACACCATGATTAAGCATTTCATCAAATGCACCGATCGAATCCTGGTATTTTCCGAGATTTTCGAGAGCCAGTCCCCGGTGAAAATAAGCTTCCGCAAACTCTGGATCAAGGGAAAGCGTTCTTGAAAAAGCAGATTCTGCCTCCTCATTTCTTCCGAGTTGTTCAAACGCAAGTCCCTGCTCGAAATACCCATTTCTGCTCCGATCATCAATTTCAAGTGCCCGGGAGAATGATGTGATTGCTTCCTCATAGCGTTTCAGTTCTGAAAGAGCAATCCCTTTATTATAATGTGCAGAAAAAGCACCGTTATCGATTATTGTTGCCTGTTCGTACGCAGGTACAGCATCATCAAACCGATGGAGAGCTGACAGGATTTCGCCCTTGTTGTACCAGGAATTATAGTTCACGCTGTCGAGGCTAAGGGCCATATCAAAAGCCCGGAGTGCCTCCTCGTACCGGTTCAGGTTCTTAAGGGAAAGGCCTTTGTTGTAATATGCCTGTGCATGGGCCGGGTCAAGGGCGATCACGCGGTCAAACGAGGCAATAGCATCCTGATCCCGGGAGAGTCGGGCAAGAGCCAGTCCTTTGTCGTAAAAGGCGTTGACGAACTTTGCATCAATGGTCGTGGCCTGTTCGAATGCGTCGACAGCCTGGGTATCCCTGCCGAGTTTAGCGAGTGCCACACCCTTATCGTACCAGGCGTTTGCATATCTGGGGTTAATGGCAAGTACCCGGTCATACGACTCGACCGCCTCTTCAAACCTGCCGAGTTCCAGCAGGACAATTGCCCGATCATACCACCCGTAGGCAGAACCGGGCTTGAGATCCAGGGCATGGGTAAGGGCGTCCAGTGCCGGCTCATACCGGTTGAGGGAGAGGAGCGTGCTCCCCTTTTTCAGCCATGCCGGAGCACATGCCGGGTCACGGGTAATCACCTGTTCGAATGAGGTGACCGCATCCTCCGGGCTTCCGAGTTCGATCTGGGTCTTGCCCTTCCGGTACCATGCAGTGGTAGTGTCCGGTGCAAGCGCGATGGTTCTTTCAAACGCATCGAGGGCCTCAGGGAACTGGCCGGTCTCAAAAAGCACGGTTCCCTTCAGCAGCCAGACTTCAGCTACGGTGTCATCGAGATTCAGGGAGGATTCAAGAGCCGGTAGCGCCTCTTCAAACCGGTGGAGTCTGACAAGCATCAGCCCTTTGTTGTACCAGGTATCTGACCTTCCGCTGTCAAGGTCAATCGCCATATCAAAAGCCCGGAGTGCCTCCTCGTACCGGTTCAGGTTCTTAAGGGAAAGGCCTTTGTTGTAATATGCCTGTGCATGGGCCGGGTCAAGGGCGATCACGCGGTCAAACGAGGCAATAGCATCCTGATCCCGGGAGAGTCGGGCAAGAGCCAGTCCTTTGTCGTAAAAGGCGTTGACGAACTTTGCATCAATGGTCGTGGCCTGTTCGAATGCGTCGACAGCCTGGGTATCCCTGCCGAGTTTAGCGAGTGCCACACCCTTATCGTACCAGGCGTTTGCATATCTGGGGTTAATGGCAAGTACCCGGTCATACGACTCGACCGCCTCTTCAAACCTGCCGAGTTCCAGCAGGACAATTGCCCGATCATACCACCCGTAGGCAGAACCGGGCTTGAGATCCAGGGCATGGGTAAGGGCGTCCAGTGCCGGCTCATACCGGTTGAGGGAGAGGAGCGTGCTCCCCTTTTTCAGCCATGCCGGAGCACATGCCGGGTCACGGGTAATCACCTGTTCGAATGAGGTGACCGCATCCTCCGGGCTTCCGAGTTCGATCTGGGTCTTGCCCTTCCGGTACCATGCAGTGGTAGTGTCCGGTGCAAGCGCGATGGTTCTTTCAAACGCATCGAGGGCCTCAGGGAACTGGCCGGTCTCAAAAAGCACGGTTCCCTTCAGCAGCCAGACTTCAGCTGACGGTGTCATCGAGATTCAGGGAGGATTCAAGAGCCGGGAGCGCCTCTTCAAACCGGTGGAGTCTGACAAGCATCAGCCCTTTGTTGTACCAGGTATCTGACCTTCCGCTGTCAAGGTCAATCGCCATATCAAAAGCCCGGAGTGCCTCCTCGTACCGGTTCAGGTTCTTAAGGGAAAGGCCTTTGTTGTAATATGCCTGTGCATGGGCCGGGTCAAGGGCGATCACGCGGTCAAACGAGGCAATAGCATCCTGATCCCGGGAGAGTCGGGCAAGAGCCAGTCCTTTGTCGTAAAAGGCGTTGACGAACTTTGCATCAATGGTCGTGGCCTGTTCGAATGCGTCGACAGCCTGGGTATCCCTGCCGAGTTTAGCGAGTGCCACACCCTTATCGTACCAGGCGTTTGCATATCTGGGGTTAATGGCAAGTACCCGGTCATACGACTCGACCGCCTCTTCAAACCTGCCGAGTTCCAGCAGGACAATTGCCCGATCATACCACCCGTAGGCAGAACCGGGCTTGAGATCCAGGGCATGGGTAAGGGCGTCCAGTGCCGGCTCATACCGGTTGAGGGAGAGGAGCGTGCTCCCCTTTTTCAGCCATGCCGGAGCACATGCCGGGTCACGGGTAATCACCTGTTCGAATGAGGTGACCGCATCCTCCGGGCTTCCGAGTTCGATCTGGGTCTTGCCCTTCCGGTACCATGCAGTGGTAGTGTCCGGTGCAAGCGCGATGGTTCCTTCAAACGCATCGAGGGCCTCAGGGAACTGGCCGGTCTCAAAAAGCACGGTTCCCTTCAGCAGCCAGACTTCAGCGACGGTGTCATCGAGATTCAGGGAGGATTCAAGAGCCGGCAGCGCCTCTTCAAACCGGTGGAGTCTGACAAGCATCAGCCCTTTGTTGTACCAGGTATCTGACCTTCCGCTGTCAAGGTCAATCGCCATATCAAAAGCCCGGAGTGCCTCCTCGTACCGGTTCAGGTTCTTAAGGGAAAGGCCTTTGTTGTAATATGCCTGTGCATGGGCCGGGTCAAGGGCGATCACGCGGTCAAACGAGGCAATAGCATCCTGATCCCGGGAGAGTCGGGCAAGAGCCAGTCCTTTGTCGTAAAAGGCGTTGACGAACTTTGCATCAATGGTCGTGGCCTGTTCGAATGCGTCGACAGCCTGGGTATCCCTGCCGAGTTTAGCGAGTGCCACACCCTTATCGTACCAGGCGTTTGCATATCTGGGGTTAATGGCAAGTACCCGGTCATACGACTCGACCGCCTCTTCAAACCTGCCGAGTTCCAGCAGGACAATTGCCCGATCATACCACCCGTAGGCAGAACCGGGCTTGAGATCCAGGGCACGGGTAAGGGCGTCCAGTGCCGGCTCATACCGGTTGAGGGAGAGGAGCGTGCTCCCTTTCTTCAGCCATGCCGGAGCACATGCCGGGTCACGGGTAATCACCTGTTCGAATGAGGTGACCGCATCCTCCGGGCTTCCGAGTTCGATCTGGGTCTTGCCCTTCCGGTACCATGCAGTGGTAGTGTCCGGTGCAAGCGCGATGGTTCTTTCAAACGCATCGAGGGCCTCAGGGAACTGGCCGGTCTCAAAAAGCACGGTTCCCTTCAGCAGCCAGACTTCAGCTACGGTGTCATCGAGATTCAGGGAGGATTCAAGAGCCGGTAGTGCCTCTTCAAACCGGTGGAGTCTGAACAGGGCAGATGCCCGCTGATAGAGTGCCAGAGGGTTGTCAGGCTCCCTTTCCAGCAGCATATCGAATGCCTCAAGAGATTTTTCAATTTTTCCGAGGCCGACAAACGAGAGACCGGTCTGGTAAAGTGCATCCGTCATGGACTGGTCGATGGTAAATGCGTGGCCGAATGACCGGATTGCCTTTTCATATTTTGCCATCGCTTTCAGGACGAGTCCTTTCTGGTAATGTGCATGAGCGTGCTCCGGCACATTTTCAAGGATATAATCGAAGGCTATGATGGCATCTTTATATTTCCCTGTACGGAAAAGTGCACGACCTTTATTAAAGGCTGCATCGAAATAAGCAGCATCAAGACCAAGTGCTCGTTCGAAGGAAGCGATCGCTTCATCGTCGTTTCCGAGTGCAGAGAGTGCCAGTCCCCGGGCATATGCGGCATCCGGATTACCGGATTGTAACTCGAGTGTTTTATCAAATGCCAGAACAGAATCATGGTAGTATTCCAGTGTAAAAAGCACCCTGCCCTTTGTCAGCCATGTGGCAGCATCGCCTGGTGAAAGTTCAATTGAACGGTTCAGAGCGATAAGGGCATCCTTGTTGAGTCCGGCTGCCATGAGAGCGTTCCCGCGGTAGTAATGCAGGGCCCCGCTTTCGGGTCCGAGCGTAAGAGCCAGATCGAACGCAGCAATTGCCTCCTCATGTCGCCCGAGGGTTTCAAGTGCGACTCCCTTTTTGTATGCCGCATCCTGCATGTTGGGATTGAGTTCAAGGGCACGGTCAAAGGCAGGTACTGATTCATCGAACCGTTTCAGTGTACCAAGCACATCGGCCTTATTATACCAGGCAGCTGCACATGAATCGTCCAGGGATATCGCTTTCCCGAACGATTCAAGTGCATCCTCAAGCATCGACATCTGGACATAACCGATTCCCCGGTAATACCACGCACCAGTATGGTTTTTGTCAATGGCAATCACCTTGTCGAACGCTGAGACTGCCTCCTCCCATCGCCTGAGGTACAGCAGGGCTTTACCCCGGTGATATCAGGGCAAAAACGTTCTGGGGCTTGCGCTTTAACGATTTCCCGAAGGATTCAACCGCTTCTTTATATCCGGTTAAGTCTGTACAGTGAATATCCCTTGCAGGCAAGGAGATCGGGGTTTGCGGTATCATTTTCCAGTGCCCGGTCAAGGGCAACCACGGCGTCTTCGTAATGGTGAAGTTTTACCAGAGCGACACTTCTTCCTCTGTGTGCCCTGGCATTTTCGGGATCGAGAAGAAGGGTGGCGTCAAACTCGGTGATTGCTTCCTCATACCGGTCCATCTTTTCGAGAATCTCACCCTTTACAAGATGGGGTACCATGTCAGTCGGATCAATTTCGAGCGCGTAATCAAACGAAGTTATTGCATCATCAAACTTCCCGAGCTGGAAGCAGGGCGAGTCCTTTTTCGGTATAGATACGGGAATTTTTAAGACCCATCTCAATACAGGCATTAAATGCATCCAGGGCAGATTCCGGTTTTTCCAGATAGGAATAAGAAAGTCCCTTTTCAAAAAGGATTTCTCCCGAGTCGGGCTGAAGTGCAAGGAGGGCGTCAAAGGCTTCAATTGCCCGATCATACCTCTTGAGGATGAAGAATGATCTTCCCATCTCTTTCCATGACTCCGGACGCGAGGGATTAAGGGAAACGGCATTGCTGAACGCCTCTATCGCGTCGACATACTGGTGTATCCGTGTGAGGGTAACACCCTTGAAGTAGAAAACCCGTTCGCATGAGGGTTCTATGAGGGCAATCCGGGAATAAGCGGTAACTGCCTCCTCATATAACCCCTGCCGGTCCATTGCCCGGGCAAGACCGTACAATGCGGTCAGATCGTCCGGATGTGTTGTGAGTGCACTTCTGAATGCGTCAGCAGCCTCCTGATTATGGCCGAGTTGCGCAAGCACTCTCCCTTTCTGGAGATATGCATCGGCAAAATCAGGTATACGTTGGTTTGCCTGCTCGAAGGCGGCAGCAGATTCTGATAATTTCTGCGCTTTGGCAAGAGCAATTCCCTTGTAATAAAATGCTTCCCCGAATTCGGGTTCCAGGAGGAGTGCCTGATCAAATGCAGCTACTGCATCGTCAAAATTATCCAGGCTGAGGTGAGCCCTGCCTTTATAGAACCAGGTATGCGAATTGCCGGGATCAATTTCCAGTGAGGTTGTATAGGCAGTGATAGCTTCCGGGAAACGATCAAGGGCAAAAAGACAAAATCCTTTAATCAGCCATGCATGGGCAATCCCGGGTTTAACGTCAACCGTCCGGGAAAGATCAGTAATTGCTTCATTAAATTTACCGAGCTCAGCGAGGGCGAGTCCCCTGTTGTATACCGCATCGATATGCCCTGGATCGATCTCAAGTGCCCGTGTAAATGCATGTGTGGCTTCATCATGATGTCCGAGAGCAGCATAGGAAAGACCAGTCTGGTAAACAATTTCCGCATTTGCCGGGTCGAGGGCGATGGCTGCCTTGAAAGCTGAGATAGCCTGTTCAAATTCATTGAGATGTGCAAATGCCATCCCCTTCTGGAAGAGTGCCCTCGGGATCATCCGGGGTTATTTCGAGGGTGATATTGAAGGACAACACCGCTTCGTCATACATTCCAACATGTGCAAGGGCAATACCCTTCTGGAAGAATGCAGGTGCGAAGTTTGGCACCAGTTTGAGGAGGCGATCAAACGATGCAACCGCTTCAAGATACCTTCCAAGATGTATCAAAGCCAGACCACGCTCATAGTATGCCTGTGCATTCTTTGGATCGAGGTCGATAGCCCGCTCTAACGCTGCAACCGCTTCCTCATGCCGTTCCAGTTCTGCAAGGACCTTTCCTTTCTGGTAGAGTGCTTCAGCAAAGTCCGGTAAATGTTCGAGTGCCCTTTCGCAGGCTGCAAGCGACTCTTCATTGCGTCCGAGATCAAACAGCGCTACACCCTTTCTGAAAGCCGCTTCGGCCGAATCCGGATCCAGTTCCAGTGCCCGGTCAAATGCATTTATTGCCTCCTGATAGGAGCCTGCACCATACAGTGCCAGTCCTTTCTCGTAATATCCCGGAGCATAGGACGGGAGGAGAGAAATTGTTGTGTCAAATGCAGAAATGGATTCGCTGAACCTGCCCAGTTTTGCCAGGGCAACACCCCGGTTATAGTGTCCGGAGCCCGATCTGGGGATCTATCTCAAGAGCGCGATCGAATTCCGGAATTGCCTCTTCATAGCGGGATACGTCCATGAAGGCCAGACCTTTATGGAAATGTGCCTCGGCAAAATCAGGTTTCTGTTCAAGTGCTCTGTCAAAGGCATACATTGCCTCAGACGTGTTTCCTGAATCGAACAGGGCTCTTCCTTTCTGGTAATATGCATGGTAATTCTTGGGATTATCAGTAAGAATCCTGTTAAAATCCTTGATGGCTTCTTTGTATTTTCCCAGATTATACAGAGCAATACCTTTTCGCATCCGGGCTTCAGCATACTTCGGTTTTTCCTGAAGTGTCTGTTCAAATGCAAAGATGGCCTCGCTGAAGCGGTCCAGGTCCATGTATGCCCTGCCCTTCTGGTAAAAAGCCTGGGCATTTTTGGGATCATACATGAGTGCCTGATCAAAAGCCTCAAGGGCCTCCTCGCATTTCCCAAGACTGAGAGAGTGCCAGACCCCGGTTATAATGCGCCCGTGCATTGCCGGGATCCTTATCCAGATTCTTGTCAAAAGATTCTATGGATTCGGCATATTTTTCCAGCTTCAGCAGCGCGTATCCCCGATAATAATACACCTCGGCGAATCAGGGATCAATTTCCAGTGCCCGGTTAAATGCAACAATGGCATCGGAAAAATCGTTACCCTCATTTAAGGACCTCCCCATGTTGTACCATGCGGGTGCAAATGAGGGCATGATATCGGTAGTCTTTTCGAATGCAGCGATGGCGTCGCGATGATCACCGAGTTTGGCTAATGCAAGTCCCTTGCGATACTGCGCATCATAATTGCCCGGATCGATTTCCAGGAGTATTTCGAAGGCATGAATCGATTCATCGATCCTGTCCACCTTCTCCAGGGCCAGCCCCTTACGGTAGAATGCCTCAGTGCACCGCGGGTCCAGGGCGATTGCATTATCAAAGGCATCAATGGCATCCTGATATTTCCCAAGGTCATAGAGAGCCTTTCCATTTTTAACCCATCCCCCGACCTGTCCGGGATCAATTTTCAGGGATTTGCCATAAGAAACAACGGCGTCCTCGGTTCGCCCGAGCTCAAGTTGGGCGTCACCTTTTCTCATCCAGATGTCATGGAGAGCGGGATTGATTTCAAGGGCACGGGTATAGGCAAACCACAGAATCCTGAATTTTATGAATATCATACAGTGCATTGCCTTTTTTTACCCAGCCGTCAGCAAAATTTGTATTGATCTCCATCGCCTTTGAATATGCTGAAATTGCCTCCTGCTTTTTCTGAAGAGAGAAGAGAGCATCTCCTTTCTGCATCCAGATCTCGATTATCGTTGGGTTGAGCGAGAGTATTCTCTCATCGGTATCGATCGCCTCAGTGTACCGGCCAAGGTTAACCAGGGCTTTTGCGCGGCAGATGAGGGCCTCGATAAGCGAGGGGTTTGCCGACAGGCTCCGGTCCAGTAATGGAATGGCGTCTTCGTAACGCGATAATTCGGCGCTGGCGAGACCCTGGTACATGTAACTTTCTGTAAGGGTCGGATCAATCTCTGTCGCTTTTTTGCTGGCTTCAATCGCATCCTCGTATCGTTTCAAATGCAGATACGAGAGTCCCCAGATAATAATAATTTGAGGCATCCGAGGCGTCCAGGGAGCGGGCCGTCTCAAAGGAAGTTACCGCATCACTATATCGTTCCCGCTGTATAAGGGCAACGCCTTTGAAATGATGGGCTGATGCATTGGACGGATCAAGTTTGATGGCTTTATTGAATGCCTTTATTGCATCGCCATATCGCTCTTTTCCGGTAAAAGCGACACCCAGGAAGTAAAAACCCAGCGCATTTTCTGGATCTATCTGAAGGGATTTTTCGAACGTCCTTATGGCATCATCATATTTCTCCCGCTGGGTAAGAGCGATCCCTTTCTGGTAAAATATTTTTGAATTCTTTGGCGATAGTTCGAGTGCCTGGTCGTAGGATACAATCGCTTCCGATGGTTTATCCATATGCATGAGGGCATTTCCCTTTTCAACGAATGCACGGGTGCAACGACGGTTGATCTCCAGAGTCTTATCAAAAGCGGCGACCGCTTCATCAAATCGTTCAAGAGCCGACAGTCCTATACCAAGGTAACACCATGACCACAGATTGCGAGGATCGTTCATCAACCGACCGGGTAAGAATCCGGACTGCGTCTTCATACAGGCGAAGTTTGATAAGTTCGATACTTTTTCGTACCATCGCTTCCGTGAAGGCAGGATTTAACGCAAGCGCCTGGTCAAAAGCTGTCATGGCTTCATCATGCCGGTCAAGAGCGGCAAGGGCTATACCCTTTTTGAGCCATAATCCTGACCGTGACGGAATATGTTCAAGCGCCTCTCCGAACGTAGTCAAGCGCTTCCTGAAACCGGAAGAGGCGTAACAGTGCCCTTCCTTTTTCATACAACGCCTCGGGGTCCTGTGGGCATAACCGAGGATACGATCAAAAGCCTCAATTGCATCGGAGCAGTTTCCGAGGTGCAGAAGCGTTTTTCCTCTCAAAAAAATTACCGGAATATTTACCGGATCGATTTCGATTGCATGATCAAGAACATTCAGCGCCTCAGGATACTTTTTTGGCTGGACGAGTGCAATTCCCATGGTATAATGAGCATCGATAAAATCCGGTTGAAGTTCAAGGACGTTTTCAAATGACGCTGATCGCATCATCATACTTTTTCAGCTCGGAACGAGAGAAATTCCCTTCTGGTATTTAATTTTCGGATCATCGGGACGTAACTCAAGAGCCCGATTAAAAGCTTCAATTGCATCCTTGTGCCTGCCCAGATTGGACATCGCATTTCCCTTTCCGAACAATGCAGGCACACATCGGTCGTTGATCTCAATGGTTTTCTCAAATGACCGGAGCGCTTTGTCATGCAGATCAAGTGATGCAAGAGCGATTCCCTGATAGCACCAGAGGAGTGCATCTGTGGGACATTCCCCGAGCAGGGTATTGAATACTCCGACAGCCTCTTCGTTTCTTCCCAGTCTGACGAGAGCAATTCCCTTTCTGCATGGCAGCATCTTTTCCCTTCGGATCCAGGTCGATCGATTTATCAAATGCTGTAACCGCCTCGGCATACTGTTTTAGATGCAGATACACGATTCCCGAATAATAATACGAAGATGCAAAGGAGGAATCAAGTTCGGTTGTCCGATTGAATTCCGAAAGGGCCTGGTCATAGTGATCCAGTTCGATAAGGGCAATACCTTTGAAGTGATGCACAAGGGGATTTGATGGATCTAATGCAAGAGAATGATCAAAGGCGGTTACCGCCTCATAATACCGCTCGGTTCCGGCATATGCTACGCCGAGATAATAATATCCGGAAGCATTTTCCGGTTCATGGGCCAGAGCATGTTCAAACGTATCGATTGCATCGTCATAACGTTCCTGGTGAAAAAGGGCAACTCCTTTGAGATAAATAATCTTCGGGTTGTCGGGCTCGATATCCAGTGCACGATCGTACAGGATATACTGCTTCTGACTGGTCTCCGAGACTGGAGAACGGCATTCGCTTTCTCATACAGGGCACGGGTACACCGCGGATTGATCTCCAGCGCCTTATCCAAAGAACGAATAGCTTCATCATAACGCTCGACAGACAAGAGGGCGATTCCCTTATAACACAAGGCCTGGTCATTGTCCGGATCTGTTCTTCCAAAGCCCGATTGAGAACTGAAATGGACTCATCATACCGGCAGAGGGAGATAAGCAGGAGTTCCTTTTTGAACTGCTGCCTCTGCGTGTTTAGGATTCAATATGAGCACTTTGTCGAGGGATACCAAAGCGTCGTCAAACAATTGGAGATTACTTAATGTTATTCCCTTATAGAGCCAGCCTTCAATGAGAGCGGGATTCTGTTCAAGTGCTTCGTTAAATGCAACAAGCGCTTCCTGGTAACGGGCAAGGTGAAAGAAAGCCAGTCCCTTGTTGTACCATGCACCGGTATTCTGGGGTACCTGTTCGATCACTTGTTCAAAATCTGCAACGGATTCAGCATAATGACCGGTATGCAGAAAGGCGATCCCGCGTTGGTAGAGAACCAGTGTATTTGTGGGATCAATTTCAAGTGCCTGATCATAGGTATATACAGCATCTTCATATCGTTCCCAGCTGAATAAGTGCCAGGCCCAGGTTATAGTAGGCATTGACATAGTTGGGATTAATCGCTGTGGCGTGCTCGTACGCATCAATAGCCATTTCGAACTTTCCGAGCCTGGCAAGGGCGAGCCCTTTATCATAATATGCCTGGGCATAGGAAGGTTTGATCTCGATGCTTTTATTGTACGATTCAATTGCATCAGGATATTTTCCGAGTCTGGCGAGCAGGAATCCCTTCTGATGGTATGCCTGTGCATTTTCCCGGTCCTGTTCAATGGTCCTGTTAAATTCCTGAATGGCTTCATCGACATTTCCCAGTTTTGCGAGTGCGAACCCCTTATGGAAATATGCATCTGAAAATTGTCGGATTAATCTTTAACGTTCTGTCATAGGCAGAAACTGCCTCGGTATACCTGCCCAGGCTGGCGTAGGATATTCCCTCCTGGAATGCTGCCCTTGAACACACGGATCCAGACGTAGGGCCTGTTCGAACGATTCAATCGCTTCTTTATGCCTGCCAAGTTTGGTGAGAGCAATACCCCGGTGATAGAACGAGGGCGGATGATCCTTTTTCTTGAGCAGAGTCTGGTTAAACGAGGCCAGTGCTTCATCATACCTGCTCAGCCTGATGCATGCTACGCCTTTCAGGTATAGGGCGTCGGAATTTTCCGGCTCGAATACGAGAGTTCGATCGAAATCCAGGACTGCATCCCGGTATTTATGCAGTCTGACTATTCGCAATGCCGCGATTAAAATACGCAGAAGTATTTCCCGGACTGAGCTCGGTGGCTTTATTGAGTGCTGCTACTGCCTCACTGAATTTTCCCATCCTGGTATACGCAAGGCCTTTGTGGAGCCAGGCATCTGCAACCAGCGGATTTATCTCAAGGGATCGTTCGAGTGCAGCAACCGCCTCATCATATCTGCCAATTCTGAACAGCGAAATTCCCTTAATGGCCCAGATATCGGCATGGCCCGGTTCCTGTCCGAGGAATTTATCAGCCGAACAGTTGGCGTCTTCAAAACGTTCCTGTTTTGCGAGATAAAACTACGGTAATACCATACCCATATATCGGTGGGATCAATGTCGAATGCCTTATTGAATGCAGTCAGAGCTTCATCATATTTTCCGAGGTCATAGAGTGAAATACCTTTATTATAGAATGCCTTCGCATAATCAGGAACGATCTCGATGGCCTTGTCATATGCCTGTATTGCTTCGGAATGCCTGTTCAGATCGGCAAGTGCAATTCCTTTGTTATAATAGACCTTTGCATGCTTGGGATCAACAGTGAGTGCGTGATCATATGCACTGATGGCATCCTTAAAACGCCCCAATTCATAGAATGCAATGCCTTTGAGGATCCACGCCTCGGCGTTGTCCCACTTGATGGAGAGTAAACGATCGCATGCCTTCCAGGACTTCCTCATTCCTTCCCATCTGGGCAAGGGTCGCTGCTTTATTATACCAGGCATTCGTGTCGTTGGGCTCTATAGCAACTGCATGATCATAGGCATCGACGGCATCTTCGAATCTGCCGAGATCGTACAGAGCAATGCCTTTAAAATAATAGGCTTTTGAAAGATTGGGAAAGAGGGCAAGCGCACGATCAAACATGACGATGGCTTCCTGATACCTGCCAAGGTCATAGAGTTCGATGCCCTGTCGCAACAATGCCTCAGCATCACTCTTATTCATGGATTTCTTACCTCACAGTAACAATTTGGAATATTCGGGATTTTTCCGCATTGACCGTTTAAGTGTACCGGTTTAATAAGGCGGCATATACCTTTCTGGTACATATATTAGCAACACAGTATTTATCAATACTATTTTTATACACGGAAATTTTTCTCGAATCAAATCATACATAAGCATCGCAATGGAACTTTTTGAGTGTATGATCCTGCAGGAATACCAGTTCCAATGGAGAGAGTTTTCGCTTGATAATGAGGCATTTCAACGCTTTTCCAGGTGTAATGAAAAAATTCTGTGAACTCTGAAAAACAATGAATCTCCATTGATATTTTTTGCATTTTTCTGATTTCTGTTTAAAAAAAGGCATCATACGCGGTTTTTTTAATGCACAACCCGGGTATTGTCTGGCAGGAATGATAAGAACGGTACCATCGCAGAGCAACATTATATTTATTCTTTAAATCATATTTTGGTTGATAGAGCACTCAGATGAAGTGGATTGTGGCATTTGCTTTGTTCATTGCAGTCGGATGCATACTGATTACAGGGTGTGTGACCCAAACAAATACCAGTATGGTGTCCCCTTCACAGACCTTCACCAAATTCACTGTAGTTGGTAATGAAGGCCCTTTGAGAGTGTCCCTGGAAGGTTCATTTACTCCTGATGATGTGTTTATCGGTGAATACCCTGTCTATATTGACAACACATTTCATGGGAATATTTCAACGAAGAAACCTATAACAATAATCGATACTGTCGGGGACCATACCGTAAAAGTATGTTGTGCCAAAATTTGTGAATACGAGAATGTGACAATTAAGTTCGGGAAATATCAGAGTGTCGATTTTTCAGAACGGTTGAAAAAGGATTTGGGTTCTTCAAAACCTACTGCCCGGATAATTGGATATTATCCGAGTGCTGGTCAAATTTCTATTGATGTTGAATTAATAAATCCCACCACACAGCCTCTTGCTATATCGGCAGATGTCAGTTGTGGGTACACATACATTGAAGCGAGGAATTACAACAGGGTTGGAAGTGTCGCTCAGGGTCACCTGTATGAAATAGTACCTCCCTGTGATCGTAAAACAACCATGCTGAATTTTAATTTAGCGAGTGGTTCCAGTTATGTGTACAATGTACCCGCGATAACACTTGAATCAGGATAATTTTTAATGGACATTCACACTCAGACCAATGGTAAATCACATGATGTCAGGTACCCGTGCAGAGGTGCATACTAAGAAAATGAGTCATTCGAGGGCGAATACCAGTTAATTATTTATTTTCTCCTTCCCGTTTTATTAATCAGATAACATGCAATCTTACCAGATTTTCAATTTCATAAAATCTGAAAAAATAATCTAATGGCCAAAGGAATCTATGAAGGGATTGAGATATCATAGAGTATACGCTCGTCATCAAAGGATTGGCGAGGTGAAATCCAAATAACTTTTGCCGAAATTTTCTCTACAAGCCCATTGCTCGCAGTTATGGTGTACATTGTACCTGCAGACACATTTGCAGAAGAAGAAACTCCCGGAATACCATCCTGATAGTTCGTCAGATCCTCAATGATCGGATACTTCCCAACCATTCTGGTTCGAATTACATTACCGTGGATATGACCTGATAATACAAGGGTAGGTTTGACAATTAATTGCTGATCGATATCTTTTCCCAGGGGTGAGAGATACCCTTGTCATCCATATTGTAATGCGTTGCGATGATGGTGAAGCTTCTCGGAGAATTCAATAAGGTTTTCCGAATCTCAGCAAATTCATCAGGTTCGGGCGATCCAGGATTTCTCCAGTTGATACCAACGAAATCAAAATTCCTGAAGATGGTAACATAGCTGTTTTCCGTGTTACCTGTATACCGGGTATAGTATCCATAATTCTCACCTGTTCCCGTATCGTGGTTTCCGGCAATTACATATATTGGAATAGATGTTTCATTGACGGCGTGGAGATAGCGTCCCATTGTTTTTTATTATCCCATGTATTTACAAGGTCACCTGTAATGATGATAGCAGAAATAGTATGACGCTCTTTTATTGAATCGAGATAAGAAAAGGTGTAATCATAGGTTTCAGGATAGTGATTGGCCAGGCTCTGAGTGTCCGAGAGGTGGACCATTGTGTACGTAGTTGTTGAGTTGCTGGAAGTGAACGTACACGCTTGGGTCATCGAGAGAACCATTAGTACGAGGACCATTGATATATTTGTCAGAACTCTGTTGTTCATTTTAACAAAAATAGCGGGCTTGAGTAAATGAATTTTCCTGGCCTGGTCTGTAACAGGTATCAAACCTTGCCAATAAACGGCGATTCCCGTTTGTTATGAAATGCAAGTACTCTTAGAAAAAAGATATTATTCCCTTGTTCTCCTTATGAGAAGGATCGCGCCAAGGAATCCAATGATAAATGTAGCTGGTAAAGCGATGGACGGGAACTCGGGCACAGAAGTTGAGCTGTATATCTGGCAAGAGTCATCGCTTGATCTATCCAAAGATCTGCCATCGTCGTCGGTCGCGTAAGCATGAATCTTGTTATAAACAGTCGATGCACCCGGATCCGTGTCAGCTGTTTTTGTAGCCTGACAGGTCAGGATATCGCCTGCTTCGATCGTGACCGGCGTGCCGGCCACGGCGGGACAACCAGAACCCGCCAGATTCTCGTCGAATGACACAACCAAATCCTCGTCGAGCGTATTTGTTATGAGAACCTCGAACGTCGCATCCTCACCTGGTTTTACGAATGGGGTGATGCAGGTCTTGTTTAGCGTGAAGGCAACCACCGGGAGCTGCAAACAAGCATAAAGCAAGAAATACACTTATAACAAGAAATTTCTTCATTTTTCCTCCGTACTCATACAATTATAATTGCTAATATCTTTTCAAGGCAATTAATCTTGGCTTGGCACCGGTGCCTTGCCTTGTCCAATTTCTATTTCATGAACGCATTAGGGCATCTTTACACACATGAGGTAATGATACAAAGGAAAGCGGGATTGCAAAAGAAGGAAAAAAAGAGGGTATGAATGATTTAATTCAAGCCTGTGGCGAGATTTGAACTCGCGACTTCCTCCTTACCAAGGAGGCACACTGCCGGGCTGTGTCACACAGGCAATAATCTGGGCAAGATCCTGCAACAGGGGGTCAGGAAGCATCGTGCCCGGAGACGATCCGCGATGCCTTCGCCACTGAGGCAAATTGCCTAACTACGTTGTGAGTACTCCCTATAAAACATTGCGGAACTTCAGGAATAGTCCGATTCTGGAATAGATTCCTGAAAAAAATGGCATTATGACAATGAGTTCGGATTATACAAAATTTTCGAGCATCCGGATGCTTTTGACTACTCCTTCGAACGTTGCAACTTCGATGATCGGTATCACATTGTTGTGTTGTACCGCGTCTACAACAGGTTTAAAATCTATGGTTCCCTCTCCCAGGGCGAGATGGGAATCTTCACGACCTCCATTGTCGTGAAGATGATAATGGGCTGCAGGAAACTGCAGGAATTCTGCAAGACAGTGATTCTGGTGCGCATGACCGACGTCCAGAGCAAAAGAGGCATCACCGAGCAAGGGAAGTTCTTCCGGTGTTTTTAAGAGAAAATATTCCCAGTTTCCCATATTTTCGATAAAGTACCTGTACCGAATACTCTTCGCCGAGCCGTGAAAGCTCCGACAACGATTTCGCAAGCTGCCGTTCTGCCCTCTCACGCTCTTCTGCCCATGCAAAATATCCCGGATGCACGACAACACCCGCATTCACTTTAGTGGCAATGGCAAAACACTGTGTCATTACCTCAATACTGGCCTTACGTATCGGTTCAAGAAGACTTGCAATATTGGTACCCCTGCACGGGGCATGGATGGAGTATTTCGCCGGGTAGCTCAGGAGAAGTTCAGCCGATTCAAGGTAATGTAAACCCTCATCCATGATCTCGATATGATCTGAGACTGACCCGATTGTATCCAGTGCTGTTGTAAGAGGTTCCTGGTGAAGACAGAAGGTCGAGACACCGAACATAATGAGAGATCATCTTTGAAACCATGTTAAATGTTCTGCCATGGAACGCCAGAAACCTGTATAACCGGCTGATTATTTTTTCAGCCGGACCTCCATCTGCGGGAAAGGGATCTCGATACCCTCAGCGGCAAACCGTTCCGCAATCCGGGAATTAATCGCATCCTTAACCTCATCAGGAAGGTTGTACTTCTGTGCCCAGACACGGAGTATGAAGTTCAGGCTGGAATCAGCAAATTCTGTAAAAAAAACCGTTGGCGCAGGGTCCTCAAGGATGTATTCACAATTTTTAGTTGCATCCTGTGCGATCTCAAGGAGTATATCCTTTACCCGTTTGGGATCGGTACCATAAGCAACAGAAATCGGGATGGTGATCCGCAGTTTCTGATCCGGTTCGGAATAATTGATGATGATATTGGTGGTCAGCTTGTTGTTGGGTATTGTCACGATCTGGTAATCGAGCGTCTTTATTCGCGTACTCCGGGTGCCTACCGATAGTACATCCCCATAATACTCTTCCACCTTTATCCGGTCGCCGACCTTGAATGGCTTATCAACGGTAATAATGGCCCCGCCAAAAAAGTTGGATATGAGGTCCTGAGCAGCCAATGCAACGGCGATACCGGCAATACCAGCACCGGCAAGAAAGGGGGTGATATCGATATTAAAGACCCGTAAGATGGCCATGATGGCAACAAACCAGATAACATACCTGATGACAAGTTCAAAAAGTTCAACCAGCCTGTCATCGAGATCGGTATCAGATCGTGAAGCATAGCTCCGGCCATAGATATGGATGATGCTGTGGAGGAATGTGGAGATGATCCATGCACTGATGATGATATAGAAACTCGTCACATCGCCGGGATCAAGTATCCACTTCATGCTCTCCGGAAGGATGCCAAACCAGGTGACTGCATAGTAGAAGGAAATAACAATAATAGAAACCTGGACAGGCGTACCGATAGCGGCGATGAGAATGTCATCCCAGTAGGTGTCGGTCTCACCCGCCTTTGACTCAAGCCAGCGAACGGCTGTCCTTGCGATGAAAGCAAGCAGGATTCCAAACAGAATTGTGAGTGCTGCGAGTATGTAATTGATTTCGATCCCTGACGCTGAGAGAGCCATATACGTACTCTTATGTCATTTCCCAGTAAATAGTTTTGAGATTATATGGCCACGGGAAAAGAGATTGCAGAAAAACTCCATGAACTCGTTGATCAGGATTTAACGTTCATGCATATTTGCGGCACCCACGAGGCGGCGATAGCCCGGACCGGTGTACGCAGCCTGCTTCCCTCACGGCTCAAAATTGTGATGGGTCCGGGGTGCCCGGTCTGTATCACTCCTCAGGGGGAGATCGATGCCGCGCTTGACCTTGCCGGAAAGGATTGTATCATAGCAACCTATGGCGATCTTCTCCGCGTCCCGGGATCAAAAGGCTCACTGGAATCGTGCGGCGGGGATGTGCGGGTTGTGCAGGGCGTCCATAAGGCCGTGGATATTGCCAGAAAAACCGATAAAGAGGTCGTGTTCATATCGGTCGGGTTCGAAACAACGGCTCCCACTGTCGCTGCCACGATTCTCGCACAACCTCCTGAAAATTTCTCCATACTTTCCTGCCACCGCATTGTCCCCCCGGCAATGAAATGGCTGCTTGAACAGGGCGAGGCAAAACTGAACGGGTTCATGCTTCCCGGGCATGTCTGCACGGTCATGGGATATGAAGAATATGAACAGTTTCCGGTGCCTCAGGTTGTTGCCGGGTTTGAGGCTGAAGATATTCTGCTTGGTCTCCTGATGCTGGTGCAGCAGGTACGTAAAGGGAGCCATTCCGTAGAAAATGCCTACCCGCGGGCGGTCAGCCGCGAAGGCAATATCAAGGCAAAAAAAGTGATGTATGAGGTATTCGAGCCATTTGACGTCGAATGGCGAGGTTTTCCGGTGATTCCGGGTTCAGGCCTGAGGCTGAGGAGGGAGTTTGAACATTACGATGCACAGAAAAAATTTGATATTGTGTTCCGTCATATAACCAAACATTCTGCCTGTATCTGCGACAAGGTTCTCCGCGGAATCTCCCAACCCTCTGACTGCAGACTTTTTGCAAAAACCTGTAGTCCAAGGACTCCGGTTGGACCGTGTATGGTCAGTCATGAAGGGGCCTGCAGGATCTGGCACATGTACCATACCAAAAATCCCTGATTGTGTACCCCCATCCTTCGCATTTATATGGGTGGGAAAGAGATTAAGTAAGGTAAATTTTCTGCCTCGGTAGGGTAGTGGACATCCTAGAAGCCTCCGGAGCTTTTGACCCGGGTTCAAATCCCGGCCGAGGCGTTCCGTTTTTTTGAGATCAAATGTCTGATTATTATTGTATAGAATACTGACACAGAAAAAATCATTTTCAGGTTTTTTTTACATTTCAATATAGACAGTACAAATCCAGATATATTATCAAGGTTATTTAATATCTGATACATAAGGAATTACGTATGTATGACCGATCCGTTGAGTTTTAATAGTGTTTTAACGGGTATATCATGGATTATTTCCACATGGGATAACCATAGTGGGGCACTCACAGCAATATTTACAATTTTATTGGTAATCGTCACCTTCATTTACGTTTATTATTCCAAACAGGCACTTACAGCTCATGTTGTAGATACGATAATGAGAGACTATTCTCGACAAGAAATGTTTGATGCCAAGAGAGAATTGAGACATATATAATGATCAATTCAACGACAGGGAAAAACTGTTCAAAGCATTTCGTGAATTAAGAAATACCGATAATAAAGAATTTGAACGTCTTGAAAATTACCGGAGGATAGTTTCTCATCATTTTTTGAGAATTTATTATTTAAAGGAGACCGGGGCAATCAGTAACAATTTAATGAGGAAACTATCGAGTAAAACCCGGTCCAGGTTTTATCTGGAAATAATTGAACCCCTAGAAGCAGGGAAGGATCCAAATTATAATAAAAGTAGTTTTAACCTGTACCGAAAACTCTATCCTGAACTAAAAAAAGAATATTCCGAAATTAATGAAAGTGATGCCAAAAAATTCTGATATAATTTTTCCGGCAGATTTCTCATCTCTCAGGACTTTTTTGTAACATATCTTTCCGGAGTATCATGGTCACCGGAACCTTCTCTCCCGTAACATTCATTGCCTAGACACACCCTCTGTCGTATGAGGATTGATCCGGAAATGTTGTTTTCACCGGGAAATGATGATATTTATACAGAATCGCTGGAACTGCATGCGAAACATAAAGGAAAACTGGAGATTCGATCAAAGGTCCCCCTCAAAAATAAACACGACCTTTCGCTTGCGTATACACCCCGGGGTCGCAGAGGTATGCCGGGAAATTGCAAAAGACAAAAACCTTGCGTACAGATATACCATGAAAGCGAATACCATTGCAATCGTAACCGACGGTTCTGCAGTCCTGGGCCTTGGCAATATCGGGGGAGATGCGGCCATTCCGGTTATGGAAGGAAAAGCAATCCTGTTCAAGGAGTTCGCGGGTATCGACGCATTTCCGATCTGTTTTGAAAATTATGATACGGATTTCACCGACCAGGTGAGGAATATCGCGCCTGTCTTTGGCGGGATCAATCTTGAGGATATAGCGGCACCAAAATGCTTTGAGGTGGAAGATGCCCTTCAGGACATCGGAATCCCGGTCATGCATGACGACCAGCATGGTACAGCGGTTGTGGTACTGGCCGCGATCATGAATGCCTGTAAAGTGACCGGGAAAAAATTTGAAGATCTGTCCCTCGTGATATGCGGAGCCGGAGCAGCCGGCTACGCGATTGCCCGTCTGCTAAAGTGCATCGGATACGATCCCAATGTCTGTAAGACTGTACATGACATCGTTGTCTGTGATACCCATGGAACTATTTTCCGGGGTCGGGAAGGCCTGTATAAAAATAAGTATAAATTTATCCTGGCGGAAGAGACAAACCGTCGTGCTCTTGCAGGAACTCTTGCTGACGCAATGGCAGGTGCCGACGTGTTTGTAGGTGTCTCGGCACCTGAAATTGTTACTGAAGAGATGGTCCGGTCAATGAACCGTGACGCGATTGTCTTTGCAATGGCAAATCCTATTCCTGAAATCTGGCCGGATGCTGCAAAAAGGGCGGGTGCAGCTGTGGTTGGGACCGGGCGAAGTGATTTTCCCAACCAGATCAATAACGTGCTTGCATTTCCTGGCATTTTCCGTGGGGCGCTGGATGCCCGGGCCACCCGGATTTCCGATGAGATGAAAATTGCGGCAGCCCATGCGATTGCAGATTACGTACAAAAACCACAAAGGGACCGGATTATGCCAAATATCCTCGATAAGGGTGTAACACTGGCAGTTGCGGCTGCTGTTGCAAAGGCTGCAGAGACATGCGGATGCAGCAGAACAATTTGAACTCTGTTGTTCTGCAGATATCGTTTGACAGCAGCGTTAAGATTGTTGAATCTGCAGAAAATCCCCTGGAAAGACTGGTGGTTTTGTCTTAAGAAGGGATCCTGCTGCTGAAATGTGACTTTCCTCACCCGGTACCTTCATCCATAGTACCCTGCAATACCCTGGTACGGTATCGATGAATATAAAAAAAATACCTGCAAAAAAATATACTAAAAAAAATGTTTTTCGGGCATTTCTTGCTGCTTTCAACATTTCAATCACCGTATATATGTTATTCAATTTTATGATTATTCGATGCTGCACGAAATAACGATCCTGGAAGCACTTTTTTCAGGACTGGTCCTGGGATGTACTGAATGGTTACCTATGTCAGGTTCAGAACATTTTGTTATCTTCTCGGCACTCCTGAACGCGCCAGTCCCTCCTGCGTTCGATATCGTTATTATGGCAGGAACTATCGCTGCATTGATCCGGTATACCCGTAAAAGAATTCTCATGGTATTCACGGGCATCCTTTCAGGTGAACGCAATGCAATAAACCAAGGTTACCGTGATCCTCGTTTCCGGAATTCCGACCGGCATTATCGGTTCTGCCGGATGGGAATTTTTTCAGATCATTGTTCGGACAACCGGTGGGTTTCAGTCTCCTCCTTATCATCCCCGGTATTTTCCTCTTCATCGCATCAGCGCAGAATAAGCAGACCGGCAATTAACCGTGAAAAGTGCACTCCTGATCGGTATCGCCCGGGGCATCGCCGTTGCTCCTGGTATTTCGAGTAGGGAGCCACCATCGGAATTATCCAAGGAGATTAAACGCTTGTAATGTTTTGATTAAATATACATTAAAAATGCTGTGTTTCAAATACCCTACCCGAATCTGAGGTATCGAAAAATTAGTATTCTTTGGATTTCCTCATGAAGAGAACTACTCCAAGGAATCCGACGATAAACCCGGCCGGGAGGGCTGCGGTCGGGAAACTCAGGAGTGGGGATCGGAGTATCGCGGATACAGGCAACGTTAAGGACAACATCGTTGGTATCATCGTCGATATTGTCATGGAAACTATCCTCAAAGGCCACGGTGAACGATCCATCCCCTTCCTTCGTTACGAGGGCATGATCCAGAAGATCGTTGGGATTTGCTATGTCTGAGCGATACAGGCGATTGCTATTCACCAATGGGCTTACTAATAGCGGAGTCCTGATGTAAACAGCAACATTCGTATCGGGTGAACAACGACCTATGTCAGTATATTTGCTGCCCGGCAATGAAGGTGTTATTCCATGAATTTGTCCGAGGGGGTGCAGTTCGGGCAATATGATCCCGAAATGATCGTTATACGATGCATCTTCTGAAACATAGGTTACCTCCAGGTTTCCATCATAGGGAAATATAATATTTCCGAATGCTGATACCGTACCGACAAGTGCACATACTGCAACAAGTGCTAAAACAATCGATGTTTTTTTCATGGTATTCGATCCTCCTCTGGTCTGAAGGGAATGTATCCGTATAGAATAATAAATATATGCAAGGCAGTGGTGCAAATCATTGAAAAACAGTCCGAATGAACGATGCCTGTAGCAGTCTCAAAGTAATACAATTTTTTTATTTTTCTTAAATGTCGGTTCCTTCGGTGTTGTTAACACATATTTCCCAACAGCCCCCAATGTATACGAGATGGGACAACTAACTTTATTGCCACCGTTATCGGCAGAATTATTGCATTAATAATTGATCCCTTTTTGCATTCAAAAAGCCATAAAACGGAAAAAAACATTTTTCGAATTTTAACAGTCAACAATGTATTATGAAAAAAAAACGATTGGCTTTGTTGAAATCCTCATACTATTCTTCTCAATGCTTTTGGGGGCTACGGCACGTAATGCCTCCGCCCCGCCGCTGTGGCATCCCTCTGACCTATAATTCCAGAGAAGGTAATACAACACAATCGCAAAGCGCAGGGGCGGTTCGGGGGGACAGGCACTGTCCCCTCCGATACTAGGCGATTCGCAATTTGTTAAAATCTTAGGGTTTCAACAGAGCAAAACGATTGATCAATCGTATCCGGTCATCCGTATCCGGTTATCTCGTAATCAATAGCGGTTGAATTTTTTGCACATTCTTTTCCATGGAGAAGGACATCATCCACCATTTTTTTCAATAGCGTAGGGTAGATAGCCCCCACCATTTCCCGAACAGGTTTTCCGTCACAGAAGAATTTGAATGTTGGTGTACTCCGGACACCATAGCGCTCCGCGGTCCACAGACTGGTCATGATGTTGAGGCGGGCAAACAGGACATCTTTCTTGTATTCCTCCGCATAATTCCTGAAGTAGGGCTCCATCTGGTGACAAAAAATACAATCTGGCGAATAGAACATAACTGCGACCGGCTTTGTGCTCTTCTCAACGTATCGCTCCCATGTCAGATCGTTAACTTCAAGGAGAATCTCCAACACCTGGTGTGGTACTGGTGGGGCATTCTCCTTTGGTGCAGGCGCAGGCAATTCCGGCCTCGGGGTGGTTATCAGAATATCTTTTTTATCATCTCCCATAAGGATCCCAGCAGACATTAGAAGATGCGGGAAATATAGTTTGTCCCGTTTGGAGGCCAATGGCCGGTGCGGGATGTGCTGACGTATCTGATGCTGGCATAAGAGTAACGGATTGATTTTATGACTTCAGTTCTTCCGCACTGGTTGAAACACGATGAAATCCGTATCATGAGAATAATGTCAGAAAAGAAATTGTGTCAGAAACCTTATGGATCATGAGTCTTAAAACCGGCGATTAATCCGTTTTGAATTGTGACCTATAATAGAGAAAATTTAAGAATACGACTGATAGGATCGCGCAACTCTGGTTCATGAACGGTGAAATCATTTTTGGCAACCGGAATTTTATCATACCAATGCTGCTATTTATTGCAGAAGGAATCCAATATCACGACAAGGGAGTGAAAAGGGATGCTGATGCGGATTGGCGGGAAGGACACCGGGGGGATCGATGAAACCTGGATTGAGGTAAAGAACCCGGCAACCGGTGAGTTCATCGACCGTGTGCCCGCAGGAACAAAAGAAGACGTCACGCCTCGCGGTTGAAGCAGCAGAAGTGGCATTCTCGGTGCATGGGCAAAAAAAACGATGCGTGAACGGGGCATGATCCTGTATCAGGCAGCCCGGAAAAGGTGAGCGACCAGTATAAGGAACTTGCGCGGCTTCTGACCCTTGAACAGGGTAAACCCCTGAAAGAATCAACGGACGAAGTAAGGGGTTTTGCAAATATACTGGAATTCTATGCAGGTATTTCTGCGTGCCAGAATGGTGAGGTGATACGGCTGGGGACTGCGGGAGACTGCATCGTTATCCGCGAGCCGCTCGGTGTATGCGGTGTCGATTATACCCTGGAATATGCCGGTCCTTATCATGGGCTGGAAAATCGGCCCTGCGCTGCTTGCAGGAAACACTGCTGGTGCTGAAACCCGCATCCTCGACCCCTCTGACAAACCTGCGGCTCGGACAAGATCCTCGAGGAGGGAGGCCTGCCCCCAGGAGTGCTGAATATCGTCACGGGGAGCGGTGAATCTGTGGGGACGGCAATGGTGAAAAACCCTGCTATCCGGAAACTGTCATTCACCGGTGATCGGGAAACGGGCAACAGGATCCGGGAAATGGCGGGAGGTCTCTCAAGGATATAACGCTTGAACTCGGGGGGTCCGACCCGATGATTGTCATGCCTGATGCCGATATAGACCAGGCAGTCGAGGGTGCACTCCGGGGCAGATTTTACAATGCAGGACAGACATGCACTGCGGTAAAGCGGCTGTATGTCCATGAGAAGATTGCCGCTGAATGTCACATAAAGAAATTACAGGAACGTGTTGAAGCCCTGACGGTCGGAAACGGGCTGGGATCCAGAATCGATATCGGTCCGATGAACAGTGCAGAGCAGCGGGAGAAAATCTCGCAGTACAATTGAGGAAACACGGGACAACAGGGAAGGGACGATCCTCACCGGAGGCCACTCGCTGAAAGGAACGGTCTATGAAAAGGGATATTTTTACCGCCCGACCCTGGTCACCGATGTGATGCCAGGATCCGGGCTTGTAACCGATGAAATTTTCGGGCCGGTACTACCGGTTATGACCGTTCCGGATCTTGATACTGCTATCCGCGAGGCGAATAACTCCCGTTTCGGGCTGGGGGCATCGGTCTGGACAAAGGACCTTGCCTCGACAAAGACGGGTATTTAACGAAGTGAAAGCCGGGATCATCTGGGTGAACCGTCATCTTACGGTGCCCCCTGAAGTGCCGTTCGGAGGAATAAATGACAGCGGCATGGGACGGGAAAACGGGCAACACGCGCCTGGACATGTACTCCCAGACAAAGACCCTGTATCTCGGCTGGTAACTTTTTCCACTGGTGATTCTCATGCTCTACCGAAAAGTCCCAAAAACCGGCGACGAACTTTCAGTCCTCGGGTTTGGTTATATGCGGCTGCCCCTGAAAAAAGGAGGGGGGATCGATGAAGAACGTGCAATCCGGCAACTGCGGTATGCCGATCGACCACGGTGTCAATTATGTAGATACAGCACCTGCATATCATCTTCGGCAGGAGCGAGACACGTGCTTGCCCGTGCACTTGCAGACGGTTACCGTAAAAAAGTGCGTCTCGCAACAAAACTTCCTCCCTGGTCGGTCCGTTCAAGGGAGGACATGGACCATATTCTTGATGCGCAACTCACCAGGCTCAACACCGATCACATCGATTACTACCTGCTCCACAGTTTATCCGGTGTCATCATGGGAAAAGATGAAAAATCTCGGTGTCAGGGAATTCCTCGACTTGGCGAAAAGGTGACGGGAAAATAAACAATGCCGGTTTTTCCTTCCATGGCGACATTGCATCTTTCAAAGAGATTGTAGATGCGTATTCGCTGGGAATTCTGCCAGATCCAGTATAATTATCTTGACGAACACAACCAGGCAGGAACCGAAGGGCTTGAGTTATGCCGCAGAAAAACACCTTGCAGTTATGATCATGGAACCAATCCGTGGAGGCAATCTTGCCGGACATGTACCCGGAAGAAGTAAAAAAAATCTGGGAGGAGGCAGAAATCAGGCGTTCTCCGGCCGAATGGGCGCTGCGATGGGTATGGAATCATCCTGAAGTAACCGTTGTTCTCTCGGGTATGAATGACGAACTGCATATTGAGGAAAATATCCGTGTGGCAAACGAGGCACTTCCGGATTCGCTCTCTTCAGATGAACTCGGAATAATCGGCAAGAGTACAGTGATACGTACCGGCAGTTGATGAAGGTCCCCTGCACGGGATGCGGCTACTGCATGCCCTGCCCGGAAGGTGTGGATATTCCCGGTTGTTTTTCCCTGTATAATGCCCATAACCTTTTTCCCAAGTGACTGGAGTGCAAAATTTCATTATATCGGGCGACATGGCGGATTGCTCTCCGGAGTGTCTTGTGCCGGTTTGTGCAGGGCATGCGGGAAATGTGCAATTCGATCTGCCCCCAGCATATCTCTCATCCCCGAACGACTCAGGGAAGTTTCGAATGAGATGGAGGGTATGATGAGTGTGGTCGTTCCGGTCCTCAAAGGAGGACTGTGGTGCATGAATCAGTTCAGGCATGTCAGGCACAGATTTGCTTTCAGGTAAAATCAAGCCATTATCTATCCGGATACTCCCCTGAATCTGATGGTGAAGATGACGAGTTAAAAAAGTCCTGAATAAACGGCTTTGTAGAAACCCTGAGTTTTCAACAAATTGTAAATTACCTGTTGACGGAGGGGACAGTGCCTGTCCCCCCGAACCGCCCCTTCGCTTTGCGATTGTGTCGTATTACCTTCTCGGGAATTATCTCTCCAGGGGGGGGTGCCACAGCGGTGGGGGCGGAGGCATTTCATGCCGTAGCCCCCAAAGAGCGTTAAAAAATATTTTGAGGATTTCTACAAAGCCGAATAAACGTACATTAGTACGATTGATTCCTTTTTATTCCGTGGTTCGGTGACATTTCCCGTATGGATTTCAGCAGGAAGAACCCGACAATGCCGAATGTCAGGACCGGTGAGACCCAGAACGGGATATCGATACCAAAACTATCCATGATCATGATAATTCCCAGGAAGAAAATGGAATACATCGCCCCGTTCTTGAGATACAGGTATTTCTTTATAGTGTCAACGTTACGCAGGGTCAGTTCCCGGACAATAAACGCCCCGATCCCGTTACCGATCAGGATCAGGGGAACTGCCATCGTAAATGCGAATGCACCGATAACACCGTCAATGGAGAACGTGGCATCGATGACCTCGAGATAAAAGATCTTGCTGACATCTGACATGTCAGAGGAATGAAGCATCTTTTCCTCTGCCCGTTCCGCGTTCTGGCGGAAACCATGGACAATAAAAAAGGCGGTTGAACCGACAACCGCACCAAAGGCCATAAGCGGGTTCCTGTCGAGAGCAAACCACACTATCCCGGTGAGCAGAACAGATACGATGGCAAAGAACCAGACACCTTTTGTGGCAAGATAGCGCTCACCCCGAAGACCGAAATTCTTCCCTTCAAGAAACAGCCAGTGAAGAAACAGGAAGAGAAGGAATGTCCCTCCACCTATGAAAAGAATCGGGGCTGACTGTTCAATTGCTATAAGAACCGCGGGGTCACTTGAAAATGTTGCCGTAAATGCCCCGACCGGGCCAAGCGCCGGTGTCGATAACCAGACAATAAGCCAGGGAAGCAATCCCCGGATCGCGAAAACTGCAAAGACCAGCCCCCATACGCAGGAACCAGCGTTTTGCCCGCTCGCTCATCGTCGAGAGCACCTCTGCATTAATTATGGCATTGTCGATACTTGTAATCGTTTCAAATAATATCAGGCCGGTAACGATGACGACAATTGAAAAAAGATCCATATATCAGAAAAATATTTGACTCAGGGTCGGATATAAATATGTCCGCACCATCATGGACAGAAAAATTTATCAGACAACTTGCCCAATCACTTGGGTATTCTCGTATAACGCTGGTTACAAATCCCTGGAACGAGCCTGGAATCGGCAAAGGACAGAGTATATCCAGAAAATCCAAAACAAGAAATCGAAATTTCAGAAATTGTTCTAGTGGAATAATTTCGGACTCGATAAGGGTATATCATAGAACGTAAATATATCTGAACCCTTACATCAGGTGGGAATGGTTTTTATGATCTCGGTCCTGTATATCGATAAAGACCAGATTCTCCTGGATTCCGGCAAGCGCTTTCTTGGAAGTGACGGGGATATACGGGTCGATACAGCCCCGTCCTTACCTGAAGCACTCCAGTACCTGAAAACCAGTTCTTTTGATGCAATCATTGCAGATTACCGCACGCGGGAAACCGATGGTATTGAGTTTCTCAGGATAATTCGTGAGAAATTCCACCAGCCCGCGAGTATCATCTTTACCGGCAGGAACAGTAACGATACATTTGACGATGCCCTGTCACATGGTGCGGATTATTGTGTGAGAATGACCGGAGATCCCAAATCACGGTTTGCAGAACTTGCCCATATTGTCCGACAGTCAGTAAAATGTCGGGAAAATGAACAGAAGATCCTTCGTCTCAACCGGGTATATTCGGTACTTGCCCGTGTCAGTGAAGTCATTGTGCGCTTTCATAACCGCATGCAGCTCATGCAGGAAGTATGCAAGATCGCCATCCAGGAAGGTGGATATGCAATGGTCTGGATCGGATTTGAGGATCCCGAAACTCACCGGATCAAAGGATGTGGTGGCCAGTGGGGCTGTCGATGATTTTTTTGTTAATGTCAGGATGTCAGCCGAAGATATCACGAATGGTCAGGGTCCAACCGTCACCGCCCTACGGAAAGGGGACATACAGTATCTTTAATGATATCCAGGCTGATGCCCCCCGGCAGCATTGGGCAGAACATGCGATAAAAAAAGGGTATCTTTCGGCAGCCGCATTCCCGATACGTGACGGGAAAACACCGGGGTGTGATCACCTTTTATTCCCGTGAAAAAAATTTCTTTACCGATCCGGAGATCCGGTTGCTCAACGGACTTTCAGAAGATGTCTCATTTGCTCTTGGAACGATGGAACTGGATGATAACCGCAAACAGGTTAATGAGGAACTTCGAACATACGGAGCACCGGCTGACAGAAATTAGTCAATTCTCTCCCGGAACCGACATTTGCGATCGATGCCAAAGGGACGGTGATCATCTGGAATACAGCAATTGAGAAATATTCTGGGACCAGTGCCAGTCAGATCCTCGGGACGGGGAGATTATGAACACTCCTTCCTCATCATGGGGGAACGGATTCCGGGACTTCTTGATCTGGTCTTTGCGTCAGACAAAGAACTTGAGACACTATCATTATTCACTCATTCAACGGAACAATAAAACCATCAGGGCAACACTACAACTTCCCGGTCCGAACGGAAGACCTGCGACTTTCGAGATAATCGCCTCTCCGTCTATATGATAAAAACGGCCAGTATTCCGGTGCGATTGAATCGCTCCATGCTGTCCCGGAAATCCGTAAAAAAGATGAAAAATTCCACCGGCTGTTTGACACGGCAGATCACGGCATACTTATCGTCGAGTCAGATACAAAAAAGATAATCGATGCAAATTCGTTTATGATTAACCTTACCGGTTATTCGCACGAATACCTGCTCGGTAAAAATCTTGGGGAGATAGGTTTTTTCAGGGAAACACCGGTTGAGGAACAATTCTTTGCCGAACTGGTAAAAACAGGCTATATTCTCTGTAACGATATTCCCCTCGAGACAAAAGACGGCAGGATTATTGATGTGGAATTTGTCAGCGAGAGATATTCATTCGATAGAACCGGTTATCCAGTGTTCGGTATACGATATCTCCGGCCGCAAGCAGATCGAAAATGCCCGGATCCTTGCCAGAAAAAATCTCAATATGTTTTCGAGCATGACGAGACACGATATCCTGAATCAACTGATGGTCGTCAGTGGCTCTCTGGAACTCGCTTCCTTTGGATTGCAGGAACCTGAATTACTGCAACATCTCACCCGTGCTCAGACAGCGGCAAAAAATATTCAGCGGCAGACTCACCTTCTCGAGGGAATATGACAACCTCGGTGCAACGGCTCCGACATGGCAATCGGTCTCAACTGTTATTCACCGGGCATTTTTTGACCTACAGGCAGATGAATCCTACCCTCGACCTGCCGCAGGATCCCTCTTGAAGTCTTTGCAGACCCTTTCCTTGAAAGGGTTTTTTTCCACCTGTTCAATTATGCGTATAAGTATGGAGAAAAAGTAACCCGCATCGTGATTTCCTTCCAGTATACCAATTCCGGGCTTATCCTGACGATTGCTGATAATGGGATCGGTATTTCACCGGAGGACAAAGCCCATCTCTTTACGCGAAGCAGCGGGAATGACAAAAGGCTCGGGTCTTTTCCTTGCCCAGAAAATCCTCGAAATTACCGGTTTAACGATCAGGGAAAACGGAGAATACAAAAAAGGCAGCCGTTTTGAAATTATCATTCCGGCATCCGGGTTTCGGACAGGCCCGCCGGTATCCTGAATGAATACAGGATTGTGAGGGTGTTTGTTTTTCCTTTTCGTCCGATCTAACGGTAATAATTTCGACATAATGTTCATCGGTGCGTTTTCTTTTTTTCTGCCAGGCATTTATTCGAAGAAAGAAAATCATCCAACAAAAACTAAATCCTCTCACACAACCATAATAAAAAATAATGATTTCCCTTCTCTATGTTGATGACGAGCCGGATCTGCTCGATCTCTGCAGACTTTTTCTTGAGAGGGAAAAAGAATTTTCTGTCATAACCGTAACTTCTGGGCAAAAGAGGCTTTGGAGATCCTGGAAGCAGGGAACAATTGAAGCGATTATTTCCGATTATCAGATGCCGGTCATGGACGGTATCGGTTTCCTCAAACAGGTAAGGAACAAATTCAAGGATATTCCCTTTATACTTTTCACCGGTAAGGGACGGGAAGAAGTCGCCATTGAAGCCTTTGACAATGGTGCTGACTTTTACCTCCAGAAAGGGGGCGATCCCCGTGCCCAGTTCGGTGAACTGAGTCATAAAATCCGCCAGGCAATCCGGAGGAAAAAGGCGGAGGAGGAGCTTCGCATGATGCACTCCACGGTGAGCAACGCTCCTGAGGGGATTCTCTGGATTAACGAAGATGGCGGAATCACATTTTTTAACGACACCATATGCGAAATGCTCGGATACACGCGAGAGGAGTTTAGCCACCTCACCATCAGGGACATCAGCCCTCAGTTTATTGAGCAACCATCTGGATACTGACTGGTTCCAGACAAAACAGAGAAAAATTCGTACCGTCCAGGATATCAACAGGAAAAAGGATGGATCACTTATCCCGGTGGAAATTTCCCTCAATTACAGTGAATTCGGACCCCGGGCGTATGTTTTTGCATTTGTGAGGGATATCACTGACCGGAAAAAAGCCGAGGACGAACTGAAGTCTGCATATGAAAAGAATCAGGGTCTTATGGACCATGCAAATGATGCTATTTTTATTGCCGACGCAGAAACCGGGATGCTTCTGGATGCAAATAAAAAAACACAGGATTTAATCGGGAGGACGCTTGCTGAAATCCAGACTCTTGCACGAAAGTGAACTTCATCCCAGAGGAGGAAGAGGAAAAATACCGGGCATATTTTAAAAACCATGCTCTGGAAGGAACGGGCTTACAGGAGGAGATCATCGTTGACAACAAGGGAAACCAGATTCCTGTTATTGTCAGTACCACCATACTCGACCTCGAGCGGAAGGCGGTGTATGATGGGAATATTTCATGATATATCCGATATCAAAAAAGTACAGAATGCCCTCCAGCTTGCGAATAAAAAACTTAACCTTCTGGCCGAGATCACGCGGCATGATATCAGGAACAAGCTTACCATGCTGAGCGGGTACCTTGAACTGTTCACCGATCATCCTCCTGAACCCCAGCACTCGATGTATCTTGCAAAACTGAAAAATGCAGTAAAAATGATCGAGGCAAATATTGAGTTTACCAAATTATACCAGGATCTCGGTGTTGTTGCACCGATCTGGCAGAACGTGGATGACACCTTCTTCAGAGCCTGTACTCATGTCGATATTAAAAAAATACTGTTCCAGTCCGATACCCTTGGACTGGAGATATTTGCCGACCCGCTGCTGGAACGGGTATTTTATAACATTGTTGCAAATGCGGTGGAACATGGCGATCAGGTATCGGTAGTCCAGGCTGTCAGCGACAGAATCCCCGGACTGTCTCTTAATCAGGATTGAAGATGACGGCATCGGTATACCTCCGCATGATAAGGAAACGATTTTCCGGAAAGGATTCGGTAAAAATACCGGTCTCGGACTGTTCCTCTCACGGGAAATCCTGTCTATTACAAATATTACGATAAAGGAAACCGGGGAATTCCAGCACGGTGCCTCTTTTGAGATGTGCGTTCCAAGAGAGATCTACCGTTTTTCAAAAATGTAATCCTATCCGAGAATGCGAAATCTGAATCCATATGTCAGGAAATCGATCCCATCAGATTGATGACTACCCTTCGTGGCATTTCCGGCAATTCACCATCCTGTCCCGTGAACAGGGAAGAGACAGAATCTATGCGCATATTCTAATAAAAACTGCAGGTCAGGTCCAGAAAACCCTCCCGGTTTTGTATCGGACTGAAAAAAAAGTATTGAAATTTTCTGATACTACAATTTAGTCAAGCGGGATTGTCTCCAGCTGTGACACGAGCTCCCAGATCCGGGTACGGGCATGAATCGGCATATTGGGATCATTAGAGATTTCATCAATCTTTGAAATGGCTTCTGCGGCGCGCAGTCCCATCGCCTTTGAATTGTTGGTGAGCAGCGTCCGGGTCTCGTCGGCAACGCGACGGATGTTTCGGGGTATTGAACTGTCTTCCTGAATGCGCTGCAGCATCAGGATACAGTTTTCCATTGTTTTTTCAGGGTTGGTCATGGTATCACCTACCTGTGTACCTGTAGTTAATACGTAGAACCGACATATATAGGTTAAATATAGAGTCGACGGTGATTTCATGCCGCCACGTAAGGAAGACGAAATTATGGCAGAATACCTCCTTAAAGGAGGAAAAATGCTTGAAAAGTCCTGTAAAACCTGCGGGTGCCCCCTTTTCGAAGTCAAGGGCAAAACAGTCTGTGTCGTATGTGAAGAGAACCAGCCCCTCCCTCAGAAGAATATCCCCGACTCGGAGAATGATTCCGCACATTCCAGGGGGCATGAATGTACCTGTTCAACAGGAGAATCTTCTGATGAATGTCTGATGCTCGCAGACGATCTTGCGGCCACGATTCTTTCGCTCTGTGAACGTATCCGGAATGAAAAGGATCCGAATCATGTTCTGACGCTGATGAGTGCGGTGAAGACGGGAGCCGAATCGCTCCATATTCTGTGTCAGTTATAAGGGCGACGAGAGAGATCAAAAATTTTTTGCCCGGTCTTTTCCCCGATCCCCTGTGCTTGCGAGCAACTCCGGTAAAGTGGCATTTGTGATTGCCTGCACCGATCCGAAAGTGAGACGAGCAGGAGACGCGCGTTCTTCAACCCGATTTCCGGAAATGCCGAGATGATGTATTCCTGCTCTTCACGAAAGAGAATGATGGGATTTGTGCGGGTGAATCTTGCGCTCGCCCCGAGCACTTTCCTCGCGTTTTGCCAGGACAAAAAGCATCTGTGCCGTATCCTGTTCGTCCCTGGTGAAAAGCAGTGAAACGCCCAGATCCATGGTCAGGGCTGCGAGCAAACCCCTGATGGCATTGGGGTGTATGTCGCGTTGTGAATACAGATCTCCACCTTCGATGATGATCACCGGTCTCGGCACAGCTTCTGACATTGCTTTTATCTGACCCAGCAGATCACGGTCGATCAGTGAATTGACAAAATCACGGCTGGTTTTTCGTTCGATAAGAATCCGCTCCCCGATTGCATAATCCCCCCTGGGAAGTCTTTCAAGATGAATTGCGGCACCCAACCCGGAAAGTACTTCAACCACCTTTGACGATGTTTCACGGTCGTCAATGGTAATCCCCGGTCCCTGGACAGTGAACTCATCGATACTTGCCTGTTCAGCCAGCACCGTTTTCTGGAAGGATTGCATCCCCCCCATAGCCTTCATGCTCCTGTGCATCATCTGTCTCCCTTGCCTGGCTGACATGACGAAATACTTCATCGGATGTTCCTTTGGTCACGAGAACAACAACCCTGCCGGCCCCGGATCTTCCCGGTCCGTCCTTTGCGCTGGATAGAGCGAATCTCGGAAGGTACTGCTTCATAGAAAATCACGAGGTCGGTAGATGGAACGTCGAGGCCTTCCTCCCCAACCGAAGTCGCGATAAGTACCCTGAATTCGCCTTTCCGGAATCTGGTGAGTGCTTCGACCTGCTTTTTCTGCGATAGTCCTTTCTCTGCATCTTTTACTGCCTGACCCACGAACCGTTCACAGGCTATCCCGTTTCCTGTCAGGTAATCAACAAGAAGTTGCACAGTATCCCGGTACGTGGCAAAAACAATGATCCGACTGTCCGGGTGATTGTTCAGTTGTTCCCGGACCAGGTTCAGGGTAATCGCCGGTTTGGGGTGGAGTTCCCGTGTCCACCCAAGAGATTGTTCAAAAAGTTCATGGAAGGATGGTTCCCTGACCAGGCTCTGGCTGGCTTTGCTGCCACCGGAACCTGTCCCTTCCGAGATCAGTTTTGCGAGGTACCCCTTCAGCACCTCGCTTCCCTGCGATTCTGCAAGGGTAACGGCGTGCCTGAGTTTCATGCATGCTGCATACACGGAGGCTGCAGAATACGCAGCGGGATCACGGTTTGCTATGCGTTGCTGAATCTGTGCATTAATCCCATTGAGCGTCTTCATGCTCAGTTTTTCGCGGTTTGGTACAGTGAATCCGAGCGATGCAAGAAGTGCGAGACGTCCATCTATAAGAGCGTTGATGATAGCAATGGCTCCTTTGAGATCGGGAGGAAGATCGATACTCAGGAACTCGATATCCCTCTCGAAAACATAGGGACGGACATCAGGATCCTCCTCCGTCCGGTTTTCAACGCGGGAGATGCCCAGATTCATGCAGACCTCCTGCACCTTCTCCGGGATACCGCCCGGCGATGCTGTCATCGCAAGGATCAGAGGTTTGTCTGCAGTTGCCAGATAGCGTTGCGCAAGGAATACATAGGCATAATTTCCTGTAGCCCGGTGGCATTCATCCACGATGAGGAGTGTTACGTCCTTCAGTGTGTAGCGTCCTGCAATCAGGTCGTTTTTAATGACCTGGGGTGTTGCAAGAATTACTGTCGCTCGATTCCATTCCTCGGTACGCTCTGACGGCGGGGCTTCTCCTGTAAACATAACAAATGGCGACAGATCCGACCCCGGCGGGTTCTTTGCAAGAAGGTAGCGTTCAAAAAAACGAAGGTGCTGTTCGACCAGAGGCTTTGTTGGTGCAAGCATCAGCACCTTACCCCCTTCATTATAGAGTCGGGATGCAGCAACGAGAAGTGCGACGGCAGTTTTCCCGAGACCCGTAGGGAGGATAACCATAGTATTGTCATCCAGCGCCCGCATCGCTATGGAGAGCTGATACTCCCGCGATTCGATTGCATCAGGTTTGATAAGGGGATGGCTGATGAATTTCATAGGTTTGTCAGGGAAGAAGTGAAGCGAATGTAATCCGTCCCTTTATAAGAGCGCCGACGGTCTCAACCAGTTCGGCGACGGGAATGCGTACCTGGGACATCGTATCCCTGTCCCGGAGGGTAACAGAATCAGTGTCCTTTGTTTCATAATCGATCGTAACGGCAAATGGCGTCCCAATCTCATCCTGCCTCCGGTACCGCCGGCCAATGGCACCACTGTCATCATACTCTGCGAGAATACCGTTTTGGTGGAATGTCCGGGTAATTTCCCCGGCAAGGACGTCAAGTCCATCGCGGGACATAAGCGGGAAAACTGCAACCTGGACAGGCGCAACATTGGGTGAGAGCCGCATAACGATGCGTTTTTCCCCGTCTGCGATATCCTCATCATACGCCTGTTCAAGGACAGCGTAGCACATCCGGTCGATCCCGTACGAGGGTTCGATAACGTGCGGGATAATATCCTCTCCCCGGATCTCGATTACTTCATCGCGGACCTCGAATAAGTTTGCAGGGATATGGATTTTCTCCTCTCCGATATCGATATCGGCACCTTCGGACGTTGGTGTCGCTGCTTCCAGGGCTGCAAAGATCGCTTTTGCTTTCGTGCGGTACTGTTTGCCGAGCACGCTCATATTCGGGATAATCCGGCGACGCTCAGCCTTTTTCGGCACATCGTACTGGATGAATACGGTCATGGGTGTACCGCTCTGTGCAGCATGAGCGTTCAGGTCATAGTCGGTCCTGTCGGCAATCCCGACGGTTTCCACCCAGCCAAAACGTGGAGAGAATACTTCTGCATCCCAGCAATCGGTTGCATAATGAGCCCGTTCATCCGGAAGATGCTGACGGAACCGGAGGCGTTCCGGCCTGATCCCGATGGTGACCAGAAGGTCATGGGTCAGGGCAACGTAATAGGCGACATACTCATTGGCGATGATACCTTTGTCTACCGCATCCCTCATCGACATTTCGACAGGGTCTTCGCATTTCTGCTGCCGGATCCAGGTGAGTAACGGCATACGGTACTCCCCGTAACGCTGGAATGACGGATGATGGTTCTTCTCGGCAGGGTGGACAAAAATTTCAGCCTCAGCCTGCGTGAACTCGCGGAGACGGATCATGCCCTGCCGTGGTGAAATCTCATTCCGGTAAGACTTTCCGATCTGCACCGCTCCGAAGGGAAGCTTGTCGCGGTAAAACCGGAGGAGGCGGGAAAAATCAACAAACATTCCTTGTGCTGTTTCCGGGCGGAGGTACCCAACCCGCTGTGAGCCCGGCCCTATGGTGGTAGGAAACATGAGGTTGAAATTGAATACCTCAACACAACCAAGAACCTCCCCGCATGCAAGACAGGTGCAGGAAGTAATTGCGGCGGAGAGATCCGCATTGTTCAGGGTTGAGGCATTGCGAATGTTCCCTGCCCTCAGCAACATGGTCTGCACGCAGGTATTCCCGGCAATGCGGGCACTGGCACATTTTGTCAGAAAAACCTTTGACATGCCCGGAGGCAATAAAAACTGCCTCCTGGGCGATTGTCGGGCACTCAATTTCGTAATACCCTTCCTGGACAATATAAAAATCCCGCCAGATATTTTCCACACGCCGTTTCATCATCGCACCCAGCGGACCATAATCAATGAATCCCGCTACCGCTCCATAGCATTCCGATGTGGGCCAGATAAATCCACGACGCTTTGCCAGTTCCATTACGTTTTCAAAAACATCCGAGCTCTGATTCAATAGCCATCACTTCTTTTGTTGTTATCGACAATTGTTCTCATTCAATTATTACGCCGTTGATATTATAGTTCTCGTCACAGTAAAACCGCAAAAAAGGAGATCCCTGTTACCCGTCTGGTATGCATTTATACCCGGCCAGTCCATAACCCGACCGTACCTGAAAGACCGGATTTGAATAATAGTATGAAAAATGAGCGGGGAGGTACTGGTGGAAAAAGTTGCCAATCACCAGATATTTGGTGTCCGGGATGCTGATCCATTGTTATAGTTTACACATCAGATTTATCATTGGGATTACCATATGTCAGAGCGGTACGGAAAGCGATGCATATAAAAAATGTTATTGCCGGTACTTATCTGAACTATGAGGAGAAGGAACCATGGGTTTTTTAGTGCTCCGGATGAAGAATAATACAGCCCTGAAATCCCGTGTATTGAACTCAATACTGAATGTTAATCCATCATATACGGTGAAGGAATACAGGGAAGAGCCGGACCCGAAAGATGAGACATATTCAATCATCAGTTTCACCTCATATGAAAAGAGCCCTTATTGCCCTATTACCAAGATACTGGAAGAATTCCTGAGAAACAACGAGATAGAATATCTCAACGACCCGGCCTCAAATCGAGTGAGTGATGCCTGAACAACACTTTTTCTGATTCCCGGTTGCTAATCACATTCGGCAAGCACCCGTCACCAGGTGATTCCATTCTCTGAATTAATGATTCAATAATGAGATTATCCGGATATAATAAAAATTTCAACAGGAATATCCAGCACGATCGATTTTGTGAATTAGATTAATAGGCCTTGTGGTCTGACGCACTGTAAAGATAACATTAAATAGAAGGCGAAGTATTGTATATCCTAATCCCATAACGGGGTACGCAATGACTGAAGACAAACGCAAGGTACAGCTTCTGAAGCTCTTCAGTACCATGTCAGGCAAGACTAAAATTGTCGAGCCCATGAAAAATATCCATGGTACTCTGAGAGACAGTGACGCGATTGAACGTGAGGTTGCTCTCGTCATGAGAGAGATCACGGAACAGGGAATCTTCAAAACTTCACTAAAACCGATCCAGCTTGCAAAACTTGTCACCTTGTTTTACGCCGGTAAGAATGACACGGAAATTGCCCGCCAGCTGGGGGATGAAAAACTGAGCAAGACCGTTGCACGTGCACGGGTGAGACTGAAGCTCTTCCGGGAACTAGATTTCAAGATGCCTTTTGATAAGATCAGGATGGAAAAACTGATTGAGTCCGGCAAGACGATGAAAGAGGTTTCTGAAGAACTTGGAGTAAGCCCTTCGACACTCCGCGAATACCGGCACGTCATCGAGGAGCAGGAAGACCCCACGATTGACCCTTATATCGACAGGGTCAGGGATGTCATGGAAGACAGGGATCTTTCCGAACAGATGACCCGCAGTGCAACTGCGGATAATCTTGGTGATTCCATCGATATTACTGAAGCTGAACTTATTGATGTTATGTGAAGGAAAACTCCTTTTTCCATTGTTTTTTCTGATCTCCGGTGCATCGGCATGATGGCCCGCGTTCACATACAGATGACAAATTTCATTCACTGATACTCTGATTAGGATGTATGCAGCTCACCTGGCTTGGCCATGCCTGTGTACTTCTTGCTGGTTCAAAAAAGATACTGATAGATCCCTTCATTGAAAGTGGCAGTGTCCTCTGGACGCACCCGGATCTTGTTGCGATCACCCATGGACATGCCGATCATCTCGGCGAAACGATTGCCCTGGGAAAAAAGACCGTTGCAATTTCTGAAATTGCCAGGTATCTGAAAACAAAAGGTATTCCCGCCGAGAGTATGAATATCGGGGGCACCATCGTGGTTGATGAGGTTTCGTTTACCATGACCCCCGCCTGCCATTCCAGCGGGATTGAGGTGGGGGATCTCAGTTATGCGGGCGGGACAGCTGCTGGCTTTATCGTCGGAATGGACGGGCTGAATGTATATCATGCCGGTGACACGGCTCTCTTTGGCGATATGAAACTGATTGGAGAGCTTTATCATCCGGATGTTGCCCTGCTCCCGATTGGAGGACGATTTACCATGGGCGTGGCTGAAGCGATGATGGCAGCCAATTTCATTGGTGCGAAGACGGTGATACCTGTCCACTATAACACCTGGGACAAGATCAGGGCGGATCCGCTGATATTCAAAAAGGCAGTTGAACGAACAACGGACATCCATGTTGAGGTGCTGCAGCCAGGCGAGAGTATACTGCTGCATAAATGATAAATCCGGGAACGGATGCCAGACGGGGACTAATATTAAGTGGCTCGTAATTTGCTCAGAGATGCTGAGGCTGGATTTTTTGCATATTCGTACAGAATCCCTGGTTCTTCAATATTCGGTATATCTGAATTGTAGTAAAAAACCGGGACACGTCACCGTTCGGCGAGATCCTGTCTGGTGCCCATGCGTTACCGTAAAATTTGCATAGGTCAAGATCATCGTGCAGGATAAAGATATAAAGGATTTTCCGGAACTTTTACAGGAATAATTGTGATATCCTCCTCTTTTTTGATTTGTATTGGTATCTGAAGAGAACGTTCTGGCCAATCATACTGCCTTTTATTCTTGAGGATCCGGTTATATATGGTAATCCCCGGGAAAAAATTACCATATGATTCGGAATCCTGGAGCAGAAATCCGATGAACATGAATACGTTTGATATTCTCATGGTTATCGCCGTTGGTTCCATGACAGGAACAGGTATTGGCCTGATTTTTGGTTTTCTTGCGAAAAAACAGGGAAATATCCTCACAGGAATGACCAGGAAGGAACATATCCTCAATGGTGCCCTTATTGGTGGCTGTTCCTGTATAAGTTGTATAGTACTTGACCTGGTCTTTCTGACATAATTCCCGGTGACAGACTGATGAATAATGCCGTCCCATCAAGACCAAATGAACTATTCCTCGTTCAGTTATCATCGTGAGGAATTGGTACACAATAAATGATTATAGTTAAATTATTATGGAGCAATACATAACGTAACGTAGAGCGGTTAATCCGTAAATTCCCAAGGACCAGTCATGTGCCCTCCTGGAATAGTCGTAAGGTCTTTGACGAAAAACAGTTTTTATATCCCAATCTGGAAAGGAGAAGTGAGACAAACAATGTTAAAAGCAACGATTGATGCAGATATCTTCAGAGAATTTATCGATGCAATCTCGGCCCTCGTCCCTGAGTGCAGGTTGCATACCGATGAGAATGGTATCTCTACGAGAGCTGTCGACACAGCAAACGTGGCGATGATCGGAATCGAACTGAAAAAAGAGGCATTTGATTCATATAAGGCCACAAAAAGCCAGCTGGGTATTGATATCTCCAAGATGAAAAATATTTTCGGAATGGCCGGAAAGGGAGATCTTATAAGTCTTGAACTTGCTGATAATGCCCAGAAAATGTCAGTTTCTGCACACGGGTACCATTATTCCATAACCCTCCTGGACACGAACACGATAAGAAAAGATCCCAATCCCCCCACAATCAATCTCCCCGGCAAGATCGTGATCACCGGTGAAGATTTCAACAATGCAATGAAGGCCGCTGCGGTCATATCGGATAAAATTGCTCTTGGAATCAACCCAAAGGAACAGACATTTTATCTTATCGCCGAAGGAGATACCGATAATATACGACGTGAGTTCAGCAAAGATGAACTCAAATCAATCACCCCTGTTGAGGCTCGATCGCTCTTCTCCCTGGATTACTTAAAAGATATGGGAAAGGTCATGAGTAAGGCGGCAGAGGTCGAAATTTATCTGGGAATCGATCATCCCGTAAGGTTTTCCTTTGTTATTGCCGGAGGTAACGGGCATGTCGAGTACCTCCTCGCACCCCGGATAGAGGCCGACTGATGGATTTCAGGCCATCAGCAAAGGAACTTTCCCATTTCCCCTTTTTAAAAAAAGCCCAGGATAGAATTAAAGATATTTTTCCCCCCCTTGAGTGTGTTGCTCAGCAGGAGCGGGGAAGGGTTATCATCGATCTCGCGCTAAAACGGATCAGCCAGGCACTGTCTGCAAAAAGGACCTTTATCGCTCACTTTCAACAGCGTGATGAGGATGAAATTGCAGCTTTTGTTTTATCACGGATAATCGCATCCTGTATCCAGGACAAACAGATTTTTGAACGATTATCGCGTTACGAGGCGGAACGTGCCTACTATTTTCTTGTATCAGAACTCGGAACAGAAGAGGGTGAACAAGGCTGGAATGAGAATACCCTGCTGGACGATGACGGCTACAGTCCGATAACCAAATATCTTGCTGCAGAATTCCGGATAAATATCACGGAATCACGTATGCCGCTTGTCGATTACGTAGAGATTGCAGCCTCGCTCCATGATGAACGATTCAGGCTTGTAAACCGGAGGGTTCATCATGGATTTGTTGAGATTAAAAAAGAAGAACGTTATGAACTGCTCCGGGAACGAATTCGCGTTATGCTCCGGCGTGATCTTCCCTATAAAATTCCAAAATCGCTCTGCGAGCAACTGGCACCGCTATCTGATCCGATAAAGAGAGTATACCAGGAAAAGATGCTCCAGCAGTTCGGTACCATTGAGGAAAGTGCATTTCCGCCCTGTATGCAGGCATTGATCCTGGCACTTACATCCGGGACCAACCTGACCCATGCGGGACGATTCGCACTCACAACATTTATTCATACGATCGGCATGGACGTTGCCGGAATTGCCCAGCTCTACGCAAGGTCACCGGATTATGATCCGGAGAAAACGATGTACCAGGTCGAGCATATTACAGGACGGGGGGGTACCGGAACAGAGTATAATGCTCCCGCTTGTGCAGCGATGAAAACCACCGGACTCTGCACCCACAAAGACCCGTTATGCGAGAAAATCAGTCATCCTCTAAGTTACTACATACTCAGGAAGAAAGACCAATCAAAGAAAAATCCAGTTGATCTCCCAAAGATAAATCTCAAGCCACCCTTACCGAAGAGTCCCGATTAGATAACAGGTGCGAGCACACTATTGCATTTCTGAACCGGTCAGAGATAATGTTCTCAAAGAGTTACTGGGTGCCAGGCAAACTCTCCCGGATCTGTCTTTAGTCCGTACTGATTGTGTCCTGAAAAAACTGATGACGGCATCTGGAACGGATACGGCGCAAACGGGACAGAATTGTCCAGACGTTATTTCCCGATAGAATCTATGGACGCTTAGAGGGGAATTGATAAAAATATTGTGGATACAGGTATCCTTTTCAGGTAATCTTTTCATTGACCAGGTATCCGGCACCCGACAGGAACACAATAAAAACAATGATTGCCGCAAGATACGCTATCCCTGCAAGTCCTGTACCCAGCAGAATGGGTAATACGGCAAGCATGGTGACGAGAATTATGAGGCCTGCCAGGCCAATGATCACATCGAGCAGTCGTGCATCCATTATAGAAATCTTCGCCCCGGGAGAATATATGTATATCCGATTTGTTTAATCCCTGAACAATCAAAGGACATGCTTATCATATCCGGTGCGTCTATGTATGTCTGATGAAGGATCCGGGCAGGGAACGCACTGAGACCCTTGAAATACTGAAAGAGGCAGTCGAACTGCTGACCCGATCTCTGGATACCAGGCTTATTCCGCCCCGCGGAGTCATGTTTGGGTACGCCGTTACCGGAGCCCGTGATAAAACAGGTATCGCTGCTGTGAAGGGTGGAATTACCAAGGAACATGAAAAATCAGTACGTGCAGGTCCCTGTGGGTTTGGTGTTGATGAGGATATCGCCCGAATCATTCTCACCGTTATGAAATTTGATCCCCGCATCCGGAGTGCGGCGACCCTTCGTTGTTCCGGTGAATCTGCTGAAAAGTATGGAGAGCCTTTTTCTTGAATGCACCCCGATAAAGTCATATGATGGAGCGACCGGGGTGAGTACCATGGACTGGAATGTTGCGTCATGCTGCAGGGAGGGGGTACCAGACGTTTGTTATCCGTATCGTGCAGGGGGAAACGAACCCTTGGCAATTCTTTTTGGGGAAGATCCACTAGACGTGACGAACAATATCATTATGATATCAAACCGCATTATAAATATAGAACTTTGAGGAATCGCACATGGGCATCAAACCATCCTACATTAAATCAATCGGTACGGAACTTCTGGCCACTCAGCGGGACTATTTTTCATCCAGCTTCGATGAAAACAAGCAGCAGCTTGGTAAATCAGCGGTCATTGGAAGCAAACGGGTCCGGAACCGCATTGCCGGTTACATCACGAGAAAAATAAATACCAAAAGACACTCATAACCTTATCTATGTTTGAAGGTGTCCTTCCGGCAATCATAACCCCTTTTAAAAGGAATTCTGCAATGGACCTCGATATACGAGGTCTGGAGCGTAACATCAGTTTTCTCGTCTCCCGAGGTGTACATGGCATCGTTCCCTGCGGATCTACCGGTGAATCTGCAACCCTGACCTTTGAGGAGCATGAGAAAGTCATCGAGATCGCGGTAAATACAGTGAACGGTAAGGTTCCCGTGCTTGCGGGCACAGGCTCCAACAACACCGCAGAAGCGATCCGGCTGACAAAGGCGGCAAAGGACATCGGGGCAGATGGCGTTCTTGTGATAAGTCCTTACTATAACAAACCAAATCGTTCGGGACTCATCAAGCATTATACAAAGCTGGCCGATCTCGATCTGCCCGGTCGTCATGTACAATGTTCCCGGGCGGACCGGCCAGAACCTCGAACCAGATCTTGTTGCAGAGCTGGCGTGCCATCCTAATATCGTGGGCATCAAGGAGGCCAGTGGCAATATCGGGCAAATCTCCCGTATCATTGAAGAAACCCAGGATGACGACTTTATGGTGATCTCGGGGGATGACAATATTACTCTCCCGATTCTTGCCCTGGGCGGATCAGGGGTTATCTCCGTTGCTGCCAATGTCGATCCGGTTCGGATGGTTGCCTTGTATGAGGCGATGAAACACGGTGATTACCAGAAAGCCCTTGTTCTCCATTACGCGCTGGCACCACTCCTGCGATCGATGTTTATTGATACCAACCCCATCCCGGTGAAAAAGGCTGTCGAGCTTTTGGGAATGGCAGGGGGACCGGTCAGGCTTCCGCTTGACGAACTTGATGAGAAGAAAACCGAACAACTAAAGAAAATTCTTGCCACAATACCCGGAAAAATGACCGCCAAATCCCCGCCCGGCGAAGAAGAAAACAGCTGACAAAAACGACCGGTGCGGTGACCTGAATCATGATAAAGGTGGTCGTTTGTGGCGCATCAGGCCGCATGGGTCAGACAATCGGGCGTATGGTCAGTGAGGCTTCCGATCTTGAACTGGTCGGTGGGATAAATCTCAAACCGGGATCATTCTTCGGTGCCGAGATCGTTGAATCGAAGAATGCAGAATCTCTCCTGCAACGTGCCCGGCCGGATGTTCTCATCGATTTTACCATAGCGAATGCAGCGGTCGGGAACACAAAAATGGCTGCACGCAACAAGGTCGCACTGGTTGTCGGGACGACCGGTTTTTCGCACGAGCAGAGGGCTGAGATGGAACAGGCGATCCGAGGCACAGTCCCTGCGGTGATCTCCAGCAACTTTTCGGTGGGAGTAAATATTTTCTGGCAGCTTCTCCGTGAGGCAGGAAAGCATCTGAAAGACTATGATATTGAGGTGGTCGAAGCTCACCACCGGAACAAAAAGGATGCCCCAAGCGGAACGGCAAAAACCATCCTGCAAATCCTTGATGAAGAGGCAGGTCCACGAAGAAAGGTCTATGGCCGGGAAGGTATGACGGAGCGCGGCGACGAAATTGGCGTTCATGTTATAAGGGGCGGCGATATTGTCGGCGACCATACCGTTATGTTCTCGAAGAATTTCGAAACGATTGAACTCTCTCACCGGGCATACGACCGTTCGGTCTTTGCAACCGGGGCACTCCAGGCTGCCCGCTGGGTTGTCGGCAAAAAACCAGGCATATATGGCATGAATGATGTGCTCAGTCTGGGAAAGTAATTTTTTACGAAATAATTCCTGACCGATCTAACAGCAAGTGATGGTTCATTCATACTTCCATAATACTCGGATGTACTTGCAAGGAACCGGAAACCCATTTAACGAAATAATCCCTGACAGATGGCAACAGGTGTGATGGTCTCTTCGTTTCCCCCATACCGGGCGATAGATTCTGGAACCAGAAATGTGTCCGGGGTGCCATCCTGACAGCATTTTTTTCAGAAAATGAGGAAATATGAACCGTTTCAGGAATTTATAGCGAAACCTATTTTTTATCTCTGATTCAACATATACGATGGAGTGAATGAGTTGGTTGCAATCGTTGACACCGCAAAATGTACCGGCTGCGAGACCTGTGTAAATGAATGTCCCGCATCGGCAATCGCCGTAGAGAACGAAAAAGCGAAAGTCGACAGGGAAATGTGCGTTGACTGCCAGACCTGCGTTGACGTTTGTCCCGTCAGAAGCAATTGTCGTGGAGTGAAAAAATTTGCCCGCTGTCGTAAACAAAGAAAAGTGTACCGGATGCGAAACATGCGTTAGTGAATGTCCGGCACTCGCAATATCAATAGATAAGGAAAAGGCATGCGTCGACAAGGACATGTGCGTGGAATGTGAGACCTGTGTTGATGCCTGTCCGTCAGAAGCTATCCACATGGAATAGACCGGGCATTGTAATCACGGTCCGTGATCTTTTTTTGGATTTATTTCCAAACCTGCCTGAACAATCCTCATCCCCGGGTATCCTTTGGCTTGTGCTTCGAAAAATTTCATCCCGGAAAAACAAAATTTATTGTCAGATTTCATGGAATTGAGTAAAATCAGAATATTCACCACCGGGATAAAAATCTAAAAAAACAACGTTTTTATTATCACAGGTGAAATGGGATTTTACAACCCGCCATATTTCAACGGGAAAAACAAACGAACAGGACCTGACACACATGATCAATGTTGGAGTGCTCGGAGCTACGGGCGCGGTTGGCCAGCGATTTGTTGAACTATTAGCGGATCATCCGTGGTTTAATCTTTCGACCCTCGCCGCCTCTGAACGCAGTGCAGGACAGCCGTATGGGAAGATAGTGAACTGGCGTCTTGATACGCCCTTTCCCGAAACGATCGGCAAAATCAAGGTGACTCCCACCTCGCCAAAAGCGATGAAGGATGTCGATCTGGTCTTCTCCGCTCTTCCTGCAGATATTGCCGGCGGGCGTAGAGAATGAATTTGCCGATGCGGGAATTGCTGTCTGCAGTAACGCGAGTTCTCACCGCATGGAACCTGCAATACCGCTCGTCGTTCCTGAAGTGAACCCTGATCACCTCGCTCTCATTGATGTCCAGCGGGATTCCGGCAGAGACGGATTTATTGTCACCAACCCGAACTGTTCCACCATCATGATGGTTACTGCCCTTGCCCCTCTCAGGAAATTTACGTTTTCCGATATCAAGGTAGCGACCATGCAGGCCATCTCCGGAGCCGGGTTTGCCGGGGTGGCAGCGATGGCGATCTATGATAATGTCATCCCGTATATCGGTCAGGAAGAAGAAAAGATGGAGAACGAGACCCTCAAAATAATGGGAACGCTGAAGGGTACCACAAGGTAAAAAATGCTGATTTCCGCGTAAGTGCAAGTTGTCACCGCGTCCCGGTAATTGATGGTCATACCATGGCAATCTGGATCGATATCGGGGAACCCGTGGAAACACTGAAAGACTGCATTCCGGGACTATAAACCCCCGATTAAAGGTCTTCCGACCCAGCCGAAGGAGTCCATCCATTTCTTTGACGAAGAGAAAGACCGCCCGCAACCCCGCCTGGATCGGATGCGGGGGAACGGAATGACCGTATCTGTAGGAAGACTTCGGGAAGGAATCCGTTTCGTTGCGATGGGACACAACACGATTCGCGGTGCAGCCGGAGCCAGCGTACTGAATGCAGAATTGATTACCAAGAAGAAATATCTCTGAAAAAGGAGAACGTCATGCAGCCACTGAAAGAGAACACAGTATTCGTCGGCAACAAACCAGTCATGAACTACGTTCTTGCCGTAATCACTCAGTTTAACAATGGAGCAGAAGAGGTAGCCATCAAAGCGAGAGGGAAGGCGATCTCCCGTGCAGTTGATACTGCAGAGATCGCGCTTAACCGGTTTCTTGAAGGAGTCTCAAAAAAAGAGATCATCACCTCAACCGAAATCATCGACACCGATTCAGGTAAGACCAACGTTTCATCAATTGAAATTGTCCTTGCGAATAAAAAATAAACGGAAATATTTTTTCCGAATACTCCTCCCGCATTCGAGCATTTCTTTCTGGGATATTCATCGTGCCCGGTGATCGTTGTTTTTCACCAGGTCCTGTTTCGGTGATTCTGAATGAACAGATTCAGCACCATTTTAATAACATGCCCGCCAGCTGATGTACGGCGAATGCTGCAACCCCACGGGACACCTACCATAGACTGAAATCAGGAATATTTTGAAAATCCCCCACGGTGAATCCAACGAGACCGTTAATCCTTTTTCGGGGCGCGGAGGATTTTGTGACGGATTCCACGGTCCCCTTCATACCATGATTTATGACTGAGAACAGGACTCAAAGATTGAAGTCCTCATGATTTTATCTTCTGATTTTTCAGGGTCCGACCTCTGAGGCACTCATGCACAGAGAAATCAGGCAGCGAAGGTCGCGGGGCCGGCATGATCCCCCGGTTTTTTAATCGTTTTTTATGGTGCCTCCGAATATGCTGAACAGCTTTTAAACCTGAAATTTGTTGAAATAAGTCTTTCTGTCACCGTCGTAACTGAATGGCAGGATAAGCCGATTGTGTGTCCCCATTCACGGCTTTTTGGCAAAACCCAAAACGATTTAAACGGCATTCACGAAAGGTACTGTACTATGCGAGCCTATGCTTTCGTGCTGCTTATTCTTCTCAGTATGGGCCTCGTAGTTCCGGTTCTGGCTGCAAATGAAGAGCGCTACAGTTATATTACTATTCAGGACATCCAGATCAGGCTCGATAACGAAAGCGCTATTATTCACGTAAATTATAAAGTGGATGAGGGAACACGTTTTATCTTTTTTCTCCTCGGCAAACAGGATCTGAAAAACAAGCTGATGAAGATTCTCAATTATGAAGATGCAAGAATGAACAGGATCGATCTCTCCAGCGCTGATTTTACCGTTGAAGATGCTGCATTATCGTACGGTGATGGGATATACTGGTACCCGTCCCACGATTTCAATATCGCCATCCCCTCCCTTTCTGTCAGTTCTCCCCAGGCAACCCGTAATTTTTCCATGACCCGGGTATTTCCGGGTGGAATGGGATATTTCGCAACGGAAAGCCGTATAGTTCCGAATGAGATAAAAACTACCGTAAATACTTACAGAAGTCCACGGTAAAATGTGTGGAATTCACAGCGAATTATTACGGCTGTCCAGGAAGGATCGTCCTCCAGGAAATGTCTTTGTTATCATCTCGTTTTCCCGTTTCCGATACATGGAAAAAACAGCGGGATGTGTCTTCACATAACTTCTATGATTTCCTGCCTGCGAAGTTCTGCCATCTTTCTGTTGACAAAATACTGGGTAACAACTCCGGCAATGGCAGAAATGATCCCGATGACCGTGGAATACAGAATATATTTTCCTGCGGCATCACCCGAAAGTGGGAAGTCGGGAACACCGCTTACCGATATGATGAACACACTTGTGCCATAGAGATATGAGCCCAAGTGCGATCACGAAAAACGGAAAAACGATCACTTTTCCAAGCCCTTCCCGTCTCGTTTGCATATACATCCATAATTACACCGACTGACGTGATCAGTCCCGCTACAATAAGCCACTCGACCGCACCATAAATAAATGTCATAAGGTACAGAACAAGTCCCAGACTGCTGTCGGTGGAGTAGAACTTCAGGACATTGATAAATCCTACCGTAAATCCGATGATGATGAGCAGAATCGTGGTCGTATAGGTTACAAAAGAAAATCGTCCCCGTGAGAGTGAGATACGGAGTGCATCCATGATGCTGTGCACAATCTCATCCAACCCGAATCCCTTGTAGAGCAGGTAAGCCTCCGATTACTCCTACGACAATGATTGTCGCGACACCGGGATAATCGAGCAGGTATGCTGTTGCATAGAGGATCATCGCAAGTCCCAGGGGGATAAAAACCATGCGTGAGATCTTTGGATCGTCAAGAAATTTTTTCAGGATATAATAGGTGCCTTCAAGATTGGGCATCTGGTTCACAATGACCCTGCGGATGCTTGAAACCGGAATTCTGGACTGGATAATCGGAATTACATACTCATCTTCAGCACCATCGGTTACAAGATGCAGTTGGTCGCCTGTGTCTCCTGGATGACCTGTTCGAGGGAGGTTGCGATCCTCCGATCGCCTTCGATCATGTGGAGATGATTTCCGGCAACAACTGCGATCGCGGTCATCTTCCCCTTTTTCCGTGAGTTCATCGTAGATCTTGATTGCTGAAAATATGGCATTGATATCTGAATCTTCCGGATCAGCAAGAGCTAAGTGTATTTGCAGCCTTGAGACAGGCAGCCCGGCCAATTGCAGGGCTTTCAATATTGGCCTTCCATCCGATATCGTCGTCCCGGTCAACACTCAGAACTAATGTCCAACCCGTGGTCATTATCTGTAAGGTCTCTCTGCTGTCACCGCAAGGAATATATAGCATATTCGTGCGTTCAGCTTCTCTTATTAGTATAAAATTGCGGTAAATCTATTAAATAATTCCTGACGGTAAAAAAAGTATAAGAAAAGAAATCAGATAAGTTTTGAGCGCTGGAGGAGCAGGATATCGTCGGTTGTAAGTTTCTCTCCTGCCCTGAAGTTCTTGAAGAGACTTTCGGCCTCCTTTCCGCACCGCTTTTTGCTCTTTTGTCACCTTGACCTTCTTTGTCTTCTTGCGCAGGCCGGAGATCACCTTGTCGTAATCACGAAGTTCCTTCTGGCAGGCAATAAAGAACTTGTGTTCGGCATCTGCCGATTCCTGTGCCTCGACAAAACTCTTGTGTGCGGCATCTGCAGCTTCCCGGGACTTGTCGGCCTTGCGATAGAACTCGACCATGAGATCGTGATGTTTCTGGGCAAGCTCGGCCAACTCGGTCACCTTTGCGTGAAGATCTGATGCAAGTTTCCGGAAATCGCGGGCTTCGGTAATTTTTGTGCGCATCTCCTTGTTCTGTTCGAGCTCCGCTTCCTGCTCCCGGACCTGGGCCATCATCTGCTTGATCTTTTCGATCAGTTCCCGCTCTTTATCGGTAGTGAAGACCTCGGTCTGCTGCCGGTACTCCATATACTCGATCTGTTTCTGGAGTTCCTTGATCCCACGGTTCTTCAGTGTCCCGTGCTCTTTTTTAAAGGCTTCAATATCCTCGAACAGGACATTTGCCTTGTCATTGAAATCGTTCCGCTGTGCCTTTAAGTCAAGGACATCCTGGTTGGATTTATCCCGGAGATCTTTGTTCTTTTGAGCCTCTTCCACGAACTCGCGTGTCTGGTTGTTGAGGGTATTGCGTTCCCGTGCGAACTTGCTGGCGGCAGCATTCAGTTCGTTACGGCGGTTTTTGTGCTCTTCAGACTCAGCAAGAATTTTCTTTCTTTTTTCCATCAGGTCATTCAACATGCGTTACTACTCCTCATCGATTCCCTTGCACGGGAGGCAGATGCAGTTTAGGGGAGAAGAACATGGCAAAAGAGTGATACAATGACCCTTTTGATTCTCTCGCATGACAACTCTGCATACAGGATGCAGGGCGGAAAACATCAGAAAAGGATAGCAGCGCAGAATTCAGATAAGACTCCGGAATGAAGTCTTTGTTCAACACTCTGTTCATGATGTTCAACTCCCGATACCGGGGCGCACCAGATCGCATGGTGTCGCCCCCCACATCCTCCCAGTGAAGGATTGGTCGAATGTACTATATTTTAAAGGAGTGGAGAATTATTAAGCATTTCGCCGTAATTAACGAGGGAGATAACTGAATGACAGGAGTAATATGATCTGATGGCACAACAAATTCATGCCGCGCTAAAGATACTGCAAAAAGGGAGTTTATCGTAAGGAGTACCCGTAACTCCTTTTCATGGATCCGGTTTCAGCCATTCTTCCGGCTCTGGTCGGATCGACCAGTAATTCCCCATGGGGAGTTTTTTTGGAATCGTTTCAGAATTTCTGTTCTGGTATGTTTAACCGACCCATTCAAGGACGCCGCCGCCACTGGGCTGGTCCCTGCTGCCGCTTCTCCTGCTCTGGGGCATTTCAACTGCCTTTGGGTTCGAGCGCTTGTTTTCGATGTCTGCAATCATGGTCTTGTAAGACTGGCGTGTACCGAGTATCTGCGCGCTCTTGACACCGGTCATGATGGCGAGCACCCGGATCTTGCCTTCCATGTCTCCCCGAACACGGGCTCCCCAGATGACATCTGCATGAGGATCGAGCTCGTACGTGAGCGATGTTGCAACCTCTTCTGCATCCTGCAGGGTCAGGTCAGTGCCACCGGTAATGTGGATCAGGCTGCCGGTTGCACCGCGATAGTCAATGTCCAGCATCGGGTTGCTCAGGCATTCGCGGACAACGCTTTCAGCCTTGTTCTGCTGTTTGCTCTCACCGACAAGCATGACTGCAACTCCGCCTTTTGACATGATTGCCCGGACATCGGCGTAGTCGATGTTGATGAGCGATGGTTCGGTGATCGTTTCGGAAATACCCTTGACGGTCTCACCGATGAGCTGGTCCATGACCGAGAATGCCTGGCCGAGCGGGAGGTTCGGGACAAAGTTCTTCAGCCGGTTGTTATCGAGGACAATGACCGAGTCTGATGCTGATGCAAGTGCCTCAAGACCTTCTTCAGCACGGATCAGGCGGGCTTTTTCAACCTGGAACGGGTAGCTGACCATACCGACGACGATTGCTCCCTGTTCCTTTGCGATCGATGCAACAACCGGTGCCGAACCGGTACCGGTACCTCCACCCATACCTGCGGTGATAAAGACCAGGTCGGCAGATTCAAGAACTGCTTCCAGTGTCGGGCGCGCCATTTCGGCCGCACGTTTCCCGACATCAGGATACCCACCTGCACCGAGCCCTTTGGTAAGGGATTTGCCGATGAGGATGCGTTTGTCGGCCTGGATCATGTCCAGGTGCTGCTTGTCGGTGTTGATCGCGATGGTTTCTGCCCCGGAAACACCCATGTGGTGGATACGGTTTACCGTGTTGTTTCCTGCACCACCGCAACCGACAATGACGATCCTTGGCTGACCGACAAAGTCATCTTCCATTGCATTGGCTGAATTTGGCTTGTTCAGCTCCTTTTCAAGTTCGGCGTTTTTTAACGCGTCATTAATAATACTCTGCATATTTACCCTCTCAAACCTTGAATGAAACCTGGTCGCTATCTTTCAGGACACGACTTGCACGCTTTTCAACGAGTTCACGGACCGCCGCCCTGACAGCCTCTGAAACATTGGGATATTCCCCTGAATCCACCATCTGCTGGAGCAGATTGATTTGCTGTTCGGGCAACCGGAGCGTGATTCTCTGCATCATCGTTGTATCTCACATTTTCTGACATATGTCTGACATTTGTCATCATATGTCAGACAAAGAGAACCCTTGTGTCTGACTTAACCAGATGCATCAAAATAAAACATTAAGGTATAAAAACCTTCTTCTTTGCAAATGCGCCATCTCTCAAAACACATTTAAGACAGCCAAACAAAGTATTTTGAGAAAAAAGCGGGGTTTTGTGGTGATTGACTTTCCAGAACGGGAGATTCATGGTGGTACCGGAAAGCGACAGCGCGAAAAAACCAGAAAAAATGTGCTGGATTTCAGCGCGAGTATCAATCCCTTCCCCCCCGTTTTCCATGGCACTGGACCTGACATGCCTGGAACAGTACCCTGATGACAGGTACTGCGAACTTAAAGAACAGATTGCCCGGACATTCGGCCGTACTCCGGAAGAGATCTGTGTTGGTAACGGATCGATCGAGCTCATCAGGGTCTTCTGTTCGGTCAGTGCTCAGAGGAAATAAAAAATTTTTTACCGAATCCCACACCTTTGGTGAATACGCATTATCCGCCCGCCTGGCGGGAGCCTGCAGGACAGGAACATCCCGTGAAGCCGATGTGTCGTTTCTCTGCAACCCCAACAATCCGACGGGTACCGCTCCGGAAAAAAGCCTGAAATGATCGCGTATCTTGAGGAGATCAAATCACGTGGCGGCCTGCTTTTCTGTGATGAGGCCTTCATAGAACTGTCCGATCCTGCACAGAGTCTGGTGGATATACGCGATCCCGCACTCTTTGTGCTTCATTCGCTGACCAAAAGTTATTCTGTTCCCGGGTATCCGTTTCGGGTACGGGTTTGGCGATCCGGATCTGATTGAAAAGATTGAGATCGCCCGTCCGCCGTGGAGTGTAAATGCCTTTGCGGAAGCATATGCAATGCAGGCGTTCCGGCACCGGGATGAACTGGCTGAATCGCGGGCTGCCATTGCAGTCGAACGCGACATACTCACCGCAGGGATTGCATGCACTTGGCCTGCGCTGCTGTCCTTCATCTGCCAATTTTATTCTTGTGAAATGCGGTCGTGATGTCCCATCGTTGTGCGGATGTCTTGCTCACAGAGGATATCCTTGTCCGTGACTGTACCTCCTTTGGTCTGCCCGACTTGTATCCGGGTTGCCGTGAGGACACGTGACGAAAACCGGCAGTCTCCTGGAGGCGCTCTCTGCATGCATGCGCTGATCATGGCGGGAGGGTCCGGCAGCCGGCTTAACCTTGGGGAAAAACCCCTGATCCTGATCGGCGGCAGGCCCATGATATCGTATGTCATCGATGCTTTTTCATGCAGCCGGGTTTGAGCCGGTCGTGGCTGTCATCCCTTTCCACTCCCATGACCATAAACTGGTGCCGGGCACAGGGTGTTGCGGTCTGCAGAACTGAGGGCAGCCGGGTATGTCGAGATATGGTGAGTGCCGTACAGAATCCTGGATGAGCGGCAAACCCGCTTTTCATCAGTGTATGCTGATATTCCCTGTATCACCCCGGAAATTATCCGCACGATTGCTGAAGCCTACTTATTCATCCGGTAAAGATGGCTGCTCAACATGGATTCCTGCAGGACTGGTCAACTCCATGCCGGGGGTATGCCGTACCGGGAAACGGTGAACCGCGTCGAGGCATGCCCTGCCGGGGTAAATATTCTCCGGGGGGATCTTATTGACCGCCCTCAGGACGAACTGCAGCTCCTGCTGGACGAACCGGGACTTGCCCTGAACGTGAATACCCGGGCTGACCGTGCCAGGGCGGAAGATTTTCTCAGGTCCCGGTCCCTTCACAGCTCATGTCCCTAGTCCGTCCCAAACATCCCAATCTGCGCCCCAGTTCTCAAAATAAGCGCAATTCTGTCATATTTGGCAGGAATGCATATTAAGGGGTATCAACCAAGATCTTACTGGTATGGTCGAATCGCAGGAAATCGAGCTGGCAGGGCACATCATCGATTCAGGAGTCATGACCCAGCTCTTTGACAGGGTCATGGATATGGGGGGCAATTTCGAGATCCTGGTTTTTGATATCGGGAAAAAAAAGACAGATCCCAGTTATGCCCGCCTGCGGATTGCAGCTTCAAGTAAGGAGAAACTGCAGTCTATCCTTTCAGAACTTCACCGCCTCGGCGCCCGGCCTGTAGCGGTGAAGGATGTCCACCTTGTCCCGGCAGAAGCCGATCAGGTTGTTCCGAAGGGATTCTATACGACCAGCAATCATCCGACCCAGGTGAAATACTGCGGGGAATGGATCCCTGTGGAATCGATAGAGATGGATTTTCTTATTGTTGTCGATCCGGACAAAAAGTGCGCCGCGGCCGTGGCCCTGGGAAAAATACGGAAAGGAGATCTGGTCGTTGTCGGGGAACAGGGAGTCAGTGTCAGTTATCCTGAACGCCCGCGGGAGAGCAGCACCTTTGAGTTCATGCACGGCACAGTATCTCCGGAACGCCCGAGTGAGACCCTTATCGCACAGATCGCCCGAGAGATCCTTGAAGTCAGCCGGCAGGGTGGCAAAATTGCCATTGTCGGAGGCCCGGCCATCATTCATACAGGAGCGGACAAGGCACTTGCCGGAATTGATCCGCAGAGGTTACATTGATGTCCTCTTTGCCGGAAATGCCCTGGCCACGCATGATATTGAATATAACCTCTTTGGGACATCACTGGGAATGGATATATCGACAGGCAAACCCGTCATGGGAGGCCATAAGCACCATCATCTATGCAATCAGCGAGATCATGCGGGCCGGTTCCATCAAGAAAGCAGTCGAAAAAGGGGTAATTAATGGAGGGATCATGTATGAATGCATCATGAACAATGTCCCGTTTGTCCTTGCCGGTTCAATCCGCGATGACGGTCCGCTTCCCGGATGTCATCACCGATGTGATGAAGGCACAGGATGCAATGCGAATCCATATCCGGGGGTGCAGCATGGTCCTGATGATTGCAACACTCCTCCACTCCATTGCAGTAGGCAACTGTCTGCCCTCGAACGTAAAAACAGTCTGTGTGGATATTAACCCGACATCGGTAACGAAGCTGATGGATCGTGGTACAACCCAGGCTATCGGTATCGTATCGGATGCGGGGACGTTTCTCCCGCTGCTGGCACAACAGCTCGAACTGCAGAGCAGATGTGCGAAAAAATAATATTTTTAAACAGATTAAGGAATGCAGTATTTTCTCCGACACAAGGATATCCCCTGCCTCGTATAATCTCCTTGAACTTGGCGAGGCAGGTGTGCAAGGGGTGATGATATGTTACCGGGTCAGGGGCATGCAGTATGATTTTTCCGATGCGAGAACATATTCCCATTCCTGTTTGCAGCCGCAGGTGGTTTCAAGGAGAGCACCGATAAGATCCCGGTCGGCGTTCAGGGAATAATCCCGGATCCCCCTGACAATCTCATAATCGCAGGTTCCGCAGTTATGCGGTCCCCGTTTCTGCCCCCCGCCCGAGCGGATCGCAGGTGATATGAACGGGTGCATCAGAAAGGACCGAGAGAACACTCCAGAGATAGGGCGGTCGGTATGCCCCCCGTTTCCAGTAATACTCCATCTCGGTATTGCGCTGGACGGTGCAGGGATTCATGGAGATCATATCCGCATACGGAGATGATATCCCTAATAGACCTTTTCATATCGGCAACGGCCTCCCCCTCGGTCAGGAACAGCGGTTTAAGCAGGAGGTAGGCTTTTACCCCGGCACCGGCGGTGTGTGCTGCCGCAGAGGCACGTCTGAAGTCCTGGAAACGAGAAACCCTTGTTGATGGACTTTTCACGGATTGTATCGCTGCTTGTTTCAAGTCCGATCGCACAGTAGAGTGGGATTTTCCAAGCTCCCGTCATCCAGTGTTTCGATGAATGGCGACAGGATATCCGGATCAGCAAATTCCGGGCGGGTTTCTGCGATAATCAGTTTTCCCCGGAATGCGGATGCAACCTCGGAAAGAAATTCCGGCGGGACCTCCTGCAGGATCAAAAAAACTCCCCGAGGTAAAAATTTTGACCATCCGGTATTCTTCGGATCTATACTGTCGGGTTACCCACGAGAGTTGTGCACGAAGGTGAGCTAGCAATCGATTCGGGGGACTGGTGCCGGGATACCGTTCATGCCGGTAACTGCACATCCTGCAGTTTGACCAGGTGCAACCACCGCTCTTGAAAATTATGGTAAGGCAATCAAGCAATTCATTGCCATACCGCTCCTGTCCCCGCCAGCTCGCAAGCGGTTTTTCTGTAGTTTCAGAAATCATTAACATCATACTAGTTGAACGTATATAGATGAAAAAGATCGTCCTGCTGGTAATGGGACTTCTCTTTCTTACCGGAGTAGCCTCGGCGTACCAGGTTAATATCGATGCACCGGAAACCCTGTCGGTTGGAAAACCGCTCATCGTGAACGGGACGACGACCTTTGGTATCGGTACACCTATTGATGTCGTGCTGTATTACCAGCTGACAACCACAACCGAGATCAAACGTAAGATCGTCTATGTCCAGTCGGATTACACATTCCGTGCGGTCTTCGACACCACCGGGCTGAAAACCGGTATATACAAGGTTGAGGTTCCGACCAGCGGTATGGGTGATTCCATCACGATGCGGGTCGTAAATCTGATTGATCGCTCTGAGGATATCCAGATGAATTCCCAGACATACCAGAAGTTCAACGGGAACATGGCCGTTGCCGGCATTATCAGGGGAGATGAAAATTCCGGCGTGCAGGTCGAGGTGATTGGGCCTGACAACACCGTTGTGTTCGGGCCGTTTTACATAAATACCAATTACCAGGGTGGGTTCTCCACAGACGTACCTATAACCGAACCTGGAGATTATGAGGTGATTTTCACCGATGCCAAAGGGTATATCGGGAACCGGATCATTACCGTTGTCTCCCAGCAGTCTCTGACGTTTGACACCACAACGGTCCCCACGAAAACCGTGGTCGTTTCAGCACACACAAAGTCATCCCGTCAGAACCCGGCGTATTTCGCGATAACAGGGGGGACCGGAAATGTAACTATCCATACTTCATCTTCTATAGACTGGATTATTGAGTATGCAGATGACAAGGGAGTAATTCACGTGGTAAATCAGCAGGGAGAGCAATCACCTGAACAGGTCCAGGTGCCGGGAAAAGGAAAACCCATCTATCTCAAGGTATACCCCTCGCAAGTCCACCGTCTCCAGCGAGGTCTTTGTATACGCTGAGAATGCCGCCTCTATTGTGATCAGCCAGACCATACCAGCACCATTCGCCACGGCTGCCTCATCCTCAACGCAACGACGACATCTTCGCCTTTCCCCCCACTTCTGGGAGTTACTGCAGTGGGTACAGCGATCCTGATACTCGCATACACAAAGCGCAGATGATCTAATCAAACATACTTTCCTGCGACAAAGAAGCCTTTTTTATATCCGACACCCAACATATGGAGCACTGCCGGGGTAGTCTAGTCCGGGAAGGCGGTAGCCTTGAAAGCTACTGGTGCCCTGCACCTCAAGAGTTCAAATCTCTTCCCCGGCGTTTTCATTATTTTTCCAGATCGTACTCTAACATTGTTTTTATGTGTTCTGAATACTCAATATTACTGGTTAGAAGACCGAGTGAGAATTTTCGATGTGTGTTGCTGTTCCTGCAGAAGTGCTGGAGATAAAAGAGGGGAATGTGGGTCTGGTCGACTACGGCGATCTCCGGCAGGAAGTCAGGCTGGATCTTGTTGATGTCAGGGTCGGCGAATTTGTACTGGTCCATGTAGGTTTTGCCATCCAGAAGTTGTCCCGTGAAGAGGGACTTGAAACCCGGGAGATATTCAAACAGGTATACGCTGCGCTGGAGGAGTAATGCACGAATACGCCATTGCGTATGACCTCTATGCCACCAGCCGGAAGACCGCGGTCGAACATAATGCCCGTCAGGTGAAGAAGGTCAGCGTTGAAGTCGGGAAAATGGCGATGGTCAATCCGGAACAGGTGGTTTTTCTCTTTCGATACCATTAAAGAAGACGATCCTCTGTTTACAACAACCGTCCTCGAATGTCATGAAATGCTGCCGCAGACCAGGTGTTCCTGCGGATATTCCGGGCAGGAAATTTTTGTCTGCCCCCAATGCGGTGCACTTCCGGAACTGGTCAAAGGCCGGGAAATTGTGGTCACCAGCGTGGAACTTGAGGTGGATGATTAAATGAAAGTCACCATGATGCACGGAGCCGGCGGAGAAGTGATGGGAGAACTCCTGCAGACGCTGACAAAATTCAGACACAATAACGCCGGGGGTATCGGGCTTGAGGCGCTGGATGACGGAGCCGTTATCCCGCTGAATGGCATGAACCTTGTGTTTACGACGGATTCCCATGTGGTCCGTCCCATTTTTTTCCCGGGCGGTGACATCGGGAGGATTGCCGTCTGCGGGACGATCAATGACCTTGCCATGATGGGAGGGCAGCCGGTTGCCCTTTCCTGCGGGATGATCATCGAGGAAGGCTTTGAGATTGTGACCTTGCACGGATCGTCGCCTCGATGGACGAGGCACTTGGTGAAGCAGGTGCCAGTCTCGTGACGGGTGACACCAAGGTGATGGAAAAGGGGGCACTTGACGGGATCGTGATCAACACGGCAGGGATCGGTATTGCCCGGAATGTCGTGCGGGATAATGGGCTCGTGCCGGGGGACGCGATCATCGTTTCAGGCACCCTTGGCGACCACGGAATTGCGATCATGGCGCACCGCGAGGGATTCGATCTCGGCGAGCAGATCCGATCTGATGTTGCTCCGCTCTGGGGGATGATGGAAACCGTTGCTCGATGCAGGCCCTGTCCACGCGATGAAGGATCCGACCCGGGGTGGATTTGCAAGTGCCATCAATGAAATGGCCCGCAAAAGCGGAGTAAGTGTCCGGATACAGGAAGAAAATATCCCGATCCGGAAAAATGTCAGGAGCGCTGCAGCGATGCTGGGCATTGATCCGCTCGAAGTGGCCAACGAGGGCAAGGTTGTCATGGGTGTGCCTTCTTCATGGTCGATGCAATCCTTGCTGCGCTTCACCGTCACAAATACGGGAAGGATGCCGCGGTTGTCGGGGTGGTCACGAAAGGTTCCCATGTTATCATGGAGACGACTATCGGCGGGGAACGATTCATCGAACCGCCGATGGGTGATCCAGTTCCCCGGGTATGCTGATTGGTATTCCCAAACGTGTCCTTTATGTCTGAAATCGCGCGTTACCTGGACTCGGTAATCAGCCTTTAGTGATGGATTAGGTTTCATGTGAGGATAAGCGTGGAACTGGTTAAATTGTTCATTCGAATTCGAAATGGTTGAAGGTCTGGTAACATTTCGCTGATGAGCTGCTTCACTCAGAGGCTTTCCATAAAAATTCAGGTACCTGGGAAGGTTCCCGCTTCAGGGCCTCTCCGATGCACCGCGGGACAACAAGGTTTTTTGAGATTTTTTCAGTCAGTCTTTTTCAGGCAGTGATTTCTGTTCCGATCCGCCACGGGGGCGCCCCGCGGGGGTGGCGGCGTTCATCATACATCGTAATTTTACAGGAATAAGAATCTGAATTATGCCTGAAAGAAGATTCCGTGAGATATTCAATTCTCAGGAACTCAGAATTCTGACAGAACAATGCCGGGTAATTTTATAGGCAGTTCATTCGGTTGCTGAGTTTTTGTCTGAGAATTAAAAAAAGACAGCAATCTGGTAATTTTATTTACCCGATATACTTCATGAGCATCTCCAGTGCTTCCAGCTCCCTTTTCCCGCCGCACTTCCTCACAATGCCTGCATGATAATCGATCAGTTTTCTGAGTTCCGGATCCTGTGTTTCTTTATACCGTCGTCGCATGCACAGTCGCATCGATGATGCTGTTGAATCCCCGGTTTATTGGATGAAGATACTCATCTCTTCAATTATCTCCTTTTCAGGTTTCAGGCTGACCATCATCATCTCGCCCGTCCTGCGCTCGACAGTCGCGGTGAAGGCAGCCCATGCGTCGGTCACTGCGAGGCGGTGCATTGTCTTCCCGCTGACAACCTCTTCGGAAAAAAATTCATGGGGAAGATCCTCAAAGGCGGTTTTCACATAGAGGACAGGGTCATGGACAAAATTGGCAACAATCCATCCGTCGCGTTCAATATTCTGTGCGGTATGACTTCCCGTGAAGAGGATCATGCTGGCCTTTCCCTCCACGGTAATGGATTCCCATAGGCGCTGCATTGAATGAGGTCGTGGCGATCACCTCGTTGATACCGGATCTCAAGAGTCCCATGACCAGCCCTCTCCCGAGTGCAATATAGATGGAGGCAATGATGATATCTGCAATTGAGCCCGGGTTGATATCCCGCTCAATACAGTCGGCATCGAACGGCTTCCAGCGAATACTTTCCGTCAAGAACGTCCCGTGCGGTGAGCATGGTCTTCCGTGCAACATCTGCGCCGTGTTTTTTTATGATGAACGTGTCCGGCTCTGAGGCAAGCAGAGTGAGGAATGCCTAGGACAATTGCCTGCCTGCCCGCACCGGATTGTTTGAGAAGATCCGCCCCCCTGCGGGTGAGGGGGAATCCGGTTACCCACTCCCGTGCCACCATGTCATTTTGGGCCGAATGCTCGCATGATATCCAAGAAGTGTCATGTCCCGTTCGCGGATCACCGTAAGTGTATGGGGGTCATTAACATCAAGCTCGTCGGTCGTATTCATCTTCACCGAGGTCATGGCAAAGGCCTTGTAGAATGCGACGGCATCCGAAACGTCAGTCTTTTCGATTGCTGTCAAGTGCTCCGGGGATATCCTTACCATAGATGAGGGGGATGAGCAGGATGAACGCGCCGAAATGGGTATTGCCTCCCTCATGGCAGTTGGTGTCGCGGACGGCATGCTTGATGATCTCGCCGATCCGCCCGGTTCCTGTCTCTGCCTCTTCGAGTGCGGTACGGGCAAAAATGGTTGAGGCAAGGAAATGTTCAAGCCGGGTATCAGGATAGTCATGACAACGGTCGACGTTCCCCGGCTTTGGGTAGGCACAGACCTCAAGCATCATCGCAAGCTGCGCCCGTTCAGCTGCTCGCATCAGAAGGCATGTCATGGAACACACGGCTCATGATTGTATCTGAGAGCTCACGTTTCATGCGCATATACTCTTTCTTTGAAATGTTCTGCTGCTTTAATGTCATATCGCGGAACATGCAGGGCGAAGAGGTTTTGCAGCACCAGGCAAGGCTGCCAAAACAGGTCTGTTTGCCTTCTTCGAGCGGTGTCCCTTTCACCGTGTCCAGTTTCAACCGGATATAGTCTTCTTTCGGGAGACCGATCCGGGAAAGGGTCGGGATGAGCGGGCACTCCTTGACCGGCATGCAGCAGAAGGCGAGTGCGCGGATATCACCGCCCCGGCACAACTGCTTGGGAGAATTATACCATCCCTCCTCTGCGGCATACCGGGAAATTGCCGCATCCAGCCCGGAGAGTGTCCGTTCGTCAGACTTCCGGGCAAGCGACACCATATCAGCCCCATGAGAGAGCATCTCCCGCATTCGTTCGAAGGTATTGATCGAATTGTTGGCAATCAGGAGGAGCGGGCAGCTGTTCCGTATCTGCCGGAGTCTTGGGAGAACCGAAGTCCATGAGATCGATATGCAGAATATCTGCTCCCGATTTCCAGAGTTTCCGTGCGAGCTGGCGGTCATCCTCCGCAACACCTGCCCGGATCTTCACCGACACGGTCACCTCCTCGGATTTGAGCGCCCGTACCACCGCCATCAGATCTGCCGGTTTTTTCAGATAATGTTCCCCGCAACCAGCCGCAACCATGGCCGTCTGGCGGCAGTGGGCATCGATTTCATAGATCACCCCTTCACCGAGAGATCGGGCAATTGCGGCATAGGATTCCGGGTCACTGCCACGGAGATTGAGTCCCGTCACAACGGGACTCTTCTCGAGGAGTGCCACCTGTGTTCTGAGTTCTTTGACCGGGTCGTCATACAAAAATTCCTTGCGATTTCCCTCGGCTGTGACGGCCTTTGCCGCATCCATGGTAGGCTGGTCGATGGAATAGCCCTCCGATGCATGCCATCCCGATATGGTCTGCACGTTTGAGCACGTAATCGGCGTCAACGATCCCTGCCATCGACGCGATCGCTACTGGGTGTCCTGACAATACGATCGTTGATGAGCAACCCGAAGCGCTCGAAGGCATCCATCATAGATTCATATCTGTTGAGACTGATCAACCAAATTACTTTGCATGCAATTGAATGAAAATAACTATCTGGCCGGATTCAGCACGAGGCGGAACAGATGGAATAGAGGAACTCCGAAGTAAATTTCTGGCAGTATTATTGTCTCATCTTTGTCGGCTGGGGCCGGTGATACGACGGGAAAACCTGGAACGGGTTGAAATTCTTCGAAGCCTTCTGGCGTTTTTATATAATGCCGCTCCTTCTTCCTATATGGCCACAATCCGCCCTTTTGTAGGTTTTTTTGTCATCATTTCCTGGTCCTGATGACAGGCAGCTGGGTGTTCGGGATGCATGATGTCCATAAAACCGCAGCGAGGATCAACCGGGGAAAGGAAAGTTTTTTCGGAAAAAGCGAACTGTTCTGGTTCCCTGTTGTTTTGGTTATTTTTGCGATGTTTGGAGTTTTCCTTGCGTTTGTCTTTGGAATGACGGATTCGGTTTCCCAGTTTATTATCATGCAACAACGGTTGCTGGCAATCCATATCGTCCTTTAATACCTGCCGCAGCGCCCGATGCTGAAAAGAGACGATCCTGCGCCGGAACCCGGACACCAGAAGTCCGGGTAGACAAAATTCAGGTAAATTCCGATAAAAATTATTACGATCAGTACCCATTTTTCATACAGTGTGATAGGTACGACCAGAATGTCTGGTCGTACAGGTAATCTCACATAACATGTACATTGAGGTTTGCATACATGGGTAAGAAGGGAATGTTACTTGTCGGGCACGGGAGCACGATGCCCTACAACAAAGAGCTCGTCGAGAATACCGCATCTCTGATCAAGTCACAAAACACGGATTTTATCGTAAAATGCGGGTTTATGAACATGAATAAACCGACCATCAGGGAATCGCTCAACGACTTCCGGCATGAACCAATCGATGCGCTTGTCGTTGTCCCCCTGTTCCTTGCAAAGGGTGTTCACATCGAAAAGGATATCCCCGGGGAGATCGGCCTTCCGGAAGGCACAAGAAAGGGTGGTTTACCTTAAACGGCAGGTCCGTCCCGCTTGTCTACGCAGATCCAATAGGGAGCGATCCCCTCCTTGCTGACCTGATGGTAAAGAACGCGACAAAAGCGCTCACCCTGCTCTGAACTTTTTTATGGACATCCTGGTCCTTGACACGATTCATGGGGGGAACACCCTGGGAAAGACCTTTTCTGCCCGGGGAGATCGTGTTGACTGCGTGGATGTGTACCGGAACGGGAGCGCCGTTGATGTACCGATAGCTCTTACCCGGACCTACGACCTGATTGTGGCACCGGTGCACCTCGACCCCGATCACCCGTTGCTCAGGTTCTCCCCGGCACCGGTCATCACCCATCACGAAGCGGTCCGCCGGTTGCTGGGGAATCACCTCCCGCACCCGATGATCGAGATTACCGGTGCACGGGGAAAGACAACCACGGCACATGCGCTCGCCTTCCTGATGACGGGCCCGGGTGTCCTGCATACCTCAACCGGGACGTACCGCTTCCCGGAAAAGAGGTTCATCTCAAGGTCAAGTATCACCCCCGCATCGGTGCTTGCTGCGGCAGACATGGCGCATTCGATCCGTGGCTGGCTGATTGCCGAGGAATCCCTAGGTGTCAGCGGTGCTGGCGATCTTTCCATCATTACATCTTCCTGCAATTACCCCATTGCCGCGGGAAAAAAATCGGCCCTTGCTGCAAAGGTCGCTTCTGCACTCAATTCCCGGCGCGTTCTCCTGGCAGAGAATATTCCTGAATTCAGCAATGGGCAGGGTATTCATATCGAGGATGTAGCAGCATGCACTTGCGAAGAATGCCGGATTACACTTCCGGAAGCATCAGGGAGGTTCTCAAACCCGCTTCTTGCCGTTCCCGGCTATCAGACTCCCCTGATGCTTGCCGCTGCAGCGGCGATGATACTTGGCATCGACCCCGCTCCTCTGTCCTCGTTCTGCGCCCTCCCGGGCAGGATGTCCGTGTCCCGGGAAAATGGTCTCCTCATCGTGGATAATGCCAACAGCGGAACCAATGCAGCAACAACCATCAGTGCAGCCCGGTATGCCCGGCAGCTGTCCGGAGAAGAGGAGATCACCCTCGTCATCGGGCAGGTGGCCGGTGACGGGGCGGTCTGTGAGGGATTTTCCCCTGACCAGATGCGTCAGGCCATCTGGCAGATCCGTCCCAGCCGGATAGTATGGGTGGGGACCTCCCCCCTGCCGGAAACCGGGGAATGCAACGGCCAGTCACCACCTGTGCCGGCACGTTCAGAAACTCTTGAAGAAGCCAGTGCAATGGCGCGCCGTATGACCAATCACGGGTCCATTGTCCTCGCCGTCAAAACCTGGAGATGATCAAACCATGAAATACATGCACCCTCGTCCCAGTTCCATTGTCGCTGCGCTCTATACGGCACGCGATCTTAAGGTAGATGTTGCCATCCTTCACGGCCCCTCCGGCTGCTCCTTCAAGCACGCCCGTCTCCTGGAGGAGGACGGGATGCGGGTGCTCACGACGTCGCTTGCCGATAACGAGTTCATCTTTGGCGGCCAGAAGCCTCTTGAGGATGTCCTTCGGTATGCCGAGGACCATTTCAAACCGGAACGGATGGCGGTCATCGGGACCTGCGTGTCGATGATCATCGGCGAGGACCTCCAGTCAGCGATTGACGGTGCCGGAATCGTTACTCCCACTATCGCAGTCGATATCCATGCCGGGATACCTGGAGAATATTGCCGGGGTGCTTTCAACGCTCGAAGCGGCATGTGAGGCCGGCTGGATCTCCGGGGACGAACTCCTCCGCCAGCAGTTCCTGATGGCAAAGGCCAACGAGGTGGAGCGCCTGAGGGGTGCGGCAAGCCAGGCCTACATCGAACCCTCCCGGGGGGACCTGAAACATGTTGCCGCCTGCCGCCTGCTGGAACTTGCCCGGAGCGGTAAGAAAGGAGTCGCAATCATGAACGCAAAGAAGGAGACGGCCTACATGTTTGCCGACGAACTGGTCGCGCTCCATGACGCCTGCCCGGATGCAGATATCACCTATATCGCCAACCTCGACCAGCGGGGACTTCCCAAGACCCGGCTGGACGCAGAACGGATTCTGGCCGAGATGCAGGCCGCGGGGTCTGGCGGTCGAGGTGATCGGGGCGCTTGACGAGTACGGGGCAAATGGCGATCTGCTCGGGCAGAGAACTGCTTGAACTGAAGCCCGCATTTGCCCTGATCTGCGGCGTCCCGCATGCGATTCCGCCGGAATACACGCAGGGGATCGAATGCTTCTCGGTGACCAACGGTCCCCGCCAGGTAGGTCCGCTCCGGGAGATCGGGCACCAGCACGTGATCGTGGAGATCGACCTCCACCCCAAGACCCTCGGTGTACGGGATATTGTGGAGAGCGAGTTCGGAGCCGTCCTGCGGAGCCTGTGAATGAAACAGATCCTCATCACCGGCGACCGATCCGGGAGCGGAAAGACAAGCATCACGCTCGCCCTGACCGCACTGCTTTCAAAAGACAACCGGGTCCAGACCTTCAAGGTCGGGATGGACTATATCGATCCCTCCTACCTTTCTGCAGTCTCCGGGCGCCCCTGCCGGAACCTCGACAGCTTCACGCTTGTCAGAGAACCAGATACGGGATATTTTTCATTTCGGTTGTCGCGACGCCGATATCGCCCTGGTCGAGGGTGTCCGCGGGCTCTACGAAGGGGCAGATGCCCTCACCGATGTCGGCAGTACCGCATCGATCGCAAAAATCCTCGATATCCCGGTGGTTCTTGTCGTATCTGCCCAGAGTATCACCCGGAGTGCGGCTGCGCTGGTGAAGGGGTTCCAGGCATTTGACCCGGAGGTGCAGATCGCCGCGGTCATTCTCAACAATGTGAAGGGTGGATCACACCGTGCCAAGGCTGTCGACTGCCATCGAGCACTACTGCGGTGTACCGGTTATCGGGGCGATACCCCGCATGGAAGAGATGCACCTTGCCATGCGGCATCTCGGGCTCGTACCGTACCGGGAAGGTACCGGGCAGGGTGACTTTGATGCCCGCATCGCGACCATCACGGAGATGATCGGGAAGTTTGTGGATCTTGAACGGTTTGGGTCGGTCATGAAGGAAGTGCCCTCATCTCCCGGAATATACAACGCTTTTTGACGTACCTGCGGACAGGGACGTAAGGATCGGTGTTGCACTCGACGAGGCATTCAATTTTTATTATGCCGATCTGTTCGATATCCTTCACGCGGCAGGTGCAGAATATATTCCGTTCAGTCCTGTGCATGACCGACTCCCGGATGCGAGATGGATATATCATCGGGGGAGGCTATCCGGAACTCTTTGTTAAGCGAGCTGGAGGCAAACGACCGTATGCGGGAAGCCCTGCGGGAAGTTTCCCGGAATGGTACTCCGGTCTACGGGGAGTGCGGTGGACTCATGTACCTGACCGATCGTATGACCCTGAAAAAAGGCTGGCACGATGCTCCGGTGAAGATCAGGACTACGAGATGTGCGGGGTGTTTACCGGGGAGACCCGGATGCCGTCCCGCCGCGTGGTCAGTTATGTTGAAGGGACGAGCACGAATGATTCCCCGCTGGGGCAGCACCCTTCCGGGGTCATGAATTTCATTACTCCGAAGTTGTGCTTCCCGGGTACACGCGTTTGCCTACCAGCTCTCCCGCGGGGTTGGGATCCAGGATAATCTTGATGGCGCGGTAGTAAACAATACGCTGGGCAGTTATACCCACCTGCACCCGGTGGCAAGTGAGGGGATGTTCCGGCATTTTGTCGGGCTCTGCCGGAAAACCCGGTAGAGCTGCTGTTTTTTTCCGGTGACTGCAGGAAGATCCCCCGGAATAAAAAGAAAAAACTACAAAACCCAGTACACCCCATGAAAAACTATGATCATTTACATTGATGGGAAGTATGTTCCGGACGAGCAGGCAAAGATCTCGGTTTTCGATCACGGCTTTCTCTACGGGGACGGAGTGTTTGAAGGGATCCGGGCGTATAATGGCAAGGTTTTCCGCCTTAAAGAACACCTTGACCGCCTGTATGATTCGGCAAAAACGATCGACCTCAAGCCTCCCGCTCTCGAAGGAAGAGATGACCGAGGTCATCTGCGAGGTGCTCCGGAGGAACAAGCTGACAGATGCGTATATCCGCCCGATCATCAGCCGCGGGGTCGGGGACCTCGGTCTCGACCCGCGGAAATGCCCGATAGCCTCGGTCATCGTCATTGCCATCGAGTGGGGCGCGATGTACGGCGACCTGTATGAGAAGGGGCTGAGGGCAATCACCGTCTCGGTCCGGCGGAACCCGGCCGATGCCCTCCCGCCGAACGTAAAGAGCCTGAACTACCTGAACAACATCCTTGCCAAGATCGAGGCGAACTACAAGGGCGGCGATGAGGCGATCTTCTTTGACACGAACGGCTACATCTCCGAGGGTTCGGGCGACAACCTCTATGTCGTGAAGAACGGCGAGATCATCACACCCGCCGACCCTCAACAACCTCCGCGGGATCACCCGGATGGTCCTCCTCGAGATTGCGAAATCCACTGGGTATCACCGTTAAAGGAGCAGAACCTGGGTACTTCGACCTCTATTCCGCCGACGAGGTCTTCTGTCACCGGCACCGCCGCCGAAGTCGCCCCGATCACCTGGGATGGACGGGCGGACGATCGGGATCGGGCAAGCCGGGCCGGTCACCCGCCAGCTGATGGCCGCGTTCAAGACCGTGACCGAGACGGAAGGCTATCCCATCAATAAAAAATAAATTTTGAACAGAGAGAATCGGACCTGCCAAACCGGATGTATCTCCACTCCATAACCTATTTATAAGGAGCCGAAAGAAGACTAGATAATACCAACTCGCTGCTATAGTGTAGTCCGGCCAATCATGTCGGCCTTTCACGCCGCGACTGGGGTTCGAATCCCCATAGCAGCATTTTTTCATTCATGGTTCAATGCTCTGTTCCATAAGAAATTATTCATTCCTAACCTCTGTATACGAATCGGATTATTTCCTACTATTAACTCATTTGCCCGTAAAAGGATAAGATGCAACGACAGAAATATCAAGGTTTCTCTGCGTCAAACCGCGATGCAACACCAACTGCCAACATATGCGACATCCTGAAAACGCAACAGAACCATATTTTCTGACAAACAAATGAAATTACATCAATAGTAAAAAAAAATTCCCTCAAAGAAAACGCCGGGTCACATCTTATCCATTGCGGCCTTGATCATTTTCATTGTGTCGATCTTGTGCTGGATGTGCTTGAGCCATGCTTCCTTCATCATAATTTTCTCCTCAAGCATCCGCGACATGACCATCTTTTTAGTCTTTTCATCGAGTTTTTCCCACATCATTTTCATGTGGTCCATTCCCTCTTCTCCACCCATTCCATGTTCCATTCCCATCTTTCCTTCTGGCATAGAAAATATCCTGTCTCATGAATTTTTTTAACTCATCAGACAGATTCACAAACATGCTTCTGAAAATAAATCTTTTTTGGCAAAAATTAAATTTTGAATCAAGAATACAAACCGTACTCAAAATAATGTATGACTATAAGTCTAAAGTGATCTGCATTTTCCCGGCAATATTCCCGAATCGTTCCGTCCGGTATCTGTGTCCAGTATGGCGAATGAGTTCTGAAAAGGCCTGTCAGTGCAGAGCATTCATCCCTGGTTTTCATTCCGGAAATCCAATTCCTTGGAGGCGTTTTAAACATCAAAAATAAGGATGTTATGATTATCCGCAATAGAGATCGATTGCGGTTGCGATGCATTTCGCTGCTTCTGCGTGTCTTCCCATTTTGTTCAGGGTCTCTCCTTTGTCATACCACGCATCAGCATCTTCGGGATCAATCCGAAGGGCACTATCATATGCAGCGAGTGCTTTCTCGGTACTGACCCTCATAATCACGAAGATTTCCATACTCCACACAATCACGTTCCCTTTGTAACTGAACCAGCTCCATGTTTCCTCCCTCCGCGTCACAGATGTGACTAAACCAGAATAATTCTTATTTATTTATATTAATTTGCACAATATATTTGCAATACCGATATGCCATGCAAATAATTTATAGCGGAAAATCCGATTAATTTCTCGCGGTACCTGTCAGCAAGGGGATGCTCCGGAAAAAGGTTCATCAATCCATTAATAACGGGCCGTATTCCATCTGAATAATTTACTCCATGACAGCATAAGATAAGGGAACCATACTCCATTTCCGCTGAAAAAAGAAATCAGCAAAGCAGAACGCCAACAAAAATATGGAGGACATTGGAGGAGATGGGGACCAATCAGTCCCCATGTGTTTCATGGCATTGGTGTTTCATCTACGGTTTGAGCTTGTCCTGGAGTGTATAAGAGGGGACCCGCTCTGATAGCCCATCGAATTGTAATTATATAAAATTACGTTCATACAATAAAATTTGAAACAAATTTTGAAACAATTTGATATCCCGGTCAGGAAACGGGAACTATTACCCTTTCCAATATATTTTTTTTAAAATAGAGTCCTGAAATCTGCAATAAATCGCTTGATGGAAAATGCCTGGAGCAATGACAAACGAAGGATCGACAGTGTTTAATGATCGAATCCGTGAATATACACGTCAGGCACTATCGCCATCTCCTTGAAACAAATTTACCGTTTCTTCCAATGAAAAATCCCGGCAATAATACACGCAACACCCGCTAACCATTCAAGAAATACAATCCATGAAATTCCCCCTGGGCAGTTATAGAAAATGAACGAAGGCGAGGAGCACAAATCTGCCCGCCTGGCAAGAGGCACTCCTCCCAGTGGGAGCAGATACACCGCCAGAATAATGATTATTCCGAACAGTATGAGAGGCATGACTGGTGCGTATACCTTCTCTTTCTGAGTGTCATATGAGTGGGTTTTCTCATTGACATCGAAACATTGAATTGTATCCGGATGTTCCTTTCCGCATTTCGGACAAACCATATTACTGAAATGTAAGAATGAGTTCATGGATGTTTAATATTCTGAATCGATTGATTTCGCATCCTGTTTATCCTGGAAATTCCTAACGAACCGGAACAGGGGTCATCGTAACAAGGAAGGGGCGAATATAGTATTCAGCGATTGTGCATGTTCACTCAATCGATGGTAAAAGAGTGAGAGCAAGAACAATGCTTCATACCAGCATTTCTTACAGATGATCTGATTCTGTATTGACTCCGAGTTTCAGATGGAGATAGTCACCTATGAGAATCGCTGCCGGAAAGAGAATTCCCTCCTCAGCGTGTGCGTGGTGAATCAGATTGCTGAAGAACGGGGAAAATTCAGTCTTTCCTTCAGTTCTCACCGCATCATCGAAGTCCTCCAGCATGCGGATGATTGTAGGGTGATCTTCTGAAAGATGGGGAAATTCTCTCCTCAACCGCTCAATGAGTTCCAGGGAATTCTTCAAGTCCGGAGTGATCTCCCCAGAGAGAGCGGGAGCATTAATATCAGTAGCGGAAACGCCCATTCCTCTTCCAGTTTGAAGTGAGGATCGGGCATATCTGCCAGTTTCCGGACATCTTTCCCCAGATTGCCACCTGATTTGACGGCCGCAAGAGAGCTGATCCTTAAATAACTGATGCTCATTCACTAAAGGTTCCGGTGCCCGCAGATGGTGCATCATATTCACCCTGTTGTCTCACTGATCTGTTTATCAGGATAAACTTGGGAAAGAGGGAATCCGGACATCATCACCGGCGGAGCACTGTTGACCTTTCTTTTGTAATAAGACCGCAGTGAGAACATTGAATTCCTGATTGGTTCAGACCCTTTCCTGATGCTTCAGCCGAAAAAACCGTGAGGAATGTACTTTCACGAGAACGGATCCGTGTTTGGTATCCCCATACTATATTTAGCATCAGTACCATAAGCCTCCGCATGAACAAACCTGTATCCTCCCTGCGATCTACGGTCATTGCCCTGATGTTCCTGGCTGTTCTGGCGGTACTCCCCGTCTCCGGCTTAGTTACTTCCGGTAACTCTGCAACGGTAACAACCACCACCGGCACCGATGCAATCAGTGCTTCCACCCCGTCCTATTATGTGACCGCATCGATCACCACAGGAACGCCGGTTGTCGGTGATCCGGTCACCATATTTGGTACGGCAGACCGGTGATACGCTCCCCACCGCGGTCCAGATCTGGGTATTTGCCGGAAATTATGTGAATGTCACGACAGTTCCTGTCGATGTGGCCGGTGATTTCTCAGAGACGTTCTCCACGACAGGACTGCTTCCGGCAACCTATTACGTGTTTGTCGAGAGCCCGGGTTCCAACTCGGATTTCAATATCGATCTGGCAGAGTCTGGTGGCTTTGCCGGCCAGGTAGTGAACATGGCGACCAACTCCCTGATTTTCAACCTTACCGGTGCCGGGAGTATGAAGAATGAAAATGCCTCACAGGCACTCTCCGAGGCCTTCAGTGACCCGGAGGTCGATGACGTGTATACCAAACTCACCTTCCAGCCTGAGCGCCCCGAACACAACGACAGTAATAACTCCCTCAGCCACTCCCCCGGCTCCGACATCTACGGCGAGGTCCCCCCTTGCCGGGGAAATGTGCGGACTTGCGCTGGTCATTGGTGGATTGGTTGTAGTAAAGCACAGGAAAAAATGAGTACACTTTTTTAAGCATAAACCCAGACGTTCGTCTTACCTGGTCCATCTCCAGCGTTTGTGTCCGGCCAGTTCTGTTTCGGCCTTCACCAGTCTCTCCCGCACCACGCGGCAGGCCTCCCTGAGCTCCTGAATTTCATTTTCCATCGATATCGTGGTCTGGGCAACGGCGTCGCTGATACTGTTGAGCCTGTCGATCTCCCTGGCTATTGCGGTAATACAGACCTCCGGGATGTTGATATCGTAATTTTTCACCGCTGTCATGACTGGATCGGTGACTATCAGCTCAAGGTTTAAGCGGTAGATGTCAGGCTTGTCCATCGATTGATGGTGATCTCGTTTCAAGGATATAAATTAGGAGGATGGTGCCTGGAAGTTCAGGTCACCGGACAGGATCGAATAATCCGGGGAACGAACTGTACTTTAGTCTTATTTTTTAGAATCGCGGTTCGTACGAAACCTGTAGTATATTTCCGGCCCTTGGATGTTTTCCCCGTATGATGGCGGGGCCTTGTAAAAACCGGATACCCCGTGTGCTAATCACCGGAACCATCGCCACCAGCGGATAACTGCGTAGAGAATACTGACGGCGACAATTGCGATAACAATGATGTATACTCCTGTTGCCGGGTCCAGTGACACCATGTAACAATTCGTGGTACTTCCGGAGATATATAGTCCTGATATTGATACCGGACCGGGAGAACCGGGCTGGTTACGAGAAATTCATTATTTTCCCATGCTTCGCGGATCACCACATTATTTTTTTTGCTCTGTCGAAACCCAAAATTTTAACAAATTGCGAATTGCCTATTATCGGAGGGGGCAGTGCCTGTCCCCCCGAACCCCCTGCGCTTTGCGATTGTGTTGTATTACCTTCTCTGGAATTATCGCTTAGAGGGATGCCACAGCGGCGCAGGCGGAGGCATTACATGCCGCAGCCCCCAAGAGCGTTGAGAAGAATATTGTGAGGATTTCAACAAAGCCATTTTTTAACACCCGTTTTTAATAAAGTCCATCATGATCCTGAATGGGAACCGTATCCCGTATTTTTCAAGATTTTGTCGACTCAGAATCCTACAGGTTCCTGACTTCCTTGGAAACCAGATCCGGCCGTTGGCGACACCAGGCACCGATACTTTTAATAAGAAGAACCCAACTCTCAATGGAGTGATTATCCATGCCAGCACCAGAAAAACCCGGAATTGAATTCCCCAGTGTGCTCGACCGGGCATACAAGGACTATAAACGTCACCTCAAGGTAAACGACATCATGAGCCGCGACGTCGTGACCACGACGGTTTCAACCTCGATGGCAGACGCTGCAAAGATCATGGGTGAAAGGCATATCGGGAGCCTTATCGTGATGAAATACGGTACGCCCATTGCTATCGTGACCGAACGGGATCTGCTCTCCAGAGTGCTTGCAGACGGTCTTGACCTGCAGACCACGGCTGTTGAGCAGGTGATGTCCTACCCTCTCGTCAAGGTATGCCCGGAAAGCGAGATCCGGGACGCTGCCAGTACCATGATCCGGAAGAAGGGAAGGCTGGCGGTCTTCGAATGTGGTTATCTGGTCGGGGTGATCACCGCATCTGACCTGATACGGGAGATGCCGGATGCCCCGGAGACCTCTCTTACTGTTGATGAGTTTATGACGAGTGACGTCGTCACCGTTGAGGCAACAGAGTCTGTTGAATGTGTCGCATGTATTATGGGGTCAAAGCGGATCGGGAGCGTGATCGTCAACCGTGACGGGAAGCCTGCAGGCATATTTACCGAACGCGACCTCCTCTCGAAGTTCCTGATGCAGGGAACAATGCTGAATACACCGGTAGGTAAAGCCATCTCGTCGCCGCTGAAAACCGCACCCCTGGGCATCAGCATCCATGAAGCAGCAAAGATCATGTCTGCACAGCATGTCAGGCGGCTCCCCCTGATGAAAAAGAAGCAGATTGCCGGCATTATTACCGCAAGAGACCTCGTCGAGGCCTACGCAAGGTAATTTCATTCTACACTTTTTTGAAGTAAATCATGATAATTAAGGAGGATCGCCTGCCTTATAGAGGGTTGATGGAAAATGGAATCGTTCCGGTAAATGGGAACAGGACCCTATTCCCTCCAGCTGCTTCGGAGGAGGAGATAGAGAATTTTCAGATACCTGATCGGTCCGGTTTCCATTGTCTTCTTACATAGTCGGCGTGGCACTGACATTACCTGACTGGAGAGATTTCAGGTTGAACTGGATCTCCACGGTACCTTTGGGGGTCGTGGTCGACCTGCTTGTTACGAGGACGCCGTCCTTATAGACATCGACGGTCATCTTGTCCCCCGAACCATCCTTTTTCTGGACGAATACCGAAACAATGCCATCCGTAGTCGATATGCTGTAGACCTGATCACCGGCATCGTTGACGTTAAACTGGTTGCCCGGCGTACCGATCAGGCCGGTAAAGGTACCGGGGTAAAACACCCTGACAAATACTCCGGAGGGGGGAATAGGGACCAGTGTTGTTCCTGGAGGCGGGGTTGGGGTGGTCACAACCGTTCTCACGGTTGTTGGCGTTGCAGTTGCCGGGGTGGTGACCAGGCTGGTCTTCACGAGGGTCGGTGCGGGTGTTCCGGGTGCCGGCTCACCGGGTGCGAGATTTGCTGCTATGATCAACCCTCCGATGAATGCGAGGACGACAATCACCAGCAGCACGATCGACAGGGTGCCGGGGAGTTTTGAGGCCGGGTAGAAGGGACCGGCGGGGGTGGGGACGAAGGCTGATCCGGCTCAGGGATCTGGATCGGGGCCAGGACGGAATCTGTTGATGGCAGTACCGGCCATTGTACGACAGGGGCAGAACCGGCAGGAGTGGCGCTGGCAGGCTGTTCCGGCGGTGATATCACCACTTCCGGTTCAGATACTGCCTGTTCAGAGATGATCAGGGGGCTTCGTTTTTTCACCAGCGGGGTTGGCTGGGTGCGGGGCACAGAGTCCTCAATCAGGGGTTCGATCGAATGTATAATCTGTTCGATCGGTCGGTCCCCGGCAGCAGATCCAACTGGCGGCGGGGGCGGGATCTGGACCTGTGGTACCTCTGGAGCAGGAGGCGGTGCCGTTTCCTTTTCAGCCGGTGGTTTCATCGGGGACCCGCAGCGGTTGCAGTAGGTCGATTCTGCCCGGCACGCGATTCCCGCAGCGTAAACAGAATATCCCGGAAGGTAAGGACGATGTCTCCACCGGGGTCACAGGAGTCTGTTCCGGAATTTTAACCGGGGATTTGGGAGCGACCGGGGCTTTGGCGGGGGTCTTATCTCCCGGTCTGGGAGTGAGCGGGGGCTGCTCGGCGGTCTTTTCCGGGGGCATTGGAGTGGCAGGTGCCTGATCGACGATCTTACCCCGGGGACGGGCGGTCTCGATCCTCTTTTTTACCGGGCGCCGCCCTGCCACCTCTCCCCTGCCGGTCGGTGATATTTCCTGTTTTTCCCGGCTTTCGTATTCGGTCTGGTCTGCAGGTTCGGCACCCGGCGCTGACGGGTGTATGAGACCCTGCAGTTTCCTTGCCCAGTCATTGCATTCCCGTTTTCTCTCTGCGCCTGCCAGCCGGGGAAAGGTCAGGACGATCTGATCCTTTTCACCGGCATTATTTACGACAGTGAGTGTTAACAGGTGGTCCCGTATGGCATTTTCTCCGGCCTCAACTTTCCAGATGGTTGCCAGGAGTATCTCCTGGGGGGGGATAATATTTTTTCTGCTGTCGATAAGAATAATGCGACGGGTAGTAAGCCGTGCATCAAATGAGATGGATTTGAATTTGACATTTTTCGCTTCAAGGATTATGGACTCATCACGGTCCAGTTCTGGATAGCCCATGGTAGCACATTCTCAACTATAATTGTGCTGGCAATAAAAATAAGTATTTGTTGGGTATCCGTTTCGTTATCGGGCAAAAAATCAGAGATATTCCTGGTCATTCATATACGGGCGGAGTATTCCGGGGATTTCTACCCTCCCGTCGCTCTCCTGGAAATTCTCAAGGATGGCACGCATCACCCGCGATGTCGCAATGGCCGTTGAATTCAGGGTATGGAGGTGCTGTTTTGATTCAAAGTCATGTTTGTCCCGGACCCTGATATTGAGCCGGACTGCCTGGTATGAGGTGCAGTTGGAGCAGGACACGACTTCCCTGTAAGCGTTCTCCCGGGGCATCCATGCCTCGATATCATATTTTTTCGCTGCCACGGTACCGATATCTCCGGTACAGATATTCACAACCCGGTACGGGATCTCCAAGCTTCCGGAAGATCTCCTCTGCATTTGCCAGCAGTTCCTCATGGATCTGCCATGAGTCTTCGGGCCTGCAGAAGACGAACTGTTCGACCTTGGTGAACTGGTGGACACGGAACAGCCCCTTGGTATCAAGCCCATGCGCACCGATCTCGCGCCGGAAACAGGGAGAGATACCGGCAAGACGGAGAGGGAGATCTTTTGTCTCGAAGATCTCGTCCTTGTACATGGCGCCAATCGGGTGCTCGCTGGTGGCGATAAGGTAGGCATCATCACCATCGATCTTGTACATGACCTTTTCAAAATCGCAGAGATCGGTGACGCCTTCATACGAGGAACGGTTGATCATGTACGGGGGTATAATCGGGGTATACCCTTTCGTCAGCAGGTCAATGGCAAAACGCTGGAGTGCCAGGTCCAGCAGGACGAGACTGCCTTTCAGGAAATAGAATCCTGCTCCGGATATCTTTGTCGCCCGCTCAAAATCAGCCCATCCCTGCTCGGCTGCCAGCTGACCATGATTTTTCAGCTCGAAATCAAAGGTCCTCATCGGACCTTCACGACGGATTTCAACATTTTCCGATATCGTCTTTTCCGACGGGAACGCTCTCGTGAAGGATATTGGGCAACCGCATCAGGTAGGCGTGTATCGCGTCCGCGATTCTTTCCTGTTCGGCCTCATTATCCCGGATCCTTCCCGGGAAGGGCTGCGCAGCCTCTGCCATGAGGGCCGTCGCATCCTGTCCGCCTTTTCGTGCCGCATTGATCTCCCGGGCAATCGTGTTGCGGCGCTGGCGCAGGGCATCTGTCTCGATTTTAAGTCTCGCGTGCATCGACATCCTTAGCCAGCAGGTCATCGACCCACCCGATCTTCTCCAGTGTCACCGCGTTTTTCGAGATCTGCCTTGATTATCTCCGGGCTGGACCGTATGAACCTGATGTCGAGCATGAGTATACCTTCGCTGGCTGGCTCTCCTGTGTATACTATTGCATGGATATACCTCATAATGAGATCGTCTTTACCGGGCGGGTATGCTGCGGGGGCTTCCTGGCAGAAACCGGGAAAATCCAGGTACCGACGGAAATTTTTAAGATCCCGGGAAAAAACGATTCTCCCCCTTTTGTTGCAGCAATCCGGATATTACCTGATTATGACCGTTGGCAGGAAGTCATTGTCCATACAGCTGGTTCTGTGTGCGGTAAACGGGTGCCTGGCAAATCCGCCATCAAAAAGTACCTCGTAACCCTGGTTCGGCTGGAAAGGAAGCGGAGCATTTTCCTGATCGATCCCGGGTGGTATCGCTCCAAAAACAACCCAATCATTAAGTTCTTTGAAAGAAATTGGGATGTAACATGCAATCAAACCCGGTCCTGCTGTTCGTCTATAGTATCGAGAGGAGCCACCTCTCTGCGGTTACGGATTACCACCGCAGTGCCGGGACAGGAACAACCGGAAAATGCCACCTGTATTCCCTCATCATCACGCCGGTCGGCATGAAAAAAGGGTGGAAACGTTTCCTTTCGGATCTTGGTATTCCCTCCCGGTTCCTCTACCTCGATGACTTCCAGCAGGAGTTCGGAATACTGGATATCATGGTCCCCGCGGTTTTTATGCAGAGCGGCAAATCCATCCACCAGATCATCACTGCTGACGAAATAAACCGCACCGGCTCAGTTGATCAACTGGCTGCCCTGGTACAGGAAAAACTCAGGCTCTACTTCTCCTGATGGGTTCGTTGCTGAATCCTCATAAAGGGTAGAGAAGGTCAGGAGCCCATCCGACAAGGATGGTATCCGCGATATATTCCAGCCACACAAAAGAATCCAGCTCCGGTGGGACAGAATCAGTGACCCCACATCTCCAGTCATATTCCCTGGACAAACGGTGGGCCCAACGATACACCTCCCGACCTTGTATCGTGAAAGATGCCTGCGATTTCTCTCTTCATTGTCAGCCCGGTAACCATGTGGAAAACCCCGCCAAAAGAATAATCATTCCGGCCACACCACTCAGGTTGTTTCACATCAGCGGGAATCCCCCATGAAAATCGCAGTCTCAGGAAAAGGAGGAGTGGGCAAGACTTTTATTGCCGGTACCCTTGCTGCCCTCTTTGCACGCTCAGGCCAGAATGTAATCGCCATCGATGCAGACTCGTCACCGAACCTCGCGCTGACGCTGGGGCTGTCCCCGGAAGAATCTGCTGCCATCGTTCCGGTAGCCGAAAATGAGGAGCTGATCCAGAAGAAGACCGGCACAACCTTTTCCGGTATATTCCGGTTGACGTTCACGGTCGACGACATCGTGAGTAAGTATGCTGTGCCGACACCGTCGGGGGTTCATCTCATTGTCATGGGGACGATACGATCGATGGGCGGGGGGTGCATGTGTGCGGCACACACTCTGGTAAAGGCACTGTTGCGCCATCTGGTCGAGGAAAGAGATGAGCTGGTTATTCTCGACATGGAGGCCGGGATGGAGCACCTGGGGAGAGGGACGGCAGACCATGTCGATACCCTGATTGTCGTGACCGACGCAAACCGCAAATCCCTGGAAATCGCCGGCAGCATCTGCAGAGTAGCTTCCACATCAGATATCGCGACCATCGGACTGGTGGGAAACCGGGTCACCGGGCCGGGCCAGGAAGATGTCATCCGGCAGTTCGCCTTGAAGAAAGGGATCAGGCTGCTTGCACTCATCCCGTTTGATCTGCAGGTCTCTGATGCCGGAGTCACCGGATTGGTCATCGATGAAACCAGCTCGTGCGCATTTCAGGAAATCCGCCACTTGGCAGACCTGCTGGTGAAGAGCAGTTGTTCGCGGTCTGTCCCCGGGGAACCCGGGGGGTAACGAATGCCGGCAAAGACGATTGTGACGATGGGACGCGGTGGCACAGGGAAAACAAGTTTTGTCGCCCTGATGGCCCGGTACCTCATCGAAAAACAGGCAACCCCTCTCCTGCTCGTCGATTCTGATCCCGATCAGAATCTTGCCGAGATGGTGGGTGTTGACCTGGAGGCGGCCGGCAAAAAGACGATTGCGGAACTCCTCTCCGACACCTTCATAGCGCGGGGGGGCACGACGGTCGGCATCCCCCCGTCACGCCGTATTGAAAGCAGAATCTGGAGTGAGGGCCTGTATGAGGGGGAGGATTTCGACCTTATCGCGGTGGGTACAAAATGGGTTGAGGGATGTTATTGTCTCCCGGATGCCGCCCTGAAAAATGCCCTGGGGGCGATCACGAAAAATTACCGGTACGTTCTTATTGATTCACCGGGCGGACTTGAGCACCTGAACCGGAAAATAGCCGGCAGCGTTGAGGTAATCTTCGATGTAATGGGGCCTTCACACAAATCATTCCTCCATGTGCAGCGGGCGTACCGGATTATCCGGGAAACTGGCATCACCTTTGACAGATTTTTTGTCATCTGCGGGTATTCCTGCTCTGAGGACCTGGCAGCACGGGTGACAGCGGAGACGGGTCTTCCCTGCCCTGGAAAAATTTCTGAGGATCCACTCGTGGCATCCTCAGTCCTGGGCGGGCGATCGCTCCTCGAAATCCCCGGCTCATCGCCTGCCTACCGATCGGTCGTATCGATCCTCGATGGGACGCTCCCGCCCCTGTAACTCTCAATGAGCTGAAAGGTATGGCACATCAGATAGGCTTATAGTTGTTTCTGGTGATGTACTGCTTATTGGAGAGGATGGGGGAGGTAGCATTGAGGAAGGAGGGTCTCAACCTTAATATCAGGGAACTGAAATCCGATATCGCACACTTCCGGGATCTGAGTATCACGATCGGTGCAATTGCCCGGGAGACCTGGGCTGAGCCCATGGGGCCGACCCCTTTTCCCTCCCTGACAACGTTAAGGAACTGGGATCGGAAACTCCTTGAACGGTATAAACCGTTTTATCTCCCGTTCTGTGACCTCTGCTGCCTGTGCACCTACGGGAAGTGTGACCTCACCGGGAACAAGCGGGGTGCCTGCGGCATTGGTATGGCAGCCCAGCAGTCGCGGACCGTGCTGCTCGCCGCAAGCATCGGGGCCTCTACCCATACCTCGCATGCCCGCGAGCTCGTCACCCACCTGAGCGGCAGGTTCGGCAGGGACTTCCCCCTCGACGTCGGAGGGCTGAACGTTGAGATCAAGGCCCCCCACGTCCAGCTTGTCTGCGGAATGAAACCCGAAACACTGGGGGATCTCGAGGATGCGCTTGACTACTGCGAGAACCAGATCAACCGCCTGCTTTCCGTCACCCATACCGGGCAGGAAGGAAACAACCTGGATTTTGAGTCCAAGGTGTTCCATGCGGGGATGGTCGATCATGTCGGCATGGAGATTGCCGATCTCGCCCAGATCTCGGCCCTCGGTTTTCCCAAGGCCGAACCGGCATCTGACCTTGTCGACCTGGGCATGGGGGCGGTCGATATCAGCAAGCCGGTCATCCTTGTCATCGGTCACAATGTCCCGCCCGCCGCCGAGATCATCACCTACCTCCGTTCCCATGATCTCATGACAAAGGCCGAGGTGACCGGGATCTGTTGCACTGCCATCGATATGACCCGGTATTCGTCCCAGGCCAAAATTGTCGGGCCGGTATCGTGGCAGCTCCGCTATATCCGGAGCGGTGTCCCCGATGTCATCGTTATCGATGAACAGTGTATCCGCGCCGATACCCTGCAGGAGGCACAGCAGATACGGGCGCCCGTGATTGCCACCAGCGAGAAGAACTGCTGCGGCCTTCCTGACCGTACTGAAGACGATCCGGACGATATTATCGCCGATCTGGTAAGTGGAAAAAGTTCCGGTGCCCTGATCTTCGATCCCGTAAAGGCCGGCGAGGTTGCGGCCCGGACCGCCATCGCGATCGCCCCGCTGCGAAAGAAACAAAAGGTCATCCCGGCCGTCGACGAACTGATACGTGTCGCAAAAAAATGTACCCTCTGCACGCTCTGCCGCCGTGCCTGTCCCAACGATCTCCCCGTCTCCTATGCTGTCAAGGCCGCAGCACAGGGAAATCTCAACGGGCTGAATGAGCTCTACGATGACTGTATCGGCTGCGGGCGGTGCGAGTCTGCCTGCCCCCAGAAGATTCCCGTCCACAGCCTCATCGTGGCGGCAGCAGAAAAACGGACCCGGGAGGAGACCTTCTGTATCCGGTCCGGGAGGGGTGCAATCCAGGATATCGAGATCCGGAAGGTCGGCGGACCGATCGTGCTGGGGGAAATTCCGGGTATTGTCGCATTTGTCGGCTGTGCGAATTTCCCGAAAGGGTCCCGGGAGGTCGCCGAGATGTGCATGGAATTCGCACGGCGTAGGTATATCGTCTGCACCTCGGGGTGTGCTGCAATGTCTGCCGGGATGTACCGGAACGAGGAGGGAAAGACCGCGTACGAGATGTATTCTGGGGCATTTGAGGCGGGAGGGATCGTCAACGTGGGGTCCTGTGTTTCGAATGCGCATATATCCGGCGCTGCGATCAAGATCGCGAGCATTTTTGCCCGCCGACCCCTGAGGGGTAATTACGAAGAGATCGCCGATTATGTCTATAACCGGGTAGGAGCCGTTGGCGTCGCGTGGGGTGCGATGTCGCAGAAGGCAGCCTCCATCGCAGCCGGGTTCTGGAGGCTTGGAATACCGGTGGTGGTCGGGCCGCATGGGACGAAGTACCGTCGCCTGTTGCTGGGGAGGTCGGATAAAGAACAGGACTGGTATGTCTATGACACCCGGACCGGTGAGAAGGTCTATAGCGGGCCGGTCCCAGAACATCTCTTTTTTGCGGCAGAGACAAAGGAGGAGGCGATGGTGATGATCGCCAAGCTGACCATGCGCCCGAACGACACCAGCAAGGGAAGGGCCATCAAGCTGACCAATTATATCGACCTGCACCGGAGGCTCATCGGCGGGATGCCGCCCGATATGCACCTTCTGGTCAGGAAAAAAGCAGATATCCCGCTGACCATGAAAGAGGATATTGAGAAGATCCTGCAGGAGATGAAGTGGACGGAGCGCGAGATACCGGATCCGACCCTCCTCCCCCGCATGGTCCGCAGACAAAAGGAGGCCTGACATGCCGCTTGCCGAGTCCTGGCAGACCGCAGAGATCCCAGGGCCGAAAAAAGCATCCCTCATCATCAAACCGGATATAGCCGATGCCATCATACGGCGGGCAAAACGACCGGTTATGATTGTCGGGTACGGGGCGGTTGAGTACGAGGTCGAAGGAATAAAACTGATCGAGTGCCTGATCGAGCTTGCGAACAAGGGGAAGATCCCGGTTGTCGTGACTGCCAGCACGGCACGTGAGTTCCGGAGCCGGGGTTTTTCTCCCGCGGCGCTTATGCCGGCGGTCGATATCGGCAACCGGCTCACGGACTCGTCCTGGAAGGGACTGGACGGAAAGGATCCCTACGACCTCGCAATCTTCGTTGGTCTCCCCTATTACATGGAATGGACGATCCTTTCCGGTCTCAAGCACTTCGCACCGGCACTGAAAACGATGACCCTTGACTGTGTCTACCAGCCCAATGCCAGCTGGTCGTTCCCGAACAGCACCATCAAGGACTGGGCGGCAAATATCAGGGGCATCGTCGAAAATCTCGGGGACTGACCAGGGAAGACCATGTTTGAGAATATTCCGGTCGAAGTCGGGCTTGTTCATGAGGGCGAACGCATACGGAAAAATGACCTGTATATCGAGCTGGGCGGGCCTTCGGTCAGTGAAAAATTTGAGATCGTCAGGGTCCGCCCGGGTGATGAGGTCACTGATGGTTCAATAACCATCGTCGGTCCTGACATCGGGGACCTGAAAGAGGGAGGAAGTTACCCGATAGGGATCATCGTGGAAATTTCCGGCCCTCAGCTGGAAAAAGATCTGGAGGGAGTTATCGAACGCAGGATCCATGAGTACTCCAACTATATCGAGGGGTTCATGCACCTGAACCAGCGCTACGATATCTGGATACGGCTCTCAAAAAAATCGTTTCACAAAGGGCTGAATTCATTCCGGTAGATCGGCGATGTGATGGAGCAGCTCTTCAAAAATGAACTCCCTTTTATTGATAAGATCCAGATCACGTTTGTCACGGATCCCGAAAAGATTCACCTGCTGTATACCGAAGCCCTTGCGACGTATGACGAGCGGGATGCACGGGCACGGGGGCTTTCCGACGAGGAGGTCGATACTTTCTACGGGTGTGCACTCTGCCAGTCATTTGCCCCGACCCATGTCTGCGTCATCACCCCGCAGCGGTACGCGAACTGCGGTGCCATCAGCTGGTTTGACGGGCGGGCAGCGGCAGGTATCGATCCGAAAGGCCCGATCTATGCAATCGACAAAGGCGAATGTCTTGACGCAGAAAAAGGAGAATATTCTGGGGTAAACGAAAGCGCACGGGAGCGGTCGATGGGCGAGGTGAGCCGCGTGTATCTCTATTCCGGCGTTCGGCTACCCGCACACCTCCTGCGGCTGTTTTGAAGGTATTGCATTTTATATTCCTGAGGTGGAAGGATTCGGGATTGTATTCCGGGGCTTCCGGGATGTCACGGTGAACGGCCTTCGGATTTTCGACAATGGCCGACTCGACCGCCGGGGGACGGCAGGTCGACGGGTTTCACGGGATCTCGATCGAGTACATGCGGTCGAGGAAGTTCATGCATGCAGACGGTGGTTACGACAGGGTTGTCTGGATGCCGGATGAGATCAAGGAACAACTCCGGTCGTATATCCCCGAAGGAGTCGTTGATAAAATCGCAACGGAGAAAGATGCCAGGACCATCCCTGAGTTACAGGAGTTTCTCCGCGCACGGGAGCACCCGGTAACAAAGCGGTGGAAAACACCTGAACCGCAGGTACGGTTCCGCGCTCACCGGCTGCAGGTTTTTTCCGGCGGGGATATTCCACTCATGGCCGGAGGGTTCCGCATCATCCTGAAAAATGCCCGGATCACCGCTGAAAAAATCATTATCCAGCCGGTGAAATCGCAGAAGTCACGGGAGGGGTGAACCGGTGGCAGACAAGGGAACGGGAAAGGAGACCGGGGGGAACGAGTTCCTCGCCCTTGCCCCCCAGCTCATGGAACTCCTGAAAGGTGTGCAGCAGGTGGAACTGGAAAACTTTGCCATGGATATCGGCGATCTCGAACTGTTTATTCCGATCGGGCATGGTACTGATATACGGGAAGCCTTCACCACCCCCGTAACACCCCGGCGGATCACCGAACTGGTGCCGGATCAGTTCACACCTCACCGGGCAGACGTACCCGGGCACAATACGGGAGGTGACCATGGGAGCACTGAAAAACAACGGGGGGAGCCGGGGAAAAACCATCACTATCGGCGGGTCGGCCGCCCCGGCCTATGCTGACGTTTCCCACCCCGCCGCTCACCCGCCCGCGATCGCCCTTGATGTCTTTGACATGCCCATCAACCTCCCGAAAGTGCTTCGGGAACATGTGCAGGATGTCGTGGCGGATCCGGCCGAATGGGCACGGATGAATGTGAAAAAATTCGGGGCCGATATTGTCACAATTCACCTCATGAGCACCGATCCCCTTATCCATGATACCTCCCCGGTAAAGGCAGCACAGACGGTTGAAGAGATCCTCCAGGCAGTCGATGTCCCGCTGATTGTCGGGGGATGCGGCGACCCGAGGAAAGATGCTGAGGTGTTTTGCGAGGTGGCGGCCATGGCTGAGGGCGAACGGCTTTTGCTGAACTCCGTCACGCTCGATATGGCCGACCGCAAAGACGCTTGAGCCTGTTGCAACAGCCGCACGGGACCACGGGCATCTCGTGCTTGCCTTCACCGGGCTTGAACTGAACAATGCAAAGGAGCTGAACCGCCGTCTCTACGAGTATCATCCCTCCCGAACAGATCGTCATGGACCTTACCACCGTGGCCCTCGGGTACGGGCTTGAATATTCGTTCTCCATCCACGAACGGGCACGGTACGCGGCCCTGATGGGTGACACCGAACTTGCCCACCCGGTCATATCGGCCTCGGCAAACGCGTGGGCGGCCCGTGAGGCATGGATGCAGATGCCGGCTGAATATGGGCCCCGTGAGTCCGGGGCCCGATCTGGGAGACCCTGAATGCCCTTACACTTCTCCTCGCGGGGGTTGACCTTTTTATGATGATGCATCCGGCCGCGGTACTTACGGTAAGGGACGTCATCCGCCGTCTCGGGACCGGCGGGCAGGGAACTATGACAAAAGCAAGCGACTGGGTCAACGTGCGGGTATGAACGGACAGGGCAGTATGCAGGCACAGAAGAGAAGGAAGAACATCCGGGAGATCAGCCCGATCGATGTCTACAAGTATCTCCCGAAGACCAATTGCGGTGACTGCGGAGAATCAAACTGCATGGCCTTTGCCACCCGGCTGGTGAATGGCGAACTGATACTTGCCGACTGCCTCCCCTTAAGACGGACGAGCACCATGGGATGCTTGAGGAGCTGACGGTCCTCCTTGCACCGCCGGTGCAACCAGTTACCTTTGGCCAGGGGGAGCACACGGTCACCATCGGGGGAAAATACGTCCTCCAGCGCCATGAGTTCACGTATCACAACCCTTCTCCCATTGCCATTGATGTCCATGATCTTATGCCGGAGGATGAACTGCTGGATCGGGTGAGACAGATCGTGCATTTTTCCTATAATTACATCGGGAGGAGACTTGCACCGGATGCTATTGCAATCCGATCCACCTCCCGCGATCCGGAAACATTCCGCCAGGCAGTAAAAAAGGTCGCCGCCACCTGTACCTTCCCCCTTGTTCTTTGTGCATGGGATCCCGTCGTGATGGAGGCGGCCCTCGCTGAAATTCCCTCGCGTACCCCGCCTGCTCTACGCAGCCACGAAAGAGAACTGGAAATCCATGGCCGACCTTGCGCTGGGCTACCACGTCCCCCTCGTGGTCTCTGCACCGGGCGATCTTCCCTTATTGCGCAGCCTTACAAAAACCCTGCTCGAATGCGGCATTTCGGATCTTGTGCTGGATCCCGGCACCCTCAACGGGAACAGTCTCGCGGACACCGTGGCCACCTTCACTCTGATCCGGACCGAGGCGACCAGATATCATGACGAACTCTTCGGGTTCCCGCTTCTGGGTGCTCCGGCTGCAGTCTGGGCAGGAGACGAAATCTCAGAGACCTCTTAAAATGGCGGGAGGCTGTCACCGCATCACTCCTCCTTACCCGGTACGCAGATCTCCTGATCCTGCACAGCCTTGACGGCTGGGTACTGCTCCCCCAGTTGATCTGGCGTTTCAACCTCTACACCGACCCGAGAAAACCCGTCTCGGTTGAAGGCGGGGTGAAGGTCCTGGGGAACCCTGACCGGACCTCCCCGGTGCTGGTGACCACCAACTATGCCCTGACGTACTTCACGGTTGAATCGGATATCAAGGCGGCAAACCTCGACTGTTACCTGGTTGTCATCGATACCGGGGGTCTCAGTGTTGAGAGTGCCGTCGCCGGCAGGATCCTGACGGCGGAATCCATTGCCTCTGCCCTTGTAAACTATCAGGTAAGGAACCTTGTCGACCATACCGTCCTGATCATCCCGGGGCTTGCCGCCCGGATCAGCGGCGAGGCCGAGGAGACCACCGGCTGGCAGATCCGGGTCGGTCCCAAGGATTCATCCGGGTTGTCAAAATATATCCGCGATCACTGGCCACCGCAGACGATGGAAGAGTATGCGTAACGCCGGAAATCCATCTCATGCCCCTTTTCCGGGTATCACGTCTCCGGATCACAGGCATCAAGGTGAGATAGTGCATGGATGAAACGGTCCGGGTCATATTCCATCCCCTGAACAAGGTTGTGACCCTCAATTCAGGGTCAACGGTCCTCGATGCTATCCGGCTGGCCGGGATTCAGTTCGAGAGTTTATGCGGCGGCAGCGGGGAGTGCCGGAAATGCAAGGTGATCTTTGTAGCCGGTTCCTGCACCCGCGGCTCTCCGGAAAGTACTGGTGGGCTGTCCCCTGATGAAATGGCCGGGAACTATTGTTTTGCCTGTTCCACCCTGCTCACCGGCGACTGTGAATTTATCATCCCGGTTGAGAGCAGGATCGAAGCCCCCCGGATTCTCAACACCGTATCCTGCCAGGACACTCAGCTGGAGCCTTCGGTTGAGAAGTATAGGATCACACGCGGCGGGACTGAGAACCCGTCTTTTCGCTCCGTGCGGTTTTCGGGGTATACCGGAGAGCGTCCCCGGCTTACAAAAGGACAGTATGACCGGCTCGCCACCACCCCCGGGCCACTCACCGTGACGATAGGGCGGACATCGGGATATCCCGAGGTCATCGACATTGAAGAAGGGGATACTACCGGCCGGAACTGGGGGGTCGCCATCGATCTCGGGACATCCACGGTCGTCGGCATGCTGGTTGACCTGTCTTCTGGAATTACTGCAGCCTCGGCCTCTGCCCTGAACCGCCAGATCACGTTCGGTGAAGAACTCGTCACCCGAATGTCCGCCGTGAAGGATCCGGGCGGAAAAGAACGGTTGCAGAAGGCTGCGGTCGGGAGCATAAATACGGTTATTGCATGCATGGCCGCAGAAGCACTGGTGAATGTATCGGAAATTCACGACATCTGTATCGCGGGAAACACCGTCATGATCTACCTTCTCACCGCACAGGACCCCTCCGCTCTCGAACTGGCAAACGCGGCGGTGCCCCGTGAGCCGGTACTCATCCGGGCACGGGACCTCGGAGTATCGGCACATGACGGGACATACATCTACTGCCTGCCTAGCGTGAGCCGTTTTGTCGGGGGTGATGCAGTCGGGGATATCATCGTATCCGGCATGCACCGATCGGGCGACCTTTCGCTGCTTATTGACCTGGGGACGAATGGCGAGCTGGTCTTCGGGAACAGGGACTGGCTCGCTTCTGCTTCCTGTGCCTCCGGTCCGGCATTCGAAGGCACAGGGATTACCTCCGGCATGCGTGCCATGCGGGGTGCGGTTGACCATGTCTCCATCGATCCGGGGACCGGTTGCGTTTCCTGGACAACCATAGGGGATGAAAGGCCCCGGGGGATCTGCGGATCGGGAATCATCGATGCTGCGGCCGAAATGGTTAAAGCCGGTATTCTTGACTTTACCGGGCATCTTGTGGAGGGAAAACCCGGTGTTCGGGAGGGACCCGGCGGGCCTGAATTTGTCCTGGTCCGTAAAGAACACACGGCGACCGGGCGTGATATCATCATGACCTGCCAGGATATGGCATACCTTATGGACTCCAAGGCTGCAGTCTGCGGGGCAATCGGTGTCCTGATGAAAAAATACCGGATCCATGTTGCTGATGTCCGGCGGGTGTTTCTTGCCGGGGCATTTGGAACGTATGCGGACATGAAGAATGTCGTAGCGTTCGGTATTATCCCCCGTTTCCCGAATGCAGCCTTTTATCCCCTTGGGAACGGGTCGCTCTCGGGAGCCTGTGCTGCACTCCGGTCGCGGGGACGGAGGCAGGAGGCCGAAATGGTGGCCCGGAAAATGGTATATATCGATTTGCTGACAGATACGGATTTCATTGAGGAATATTCGGCAGCGATCTACATCCCGGGGAAAAAGGGATATTTCCCGTAATCCTGAAAATCTGGCTGGAAGGGCAGGAGGATTTTGCTCATTCCTACTCAAAGCCGGCGGTTCACCCGCAATTGTTTCCGGAGGATTAGGTAACCTTTGCGGAGGAAAAAATCCCTGTTATGTTTTTTCCCATAGGAAACTGACTAATGTGCGGGAAAAAAACGTTGGCTGCTGATGAAGGGAGTGGGGAATTTTCAATGAAGCCGGGTCAGGAAGCCTGGGAAGAGGACTATACCCGCAGGGGAATGCTCTGGGGCGGATTCACTCCTGATCTGCCTGATTTACCTGAAGAGTCACAGGTCCTCGAGCTTGGGTGTGGCAACGGGAAAGCCATCACCGCAATGATCCACCGGGACTGGAGGGTAACGGCAATTGATTTTTCGTCCCGGGCGGCTTCGTTATGCAGGAAGGTATTCCCGGACCAGCACCACAGCCCGGTGATGGTCGCGGATGCCCGCTGGTGCCCGTTCAGGGACGCTGTGTTTGATGCAGTGTTTGCATCACATGTAACAGGTCATATGCCGGCACTCGATCGCCAGTTGATGGCGAGTGAAGCGGTCCGGGTGCTTAGGGTGGGCGGGAAGATATTTTTCCGTGAATTTTCGATCCGTGATTTCAGGTTTGGAATCGGACATACAACTGAGGAGGGAACCTTCCAGCGGGGCACCGGTATTATCACGCATTACTTCTCTGAAGACGAGGTCCTTGACCTCTTCTCACCTCTGATCCCATCCTCAATAGCAATGCGGGAATGGTCGATGCGGGTACGGGGATGTGACCTCGTCCGATCGGAGATCATCGCAGTCTTTAGCCGGTAAGAGAGATGTTTTCGATCAGGAGAACCGTGCGACCCCGGACCCAATGATAAGGATCTCAACCTATCCCTGCAATGCCAGGAAGTTCTGTATCTATAACGTATCCCTTCCGGAAAAATCAACCCCGGCTATCCGTACAGAAGACAGCACCCTTATTGAGATCGAACGCATACTTTTACCGGGATGATAAATTCTTTCATCACGATATTCCTCAATCTCGACCAGAATTTATCCAGTGTCGTCAGTCAATACGGATTATGGACCTATTTTATCATCTTCTTCATCATCTTTTTCGAGACCGGTTTTGTTATACTTCCCTTCCTTCCAGGCGATTCGCTCCTGTTTGTCTGCGGAGCAGCAGCGGCAAGCGGAATCATGGAGCTGCAATGGCTCATTCCCGCAATTATAGCCGGGGCAATTCTTGGAGACACGGTAAATTACTGGATCGGCAACTACCTCGGTATCCACGTTTTCCTCGAACGATTCCCCTCCCTCGTTAAGAAGGAATATATCGACCGGACCTACGGATTTTATGAAAAATATGGTGGAGCGGCAATCTTTGTTGCCCGGTTTGTCCCGGTTGTGAGGACATTTGCTCCATTTCTTGCGGGTATCGGGTCTATGAACTACCGACGATTTATCCTCTATAATGTTCTGGGGGGTTGCGTCTGGGCCTTTGTTGTGGTGCTCGGCGGTTACTATTTCGGCACCCTCCCGGTGATCAAGGAAAATATGAGTCTCCTTATCCTCCTGGTTATCCTGGTTACTCTTGGGACCGTGCTGCTTGTCGCTGCCGGCGTTGTACGTGCCCATCTCGAAAAGAGAAGGACGAGTCAAACTAAAAAGCACAAATAATCGTTTATTTTGGATTTTTTACCATACTCCCTTATTCAGATACCGGAAAGTATCCGAAGTCCCATACCGATAGAAGATCGCCATGATGCACAGATTCTCAGTTGAGTCTCAGGCAGCCCGGATATATGGCAGGAAAGAGAGACAGTTCCCGGGATCATATCCCCGTGTTGGGAAACGAGATGAAAATCAGGAGGTCCGGGAGATTTTTAATCCCTCGTTATCGACCTTTGTTTCAATCGCGATGGTGAGGCTGAGCGGTCTGAGGATCGTTTCAAGTGCCTTCCTGTCAAGAGCCGTTACGACGGCAATGGAAGGCCCGACCGAACTCATGCCCACGAATTCGAGCCCGGCATCACGGAGCTGGCTCATATAGTGATAGATCGCAAAACTGTGGTGTTCGACCTCTGCCCTTTTCGAACCCCGGAATTCTATTTCCCAGATAACATCTCCGGCTTTTTTCAGGTCGTCCCGTTCAAGAGCAGGGATAAGGTCCATTAAAAAAAGATACGCCTTGAGTTCACGGTCCCGATAGTCGAGCGTCCGTGCTTTGTTCATGAGGAGGTCAAATTCCTGGGTCCTGGCCGAGGAGATGTCAGTTGGCGGGATGATGATGTAGACATTCTTCCCGACCGCAAACGGGTGGTGATAGACCAGCGTAAGCTCGTCGCCAAGGACCGCCATGCCCCCGTGGGTGCTCACCGCCGGCCCGACACCGGTCTCAAACCCAAACGCCACATTGCCGTCTGCGGTCTCCTCAACGTAATTCTGCCCTATCAGTTTTCTCAACTGGTCGTTGGTCAGCGGATTGCCGACTGCCTCATTCATGGCAGTCGCCACCGCGATCATGATCGTGCTTGTTGAGCCGAGTCCTACGTGCTGGTGCTGGTGATCGGTCGCTTTGATGGTAAAACCGCCCGTGTACCCGGTTACGGTAGTGAAAACGGCAACAAAATTCCTGATAATGGATGCCCGGTTGTAATCGATCTCGAGACCTTTTTTTGTGCATGTAACCTCGGCCGTGCAGTAGCACTGGATTGCAAACCCGATCCCCCCTCCGCCCGGATGGTCAGGAGCGAACCGGTTCATATCCAGCACGGTAAGATGTATCCGGGCCGGGGCTTTGACCGCGATTGTTCCTTTCGCGGGTTTCAGTGCGTATTTCTTCTTCTCAAAACCGAGAGTCTTCAGGTTCTGTCCCGGTGGAAATGCATTGAATTCATACTCGACAAGATCCAGATCTCCACCGCGGATTTTCATGGTAGGCATGGGTATCAATTCAGGTTAGGAGCGGTCAAGGATATGAACCCTCCCCTTTCTTGTTTCATCAACAGAGCGTGGTTCTTAATAACACGAATATGCCCCTTGGGCGTTTTTATTGTGTTCGAGGGCCATCGACAACTTCGGAGGCAGGAACACAGGAGGAGAGATGAGGATACGATATCCCCTACCAGGGCAGTACTCCGGTTATGGTTTTCAGGACTTCCGGAAATAGTATCATTACCTCCAGACTGCTATTACCCAAACTACATGGAAACAGTAACCTCAAAGGATGGCACAAAAATTGCTTTTGAAAAACGGGGCGACGGCCCTGCTCTGATCATCGTTCTTGGCGCACTTGCCGACCACACCATGGCGGCTGTGCCGCAGCTTGCAGAGATGCTGGCGCAGGATTTCACCGTCTATGACTATGACCGCCGCGGCAAAGGGCAGAGCGGCGACACGCTGCCCTATGCTGTCGAACTCGAGATCGAGGACCTGGAGGCGCTCATTGACACAGCCGGCGGCGGGGCGTATGTGTATGGTCATTCATCCGGCGCAGCATTAGCCTTACTGGCAGCCGCCAGGCCCGGCAGCCGGATCAGGAAGCTGGCTCTCTACGAGACGCCTTATAATGACGACCCTCATGCAAGGGCAAGGTGGAAGGGCTACATCGCTCAGTTAATCCGGCTGCTGGCTGAGGGCAGAAAAGGTGATGCCACAGCGCTCTTTCTGCAGTATATGGGCACACCGGCGGAACAGGTGGAGGGCATGCGCCACGCGCCCTTCTGGCCGGGCAATGGAGGCAGCCAGCCATACGCTTGCGTATGACCATGCTGCGATTCTGGGCGATGAGGCGGCCGTCCCGAGGGATATTGCTGCCAGGGTGAAGATCCCGACGCTGGTGATGGCCGGGGGTGCAAGCCTTCCCTTTATGCGTAAGACCGCCGAAACCCTCAAATCCATCATGCCATATGCCCGGCTGCGGATCCTGGAAGACCAGACACATGAGGTCTCCCCAGCCGTACTCGTAACCGGTACTCAGAGAATTCTTCAGATAATGCCTGTGGCGAGGTGTACCTGAGATCCCGACGGTATTTTAACATGAGGCCGGGGAGATTTGGGCAATCTTTGTGGTATGCCGCAGATATTAGGTCTGGACAGTCTTGTGCGGCACAGAACAGGAGCCGATAAGCCACCTTTTTAATGCGTGAAAGCTAAACTGCGTTTCATGAGGAATCCGGCCTCACCCCCAGGGTCCAGACGCACCTGCCCAGCCTGCGGGAGGCCGGTCGAGCCCGGCAATAAATTCTGTGCGACCTGCGGGACATGGATACCGGTCCTGTTAACCTGCAGTAAATGCGGTACCCAGTTCATACACCCGTATGAGCATTGCGATTTATGCGGAGCGCCGCTTATACCGCAGGAAGAACCTGAACCGGGGGATTCAGCGGAATACTCCGAAGAGGAGATCACCGGGCCGTTTGAAGATCAGGTATCGGAGCAGGATGAGGCGGAAATTCCGGAACCGGATGCGGATGAAGTGCCCGTTGACCATGATGAGGAGACTATCGTACGGGCCGAATACGTTCCGCATCATAATAACAAGGAAATTCCGGAACCGGATACGGATGAATTACTGGAACAATATGGGAAGGAATATGCGGAGGATGAGACACTTGAATCTTACCATACGCCAAAACCCCTGTCTCCACCAGCCCAGACGACAAAGAAACCGGTCATCGTTCCCTCACCATCGGTTCAGGGATCTCCAGAGACCTTCGATGATGCGTTGTTTTTATCGCCGAAGAAGACGGAATCACAGCCAAAACGCCATGGAAAATGGACATGGATTATCGCGGGGTGCATTGTACTGGCTACTGTTGTTGCGGCCGTGTATTTTATCGGACTGCCAATGCTTACGGCGAGAGGAGGTTTTGATATCCACATCACCCCAACGGTAACGGTACCAACAGGTACCGGGACAATCACACCAACCCTGACAGTCACACTCTCCCCCTCCTCCAATGCTCTTGTCCCCAAGCCAACGCAGCTGATACCCACGGGCCAGAAATTCCACTTCCTCGTCCAGAAAAATCCGGTTACCTTTAAGGTATCAGTTACCTTCCTGGGAAGCGCAGATTCAGATGGTATCCAAAGTGCGGATATTAAAGTCTCTCATCCGGATGGATCATTTGCGACGGGCATCATCCAGCCCCTGAAGGGCGTGGCCGAGGTTGCCCTCACTGGATCAAATCAGACCGACCGCGTGGAAATTCTTGCACATATGTCCGATGGCATGACATACCGGGTTTATGACCAGCTGGTCCCCGTCATGGGGTCTTAGCTCTAACGGAGTAGTGGATTTCTCTGAACAATCAGGGTCTTGACACAAACCCGAAAAAAACCTGGTCGCCCCACCCCGTCCCGGAGAGGCCCGGGGCTGGGAAACACAGGAATCATTGGAGCACTCCGGAATTTCCGGGGATGTTTCATATTCTTCCGCAACGTCCTGGACTTCATGTCGGCACCTTTCTTAAACGGGAGAGACTTCATGCAGGAAGGTCCGGTCCGTCCGGTACATTCCAGTACGACTCATCCCTCTCCTGAACTCCAAACGTACCGGATAGAAAATCCCGAAAACTTTATCCTTGCACGATACCAGTATCACGTATCTGCCAGATTTTATAAAATAGATAATTAACGAGGGCCATGAACCGGTGCGGGATCCCCGGGGTTCTGTACACAGGCGATCGATCAACTCATTCGATCCTTCATCATAATGCCCGAAAAAACTCCAGATTTACCCTGCTGACAGAAAAAAAACGGTGTGTATGAAGTCACATGATGTTGTGATTATCGGGATTCTGCTTGCGATTGGTGCTATCCTGAGATACTTCCTTGCGATGCTCAACACCCCGCTCACGCCGAACATGATCATCGCATTTTACTGTCTTGCCATCATCCTTTTCAAGCCCCGGTTGTACGAGGCACTGGGAATCGGCATCGTTGCCGGGGTCCTGTCGATGGTGATCTCTGGTTCTGTCTTCCCGCCTGCAAACCTGATCAGTGAACCGGCAGGCGCCTACACCTGTCTGCTGGTGTATGAGGTGTTGAGGAACAAGGAAAATCTTGCACCGCTGATAACGACATGGATTGCGACACTGGTGAGTGGCTTTATCTTTGCCGGAATAGCAACCCTCTTTATCCGGGCGACAATCCTTGCCATGTACCATAGTAATTTTCTGGCATTTGTTGCGGCATATCTACCCATTGTTATCATCACGGCCGTCCTTAATGCAGTCATTGTCCAGATCCTTTATGTTCCGCTTGGCAGGAGGATACAGCGGGAGTGGAATGATCAGGTCAAATGATATGGTGCTTCAGAGATGAAGGAATGCATTTCAGAGACTGAGAGGTTCATGAGAATCCGGTGCAGTTTCTGTACATTGTTCTATTCCGGGAACGCACATGATCACCCATAGTGAATATCCTGAAAATTACCGTGGTACTCGTATGGTCCGACTGTTATATCGCACGTTTTCTCCTGTTGATTCTTTTATAAGGCCGTATCATATCGTCCTGGAGAAACCATCAATACCCTGTCAGGTCTGGTTTGGAATAGCCCGAATGATTGTACCCCCCCGCAAGGGAATAGATCAATAGTAAAAACAACACGAGAATGATATTTCCGGCGACCAGTCACACCCAGTCAGGTATCCCGGAACGGCTCTCTTTTTTACGATCCGCCATGTGCAGAGGTGATACCTGTTCCTGTTATTATCGTTTACGATGGAACTAAACGAATACGGACTGCTATCCTGGAAATTGCTGCAAGGTTCCTGCTAACACCCGGCGGGAAATCGGGCGAGGGAGTGTGCCCCCATATGCAGCGATAACCGGTTTTGACAGGGACGATTCCGAGTATATGAGACCTGAATTTACTGTAAAACCCTGCCAGAGATGAGGAAGGAAGATTTCCTGGGGGTATCGAGCCTGGACATTATCGGATCCCGGTCAACGTGGCGGGGGGTTCACCTGTATCGCCACGCCATCAAATTCAGCGATGGTCCGTTCGCCCTCGCAGACCAGAATGCGGAATGTGGAGTACCTGCCGTTGTCGGCAACGCGCCGGCCAACTGCCACAAGGGAGCCGGTAGCCGGGGAAATATACTGGATATGTACAGAAACGGCAACCCGGTCAATCCCGGCACAGTTTGCCGCTATCCCAAACGCCTGGTCGGCAAGGGCACATATTGCACCCCCGTGGGCAACGTCATGGGGATTTTTCTTTCCCCTGCAGTCCATGACCACCCGGGCATACCCGTCATATGCCTCGGTAATCTCCATACCCATGAGTTGTGCGAACTCGCTTCGGTTGAATGCAGAAATTCGTTCGGTGATGATCGTTTCTGCAGGGTCTTTCGGAGGTTCCGGCATGCATTTACCACGTTAATACAAAATCTACCCGATCGGGCTGAAGGTCATTTGTATTTTTTCTGGGTATAGGAGTATTTATTCGTCTCGCCGCCATGGGAGACAATATAGATCCATTCATAGATTGACTGCAGTGTCCCGTACTGCTTATAACGGCGCATCGAGAATCCAACTTTCAGTCTGCCGTCAAAGACCACCTCCCCCAGGTCTTTCATCCGTATTGCAATCTCAAGATCGTCTCCGGCGTCGATGCACCGGTACATTCCTGCTTGTATGAAGGCATCTTTCCGGAATGCTGTGTTGCAGCCGAGGGTATAATAAAAGGTCCGACTGTAGTAGCCAATCCTTGAGAAGGTGTTGGCGAGAAGCAGGGAGAATTTATTACCGATCCCTTCTTCAATCGGGTACACCGGCCCGTATAACTGGACAAGGTGACCATCACTGAAATCTTCCCTGATAATCCGGATCCAGTCCGGAGGGAGGATGCAATCGGCATCAGTTGTGGCAACAATGTCGCCCTGTGCTGCCATAACCCCGTCATTTCGTGCGCCGCCAACCTTCCTGCTTGTCTGGGTGAAAACGGTATCGGCGTATTTCCGTGCGATCTCGCAGGTGGCATCCTTTGAACCGCCATCCACTACAATAATCTCATACTCGGAGCGGGGGACTGTCTGGTGGGAGAGGGAAACAAGGCACTGGGCAATATTTTCCTCTTCATTAAAGGTCGGGATAATGACCGAAATCATGGGACAAAACTCCTCTACAGTATTTGTCTGCGGTAATTTAAACCACGTGCACATTTCAGATTTCAGGAATGTTTTCAGATTTACCGAAAAACCGTAATGAAGGATTGGTTGTGCACCATTCAATTCATGAGGGCTGGTACAGGCTATCTGTTAATAGCATTTAAACCCTGAAAAACGAGGAAGTGGAAGCATGTAAGGGCTGAGGGATGGTGTCTTTCGGTTACCTGATCTTCATTACCCGATAACCTGGTTTTCACGTTGTTCTCTGTCCGAGTATTGCGGATTTTTATGAAGAAGACCCTCACATCTTCCACTAATACTTTGTAATAAGTAATATTTTATATAGTTTTCTATTTAGTTTAGAGTTTAGTTTTTATGTTTTTTAATTGAATATTGATTTAATGAATGTTATTTGAAAAAGATATATTTATCAGTGATAAGAATAATTCAATGTATAGGAAACTGGGAATTTGTGTCATGGTTACAGAGTCCCTGAATCACGGTAAAAAGAGGAATTTTCATGAATGTTGACCAGAAAAAGTCATATCACGAATCAGCGCCGATGAATTCTCATGAAGTAATACCCATTATCGAACTCGTCTGCAACCGGTGCCAGTCGCATGGCGAATGTAACCGTCTCCAGGACCCCGCCTCCATATTGCTCTACACCACAGCACTCGGTTTTTGTGTTCCCGTCAAGCCCGCTCTATCATTCTATTGCCCAGGAGTTCCCTGAAGGGAGATTACATTCCAGAAAATAAAGAGGGACCCACAGGACTCAGCCGGATGAACTGCAACGGATAAACTCCTGTGATAGGTCGGCGGAAACATTCAGGTTCTTTTTTTTTTAAATATCTCCAATTTTGATTGTGACTTTGATAAAATTCTCTCTTTGTTGAAATCCTCACAATATTCTTCTCAACGCTCTTGGAAGCTACGGCAATGCCTCCGCCCCCGCCGCAGTGGTATCCCTCTAAGCGATAATTCCATAAAAGGTAATACAACACAATCACAAAGCGCAGGGGCGGTTCGGGGGTGCAGGCACTGTCCCCTCCAATAATAGGCAAGGCTCAATTTGTCAAAATCTTAGGTTTTCAACAGAGCGAAAATTTTTTTTTAATTTTGTTAATTTTTGAGACTGGTAACACTGAGTTTTTTCTTGAGAATCTCCACCCCTTTTTCAACATCGTCCATATTCGTTCCAACGGTAATAATGATCTTTCCAGATGAGAAGAGAAGGAATACTATCTTTGGATCAGAAATCCGGCAAACCAGTCCGGGAAAAACTTCTGGCTCATATTCAATATTCTCAGTATCCATCAATACAACCATAATCCTGTTCAGGTTACACGGGTTTCCAAGATTATAGGAGCAGACAATATTCTTGACAGCGACCTGTGGGTTATCATGACAGGTTATTTGTGCACTTTTGAGGGTATTCAAAAGTTTTTGTAACGTTACTGCCATATCTTCATACCTGCGAACACCATGGTTATAACGATTCTGCCCGATTCAAAATGAGTGCGGCGAAATTTGGGTTTTGCATATGATATACCGCACCAGGGAATCTCTTTGTGTCGAGTACCGCAGTCTGTTATGTTGTTTGAAATATATTCCAGATCGATAGCCGTGGCAATCGACCCGGAAGCGACGATATTTTCGATTTTTATTACGTTGGTTTCACTCGTTTCCATGGTATAAATTGGCCGGAAGACCCTATTAATAGATAACTTCTCCGACGTCAGAACTGGTAAGTGTCTTTTTTGGTCATGTTTTTTTACAGAAAAACACAATGTATGTATTTCATAAAAAAGAAATCAGACAGGTAAAATTTTCGAAATTTATTGTGAAATATGAAAAAGAAACTGTATTTTCAGCAGTCCCGCGTCTGCAAAAATCTTTTTACCTAAATAAATTTCCACCATATTTCAGTCCCCCCGCACGGGTATACTGGCCGTCTCCCACAGGGAATCTGCGATTCCTTACGAACCTGAAGACACAAAATCCATGACGCTCCGGATGCAGCCATCCATGTTCAGGTACTCGAACTGGGCAAATCTTCCCACCAGAGGAATGCCGGAACTCTCGCAGTACTCTTTTACCGTTGCGATATTTTTCAGGTAGTCAAGATCGTAGACCACATAGGCAAAAGGCTGACGCTCAACAGAAGAACTGATGACCTGGTCGTTTGTGAAGATCTGCATCTTCATAAGCATGTCCGTTACTTCACGAATGAGTTCGTCGTCTGACATTGCAGCGACTTCATCGTCCGGCTGATGGGTGATCTCGGCAAGGACAGCGCTGCACCCGGGCGGGGCAACCCGGCGGCTGTAGTGCGAAGGAAATGAGATCCGGTTCGCCATCCCTGCGGCAGGATCCGGCACGTAGACCCATGAAAAATCCGGCACGGTGCCGCGTATCCCGATATTGACACAGACCAGTGAATTATACTTCAGTGCGGCTGCCGCATCTTTCACTTCACGGGGGACATTCCCGAGACATGGCAGCAGGTGCTGGAGCGGCATCGTGCAGATACACCGGTCAGCCTCGATCACGTCTTCACCATTACTGATCTTCCAGCCCGCACCGGATCTCGTTATCGAGGTCACCCTGAATCCGGTCCTGATGTATTTTTTTACCGGGGCTGCGATCGCATGGACAAGGGCTTCGATTCCCCCGTCGAGCGGGTAGGAAAAGACCGACTGGTGGGTATATCCCTCAGTGCTCGATACCGATGGCGGATTTGATAATATCCTCGACAGGAGGGCGGGGGATCCGCCCGTCTACCCAGTGGAGGGACATGTGGTCGGTCGGGAACTTCCAGATCTTCTCGTTATAGGGGACCATGTAGCATTCGGCAATACCTTTACCGAATGTGTAATAAATCCATTCACGGAAGTTTGCCGGAGCGGTGATTTCTCCCTTCTCCACAGCGATCAGGTTTTGTACAAACCCGTTGATGCACGCAAACCTGTCGTCCGGCGGCAGATCGGACAGCCCGTTCTCGAAAGGATACTTGACGAACAGGTCTTTATAAAAAATTTTGGTAGTGCGGTTATTCCGCTGCTCATTATCCGAAATCATCCGGCGCATGAAGGCAAGGACTTCTGCATCACGGGAAAATATGATGTGGGAACCGCCGGTATCAAAGGTAAATCCCCGGTCTGTTTTTGAGCGGCAGAGACCGCCAATCTCCGGCTCCGCTTCAAGGACTACCACATCGTCGCCTTTTTCATGGAGGAGCCGTGCGAGCGTGAGCCCGGAGAGCCCGCCGCCGAGTATTGCAGTTTTCACTCCGGTTTAGATTTGCATGCAGGATTTAAATTGATGGTTATGAATCCCTGGTCATGAGATCAGGCACATGATCCATGCACAGTTCTTCCCAGAAAAATGCGAAAAGACTCATGTGTTCTGGCCTTAGGGGATGTAAAGAAAACATCGTGTATGAAAAGTAAGCTCCGGGGTAATAAAGTCGGAACCTCCCCATCGATTCTTTAAATTTTTTAATTCCGGATGCCGAAATCTGCGATACTACTTCAGATCAGATGCTATTCTGATTTTGCAGTGTAGTAGGTAAACAGTATTCCACAATCATGCAATTGTTCATCACCCGAGGACTGCTTTGCAGAACGACGGAAGATGTAAAAAAAAAAGATTATTTCTCCCGGATATACCAGCCGGTAAGGTCTCGTCCAGCACCTTCTCACTTGTCGGTTTTGTCATCAGGCTGACGACAATCATGGAGATGACAGCAATCACAAACGCGTAGAACGAGAAATGCATCGGTAATGATGCCAGTTTGAAGTACGAGATCCCGCCGAATACCAGTGACGCACCCAATCCCAGGGCCATGGATGCCAGGGCGCCTTCCCGGGTGGCCCGTCTCCAGTACAACCCGGCAAGCAGGGGAACGGCAAACGTTGCATACATGATCCCGATCCCGGCCCAGATGAGCCAGACGAGCATATCCGGAGGATTCAGGGCGAGGAGCAGGGTTACGGCAGCGGCAACAAATACCGATATCTGGCTGACAAGGAGGACCTGCTTATCCGGTGCATCGGGTTTGAGGATCTTCTTGTAGATATCCCAGGAAAAATAGGTGCCGATGGTGAGCATGAGGCGGTCGGTGGTGGACATGACGGCTGCGAGCACGATCACCGCAAAGATACCCCACAGGAACATGCTGGGCATGGCAGCCTGTACACCGTAGACAAAGATGAAATCAGATGCATTGGGCACCTTGGGAAGCTGGACAATCCCGTCCTTGACAAGTACAATTCCTGCAAAACCCGCAAACTTCAGGAGGAACATCACGACCCCGTAAATCCCGAAGGCGACGAGCGGTGCCCACTTGAAATATTTCGCATCCCGTACGCACAGGATGTTGTTGATGACGTGGGGTGCACAGGCAAGGCCGATGGTGAGGAGAAGGACGAATGAAACGATATACGACGGGGTGAACACGGCCCCTGCCCCGGTTACCCAGGGATCAACATTGGACGGGTTCACCGCCGCCATCACTTCGTTGATATGCGTGAAGCCACCGGCTGTCATAATAACAATGGGGGCCATGATCAGCACACCGACGATGAGAATCAACCCCTGTATGAGCGTTGTCCATGCAACCGCGTAGAGCCCTCCGATAACCGTATAAACCGTGACAATTGCAGCCCCGATGAGGAGCGCCATCCAGTGGGGAAGCCCGAACAGCCACATCAGCACGATACTTATCGCCGTATATTGTCCGGCGAGGTAGATCATCGAAACGACAATCCCTGCCGTTGCACTCAGGCTCCGCAGGGATGTCTGGCTCTCGAAGCGGTGGGCAAGATAGTCCTGGACCGTCATGTAACCGGATTTTTTTGCCACCGCATGCATCTTGACACCGAAAAAGATGATACAAAATGCGATCGAGAGCGGAACTGCAAGCTGTTCCCAGATGGTAGGCCATGCAAATTTAAAGCCAAGCCCTGAGACTCCCAGCAGAGACATGCCCGAGCAGACAGAACCGATCATGAGCATGGTGAACACCCAGAAATTCAGGGACCGTCCGGCCACGACATAGTCGGACATGCACATGATCTTTTTCGAAGCCCAGACCCCGATTCCCACCATCAACAGAAAATAAATTATAACGAGAATGGCTGCAAAAGGATCGATCATGATGGGATCTCCTTAAAGGTAAGTCCCCAGTAGAGCAGTGCAAGAATAATCAGGAGAAAAGCTCCCCCGACCAGAACGATAGTCATTATCGGTAAACCAAACATTCTATCCATATACTTTGTGGTATGCTAACATATAACATAATCGAAATCACGCCTGATCAAGGTAAAAAATATATAAAAATAAAATAATTAGCTGATACCGAAAAGCAGCGTTGTGATGAGTGTTCATGAATGGACAGGGATGACTGTGCACAGGAGCATTGGCTATTATACGGCCGTGCATATTTTCTATCTGGTGCACAGAAAAGTACGATGAACCGGAGATTGATAAGGAGCGTGCGGTGATATGACCGATCGAACACTATCGTGGTAACAGGAAAACCGATCATCTGCCGGAAGGTCATTCATGAGCATGTCATCTTCGCAGCACCATGCTACGGGAAAAAAGACACGTTGCGTGGTGCGTCGTATGGTATGATGCTTATCACGCCGGACAGGATGATCATTATCCCTCTTCCTTCCGGACATATCCATCCTGATATGACAGATACCAGAGAGGATACATTTTCCGTGAAAAACGGGAACCGCCCGAATCTGCCCGTACCCGGAATTCTTCCTGGCTGGAATCCCTGGAGTCTCGCGCCGGTGGATACCTGGACAGGAGTGCAGACGAAATCCTTCGTGAGGAAAAAGATGCATGGGTACTACGTTTTAAGGATATTGAGGAAATTATTATCACCCGGGTTCGCACAGATTCGCGCTCTTCCCGCTGGCTTTCGATCCTCTTTGCACTCTATCCTCTCGAACCCGCTGCAGCCCGGTATCGTGTCGATTACCAGCTGACAATCTCCACCACGGGACAGGATATATACCCTGATCACACCCTTCTCCCTTCCCTTAAAGCAGGTCCTCGTCGACCACCTTGGCAACCGGGTCAGTGAACATATTGATGACTACGCACCGTTGCTGTAACCGGTAATCCGATCCGCTTATCTTTTCCTTGTCAGGATAATTCGTAATAATCAGTTCGTCAATACTCCCGCGGCGGGTACCGTTGCAGTTGATCATACGTCGTGCGGGAACTCTCCCGATAGTGTAACCGGCAAAAAGATCATCGAAAAAGGTATCCTGGTAATTCCCGTTCCGGGGATCGGAATTACTGAGCATGATCTTTGCTCCTTTTGCATCGAGTTCCCTGAAAAGATGCTGCGAGCCGGTGCTGATCCTTTTCGGCAAAACCATCCCTGGAGTATGACGTGAATGAGGATGTCTGGCTGATGGGGCGGTAGGGAGGGTCGAAATACACAAAGGTATGGTCATCAACATAATCCCTGCACCGGGTGAAATCTCCCCACATAATCCGGGTGTTTTTCAGCACCTGTGCAACATCCTGCAGGTTCTCTTCGTTGAGAATATCAGGATTTTTATACCTTCCGAACGGGACATTGAATTCACCGTTCCTGTTTACCCGGAACAGCCCGTTATAACAGGTACGGTTGAGAAAAATAACTTTGGCAGCCCGTTCTGCCCATCCCGGGCTGATACGTCTGAAAATTAATTCCCGGCAGTTCATTATTGAATGAATCCCGTATTTCGTAGTAGAACGCCTCTCTTTCATTTTCATCTCTGGCGAAGTACGCTGATTCAAGGATGCCGAGCTCACCGATTAACTTTTTTACGGATTTCTGAATCACCCGGTACGTCGAGGATAAGTTCTTCATTGGCATCACCGATGCAGCACTTTTCGAATGAAAATTTCCGGTGTAAGATAAAAGAAGAACGCCCCACCGCCGATGAACGGCTCGACATACCGGGTAATTTTACCTTTTCTCCCAGTCCCTCCGGCAGGCGTTTGTAAAACTCGTCCAGTAACTGGGTCTTGCCACCAGCCCATTTCAGGAATGGTTTTGCGTGGGGTACGGGTTTTGTATGTTCTGCCATGATCAGGTGATTACCGCCAGTTACGGATTTTCTCTTTAGTGTTGTCTTTTCAGCCTTATATGATTATGATTTTTCAGGCAGGCTTACCAGGAATCTCACTCATATTTTCCAGAATCTTTTCGGCATATGTGTATCAGATTGCATATTCAGGAATTCCACATGAAAATTAACGTGGATGAGTGTTTATTAAAAAATGCGTTCCAGGATGGACAAATGTCTTACTGAAAAAAGACGAAAATATTCATTTCCTGCTTTTCAGCATCTCAAGGGCTGCCTTTGAAAAAGCAGGTATATCTTCAGGTTTCCTGCTGGTGACCAGGTTGCCGTCCACGACAACTTCTGCGTCCACGTATTCGGCCCCGGCATTTTTAATATCCTGGATTATTGACTTCCACCCGGTCACCCGTCGTCCCTTCAGCACCTGGGCGGTGATGAGGAGTTGGGCAGCATGACAAATCCCAAAGACCGGCTTCCCGCTCTTGACAAATTCCTGTGCAAACCGTACCGCATCGTCATCGATACGGAGCTTGTCCGGGGAGTAACCCCCGGGAATGAAGAGGGCGTCAAAGTCACTGACATGCACATCATGAACCGCCCGGTCGATCTTAACAATCATCCCGCGTTTTCCGCGTACCGGCGCTCCTTCCCTCAGTCCCACATGGGTGAGCTCATGCCCTGCCTTCCGTGAATGCATCTGCCGGTTTTTCGTATTCCACATCCTCGAACATATCAGTTATCAGAACTGCAATCCTGCTCATAGTCTCACCTCATATTCACTGACCCGGTACCGGGTCAGATTACCAACCAATACCCGGATAAATATATTAAATATTCTTTTGAGGAAAGTCCGTCATGCGATTACCTGTTTTATGGACAGGAAGTTCCCTGATGTTTTTCTCCGAACGTTCGGGGTTTATCATATTAAGGAAGATGCTCATCAGCAGTGTAAGGCAATGAAATGCTGTGACATCAGAAGTGAGAATTTAACCTGAGTTGCTTCCCGTAAATATGTGATTTATGAGGATCACCCGCCTCAGGGCCTCTCCGAGGCACGGCGGGGCAGAGAGTTATTGGAATTCTTCGTTGTTACTGATCCGCCGCGGGGCGCGTCCCTTCGGGGAGCGGCGGCGTTTTTGATCCTCTAGTATAAAAGTCGGCTACACGTTATTCCTCGATCCACGTGATCTCGATAGAACAATTTAGATAAGGTTCAACTCCGAACTCGCTTTTCTACAGGACAGGTATCTAGGTGGGACGAGAATGTAGAAAATTCGATCCCTTGGAATGGAATATTTCATCACGAAAAAAATAATATTATTTCATGCTTGTAACGGTCTTTGATCCGCGAAGAATCCCGATGGTGCCGGTGCGGACAAATTCCTTGACCCCGTACTGCCGGAGCAGTTTTTCAATGGCATCTATCTTCTCCGTATCCCCGATGACCTGGAGGATCACGGACTTTGCACCGACATCGACAATCTGGGCACGGAAGATGGAAGCAATCTGCATGATTTCGGCACGGGAAGTGCCCGGTTCTGCCGTGACCTTGATCAGGGCGAGTTCACGCTCCACCCGTTCGTTTTCCGACAGGTCCGAGACCTTGATGATATCGATGAGCTTGTTGAGCTGCTTCATCACCTGCTCGACCTTTTCGTCATCACCGATAACGACGATCGTGATCCGGCTCATGCCGGGTTCCTCGCAGGGACCGACAGCGAGGCTCTCGATGTTAAATCCACGTCGCGAGAAGAGCCCGGTTACCCGGGATAAGACACCGGCCCTGTTCTCGACAAGGATGGAGAGCGTATGGGGCTTCATCGCGGGTGCCCCCCGATCATCTCATTAATGGCCGCACCGGCAGGGACCATGGGGAAGACATTCTCCTCGCGTTCTATCCTGAAGTCCATGACAAACGGACCATCGCAGTCAAGTGAAGCCTTCAGTGCGGGCATGACATCTTCGGGACATTCCACTTTGACACCCTCGATACCATAGGCATTGGCAATCTTGACAAATTCCACGGGCGGGAGCTCGGTGAATGAATACCGCCGGTCATAGAAGAGCTCCTGCCACTGCCTCACCATGCCCAGGAACATGTTGTTCAGGATCGCAATTTTTACCGGGATCTTGTAGTGAGCCACCGTGCCCATCTCCTGGATATTCATCTGGATGCTGCCGTCCCCTGCCACATCAAAGACCGGGAGATCCGGGCGTGCAAAATGTGCTCCCATTGCTGCAGGAAAACCATATCCCATCGTCCCGAGCCCACCGGAGGTGATCCAGGTGCGGGGATGCCTGAAGCAGAAATGCTGGGCGGTCCACATCTGGTTCTGCCCGACTTCCGAGACGATGATTGCATCTCCCTGTAAGAGCTCGCTCATCTGCCGGATGATATACTGCGGGTGAAGTCCGCCATCGGACGGGCATTTTAGGGGATGGTGCTGCTTCCAGTGTTTCACCTTCTTCAGCCAGGCATCCCTTTGCCCGTTCTTTTTGAGCATGGCAAGCATGTCCCGCAGGACTGCCTTCACATCGCCGACAATCGGTACATCGACCCGCTTGTTCTTGCCGATTTCGGCCGGGTCGATATCGATATGGATGATCTTTGCATGGGCAGCAAATGTATCGGTTTTACCGGTTACCCGGTCATCGAACCGCACGCCGATGGAGAACAGGCAGTCGCATTCAGTGATGGCAAAATTTGCATATTCCGTGCCATGCATGCCGAGCATCCCGAGGTTGAGCGGATGATCGCAGGGAATGCACCCGATACCCATGAGCGTCGTGGCGATGGGGATACCCAGTTGTGTTGCAAAGTCAACAAGCTCTGCTGATGCGTTGGATATGATGACACCGCCACCCGCGTAAATCACCGGGCGCTCGGCAGCGGCCAGCGTCTGGAGGGCTTTTTCGATCTGGCGTTTGTGGCCATGATAGGTCGGGTTGTATCCCCGCAGGATCACCTTTTCGGGAACCGGTGGTGTCTTGATCACCATTCGTGCTCACATCCTTGGGATATCGATAAGCACCGGGCCCGGCGGCCGGTACCGGCAATATAGAATGCCTCCTGTACAACCCGCCCGAGATCTGCGGTATCCTTGACGAGGTAGTTGTGTTTGGTGATCGGCATCGTTATGCCGGTGATATCGGATTCCTGGAAGGCATCATTTCCCAGCAGGTTTGTCGGGACCTGCCCGGTCAGTGCGACCATCGGCACCGAATCCATATAGGCTGTGGCGATACCGGTGACAAGGTTACATGCCCCGGGGCCGGATGTTGCAAGACAAACCCCTACGCGACCACTCGCACGTGCATACCCGTCCGCTGCATGCGCTGCTGCCTGTTCGTGCCGTACAAGGATGTGCTGCAAGGATGAATCATAGAGTTCGTCATAGATTGGCAGCACCACACCGCCCGGGTAGCCAAAGATAGTTTTGACCCCTTCGCGCTGCAGTGATTCAACGAGGATTTTTGCCCCGGTTTTCATGTTCCTCCCTCAGTAGTCTGTTCATGCCGGCGATCATCGCTTCGACACTTGCCATAATGATGTCGGTGCGGGCGCCGCGTGAAGTAATTATCTTCCCGTCTTTACTTAATCTTACTGTTACGTCGACCAGTGCATCGGTCCCGCCCCGGATCGCGTCCACATGGTACTCTTCCAGCTGGATATCGGCCACGTCAGCGACACATTTGCGCAGGACCTCCATCGCCGCATCCACCGGGCCTGCGCCGGTTGCCGCACCTGTCATCTCCTGTGCCGTTCACCAGCAGGGTGACCGATGCGGTCGGGATCATATTGCTGCCGGAAACCGCGGTGAACTGCCGCATCCTGATAATGGGTTTGCATTCAATCGAGAGCACGGCATCGGCCACTGCCATGAGGTCGGTATCCGTTACCCGTTTTCCCTCATCACCCAGTTGTTTGATCCGTTTGACAATCTCCTTGACCTGGGGTTCGTCTGCCTTGTAACTCATCTCGTGGAGTGCAGCCTCGACAGATGCAGAACCGGAGTGCTTCCCCAGCACGATCCGCCGTTTCCGCCCAATCATCTCCGGGGCTGATCGATTCATAGGTGGAGGGTTCACGTATCACCCCGTGGGCATGGATACCGCTTTCGTGGGTAAATGCCATCTCACCGACGATCGCCTTGTTGATCGGCAGCGGGACTCCGGTCAGGCGTGAGACAAGGGTGGACAGCGAATAGATCTCCTCCTTACGGATCCGTGTCGGGTACCCATAGAGAATCTCGAGCGCCATGACCACCTCCTCGAGCGGAGTATTCCCCGCCCGTTCTCCCAGGCCATTGACCGTTACGTGGGCACAGGAGGCTCCGCATTTCAGGGCTGCCATCGTATTGGTGAGGGCAAACCCGAGGTCATCATGGCAGTGGATGGAGAGCGGTGCGATCGTTGCAAGAGGCGGAATACATTCTGCAACCTTTTCCGGGGTCAGGACTCCTACCGTGTCGCAGAAACAGAGCCGGTCTGCCTTCCGGTCAATACCTTCTGAAAAAATCTCTCTGAGGAAGTCCTGATCAGCCCGCGAGGCATCCTCTCCGGAAAGCTCGACGATAAGGCCGCGGCTCTTTGCATATTCCACTGCTTCATACGCCATTGTCGCGACCTGTTCCCGTGTCTTCCGCATTTTTTTTGCGATATGCAGGTCACTGACCGGTATTACAAGATGGACAGAATCGGCTCCATAATCGGCAGCAAAGTCAATATCCTGGCGCAACGCCCTTACATAGGTACAGATCTCTGCCGGAAGCCCTGCATCAGATATGATCCGTATTGCATTTCGCTCGCCCTCAGATGCGGCAGCGGAGCCAACCTCGATCACATCGACGCCAATATCGGCCAGCCTTGTGGCAATCTCAAGTTTCTGGTCCGGGTTTAACGAAACACCAGGGGTCTGTTCCCCGTCCCGTAACGTGGTATCTAAAAAACGCAGGTTTTTAACAAATAAAGCACTCACTCATGGCACATCACCATACTAGTGAGTGGGAGAGGAGAATATAAAAAATGTCCGGCCTCTGCCCCGGGATTTATTTTAAGATTATTTCAGAATCTGCAGGATGCAGGAATGATCGCGGCAGTATATAGGAATACCCTTCCGGATGATCATAATTCAATAACCGTTTATATTTTCCTGAACCCGGATGTAAAATTTTCATGTAGAGCAAACGCCGCCTCCCCGCGGGGCGCCCCCGTGGCGGATCAGTGACGAAAAATTCTCATTGATTTCATCTCCTTCATCTCTTTGGGGTGACGACCGACTGCAAAAAAGTCCCCGGCCCCCGTGCCCCGGAAGAGGCCCGGATGCGGGAGGACCCTCGTAAAAAAATAGATTCTCTGAAAACCGGTGATGATACTGCAGAATACTGCACCATATTCATAAGTTAGCCTGGATCATGTTCGAGCTCCGTCAGGACAAGAGGTAATACTTATACAGCAGGAAAACATGAGAATTATCATTCACAAACCTGACGAATAACAGGGAAAAGAACAATAGTTAATTCCGGGAAACCTCCATGATTCTCAAAAAAACCAACCCGGATAATCAACCGGGTCCTGATAGCGAATCCGGTAAAATCCGGGCCGAATGCACTCTCCTGAGCAGGATCAAAACCCGTGGAGAGCTCGGTGAAGCCATATCTCAGATAATGATTCGCTATTCCCCGAAGGATCTCCAGCAGATGAAGAGGAATTTCGGGATCCGGATCCGGGATATTACCCCGGAATACCGGGATCAGCTGGAGATGAAGATCTCTGAGCACCTTACAGGAACATGGCAGGCCATCAGCCTGATGAAGCAACAGGGAATCTTCGCGACCCTGCATGAACCTCTTACCAGCCGGCAGAAGGATTTCTGGAATATGGTAGCGTCGGAATGCGGATCTGCAGAACGGGATGAAGATGTGAGGCTGCGATTTTTGAAATTCCTGCTTACCGGCTTTTGCATGATTGTGCTTAAGGAACCGGGACATGCGGTCGGAACTCCGTTTCCCGGTGGCGATAAGGTCGAATGCATCGAAGGTGTTTATTACTGCCCGGTACGGGAGAAGGCGGATGATGTGAATGCGGCGCTCTGCCCGTTCTGTCCCGCCCTTCAGACACCGGAGATCGGGTACCTCAGGCCACCGCTGAACGCGAGTGAGCACCGGAAACAGGAGTTCATCGAACACTGCCACAAATTCCACAACTTTAATGGGTGATACCGGGGATCCCGATTTTTTCTTAGTGACAGGCCAATCACGGTGTTTGAACCCGTTTCTGAGCCTGATATCCCGGATACCTTCCACGGAAGGCTATATTTTATCACAAGCCTTTCTTTACTGTACCACACCGGTGAAACGGGCCCCTGACACCGTTTTTCCGTGGTTCGGGGCATTGACCATGAATACACCGCACCAGACGCTTGACAACCCATCATTCTACATCAACCGTGAACTGAGCTGGATACGGTTTAACCGGCATGTCCTTGATGAGGCCCGGGATGACAACCCAGCCCCTGCTGGAACGGGTGAAGTTCCTTGCGATCTTTGCAAACAACCTTGACGAATTTTTCATGGTACGTGTCTCCGGTCTCCAGCGACAGCTTGCACAGGGTGTGCTGAAATCTCCCCCGGACGGCATGACACCCGGACAGCAGCTGGAGGCAATCCGCCTGATGCTCCTGCCGGAACTGAATGACCAGTCAGTTGCGTGGCACGAGGAAATCCTGCCTCAGCTCTGCGGCAAACAGGATATTCGTTCACCTGTATGCAGATCTTACACCTCAGCAGAAAGATACCATGCGCAGGTTCTTTGTGGAGGAGATCTTCCCTGTCCTGACTCCGCTTGCGTTCGACAGCGCCCACCCGTTTCCCTTCATATCAAATCTCTCCCTGAACCTTGCCATTATCGTACGTGACCTGAGTAAAAAGGATTTTTTTGCACGGGTCAAGGTCCCGACAAACCTGTTCTCCCGACTTGTGAGGATCCCTTCCCCGGACGAAAGCGGCGGTAAAGAGGCTTCAGGCGTTCATTTCGTATATCTCGAGGACATTATTGCTGCAAACCTTGAAATGCTGTTTCCCGGTCTTGAGGTGATCGCATCCTTCCCGTTCCGGATCACACGGGATGCAGATCTCGAAATTGAGGTGGATGAGGCGTCGGATCTCCTGACCACGGTTGAGGAGATCATGGAGCAGCGGGCACGGGGAAAACCGGTACGGATCGAGGTGGATTGCTCCATGCATGACGGTATCTGTACCATGCTGGAAAAGAAACTCGGGGTCACGCCTCCCATGCTCTACCGTGTAGGACATCCGGTTGGCATGGCCGATCTTATGGAACTCATGTCTCTCGATCGCCCGGACCTGAAAGACATACCCTTTCTTCCATCAGTCCCTTCCGATCTCGCCGAGGGAAAAGATATCTTTTCGGCCATCCGCCATCACCCTGTCCTTCTCTATCACCCGTACGACAGTTTCTCACCGGTAGTAAACTTCATCCGGCAGGCAGCCCATGACCCTGATGTCCTTGCCATCAAAATTACCCTGTACCGCGTAGGCTCGAATTCCCCGGTCGTCAATGCCCTCATGGAGGCCCGCGAAAACGGGAAGGCAGTCGCTGCACTGATCGAACTCAAGGCCCGTTTTGACGAGGAGAATAACATCGGCTGGGCCCGGGCCCTTGAACACGAGGGGGTTCATGTTGTATATGGTGTTGTCGGCCTGAAGGTCCATGCCAAGCTCTGCATGGTTGTCCGGAGGGAAAAGGACGGAATACGGCGGTATATGCATCTCGGGACCGGCAATTATAACGCCACCACGAGCCGGATCTACACCGATTTCGGCCTGTTTACCTGCGATAAGCAAACCGGGGAGGATGTTGCAAACCTCTTCAATTTTCTGACGGGATATGCCCGGATCGAACAGTATCAGAAACTGCTGGTTGCACCGGTAACCCTTCGCAGGGGGATTGTTGACCGGATCGACCGTGAAATTTCCCTGCACTGCAGCCAGGGGAACGGGCATCTCATCTTCAAGATGAATGCGCTGGTCGATCCCATCTGCATTGCGGCATTATACCGTGCGTCACAGGCCGGGGTCAAAGTTGAGCTGCAGGTCAGGGGGATCTGCTGCCTGCGACCGGGAATTCGAACAGGTAAGCGAAACTATTACGGTAAGTGCGATCATCGGGCGCTTCCTCGAACATGCACGGATCTATTATTTCCATAATGGCGGCAATGAGGAGGTCTTTTTAGGAAGCGCAGACCTGATGCCGCGTAACCTTGACAGGCGTGTTGAGGTGTTATTTCCCGTCGAAGATCCGGATATACGAAAAGCGATCATATCCGATATTCTTCCTGTCCAGCTGGCCGACAAGGTTAAAATACGTATCCTGAAGGGAGACGGAACCTATGAACGAAGGGTGGCTGACCGGGATATCCCATCCCTGAATGCACAGACATGGCTTGTCGATCACAGGGGAATCTGGTATAATGACCTCCGTTAAGGAGCAGGCACCGGTAAAAGCGGCCTGCATTTTTGGTGCAGCAACGGATTCTCCCGCTCCTCGATGCATTTCTCGGTGAAATCGACGGTGTCAGATCAGGACGGGATATCGAACATATCCACCGGATGCGTGTTGCATCCCGGCGACTCAGGGCGGCCCTTCCGCTTTTTAAGTCCTGTTTTCCAAAGGAAAAATTTCGCAAATGGATGCCGGAACTGCAAAAGATTACCCGTGCCCTGGGTGATGCCCGGGATACGGATGTCCAGATAGCATTTTTATTGCGACTGAAGGAGAAGAGAGTCAGGAAACAATACCGATCCCTCCTGATGGCGAAATCCGGATGGAGACGTCCATCCGGTCGACGTAGAGACTCTCCTTCTCACGCGGCTGCAGAAAAAACGGAAGAAACTACCAGAATGCTGTCCTGTCAGCCCTGGAAAACCTGGAAAAAAGTGAAATTCCCGAAGAAATGAGAGCCGGTTGCACCGATCTGCTTGCACCGGGGCAGGGATGGCCCGAAACAACGATCCCTGTATGGAATTCCTGCGGTTTCTGCCGGCCGCATTTCCGACGTCTCGCTGCACTGATGCAGTATGAACGTTGGGTGTATAATCCGGATGCCGTTGCAGAACATCATGCGATGAGAATTGCGGCAAAGAAACTCAGGTACACGATGGAAGTGTATGCCCCGCTCTACCGCAGAAATCTCAAAAAACCCCTTGTACGGGTAAAAAAAATCCAGGAAATCCTCGGTGACCTTCATGACTGTGACGTCTGGATTGACACCGTTATGGCCATGCTCCTCACTGAACGCTCATCATCCCGGAAAGGATCCCGCCTCCCCGGAAATGGAAGGAACCAGGGTGACCGGTTACCGGTATTTCTTATCTGAACGGGAGAAGGAGCGAAAACAGTATCTACCGCAGACTTGTGAGATACTGGGAATCGGTCGGGCGTGCCCGTATCTGGGATGAACTCCGCGTCACCCTGACCGACGGAATAAAGGAACGATTCGGTCTTCCTGAAATTCCGCACCCTGATGCGGTCCGCTCTTCAGTATCTGCCCTTTCCTCTGCGTTTCCTGAAGGAATACCGCACAGTCGTACCGTAACCACCCTTGCCCTGCAGATCTTCGACGATCTTGCGCCTCTTCACCGGATGCAGGCACACGAACGATTCTTACTTGAATGCGCCTGCTCCCTCCATGATATCGGCTGGAAATACGGTCAGAAAGGACATGGGAACCGCAGTATGGAAATGATCGTATCTGATGACACACTTCCTGTCGATATAACCGACCGTGGCATGATTGGCACTGATTTCTGCTGCCCATCGCGGAAAAGTCCGTCTTGAATCAGATGGATTTTTTCCCCTTCTTTCACAGGGAACAACAACAAGCACGTACTGATGCTTGCTTCCCTGATTCGGATTGCTGATGGTCTGGACTGTCTCCATCTCGGATCGATTACCTCCGTTCACTGCTACTGCAGGCCCTCGAGGAGGTAGTCATTGAAACGTCAGTTCAGTCCGGGATGCATCTGCAGAAATTGAACGGGCATTGCAGAAAGGAGACCTGTTCACGCAGGTATTTGAACGGACCCTGGTGATACGGTGAAAACCGGACACCTGTCGGTCCGGACGGTCGTGTCGTATCGTTTCTTGATATCGGGACCAATTCGGTCCGTCTCCTTGTCGTAAGGCTCAATCCCAATCACTCGTACAGCATTCTTTCGCGGCAGAAGCAACAGGTGCGCCTCGGGGAGGGAGAGTTTGAGGAAGAAGAGATCCTCCCGGAAGCCATTGAACGACTGGTGATTGTCTGTAAGCAGTTAACAGAACTTGCACGGACATTTCACACCGACGAATTTGTTGCCGTGGCTACCTCCGCCATGCGGGAGGCGGCAAACCAGCAGGAGATCCTGCACCGTCTTGCGACAGGAAGCCCGCTGGATGTGCGGGTAATTTCCGGACAGGAAGAGGCACGTCTTATCTACCTTGGGTGTCTCCCGGGGAATTCATCTCGGGAATCGTACTGGCATTTTTTATCGATATCGGTGGCGGAAGCACAGAGATCGCCATTGGCGGAGAACAGAACTACCAGTATCTCGAAAGTTTCAGGCTGGGGGCAATACGGCTTTCAAATCTTTACCTGTCCGATGCTCATTCAACCCGATGCGGTATCTCCAGCGCCGGTACAGGAAAGTCCAGCAGCCGATATCAGAGATGCCATTATTCAGTCGGTCCGAAAAATCCAGGACCAGAAACCCGACCTTGCCATCGGCAGTTCCGGAACGATCATGAATCTGCTATGAAATTGCCCAGAAAAGCCTTGCACTCAGGAGGAGAACTCCGGGGAAAGTGTCCTGAGCTACAAAGATTTCCGGAAAGTTATCGACCTGATCTGTTCGGTCCCCCTTGAGCAGCGCAGGAAAATACCGGGTATAAATCCCGGACGTGCAGATATCATCATTCCCGGGGCCGCCATTCTTGATACTTTCATGAAAGAGTTGTCCCTCGATGCCGTTACCGTCACCGGACGCGGTCTGCAGGACGGACTCCTGGTTGACTACTGCTCGAGAATGGATATATTTCCCCTTCTCGGAGATCTCTCGCCACGCGTCAGCGCAGTGTCCTGCAACTGGGAAGATCCTGCGGGATCAATGAGGTCCATGCCCGGACCGTGACAAGCCTCGTGCTTGAATTATTTGACTCGGCGGGCACATTGCAACTCCACCCCTTTGGTAGACAGGGAGCGTGAACTGCTTGAATACGCAACGTTTCTTCATGACATCGGGTCTTTCATCTCCTATACCAACCATCATGCGCATTCCTATTATATCATAAAAAATTCTGAACTGCTCGGGTTTGATCAAAAAGAGATGAATTTCATGGCAAATATTGCACGGTTTCACCGGAAGAAAACCCCGAGAAAAAAAGATCCGGAAATCCTCGATCTCGATTCGCACGAAAGGGATACCCTGGGAGTACTCACCACATTTATCCGCCTTGCCGAAAGCCTGGACAGGAGTCATACCGCACTGGTGCAGCATGTCCGGTTTCTCCCGTGCTGAAAAGAATTCGGTCATTCTCAAGGTGCTCACCCGCGGTGACTGCCAGCTGGAAATCTGGGGTGTCGAGGCCGAGAAAAAAGCCTTTGAGAAAATTTTTGGAAAAAGACTTGTGCTGGAAATGGCAAAGAACTGCTGAATGAATACGATGGTTTCAAGTGAAATTTCGATTGAAGATCTTGTTATTTTTTTTGTCCATCCTTTTTGTCCGCATAATTTCCCTTAAGTCATACAATTTAGAAGGGAGGTATACGAAATGTCTGTTTTGGTAATCGTAAGGCTCTCCGTTCAGTTTTAATATTCTGGAGGGCTCCCCGCCTCAGGGCCTCTCCGAGGCACGGCGGGGCAGGGAAGTTATTTCACACGGTTATCCCATCACAGAGATGAAACAGGTGAAATCAGTAAAAGTTTTTCGTCACTGATCCGCCACAGGGGCGCCCCGCGGGGGTGGCGGCGTTGCTCCTCAGAGAAATCATCAGGGAAACTATCGTATAATTTCTCTTACAGACCCAGTTTAGAGTCAGGGTGTATACAAATATTCCTAAGAAATTTCTATCGTGCCTGATGCGACTGAGAATCGTACTTGAAAATAAGGAATTTTCTGCACTATTGGAACCCCAATATTTCAAAAAATTGCCAATCACCTATTATCGGAGGGGACAGTGCCTGTCCCCCCGGAACCGCCCCCTGAGCTATGTGATGGTATTGTATTACTTTCTCTGGAATTATCGCTCCAGAGGGGATGCCACAGCGTCGGGGGCGAAGGCATTATGTGCCGTAGCCCCCAAGAGCGTTGAGAGAAATATTGTGAGGATTTCAACAGAACCGAATTTCTCTTCTAAATTTCCGGGAGAAGGAGTGCCGCTGACCTTTAAAACGATAACAGGAGGGGTGAAAACTCTCCCGGGTCAGAGCCTCTTGAGAGCCTGCACGAGCCTCCCGATGGACTCCTGTGCATCCCCGTAGAGCATGCGTGTGTTGTCCCTGTAGAACAGGTCATTCTCGATCCCGGCAAAACCCTTCCCCTGCCCGCGCTTGAGGACGATGACATTCTTTGCCTGATCGACATCGAGGATCGGCATGCCGAAGAGCGGGCTGCCCTGCCCGGTGAGCCGCCGGGTTGACGACATCATTAGCGCCGATGACGAGGACCACATCCGTTCCCGGGAACTCGGGGTTTATCTCGTCCCGGTCGAAGAGGCGGTCGTAAGAGACCCCGGCCTCGGCGAGCAGGACGTTCATATGTCCCGGCATCCGACCTGCGACCGGGTGGATCGCAAACTTTACCTGGATATCTTTGCTCTCGAGAAGGTCGGTCAGTTCCTTGACCTTCTGCTGGGCCTGGGCGACGGCCATACCATACCCGGGAGCGATGATGACCTTGTTCGCATAGGCAAGCATGATTGCCACGTCGTCAACCTCGATTGGCTTCATGCTCCCCTGAATCTCCGTGCCCGTCTCTTCCGTTGCTCCGAATGCTCCGAAGAAGACATTCGTGAGCGGGCGGTTCATTGCCCGGGCCATGTTGAGGGTGAGCAGCGAACCTGCGGCGCCGACAATGACACCCGCGATGATCATGGCATAGTTGGGGGTCGCAAACGAAAATCCGTCGAGCGCGACAGCAAGTCCGGTAAAGGCGTTGTACATCGAGATGACCACCGGCATGTCAGCACCACCGATCGGGAGGGTCATAAGAAACCCGAAACCGAGCGCGAGGATGAAGAACAGCGGGAGGTACATGGCAACGGAGAGCGGGATCCAGGCTGGCTGCACAACGACCAGTAGGCCGGATACGATAGCGAGGAAAAGGACCAGTCATATTGACGATGTTCTGGCCCGGGAAGGTGATCGGACGCGGCCTCATCAATCCCTGGAGTTTCAGGAAGGCAACGATGCTCCCCGTGAACGATACCGCCCCGATAAGACCGCCGACGACCGCGAGCGAACCAGTGGTGGCCGTGGTTGTGCCCGAGGAGAGCGATCGCCGAGATTGCGGCCGCTGCGCCGCCACCCATACCGTTGTAGAGCGCGATCATCTGGGGCATGTCGGTCATCGCAACACGCTTTGCCGCGATGTAGCCAAATCCCCCGCCAATGACGATCGCGATCGCGATCAGGGCAAAGTTGGTAAGATGCGGGGTAAAAAACGTGACGAGCGTTGCGATCAGCATCGCGGCTCCGGCCCAGACTATTCCGCTCCGGGCTGTGAGCGGATGGCTCATCCGCTGCATACCGATAATGAAGAAAAAGATGGTCGCGATATAGACCGGTTCGATCGCGAAGGAAAGGTCGATCATCTCACACCTCTTTTTCGGGCTTCTTCCCGCTTCTGTCAAACATCTGGAGGATCCTTTCAGTGACCACGTAGCCACCGGTGACATTCGCAGCGCCGAGAATAACTGCAATAAAACCGAGAGCCTGCTCAAGCGGTGTCGTCGCAAGGCCGAGTGCAACCATCGCGCCTACCAGAACGATACCGTGAATAAAGTTGGAGCCGCTCATGAGTGGCGTGTGGAGGATAACCGGAACCCGGCTGATGACGACATAGCCGGTGAACGCGGCCAGCATCGCAATGTAGACGGCGATCCAGAGCGATTGCACATCGGTCATGATTTTCCTCCGCCGAGCATATCGCGTGTCGGGCCGATGGCATACCTCGCCTCCCCGGACGAGAAGGCTCGCGATCAGGATCTCATCGGAGAAATCCTGTGACGAGCCCTCCTTCTTTGTCGATCAGAAGCGAAAGGAAAGACTGGAGGTTCTTTGCATACATCTGGCTCGAGTGGAACGGCACCCTGGCCGGGAGGTTCTGGGGTCCCAGGATGGTGACGCCGTGCTCATGTATTGTCATACCTGCCGGTGTCAGCTCGCAGTTGCCTCCCGATTCGGCTGCCAGGTCGACGATGACCGCACCCGGCCGCATCATCGCAACGGTCTCTTTGGTGATAAGGCGGGGGGCCGTTCGGCCGGGAATATTTGCCGTCGTGATAACGATATCAGCCCTGGCGACGGCGGTGGAGACCATCTGCTGCTCCATTACTTTTTCCTCGGGCGTGAGCTCGCGTGCATAGCCTCCCTGGCCTTCTGCATTGATTTGGAGTTCGAGGAACCGGGCACCGAGGCTGCGGACCTGTTCTCCGGCGGCGCGTCGCACATCATATGCCTCAACAATAGCCCCGAGGCGCTTTGACGTGGCGATTGCCATAAGGCCGGCAACGCCGGCTCCGAGGATGAGCACCGTCGCCGGTCGTATTGTCCCGGCGGCAGTCGTCAGCATGGGCAGGAACTTCGGGCAATGCACGGCACCAAGGATGGCCGCCTCTACCCGCCGGCCGTTGCCTGGGAACTGAGGGCATCCATACTCTGGGCGCGGGAAATCCGGGGGACGAGCTCGAGGGCAAACGCGGTGATCTTCCGGTCTCGCATCCGGGCGATTACCACCGGGTTGCGTGCCGGGTACAGGAATCCGATGACAATAATCCCCTCGGGAAACTGATCGACTTCTGCAACGGTCGGGGGCTGGACGCAGAGCACGATCCGCGCATTATCCAGCAGGTCGGTCCGGTCGGATGCGATCTTTGCACCGGCGGCAATATAGAGTTCGTCAGGATAGAATGCCCCAATCCCCGCGTCATGCTCGATCCGCACTTCAAAACCCGACTGGGAGAGCTTCTGGACGACTTCCGGGACTGATGCAACCCGCTGCTCTCCGGGTGTCTGCTCCCGTGGAACGGCAATGATAACCGGCAGGGCAGTCTGGCTTTTCGCATTGTCAGGGACGGTGACCTGTTCCACCTCATGCACGCTGTTTACTCCCACTTTGCAACCTCTGTTGCTATATTACTGGGGTATTGCCCTATCAAAACCTTTCGAACCCTCACCAGATTCCCTCAATGGGCTTGATGGTTCTCCAACCCAGATCCCTGAAGGGTTTTATGAGAGACATTACTGTGTCTTTTGATGCAATTTCATGTACGGGGCGATGAGTGTAGACGCGGTCGTTGTTCAGCCGCAGTCCACAGTACCGGATTTCAATCTGGTGGCTTGCGTTCCGGGAATAAATTCAACTTGGGCATCTTTTTTATCGAAAGTACAAAGAATCAGGTGGATAACTCCCTACCAGGGATACCAAAAACCGTGTCCGGTTTTTTCGCCGGTCATTTCCCGTAATGGTAAGAAGAGGATATTTTGCAGGATGTCCAATATAAAATTGGGTAAAGTATCAATACAATCCCTGATTTTTTTTATTCTTCCGATGATATTTTCGAAAAATTTTTGTAACTAAACCTGGAATAAAAAAAGTTACTATAGTTCACCAGCATCTCTTTTTTGTGTGATGTACCCTGAATAGAGGTCTATCGCAATATGGGGGTCGCCACAGCGGCGGGGGCGGATGCATTGCCGAAGCCCCCAGGAGCGAGAAAACTATTAATCGGAGTGTTATGTACGGAAGATTCTATGCAATAATCAGGGGCTGAAATAACACTTTACCCTAAAATTAATCAAGCCGGATCGATCAGGTGCTCAATCCGAAAATTATGGTGACAGTACCTGCATCTGATCGGTGATATCCTCTATGATCACCAGTACTTTCCCATTCTCAAAAAAGACGGCCCTGAATCGTATATCTTTGTCGTTTCCATCCCTGCAATGAATACGGAATATCCTGTCGGAATGATAATTTGTCCCGCTGAATGTCTGGACATGTTTCAGCCATGCGCTAAATATTTCTTCCCGGTATTTTTCATCGGGAAATACCTTCTCAGCCCAGGTCATGAGATCCGGTACCTCTGCGATGGTGTACCCGCAAATCTTTTCAAATGCCGGGTTGGCATATTCGATCGATCCGCTATGGTGATAAAAGAGATTCCAAACGGTACACTCTCAACGAGAAGACGGAACCGTTCCTCACTCTCCTTCAGCGCCAGTTTCTGTACGTTTGCGTTCGGTGATATCAACGCCGATACCCCTCATGCCGATAATTTTATTTATCCTGAACAATGGGCACATGATAGGTTAGTAACGGAAATGTGCTTCCATCTTTGCGTATAGACATAAATTCATGAAATGTCCGGGAATTTTTCTGGTTCCTGCGATAAAGCCTGGATAAAATCATTAATACTCTTTCCCGATCAATCAGGATGAATTGTCTGCCAGATTGTCATCCCATTTTTCAACGTCTTCAACGGTATATCCGTACATCTCATAGGTGCGGTGGTTAACAAACGTTACATTTCCCCGGATCGTCGCATTCCCAGACACTCTGGGGCAGCATTTCCGCCAGAGACTGGAATCGCTTCTCGATTGCAAAAAGCGCCTCTTCAGCACGTTTGCGTTCGGTGATATCGATAAAACTTTCGAGAAGATAGGAACGGCCACCCAGCTGTACCGGGACAACTGTTCTGATGATAGATCTCTCTTCACCCTTGAACTTGCGGAGGACTCCTTCAGAACGGATAAGATGCTGTCCGAGATCCATCACCGGGCACGATCGTTTTCTGCCGGCACAGATCATTTTGTGCAGGTCGAACCGACAAGAGAACTTTTCTCTGTTCCAATAAGTGCGATTGCGGTGGAATTGGCATCATAGATAGTATGCGGGTTTCCGGATCAATGACAACCAGTCCGGACTGCGTGGCATTGAATATAGTCAGTAAATAATTCTCACTGTTCTTCAGCGCCTCTTCAGCCCGTTTCCTCTCACTTTCCTTGAACGCATCCTCTGCAATCTGGCGCTGGAGAGCGATCGATGCTGCCCGTGCATAGGTCTCGATGAGTGAAGCAGTTTTTAATGGTGTACCCTTCTGGAGCGCAAATGTCATGTTTCCCAGGAGCAGATCCTGCCAGACCAGTCCGACGGAATAAAATTTTTCCAGTCTGAGAACACTCAATAAATTTTCCGCAGGACTCTGCAGAAACATGAGGATGCAATAAATCGTGGAGATTTTTTTTCGATCGGATTTACTTTTCCGGTCAATAGTTTTTCAGGTACACTTTCATCAACAGGAACTGAAATCCTGAAAAAATCTTCCCCGAAATACCTGGCGGTGCAATCACGTTCCTTTTCACCAAAAACTGATTTTACGCGTCAGTGTCCCTGATCCGGAATCATATGAGCTTACTGCAATTGCGGTATCCGGAAGAAGTTCTTCAAGACCCGCACCTATCGCATGGAAGATATCGACATCCGGAGACAGTTCGATGAACTCCTGCAGTTTCCGGGAGAAAAAATCCATCTGAGAGATATACTGATTGATCCTTATTGCAGATTCTCTTTTTTCGGTAGTATCCCTGCCCACTCCCTGGTACTCGTGGAGATGTTCCCTCATCATTAAAAAGTGCACGGATGGTCCAGACATTCCAGCGCTGCTGGCGGGATTGGTCGACAATGCGGCATTCTACAGAGACCAGGGGATGTTCTGCACTCAGGGACCGGACAGCCTCATTTACGACAATGCGATCTTTGTCGCAGATGCCGGGTATATGATGCTGGCCGAGTATCTCTGATGATTTTTTTCCCAGATAGCGGGCATAGGAATTATTCACAAAAATAAGAGTTCCATCAGGACGGAATCGTGTGATGAACTCCGTCTGGTCCTCAACAATGCCACGGTATCGTGCTTCGTTCATCTGCAGGGCTTCTTCATATGTTTTATTGGCAGTGATATCCTCAATGATTAATGTCCATCCCTGGTTTCCGTCTTCAAATGCGGTTGGTACCTGTTTCACCCTGAAATAGATGAGACTCCCGTTGAGAATGCAGTTTGTTTCTGTAATTGAATCCTCAAAATTATGCAGATCTTTTGGAAATTTATTTTTCGTGAAACTGGTTAAAGAATGGATTGTTGCATTCATTGATCGTTTTTCCGACCAGTGTCTTCCCTTTTTTCAGAAAGGAGGGCAAGAACCCGTTCATTCACCTGGATAATCTTTTGTTCCGTATCGAGAACGATTACATAATCAGATGAAAATTCAAGCATGGCAGAAATCGGTACCCGGTGGGAGAGGAAATACACCTTTGCAGCCCCGATAACCTGCATCTCCACCTGCCCCGAAATAAGGAGCATATCGAGATATCTTGCTACCAGATTCCTGTTCTGTTTTATTTTTGAAGAGAGATCAGAAATGGTTAACCCCCGTTTGTGCGAACGGAGGTGCCGCTTGATTGTATCGACGATGGACTGATCAAGAACGGGCATAAAAATATATCATTAATATTTTCTGACGATGAATATTAATGATTTGCTTTGCATTCCATCATTCAAATCTCCAGTCAGACCTGTACGGCAAATGCTTATAAAAAATTTGAAATAAAGGTAATTTAGCCTTTGATAGCCGGGGGGCTATCGTTAAGGCAGGGAGAATTCATAAAAATGACCGATAGCCGGGATATACCAAAGGAGGCTGAATACCTCTACCGGCAGGCACGTGAATGGGTGAATGAAGGGGAGTACCAGCAGGCTGTGGAAATCCTTCATCAGGCAATTGCACGTGCTCCCCATCATCTTCGTTCACTCCTTGAAATCGGAAACTGTTATGAATATCTCAATCAGTCGGACAGGGCAATTCAGTACTATGATAGGGTTATTGAGATTGATTCATCCCAGGCAGACGCCTGGTTCAACAAGGGAATGAGCATGAAAAAAACCGGGGATGAAAAAGAAGCCGCGTTATGTATTGAAAAGGCAATCGAACTTTATTGCGGTCGATAGTTATCGACACGCGGAGTGTGAGGAGTCATACTCCTCAGGACAAGGTTAACGGGTGGATGGGCGGGTTGGAGATAACATCACATCAGACTTTCGACAAGCAAAGAAATTCCTCGTCGGATCTGGTAATCAGATATCAGATATTCCCGACTTTTTTTTAGACATATGATTCCGTAAATGACAGGTCAGGTATGAAATCACGTTTCCACGAACGGCCCGGTGCCAGCCGGTTCTGGTCACGGTGATCATTTTAAAAAAATATGATGGGCCATCGGCGATAGTTTTCATCAGAAATAGGCAGGAATGGCGATGGATTATAATTTCTTTATCTTACGCACCCGCACTGCCACGCCGCGTCCCGAACGCAGCATTTCATCTCCCGGCAGTGCTGCCCGTCCGGTGGCCTGGGCACGTGCCCCGATGACGAGCACCTCGTCCCCTTCACGGATCCCGGAATCTGCCGAAACTACACCGGGGACAAGCACATCGCCCTTCGGGAATGAAATCATCAATATGAACACGGTATCCTTCCGGTATCAGGTTCCAGCCGTCAAACGTCGGGCGGAGCAGACCGGTACCGGTATCAATGGAGAACAGCTGCACATTCTTTTTACTGTAAAACAGTTCCGGGAAGTGACCCCGCGGCATGATGCCTTTTGTATCAAGATCAACATTAAACTGGTAGGATACCATCCCGTGAAGCCGGTCATCCTTTATACGGCGTTCCCCGGCAAGAGCGGAATCAAGTGCATTGAGCGCGGCATCATGGGCGGGATGTTCCGTGGCAGGAATACTCCAGGGTGATCCCGCACCTGTCGGCAGCCATCCGGGCTACCTTCAGTGCACCGCCATCGAGGTGTGCAATGATCCTGCGGTACGCGATGACGATTCGAAGTAGCCGGGCAAGAATGCCGGCAATGACCGTCGCATTCCTCGGCGTCCCAGTACCCGGTGACCGGTACATCGTAGTGACCTGCCGGGTAGACGCACTCGAGTTCCCGTGGCACAAGCCCCAGCGGGGAGGTGACGATAAGTTCGTGGGCCCGGCCTGCAATTGCCTGCTGGAACCTGCGGTGACTCTGGGAAAGGGAATAGGGTTTTTTTGCCGAACAGGGAAGGAGGACTGCCACATCTGGCCTGCGGTGGAATGTACCGGGTGATCACCCGTTCAGCAAACCTCCGTACCTCGGCCCGGCGCAGGGATTCTCCGGAGTTTGCCCGCATGATACCGCTGCGTGCGACGGGCATGCACCGTTCCATGAAGCTATACCGGTTGTCGAGATGCCGCATGATGGCCACCTGGGCCGCATCGAGCCTGCACCGGGATTCGACCAGATCCCGCAGTCGTGATCCTTCAATGAACAGGGTGACCAGGGCAATCTCCCTGAGGAGCGCCTGCCGGTTATGCACCTTCAGATCATTCTGCCGGCATCCGTCACACGCACAGATCCCCCGGTTGATGCACTTCGGCAGGAAAATCACCTTCGGGTGTACAGAACCGTCTCTGGGCAGTCTTGAGATCGACAGCCCGGAAATCAAAAAGATCGAACCCCGAATAACACAGGATATGAACATTTGAAGGCAGGGCAGATGCCGGTGCATACCACGCAGTATCGACCGGTGTTTTCTCCTTCAGCCCGATAAGCCAGTCGACATAATTCCGGGGATTCAGGAACGGCAGTATGCCAGTTTGCGGCCATCACGCAGTCTCCGCTCTTTGCAGGATTGTCAAGCCGGGGATGGATGGATATCGGTTGTCCCCGGTTCAGGCGGCGGGTAGTGTTCCAGCCAGTGCCGGTGGGGCACAGAGAGGCAGGTTTGTCTCTTCCCGTTGATCGAGGTCCGGGAAAAGTGATTCAGGCTTCGAGAGCCATCGGGAGTTTTATGGAAATGTCATCTTCCCTGAAAATCACCGGTGCGGGCAAGACCGTCCCGTTTCCTGATATCAAATTTCGTCATTGCGCACCTCGATAGATCCCAGTTCCTCGCGGACGATGCCTTCCCAGCATGGGCTTGCAGGAAACTACAAACCTGCTCCCGGGTGACTCTCCATCAGGCACCGTGATTCCCCTGCAGCCCGTCCTTACCATGGCATCGTCCCATTCCGGAATTTCGCTCTGGCCGACGGGAAACGTTTCTTTGAGTTCTTTCGGATACGGGCCGAAGGGGGGTTTGAAAAAGAGTGTATCGTCAAACTCATCCCGTATGCCGCCATCGAATGCTATAAGGACCTGGTCCCCGAGCTGCAAGCGGGAAGCATCTGCTGGTAACGGAGAATTTCCGTCCGGGAGCAGCTCTCGGTTCCCCGGTAAAAGAACCGTCGTTTCGAGACGCGGTCGGATTTTTCCAGAGATGCCGTCACTGTCCAGCAGTGCCCGGTAACCGGCCAGGAGCTGGGGGTGGCCCCGGCACCGTTCATCGACCAGTTCCCAGAGTGTCCCGTCAAAAATTGCCTGGCGAATCCGGGAGATCTCGGCAACGGTGACATACAGGTTGTGGAGTGCAAGCAGGCGCTCCCGTTCCGGTGCATTGCGCAGTTCTTCTGCGGTATGGGTCCGGCAGACATTGCATGCACAGGGCAGATCTGCGAGTTCGTCAATCTTAAAACTTCCATGGGTGGTCAGGTAACGTCCCTTCCTTTGCAGAGAGTGCATACGCCGCAGAATCAAAAAGATCGCAGCCCATCGCAGTTGCAAGTGCAAACATGGACGGGTGACCGGCCCCGAACAGGTGAACGCAGGCTGATGGTGTGAGCGTCTGTTTTGCCGCCATCACCACGCTCACCAGGTCCCGGTACCGGTACGATTCCATCAGGGGGACGACCGCCCCAATCGGGCAGAACGTGAAACCGAGATCCGTCACTCCCGCGGGCGGCCTGTTCGCGGAGATCGGTAAAAATGCCGCCCTGGACCGGGCCTGCAACCGGTGCATCCTTTCCAAAAACCTTTTTTGCTTCAGCAAGACGCTGCATGGTTATCGCAAGTTCCCGTTCGGCAGTCTCGTGATCGGATCCGGGAGAGGTCGGGATATCCAGGGGCACCCAGATGTCGCTCCCGATATCCCGCTGGAACGAGAGAGTCTCTGTATTGGTTACAGAGACCTGCCCATACACCGAGAGTGGAATGAACCGGAATCGGTCATGATCACGCCGTCAAAATCCAGCACCTTATGCAGGCCTTCATCAAGGGCACGCTGCCGGTATTGCCGGCTCTGGGAAAAGATGTAGGCATTGGTGATCAGCGCCTCGACTCCCATTGACCGCATCTCCTTTGGGGTCACGATCTGGAGATGAGGATTGATGACGGGAAGGAGTGCCGGGGTTTTTATCGTCTTTTTCCCGACGGTCAGTCTACCGGTGCGCCCTGCTGATATCACTGTACAGACTCTCGAAAGCAATTCCCATGCATCACCGTTGTTGTCCTCTTATATACGCGGTACTGGGGTTAAACGGTTGCCATCATTCCCGTTCAGAGAAGATCTGCCCTTCAAAGGTAAGCACCTCAACGTATTCTGGTTCCTCCAGCAGTCGTTCGGAGAGCCCGGCCTTGATGCAGGTATGATCGAGGAAGGTGGGCTGTCCCAGCAGTATTCAGTTGCCACCTGGGGGAGCAGAAGACCGCTTCGTTCCCCGTGCCCGGATGATCAGGCCGTGCTTTCCCACTTCAATCTTTCCGGCCGTTTACATGCCTCGACATCAAGCGCGCGTCGGCACCGTCAGGATCGTGACCTCAAGCCCTGACCGAAGGAAAGTTCGTCCTTGCGGACGGGAGGAAAACGGGGATCTCCGGTTGCAGCTGCAACTGCTGCATCCTCGATTGCATCTCCCAGCGGCATCACCGGGTAAGGAAACCCGATACATCCCCGGAGCTGGCCTGACTTCGTGAGGGTAACAAAAACTCCGCGTTTATCATTAAAGACCGGAGTAAGGGCACAGCGACGGGTTTTGGTTTTTTGACAATGGCATATTCAATCGCACCGCGTGCCAGCCGTAGTGCCATTCTGCCTTCATCCGTGAGTGAGCAGCATATACCAGATCTCTCCTTACCGTTTGTGACTGTCTTTAGTGCCCCTTATTTAACAATCTATCGAACAAAGCACTTTTGTCCTGCAAAAATCTGTCTGCACCGTTGTGCTTATCTCCCGAAAAATCCAATGAGTAACAGGAGAGGGAGAGAGCGGCCGACGGTGGCCTTTTTGGCTGCTGAGGAAAGTCCCCCCACCCACCGGGCACGCAGCCGTATGCAAATACGGGTGGCGAGAGTCACGGCAATGGCACAGAAACGACACGGCCTGTTTTCAGTCATGAAGCGGTTGAGACGGTTCACCGTCAAGATCACACGCTACGGCGTGAGGCCCGCTGAGCGTTAACAAACAGGAATCGATGAAACGGCGAATCCCTGCGGGTGCAAGTCAGAACAGGACCATTGGATCGCCCGGTATCCGTCCGGGTATGACGCATAGCTGAATGCCGCTGAAACAGAAGGAGGCTTACTCCTCCCACTCACTTCTTTTGTGTACTTTGATCGGTTATATCAGATTCTCCTTTCATATATGATCACTGAGAATTCAGCATGACTACACTATTCAGAGAATGCGGAAGGTTACCGCGTATGCACTTTTTCTGCTGGTCTGTGCGACCCTCGTGATGCCGTCAATGGCGGTCACCCTTACGCCCGGGAGCACATCAATAACAAACATCGCAAATGGTGATCCGGTCGTTATTTCCGGCATAGCCACCGGCCATCCCCAGAACGGGCTTCAGGTCTGGGTGATTGGCAAAGAATTACGTGAAAATTTCAGAATGTCCAGGTCAACGAGGACAACACATATTCCTATGAACTGAAATCTTCTGAAACGCAGAACCTCGCTTCCGGCCAGTACCTTGTCATCATCCAGCACCCGATGATGAACGGGGAGTTTGATATCGTCTATAACGCTGCCAGCGGCAGAGGTTATCAATCGTCAGCTGGATTCGGGAGAAGCAATTTTCCAGCTCACCGGACGGGAAGTCTCCAGCGTCCGGATGCCGGGTATGCTCTCATGCAGGCAATCAGCAGCCAGAATATCGATGATGACCTTTACGACCGTTCCTTTTTTTGTGGATGCACCCGTTTCCCTGATAAATCCCATCGGCAATCATTATGTCGGCGATACCTTCACCATGACCGGTTCGACCAACCTGGCGGTGGGCAATGATCTCCTGGTCGAGATATATTCGTCATCGTTTGGTCCTACCCAGAAAGTGCAGGGCAGCGGATTTTCCGGATCGACGGGCACCGTAAGTGTCGTACCGGGGACAAACGGGTATAACACCTGGTCCTTTGATGTGGATACATCTACATTCAGGGCAGATGAGTATCTTGTGAAGGTTTCCGGGAGTAACACTGGAAGTGATAGCCTCAACAACATTTACCGTGACTGAACAGTCTCCGGTTACGCACAACCTCGATCGCCAACTGCAACTCTAACTCTTCAACCAAATACGACACAGTCAACGATACCACCGACCCTGCCTCCGGTAACACAATCCCCGCTTCTCTGTACCGGGATTAATAGCAGGTCTCGCCATCCTGGGTTTTGCGCGATGGGTGGGGAGAAAATACTAGTTCCGGTACACAATTCCATCGAGAGTATTGTGGTGAACCGGAATATATTTTTGAGATTTTTTGGCTTTGTTGAAATCCTCACAATATTTTTCTCAACGCTCTTGGGGGCTACGGCACGGAATGCCTTCGCCTCCGCCGCTGTGGCATCCCCTCTGGAACGATAATTCCAGAGTATACTACCATCGCATAGCGCAGGGGCGGTTCGGGGGGACAGGCACTGTCCCCACCGATAACAGGTGATTCGCAATTTGTTGAAATATTAAGGTTTCAACAGAGCAGATTTTTTCATCGTATCGTTATTTTCTAAGATTCCCTCAATCATGACCTCTCCGGGGCACGGCGGTCAGAAAGTCATGATGAAACCGTGGGGACTTCAGTTCCCGATCCGCACCGCACGAACACCACTCTGGTGGATGCTGTGTTCCTGAAAAGATTGCAGAGATATCAGATTCGTCATCGCCCGTGCAAAAGGATCCCCTATCGTGATCCATACTTTCTGACATGTTTCCATGCCGTGTGGTACAGGTCGAATTTCTGCGCATTCTCGTGGTATATTTCCGGGTCTTCCCGTTGGAAGACCTTTCGATCCTCGCCGACCGGGCAGACCCTGATGCACAGGCCGCACGGCGAGATATAGCGTTTGGATAATGCCTCAGATCGTGTCGCACAGGTTTTCTTGTCGATCAATCCCCCGGGATACTCTTTACCACCGATGGCTTTTACCGGGCAGGCGTGCACGCATCGCATACACCGGATGCATAATAGTTCTTCCATCACCGGGTCAGGAGGGATATCTGCTGCGGTGAAAATGGAGGAAAACCGCACGCGGGGACCGTACTTTTTTGTAAGGAGTGTGTTATTGATCCCAAAATTTCCCAGGCCGGCAAGAAAGGCAGCATGCCGGTGTGAGAAGAATGCGACGGGTTTTTCCTTAAGGACCGATATTGACCCGTACCCGTCCCTGGGGACCGCCGCGGAGGAGAATCCTTCTTCGTTGAGAAATGTTGCAATACGGTACCCGTACATGTCAAGCATGGTATTGACGGTCCGGTACAGTTCATGGTACCAGATGGAAGGCGTTGTTTCCAGGATGGGCAGGGTTACCGGAAGGCCAATAACAATGACCGTCTTCGCTTCGGGAAAAATCGCCCGTGGGCGGAACTCTTCCGGGATCCAGGGTTCGAAGGAGGGCTCATCCCATCGGGCAGCCGTGGCAAAGCCAACAAGAGGGATGTCAAGACCGGCACATTTTTTCAGAATTTTTGCCTTCAGCGCCCTGCTCATAGTCCTTCATTTGATGGGACCCATAATAAAGGAATTTGGGTGACTGTGAAAAAATCCGGTGGCAGTTTTCCGATGCCGGAAAAGCAAAGCATTATGCATGGTATTATCTTTTTCCAAACCCGGAAAAACACCAATCAGCTCTGCTGTATGATCAGGAAAGAAATTCGGCATTCTCATTCGAATTGTGAAAACGATGGGGGTCAGGCATCCAGCACCGAGCATACAATAGTACGTTCCCTGCCGGCGTTTACATCAAGTTCAAGCAGGACAATCTGCTGCCATGTACCGCACATGAGGACTCCCTGTGTTACCGGGATCGTCAGAGAAGGCCCGACCAGCGCCGCCTTTACATGCGACCGACCGTTACCGTCACCCCAGCGTGCATTATGAGCATAGGTGATATCGTCAGGTGCAGGCACGGAGAGAGCCCTCCTGAGATCGGACAGTACCCCTGGCTCAAATTCAATGGTGGTCAGAGCGGCGGTAGAATGTTGTACGAAGAGATGAACGAGTCCTTCCTGTATCCTGCTTTCACGGATTGCTTTTTTTACCTCGGGTGTAATGTCGATGAAATCACCCTCGTTTTTTGAAGTTACGGTAATAAGTTTCCGGAACATGAGTGCACCGTGTAGCAGTTTTAGTGTTCCGATAAAAATTATTTCCTCTTTTCAGGTTTTTCCTAAAAATACCGGATGTCTTATGAAGGTTGCCCGCCTCTGGGCCTCACTAAGGCGCAGAGGGCAGAAAGGTTGCCTGAAGTCTTTGGGTCCTGGTCCGCACCGGGGCCGTCCATTCGGAGGTGGCGGCGTTCATCGGTTCTTCAAAAAAAGGATCCCGTACACCATCGTATCCCTGAATTTTTCAGGATCCAGAAAAAACAAAAAAATAAACGGCTCTGTTGAAATCCTCACACTATTTTTCTCAACGCTCTTGGGGGCTACGGCACGTAATGCCTTCGCCCCCGCCGCTGTGGCATCCTCTCTGAAGCGATAATTCCCGAGAAGGTAATACAATACCATCGCATAGCGCAGGGGGCGGTTCGGGGGACAGGCACTGTCCCCTCCGATCACAGGTGATTCGCAATTTGTTGAAATATTAGGGTTTCAAGAGCAAAATAAATGGTAAAATTCCCGGATTGACAATCCCCACAATAGAGAGAAAAGAAGACCCTGTGTCCTTATCAGACACCAGCATCTTCTGAATTTGTTTTAGCGTCCTGTTCCGGCCCCTCAGGTTCCTGCCACCACATCAGGTTCTGGCTGGACAATTGCCACTCCCACGACACGGTCCTTATCATCGAGACGGATGGTCCGGACACCTTTGGTTCCCCGCCCGATGATACGGATCTCGCTGACCGGAGTCCGCATGACGATACCTTCGGCGGTCATGACGATGATCTCGTCCGTATCCGATACTGCACGCGATTCGATAATGACGGCATCACGCTCGAGCTGCATGTTCCTGACCCCCATGGTCCCCCTGCCATGTCCCGCGGAACTCATCGAACTCGGACCTCTTGCCAAACCCGACATCGGAGATGGTGAGGAGGTGATCCTTTTCCAGCAGCGTGACTGCCACCACGGTATCCTCGCCCTTCATCTTCATCCCGCGTACTCCCTGGGCACCTCTCCCGACCGTCCGCACCGTCTCTTCATGGAACCTCAGGCTCTGGCCGAAACGGCTGGTCAGGATGATCTCTTTTGTCCCATCGGTCATGATTACATCCACCAGCTGGTCGTTTTCCCGGATCCTGATGGCATTTGTGCCGACTGAACGCGGGATTGGAAAATTCATTCAGCCGTATCTTGATGACCTGCCCGAACCTCGTTGCGAACAGTAAGAAACGGTCTTCCCTGAATTCCCGGACCGGGAGCACCGTTGTCACAATCTCGTCTTTCAGGTTCAGGAGATTGACGATGGGTTTGCCTTTTGCCGCACGGGAACTCTCGGGGATCTGGTAGACCTTGAGCCAGTAGACCCTGCCAAGATTGGTGAAGCAGAGGAGGTAGTCTTTCATGCCGGCAACAAACACCGAATCGACAAAGTCCTCCTCTTTGGTGGCCATACCGGTGATGCCGTGACCCCCGCGCCGCTGTCTGCGGTAGGTATCAAGATCGATGCGCTTGATGTAATTTGCTGTCGTGATCGATACGAGCACGGTCTTGTCTTCGATCAGGTCCTCGTTGGAAAGGTTGCTGGTATCGAGTGCGATCTCGGTCCTGCGTGCATCCCCGAACTTTGTGGAAACCTCGGTAATCTCGCGGCGGATCTCGTCTTTTATGTGCTCTTCGCTGGAAAGAATTGTCTCGAGCCGGGTAATCTCCGTCCCGAGTCCCGTTTTCTCATCGGTAATCTTCTGCTGTTCAAGCGCGGCGAGCCGGCGGAGCTGCATCTGGAGGATTGCATTTGCCTGAGGTTCGTCAAGACTGAATTTTGCGATGAGTGCAAGGCGGGCGTTCTCGACCGTATCAGAAGCACGGATCGTGGCAATGACGGCATCAATCTGCGACAGGGCAATGAGCAGGCCGTCCAGGATATGGACCTTTTCCTGTGCCTTCCTCAAATCAAACTCGGAACGGAGCCGGATAACTTCGATGCGGTGATGGACGAAGTTTTCCAAAAGCCCGTGGAGATTGAGGATCCTTGGCTGGTTATCGACAATGGCAAGGTTGCTCACCCAGAAACTGGATTCAAGTGCCGTGAGTTTGTAGAGCTGGTTGAGAATGACTGCTGATATCGTGCCTTTCCGAAGCTCGAAAACAACGCGGATACCATCCTTGTCGGATTCGTCGCGGATGTCCGAAAGTCCGTCGATTCGTTTATCCTTGACCATCTCCGCGATGGCAGTGATCCACTGTGCCTTGTTGACCTGGTAGGGCAGTTCGGTAACGATGATGCGGTCGCCACGGTTACCTCCATCGGATTCCTCGATAGTGGCAACTCCGCGGACGATCAGGCGTCCCTGCCCGGTGGTATAGACATTCCGGACACCTTCAACGCCCATAAGGATCCCGCCTGTCGGGAAGTCGGGACCGGGCATGATCCGCATGAGATCGTCAACAGTGATATCCGGGTTATTGAGATAGTGAGAGACTGCGTCGCAGACCTCCCGCAGGTTGTGCGGGGGCATCTTGGTTGCCATCCCGACCGCAATACCATCGGTGCCGTTTACCAGCAGGTTGGGGATCTTTGCCGGGAGGACGGTTGGTTCCTTCAGGGATTCATCGTAGTTGGGAATGAACGTTACCGTCTCTTTGTCCAGATCTTCCAGCAGTGCCTCGGCGTACTTTTCGAGCCTGACCTCGGTGTAACGGCTCGCGGCAGCAGCATCACCGTCAACCGAACCGAAGTTACCCTGCCCCTGCACCAGCATGTAGCGGTAGGAGAAGGGCTGGGCCATCTTGACGATCGTGTCGTAGATGGATGCATCCCCGTGGGGGTGGTACTTACCCATCACGTCACCGACCACCCTCGCACTCTTCTTGGTGGGCTTGTCGCTGGTGTTGCCCATCTCCCACATGGCATAGAGGGAGCGGCGGTGAACCGGCTTGAGCCCGTCGCGGACATCGGGAATGGCCCGGCCGATGATAACGCTCATGGCATAATTGATGTACGAGGTCTTCATCTCGTGCTCGATGCTGATGGGCTCGATCCGGTGGGTCACGGGAACCGTCTGCGGGCGCGGTATCATCAGATGTCAAGGTTGGTCACCTCCCGGGCATGACGGATGATGAAATTCTTCCGGATTTCCACATCTTTTCCCATCAGCGTCTTGAAGATCTCGTTGGCCTCCATGGCATCCTCGATATTGACCTGCTTGAAGATCCGGTTCTCGGGGTTCATGGTGGTGTCCCAGAGCTGGTGGGCATTCATCTCGCCAAGACCCTTGTACCGCTGGACGGTAGACTCCTTTCTCACCCATGGCAGCCGAGACTTTCTGCATTTCGTCCTCGTTATAGACGTATTTCTCCTCTTTTCCCTTTGCCACCCGGAAGAGAGGAGGCTGGGCGATATAGACATATCCCGCCTCGATGAGTTTCAGCATGTACCGGTAGAAGAACGTGAGGAGGAGTGTCCGGATATGGGCCCCATCCACATCGGCATCGGTCATGATCACGATGTGGTGGTAGCGTGCCCGCTCGGGATCGAATTTCTCGCCGATGCCAGTTCCGATGGCCGAGATGAGTGTCTGGATCTCGGCGTTCTTCAAGATCTGGTGTTCGCCGGCCTTTTCCACGTTGAGGATCTTGCCACGCAGCGGGAGGATGGCCTGGAACTTCCGGTCCCGCCCTCCTTTGGCAGAACCACCTGCAGAGTCACCTTCCACGATATAGATCTCGCTTTTTGCCGGATCCCGTTCCGAACAGTCGGCCAGTTTGCCGGGAAGACCGCTGCTTTCCAGCGAACTCTTGCGCCGGGCAAGGTCCCGGGCATTCCTTGCCGCCTCACGGGCTTTTGCTGCAGAGAGTGCCTTTTCAATAATAATCTGGAGCACCTTGGGATTCTCATCAAAATACTCGGAAAGTGCTGCGTAGACCAGCGAGTCAACGATACCCTTGACGCTGCTGTTGCCAAGCCGCATCTTGGTCTGGCCCTCGAACTGGGGATTTGCCATCTTTACGGATATAACCGAGGTGAGCCCTTCGCGGACATCCTCACCGCGGAGGGTTAACGGGGAATTCTCCTTGATCAACCCGTTGCGTTTTGCCATGGCAGTTGATGGCACGGGTAATCGCACTCCGGAATCCCTCGAGGTGCGTCCCGCCCTCACGGGTGTTGACCGAGTTGACGTAAGCGAAGAGTTTCTCATCATATGCCGTCGTGTACTGCATGGCGACCTCGAGTTCGAGTTTGTTTTCAACATCCTTCCGCGAGATATCGATGGGAACCGGATGAAGGCACTCTGCCCCCTCGTTTAAGTATTTTACAAACTCGACAAGTCCCCCGGCATAACAATAATCTGCCGAGTCACCGGTACGGTCATCGAAAATTTTGATCCGTACACCGGCGTTGAGAAAAGCCAGTTCGCGGAGACGGTGGGCGAGCACATCGTAATCAAATGTTGTTGTCTCGAATATGGTGGCATCGGGTACGAAGTGGATCCGGGTACCGGTCATCTTCGATCCGAACTTTGTCAAAAATTCCGCTCTCTGCTCGTTTTCGATGCTCGCAGGATTTGGCACTGGAACGTCGGGATCCCGGGTGCCACCGGTGGTTAACGAAGGCATTGGCAGGATTGAAGGGAGCCGGTTCGCAGTACCAGAGCTGGTAACGTTCGAGCAGTTCAGCGAGGGTCTCTTTATGCACGGAGAGCGGACTGGTGGGTTTCCCCTGGCTGAACCGCATCTCATAGACATTCCCGTCACGGTACACGCGGGCTGAAAGCCAGTTGGAGAGTGCATTGACCACCGATACGCCGACGCCATGGAGACCCCCGGAAACCTGGTAACTTGCCTTATCGAATTTTCCCCCGGCATGCAGGACCGTGAGGACGACCTCAAGGGCACTCTTGTGGTTCTTCTCCATCGTGTCAACAGGGATACCACGCCCGTTATCGACAACGGCTACCGAACCGTCCTTATTGATCATGACCGTTATAAGTGTTGCAGTAACCGGCGAGTGCTTCATCGATAGAGTTGTCAACCACTTCATAGACCAGATGGTGCAGCCCGCGGGTGTCTGTACTGCCAATATACATTGCCGGGCGCTCGCGGACCGGAGTAAGCCCTTCGAGAACGGTTATATTGGATGCATCGTATGTTTCAGTCAAGCAAAACCTCCCTTAGAAAATGAAAAAAATACTGTACAGGTAATCACAATAATTATTGGTCTTTAACTGACTTAAACCGAACTGAAGGAATTCGTTAAACGACCGTGAGAGTATAAAAAGGGTATTGCTTCACCGGAACTGCCCGATGGTCGCATCCGGCAATACCCAGTTCGCGATCGATTGCCATCACCAGCCGCTGAAGGGTGGTCTATTACGTCGCGGGCATCTTCTCTTATCCATGGTACCCGGCTGGTGCCAGATCACCTTCTTCCGCAGCAGGGTCGTGATCTCCTCGACATCTGTACCTTTGAATTTTTCCGGGAGTACCAGTCCCTCAACATGATCGCCGGCCCCAAACCAGGCCTGTTCGGGAGGCAGCGCAAAATGCTGTGCTAATCAGGGTGATACTGGTAATAAACCCGTGACCGAAAGGATATTCCATAGTGAACAGATGGCGGCCGGATTACAAAAAAGTACTGTTATACAGAGCACGAAACGGTGCCAGCCAGACTGACAACGGGTACTGCGATGATAAAAATCATGCAGAGTGCAAATTCAATCCATTCCATCCTTTTCAATGGTTTTTTTATCAGGAAGATGTGGCTTTCACTCCCATAACCCCGGCAGAGCATGCTGGTGTAGACCCGTTCTCCCTGCTCATAGGAACGGATGAAAATTGTCCCGATCGTATACCCGACCTGCTTCATCCGGTAACGGTAGGGAAGATCGGGATCAAACGGGATCGAAACACCGGGTGGCAAGAGACTCGTTGACCTTCCGGTAAATATACCCGAAGACAAAGAGGTACCTGATCATCATGCCCAGCGTGAGCGCAAACTCGGCAGGAAGTCCCATCCGTCCGGCCCCTTCCAGCATGTCCTGGAGTTTTGTTGTGGACGACAGGAGGATGATTGAAGAGACGCTGACAATAAATTTCACGAGCAGAATTGCGGCAAATTCAACGGACTCCGCATAGATATGGATGCCGAACGGCAGATCGGCGATGATATGGAAAACCGTGTAATACCTGGTTGGTAAAAAAGATCTGGAAGATTATGATGAACAGCCCAAACGGCAGTATCAGTGCAAGGCGTTTTACCAGATATTGCGAGGAGGGAGCCGACTCAGTGCCCAGATCCCGAGGAAAAACAAGAAAAATATGCCCCCGACCGCAAAAACAGATTCGTGAATACGGCACGGCAACCATCGCGATGATCAAGGAGAATGCACAGATGATCTTCACCCGGGCATCAAGACGGTGGATATGACTGTCTTTGTACGCGGATTTCTCGATGTAAAAAAGTTCTTCAATCATGGTTCTCCGTTCCTGAAATTTACCCTGATCTTCCCGTTATTTCCCCTGGTACGTGCGGGCAAATGCCTTCTCGGCATCCTCATAGGTGTATGCCATGGGGATCGGGATACCTTTCTCCTGGAGCGAACGGATCAGCTTCGGCAGTACCGGCACATCGAGCCGGACCGATTTGAGGAGGTCCGGCTGTAAAAAGATCTCCTCAACGGTTCCCTGTGCCACAAATCTCCCCTTGTTCATGACATAGACATAGTCAGCAACCTCGGCAACGAGCGAGACATCGTGGGTTGAGAAAATAACCGTCATGCCGTATTTCCTTGATAACGAATTGATGAAACCCGATCAGGTCATGCACTCCCTGGGGATCAAGCCCGGCAGTCGGCTCATCGAGCACCAGCACTTCAGGCTCCATAGCAACAACCCCGGCAATGGCAACCCGTTTCTTTTCTCCCCCGCTCAGATGGTGGGGGACACGGTGCGCAAGATCTTCGATGCCGACGAGCCTGAGCGCCTCGTGAACGCGGTGATGGATCGTTTCCGGATCCAGCCCGAGATTGGTCGGGCCAAAGGCGACATCCTGCTCGACCGTCGGGGAAAATATCTGGTCATCGGCATTCTGGAAGACTATCCCGACAAATTTTCGCACCTCGCGGATATTTGCGCTGGTAATCGGTTCACCACGGATCAGAACCGAACCGGAGGTCGGCTTGAAAATCCCGTTGAACAGTTTGAAAAGGGTGCTTTTCCCGGCACCATTCGACCCGATTACCGCAATACGGGCATTTCGGGGGGCAACAAAGTTCAGGCTGTGCAGGGCAGTGACATTGCCCGGGTAGGTATAGGTGAGATCGCGGGTTTCAATCAGGTGCATGGGGAATCTTCCTTACGGTAGGGACGAAAGAAATGAAAAACCTCTCAATTTTTCCTTGCGATAAAACGGGTGATGCCAAAGCCGAGGACAAAGAGAACCACAACGCCGGAAATAATCGCCAGTACTTCACCGGGTTTATCCATACCGGGGATTGCATAGTCGGTAAATGGTGCCTGCCAGATAACTGTTGCCGATCTTTTCCAGACGTTATGCTGATTCATGGATTCGTGTCGAAAGGTATCTATCTTTACCCCGGACAATGTCAGGAAAGTGCTATCCAGCCCGTCAGGATACGTTGAAGCATAATAGGGTGCAAAGATTGCGATGGCAAGAGCGATTACGATCCCGGCTGCCTATGACCAATATCCCTTGCTTTATGAATGTTCTCAGGTTTGTCCCCACCGACAATATCCGGCCGTGCATGCACGATGAGAGAAAGTGCAAAAGCGGTTGCACCGCCCTCGATGATCCCTATAAATGCGTGATAGACTCCCATGGAAACGAGTCCCGGGGCAAGGGGAAATGTACCGGCGACGGCGAGTTCCACGGCAGCAACTATTGCGGGAATAAACAGCGAGATCCAACCGGCGATAAACGCAGCGCAGAACCTGTTATTGAACAGGCCGTTGATTGAGCGATAGGAATAAAAACCAAAAAATCCACCGATTACCCCCATATTGATGATATTTGCACCCATCGCGGTGATTCCGCCATCACCAAAAAATATTCCCTGGAGAATCAGGACGAGGGTCAGGATAAAAACAGCAGCAAACGGGGAACCGAGGACAATTGCCGCGAGCGCTGCCCCGACAACATGCCCGCTTACACCACCGGGGACTATCGACAGGGGGAGTGCCATGTTCATTGTCTGGATCGCAAAAATTCCTGCAGCCAGTACCGCAACAAGGGGTACTTTCTCCTCGCTCATCTCAGATCTGGCCCAGCGGAGTGATAAAGAAATGAAAACCAAAGCGATAATCCAGTAGATCACTGCCTGGGAGATCGGAAAAAACCCGTCGGGAATATGCATGAGGTCACCACGTTTATTACGTTTCTTAATATTTGTAGCACTCTGTGGTTAAAAAATATTGTTATTTAATATTCAACGGACCAGTTGTTTTGGTTCAGGAGCGTGCAGGATTCAAGGAGCGGATATGCCGTCCGATTTTTTCCGTCACCTCTCCGGAATCATCTGGTGTTATGGAGGATAGATAATCAGTACCAGGAATTGGCGCCAACCAGTATGGCCGTCATAACGTCATACACTACCCGGATTACTATTCCTGCAGAATTTCACCGTTCAGAGCGGTGACGAACCGCACATCCGACAGCGTTTCTTCAATGATCCTTTCGATATCCATCTCCTCCTCGCATTTTTTTACCGTCTCAAGGTCGGCTGCCGTGGCCGGCATGGAAGGTACTGCCCGGCATTTCAGGTCACCGGGATGTGCATCAAAGGTCCCGATCCTGCGGGCAAGGGTGATCGTCTCTTCCTTGTCATAGGTGATGAGCGGGCGGAGCACCGGTACCGTCACCGCTTCTGAAATAACCGACAGGTTTGCCAGTGTCTGGGAGGCGACCTGGCCGAGATTCTCACCGGTAATGACCGCAAGTGCACCCTCCTTTTCCATCAGGCGGCCTGCCACGTGCTGCATGAAGCGTTTGCAGATGACACAGCGGTACCGGGGTGGAATACGGAGATCTATCCATGCGGTCATACAGGGGTTCGCTGTCGGCAATTACCAGGGAGAGGGGATTTCCCGGGCACCAGCGGGAGAGCCTGCGGTGATTTTCGATTGCTGCCATGCGTGACATCCTTTCCCGCCCACCGCCCGGCATCGAGATGCAGATGGGTGATCTCGCACCCGCGTTTCATCATCAGCCAGGATGCGACCGGTGAATCAATACCCGACGAGAGCAATGCAAGCACCCGCCCCTGGGTGCCCCACGGCAATCCCCCGGGTCGCCGCGATGCGGGAATCATACACAAGTCCGCCAAAGTCCCGCACTTCGACAAAGAGTTCATAGTCAGGGGTATCCAGATCGACTTCAAGGCCAGGGATATGGTCATAGACTGCCGAACCTATCAGGGTACCGAGTTCCTGGCTGTCGGGACCGGTTTTCTGCTGCCGTTTTGCACGGACGGCAAAACTCATACCCGCATGAAGGTTGGCTGATGCCAGGGAGACTGCCTCCTCACAGATATCTTCAAGCCGGGGGCTTGTCCGCGAACAGATACTGACATCAACGATACCAAAAATCCGTGAGACCACGTCAGCGATTGCCTCCGGGTGATCCCCGTGGATCAGGATGCGCCCGCGGGGGGTTTCAAAATGACAGGAAATGACCGGAAGCAGAAAGTGCTTTTCCCATATTGCGCAGGAGCATGCCGATAAAATGGTGTTTCACCGGCTCGCTTTTTAAAAATAACTCCCCGTACCTGGCCATTACGAGTCTTTCCGCTCTGTCCACCATCCATCACCTGCCTGCCGTGAATATTGAGGGTCAAGGGAGATAACGGTTGGTGGTGATGACTTCTCCGGAAACCGGATAATTCTTTTTAGGTTCTTCAGGCTAGAATCGTCCTGCATGAATATCCGACCGCAGGTCAACCGGAAGATCTTGATCGACAGTTGAATTTCCGTGCATCGACAACGAAACCCTTTAATTTCGCAAATGAATAGTGTACTGAAATGGTAAAAAAGGCTAGTAAAAAAACTGAAGAGGAACCGCTCAAGTTGTTTTATATTTTTTACAACCAGGAACGCTGGGACAACTGGTTAAAAACCCTCAGTGAATCCAGTTTTGAGGCAGATCCAAAGAGTGATGAACTGCCTGAAGGATTCCGGGTGCTTGACAATTTCTCGGTCGACATTACCGTGTCCGTGCTGAAGATTATCAAACTATACCAGAACAAACGCTACTCGTTTGAAGAAGCAGTCGACAAGCTCTCGCAGGTTGAAACGATCGTGATGTCTGCGGCACCGGAAGGCGATCTGGGCGAGATTATCGAGATCCTCCAGCTCCCGAAACTTGCGCTCTTTGCGCCTGCAGGTTATATCTTGCCGGTGGTTTTGACAAGGACATTAAGATCGCTCGTCAAAAAGGGGAGGACTGCTATTGAGAAGGACATGGAAGAGGCGCTTGAAGCCGCAGCACATATCGGGGCCAGTGTTATTGACGGAGCATCCTGCTGCGGGAAATACCTGAAAGACGATGTCGAACCGACCACGCTTTTCGATGAGTGGCTGATCGAATGCGAGCGGATGGGCGAGGCAATGACATCGCTGAAAAACTTTGATGAAGGAGTCGGGGACGAGGATTGATCGCTGACAGGGCACGATTCCGGCATGCAAAAAAATTGGAGAGGCTGGCTGGATTTCGTCTTCCCGAACTGGCATTTTCCGGAACCATGCTCGAGACCCTCTCGTCACGTCTTGATTATGATGCACTTGATTTTGCCGTGAGGGAACAAATCCTCGCCTTTTTTAACGATTTTCTTCGCTGCGACTGCAAGGATTCCCCCTTATGCGGCTGCCCGGAAAAAAAATTTGCAAAAAAGGTGATCGAATTGCGCGAGAATGGTCTTGATCACCGCCAGATAACTGCCTTCATGCTCGATGAATACGGGATAGAGATGTTTCCCGCAGATGTACTCTCATTTCTTGAAGAGTCCGTCCATGTGCTCGAGGCGATATCTGATGTCGCCCGCCTGCAGGGTCGCGCCGTTCTGGCAAAGAAAACGGATGAGCATATTCATCTCATCGAACGGTGATTTTTTCTCGCCGATCGTTGTGCAGGCCGCCCCTGCCTCCTGCTCCCCCTCTTCACTGGCAGAGGGTGATCCGGATTGAAGCGATTCTCCGGATTTGCGCCCTCAGGCAGGGCTCATGGAATTCACGCATTTTTTCCAGCTTGCCTCCTGAAGGAGGCAGGGTCGATTCAGGAGTCTTTCCGTCACGTACCGGCAGCTGACTCAGCGTCTGAAAAGGCGATTCATGGAATTGATACCCGGAAAAAAAGTTCGCCATCCCGGGATTTAATCGGTGTGCGGCGATGATCACTGTGTTCTGGTACCGTTAATAATACAACAGAGTGCTGTCACAAAAAAATCCTTCAGCTCAATATGCCTGATGCTTCTTCCCTGCATTGTTCTTACCGTTTAACAAAAACAAGCACGGGTTTTCCAAACCTGTCGTACAGGACGAGGTCCGATTCGCTGATGCGCAGCTCGACCGCTTTTTGAAGATCGTTCAGATAATTGATTTCCTGCTCCATGATTCCGGCCTCGCCACAGAAAATCTTGGTTGATGCTGGCGGCGTAATGGCTATTGCAAGGTTCCTGACGGTATAGTTGGCGTCGTACTGGTTGCAACCGGCAAATCCCGTGATCATCCCGTTCCGGTCAAAAACCGCGGTTACCTCAGTCCCGGACTTCACCGGGACAAGACCTCCGCTCATATTTCCGTAGGACTGTAACGTCCAGGGTGTCAGGGTTATACTGACCCCTGCTGATGACCTGATACCCGGAATATTTACAAAGAGGATCAGCAGGACGAGAAGGCCCACGAGTGCGAGGGCGATCAGAAACGATGGGCTTAAAGGCTGCGGCCTGGTATCTGAAGGATTATCCGTCCCGTCAAGGTCTGTATCCGGTACGGTATCCTTCAGATCATCATTCATAATCTTAATCCGGCGGGGTACCAATAATAGTTTTGACCGTTTCCTGCATGGAAAGTATGGCTATAGAGCCCTCTTGAAAGGTGCATCCGGAACTCAGAACCAGGGATTATTTTTTCCAAAAGGGGCCATTAGCACAGGACTCTCTCCCTGTAAGTGGTATTTATAGTCCGGAATTCTACCTCTATGCATGGAATATGCAACCGTAAAAAAATGGGCACTGTTTTTTATTGGGATCCTGTGTGCAATTGTCATTGCTGATGCTCTTTCAAATGTGATTGTATCAGCCGCGGGGATCACCGGCTGGACAAGTTTCCTGATAAACTTTATCCTGTATGCAGTCTTCTTCTTTGCTATTCTCTATAGTATAGAGAAAATTTTCCATATCGAATTTTTCGGTTTCGGCCGCGAGTGACACGGGAGCGATACAATACCAGGAACACGGAAGAACCGGAGGGAACGACACAATTCTTTCCACCACCCGTAATCTGGAACTTTTCACGTTCACTCATTATTTTTGTCATTCTTTACCGGCATCAGCCGTTTCAGAAACACTGTTTTTATCCACGACAGTGTGGCTTGTCGCGGAAAGCCGCATGATGTCCATGAGTGCCGGGATGTCGATATCAACTGTATATACCGGAAATTTTCCCAGCAGGGTATGTTCTCTCACTGAATAGATCGCTGACGCAAAAAGAAGATCGGTCTGCCCGGTCCGCTCCCCGGCCTCATTCAACATCCCGGTTCTCCGGTCATCGCGAAGCCTGCCCAGCTCTCTGAGGGAATCTTCCTGGAAATCAAGGATGCGTTCAGCCATTTCCCGGCTTGTGGTCCCGTGAATAGATCGGATAAGAAAATACTGGCTGACTGCCAGGATCGTGATAAACAGGATAAGGTACGCCAGTTTGTTGAGTCCGGACTGGCTCATAAATGCAGTTACCGTCATCCCGGGCAGGAGGATGATCGCGGTCAGGAACAGGAATACTGCAAACAGGATACCTGTCATAAAGATCAAAGAAACCATCCACGGCGGAATTTTTTCCCGGTACAGCCTTTTTCTGACCAGATCGATATTGTGCCTGAATCCTGTTGAAAAGGGCTCTACCATCCAGACGATGAGGTAGAAGAGGATTATAACACCGCACTGGGCGATGACAATAAAGGTTATGATAAGGGGGAGGTCCCTGAAGATGTATGCAAAGAATGCAAAAAGAATATCGACGGAAAATAGCAGTCCGATTCCGAGTGACAGGGCCCTGCTGTTCATGAAAAACGAGTTGATGAATAACCGGGTAAACCTCGAAGTTCCTGATTTGACGCCGACATCCCGGAGCCAGTGGTGGAAGCGGGTTATCTCAGTTTTTGAAATGGCGGTACTGGGACGTGCCGGTATGAGCAGCACGATGAAGTAGAACATGTTGAGGTAAAAACTGGCCGCAATGAACAGGGCGGGATAATCGGCTACCGTGACTATAAAAATGATATTGACAAGAATACAGGAAAAAAGGACACCCCTGTGAAGAAACCCGGGTTTTTCCCGTGATTGTAGCATGATGCGCTTTTCCTGTACTCCTGTCAGCTCGCCGGACACAACTCGATCAAGGAATTGTTCCCGGGACCCTGTATCCGGTGCGAATTGGGGATGAGACATGCGAAAATACCGTAAAGTTCAGGATCGTTTCAGGTTATGGGGAGTAACGAAGGTTGCTCCTGCTGATCAGATGAAGCACGGTACCAGCATGGGAGGGGAAATTAATAAACTGATAGGATGAATGTTGTAGTTGTTGGGCAAAAGGAGCGATGGATTCCGGTGAGATTCATCAATCCTGTCCGGTGACTGTCATGGACACAAGACTCGCGTGCCTCATACGGGGCACAATCGGCGTTATTTTCGGGATTTTGGCCCTGTTGTTACCCGGACCTCTCCTCGTGACTTTTTTATGGATTTTCATTATTATAGCTGGACTGGCTATTGCAGCATTCCTATTCCTTGCCATTACGTCGCGGGGCGACGATTCGATGTTCTGGTTTGTTCTTGCCGCTATATTGCTCGTTCTGATATTGTTATCCCTCATGGTACCGGGTATCGTGGAAATTATTTCTCTCCTCATCATCGCCGGGATCGCATTCTATAATGGATTTACGGATATCACGCTTGCACTCACGCGCCCGAAAACCAAATATTTCCTTATTCCGGGAATGTTCATTGCCGGTGCAGTCATCCTGGCGGCTCTTCTCTGGTATGTACCCGTGCCTTCAGAAAATCTCCTCATCGTTGTCCTCGGCACCTTTGCACTGGTATTTGGTCTTGGGTCCATCCTGATGGGGATCTTTCAGAAAGATATTCCGGAAGAAAATCCCCTGGACAGTCATTGGACAACAAAGGACAAAACCTGCGAGTTCCATAAAGCCGAAAGAAAAAAATAGCGATAAACTCCCAAAATCCCGTTTTACCCCCCATGTGTTTCCCATGATGTACGACGTTATTGTAATCGGAGCAGGACCGGCCGGAAGTGCTGCGGCAGCCGAATGTGCCCGCAATGGTCTCAAGACACTCTGTATCGAGGAGCACGGGACAATCGGCTATCCCGTTCAGTGTGCAGGGCTCCTGTCGGATGCAGCCTTTGCGGAATGTCATGTGTCCGGGCATTCGATCCTCAACCAGGTCTGCGGTGCCCGGATCATGTCCGGATCCGGTACCGGAATCCTCATCGATGCGAAGACCCGGAAAGCAGTTGTTGTGGACCGCGGTGCGCTTGACTGCGAGATGGCGGAGGCTGCCGCCGATGCAGGAGCAGAGTTCTCTCTGAAGACCTCGGCATACGATGTCCGTGGGACAACACTTCTTACCCGTGGAGTACACGGACACCGGGAGATCCCTTTCAGGCTCCTCATAGCCGCAGATGGTCCGCGGAGCAGCATCGCCCGCATCTTCAATATGACCCGGGCGAAGGTCTTCCTTGCCGGGATCCAGGCGGATCTGGTTCATGACTGCGATCCGCGGTTTGTAGAGATCTATCCTGACGCATCACCGGATTTTTTTGGATGGATGATCCCCCTTGGCGAGAGGCGGGCTCGTATTGGCCTGTGCAGCGGAGTCCGGGTACAGGAACGGTTTTTGGAATTCCGGAAAAAATTCGGAGATACCACGCTCCATCTTGTTACCGGTACACTCCCGCTTGGCCTGATGAAACGAACCTACGGTCATCGTACCCTGTTCGTCGGGGATGCAGCCGGATTTGCAAAACCCACTTCCGGCGGTGGGGTGTATACCGGCATCCGGTCGGCCAGGCATGCTGCGGCAGTTGCCAGCACCTGTTGCGAGGCTGATTTGTTCACGGATGACATACTCGCGGACTATGAAAGAAGATGGCAGGAGGATATCGGGCGGGATCTTGATCTGGGATTCCGGATCTTTCAGTTGCGCCAGAAGATCTCCGGTGCTGATATGGACAGGCTCATATGTGCATTCAATAACCCGGATATCATCCGGACGATCACCGACTACGGTGATATGGACCGCCCCGGGGTGCTGGTCAGAAAACTCCTGATGAAGCCGGCCATACTCCGCTGTGCACCGGCACTTCTCCGATCGGGACTTCATTCATTGCTGTGACAATCACTCTGAAGAAGATCGATTACAGGCACCGGGAGGGTGCAATAAGCCTGGAAGGATAACCCGGTTTCAGGTGGATACATCAGGAGGTTACAACCTGCGGAACTGCGGGGATCGTTAATCCAGGGGCTTTTATTGTTATTACTTTCCAGGGGGATTTCCAGTAAACCGGTACATCCCGTTTGGTACGGAGATCTCAAACCGTGCACCACTCCCCGGTTTTCCGCATTCATCGATGGAAATTCTGGTAATAGCAAGGATCTCCCGGATCAGGAATAACCCGTACCCATGGTTTTTCCCGTACCCCCGTTCGAACAGGTGTTTCTTTGATCTCGCTGTCGATACCAACACCGTTATCCTCGAAGATGATGGTCAGTTTCGACCCGGACTGGGAAGGGGAGACCAGAATACTGCTCGTCTTTTCCCCGTGTGTCACTGCATTTTGCAGAAGATTATAAAAGACCTTTCCGAGGAGAGGATCTGCATATACCTCGATATCGGTGAAACGAACCTGGAGAGATACATGGCTCAGGTCAAGCAGATCTGCCGCTTTTTTAATCACATCATACACATTCTGCCACCGGGGCTCGTGAACACCGATATCCTGGTATTCTTTTGTAAAGGCAATCTGCTGGTTGATCCGTTCCGTTGCAATTTCCTCTTTTTTGATAAAGCCGAGCAGTTTTTCATCGGTAGTGAATTCTTCAGATAAGGCCAGATACCCGGAGAGAACCGTGAGCTGGTTGAGGATATCGTGCCGGGTAATGCTTGAGAGAAGGTTCATTTTCTGGCAGGCTAGCGCGAGTGCCTCTTCCACCTGTTTGTTCTCGGTGATATCCCGGCCAACGGACTGGTATTCAACAAGGATACCATTTTTATCAAACAACGCCCGATCGGACCAGCGTTGCCAGCGGATCGAACCGTCCGGCATAATGATACGGTGCGTGTTGGATGCGGACGGGTGTTCCTTTGTCAGTGAGGCAAGGTGGTCCAGCAGTTGTTTGTGATCCTCCCGGGGGACGCGGGGGAAGAATTTTTTCCCGATAATGTCCTCCCGGGATTTGTTGAAATACCGGCAGAAAGCGGCGTTGACAAAAAGATGCGTTCCGTTGGGAAGGAAACGGACTATCAGCTCCGTTTCATTTTCGACAACCTCCCGGTAGGTTCGTTCGCTGTTCCGGAGTGCCTCCTCAGCCTCCTTCCGTTTGGTTATGTCCCGCACAATAGCCTGAAACTGTGTCTTTCCCCCGAGAGTAATCTGGCTGAGGACAACCTCTGCGCAGAAAGGAGTGCCATCCTGACGGGTAAACAGCCACTCGAACGATTGCGGGGAGACAGTACGGGCAGCGGAGATTTTGTTCAGTCCTTCCTGTTCTGAACTGACCTGGCCAGGCTGCATCACCGGAGAAAGATCTATGAAAGACCGTTCAAGGATCTCCTCTTTCTTCGTGCATCCGAAAACAGTGGCTGCACGGGCGTTGCAGCCGATGAGTCTGAGGTCGTCAAGAAGGAGAATAGCATCGGGAGCAGATTCAAAAAGTACCCGGTACTGTCCCTCACTCTCCTGAAGGGCAGATTCAGCCTTTCTGGTCTCGCTGATATCCCTGATAACTTCAATTGCTCCGGTGATCTCACCCTTTGTGTCATAGAGGGGTGATGCGATGAACCAGAGATCTGCTCCCTTGCCGTCATGGAACATCGGAAGATGCATTTCAGCGATGAGTTTGTCGTCCTGGCGACGAAGGGATGAATATTCTTTTTCGGCCTCCCTGTTGTCATGGAGTATGAGGTCCAGGAGCATAGGCTGCCTTTTGTCAAAGAACGGGAGGGCATAGATATAATCCGACTCCCCGATAATAGTGGCCTTTTTTACCCCGGTCAGATCTTCCATCGCCTTGTTCCATGCGATTACCTTTCCTTCAAGGTCTATGGCAAAAATAGGGTCGGGAAGGAAATTGATGAGATTTGATAACCTCCGCTCGGAATTTTTAATAGCCTCACGGGCCTCCCTGCGTTTGATTACCCGTTTCATGTTCTGTGCAAGGTCATCGAACTGGGATCGGGGATCGATGCTTTTATTGAGATAGTAATCAGCGCCGTTGTTGAGCGCCGCAATGACAACATCCTCCCTTCCCTTCCCGGTAAACATGATAAAGGGTATATCGCCGAATTCTGTATGGACGTGCTTGAGGAAGGTGATACCATCCATGCCCGGCATCTGGTAGTCGGATATGATGGCATCATAGGATTTTATTCTGTCAGATTTCAGGATTTCATTGGCTGATGTGGTGATGTCGAGCGTGAATTCCTTGGTTTTTTCAAGGAAGATCTTCGCGATTTCCAGAAGCACCGGTTCATCATCCACGTACAGCACCTTATACATGATTTTCTCCCCTGCCGGGAGATCTATTACCCGAAATAATGATGCAGTATTACTATCATCAGGTTATAAATTGGTGCAACGCGCCGATGCAATGCAGCCTCTGAAAATGTCAGAAAAAATATGCCAGGTTCCCGGATTTACGCCGGACATTATTTCTATGTGCGCAAAAGCAGCCCCGGTAGAGAAAGATGTTGATCAACCGATATTGAGGGTAAGACATGTTTCCGTTTTTTTCCGGTCACGGTTCCTGATTGGCCGTGCGGATTATGCTATATTGCCCTAAATAATTTGATACCTTTCAACAATATTTTTAAGGTTGAAGAGGGATAGGATACGGTAAGATGGAACACTCCTTCTCTCTATTTTATATATTAATGTATCATCATCTTATCAAGATATTTCGGACAAATATTACCCGCCATCGTATCCGGTTACCGGAAACGTTCGGGTAAAGAAACCAACATTGCAAGGAGAAGGAGCATGGTTGCAGACGGCAGTTCTACGATTGCATGGCTCATCACCGCTACCGCGCTGGTGATGCTGATGACACCCGGTGTGGGTTTTTTCTACGGCGGACTTGTCAGGAAGAAAAATTTCATCTCGATGATTACCCTGTCCTTTATTGCGTTCGCTCTTGTCAGCATCCAGTGGGTGTTGATCGGGTACTCGTTTGCGTTCGGGCATGATATCGGAGGGATCACCGGGGATCTTGGTTTCATCGGCCTGAACGGGGTTGGCCTGGATCTTGTTTCGGAGGATATCCCCCGCTTCTTTTTATGATCTTCCAGATGACATTTGCAGCAGTGACCGTTGCCATTGTCACATCCGGGCTTGCGGAGCGGGTGAAACTCAGTTCATTCATCCTGTTCTCCCTGCTCTGGACGACACTTGTGTATGATCCCATAGCCCACTGGGTCTGGGGCGGGGGCTGGCTCTCAGCGATTGGTGCCATTGATTTTGCCGGGGGCATGGTCGTCCATATCAGCGCAGGATTTGCAGCCCTTGCCATAGCCCTCGTTATTGGTAAACGTGCGGGATACGGGCATTATTCCATGGAACCTCACAATATACCCATGACCCTGCTGGGAGCCGCCCTGCTCTGGTTTGGCTGGTTCGGGTTTAACGGGGGCAGTGCCCTTGCAGCAGACGGGATAGCGGTAAACGCAATTGTCGTTACAAATACCGCTGCAGCAGCCGGGGCACTCTCCTGGCTGGCAATCAGCTGGCTGAACGGCAAGCCCAGTTCCCTTGGCATGGTCACCGGTGCCGTCGCAGGCCTTGGAACCATCACGCCTGCCGCGGGCTTCGTAACGCCGATGACCGCGATCCTTATCGGTGCCATCGCCGGTATTATATGCTATAAGGCGATGTTGTGGCGGATCAGGAGCGGGATGGATGAGAGTCTTGACGCCTGGGCCGTCCACGGGGTCGGGGGCTTTTTCGGAACAATCTGCGCAGGAATTTTTGCTACGACGGCAGTCTCAGGTTATTCCGGCCTCCTTGAAGGAAACATCCACCAGTTTACCGCAAATGCCATCGGCGCTGTAGCAGTCACAGTGTACGCTTTCGTGGTAACGTACCTTATCGCATTCGCTATTGACCGGACTCTTGGACTTCGGGTAAGCGAAGAGGAGGAGTATGTCGGGCTGGATCTCTCCCAGCACGGGGAGTCCTGCAGATAGAACCATCGGAAAAATATCGTTTTTTTAATGAAGAGAACTTTGGATTTCTAAAACTTCACCGGGTATCCCTTTTGGCAGTTCCTTTTTCGAAAATAAAATATCAGGTTGCTTATTGTAAAGGCAAAAATCTGTGAGTCCTTTTTTGAAGAATCCTTCGACCTCGAAAATAGACAAAAAGGCAATTTGAATTTCCGGTTTTCTGACTCCCTTAACCAGGGAGAAAGGTAGCCCGATCTTAACCATGAAAATGTTAATAATTAACGAGAGTTTCCCGCCTCAGGGCCTCTCCGAGGCACGGCGGGGCAAGGGAAGTTTGCAGTTTTTTGTGTCTGATCTGATACCGCGCAATCCCGGTCTGACTCTGGCGGCATATCTCATCGGGATATGGGTGTCTCTGACCCATTGTTGGGGATTTCCCGAATGCAATAATCCAACACATCCGTTTTAACGAGAAAATTTGAGACTCGAAAGAGTTCGAATTGGGTCAAAGGGTGCTCCCCGTTGAGTTGCCTCCCCTCTGGGGAGTGAAGGGGTCATCTCGAAATTCCCTGCAAAGTATCCTTGGGATTTTATTAAAAAAACGATTTTATTGAAAAAATGTGATTATCCCTTCACTGTAAGTCCGTTCTCGCGTGCGATCGCAACAAACGCGTCGGCAAGGTGCTGTGCCTGTTTTCCGGTCATCCCGTAGGTGTTGAATTTCCAGATCTTTGTGGCTCCGGGGATCACTCCCGTAATCCCACGCTCCTCCAGGGCAGTCGAGAGATAAAATCCCCGTTTTTTATGGGATTCTGCTACCCTGTCAAAGGAGGAGATTGTATCGACCCTGGTAAGGGTGTGCCTGCGAGGGGTTTCCGAAAGTATTGTTGTCCCTTCTATCGAGAGTAACGCATCCATCACAATCCTGTTGTTTGCCAGTTCCCGGTCGAACTGCTTCACCCTCTCCTTTACCTGGGGGAACGAGGCCATCAGGCCGACCAGGGTGGCACCCATCAGGGTGCATCCCATCATCTCCGGTTCCTTGATCCCGAATTTTCGCCGGGTTACAGTCCCCGACGATTGACGTTGTCCGGAATACCTCTGTGGCGCGTTCGGCTGTCGCAGCAAGCACCCCGGAGGGTGCCGGGGCAGCCATGCTCTTATGCCCGGAACCTACCACAAAATCGACACCGAGATCTTTTCCGTCAACCGGGAGGATGCCGACCGTATACGCTCCGTTATAGAGTGTCGGGATATCATACTGGCGGGTAACCCGGGCGATCGCCTTCACATCATGCATGTTTCCATACTGGTAATCGACGTGATCGATGAAGGCAAGGACCGGTACCCTGCCGAATTCCCGTTTTACCTCTTCAATCTTCATTGCCGCTGCATCGGCAGTGACCTTGTGATCCGCATCTGCTGCAATTTCCCGGGGGATCCCTCCGTCTTCCTCAACGGCAAGAAACTCTGTATAGTGGGAAAGTGATGTCAGCAGGACGGGGTCACCTTTCCGGACGTAGGTATGGGAGACTGCCTGGAATCCCCGACGTGCTCCCGGTACCGTTCGTCACCGAGTCCATGTTGAGCCATGCGGCAAGATCTTTGTGGAACTCGGCGATAGGGGGTTTGCTGATATAGTCAAGCCGGTTGGGTTTCCGGCAGTTGTCGCAGACCGAGTACCCGTCACCGTACGCAATGACGGCCTTCATCGCGTCGGCGGTGAGGCGGCCCCCTGCCTGGATCGGATCGATGTTGATGAAGAGCTCATTGACCTGTCGTGCCTCGATACCATTCGCGCACCTCATCTGAGCATCTCCTGTTTTAACGATGCTACCTGACGTTCGAGATTTTCCAGAAGGCGTTCCATCTGCGCCTTCTGGGCGGTGTCAAGTTCATGAGAGGGGGCAGACTCCCGGAGGATCAGCCTGATGTCCGTGAGCGAATACATCGCCTGGAATACGATATCGACAGCCCTTTTTGACAAAGAATCACCATACTAGTATTGAACCGGTATGATTAAGTCACCTCTTTTTTCCCCTCCTCTTCCTCAAAAACACCATGCTTGCAGAGAATCGAAAATTGTCCACCTGTTCTCTTTTTCATTGAATTAATTCAAACACTTCACAACAGGATTATATCACGGCTCCGTGGGAGTGCCGTTTTTTCGGCTCTGTTGAAATGGGTATGAATGGGAGTTCGCACCCGAACAATGAAGATCATTACACCTCGTAATTTTTATGAGAGCTCCCGCCTCAGGGCCTCTCCGAGGCACGGCTGGGCAGTGCAGTGTTTACAGCTGTGCTTTTAGACATTGATCCGCCGCGGGGGCGCCCCGTCGGGGGCGGCGGGGTTCATCGCAAATAATTATGAGGAATAAACCTTCCATTACTCACATCTATTTGATTTAATTTCAGGGAAATCCCCACACTATTTTTCTTAACGCTCTTTTTGGGCTGCGGCACGTAATTCCTCCGCCCCCGCCACTGTGGCATTCCCTCCGGAGCGATAATTCCAGAGAAGGTACTACAACACCATCGCAAAGCGCCGGGGTAGTCCGGGGGGACTGGCACTGTCCCTCCGATACCAGGTGATGTGCAATTTGTTGATATCCTGGGGTTTCAACAGAGCCGGTTTTTCCTAAAAAAAACTGTCGGGATGTCCGGTTGCGACCGGCGGCATAATCCTATCATTAAGCGAACAGATATTTCTTATAAGAAAATAATGTACTACGAACCAAAGTGAATGCACGACCACAGGTAAACACCGGTAACTGGAGACCAGCGGTGGAATTCAGGAATAAGGTTTTGATCATAGGTTATGGTGCGGTATCCAAGTGTACCCTGCCTATCCTTCTCACGCATGTAACGATACCGCTTGAGAACATCACCATCCTCGATTTTAAGGATAAATCCCAGGACCTGAAGGCATGGACGGCGATGGGCCTCCGGTTCTTCAGGAAAAAGATCACGCATGAGAACCTGTCACAGACCCTTGCAGAGTACCTTTCACCAGGTGGTTTATTGATAGATCTCGCATGGAACATTGACTGCTGCGAGATTGTGACGGTGGTGTCATGATAACAATGTCATGTACGTGAACGCCTCAGTGGAAGCATGGGACCCCGATGCGGAGATATTCACGGCAAGCCCGTACGAAAAAACTCTCTACTACCGTCAGATGAAACTCCATGAGCTGACAAAAGACTTTGATAACGCTGCGACCGCCGTTGTTGACCACGGTGCAAATCCCGGGACTCATCTCGCACTTCGCCCGGCAGGGCCTTTTTGATATCGCGCACCGGATGATCGCGGACGACATCGCTCCCGATCCGAAGAGAATGGAGATGCTTATCCGGGATTACAAATTTGCAGAACTGGCAATGGCGGTAGGAGTAAAAGTCATCCACTGCTCCGAACGGGATACACAGACGACCCGGTCACCAAAGAAGGTCGACGAGTTCGTAGGCACCTGGTGTATTGAAGGGCTGAAGGAAGAGGGAACCGCACCTGCAGAGATCGGGTGGGGTACCCATGAGAAGGGCCTCCCCGATCTGGCACTTGTGCCTCCGGAGGGACCCAAGAACGAAATTTTCCTTACGCAGATGGGGATCAACACATGGGTCCGGTCCTGGATTCCCTACCAGGAGATTGTCGGTATGGTCATCCGGCACGGGGAGGCATTTGGTATATCTGACCGCTGGACGGTCTGGAATGACGGTGAGGCGATCTACCGCCCGACAGTTCACTATGCCTACATGCCCTGTGATGCGACCATTGCCTCCCTCCATGAGTTGCGGGGCAGGAACTACGAGCTGCAGCCCAAGCTGCGGATCATGAACGACCGGGAGATCGTATCCGGATCGGATATTCTGGGAGCCCTCCTGATGGGGCACCCCTACAATTCCTGGTGGACCGGAAGTATCCTCTCCATTGAGGAGGCAAAAACCCTCGCACCCGGCCAGAACGCAACAACCGTCCAGGTAGCTCTCGGTGTTGTAACTGCCGTGATGTGGATGATAGAAAATCCAAACAAGGGGTTCTGTCTCCCCGATGACCTGCCCCACGAATTTGTCCTTGACATTGCAAAGCCATACCTGGGCACGTTCTGGTCCGGCCCTTCCGACTGGACACCGTTGAAGAACAGGGCGGTGTATTTCAGGGAGAATCCGGCAAATAATTACGACCGCGAGGATGTCTGGCAATTCAAAAACTTCTTATTTGTGCGATGAATCACTCATGTACGGAAAAGGTGGGAGCAGAACGTGAAGACCTGTAAAGAGAACGAGAAGAGTAACGATGGCGTGCCTCATATCGGGAAGGCCAGGAAGGCGACTTCTCCAGAAACTGGCACGGGAACAGGGAACCCCTATCTTCGTGATCGACCATGAAAAGATCCGGAAGAATTACCGGGAATTCAAGGCCCACCTGCCCTTTGTCCAGGTTTACTACGCGGTCAAGGCAAACTCAAATCCTGAAATTGTAAAAACACTGTTCAACATGGGATGCAGCTTCGATGTCGCCTCCATGCCTGAATTCATGATCGTCTATGAAAATATCAGGGACATGCCGGAAAAGGAACGGCAGGACTGGATATGGGACAACATCATCTATGCAAATACCATCAAGCCGATTAGAGACGCTGGAAGCTCTCGATATCTATAAACCCCTGGTGACCTTTGACAACAGCGAGGAACTGAAAAAGATCAAGGCAGCATGCGCCCCATGCAGGTCTGGTCCTGCGGTTGCGGGTTCCCAACACCGGTTCCATGGTCGAACTCTCATCCAAGTTCGGAGCAGATCCTGGGGCGGCGGTCGACCTGATCGCCCGTGCCTTTTCCCTGGGCCTCGTTGTTGAAGGTTTGAGTTTCCACGTAGGGCAGCCAGTGTACCAACTTTGAGAATTATGTACAGGCCCTGCAACCTGGCTGCAAATATCATCAAGGAAACTGAGGAACGCACGGGACGGAAGATCAGGATTCTTGATATCGGCGGGGGTTTTCCGGTAAAGTACCATCCCGGGATCAAGACCCTGACACCGCTTGCAAAAAAACTGACCGCCGAGATCGGGCGGCTGTTCCCTGCAGACATGCAGATCCTCGCGGAGCCGGGCAGATTCCTTGTGGCAAATACCTGTACCCTGGTCGCAAAGGTGATCGGGAAGGCCATACCGCGACGGGAAGCCCTCCTATTACATCAACGATGGGGTATACCACACGTATTCGGGCCAGGTCTTCGACCATTGCACCTACCCTGTCCTGTCGTTCAGGGATGAGGAGACCCAGATATCTGCAGTCTTTGGTCCAACCTGCGATGCGTTCGATACCATCACGCTGACGCGCAGACCTGCCGGAGCTTGAAGTTGACGACCTGGTCTATTCAGAGAATATCGGTGCATATTCAATTGCTTCGTCCACCTGCTTCAACGGGTTTCCCCCCGCGAAGGTTGTTCATATCAACCAGTAATTTTTTTTGTCCCGCGGCTTTGTTGAAATCCTCACAATATCCTTTTCAACGCTCTTGGGGGCTACGGCACGTAATGCCTCCGCCCCCGCCGCTGTGGCATCCCTCTGAGTGATAATTCCAGAGAAGGTAATACAACCCAATCGCAAAGCGCAGGGGCGGTTCGGGGGGACAGGCACTGTCCCCTCCGATAATAGGAAATTTTTTTGCAATTTGTTTAAAATCTTAGGGTTTCAATAGAGCAGGTCCCGCCAAAAGTCCGCCGCGGTTATAACAACGCATCCAGCGCGTATTATGGCGCAGAATTCCTGCAGGCCGGGCAGTTCAGCGCATAATCCCGGATTCCTTCATTCCAGGGTGTGAACCCGGTACAGACCTTCGGTTTTGTATCATGGATCCTGCAGTACACCTTTCCATCATCGGCTCTCCGGAAGAACGGACAGTACGATAATGCCCTGCCTTCAACACCGATCCAGTAACGGATGAGCGTAATTCCGGGAACGTCACTGAGAGAGATCTCTCGCGCTGCACGGTTTCCCTCCCTGAAGTGTTACGGAGACATGCTGCAGAATATCCTTGCGGTCATCCCGGATCCACGGGATGATATCTTCAATGATCCCCTTTTGGCCCCATCCCCACTTTTCACAGCACCGGCCGCACTGGGCACAGGTCTGATCCGGTATCAAGACTCCTCCTCGTACAAAAGATACGTTCTCCGGGATATTTTCTTTGTGATCTTTCATAGGAGGAAGGATAATAGGGTGAATAGTTCCGGTGAGGCAGATTTATACGATAACGGTGACGAAGGTAGATTTGAACGCATGAACCCTGCCTGGAGAATTGTATCGCTGGTGATTCTTCTGATGGTGTGTACAGCGTGTGTCGGCAGGAGCTCGACCAGCGCAATCTCCATAACCAACCTCGATCCGGGCGATATCCCGATGGACACAGTCGGAAATTTTGATATCTACACCCAGAGTTTCGAGATAGCCAATCCGACCAACCTAACCTTTGAAAACGTTGACATTGAAATAATGCTCATGCCAACCGCTGCCTACTGCCATGGCCAGACAAAGGCTTTCAGCATCCCCACCTTGTTTCCCCGTATGAAGAAAACGGTGCAGGTCTCCATTGCTGAATTTTCCGGCCTCGATTGTCAGTATAACTACACGTACCAGGTTTTCACCGGAGGAAGATACTAACAGGCAGTTTTTCCCATTCGGTCACTAGATGGTCCTCATTATACCCGGAACGGAACGAACCGCATTCGAACCTCTCTTCGGGACACCAGGATCAAACTCAACCCGATTGAAGAGCGAACAGGAGTATTCAAAGAGAATTCTCCAGACATTAGGAAAGGTGTAACGTGGAAATGAACCAAATCCGGGATGTCATCGCCAAAATCTCGTCCGGTGCCGGACCAGTACCCTTCCGGGTAATCGCGATCCTCCTGCCCGCTCTTCTGGTACTGGTTCATCTCGTGGTTATGTATGCCACTCTTCCCAACGACCAGTTCCTGACCGTTGTCGGGCTTATAATTGCCTACCTGCTCCCCCCTGCCGGGAAAGAAACGGTGATCCCCATCGGGATCGCAGTCGGGATTCCCTGGTGGTATATTGCATCTGCAATCGCGATGGTCGATGTCGAGACCGGCCTGTTCATGGCCCTCAACTTCGATCTGGCCTACCGCATTCCCTGGCTCGGGGGAGTCTTAGCCCGTTTTACGGATAAAACGACCATCTTTTTGAAAGAACACCCCTGGGTCGCCGGCTTTTCGGTATTTGGCATCCTGTTGATGGTAATGGTGCCCCTGCTCGGAAGCGGGGGGATCCGGGGGTCTGTCGCAGGAAAGCTCCTTGGTATCGATGCGTACCTTGTCTTCATTGCGATTGTTGCCGGGGCATTCATCGGATGTTTTGCCATTGCTTTAGGATCCAATGCCATCATCGGACTGCTCTGCTCTCAGGGGATTTTCCCGGGGGACATCTTCTCAGTCTGCAACCGGACGTAAAAAACGGGGTGCAGAGTAAGGATGATGAGAGGAAGGGAATAAAAATACCAATAAACAGCGGACAGGTCCGATTCCCATTGCAGTTACATGAGTAACCGCACCAGTAATACGGCTCCAACAGCGAGGCCGATCACCACAATCATCCACCTCAACAGGTCGACATTTACCCGCCCTGCTACCCTCCCTCCTGCAGCCCCTCCGGCCAAAGCCCCGACTGCCATGACGGCTGCAAGCGGCCAGACAACCATACCGGAAAAAATGAAAACCACCGCAGCCGCCACATTGGTGCCAAGCGAGATGCATTGTTTGAGGGCATTGAGGCGGGTAAGGGTATCATCAAAAAAAAGTCCCAGCACGGCAAGAACGATCACGCTCAGGCCTGCCCCAAAATATCCCCCGTACACTGCAGCAACACCAACCGGCAGGACAGTATTCACGGTGCCCTCTTTTTTTGAGGAGTTCCTGGCATGCCGATTGATCCACTCACGCACCCGGTCCTGCCCCGCCAGCAGCGCCGATGCGAGCAGGATGAGAAAGGGGACAACGAGGCGGAATATTTCCGCACTGATAACCAGGAGCAGCAGGCTGCCGGCGATTCCCCCGATAATTCCTGCAGGGATCAAAAACCACAGACGTTTTGCCTGACCCCTGAGGTCCCCCCGCTGGGCGATCGCACCTCCGAGGTACCCCGGGCACAAGGCAACCGTGTTGGTAACGTTTGCGGCAACCCCGGGTATTCCCAGCGCGACAAGAGCAGGAAAGGAGATAAGGGTCCCCCCTCCGGCAAGGGCGTTGATGAATCCTGCTGCCAGGGCAGCAAGTCCTGCCAGGGCAATTTCAAATCCCGAAAGCATGGAACGGGGATTCCTTTTTCCGGTTTTCCTACCCGGATGTCGAGAGAAATTCCCGCGTTTTCATGATCCTTACACCGATATTTGCCATATCCTGGACGTTGGCCTGGTGGACGGCATCGTTCCTGGCCCCGACCGCATCCTCGATGAGGGTTACCGGGTAATTGTAGGCAATCGCATCAAAAACCGTGGTCCTGATGCAGTTCGGGGTTTGTATCCCGGTTATAACAAGACTGGTAATCCCCAGGTTCCTGAGCATGAGATCCAGTTCGGTCCCGATGAATGCACTCATCCGAATCTTGGGGATTATATATTCTCCCGGTGCCGGTGCCAGTTCGTCGACGACCTGCGCACCATGGGTGCCCTCGACAGCAAACGGCTGTTTCCTGAAGAGATCCTGCCGGATAATTTCGACATCGGAGCCGTCTTTGCGGTGGACACGGAGCACATGAAAAACAGACCTCCGTTCGTTCCTGAACTTTGTGAGCACATCAAGAATCTTCGGGATAACTGTCCGACCTTGCGCGACGCTGAGGGGTGCGCCTTCGAGGACAAAATCATTCTGCATATCGATGATAAGCAACGCTTGTTTCATACGGTCATTCCCATTCTAGACTGGCGGGGAACAGTAATAAAATAGTCTCCGGTCCCGGTCTGGAGCGCCCCGGAAGGTTTTGCGAGTTCCAGATGAACTGACAGAAAATGCTTATTTGGTCGCATGTTCTGATTTTGACTGAGCCGGTAATCCGATGAAACCTTACCCGGGGAAAATAGCCGGTCTGGTAATCGGGATGCAACAGTTCCCGCAAAAATCCTGAAAGATGAGGGGGTTGTTAAACGCTGATTAAGCCCGGACTACCTGAATATGTACGGTATAGCTCGTTTCATTACCGGTAACATTCTCCCATGAGCGCCGGTAGAGTGCAGAGAATTTCTGGTCACCGATGTCTTTTGCCACGATGACCCATGTGTGATGTCCTCCCACCCCGACCATACCCGGTGGCGCCTCATTCTGGCGGTAGTCTGAGGACTGGAGTTCAAGACCATCGGACAGCGTCGCATTCCACGTAAAACCGGTCGTGGGATTTTCTGAAAGTACAACAGCAAATCGTGTATTTTGTGTAATATTACCGCTCTTGCCGTTATCTGATTCGGTAAAGGTGAACATCTTCTTTCCCTCAGCAGCTGTCGTCTCTGCCGGTACTCCTGGTTTGCAGCCTTCACCGCGGAAGAGTGCCCACTCCTCGCATGAAGTACCGTTCGGGAAGGAACACATACCGTATTCATTCCCGGCAGCATCCTTGTTTATCTGGAGAGTACCGCCCGTCTGTTCGCAGGATACGGATGCCGGGTTTGCCATGCCGGGTGTTGCCTGGGGTGTACCAGGAGTTGGCGTGACAGGGACTGGCGTTACCTGCTGAGTGCAGCCCGCGACCAGCAGGAATACCAGAAAGATTCCGAGTCCTATTATGCCTTGATTACGGCCTGTCAGTTTCATACTACCTAGTGTATATCCGGTCCTTTTAATTCTGCCTTTGACTTCGAAAAATTGTGCAGTTATACAAAGAACCGCAATGATTTTTCCATAAACTCTGGAGTTTGCGGATGAGAACTTCTCGATGTGCGAATTCCTGAGAATCCATATACCCTAATTTCCTATCTGGTATCCGGTACACAGGGAATCCCTTATACAGATAATCCGGGATCCTGGCAGATGGCAGAATTGGATACAGAGTTTTGGTGATGGGAAGAGAGAATAGTATAAACAGGAGCAAAAGAGCGTGGGAGATGTAATCGTACAGGTCAGCAATGCAGCAGTCAGGAATGACGGTTCCCTGTGCATTACGGTTTACCGGACAACAGGGAAAAAGTATCTATGAAATGAGGATCAGAAGGGAGTATCATGGTGGAGAAAAAGAGATGCGAGTACTGTGAAAAGGAGGCGATCGGCTACCAGGGATTTGGCTGCTGTTCGGCGTATGTATGCCGTGACCATGCAGATAATTTTGTTCTTAATCTTAAACCGGGAGAAAAACTCGTGTCGGGAGAATGCTATTTCGAACGGTTTGATGAGACGGGTTGAATACCGCCGGTGCATTTCAGGGTACTCCCCGGTATCCCTTAGCTGAGTTCGTGACGCTGGAAAAAATTTTTCTCATAAGAGTATTGAGCAGACAAACTACCGCCCGTTGTACCTCTTTGTGATAAAAATGTATGGCGAGGGGGCCTGCTGAGATAAGACGACCCCCCCATGGGATGTGAGCTGGATTCCCGGTCTTACGGAGCAGTCTGAACCGGTGTGAGCCCGGTTCCTGCGTAGGATGGAATGGGCCCGGGCAGGTCGATATCCAGCGCCTCTTTCAGGACCTCATCGACGGTTTCAACCATGACAAAGGTCATCTCGCTCCGGACATCCTCGGGCACATCCTCAAGATCCCGCTCATTCTTTTTCGGCAGGATTACCTTTTTTATCCCGGCGCGGTGTGCAGCCAGCATTTTTTCCTTTATGCCGCCAACCGGGAGCACCGCACCGCTGAGGGTGATCTCGCCGGTCATGGCTAGTCTTCGGGTCAACGGTCTTACCGGTGATCAGGGATGCGAGGGCGGTAAAGAGCGTCACTCCTGCAGACGGGCCGTCCTTGGGGGTGGCGCCTGACGGCACATGGATATGGATATCGCTCTTGATGAAGTCGAAGCTGTTTGCCGTGTGTGCAAGCCGTGACCGGATCAGGCTGAGCGATATCGTGGCCGACTCCTTCATCACATCCCCGAGCTGGCCGGTCAGCGTGAGATTCCCCTTCCCGGGCATGAACGTGCCTTCGATGAAGAGGATATCCCCGCCAACCGGCGTCCATGCAAGACCGGTCACGACACCCGGTACCTGCTCCTTTCGCGCCTCATCCTGACGGATCACCTCTTTTCCGAGGATGGCATCAAGCATATCCGGTTTCACGATAAAGGGCAGGTCGGCCTTGCCCGAGACGATCTTTTCGGAGACGTAACGTGCAGTCTTGTCAAGCTGTTTCTTCAGCCAGCGGACGCCGGCCTCGCGGGTGTATTTTTCGATGATGACCTTTAATGCGTCGTCCTCAATCCTCAACCTGTCCGCATCGAGACCATGCTCCTCAAGGGTCTTTGGGAGCAGGTGGTCCTTTGCGATGGCAAACTTCTCGTTTTTCGTGTAGCCGGAGATCTCGATATGCTCCATCCGGTCGAGAAGCGGCGGAGGGATCGTTGCCAGCGAATTGGCAGTGGCGATGAACAGTACATCAGACAGGTCATAGGGGACTTCCAGGTAGTGGTCCGAGAAGGTGCTGTTCTGTTCAGGGTCAAGGACCTCAAGGAGGGCACTTGCCGGGTCTCCCTGCGTAGGATGAGGCGAGCTTGTCGATCTCGTCGAGGATAAAGACAGGATTTTTCGTTCCCGCCCTCTTTATACCCTGGATGATCCTCCCGGGCAGGGCCCCGACATAGGTCCTCCGGTGCCCCCGGATCTCGGCCTCATCCCGGACGCCGCCCAAGACTGATCCGGACATATTTCCGGCCAAGGGCATCGGCAATGCTCTTGCCAAGGCTCGTCTTACCGGTACCGGGCGGCCCGCAGAAGAGGAGGATTGAACCCTGTTTCTCCTGCTTCAGTTTCATGACCGCCAGGTGCTGGATGATCCGCTCCTTGACCTTCTCGAGCCCGTTATGATTACTGTCGAGCACGCTTGCGGGCATGGGCGATATCGATGTTCTTCTTTCTCCTCGGTAACCCAGGGCAGTTCGAGCAGGAGATCAAGGTAATTCCTGATCACGGGGCTCTCATGGTTCTGGCTGCCTCCCGTTTCGAGTTTCTTCAGCTCCGATAATGCCTTTTTCCTCACCTCATCGGGCATCTTCGACTTCTCAATTCTTTCCCGGTATCCACCATCACCGGGACCGGCCCGTCGCCTTCGTTGAGCTCTTCCTGGATCACCTTGAGCTGTTCGCGGAGCATCGCCTCCCGGTTTGACTTGTGTACCTTGTCGGATACTTTTTTGGCCATCTCGATCCGGATGTTGATATTTTCCTTGAGTCGTCATCAGGATCTCGAGGAATGCAATGTACCGCCTCTCGACGAAACGATCTCCAGGAGGTGCCTGTTTTTCCGCAAGGTTGACCGGCAGGAAGGGCATGACAAATCCCAGATCTGGTCAATAGACTCCATCTGGTCAATCGGACGGGTAAACTGTTCGGAACCCTGGAAATGGCTGCTGATCTCGTGGACGATGCTTTTTATATCTCGGCGAGCATCCGGACCTGGAGATCTTCCTCAAGATCCGGCAGGTCCGGCACCGGCTCGCTAGGCGGCATAGAACTGCCCCGTCCTTTCGGTGCAGGGAGAGCGCTCTTACCCGGTGGACGACTCTGCGCACAGATCAGGTACCCGTCATCGGCGGGCTGCACGTGCACATGATCCTGAACAGGTTACCGGTGTTGTACAACGACTCGCCGGTCACCTCCGAAGGTCTCGTTCCGCTCTTCACGGTAAGCCCGACGGCATATGCAGCCTCGGTATTCGTTCATCCGTGCCAGCAGGAGTTCTCCGGTGGCTTGCTCAACCCGGAATTTTGTCCGGCTCTCCGGGTAGACAACGATCTCGAAGAGCGGTATGACAATTTTTTCCTGTGGTTTCGTCAGTTTGTGCTGATTGCATGGTTTCCTCATTAATTTAGTTCGATTTTACCTAACTAAAGTGCAGGACAAAAAAATTACCTGACCTTCTGCAGGATCCCGATCAGGAGATCCAGCTCGTGTTCATCCAGTGAATTCACCATTCGTTCAATCACCCGGCGCAGGGCATACTGTTCGGCCTGTGCAATTTTCTTTCCTTTGTCGGTCAGGTGGATGTACAGGATCCTCCCGTCATCGGGGCAGCGTTGACGGTACACGCACTCCATCCGGACAAATTTGTTGATCATCTCGGTGATCGTGGGTTTTGAGTTCCTGGTGATCTCGGCAAGCCTGCTGAAGGTGACTTCTCCCTGTTCATCGATGGTTTTCAGGTAAGCGATCTGTTTCACCGTCATATCCGAAAGCCCGCATTCGGAGAAGATCTGTGCAGGAGCATTCGTTCTTGATCCTGATCAGGTTTTCCAAAACTTCAACAACAGATGCTCCTCTCTTCTCCTCATACTCCGATCCTTTCCATTAGTTAGGGTTTACCTAATAATTAAAGTTGCGGTCATGTCGTTCGCAGTATTCCCGTAGTATTCAGTCGGAGATTGCACGGGAAGACAGAAAATCCGGAAATTGCAAGGACTACCGGCGGACTGAGGAAGATCCACGCCTGCCGGGTTATCATGGTGGCGACCGTCTCCTCTGAAAGCCTGTATATCAGAATCGGTCAATAGGAGCATCCCAGGCAGCATGCAGCTGATGACACGATCTGCCCGAACCGGGAGAAGACTCCGGGACAGGTTACCGTAAACAGCGGTTTCCGGCGGTCAATTGTTCCCGGACTCTGGGGCCGGTCAGGTGCTGTATTCCAAAAACCGGTCACCGGAAAAAAGATATACCTGTCAGATGATACGGTAGCCCGGTGGAGAACAATGACCTCTCATCCTTCAGGTGGGGAACCATCCGGATGGGCACCCCGTATCGTAAAACCGGGTCCCGAGACAAAGGCCCTCATGAGATTTCTCTGGAACGGGACATGGACAGGCACCGTGGAGGCAGGCGGGATGGGCCCGGGGTCACCCGAGATGGAGGGCAGGGGCAGGGCATCGTGCCGGTGGATCCTTGATGACCTCTGGCTCTCCTGCCATTTCGAACAGGACCAGTTTGTGAATGGCAGGAAGATCCTGACCTGGCGGGCCGAATGGATCATCGGGTGGGATATCATGGCACAGGAGTACCGGGCGGCCGGGGCTGACAATAACGGGGTCGCCTTTATCTTCCGGGGATACGTGAATGGCGATCGGCTGGTGATGGAGTCGCCGGGAGATGTCCCGGTACACTTCCGTTTCACCTGGAACGCACAGGATCCTGAAGCGGTGACCTGGAAGAACGAGATGTCCATTGGCGGGGCACCATGGAGTCTTATTGAAGAATATGTCCTGACTCCGGACTAATCCGAACCAAAAATCTCGATGCCGTACCGATGATCCTACCGGTCAGGTGACCGGGAACCAGCTGCATCTCCGGTACATGCGGAACAGGGGATCCCGAATTGTCTTTGCACTTCCTCTTGGAATACTGAAGCAGGCATTCTTGGACATTTCCGGGAATATGCAGGATACTGTCCTTAGGTTCCCGGTGGCTGTATTCCTTCGAGGAGCCCCAGTTCTTTCATTGCCTTCTCCTCATCCTCATGGGCGATAAACAGGATAATTTTTGGTTCAGGGCCTGTCTTCTGCACCAGGTACGAGACATCAAATTCAATCATCCTGTTGCCGGTTTTCCTGAAGGTAACTCCCCAATGGACCTTCACCAGGGAATATTCGTTACTGATGCCGGTTTCCTCCAGGGAAAGGATTTTTGCAGTGGTCTGACCCACCCTCCTGTAGAATTCGGCTGCCTGATGCCCCAGCCTGAGAAATTCGACCTTGCTTTGGGCAATGGCTCCCCGGGGACCCGCCGAGATAAACGAGTCGGCAAAGAACCCGGCACTTTTTTCCATATCAAGGGCAGCAAACGCCTTTTCATATCCGGGAAACAGTTCACGTATGGTATCATTCTCCAGCACCTTTTTCAGACCGGCCAGCATCATCTCCCAGTTCTTCAGGGAATGGTCGCGGGCCTCTGTGGTCGGGTTATTGTCCTGGGAGAGCGATACCCGGGTATATTCCCCCTCGACGGACAGTTCGATCGTTACCGTGTGGTAATGTTCGGGTATATCACTGAGGCCTGAAAGGGGGCTGAAGTGGCTGGTACTGGAGCATCTTTTCCGGTTCAGACCGGAGAATTTTACCCTTGTCCTCATACGCCCTTCCCTCCCATTCACCCCTCCAGGTAACAGGGCTGCCTTCCCTCCAGTCCGAGACAACCGTGGTACCGAACATATAACGCCGGATGATTGCCGGGTTTACCAGTGCATCCCACACTTTCCGGGGAGAGGTGTATATCCTTGTCTCTGCACGGGCGATGAATTGTTTTCCCGTCCCGGCTTCCGGTTTCCCGGAATGTTCCGTACGTTGTGGTTTTTTCATAGGGTTTCCTTCAGGCCGGTCCTTGTCCAGTACCGATTTTTTTTTAAAAGAAAATGTTTCAGAATTTATTTTTTTGTCGTCAAATGTCTGCCAGAATGATCCTGTGCCTTTTCTTCTTGGTGAAATCTTTTATTTTAATTTCTGCTTAGAGGCAATTAAAACCGGAAAAAAACCATGTTAGCCGGGTCCTGAAAAAAATATACTCTGAAAGGTTTTCAACGCTGAACCGTTCCAAAAAATCTGAAGGATTTCGGGGCACTTCCCATGCGTCCGGCAGAGGAAACCGGAATTACCATTCCCTTGAACCTCTGGCATGACATGACTGAAATTTCTTACAGTTGGGTCATGCGAAGTACTGGAACAGCTCAATGAGGTTTCCCGAAGGATCCTGGAGGAGGATCTGTTTTCCGCCGACACCGTTCACGATCTCGTTCCGGAATATGCAACCGGCATCCCTGAGCCCGTGTACCACCGGTTCAAGGTCATTTACCTCAATCTGGAACCGTTCCAGCCTCCCGGCACCTGGAAAATGCCATCCGGCATCGTCATCCCTCCGCCTCCCCGTCCTCCTTGTCTGCTGAGCAGTAACCGCATATTTCCTTTCGACACAATCGCAAATTCTTCCGCCGGGTGCATATCCACCCTGAAGTCAAGCATCTTTGTGTAAAAACCGATTGCCTCATCCACATCGTTCACGATGTACCGTACACTGACTGATTTTAATGTCATACTCTATCCTTTTCCCCTTACTAGTTCCTGTATCCGGTAACCGATTCCAGAAAATGGTGCCCATCACGCTCCTTAATAATCCCCCATTGCTTTTTTCAGATCCCTGGACATGTGCCTACGGCAGTCAGACCCGGTTATCCTTCATCCAGTCGTGGGAGAAGATCTCCGCATCGCCGCTCAGTATGCTCGTCAACGATCTTTTCTGCAACATACTCCGCAGAATCAGCCGGATAAGCGAGCCGGGGCGGGGCACCGCGTTCAAGATCTACCTGCCCCGCACCGACGTCCCCGCGCACGCGAAGCCCGTGCCCTCCGACGGGCCTCCGGCGCACGGCACCGAGACGATCCTGCTCGTGGAAGACGACGACGGCGTGCGCGAGCTGCTGGCGGAGAGCATTGCTCGCTACGGATACCGGGTACTGGCGTCCCCGGGCGGCGAGGACGCCCAGGCGCTACTGCTGCGGCACGAGGGGCCGATTCACCTGATGCTGACCGACGTGGTGATGCCAGGTATCAACGGGCCGGAGCTCTACGAGCAGTTGGCGCCGCAGCGTCCCGACATGCGCGTGCTGTTCATGTCTGGCTACACCGACCTGACGGTCCTTCAGGCGAACCTGATCAGCGAGCGGTCGTCATTCATCGCCAAGCCGTTCACGCACTCCGACCTGGCCCGCAAGATCCGGCGCGTCCTCGACGATCCCGTCGTCGTCGCATAGGCGGAAGGCAATCACTCTTCGAGTGATTGCCTTCGTGATCGTCGTGATTGGCTTACTACTTCGCGGTGGGCGGGGGCGGCACCGGTACCGGCACCGTGTCCTCGGCGGGCTCTGACGCGGGCGGCTGTCCCAGGATGGCCCGCAGCTCGTCGCCCTCCATGACTTCCTTCTCCAGCAGCCGGCGCGTGACCGTCTCGAGCAGGTCGCGGCTGCTCGGGAGGATGCCGCGCGCGCGTTGTGTGCGCCTCGGTCATGATGCGCTTCACCTCGGCGTCGATCAGCCGGGCCGTGTCCTCGGCGTAGGCGCCGCGCTCGGTCCGCATGCTGGATTCGAGGAACTTGCTCGCGCTTGTGGCCGTCGTAGTTGACGGCGCCGAGCGGTGTCGCTCATGCCCCACTCGGTGACCATCGCGCGCGCGATGTCGGTGGCGCGCTGCAGATCGTTCTGCGCGCCGGTCGAGATCTCGCCGATCGCGATCTCCTCGGCGGTGCGGCCGCCGAGCAGCACCGCCAGCTGGTTCTGCAGGTCGCGCCGCTGCATCAGGTAGCGATCCTCGAGCGGGAGCTGCATCGTGTAGCCGAGCGCGCCGAACCCGCGCTGCACGATCGAGATCTTGTGGACCGGGTCCGATGTCCGGGAGCGACGGTGGCGACGATCGCGTGGCCCGATTCGTGGTACGCGACGATCTCGCGCTCCTTCGTGGCTCATCACGCGCTTCTTCTCGAGGCCCGGCGATCAGCCGGTCGATCGCCTCGTCGAAGTCCGCGCATCGTCACCGACGGCGTCGTCCTTGCGCGCGGCCAGCAGCGCCGCCTCGTTCACCAGGTTCGCGAGGTCGGCGCCGGCAAAGCCGGCGGTCCGCGCCGCCACGACCTCGAGGTCGACGTCGGCGCGCCGAGCTTCACGTTGCGCGTGTGGATCCGCAGGACCTCTTCGCGGCCCTTCACGTCCGGCTTGTCGACCAGCACCTGCCGATCGAAGCGGCCGGGGCGGAGCAGGGCCGGGTCGAGCACCTCGGGCCGGTTGGTCGCGGCCATGATGATGATGGCCTTGCGCGCGTCGAAGCCGTCCATCTCGGCGAGCAGCTGGTTGAGCGTCTGCTCGCGCTCCTCGTGCGCTGCCCATCGGGCTCTGGACGCGCGCCTTGCCGAGCGCGTCGAGCTCGTCGATGAAGACGATGCAGGGCGCCTTGGCCTCGGCCTGCGAGAACAGGTCGCGCACGCGCGCGGCGCCGACGCCGACGAACATCTCGACGAACTCGGAGCCGCTCAGGCTGAAGAAGGGCACCTTGGCCTCGCCGGCCACGGCGCGCGCGAGCAGCGTCTTGCCCGTGCCCGGGCGGGCCGACCAGCAGCACGCCCTTCGGGATCCGGCCGCCGAGGTTCGGTGTACTTCTTCGGGTTCCTGCAGGAACTCGACGATCTCCTTCAGCTCCTGCTCGGCCTCGTCCACGCCGGCGACGTCCGCGAAGCTGACCTTCACGTCGTCTTCGGCGTAGACCTTCGCCTTGCTGCGCGCGAACGACATGACGCCGCCCTCGGCGCCGCCCATCCGGCGGAAGAAGAAGCTCCAGACGCCGAACAGCAGCAGCAGCGGCACGACCCAGCCGAGGACCTCGGGCAGCCAGCGGCTGACGACCTCGCCCGTGTACTTGACCTGGTGGGCCTCGAGCTCCTCGACGAGCTTCGGATCCTCGATGCGCGTCGTCGTGAACGCCGTCGCCCTTGCCGTCGTCCTTCTTCAGCGTGCCGCGGATCGGCCTGCTCGCCGACGGTCACCTCGGCCACCTGCCCGCCGCGGACCAGCGTCTTGAACTCGCTGTACGGGATCGTGCGGCCCGCCGGGCGCGAGGAACCAGGCCTGCGCGAGCGCGAGCACGACATGAAGCCGAGGACGCACCAGATGGCGGATCCGGGCCGCTGCGGCGCGCCGAGGTGCGCCGTTCGCCGGGACGGCGGTCGCGCGGTTCATGCCGGGAGGAACTTTGAAGTTGGCCAATGAGCCCTCTACGTTCGGGCCGGCTGATGCCGGCCCTCGATCTCGTGGCGAGCCGGCTCGGCCGGTCCGACCGTCATTCCGTCGACGACCTGCCAGGTCTGGCACCGGTCACCCGACGTCGACCATGACGTGGTCGCCCTCGCGGAACTCGCCCTCCAGCACCTGCAGGGCCAGCGGGTCGAGCACGCGCCGCTGGATGGTGCGCTTGAGCGGGCGTGCGCCGTAGGCCGGATCGTAGCCTTCCTGCACCAGGAAGTCCTTGGCCGCGTCGGTCAGCTCGACGTGAATCTTCCGATCCTCGAGCCGCTTCAGCAAGCCGCGAAGCTGGATGTCGACGATCTGCTTCAGGTGCTCGAGGCCGAGCGCGTGGAAGAAGATGATCTCGTCGATCCGGTTCAGGAACTCCGGCCGGAAGTGCTGCCGCAGCGCCTCCATCACCGCGCGCGCACCTCCTCGTTCAGCGCGCCGGTGTGCTCGGCGATGTACTGGCTGCCGAGGTTCGACGTCATGATGATGACCGTGTTCCTGAAATCCACCGTGCGGCCCTGGCCGTCGGTCAGCCGGCCGTCGTCGAGCAGCTGCAGCAGCACGTTGAAGCACCTCCGGGTGCGCCTTCTCGATCTCGTCGAAGAGCACGACGGCGTAGGGCCGGCGCCGGACCGCCTCGGTGAGCTGCCCGGCCTCCTCGTAGCCGACGTAGCCCGGAGGCGCGCCGATCAGCCGCGACACGGTGTGCTTCTCCTGGTACTCCGACATGTCGATCCGGACCATCGCCTGCTCGTCGTCGAACAGGAACTCGGCGAGCGCGCGCGCCAGCTCGGTCTTGCCGACGCCGGTCGGGCCGAGGAAGATGAAGCTGCCGAGCGGCCGATTCGGATCCTGGAGGCCGGCGCGCGCCCGGCGGATCGCGTTCGCGACGGCGGTGATCGCCTCGTCCTGGCCGACGACGCGCGTGGTGGAGGCGCTCCTCCATGTGAATCAGCTTCTGGACTTCGCCCTCCATCAGCCGGCTGACCGGGATGTGCGTCCACTTCGACGACGACCTCGGCGATGTCCTCCTCGTCGACTTCCTCCTTGAGCATGCGCTGGCTCTTCTGCAGGTCCGCGAGCCGCGACTCCTGCTCGCGATGCGGCGTTCGAGCTCCGGCAACGCGGCCGTACTGCAGCTCGCGAGCGCCTTGGCGAAGTCGCCCGCGCGCTGCGCCCGTTCGATCTCGAGGCGCACCTGCTCGAGCTGCTCCTTGAGCTGCCGCGCCGCCCTGATCGACTGCCTTCTCCTGCTTCCCAGTGCGTCTGCAGGCGCGTGCGCTCCTCCTTCAGATCCGCCAGCTCCTTCTCGAGCCTGGCGAGCCGCTCCTGCGACGCCTTGTCGGTCTCCTTGCGCAGCGCCTCGCGCTCGATCTCGAGCTGCATGATGCGCCGCTCGACTTCGTCGAGCTCGGCCGGCATGGAGTCGATCTCCATCCGCAGCTTGCGAGGCGGCTTCGTCCACCAGGTCGATCGCCTTGTCGGGCAGGAACCGGTCGGCGATGTAGCGCGTCGAGAGCACCGCCGCGGCGACGAGCGCCGCGTCCTTGAACTTCACGCCGTGGTGAATCTCGTAGCGTTCGCGCAGGCCGCGCAGGATGCTGATCGTGTCCTCGACGGTCGGCTCGCCGACGAGCACCGGCTGGAACCGGCGCTCGAGCGCGGCGTCCTTCTCGATGTGCTTCCGATACTCGTCGAGCGTGGTCGCGCCGATGCGTGTGCAGCTCGCCGCGCGCGAGCATCGGCTTGAGCATGTTCGACGCGTCCATCGCGCCCTCGGCCGCGCCGGCGCCGACCACGGTGTGGAGCTCGTCGATGAACAGGATGATCTGCCCGCTCGGACTGCGCGATCTCCTTGAGCACCGCCTTCAGCCGCTCCTCGAACTCGCCGCGGTACTTGGCGCCGGCGACGAGCGCGCCCATGTCGAGCGCGACGATCTTCTTGTTCTTCAGCCCTTCCGGCACGTCGCCGCGGACGATGCGCTGCGCCAGCCCCTCGACGATGGCGGTCTTGCCGACGCCGGGCTCGCCGATGAGCACCGGGTTGTTCTTGGTGCGCCGCGAGAGCACCTGGATCACGCGGCGGATCTCCTCGTCGCGGCCGATCACCGGATCGAGCTTGCCCTTGCGCGCCAGGTCGGTCAGGTCGCGGCCGTACCGCTCGAGCGCCTGATACTTGCCCTCGGGATTCTGATCGGTCACGCGCTGGTTGCCGCGGATCGCCGTGAGCGCCTCGAACACCCTGTCCCGGGTGACGCCGCGCTTCTGAGGAGCTGCGCCGCGGGGGAGCGGCCGGTCTCGGTCGCCGAGGGCGACGAGCAGGTGCTCGGTGCTGATGTACTCGTCCTTCAGCCGCTGGGCCTCGGCCTGCGCCGAGTCGACGATCAACTTCATGCGGGGCGACAGGCGCACCTCGCCCGCCGTACGCCTTCGGCTGACTTCGCGAGCAGGCCTCGCACCTCGGTCCGCAAACGCGCCGGGCTCGACGCCCATCTTCCGGAGCACCTCCGGGACGATCGCCCTCGGGCTGTTCGACGAGCACCGCGAGCAGGTGCTCGGGCGTGACCTCCGCGTGGTTCAGGTCGGTCGCGAGCTTCTGCGCGCCCGAGCACCGCTTCCTGGGCCTTCTCGGTGAACTTTGAGATTTGCATCGCGATAACCACGGAGCGTCGTCAGTCAGAACCCAGTGCCCAGGACCCAGTGCCCAGTGCCCAGTGCCCAATGCCAGGACCCAGTGCCCAGTGCCCAATGCCCAGTGCCCAGTGCCCAGCCCCGACGTCGCCCTTCTCCGTGTCCTCCGTGTCCTCCGGCGTAGCGGAGGTCTTCTGACTTCCCGGACGATCGGAGGCCTGAAGACCTCCCGCTATGGGCAGGTCCAGTCGTCTACGCGGCCGAGTGCGAGCGTTCGGCCGCGAGCTTGGCGAGCGCCTCGAAGTGCGACCGCTCCTCCGCGGTCAGCGTCGTCGGCAACTGGACGTCGATGGTGGCGTACAGGTCGCCGCGAACGTCCGGCTTGTTGATGGCCGGCATGCCGTAGCCCTTCAACCGGAACTGCTGGCCGTTCTGCGTGGTCGGCGGCACCTTCAGCCGCACCGTGCGACCGCCGATCGTCGGCACTTCGGCTTCGCCGCCGAGTACCGCCGTCGTGATCGGAATCGGGACGCGGACCTTCAGGTCGCGCCCCTCGCGCTCGAACGTGGGGTGGGGCAGCAGGCGCACGCGCATCAGGTCGCCGCTCGCCGCACCACCGGTTCCGCGTTCGCCCTCGCTCGCGACGCGCACCAGCGACCCTTCGCCGACACCCGGCGGGATGCGGACGTCGACCGTCCGAGCGTGGCCGTCGTGCTTGAGCGAGAGGCGTCGCGTCACGCCGTTGAACGCCTCCTCCAGCGACAGCTCGAGCTCGTGCTCGATGTCGCGGCCCTTCCGGGCCGACCGTCCGGCGCGCCCGCGTGGCCCGGCCGCGCCCGGGCTCGACGGCCGCCGGGCCGCCTGGCCCGCCCCGCCGAAGAACGTCGTGAAGAAGTCGGAGAACGGGTTCTCGCCCCCGAACAGCTCCTCCATCTCCTCGGGCGTCATCGTCCGGTAGCCGCCCTGCCCGCCGCCCATGTTGACGGTCCAGTCGCCGAAGGGGAGCGCCGGCGCCGGTGCCGCCCTGGCGCGCGGCCTGCTCGTACGTCCGCCAGTTCGCGCCGAGCTCGTCGTACTTCTTCCGTTTCT
>CAVRIL010000005.1:0-9998 GCA_963721245.1 uncultured Methanoregulaceae archaeon | reverse complement strand
ACCCCGGGCGGCGGGGGTGGAGGCATTACGTGCCGTAGACCTAAAGGAGCGTTGGGAAGAATAGTGTGAGGATTTCAACAAAGCCGAAATAAATACTTCTCTTCAGGATTGCCTGTCAAAACGGCATGCATTTTTTTCTGCCTTGAGGGAGGGAACCCCCTCAGGAAAAAGGAAGAACTTCATCCCGGAAAGACGGGGAGCTGGATCATCAGGACTACTCGCTTCTCAGAGCATCAATCGGGTCCATGTTCGATGCCTTCCACGCAGGATACAGCCCCGAAGCAACACATACCACGATGCCGATAATCATACCATACGGGATATATATCAGGCTGTCCGGCAGGAAGAAATACGAAGTATTGCCGATCATCGCGCTTACCACTGCGTATCCGATAATAAAACTACAGATCCCCCCGACGACGGCACCGATTATACCGAGGATAAATGCTTCATACAGGAACATCCGTCGCACCTCCCCCTTCTCTGTGCCGATGGACAGCAGGATGCCGATCTCCTGCACCCGTTCCTTGACCGACATCATCATCACGTTGAAGATACTCACTGCCGCAACAACAAGCGATATGCTGCCGATAGCAAGGATAAATGTCGTAATGGTACCGAGGGTGGCAGTGATGCTGGAAAGCCGGCAGCTGGCATCGCTGATCCGGACGACGTCCGTCCTCCGGTTGACCTTGTCGTCAATCGCGGCCTCGGTCTGGTTTATTGTATCGATATTCTGCAGGATCACGTTTACCTGGTCGTAGACATCTTTGCCGCCGTATTGATCGGTGTACCATGAATCGGGGACTATGATCGCGTTATCCGTATTGACACCATCGGATGCAAATCCCCGGGACGCGAGAATACCCACAACACGAACGGTTGGCCGGACTACCGAGACATTGTTCTGGCCGATCTTAATCCTGCTCCCGATGTTCATGTTAAAATTTGAGGCAATATTCGGGCCGACGAGTGCATCGGTCCCCCCCTTGAGGTTTGTACCCTGGTCGATGGTCAGGAACTTTGGGATATCATTCGGATCCAGTCCGTAGATCGAACCTCTCCCGTCTGTTGACCCGATCGTAAACTGGGTATTTGTCCTGTGTAACGGGATAATCTCATTTTGTCCGGCTGCATTCCTGATATCATTCAGCGTACTCTTGTCTATCCCCTGCGTGGTGATCGGGGTTCCGGCGGTCGTGGTTGTCCTGACCACATCGGAGGTGATGATAATCGTGTTCACGTTTGACGACAGCTGGCTCTTGACCGAGAGCTGCATATTGGTCCCGAGCATTCCCATTGAGGAGATGGCAACGACCCCGATAACGATGCCGATGGACGCGAGGATCGAACGCAGGAAATTGAGCCGTACGCTGCGAACGGAGAGGTCGAAGAAGATATCCCTCATGATGCCACCACCTTCCCGTCATCGAGTTCTATCGTCCGGTGGGCATACTCCGCGATCTTCGGATCATGCGTCACCAGGATGACCGTCTTTCCCTCCTTGTGCAGCCCGGTGAGGATATCCATGATCTGGAAGCCGGTTTTGCGGTCGAGGTTCCCGGTTGGCTCGTCACAGAGAAGGATCTTCGGGTCATTGACCAAGGCCCGGGCGATGGCAACACGTTGCTGCTGCCCACCGGAGAGCTGGTTCGGGCGGTGCTCACTCATCTGCTCGTCAAATCCCACGGATTTAAGAACGGCTGCAGCCTTACCGGATGTATCCCTTTTTTTATATTTCAGGATGAGGGGGTACTCCACATTTTCATAGGCGGAAAGAAGCGGGATCAGGTAAAATTTCTGGAAAATGTACCCGATAACATCCCGGCGCATATGCGTGCGTTCGAGGCTCGTCATGGTTGCCACATTTTTCCCGTCGATGAACAATGTTCCGGATGTAGGAACATCGAGAATGCCGACCTGGTTCATCAGGGTCGATTTGCCGGAACCCGATGGTCCCATGATCGCGACAAATTCATTTTCCATGATATCGAGAGACACGTGGTTCAGCGCCGTGAAGTCTCCGCTCTCGAGATGATACACTTTGGTGACATCCACAAGCTGGGATGAGGGGAGGCATCGATATTCCCCTCACTTCTTCAGCTTCTTCAGTTTTGCAGCAATCCATTTCCGTTTCAGCCACAGAACGATCGCGATGATTACAAGAATGCCTCCTCCAATGACCGGGTAGAACGCACTCAGGCCTCCGCTGCGACTGCTGCCTCCGAACCCGGCTGATCCCCCCGCCGCCTCCACCGCCCGGGCCACCGCCCGGGCCACCAAAGCCCCCGGCGGGCCCTGCCGCCGATGTGCCGGTAGAACCGGAACTTCCCGAGCTCGCCGGTACGTGTTCCAGAAGTGCCTGTGCCGGTGAGAGCACGGAGATTGAGGTTCTGGGTAATACTGAACGGATTGCCGGTTGCATCCTTCCACTGGACGACGAGAGGAACGGCGGAAAGATCACTGGCAGTGAACGTAAGTTCAAAGCTGGAAAAATCGTCTGATGCCAGGGATCCTACCGAGTACGAGGCATACGGTTCAACCGCTTTTGCCGGCGCTGCAACCGTCAGGATCAGTGAGTGGGCATCGGTAATGCCGGCATTGTTTACATCACCGGTAATCTGATAAGAAGAACCGAGGGATGTAACAGCAATATTGTTGACAATCGGCACCGCTGCTGTTTTATCATTGCCGATATTCAGGGGAAGAACAAGGTCCTGAGAATGTTTATTATCGCCGTTGTTGAAACTGACATGGAACGTGAGAGTCGGATTCTGCTGGTTGGGAGTGACCTGGAAAGGTACCTGGACGGAGCTCTGCGCGTTCAGGGTCCCGACATAGAACTCTGAAGGTAAAACATCAACACCGTTCGTTTCCGGGATGATCTGTACGTTGGTTATTTCGCCACTGCGTGGATTTGTTATGCTCACATTGACTGTGTCTTTTTTGGAGAGAGCAAAATTATCCGGCTTCGTCGCTATGCTCGTCCGGATATTGGTGGAATCCACCTTGATCGGGATCTGGGCATGGATGGAGGATGCCCCGGCGACATCCGTAGAAACCGTGAACAACGGAAAGTACGTCCCGTCCGGCGGATCCACCGTTACAATAAACGGGTAGTCAACCGTTGCCCCCGGCCCAACAGTGGTTGTCGTGCTGAAGGTGTTGAGGTTCATCACGTGTACATGAGGATCAATGAGATTCGGCTGGGAGATCCCGATCGATGTATTGGAAGGGTTTGTTACATGAACGGTGACCGTCCCTTTCTCGTAGGGATAAAAAATCCGGGGGGTCAGATCGAATGAAGAAATATATACGGATGCGGAAGCATCAAGCGAATTCATAACGGTAGTGGTACCACCGGTGGCTGCCTGAACACCTGAAATCATCATGAACAGGGCGATCATACTGAAAATAATCCATTTTTTTACCATGGTTCCTCCTTGAAAGGGTTGTTTGTACCTCTGGATACCGGACATTTCGGTGGGTGTTTCATTTTCTGAATTGTAAGGATTCCCATACAGGATGGGAGGTGTAATGTTGAACACACAAATTGCAATGTGTATACGACATTTTGTCATTTAAAAGTTTCTAAATATCACATATAAGTAACAATTAAATGTGAAAAAACATATTCATTAGTATCGTATGAGGAATCCGGATTTTATGAGGAAGCGGAACCGGGGTCAACCGGGTGCATGCTTCAATAAACGATGAGGAACCATGAAAAAGAATACATTTTATCTGCTGTTTGGCTGCGTCGCTCTCGCGCTCCTCGTTATTTTCTGGTATTCGGTGGAGCTGCACAGGGCATTTCTTATTGAAATCGCCTTCATTGCAGCCATCGTTCTGATCTATCTGATGCGTCGAAGGGTAACAGATCTTATCGATGATGAACGGGATGTGAAAATTACCGAACAGGCAACAATCAGGACGATGCAGGTATTCTGGGTGGTATTCTGTGCATTTTCGATCGGTGCCGTTATGGAGATCCTTCATATTCCTTCATTTCCCCGCCCTTCTTTCCCGGTACGTCCCCCTGAAATCCTGCCCCCGCGACTAATGGGTACGTCCAGCTCGGTCTTCTGTGCCTGATGATTTTCCTGTACGTCGGTTTCAGGATTTATTATGCCAAAAAATATGGAGATTTTGACACCGATGAAGAATAAAATCAGATTATTCAGGGCCATGCATAACCTGACTCAGGAACACCTTGCCCAGGCTATCGGGGTCAACCGGCAGACCATTCTCGCCATCGAAAAAGAAAAATACATTCCCTCCCTTGATCTTGCATTTAAAATTTCACGTTTTTTCGGTGTGAATATTGAAGAAGTATTCATTTTCGATGAAAAGACACCTACCATCCAGTCCCTACCCCGGAACATGTGAAGCACCTTTTCTGCAGAAAAGAATTCTCCCCGGGATTGGAGTGAATCCGCTGTCCCTCCGTTAGAGGTTAATAACAGGAAATTTATTGAAATCCAGGTGCAGGTTCCGGGTCTCCCGGATGTGTTATTTCCCTGCAGTAAAAGAGCAAAAAGAAATCTCCTGAAGCCGGTTCGCTCTACCGGAATATTCGTACCGCAGATGCATGCATAACCCCCTGTGTGCCTCTGTCTTAGCCTGCAGGACCGGATCCAGACACCCCAATGCCATGGATGAAATCAGGAACCGGATTAAGGCCGATGGATTATTGTATCATAAACCTCCACAGGTAACCCGGGTAAATTCAGGGATTCCACCATGAACATTGCCGTATTCCAGCACACACCCGGAGAAACTCTCGGATTTTTTGAGACTTTTTTTGCTGAAAGGAATATTCCTTACGAATATATCCATCTGTACGAAACGAACGAAATACCGGAACATGAAGCTTCCCGATTCATTTTTCTTGGCGGTCCTATGGGCGTGAATGATGACGCGGAGATACCCGTACCTGAAAGAAGAAAAGGAGGTTATCCGAAAAGCGGTCAGAGAAAAAAAACGGGTTCTTGGCATCTGTCTTGGCGCACAGCTGATCGCCTCAGCATTCGGCGCAAAGGTGTACAAATATGTCCAGGAAACCGGCTGTACCAGATCCGGTGTGAGCCGGCAGCGGAGAGTGTCTTCCCCCTTTTTCCCGATCGGTTCTTTGCATTCCAGCTCCATGGAGATACCTTCGAAATACCATCCGGTGGAAGACTTCTGTGTTCGGGAGATCCGGTAAAAAACCAGGCATTCGTGCTGGAGAGTGCCCTTGGCATGCAGTTTCATCCTGAAATTACTGAGGAAATTCTCCACGACTGGAGCAGGGATTTCAGTCAATCGCAAAGGGAAAGGGTTCTCCACGAAACGCCAGGGTATATTCCTGAAAGCAACCGTCTCTGCAACAGGATTGCAGAATACTTCATCCGCCATGAACCGGGGTAAATGCAGGAGAAAATGATCTTTTTTATAACCGGTAACGGGAAATGATCCAGGGTTCAGGAATATTGCTGAAGAGAACACCCGTCCACCGGTAACAAAACTGAACTGAATTGGACCGGGCAATACCACATCTGACGATTCATTCTTGTAGTGCCGGAACGATACCTAGGTGAAATATGGATGATACGTCAGGAAGGGACAAACCGAAGACCGAACGGGACACTCTATTGACCGATCCGCCCTTCTATCTCCCTGAGTTTGAAAAATCATACCGTTATATCATTGATGAATACCAGGTCCAGCCGAAAGATATCGCAGTTTTCATGCCCTGTGCGATCCGGAAGCCCTACAGGTACAAGTCCGAGTCATCAGCTTATCAGGTCGATTCTGGCCCAGGTGCTGGATCCATCGGGCTATCATGTCGTGATTTTTGGGACGTGTGGCATTGTCCCGGCTGAACTGGAGGAGATGTATCCCTATGCACATTACAGTTACATGCTCGGTAAATGCAAAGACAAAAAAATTCTTGAGGATTTTCTCCGCATAGAGACCGACCGGATCGCGGGCTATCTCGATAAAACACGGGATGTTTACAAGTACCGTATCGGGTACTGTATCGGTCTCTTTCGCGAAGCCCTGATACGGGGATCGAAGCAGGCCGGTGTTCCCATCGATATGATACTGCCAACCCGGGATATGATTGACAGGGTAATCGAGGAGGGGGATTGTATTTTTGAGGAGGGCAGTCTCTCCATGGATGAATATCTGGGAGAGTTCTGTGACGAGCTCATCAGGTTCAGGGATTCGCATAAAGGTGATTAACCCGCCGCCGTGGAACGATCGGCCGTTAAACCGATATATTCATCGTTTATCATGCAAAAGTGCGATACGAAGACATGACCGATGAAGCGACCAGGATCCCGGAATTCATGCAACAGATGGCAGAAAGCATTACAAAATCCGTTTTCAGTCTGGACCATCACCAGATGGAAGATTTTTTCCATGAGATACTTACCGCAAAAAGAGTCTTTGTTGCCGGGGCGGGACGCTCAGGACTGATCGCCAAAGCATTCGGGCTCCGGCTGATGCATCTTGGATTAAACACCTATGTGGTGGGGGAGACGATCACGCCGGCGTTTCTTCCCGGGGACACCCTGGTGATGTTCTCAGGATCGGGAGAAACACATTCAATGGTATCGATGTGCGGGACGGCACATGAACTCGGGGGAAGGATCTGTCTGGTTACCGCGTCTTCGGATTCGCGGATGAGCAGGATGGCGGACTGTGTCGTGAACCTCGGGGACCTTACCGGCTACTATGCCAAAGATAAAAATTCATTTGAAATCCGGCAGCTCGACCGGTAACCTACCGATCGGTCACCTCTGCCTTCGCTCCGCTCGGCACCTTATTTGAAACCCTTGCACTGGTCTTTTCTGATGCGGTGATTTCCGCGCTGATGGAGGCAAAGAAGGCAAAGGTCCGTGATATGAAGGACCGGATTACCAATGTCGAGTAATGAAATTTCCCTCAGGCAGGGCAGAATCTGAAGGATTTGCCCCTGGTTCAGGGTATAAATCAATGTGCATGCACCAGACACCGTATGATACACCACGGGATACGACCGATGTCGCACCTGCCACCCCCGGAGTCTGAGCCGGGTGCTTCGCAACCTTTCTTTTTGTCAGAGGAATGCAAAGGGAGAAAAACCAGCAAAGGAAATGTCGCCGGAATATCCTTATGATATTCTACGAATGATAACCTACTGGAACCCGTATGACCCTCTATCGCTGCAATGTCTGTAATGTCTTTGAATACGATCCTGACCGCGGGAATTCACTCACCAACATTCCCCCGGTACCGAACCCCGGGATTTTCCGCCGGATTGGAAATGCCCCATCTGCAGCTCCTGACCGGACACATCTCAAACCGGTCCTGATGCCTGACTCTCCCCCCGACGAGCATAAGGATGATGGGGCCGGGTATCTTGCCGAATGGGAACGCCAGTCGGATGAACTCGAGGAGTACATGGAAGATATTCATACCATGGCAGTGACCGGGGAGTCGATCATTGAACCGATGCGGACAAAAAAAGGGGTCATCTCCTGGGATGATATCCTGATCAAGGGTGCCCAGATCGCCAGGATCCCCCTGAACAAAGACAGCCCCGTCAATACCCGGACCGTGATCGGTCCCGGGGCACGCCATCCCCTTGTCATTGATACTCCGGTCTATGTGACCCACATGTCATTCGGGGCTCTATCAAAGGAGGTTAAAATTGCGATCGCCAGAGGCACGGCAGCGATGAAGACCGCGATGGGTTCCGGGGAGGGGGGATGCTCCCGGAGTCACGCCAGTGTGCCTTTAGTACATTCTTGAATATGTCCCGAACCGGTACAGCATCACCGAAGAGAACCTGAAATCCGCGGATGCCATCGAGATCAAGATCGGGCAGTCAGCAGAGCCCGGAATGGGGGCACGCCTGCCGGGAGAAAAGGTAACCGCAGAGATCGCAGAAATCCGGGGATATCCCAAAGGAGTGGACATTATCAGTCCTGCATCGTTTAATGATATCAGGAGCCGGGAAGGAGCTGAAAAGGAAGGTGCAATGGCTCCGGGAAACCTCCGGGGGAAAACCCATTGGTGTCAAGATTGCTGCCGGCGACATTGAAGAGGATCTTGCGGCTGTGGTCTATGCAGGACCCGACTTTATCACCATTGACGGGAGGCCGGGTGCGACTGGTGCAGCCCTGAAATATATCAAGGCCTCGACATCGGTACCTACCCTGTTTGCCCTGTACCGTGCACGGAAATATCTTGATGAACATAATGTCCAGGGAGTATCCCTGGTAATAACCGGAGGGTTACGGATATCATCGGATTTTGCCAAGGCCCTGTGCCTGGGTGCCGACGCGATCGCTATCGGGACTGCAGCACTCATGGCCTGTGCCTGCCAGCAATATCGCATCTGCGACACCGGTAACTGTCCGGTTGGTGTAACTACCCAGAAGCCTGAATTGCGGGAACGGTTAAAATCCGATATATCGGCAAAAAGGCTTGAAAATTACCTGAGGGTATCCACGGAAGAACTCAGGGACTTCGCGCGGTTGACCGGCAATGATGATGTCCATGCCCTGGGTATCAGGAATATCTGCACGACAAACTCGGAGATATCTGACCATACCGACATCCCGCACGTTTAAGAATAGGTATTCCGAAAGGAATTGTGTTGGCCGAAGCAGGAACCTGCAAAGAGGATGATATCTGGAGGGATCTGATTCGGATGGCAAAGGTATCGTCGGTTCTGGAGAAAAAAGGCTTTCAGTTGGATTCATCTCCAAGTCGTAAAAAATCTGAATGATAACGAGGGTGACCCGCCTCAGGGCCTCTCCGAGGCACGGCGGGGCAGGACTTTTTAGTGGGTTTTTGTCACCGGTCCCACGAAGACATTCTCAAAATTACCAAAACTTCTAATTTTATGAGAAATGAATTTCTTCAGAAAAACAGGAAGGTGAAGGGGGGGTCAAGGGGGATGGAAGGTGAAGGGGGTCAAGGGGATGCTCCCCTTGGGCTGCCTCCCCCTCTGGGGGAGAGAGGGGGTCACACTCATAAATATAAGATTACACGGCAAAAGATGGTCATCATCAGAATTTTTATACACCTGGATCTTTGTAACGGTCTCGCTGAATCAGTCCATTGGAAAATTTAGTTTCCTCTCTTTTTAATGACAACTTTCTTTCACGGGTCTATTCTCCAAAGAGATTCTCGAATGAAAAACCAGGAACCTGAAAGGGGGTCAAGAGGATGTTCCCCTTGGGCTGCCTCCCCCTCCGGGGGAAGAGGGGGTCACGCTCATACATATAAGATTACCAAAAAACGGTCAGAACCGTTTTGGGTCGGTATCCACATCGATAATCACCGGTCTGGAGGAGGACAACGCCGAAAGGATTGCAGGCCTGAGTTCCTCAGGACGGCCGACATGAATCCCGATCCCCTCCGCAGATATCTGCATACCGGGCAAAGTCCGGGTTAAGCAGATCCGTGGCATAATTCGGGTAATTTTCCATCATCTGTTCGACCTGGATCATACCCACCTGCCGGTTATTCAACACGACAACGACCATCGGGAGATTATATTTTACCGCGGTAACGAAATCCGCCATAGCCATGGAAAACCCCCCGTCACCGGTGATACAGAAGACGGGTCTGTCCGTATAGGTAAGTTTTGCGGCGATTGCTCCCGGTGAGACCGCATCCCATCGATGCAAGGTAACCAGACATTGCAAACCGCTGCTGTTGTATCCGGAAGTTTCTCCCGAACCACCACTGGTTCTCTCCTACATCGACCGAGATCACCGCATCTGCGGGGATCGTGTCCGAAAGGGGTCTTCATGATAAACGGCGGGCGGAGGGGGACGGCGCTGCTGTCCGCTTCCGCGTCCCGTTGTGTATCCCATTCTTTTTTCAGGTCCGCAAGGTGCACCGGCCCCTCTTCCTTTTCATGGAGCAGGGGGAGGAGCCGGGGCAGGACCAGGCTGCAGTTTCCCCAGAGTCCGACGGATTGTTTGTTTTTTCCCAGTTTTATGGGGTCGATA
>CAVRIL010000004.1:0-71607 GCA_963721245.1 uncultured Methanoregulaceae archaeon | reverse complement strand
GCGGTCAATTATTCCCGGAACTCTGGGGCTGGTCAGGTGCTTTTATCAAAAACGGTCAGCGGAAAAAAGATATATCTGTCGGATGATACGGTTGTCCGGTGGAGAACAATGACCTCTCATCTTTCAGGAGGGGAAACAATCCGGATGGACACCCCGTATCGTAAAACCGGGTCCCGAAACAAAGGCCCTCATGAGATTTCTCTGGAACGGGACATGGACAAGCACCGTTGAGGCAGGCGGGATGGGCCCGGGGTTACCGGAGATGGAGGGCAGGGGCAGGGCATCGTGCCGCTGGATCCTTGATGGCCTCTGGCTCTCCTGCCATTTCGAGCAGGACCAGTTTATCAATGGCAGGAAGATCCTGACCTGGCAGGCAGAATGGATCATCGGATGGGATATCATGGCACAGGAGTACCGGGCAGTCGGGGCTGACAATAACGGGGTTGCCTTTATCTTCCGGGGAGACGTCAACGGCGATCGGCTGGTGATGGAGTCGCTGGGAGATGTTACGGTAAAGCTCCGTTTCACCTGGGACACACGGGATCCCGAAGCGGTGACCTGGAAGAACGAGATGTCCATTGGCGGGGCACCATGGAGTCTTATCGAAGAATATCTCCTGACTCCTGATTAATCCCGAACCAAAAATTGTATCAATGCCGTACCGGTAATCGTGCTCGTACCGGTGACCAGGAGAACCGGCTACCTCTCTGCTGAAATGCGGATCAGTGAATCCGGGATCGTACCTTTGTACATTCCTCCCGGAACATTGAAGCAGGCATTCCTGAACATTTCCGGGAATTTCCAGGATTCCGCGATCAGGTTCCCGGTGGCTGTATGCCCTCGAGGAGCCCCAGTTCTTTCATCGCCTGCTCCTCGTCCTCATGGGCGATAAACAGGATAATTTTTGGTTCAGGGCCTGTCTTCTGCACCAGGTACGAGACATCAAATTCAATCATCCTGTTGCCGGTTTTCCTGAAGGTAACTCCCCAATGGACCTTCACCAGGGAATATTCGTTGCTGATGCCGGTTTCCTCAAGGGAAAGGATTTTTGCGGAGGTCTGACCCACCCTCCTGTAGAATTCGGCCGCCTGATGCCCCAGCCTGAGAAATTCGGCCTTGCTTTGGGCAATGGCTCCCCGGGGACCTGCCGAGATAAACGAGTCGGCAAAGAACCCGGCACTTTTTTCCATATCAAGGGCAGCAAACGCCTTTTCATATCCGGCAAACAGTTCACGTATGATATCATTCTCCAGCACCTTTTTCAGACCGGCCAGCATCATCTCCCAGTTCTTCCGGGAATGGTCGCGGGCCGACGGGGTCGGGTTATTGTCCTGGGAGAGCGATACCCGTGTGTATGCCCCCTCGACGGACAGTTCGATCGTTACCGTGTGGTAATGTTCAGGGATATCCCTGAGGCCTGAAAGGGGGCTGAAGTGACTGTACTGGAGCATCTTTCCCGGTTCAGACCGGAGAACTTTACCCTTGTCCTCATACGCCCTTCCCTCCCATTCACCCCCCCAGGTAACCGGAACTCCCTTCCTTCCAGTCCGATACAACCGTGGCACCGAACATATAACGCCGGATAATTACGGGTTTACCAGTGCATCCCACACTCTCCGGGGAGAGGCGTATATCCTTGTCTCTGCACGGGCGATGAATTTTTTTTCCGTCTCGGCTTCCGGATTCCCGGTATGTTCCGTACGTTGTGGTTTTTTCATAGAGTTTCCTTCAGGGTGGTCCTTGTCCCGTACGATTTTTATTTGAAAGAAGATGTTTCAGAATTTATTCCTTGCAGTACCCGTCATACCGTCTGCCCGAATAACCTGTCGCCTTTTTTTTCTTCTTGGTGAAATCTTTTATTTTAATTTCTGCTTAGAGGCAATTAAAACCGGAAAAAACCATGTCACCGGGTCCTGAAAAAAATATACTCTGAAAGGTTTTCAACGCTGAACCGTTCCAAAAAATCTGAAGGATTTCGGGGCACTTCCCATGCGTCCGGCAGAGGAAACCGGAATTACCATTCCCTTGAACCTCTGGCATGACATGACTGAAATTTCTTACAGTTGGGTCATGCGAAGTACTGGAACAGCTCAATGAGGTTTCCCGAAGGATCCTGGAGGAGGATCTGTTTTCCGCCGACACCGTTCACGATCTCGTTCCGGAATATGCAACCGGCATCCCTGAGCCCGTGTACCACCGGTTCAAGGTCATTTACCTCAATCTGGAACCGGTTCAGCCTCCCGGCACCTGGAAAATGCCATCCGGCATCGTCATCCCTCCGCCTCCCCGTCCTCCTTGTCTGCTGAGCAGTAACCGCATATTTCCTTTCGACACAATCGCAAATTCTTCCGCCGGGTGCATATCCACCCTGAAGTCAAGCATCTTTGTGTAAAAACCGATTGCCTCATCCACATCGTTCACGATGTACCGTATACTGACTGATTTTAATGTCATACTCTATCCTTTTCCCCTTACTAGTTCCTGTATCCGGTAACCGATTCCAGAAAATGGTGCCCATCACGCTCCTTAATAATCCCCCATTGCTTTTTTCAGATCCCTGGACATGTGCCTACGGCAGTCAGACCCGGTTATCCTTCATCCAGTCGTGGGAGAAGATCTCCGCATCGCCGCTCAGTATGCCGTCAACGATCTTTTCTGCAACATACTCCGCAGAATCAGCCGGATAAGGGCCGGTTGGTTCTATTTCATCTTCCGGTACCGGGATTGCCCGGATGGTGTTCCTCTCGAACTCGGTAGTAGTGATGTACGGGTAGACAACGGTGACCACTATCTTATCTTTTTCAAGTTCCTGCCGTGCAGCCAGGCTTATGCCGGCCAGGGCTCGTTTGGATGATGCATACGGGCTCATCCCCGGGAGGTGCATCAGTGCGGTCCCGGAACTGATATTCATGATCGTCCCCCCGCCCTGCCTTCTCATGACAGGAATAACCTGCTGCATGGCGACAACGGGCCCGATGATATGCAGGTTGTAGATATAACGGAAGGTACCAACATCGACCAACTCGATGGGTGCATCATACCCCTGTCCTGCATTATTGACAAGGATGTCAATTCTTCCAAAGTGTTTCTGTGTATCCTTCACCATCCTCCCGATCTGGGAGATCTTCGTCATATCTGCGGGAAATGCACGCGATCCGGGAAGTTCTTCAGAAAGTTCCTCCAGTTTCTGAGGAGTCCTTGAAACGAGTGCCACGTGTACACCTTTTTCTGCAAGGAGCTGGTGCTGTTGCACGCCCTATCCCGGATGAGGCGCCGGTAACAATCGCGACTCTGCCTGACAAATCTGAGGCATTCATTCATATCAACCATCCAACCCGTTGAGGGTCATGGGGGTATGTGCACCATGAGGGCAATAAAGATAGTGCGATGTTTCAAAATCGGAAGTGAATCTGTTTTCAGGTGTTTTCGATATTTTTATAGATTTACTATCCGACCCATCGGGAACATAAGCGACGAGACAGATGGACCAATAACGTTGCAATGAACCGGTCCACCATGCCATAGTACGACCGCTCAGGTCACCGTTCGCTGAAATACACTTCACACGTATGAAGGAGAAGGCATTTGGAGAAGAGGGCAGGGTATATACACAAGGAGCCTGATCCGGTAACCAATAATGGGAGAAACGAGGCGATGATCATGACCAAAGGAAATTTCAGAATAATCGGGGAGAGACTGGCAGCTGCATTCAGGCTTTCAACCCGGCCGCTTGCAGTGTACGGATCAGAGACCCTGCCTGGAGGTGCACTCCACCTTCCGGAAGTAAACCGGTGCTTTGCCGTTTCACTCTACCGAATGGCTACAGAACATGAGATTACGGCAATCTATGTCAGTGCGGATTCAAAGGAAGGCTGCTGTCCCGGTGGTCTTGCTCATACAGGATTCCAGCCGGTACCGGAGGACATCAGGTACTTCGTATCCACCGGGAAGAAGGACGTCCGGGGCGGGGCTGCAGAGTACCTGAAGGCAGGTCCTGATCTGGTGGAACGTTGTTTTAAAGCACTCGGGGAAGGTCACCCCCCCGGGAAAATATCTCATCGTGCAGGCATGTGATACCCTTCCTGAAAAAAATCCCGGTATCCGGTCAATCTGCTGTTTCGGCACGGCCGAGCAGATTCGGAACATGGCGGCACTCATCCATTTTGACCGTGACGACCCGTTCTCACCGGTTATCGTCCCGTGGGGCCCCTCATGCTCAACCTTCATCACCTACCCGGCAGGGATGGCTGAGAAGGCACCGAAACATTCCGCCTTCATGGGCCCCCAGGACCCGACGCAGAACAGGAACCTCCCGGCCGACATGATGGCAATGGGTGTTCCGGCCGGAATGGCAGAAACGATGGCAGAAAACCTGGACGCATCCTTTGTTGTCCGGCGGCCCCAGGTGGCATTTCCCCGTCACGAGACTCAGGGATAATCCCCAAAATCCCTTTTGTCCAGGATGAACGGGCAGCCGGGCTGCCAACGGTATTCTCCCTTCGCCTTTTCTTTTCCCGTGCCTTCCCACCGGTCTGAAAACGGGTATCACAAAGAAACGTTTAAAATCCATTGCACCCGGAACCATGATACTATGCATGCGATCGAGGTCTCGCATCTTTCCAAGCAATTCGGTACGCTGACCGCACTGGATGATGTCAGTTTTTTCGTGAACGAAGGCGAGACATTCGGGTTTCTCGGTCCCAATGGTGCCGGAAAGACCACCACCATCCGTATCCTGACCGGTATCAGTGCTCCGACCAGCGGGACGGCCACCATTTTCGGAAAGGATATTATCCGCCAGACCATTGCCACCCGGAAGGAACTGGGAATTGTTCATGAGACCTCCAATATCTATGACGATCTCACCGCATGGCAGAACCTGATGTTTACTGCCGAACTCTATACCGTAGGAAAACGAGAACGCGAGGAACGGGGACAGCGACTCCTCGACCTCTTTGGGCTCTCTGCACGGAAGAACAACCGGGTCCACGACTTTTCAAAGGGCATGAAGCGGCGTCTCACGCTGGCGATGGGGCTCATCAACAGGCCCCGGCTCCTGTTTCTCGATGAGCCCACCTCGGGGCTGGACGTGCAGAGCAACATCATCATCCGTGACGTGATCCGCGACCTCAATTCGAAGGGGGTCACGGTATTCCTGACGACTCATAATATCGAGGAGGCAAATCTTACCTGCGACCGGGTGGCGATCATTAACAAGGGGCGGATTGCAGCCATCGATTCCCCGGAACGGCTGAAAAAGACGATCCAGAGCGTCCAGTCGATCGAGGTCGCATTCGATACGGCAGTCCCGGGGCGGCTTGAAGAGTTAAAACAGATCCAAAAGGTGAGCGAGGTCAGGAAGGAAGGCGATAAATTCCGGCTCTACACCGAAGATCCCTCCTCGGTGATCGCCGCAATTATGGAGTACGGAACGTCCCATAACGCACGGGTACTCAGCGTGTCAACGTTCGGGCCCAGCCTTGAGGACGTCTTCATCAAGCTGACCGGGCTTGAGATCCGGACAAAAGGGGTGAGCACCGTTGAATGAATCCATACAGGTGCATTCCCAGCTCTATGCCGAACTGAACGCTGCATGGGCGATCGCAAAAAAAGATATTGCAATCTATTATCTCAAGCCGAACATCATCGTTTCCGGCGCCCTGTTCCCGCTCTTTATGTTCCTGGCATTTGCCGTGGGAAAACCCGCCGGGCCATCGGTCATGATCCCCGGACTCATCGCCATTACGATTCTCTTCTCCGCCTCATCCATAGAACCTGTATCCATCCCCATCGAGCGCCGGATGAAGACATTCGACCGGCTCGTATCAGCACCCATCTCCCTGCATGCGGTGGTGCTTGGCGAGAGCCTGAGCGGATTCCTGTACAGCAGCGGTATCGCACTCGTACCGTTCATTGCCGGCCTGCTCATTTTCGGAACCCCGATCCTGAATTTTTTCCCGCTTATTGTCGGGGTTATCCTCACCGCCTTCTGCTTTGCCACGATGGGGACCCTGTTTGCATCCTACCCCACCGAGAGCCCCGGCGATATCATGTCCATGCTCAACATGGTCAGGCTTCCCCTTATATTCATTTCCGGGGTCTTTATCCCGATCGATGCGATCCCTTCTATTGGCAGGATCGCCGTGTACTTTTCACCGCTTACGTATGGGAATGATCTTATCCAGTCCGCGTACCAGGGAAGCTCCCACTTCAATCCATTGATCGATGTCGCGATGCTCTGCGTCTTCATCCTCGTATTCCAGATCGTTGCAAACCGTCTCTATAAGAGATTCAACGCGTGATCATCTCATACCTTTACACTGCCCAGGTTTCCTTTTTCGGTGATCAGGACCACTGACTGCAAGATATCCATGAATAAAGAAGTGAATGGAGGGAGTTTGGATTGAAGAAGAATGAGAAAATAACCTTCTGACGACAAAAAACCGGGAAATAAGGGTAAATACCCTTTTGTTTTATTAACGTAGTGATTTCACATACTGGTGACAACAGTGTGTGTCAAGAGTAAAGGTGACAGTATGGATTTTGGTAAGATAGTTGGTGATTCCTTTGATTATGCAAAGGAAGGTCTTGAAGGTAAATGGAATACATGGTTACTGCTCCTGATCAGCTGTATCATATTCCCCCTGATCATGGGGTACATGATGAGGATTTACCGGGGTGCCACCCCTTCACCGGAACCTGATGACTGGGGAACCATGTTCATTGACGGCATCAAACTCCTTATTGTTGGTATCATTTACGCCCTCCCGATAATTATCCTCGAAATTGCCGTTATCGGCAGTGCCGGCCTTGCATTGTTCATGGGAAGTCCCAATCCTTATACCCATCCCGGTGCCTTTATGGGACTGCTGGGTGCAGTTTTCGTTGGTATCCTGATCACTCTGGTTGTCGCGATCATCATCGGGTTGATCTCTACGATTGCCAATGTGCGTTTTGCCCGGACCGGCAGTTTTGGAGAGGCCTTCAACTTCGGCGCCATCCTTGATCATATCGGCAAAATAGGATGGGTCAACTATATCTTTTCCCTGATTGTCCTGGTCATCATCGTCGGTATACTGGAAATCATCCTGATGGCTATACCGTTCATCGGTTTCATCCTGTTACTCCTGCTCCTCCCCGTCATTATCCTGTTTGCCACACGGTATATCACCATCGTCTATGACAGTGCCGGGACGGCATAATTTTTTTGGCTCTGTAGAAAACCTCCATCCTGACGACGCTCCAGGGGCTTCGCCCCGCCGCTGTGGCGCCCCAGTCGCGATAATGCTGTATTACCCGGATCGGGATTTCCCGGTAATTCAGAGGAATCCTATGCGCCCCCGCCCCCAATGGGGGCAGGGATGGCGCAAGGGGGGCTTCAAATTTTTGAAAAAGGATTTCTACAGATCCGTTTTTTTAATGTTAACAGGGGTCTTCATTGAGGAAGCATCAGTCAGCCTGATGAAACATCCTTATTTTGCGGGAATTATTCCGATCTGACAGGTATCCGGATCCGGTTGCCATGTGCAGCGAACGTACAATGAGCTCTGTCACTTCGTCCTTAAATCAGGATAGATCTTTACGCGAAATCGACATTTCATTCATCCTTAATGACGATTGTCTGCCATGAAACCCGCCCTTCCTCAACCGCCCGTTTGATCAGCGATTCTTCACGGGCGAGTTTTCCCTTCCCTTTCTTCACCTCGACAAGCACAATGCTGATCGAATCGCCATTCTCATCCTTCACCTTCGTATAGCCGTCGAAAACAACAAAATCGATCGGGTTGCCGATGAACCGGGCATCGGCGGGCGAGTACGGGAACTCCGGGAGGAGCGGGGCCATCTGCCCGGAGATCCTGCCCTTCAGCGTGGAGCGGGAGCGGTTGACGGAATCTTTCCGGATTGTGTTTGTACATCATTCGATCTTCCAGCGTTCGAGATCATTTCTCGCCTGTTCTTCGATCACGCTGGTCCGCTGGCGGAAATAGAGGTACGCTGCAATAACACCGGAAAGAAATGCAATTGGGATGAAAAGGAGATCAATTGTGGTCATAATCCTGAAAAAGAATTACCCTTGAAGACAGATTTAGAATTCCCTTCAGATGCTGAATCGGATGATGTAATCATCGGGAAATACTGTGTTCGCGGGGATTCATCAGGATTTCCTGTTCTGGTACCATCAGCATCAGACCCGGATATCAGGATTACAGTCACATGACGGTGCAGTTCCTGACCGGGAAGGTGAGGGACTTCTTCCCATCAGGCTATACCCAATGACAACATATAATATTACACTAAAAACGGTTTTGACCAGGATCTGCTCCCAAGAAGACCATCGTTCATGAATGGTCTTACTCTCGCCTCCCTTGTTCATTTCGAAACTATGTTTTTGTAGAGATACCTGATCGTCCGGATTGCTCCCAATGGGGGTGCCCGGTTATTAAGAAACCACAAAATTACGAATATTCCCATGACAACAAATCCCCTGAAACCCGAGATTACCGGCACAAGGACCGGTTATGTTATCCGGTATACCTGTCCTGCATGTGCACTGGAAAATATCATTGTAACAAAAACTGCCAAAGATCATTTCAAGAAGGCACATATCGCCTCGTGCAAACAGTGCAGGAAACATCTGACAATACTGACTCCTTCGGTACATCATATGCTGAGATCTGCCCCAACATATGCCTATCCCGGAAAAAACGGCAGCTGAACCATCCTGCTGAGGAAGTCCTGATAAGACAATAACAATGGTACTGTCAGACTTTTTGAGTTCCGGAATCTGAAAGTCCTCATAATCTTTATAATATACTAAGGAGATGGATGGGTCATGAGGAACTTTTCTCATATCCTGATTCTTCTTGCCATTGTCGCCATTGCAGCGACCATGGCAGGATGTGCCGGGCCGCAGGGGACGGTTACACCGACCCCGACTCCTGCTGGCACCGTCGATCTCACCAACCAGAACTCTCCTGAAGCAGCGACCTTCACCACCTATCCCTCCCTGACAAAACTGCATACCCCGGATGTGCCGGTCGGCCTCAAATTCATTGCCGGCGGGTTCACCGCACCCATCACCATCGCGGATCCGCATGACGGAAGCGGCAGGCTGTTTCTGGTCGACCAGACCGGGTACGTGAAGATCTTCTTCATGAACGGCACGGTCCTTGACCAGCCCTTCCTTGATGTCCGGGACCGGCTGGTCAAGATTGATCCGACCTATGACGAGCGGGGGCTGCTCTCCATCGCGTTCCACCCGCAGTTTGCATCGAACGGGAGGGTGTTTGTCTACTACAGTGCACCGCTCCGGGCAGGTGTCGATCCGAACTGGAGCTGCACGAACCATCTCTCCGAGTTCCGGATCTCGGACACCGACCCGAAACCGGGTAAACATGTCATCAGAAAAGATCCTCCTGCAGGTCGACAAACCCTACCAGAACCATAACGGGGGGACGCTTCTCTTCGGGCCCGACTGACGGGTACCTCTACCTGCCCCTCGGGGACGGAGGGCGGGCGGACGATACCGGGATGGGACACACCCCCGGGACCGGTAATGCCCAGGACCTCACGAAGATCCTCGGCAAGGTAATCCGGATCGATATTGACCACACGAGCCCGGGCAAGCTCTACGCAATTCCTGCGGATAACCCGTTCCTGTCGAATCCGAGTGCCCTCCCGAGATATATGCCTTCGGTTTCAGGAACCCGGCCTATGCCACCTTTGACTCCGGAGGGAGCCACAGGATGTTCATCGCCATGGCCGGCCAGCGACTCTTCGAATCCGTGCTTATTGTCTACAAAGGCGGGGATTACCCGTGGAATATCAGGGAAGGTACACACTGCTTCAATCCGTCAAATGATTTCCCGCCCCCGGCCGGCCCCTGTCCGACAACCGGGTACAGCGGACAACCACTGATCGGACCGATCGTTGAACTCGGTCATGATGTCGGCGATACGATCGTCGGCGGGGTTCTCTACCGGGGCACCGCGATGCCATCACTCCAGGGCTCATATATCTACGGGACATGGTCCGACGAAAGCAGGATTGCCGGAAACGGGATCCTCCTCGTTTCGACGCCCCCGGCAGGTCTTGACCTCGCCACACTCCCGGACGATGCCTCGAAGCTGACGCCTGCACAGAATGCGATGTGGACGACCCGGAAGATGACCGTCGCGAATAACCAGAACGGCCGGATCAATGCCTTTGTCCGCGGGCTCTACGAGGACAACAATCACGAGGTCCTCGTCCTGATCAACCAGAACGGTGGTCCCGGGCTCACCCCCCAGGGTTCCGGCGAGATCTGGCAGATGGTGCCGGCAAACACCCCGGGCTCGTGAGCACGACCGCGAAACTCTCCCCGACACCGACCGTGCAGATGGGGGGTGGCCCGGCAGTGTCGATCCAGCTGACGATCAAAGGTGACAAGTTCAACCCGTCGGACCTCTCGGTTCCGGCAGGATCCCTGGTCACCCTTACCTACAACGATCAGGATCTTGACCCCCATAACTTCGCGCTCTATCCCTCACCAATAAGTTCTGCGGTGCAATTTTCCGGAGCCCGGTTATTACCGGACCTGTCACTGCAGACCTACACCTTCACCGCTCCGGCAACACCCGGCACCTACTATTTCCGGAGCGATCCGAATGCGGGACTGATCGGTAACTTTACCGTGACCGCCGCATCCGCCCCGGTTACAACGGCAACGACCGCCCAGCCTCCCGGTGGAAAAACTGTCCCGGTAACGCTGACGGCGAAAAACATCGCCTTTGACATGAGCACAATCTCCGTCCCGGCAGGATCCACGGTGGTCATGACGTTTGTCAACAATGACCTCAATGTCCCGCATAACTTCGCCCTCTACACAGACAGCAAGGCGACCACCAAGATCTTTGCCGGTGACCTCGTGACCGGCGTGAAGACCGTGACCTATACCTTCACTGCGCCGTCAACCCCGGGGAGTTACTTCTTCCGCTGCGATGTACATCCGGAAATAATGACCGGCACGTTCATAGTCACGTGATTAAAAATACTACTCTTTTCCCTTTTTTGATCTGATCCATTGAGCTGCTCACCGGGGAAAAAAACGATTCCGGGGTCATCAGATCCGATTTCGCATCCGTACATGACATTGTCCGGTGTACCTGCATAATCCAAAAAAGGCCCGGAAAATCTCAACGCAGACACTGCTTTTTCGACATGGATGCCCGGTATCGCTAGATCCTCGCGATCAGTTCGCTCCGGGAAAACATCCGTATCCCGATCCAGATCAGCACAGCGTCGATTGCAAGAAGGCAAGCCCGACGAGTACCGGACACAACCGGGAGAGGAACAGAAGACCGGTTGACTGTGCCACCATCAGCATGATGATCAGGACGACCAGCACGCCGGAGGCCTGGTAGGCCTCCATGAAGGTCTTCACCCGTGGTGGAGATGATGACGGTTGCTGAAACACCGAGCAGCGCCACGGCCGGCACGACAAAGATCATCAGTCCCCACCAGCTGGCCGTCGGGAACCAGATCCTGCCCATGACCGGATAACCTCCGAGTATTGGTCACGACAGCAAATATCGCAAAATTCACCCACGTGTACACGATCCCCGGGATGAGTGCGGCAAGTGCCTTGCCGAGGAAGAGTTCCCCGTCGGTCGCTGGGGTGTAGAGGAGGGCTTCAAGGGTTTTGCGTTCCTTTTCCCCGACAAACGCTTCTGCGGCGATGATGCAGGACAACATCAGGGGCAGATACCAGGAAGAGCGGTGCGATAAGGTACCCGAGAATGAGGACGATCGGGAGCTGTTCCGGTGAGAGTGACGCCAGCTGGGCCTGGAGTTCTGCGGGAGATGCTCCCGCGATGAGTATCGAATTCGACTGCACTGGTCGCTGCTGCCCTGTGTCAGAACGGGTAACTGGGTGATCAGGAGCGGAAAGAGAATTGCAAAGACACGGACAGCACGATGGCTCCGGAGACCGCTATCCGGTTATTCAGTACTTCTGCAAGATCCTTTTCCGCGATTGCCCGGATGATCTGCCAGTTCATGATGGCGATCCCTCCCTGTTCCTGCACGGCAAAATAGATCTCTTCGAGCGAATAATCCCGGGGAGTGACCCGGAAGATCTCCCCGCCATTCCGTGCATGGCAGTCCTGATCACCGGAAGGAATGAGATGTTTCCGGAAACCCGGAAGGTCAGGGTATTTTCATTGATGCTGTCGATAATGACACCGTCAATCGCCCGGATATTCCTGATCACTGCTTCGGGAGGGGCGGTAAGGAACTCCATCTCGACCGGTAGCGCCTTCCAGAGCCGTTCCGTGAGTTCACGGATACTGCCCAGCGCAAGGATTCTTCCCTTGTTGATCATCGCGACGCGGGAGCAGAGGTGCTGGGCCTCGTTGAGGTTATGCGTGCACAAGAAAGATCGTCTTTCCCTTATCGGATGCGAGCTCGCGGATGATCCCGTCCACCTGCCGCGAGGATTCGGGGTCAAGACCGGAGGTCGGTTCATCCAGGAAGATGATCTGCGGGTCGTGGATCAGGGCACGTGCGATGGCGAGCCGCTGCTTCATGCCCCGGGAAAATCCGCCCGACAGGTTCATCGGCCCGGTCTGCAAGGTCCAGGAGCGCGAGGATCCTGTCGACCCGTCCGGTCAGTTCGGCATCGGGAATCCCATACAACCTGCCGAAAGAACGAGAGGTTCTTTTTCGCGGTGAAGCGTTCATACAGGGAAGGGGTTTCCGTCAGGACTCCTGTCCGTGCACGGATGTATGCCCCATCAACCATTACATCCCTGCCAAACAGCATTGCTGTCCCCGATGTCGGGGCAAGCACCCCGTTCAGGAGACGGACGAGCGTTGTCTTCCCGGAATCCATTGGGCCCGAGAAGCCCGAATACTTCTCCTTCCTCAACGGTGAAACTGATGCCGTTGATCGCACAATTGCTGCCAAACGAACGGGAAAGGTCCTGGAGTTGGATAATCGTATTCATGGTACCAGCATTTCAAAGGTTCCTGCACAGGTGCAGTTCCTTTTATTATCCATTTATAATGGATTATTTTATCAAAATACCTATCCTGTGTCCGGCATGTCTGGAGGATATTTTACACAAGGCCGCACCTTGCGGATATCTGGTGTACCAGATCTCAGGAGAGGGTTTGGACGTTGGCCGTGCCGGACTGTTCAATGTGAATGGGGTATAACGGCCTTGGTCAATAACCACGCCGTTTTGATAACGAGAGACCATTCGGGTATCTTTACCGGTCGATACACGCGATCTCCCCTTCCGGATAAGGCCGAAGATGCCGGCAAACCTTTATTTCCGGGTTGAAAGGGATTCTTCCCGGGTGATTCTGTGTCATGGTTGGCATACGGATGTACGTCAATCCGATGTCACATCGTTCCAATATCTGAAACGTGTCGCAACCTTTATCATGCCAGTAGCAGTGACTCACGGGTATTACTGGTGAACTGTATGAAAATCACGACCCCTTTCTTCCTGCTGCTGGTAGTTATGTCGGCACTCCTTGTTGCCGGCTGTACCCAGCAGACAGGTACAGCCAACCCCTCAGCCAACGGCAATTCCGACGACAACCGCCACAGATACCGTCAGACCGATGGATACCACGCTTGGTATGGTCCTGACCGATACCAAGGGGATGACACTGTATTTCTTCATCACCGATATCCCTGCCAGCGGGGCAAGTACCTGTTACGCGGCAGCCAACTGCACCCATTTCTGGCCGATCTTCAATACTGACACCATCCGGGTGTCCCCGCCGCTTGCTTCGGCTGACTTCTCCTCGATCACCCGTACTGACGGGACAAAACAGACAACGTACCGTGGCTGGCCGCTCTACTATTTCCTGAATGACAAGGTCCCCGGAGATGTCAGGGGCGAGAATGTGCTCAAGACCTGGTATGTGGCAAAACAGGACTACACCGTCATGATTGCGAGTACTCCCCAGGCGGGGGCATTCCTGACCGATCAGTTGGGAAGGACACTCTATACCTTCAACCAGGACAGCACCGGGACAAGTACCTGTTCAGGGACCTGCATTGCAACATGGCCGGCATTCTCGGCCAATACCATTGTTGCACCCTCGGTCCTGAAGCCCTCGGACTTCACTCCGGTGACCCGTGCAGACGGCGCGAAGCAGTGGGCGTTCATGGGAAAACCCCTTTATTATTATACCGGTGACAGCGGGCCCGGTATGACAAACGGGCAGGGGTTCATTAACAAATGGTACGTGGCAAACGTAACCGGATTCCTCCCGGCGGCCCCGGCCACGGTGCCCATCACTCAGCAGACAACAATACCTGCCATGAACTACGGATCAGGGGGTGGGGGTGGATATTAGGTCCCCCTCCCACAGGTAAAAATCACGAATGATGGCTGGAAGATCACGTAAGCTATCTTTTTCAAATCCCCCACCATTTCCGGGATTTCAGATGCCTGACAACCTGGTACGCCGGTGAGACAATCCCTGTCCTTAACCCATCCGGGACAGGGCTCTCGTCCTTTGAGGTATATCTTCATGTTGAACGTATGTGCGCTGTGGGCCGGTACATAGATAGAGAGAACATCAGCAGCTCACGCAACAGGATGACACTGATGGACCACGAGCCGGGGGCTGCGAGAGAAAATATCGTCGTTTTCCATACGAGAAATTCCGGGAATCCGAAAAAAAGGGGGGGGCCTCATCCTCCCACTAAAATGAGGTTATAACTGCTCTTCCGTAAATGCCATTATCAGTTGTGCCCGATGCGTCAGCACTTCTCCTCGCATGAGAATATCTCAGCCGGATCTGCACCACCACATGTTCCAATACAACTCCTGCAGGCCTCGAATTGCGGGGTTGTGACCAGCTGGCAGGTGTCATTGGCTTTGCTGCAATAGGCGTACTGGCGGCACCTGTCGCCTAACTGGTAGATCGCGGTGCAGGCCTGAGGAGGATTTGGCCCGCAGGCAAGGTCAAGACCGTGACAGCTGGCAAACTCGCAGATGGGCGAGAGTGTCGGGGCCGGGGTTGTTTCGAGAACGGGAGTTGCTCCCGTCGGCGATACCGAAGGGACTGCCCCCCCGGGGGAGGATGTGCAGCCCGCACTACACAAGCTAAGTAACAACCATGCATAATGCGGAAAGTACTAGGGAGATCTTCATCGCAGTTTCACCTTTGATCATGACAACAGATACCCGTGATGATATTTATGACTTTATCTGGGGGTAACTGAAGGTCCGGGCAGGTAGGAATCCTGAAGGGATAATGCACTGTCCAGGCCTAACTCCCGCAACTGACGGGCGTATACGATGTGACGAGGATTACCTCGCAGCCGGCAGGATACGAATCGTTCCTGACCGTGCTGGTATTTGCGAGGTACAATCTGGAGGGAGAAGATCCTCGGATATCCACCAGGTTGCCCCTGATGATCAGGCAGACTGCCGACCTCCGCCTTCATCATTTCGGTCTCAAGTGCAGGATCCAGAAAGAGCAGATGGTTGTTGCTGATGTGTTCGTCGATATATTCCTCGGTGAGACCGGTGTAGTTTGGAACGTCGTAGCTGTATTCAAGCGTATGATACCCCATCGTGATGGTGAAGAACGAGAGCATGCCGGGCTTGAGCAGGTCGCCGTTCACCACCGCGAGATCAAGAGGGATGATACCATCCGGCATCACGGAGGGGTACTCGTGCCTCCCGACAACCCTGCCGGCGAGCGTATAGGAAAAGGATGAGGGGAAGGTGAACTGCCATTCGCCCACGGTTCTGGTGAATTGCACTGGCGGGGAGATCGGGGTCTGGTAGAAACCACCATTTCCGTCAGGAAGCCCCGAAGGCTGATGGATGCCCGGAGTTAAGAAAAACCAGAAGACCAGAAGTCCGATAATCAGAAAGGTGACGAGAATGGCAGTCCATTCCAGCATGGTGCGAAGTCTGCTCATGAATGCAACCCGGAATGATGAACGTGAGAGTCTGATTTCCTGGTACTATATGACTCCCGTTTCTCAAATACTAACGCCTTTCAACCGCCCCCCCTTTCCGGAGCGACGGCTGCATATCCATTAAGACCTTGCCTCCCTGTCATATCCGCCGGGTTCTCTCCATCCGGCGAACCAGGAATACATGGCAAACACAGACCAGGATATCTGGAAAAAAGCACCCTTATCCTCCGGTTTCTGGGCAGTTTTCCTGCATAAAACATCCCGGTTTTTCAGTATTTGACCGGATTGTCCTCCGGGTGTCCTGCCTCTTTCCGCGGAACTATTATCCAGATGCCGGATGAATAGTGGATGGACACCCATGGACGAGAACGGACCCGAAGATGACCCCTGTGAGCAGTGCGGGCTCTGCTGCCGGATCTTCGGTCCCGGCATTACTCCGACCATGGCGAATCTCTATGTATGGATCGACCAGGGCCGGACCGATATCCTGCGCTGGTTTGTGGCATTCATGGAAAATGGTTCAGCGGTAAACGGGGCTGCCCTCCGGGCTGAAGATCTCGGGAATGTGGTCTCGGTCGAGATGCACAACCCTGACAGCGGTGACTATGTCACGGTCTGCCCATTCCTTCAACGGGTATCCAGAATGAGGTATATTTGCGGGATCCATCTCGTGAAACCCGAGATGTGCTGCACCTACCAGCCCTGGGTCTGGGGAGAGACGTACTTCAACCGTTGCCAGGCCCTCAAAAAGAGCGAGTGTCCGTGCCGGTGGCCTCTCTGACTGCTTTTCTGACCGTTAAAAATACCAGCCTGTGCTCGGGGCAGTCTCTTGACAAACCATTGAACGTAGTAGATCATTTTCGGATGCCGGATAATGGAAGGCAGGCATCCCCGGAGGATCCCTACAAAGGACTCAATTTTTTCAGAAACTGACCTTCACTTGATACAGTACGAGACGAAGTTGGTTTTTACCAGAGGAACATTAGTATAAAAAAAAGGTGAGGGATCAACTGGTTTGCGGGGCAAGGACGGTATCGATGCCCTGAATCACACCATTGCTACAGGTTATGTCCGTGGTAGTAATCTTTGCATTATTAACGGTAGTAACGCCGTTGGAGACCCCGACCAGGAGGGACTGCCCCTCGATCGTATTTATTGATCCCATTCTCATGATATCCGCTGCCATCAGTTTCCGGTTCACTTCATGATAGAGCAGGATATCCGTCAGCTGCCCCTTGGGGTCCTTAAGAAGGGAATCGATGGTTCCTCCCGGAAGTTTCTTGAAGGCATCATCAGTAGGCGCAAAGACCGTAAAGGAACCCGACCCGCTGAGGTTGCCATCCAGCTGTGCCGCTTTCAATGCCGTGACCAGGGTAGTAAACCGGCCATCGGCCACGAGAGCGTCCATGATGGTCGTTCCGGCGGCCTTCGTGGGTGTAACGGTTATTACAGTTGTCACCGGTACTGTTGTTACTTCGGTGGTCACCGGTGCAGTGGTCATTTCTGTTGTCACGGATGGAACCGGTGTCGGCGTTACCGGGGCCGGGTTCTGGGTTGTACACCCCGCACATAATATCGTTGCAGTGATCAGGACTGCCAAAATGAGGAAAATACGTTTTTTCTCCATGTCTGACTTCTCCACATCCCGCTGTTACAGGAATGGTGTAACCTTGATAGGAAAATTATAAAGCATTTTCTCTCTTGTTCTGAATCCGTACGTAATCCTGATGCCTCCGATTCAGATAAAAACAGGCATTCTCCGGCCCCTGTGTTTTCACCGGAATCACCATTAAACATGATAATTTTCATCCCGTTTACACGAATTACGACGGTAATAATGTATCAAAAAATGTTATCTGTGAGATCGCTCTGTTAGGGATCCGGCGTCCACGGTTTCTTTATTGCAGGGAAAACCTGAAAAGGGTTCATCTGCCCGGAACGCCATATATCCGGATTAATCATGGAAGGCAGCACCCCGGATCCCGCTCTTGTCGAAGCAATGGAGAGGAATATCCGCTCATTCCTGCCCGATGTCATAGGAGATCTCAAGGAACTTATTACCGTACCATCTGTCGCATTTCCCGGATATCCTCCGGAACCGGTCCTGCGCATGGCACACGCGACAGCAGACCTCCTGCGGCGCTACGGTCTGGTGAATGCCCGTCTGCTCGAAATTCCCGGGGGTTATCCCGCCGTGACCGGAGATGTCCCGGCGCCGGCAGGAGCCCCTACAGTACTCCTGTATGCCCACTATGATGTCCAGCCGGCGCGGAGAGAAGACGGATGGGATACCGGCCCGTGGACTCCGGTAGATAAGGACGGGCGGCTGTACGGCAGGGGGGCTGCGGATAACAAGTCGGGGATTGCTATAATCGCGGGTACCATCCGGGCATTCTCGGGCAGGTTCCCGGTCGGCATTAAGGTTATTATCGAGGGAGAGGAGGAGACGATAAGTCACCTTGGGGCATTTGCCGATGCCCACCCTGACCTGTTCCACTGCGACCTGTTCGTTATTACGGACATGGGAAAGATGGTGGCCGGTGAACCGGTCCTGAACACGACCCTGCGGGGCGAGGTCTCCTGTATTGTGACCGTAACAACTCTTGACCATGCCGTCCATTCGGGAGAATTCGGCGGTCCGGCACCCGATGCTCTGGTAGCGCTCATCCAGATGCTTGCCACCCTTCATGACGAGAAGGGGAGAGTTGCCGTGACCGGCCTCAAGTCATACCCCTGGTCCGGAACAGAATATCCCGAGGACCTGTACCGGCGGCTTTCCGGCCTGATCGAAGGAGTGGACACAATCGGTACGGGTTCCATCAGTTCCCGTGTCTGGTCCAGCCCTTCCGTCACAGTCATTGGGATCGACGCACCAGCCGTCCGGGACGCCGCAAATATTCTCATTCCGCAGGCGCGTGCCCGGATCAGCATGCGCATTACGCCGGGTGCGGACCCGCAGCACGAGCTCCGCCTTCTCACCGGACACCTGCGGGCTCACACCCCCTGGCACGTGAAGGTGAAAATAGACGGGTTCCACGCCTCTCCCGGGTTCATCTCCCCCACAGGTGGGGATGGCTATACAGCAGCGGGGAAGGTCATGGAGGCGGTATACCGGAGGCCGGTCCGGGAAAACGGGGCCGGAGGGTCGATCCCTCTCCTGAACGAACTGAAACGGATCGTACCAGGGGCAGAGTTTGTCCTCTGGGGTTGCGAGGACAACGAACGTTCACGGATCCATGGGACGAACGAGAGTGTCGATCTTGGCGAACTGGAACGGATGATCGTGACCCAGGCACTGCTGCTGCAGGAGCTGGGGAACCGGGTTCCCCCTACGCAATCAGAATGGGACATAAGAAGAACGGATTGACCACACCGGAACCAGACCGGATCGGCGGGATTCCTTCAGGGATCCCATCATTTTTTTGGAATTTCCAGATGTCTGTCAAGGAAGTTCCGGATTATTCCCATGAGTCTTCTATGGACCTCTGCCCGGTGAATGCCGGGCCGGTCTTTGCAGAGTGCGACGGTGTTTGCCTCTATGCCCGTATGGCAGACATCGAGAAAGATGAAATGCCCCTCACCATGATCGAGCCGGGTCAGCGATGCTCCCGGGATAAGGCTCGCGTACCGGCCGGCGTGATGTTCGAATGGCAGAAAATCATTTTGCACTGCTCCGATAATGTGGACTGGTACGGACACTGAAGAGAGCGAGGCGGCGTCATGGCCTGGACCCAGCGCAGGATCGAGCGCCACGATGACCCGGATCCGTTTATCGTAACAGGATGTTTGTCCGGCAGGCTCTTCCGGCGGCTCGGTTCAGTACCCCGGGCATATAAACATCCCCGGTCCCTTTCCGTGGTATCCGATCCGCAATACTGCTGCATTGCATGAAGGTCAAAGACTGCTCCACCGAGCGCAATTGCAGTCGCGCCCCCGGAAGAATGCCCCAGTGCACCAATCCGTAGAGGATCTGCGATCTTCTGAAATTCCGACTGGCTGAAAAGATAATCGAGCGCGAAGGTGCAGTCCTGCGGCCGGAGCCATGGCTGAAGAGCGGACGCAGGATCGATCGTCTCCGGGCCGTAGACGGGAGATTCCTTAAAGTGGGATACACCAGCAACGATAAACCCGTTCCCGGCAAGGTACTCACCGATCCATGAATAGTTACGTGATGAGCCGAATGCTCCGTGCGACAGGACAATAACCGGCCTCAGTCTACCGGCAACAGGCGGGGCACGTTCGGCAACATGGCCACGCCCAAGCCCATAATCGTGCGGGGTTTCCCGGGCAGTCTGGATGGCAGGATACCAGACGTCGATGATAACCGGTCGCCCTCGTGAAAGATCCTGGGTGTTCAGGATTGTATACCCGACAGGATAGGTACTCATATCATCACCAGCCCCCCTCTATCGGGCATTATGGATGTCCGGGAACATAAGCCTGCCTGCCACCTCCTCTCCCGACGATCCCTGCCAATCGCCTCCGGCATTGACACGGAGTTCTGGAACGGTCCGGCGGTCAGCCTGATAGAAAAGATCCGTCAGGAATCTGAGAAGGATGTGTACATTGCCGGTGGCGGCCGGATCGTCTCGCGGTTCCTTGAGGAAGGGCTGGTCGATGAAATTTATCAGTGTATTGTCCCGGTGATCATCACGGACGGGATCCCGCTCTATACCGGACTCCGGCAGGAATTTACCCTGGATCTTATCGAAGCTGTAACGTATAGTACCGGGATCGTGAAACTGCGGTATGTCCCCCGCACTGGATCACGTAAGATGAAACGCTGAACGAGGCACGCGGCGGGACTACGGTCTCAAGCTATTGAAAGTGATTCCCGACAGAGGAAAGAATCCGGACCTCCAGGATCAATCCCTGAGAACTGTTTCTCCGTCCGCTGCCCGAATACAGAGTATTCGGGAATAGTTATCTGTTCATATCCCCTTATCAGGGCCGGAGATGCCGAAGTATATATTAACCGGCACGGGTACCCCATCGTATGAAAACCTCGCTGTTTATTGCACTCGCGTGTACGATTGCATTTCTGATGGTAACGGCCGGATGTACTCAGCAGACCGTCCAACCCACCCCAACCCCGACACCACTGCCGACAACTGTCCAGACCACAACTCTGACCACTGTTCAAACCCCGGCACCCACAACCCCGGTTCCTGTAACGACAACTCTCGCACCTGCCATTCCTCTCCCGGTTAGTATCAGGGACACGCAACTTCTCTTCACCATCTCCGCACCGGACAGGTATGCGGGTACTACCATACGGATACCCACGACCGATTACAGCAGCGTCTATAAAACGACCATCTACAACCCGGCCGCGGGTGGGGTCAACAGGACCGTCAATGATAACAGCGGCAATTATATTATGCTTGCCGATTCGCTGACCATCTTTTCGTACTCCTCCTCCCTGAGCGTGGACCAGAGTATCCGGAATCTCATCCGTAATTCCGGCGCAGTACTGAATGAATCGACCGTCACCTACAACGGGATTACCTACACACGATTTGATGCCAGTCGCAACCCCTATGACGGAATGCCGGGCGAGACCATGGTCTTCGTCGGCAACAAGGGCTCGGCAAACGAAAAGGGGTTTCTCCCGGTATTGTTTTACACAATGACCCCCGGCGACACACTGAACCAGGCAACCTATGAAAACATGGTCATGTCCTTCCGGTATTACACCAGCAGAACTATCGGCGATGCACCCGCTCAGGAGACCGACCGCCCTTCCTTCTACCAGTAATTTTTTATCTTTCCCGGGAACCGGTCAGATCGGGCTGTCATGCGAAAGGCCATATAACCCGGTCATGATTGTCTCCCTGAACGGCGTTCGTTATAGGATATCTCGCTGCTTTTTTTCTGACGGGATCTCTCTGCTGGGGTTTCTTCCCCGGATGAATCTCCATCCGGTATAACATCTACCCGGATATCTTCCTCTTTTTCTCCGGTATCCCGGGCGGTATCTGGTGATGTGCGGCGTTTCCCGGTAAAGGCATACCTGCTGCGGGGTGAAGATAATCCGCCCCCCTCAGCATTGTCGGCAGCACTGATTGATCCTTCTGCATTCATCTCATCTTCACGCCGTTCCGTAAACACCGCGAACTGCAGGAAGGCTTCCGGCTCGCGGAATACCGATGCATTCATCCCCTCAAAAAGGATGGTCCTGCTCACCGGGCCGTACCATCCCCCCACCCGTTCGGTGATCGAGTCATCACCCGCCTCGAAGATATACACGCGTTCAACGTCCCCGTCACGACCCCACGCTGTCTCGATAACCCCGTTCTGTTCAAAGGTGTAGGTTTTACCGACGGCCCCATAGTGTCCTCCCTCCCGTACCGCAATCAGCCGTCCCCCGTTTTCATACCGGAAAGTCCGCGGCCGCTGGCCGAACGAAAATGTCTCTTCAAGCATCCCGTTCTGATCAAAAATAAACCGCCGGAGTATCTTATCTCCCACAGCAGTGTAGCGTTCCGTCATCATGTCTGCCGACGGTCCGAAGGTATAGAGCCGCTGTACTCTTTTTCCGGCATCAAGGACCCGGACGCCATCCCGGCTGTACTGGAAGTATCGGGTAACCGGTCCCTTCCTGGTCCCTGAGAATTCAGTGATAGTTGCATCAGCCATCCCGACCATCTCCTCAATCGAGTATTGTTTTCGTACAGTTTTTCCCGGGGCGAGAAATACTTTGTCGCCGGTGGGATATTTTCCGGGGTTGAAGAAATGGTACACAAAAATACGGGCCTGGTGCAACGGTATATTTTCGTTCAATGGAGATCCTGCCCTTGCCATTATCCTAATGTTTAATAAGCCCGTAGGGAATGTGGGGTCAAATCATTCTGAGGTCTTTTGTGTATGGATATTCAGGAGGCAATCAACCGGGGAAACAACCTGCTGATGTCAGGCTCTCTGGCAGTGCTTGAATTAGGGCTTATCCCGGAGATTTTACGAGAAACTGAATGGATCGATCGGGGCGATGATATTATCCTCGCGTTACTGGCAATAACGGTCTCCGGCTGGTATCTCTCCGGGAAAAACCGCTTCCAGCGATCCTTTGTCCCGTTTGGGTGCTTATTGTGGCTCTCGTCACCAGGATTGCCGGTCTTTCCCTGGAAACAGGCGACCCGGATGCAGCAGGAGATGAATTCGGTGTAATACCCGTCCTGCTCCTCCTCGTGATCCAGTCGGGGTATATTCTCTATTCAACAGGAATTACTCAAAAAAATCGTTCATAATTACACAATTCAAAGATGAGCAATACAGTTCTCAGGATCCCGGTCCCACCCAACCATTATTTTCCCGGATAGACTAACTACTGGTGATGCTTATGCAGAGCCAGCATTTTCCCCTCAACACGCGGTTCAAGCCCTCACCTGCGATGACGACCTGGTTCAGGGCGCTCATGGCCATGATCCTCGGCCTTATCCTGCTCGTCTCGTATGTGCCCGTTGCACTCTTTGCGGACATGCCACCCGTTTTTTCTGTAGGGGTCCTTGGTTTGACGGCAATCGTCTATATCCTCCTGTGGATCTGGGTCGGCCTGTACTATGAGAGCATGTCGTACGAACTGAGGGAGGACGAGGTCAACTGGAAGAGGGGGGTCTGGTTCCGGACTACCGGCATCGTTCCCTATAACCGGATCACCAACCTCGATGTCCGGCAGGGCCCCCTTATGAGAGCACTCGGGATCTCCAGTCTTGCGATTCAGACCGCCGGGTATTCAGGTCAGGCTGTACCTGAATCCGGATCGAGGCAATCGAACATGCCGAAGAACTCCGCGAGTTGATCCGGTCCCAGGTCCGGGGATGCTCCTCGCATGATGACGGCACCGGTAGTGCAAAACCGGATGGTATATCAGGCGTATCGACCGACAGAGAGATCCTTGGCGAGTTGCGGCAAATCCGGTCACTGCTCGAACGGCAGCGATAAAGATCCGTCCTTTTTTCCTGCGTTCAGTTCAGAGACACCTCCATCCTGAGGGGATGGAGACAAAGGTATGATGTGTGTGAGGAGAGCCGCGGATTCCGCTCCAGGTTATCCGGTAGTATAAATTTTTGTCAGAGACAGAGATGTGATCCTGGGATTGTTCACGTCTTCTTTTTTGTATCAAACAACTGTGCAGCCGGACAACCGATCTCCCTTTGTTTACAGCACCTGCAGGCAAGGTGTTCCCGTACCAGCGCATTTCCGAGGAACCCCAGCAGGAACAGGACAATGACAAGACCGAATATAAGCCAGGTGAACTCCTGGATCAGGAGCAGTATTCCCGCAAGAATGGGTATGATGAACACCAGGAAGTCGGGAACGATATCCTTCCAGCTCATCGTTTTCTGGTTGAACCGTTCCGGCCGGCCCCGGGAAAAAATTATCCTGCTTACCTGCCCTTTTCCAAAGGCACAGGTTTTCCCATAGTAATAGCAGTCGACGCAATGCCAGCCCATCACCCGGAATTCAAGGATAAGAATGAAGAGTACATACCCGATGACCCATATGAGACCGAAGCTGTACAGGACATAAGCCCCGATACCGTAGATCAGGAATGATACAAGGTTTGAAACAATCACGATTGCAACAGGATAATTCTCACGGCAACCCGGTTCCTGCATAGAAGATCAGACGAAGTCTGCCAGCATACTATTTCTGCATTCCGGTCTCCGGGTTGTGATATATGAGCGTGCCTGCCACCTCCCACACAATTCCCTCCTTTTGGCACTGGATCGACGGCTGAATCAAACCCTCTTCCTCCACATGTTCAGCCTGACGCCCGTGTCGTTTTTTTGACTCCACCGGCAACTAATCCGGTTGAATGTACTTCAGTCAGGAAGGTATGTATAGTCCAGAACAGAGTAGAAACCGGTATTCCATGAGGCTCGCCAGTTTCACCGGCCTGCATCCCTACCGCAGCTCGATCGGGTTCATGCTGATAGTAGTGGCAGTTGTCATAAGCGTCGGCATGATAAACAGACTGTTCCTCATGGGGACTCTGGTTCAGCTCGCCCTCGGGGATCTCATTCTTGCAGTCATCGGGGTCGTCCTGCTGACGCGTCTTGACTGGTGGGAAAAAGCGGGCTATACAACAGGAATCCGGCTGAAGCATGCGCCCCTTATTGTCCTGCCTCTTGCCTTTGCGCTGCTTTCGCTCGGGACGGGCATCCAGGTGACTGCACCCATCGCCATCCTTGCCTTCGCTGCCCTAACCCTCCTCATCGGTTTTGCCGAGGAAACGTTCTTTCGCGGCCTGATACTCACCACACTCCTGCCGACAGGCGCGATACGTGCGGTCGTCCTCAGCTCCCTGCTGTTTGCGGCCCCTCACCTTCTTAATATAATTGGTGGCTTATGGGATCCCGTCTTTACCATTATCGATAGCATTGCCGCGTTCGGCCTCGGGATCACCTTTGCCGCAATTCGCATACGGACCGGGAGTATCTGGCCCATTGCCGGCATTCATGCCTTATTCGATTTTACCTCGCTGATTTCTCTCGGAGGGATTACCGTTTCAGCGCAGTCCCCGCAGGCGCTGGTCACAACACTAGGTATCGGGTTTGTTTTCGTTGCATATGGCCTGTTTCTTCTCAGGAACGAAACAAATAAGGACATGAGTTCTGAACAGCCGGTAATTATTGATTGAACGGGGCAAAATCCGGGATTGATAATTGTACATCCCGCTTTTTCTTTGCCTATCCAGAGGTGAAGAAGTTCGGGGATGATCGCGGCAAACCCGCAAATCCTCTCATATGTACTTGCCGGGCGTACCGTGACACCTCACTGAACAGGAAGGATCTGAGAATCATGAAGGCGTCCGATTCATTACGCGATACAGATTGGTTACAGGGTGTATTTCAAAATTTGAAATTCTGAATAATGTTTATTAGACAACCTGACTCACAAGCGATAATGACCGAAACGATGCATATCGTACCCCTCATTGATCCTCCAGCCAGGTTCTCGGATATGGCTGAATTGGCAGGATTGAGGAAACAGGATCACCGGTATATTCGGGGCAAAATTGTGACCCGGGCAAACACGATACAGGGAGGGGCGAGATCCCTGCAAACCCGGGAATGGTTCGTTCCCTGTGTGATATCGCCCTGAGGGGATGAATGGTACTTTGTAATTCCATAACGGAGAATCCGGTACTCCGACGGAGATAATGAATGATAACCGGGAACAGGTAAAGAGATGGGTCATCTCACCCGAAACAAACGATCGCGGAGCATGAAGAATGGATAAGCAGACGAAGATCCAGATTTATATTCTCCTTATCGGAGTCCTGATAGGTGCCGGCGGCTACCTTGCCAACTCGCTCATTCTCTATAACAACTCACTGAACAAGGATAAAAGTGACATCGCCGAAGGTCTCTATCTCGATGTCTCGTCGCTTCAGGACTCACTCGTCCTTGCAGACCAGGAATTCCAGCACCCCGAGGATGATTGTAACGCTGATATCTTTGTCCAGTCCTCCCCCCTCTACCCGGCCAATGGCCTGTATTATTCTTACCAGAGAGATATTCCCAGGCTGGACCGGGAGATCGCACGGGATACTTTTACATTCTATAATCACCTGTTATCGGCAGAGCGGGACCGGAGCCTGATCTTCGAGATCGAGCGGCAGGGGGATGTGCGGAATCTCACTGGTGCCGAAGTGAGACGGCAGCAAATCCTGACCCAGAATGTGGCCTATGAGGTGAACGCATCGGTTAAGCTCCTGCCGGCGCTGAAACAGGAACTTGATGGTGCGACTCATGAAATATTCGCCTGATTTTTTTAAGGTGTCATCAGAGTGCAGCAATGAGCTCGGGCAGGATAAACCATAACTGGGTATTCTGTCAGGACAGCAATGATAACACATAAATTATTGCCGGACAGCCCCCAACCTCCCACACTTCCGGACGCCACCTCGTGAAACCCGGAGATGGCTGTTTTTTAATTGCCACGTTCGGAAACACATTAAACTCACGGAGAAAACTCTGTTCAAACATCCAGAACCGGTGATATCCTTACGAAAATACTACCCGTCATAACCGCACTTCTCATCATCTCGGTGTCGGTCAACGTCTTCTTCCTCGCTTTCTATGTGCCCTCGGACCAGAACAGGCTGTCAGAGATGAATGTCCAGCTGAATGCGCTCGGCACAGAAAATTCCCACTCCATTCCCAGGTGGATCAGGTCGCCGAATCCTCCCAGGACATTACAGAAGGCTTCGCAACACTCCAGGCTCCGGCCGTCAGCCAGTCGGTCCAGAACTCTATCCGTGGGAGGCGCATCGCCCAGTCTGTGGTCCTCCACGGTTCGATAATGAACATCTCTGTCGAGCTTATCCCGGGCAAGGGCAGGGTGCTCGTCCAGACAAAACCCCTGATGGGGGTTGTGTTCCAGGGAGCGGCGAACACCGCGGTCGCGGTCGCCGGTTCGAGGACAGGATTCGATCTCTCGAAGAGCGACGTGATATTTTCCATCGACTCCGCGAGCCGGATTGACGAGGTCGACGGGCCGAGTGCCGGGGCACTGATGACGCTCCTCGTCATCTCTGCGATCGAGAAGAAGCCGATCGACAGTTCCCTGACCCTGACCGGTACCATCAACGATGCCGGGCACGTCGGCGCGATTGGCGGGGTTGTCGAGAAGGCGACCGCTGCAAAGGAGATCGGGAAAACCATGTTCCTGATCCCCCTTGAAAACCAGCCTCATTACGCTACCGTCAGCGGCCGGTACCGGTATCCTGTCCACGTCCCTCCCGGTCCAGAAGGTATCTGCAAAGGATTACATCGAGAAAAACATTGGCATCAGCGTCAGTTACGTGAACACGATCGACGATGTCACCGCCGCGGCGCTGAGGTAAGCACCCACGGGAATCCCATGAACGGGCCTTTCCGCAGGTCATCTGCAACCGTACGATGCCTTGCACCCGGTGTAATTGCAGGAATGGGGCTGGAGTTCAGATCTTTTTTTGGAAAATGAGGATCCGGTGATTGTATCATCGCAGAAGGGTCGGTAATCCTTGCCATTCCCAAAAAGAAAAAATAAACCAGAGCGAGACCAACCTTATATTTTACGGTTGTTCATACCTTTTAAGAGGAAAAAAGATGGATCTGGATGATTTAAAAACTGATATTACCAAAAGAGGGAAACGGGGACTCCATTTCATTCTTGCCTCGCTCATTATCTGGTCTGCAGTAACAGGTGTGTGGCTTCTCCCCATCGAGAATATTCTGACGAAAAATTTATTGACGTTCTGTTGTACGGCCCTGCTTGTACCACTCGCCTTTGTGATTTCAGGTTTAATAAAAGCAGAATTTTCCATAACGGACAACCCGCTAAGTAACCTGGGGCTTTTGTTTTCCTTGAACCAGTTTCTCTATATCCTGATTGCCATGTGGGTATACCCGACCGTCCCGGGCAAGATGGTCATGGTCCTGGCGATCATCTCTGGTGCCCACCTGCTGCCGTTCGGGTGGTTATATTCATCAAAAGCCTATTCGGTAATGGCAGTCCTCATACCTCTTGTCGCACTAACAATCGGGATTTTGTTCGAGGCCGTGGCCGTTTCAATCGCTATGGTGATAGTCGAAATTCTATTCTGCATCTGGTTAACGTCTGAAAATAAAATATTTCGCTCTGTTGAAACCCTAAGATTTTAACAAATTGCGAATCGTCTAGTATCGGAGGGGACAGTGCCTGTCCCCCCGAACCGCCCCTGCGCTTTGCGATTGTGTGTATTACCTTCTCTGGAATTATCCCTCATAGGGATGCCACAGCGGCGGGGGCGGAGGCATTACGTGCCGTAGACCTAAAAGAGTGTTGAGAAGAATAGTGTGAGGATCTCAACAAAGCCAAATAGTTAACACAGATGCAGGGAAAAGGAACGGGGAACGTTCCTGACATTGCAGGATTTTCAATCATTCCTGTCCTGCACTGCTTTTTTCTCTGGGAGAAAATAGAGGAAAAATGCGAACCATGCAATCCCGATAGATTGCAGCCAGTCGCCATGGATTATCCCGACAATTCCAATAATACCCAGGAATCCGAGAAAACCCAGGGCCCATCTTTTTTGCATGTCCGTATGTTTTTTCTTACAGGATATAAAGTCAGTGTGCCTCCTCCGTCTCGTGATTGTTGTTCAGCGAATACATGATCCAGAACACATTCGGTACCGGATTTATAAGGCCTTACTTCATGGCCACCCTGTCTGCCGGATACGATACTCGTTTGATTACCGGTGCGAATTCATCAGCCTCCTCCGATCCTCTTTGAGAAAGAATAAAAATTACGTGTCCCAATAATGGTCTGAGTCCTCGGATCAATTGGAGATGGGAATGTGCAGCAAGGAATTGGCGATATTGCCGCTACGTCGTTTCTCACCCTCTATTGCCATGCCCTTGAGACCCTTTCAGAAAATCCCGTCCTGTCCGACCCGAAATCTGTCGAGATCACCACCGAACTGAATAAAACGCTCTCCCGCTCAGATAATCCGCTGGACAGGATCCTTGTCTCCGGAACGCTGGATAAGAGGCTCGTTGTCCATATTGCGATCCGTGCAAAAAAATACGATGACTATGTCACGGGATTTCCTGCAGAGGTTTCCGGACGGCGTTGTTGTCAATATCGGCTGCGGGCTTGATTCCCGGTTCCTGCGGATCGATAACGGGCGTGTGGTCTTGTATGATCTTGACCTGCCGGAAATAATCAGCGATTAAAAAAGACTTTTTCCACGGAGACGGAACGGTATCACCTGATCGCCTCCTCGGTACTGGATTTTGGCTGGATGGCGCCTGTCCGTCAGCACAAAGGGCCGTTCCTGTTCATGGCAGAAGGGGTGTTCATGTACCTTGACGGGAAGGATGTCCGATCGCTGGTGCTGAAGCTCCAGGAAACCTTCCCCGGCTCCGAACTGGTCTGTGAAGTGGTTAATTCACTCTGGCTCAGAACCTCTGTTAAGAAAAATGCTGGATTACAAGACTGCAGCGGCAGGTGCACCTGGGAAAGGATGCCATGTTCCGGTCCGGTATCCGTGACGGCCGGGAGATGGAACAATGGCATAGCGGGATACAGTTCCTTGACGAATGGAGTTACTTTGATTCTGAAGAGAAGAAACTGGGTTGGCTCAGATTCCTGAGACACATTGAATTCATCCGGAAGACCCAGTGGACGGTCCACTATCGGTTGGGCTGATACGGGTGGATACTGAGAGGGACGGGGTAATAGTCGCCAGATTATTGTATTTCAGCACGGGTTATTCCGGGCTGTTCTTAACAGGAACGGAGGAGAATGAACTGTGGTGTGACCTTTTCCCTGCATGGATAGCATTCTGCCGCAGAAAAGTGGCTTACTTATCGCTGGTGATTTTTTCAGGGGATGTATGGTATGTAACTTAGATTCATGGTCTTTAATCAGCCAGGGTCAATATATCTCTAGAGCGGTGAAAGCGAAAGATGACAGATGAAACATTCAGGCGTTTCAGGAGTGAACTCAATAGTTTCTTCATCCTGATACTGCTGAACCTGGTATTCGGGGCGCTGGCGATGGCGTTCGGGGTGCAGTTTATCGTGACTTCCGTGCTGGGCGTGCTGGGCGGGGAAGGCCTGACGCTGTTCCGGATAGGTGCAGGGATTCTATCCCTGATAAGCTTCGGGCTTGGCATCTCTTGGGTTACTTCCAGTGCACGGATGCTGGGGAGTATAACAGAAATCCGTTCGGAATTTCAGAATCTAAAGGGGCCGGTTTCCGATGAAACCGTCACCAGCGGGATTGTCAGGATGGTCGCCCATTACCGGGAGAACCGGAAGACCATCGATAGGATGATCCTTGTCTGCACGCTTGGCGGGGTCTGTTTTTTTGTCTTGGGAATCCTCAACAGTGTTGAGTTTTTTTCCATCAGCCTTTCATCCGGCAGGTTTACCCTGAATAATTATCTCCTGATACCCTCAGCTCTCCTGACCCTTGGAATCGCTCTCGTAAGCCTACTCAGCTCGTATTATTTTTCGAAATTTTCAAAAATCTGGGATCTCCGCCTGGAGGAAACGGCCCGGTCTGAAGATAATACTAAAAAAATCAATGGGGCCTGACAGGGAATGAACACCCGCCGTTCCCCGTATGAAATTTACTGGGAGATACTCGTATACTGCAGAACTCCCCGGTCCTTTACCGCAATCATCAACCGCTGCGACCTCAACTCGAAAACCGGACAGGAATATCTTGAGTTTCTCCTTTCAAGAGGATATCTCTCCCTTACCAGGGACGGGGAAAAATCCACCTATATTGGTACCGGACGTGCATCGGAATACATTGCACTGTTTACCGAGCTCTACCAGAACCTGTTCGATACCATTCCCGGGTTCAGGCTCTAGCATACCGGACCCTGCATCCCGTTTTTATTATGGTTGAGAAGATGCCTGGACCATATCCGGATTTTCGGATCTGCACCCGTGACAGACAGGTTTCTTTCCCATGCTCCTGGCGGGCAACAGTATCCAATGCAACCGTACCTGGACCTTTCCAGCATCCTCACTCTTCATTAAAGAGCCCCGGGTTTCCAATGCATCAGGACCCGGTATGAGGGCTGCCCGGGACAGGATGGCGTAAGGATATCCCGGAGAGGACGGTATGAATGAACGCAAAAACCTGGCCGGGCCAGCGCTGGCAGTGTCTTACGGCTGCAGCGGAGGTCCGCCGCGGGCGTATGCCGTTGAATCCAGGAAGGCCAGCCAGTCGAAATCGGTGAGACTCTGTGGGGTCAGAGGGAAGTATGTCGGGTTCCTCCTGCTTCCCGAACGGGTCGGAAGGGCTGCAATCGCAGGGCCGGAAGTCCCTGGCCCCTGTGGGTCGGAATTAACCGGACCGGTCCGGGTACTGCAGCCAGCAGGGCCTCGAGGGTGCCGGGCTCGGGCTGACCGATGCCATTAGCGTCGGAGACGCCTACGCCGGAACCTATAACGGCATAACCCGGCCCGTAGATTGCATCGAGGTGTGCACCCGCCGTCCACCACGCCAGGGCGTGAGGACCCAGCTGCCATTCTGCCCTTCCGCGCCGGAGGTGGCTGTTGTGGGCGAAGACCAGCACCCTCCCACGGCCGCGTTCACGGGAGACCATGTACACAAGGTTATCCGCCATCATCGCGTCACGCATGCCGAGGAGTCGGACGATCCGGTCTTTCGGGGCTGATGCATGCGCCACTTCAGCATGATAGTTCAGCAGTTGCCGGGCAACCGTTGCATAGTGCACGGCTTCACGGTAGCGGCCCTTATCGCTTCCAGACACCAGTTCGGGGCGTCGTATATTCAGGTCCGATATAGAGATCCTCCGTCGCAATCCTGAGCGCGGTTGCAGGTGGTGACAGCCCAACCGACTGTGCAGGGTCCATCATTGCCGCGGGGTTCTCCCAGTCGGCGTCCTGGCCGAGGAGCGGCTCGATACGTCCACGATGCGCCTCTCCACCGGCTCTGTCGATCGAGGCGAGGTAATCGAGGACAAAATGAAGGACCTGGCGCGGGCTGTCGCTGCCGGTCATTTCGGTCGGGCTGTCAAAGCCATAGAACCGGAGTTTAAGGCGATGGGAGGGATCTGCATTATAGTGCCGCATCCACTCCACGAGTTCCCTGTTCGCCTCAAGCCGCCCAAAACCGTGGCTGAACCCGGTCTCCCGGACAGCCTCATACGATGCCGGACCGCGACCGGCACTATATTCATTCACCCCATGAGCCCGGGGAAAACTGCTCTCGATGGCAATGGCACCGAAGCCATGTGTCTCCACGAGGCGCTGGAAGAGCCGGTTGCGGAATATGAGGATATCCTCACCGCCGTGGAGTGCCTCTCCCAGGCCAAGCAGCTCCACACCATCGTCAAGTAGGTCGATGAGCGTATCGACGGCGGAATTAAAGGTCCCCGGTGAATCGGTCGGGAAAGGGATCGCCTCGTGAGCGATCCAGTCATCGGGCGTTGCGTACAGTGGCGCAGGACCGGACATGATAGGTAGTGTCACCCTTGCATGATAAATGGATAATCATCCCGGAATGATCAGTTCTCCGGAAGAATGCTGGTAGTCCGGCTCATACATCACCCTCTCCCGCCAGTAAAAAGGGCTTTTTCAGAGAGGCGAGATTGCACGGTTGCAAATATACTCTATGAGCCGACCTGCTTTGTTCCGGAACGGGTCGGACCTTTTCAGAAAAATATTTTCCTGGTTCGCCGGAATGGATGAGGTCTTCATATATTTTGGAAGGGACACCCGAATACTGGTAGACCAGTCCCGTGTGGAACTCTATCTCAAGAATTTTTGCGTCAGGACTATATCCGATGGAACGCATGATGGCAGATTTAACGGGCTGTCTTTCCAGGACTATCGCCATTCCTTTAGACGAGCGCTGAAGGGTTAATGGTTTCCTCGAAGTTTTGGAGGAGGGCCCATATTTCAGCTTTGTTGAAATCCTCACAATCTTCTTCTCAACGCTCTTTTAAGTCTACGGCACGTAATGCCTTCGCCCCCGCCGCTGTGGCATCCCCATGAGCGATAATTCCAGAGAAGGTAATACAAAACAATCACAAAGCGCAGGGGCGGTTCGGGGGGACAGGCACTGTCCCCTCCGATAACAGGTGATTTGCAATTTGTTGATATCTTAGGGTTTTAACAAACCCCTTTCCAGCAAAGATTGCCGTACACCTCATGAGGTTCCCGGAAGATCCGATTAAATACTTCCGGAACATGAGGGAGAATAGATGAGGATCGTAGTCGCACTCGGGGGAAACGCCCTCCTGAAACGGGGCGAGCCGATGACTGCCGACCGCCAGCGTACCAATATCCGTGCGGCTGCCCGTGCACTGGCACCGCTTGCACGGACACATGAACTGGTGCTCTCGCACGGGAACGGGCCACAGGTCGGGCTGCTCGCCCTGCAGGCTGCGGCATATACGAGCGTCGAACCCTATCCGCTTGATGTCCTTGATGCCCAGACGGAGGGTATGATCGGGTACATGATCGAGCAGGAACTCCGGAACCTGCTCCCCCGGGATGTCCCGTTTGCTACCATTCTTACCATGGTTGAGGTCGACCCTGCCGACCCGGCCTTTACCCACCCCTCCAAGTTTGTCGGTCCCCAGTATGCAAAGACCGATGCTGACCGGATCGGAGCGGAAAAAGGCTGGGTCTTTCATAAGGACGGGGAACTTTTCCGGCGGGTGGTGCCTTCACCACGGCCCCGGAAGATCTTTGAGATCCGCCCGATCTGCTGGCTGCTCGAACAGGGAGCAATCGTCATCTGTACCGGCGGGGGTGGTATCCCCGTGATGTACCAACCGGGTAACGGACAGAAACTGACCGGTGTTGAGGCAGTCATCGACAAGGATTTTGCCAGCGGGCTTCTTGCCCGGGAGATCAAGGCTGATCTCTTCGTCATGGCAACGGATGTGAACGGCGTATATCTTGACTGGGGAAAACCGTCTGCCCGCCTCATCCGTGAGACAACACCCGGGGAGTTGAAACGCCACACGTTCCCGGCCGGTTCCATGGGCCCGAAAGTGGAGGCTGCCTGTGCTTTTGTGGAGAAGACCGGGAAAAGGGCGGCCATCGGGGCGCTTGCTGACATCGGGGCAATCGTTGAAGGTGATGCCGGGACATTAGTCAGGCCGGGTGCGTGAGGGAACATGACAGGATTTGGCGTGTATTCAGAAGTGGGGAAACTCCGGAAGGTCATGGTGCACCAGCCGGACCTCAGCCTCCGGCGGCTGACGCCGTCCAACCATGCCAGCCTCCTCTTTGATGATGTCCTCTGGGTCGACAGGGCACTTGAGGAGCATAACGCGTTTGTCCGTCTCATCCGCGATGAAGGCGTGAAGGTCTTTTACCTGCAGGAACTCCTCGCCGAAGCACTGTCCCGGGGCGAAGAGATCCGCCGGCAGGTGATCGACAGGGTGTCGGCGGGTATGTCCGTCGGGATCTCTGCTTCAGGCGCAGTGCGGACCTGCATGATGGAGATGGAAGCTGCCGATCTCGCCCGGCACCTGATCGGGGGGCTCACGGTCGGCGAACTCGAATGTATTTACATGGAAGGCCTGGCCCGCTCCTCGCTCACCGCTGCTGTAGCAGGCCCGGATGCCTTTATCCTCCCGCCACTCCCCAACACCCTTTTCACCCGCGATTCCTCGAGCTGGATCTATAACGGGGTCTCCATCAACCCGATGTACTGGCCTGCCCGGCAGCCGGAGGCGCTGAATGCCGCAACCATCTATCACCATCACCCGATGTTCCGTGCATGCAGAGTTCAGGTACTGGTTCCCGCCGCAGGGGGATGAAAACCCGGTCAGCAGTCCGGACTCTATGCCCGTTCCTCGCTGGAAGGCGGCGATGTCATGCCCATCGGGAACAGGACGGTCCTTATCGGCATGGGCGAGCGGACTCGGAGCCAGATGATCGAGCAGCTGGCGCATGCCCTTTTTACCGGGAAAGCAGCTGACCGGATCATTGTTGCACGGATGAGCCCGGACCGGGCACATATGCACCTTGACACGGTCTTTACGATGCTCGATGTCGACAAGGTCACCGTCTATCCGGATGTCGTGAACGGGATGCAGGCGTACAGCATCCGCCCCGCTGACGGGACGGACGATGTTCACGGTCACCAAGGAAGAAACATTTCTTGGTGCCGTTGCCGATGCCCTGGATGTCGGCCACCTTGAAGTCATTCCTACCGGTGGCGATACCTACGAAGCGGCCCGCGAGCAGTGGGATGACGGGAATAATATTCTTGCACTCCGTCCCGGCCTGGTCATCGCGACAGACCGGAACACCTCTACCAACCGGAATTTCCGCAAGGCCGGTATCGATGTGCTGGAATTTGAGGGGTCCGAGCTGAGCCGCGGGCGTGGCGGCGGGCATTGCATGACCTGCCCCCTGCTCCGCGACCGGGTGTAAAAAATTGCCGGGAGTCCGGCTTACCGTTGTTCCGGACGGGCCCGCCTGAGATGAATATCGAGCACGCCGTTTTTATACGTGGTTTTTGCCCCGGTTGTTGTCACCTTGCCCGGGAGCGGGATGATGCGGTGCACGGAAAACGACCGCCGGTCAGTATTGGTCGTTGCTCCTTCTTCCCGGTCACAGGTGATCCTCAGGGAATCCGGGCCGACCAGGTCAACGGAGATCTTTGCCGCCTCGCACCCCGGTATCATATCCACCGTCACCATCACTTCATCGTTGTGCTCCGTGACCTCCGAGTTCAGGGTATGGGGATACAGGCACACGATCTCAGGTTGTTCTCCTTCAGGCAACATCGGATTGTCCACTGGTTCAAAAGCAAGCTGGAACAGGTAGTCCATGGATGCTTTAAGATCATCGAGTTCATCATAGATTGATCGGTGAAAACGTCGTACCATATGTCTACCTCCTTTTTTTGTTGCCCAGGTGCGATCTCACCCGGATATAGGGACGGGTGTTGTTTATCCCAATAAATCTTTGGAGAGCGTTTACAGTATTCAAACGGCTTTTTGATGAGAAAATGGACACAGATCAACTGTTATTTTCTGAAAAGTTGCATATCTTTAACTCCGGACATCAGGAATGCCGATGTGATCATCCAGAGTGCAGAACCAAAATGCAAAGAATAGACAAAAGGGTAACTTCAAAATTTATTCTACGCGGCTGATTGTGTGAATATGGGCAAATACAGAGGGATCAGCGGAGCCAAATAAGAAAGAAACCCGAAAGAACGTGGATCCCTTTAGGTCGGGGTTGAATCGTATGTCCCGGTATGCATCGTTGATCAGATCCCATCCGACAATTGCAACAAATTGTGTGAACAAGAGTAAAACAACTAATGCAATTACCAACCACGGGATATCTGACCCGAATAGGGGTATTGCTTCCACGCCCCGCCATGGATATTCATTGAGCCGTTCCCGCTTGTATTGTTTCTTCATTGCCTGGAACAACCAAATTAAACCGGCTCTGGATTATCGGGATCTGTTCGAAATAATGATTGAACATGTTCTGTCTTCGACCAGCAATGTCAAAAGCCAACAGAATGCGAAATTTAACCTTTTTGTGCTTTCTATCATGTCCATCCCCCGTATATCGCTCCGCACTTCCCGTCATTCCATCGCTCGCATGCCGGGCCGATAGATTGTTCCAGGGAGAAATTATGCTCTGTGTCCGGATCCCGTCTCATCAATTCCTGCATCGAATGATGTTTCGTATTCCAGAGTTTTTCCATGAATCCAGGCTTTATCGACCCTGTTGATCATTCTGAGAGCAGTGTGAACCTGAAAAACCAAACGAGAAAATATATAATAACTGAGAGAAAAGGACGGCTAATGAACCTGTCTAATACTGTCCCTGCACTAGGATTGATAATTCTTCTGATGTGTGCCGTCGGCTGTATATCAGGTGCGCCATCCGCATCAAAGATAATACCGTCACCTTCTGACCTTCAGTCAATTCCCGGAAGTTCCTCATCAACAATTGAACCGGCCGATATGGCATTGCAACTTCCGGATTTACCCGCTGGTTTCACCCTGCAGGAGAATCGGGAAAGGACACGTTCTGATGTAAGCCAGCTGGCATTGGACCAGGGATGGAAAAAAGGATATCATGTTATGTTCGGACGAAAAAATGAGTCAACGATGCAGATGGAATATCTTACTCAGGATATTGATGTTTACCCGATTGAGAACGTAAATCTGGCACTGGCTGAAGGCAATACAGAAATGGTTCGACGGAGTGAAGACGCTTACCTGGTTAATCCATTATCGAATCCTAAAATAGGAGATTCGAGTCAGGCATATACCGTAGAATTGTTGAGAAAATCAAAAAAGATACAATGCCACCGGCATATTCTATCAGTTTGTCAAAAATGATGTATATGAACAGATTGTCATCCTGAGCACATCACGGGATCCCGAATATCTTAAAGAAATAACAAAGACAGCCGCCGCTAAAATCACATAAAAAATATTTTCAGAAGATTTTCCGGAAAGAAACAAAAAAAATTTTAATGTTAAAATAATTGAAACACCGATCGCGCTCAAGAGGGAAAATCTGCCGGATTTTTCATTCCCTATCGTATGCATTTACCAGTAAAATTTCAGGAACAACGCCGGGAAGCAAATAATTATCACCGTGCTGTCCGAATGTGTCTCATGACATACCAGACCAGGATCATAATTCTCACCGCCATCATCTTCCTGCTGGTGATGGGTGCCGGATGTACCGGCACGGATAACGGCCTTAGTGCAGGAACTCCTCCCACAGGTACGGGTACCACCCCCGGAACAGCAACAGGCAGCCCGACAGACCTGACCAACCAGAACTCGCCTCAGGCAGCAGTATTCCGGAATGGTGCATCATATACCACGTTTGCCCCGGGCAACCCGCGTATCGGCCTGCAGAAGATTGCCACAGGCCTCTCCTCGCCCGTGATGATGGCCGTCCCCGGTGACGGGAGCGGCCGTATGTTCGTGGTTGACCAGATCGGGCTGGTGCGGATCATCACCGCAGACGGAAAACTCCTTGATACGCCTTTCCTCGACCTGCGGGATCGGATGGTCAGCCTGAACACGGGATATGACGAACGGGGACTTCTCTCCATTGCATTCCACCCTGATTTCCGGAACACCAGCCGCGTCTTTGTCTATTACTCTGCCCCGCTGCGGGCGGGAGCACCCTCTGGCTGGAGCTGCACCAACCGGCTCTCAGAGTTCACGGATTATCCCCGGTAACCCGGATAGAGCCGACATGGGCTCGGAGAAGGTCCTGCTTGCGGTCGATAAACCGCAATCGAACCATAACGGCGGACCGATCCTCTTCGGGCCGGATGACGGGTACCTCTATCTTGCGCTCGGGGACGGTGGCGGCGCGGATGATACCGGCACCGGCCATACCCCGGATACCGGTAATGCACAGGACATGACCACGCTGCTGGGCAAGATACTGCGCATCGATGTCGATATCCCGGGCACGGGAGGGACCCTCTACTCAGTCCCGCCGGATAACCCGTTTGTCGGCACTGCCGGGATCCTCCCGGAAATATATGCATCGGGGTTCCGGAACCCTGCATACATGTCCTTTGATTCCGGCCCGGGTCACCACCTGACGACCGGCGTGGCCGGCCAGAATCTTTTCGAATCGGTCTTCATTGTTACGAGAGGTGGCAATTACGGGTGGCACATACGGGAGGGTACCCATTGTTTCGATCCGGCCAATAATGCGGTACCCCGCCCGTCGCCTGTCCCGTGACGGGATCCCGCGGGGAGCCGCTGATCGGTCCCGTTGTCGAACTCGGGCATGATATCGGCAACACCGTTATTGGCGGGGCCATCTACCGGGGCACTGCACTGCCCGCTCTCAACGGATCCTATATATTTGGCGACTGGTCGAAATCGTTCGGAGGCAGTGGTGACGGGTCCATCCTTGTCGCAACACCGCCTGCCGGATACGATATCAGCAGCTACCCGGGCGAACTCACCGCAATCACCCCGCAGGACAACCGGATGTGGACCATGCAGGAGTGTATCATTACAACCGGCACAAACGGGAGGGTGAATGCCTTTGTGCGAGGATTCGGGGAGGATGCAGACCATGAGATCTATGTCCTGACCAGCAGGAATGCGGGACCTGACCCGGCAACACGGAGCGGGGAGATCTGGAAACTTGTCCCCGGATGAGGTGATGAACATGATGAGTCTTTTAACGCCCTACAAGCTGGGAGACCTGATCCTCCGGAACAGGATGGTGATGGCCCCGATGACCCGCTGCCGTGCGATTGCCGGCAATGTCCCCGGCCCGCTGACGGTAACCTATTATTCCCAGAGGGCTTCAGCAGGACTGATCATCACGGAAGGGTCCCAGGTGAGCCCGATGGGTGTCGGCTTCAACCGGACACCGGGTGTCCACTCACCGGAACAGGTCGCAGGCTGGAAAAAGGTTACCGATGCCGTACACCAGGACGGGGGAACATATTCCTCCAGCTCTGGCATGTCGGGCGGATGTCCCACCCGGATTACCTCGGTGGCAGGATGCCGGTTGCGCCATCGGCAATCGCCGTGCCCGAAGAAATCCATACACCGTCAGGAAAAGCACAAATCCCGGTCCCGAAAGCCCTTGCGGTTGCTGAGATCCCGGGAATCGTCGACCAGTTCAGGCAGGCTGCTATGAATGCCCGAACAGCCGGATTTGATGGCGTGGAGATCCACGGTGCAAACGGCTACCTGCTGGACCAGTTCCTCCGGGACAGTTCCAACAAACGCACCGATTCCTACGGTGGCAGCGTTACGAACCGAATGCGGTTCCCGCTCGAGGTCACCCGGGCTGTTGCAGAGGTCTGGGGACCGGGAAGGGTCGGTTACCGGTTGTCGCCCCATTTCCTGGTCCATGGCATGTCTGACAGCGATCCGGTTGGAACCTTCTCAGCCTTTGTATATGAACTCGGCAGGATTGGCATCGGGTATATTCATCTTGTCGAGGCTGTCGGCGGCAGGCTCGGGGTGACGGCCGAAGACGATCGTATTGCACCCCTCATCCGGGCAAAATTCAACGGGACGCTTATGCTGAACGGGGGCTATGACGCTGCCAGCGGGAACGAGGCTATCGAAAGCGGCCTCGCGGACCTTGTTTCATACGGGGTGATGTTCCTTGCCAACCCGGATCTCCCGGCACGCTTTGTCAGGAATGCACCGCTGAACCGTGAGGAGATCTCAACATTCTACGCCGGAGAGGAGAAAGGATATACGGATTACCCTGTAATGGGGATTTGATCCACCGGGGTTATCCATGTTGTCCGGTTGAAGGCTCCTTCATCCGTACAGGAAGGTTCATCCCTCATCACTCACCGGATTGGGTCCGACCCCGAAGGATTCAAGACAGAGATGCTTTCTTCGGATATTTGCATCCGCAGAATGTTCTTTATGATGGCATTTCCCACACAGCGTGATGAGATTACCGGGCGAATTATCTCCCCCCGTTCTGATGGGGATGATGTGATGCGCATTCAGGATAAAATCAGACCTTCTGACCATGCCATTGGATTGTTCCCCGACAGTCTCGGATTCCATGAAGAATGAAAGTTCTTCCTCAGATTTTCCGCATCTTCGGCAGGTGTACTTATCCCGGCGGAAACATTCAGATTTGATGATCTCCCAGAATCGCGAGGGCCGTTCTCCTTTTTTCTGCCTTTCCCTGGCGATGACGAGACCATGTGCGATGTCCCATCTCTTCGCGGCACATTCAGGAGAACAACTTGTTAATCCGCCTTTCAGTCGCTCTCCGGTGAGCCTGTTCCCCGCAGACTTCGCAGAGCTCAAACGAACATGTTTTACGCACGACGCAGGGTTCGTAGACGTACTCATTCTTCTGTGTATCCCACCCTCTGAAGGTTATTGCAGATACGGGGATATCGATTCCCCAGATTATTTTTGTCACTTCAGTTCATTCAAGGAAAAGCCAGTAAACAATTGTATCGTCTGCAGGGTGAAAGTGGTGAACCCTTGACCGAGGCTGTGGACTGACGTGGGACGAGGGTAGTTCATTCTCTGTATTCCTCAGACCATGCCTTAAGGATATCCAGATCACGCATCAGTGTCGCCCTGCTCCGTGCCTGTGCCCGGCTCAGCATCCTGTTCTGGACAAAATCATATTCGCAGAGAATTTTTGCATTCCGTATCAGGGTTACCCGGATTGGGTGGTGCCGGTAGATAACCGGTTCCTGTCCCCTGAAATACCATTGTATTCTCCAGAAGGTAAGCCAGTCAAGTTTCATGGCGAGGGTGGCATGGAACCGGAATGTATCGGCAGAATCCAGATCATAGTCCCGTAACGAGCAATACGGGGAGATTGCCTGCGAAAGCCGGTAACGGAACTGTTTCAGGATCTCATCAGGAGTGATGGTAACATATACCACTCGGGTATCGTCAAAAAATCCGTACCCTCCCACATCATATTTCGGGATCGTTTTCTGGTCTGAACAGATTTTCGTAAAATCTTCAACGAGTTTTTTCTCATTACTGGTCGAAAAAGGCCCGGCCAGGGTGATATGAGGGATAACCAGGCTGTCCCCGAGATTAAATTTCTCCTGCAACTTGTTGCTTAACGTACGGATCTGGTGCCTGACCGCTCCCATAAGGCGGATATCTATCAGATATCGGGTCATTTTTCCTCACCCCCTCGTACAACGCTCATCCGGCAACCTGCCGCACAGTAAAAGCAATTCTCATCGGGTAAATACGATACCGTATGTATTGCATCTCTGAGGCGAAATAAGGTGAGCTGATCCAACGGGAGAACCGGTTTCTGGATCTTCCCGGATAGGGCAGATTATTCTCTGGCAATTTCGTTGTCCGAAGCGAACCGGACCCCGTATTTCCGTTCACCGTTTCATCAGGGACCATTCACCCCTGTAAAAATTATTGCCGGTAACCAATCATTTAATGGGGTATATCGCGTAGTGTAATTCCCTGTACGGTAAAAACTAAAAATGGGAGAGGAAGCATGAGTAAACCAAAAAAATCCAAAGAAAAATCCGAACCGAAGGCAAAGAGTACGATGAAGGGAAATAAGAACCTGATCCTTGCTGTCGGAGTAATCGTCATTGTGGCAATCATTGCGGTTGCCGCATACATTTTTCTCGTACCAGGTACTGGCGGTTCACCGGCAGTCACCGGGACGGGAACCGGTGCGGCAGCAGTGATCGGGGATTCGGTCTCGGTCTATTATACGGGCATGTTTACCAACGGGACGGTTTTTGATTCAAATGTCAACAGTACCCCGCTTGCATTCACCGTGGGATCCCACCAGGTCATACCGGGTTTTGAGGTTGCAGTCATCGGCATGAAGGCCGGGCAGACAAGGACCGTGAATATCCCCGTCGACCAGGCATACGGGCCCTACAGCCCGGACAATATTTACGTCTTCAACCGCACGGGCAACCTTGCAACAATGAACCTTACGATAGGAGGTATACTCACCTATAGCGACCCTTCCACCAATACGGTAAGTACTGTTAAGGTCCTGAATTTTACCGAGGACACGGTGACCGTTGATGCGAACAGTCCCCTGGCAGGGGAGCCTTTGACATTCACCATCCGGCTGGTATCAGTCAATGAGAATACCGGCTGAAAAAATCAATTTTTTTCCCGACAGAATCATCCATTTCTCAGGCGGAGCAAACCGGTTCAGCCCAGACTGAGCATCTCTCGTGCGAACTTTTTTGCATTATCCAGGTCTTCCTTGTTGGGATGGCCCCAGTTTAACAACAGGAATTTGCCCCGGCAATGGTAGCTTCCCATGATGGTGGCCCCTTTTGCCTTTAAGGCATCAGACATTACCGCAATCATGTTCTGGCTCCCCGCGACGCTCGACGAGGTTCCGAACAGGGCGACCTTTCGTCCCGTGAAGGTACCGGACCCGATAAGGTTCATCATGGCATCGCCGGGTTTGCCGCCATATGTCCCGCTTCCCAGAAACAGGATCCCTGCACCACCTGCCGGCACCGTCCCGACCTCTCCAGCCTTCGTGCCGAGTTCTTCCGCAATGGCATCCGCCACCTTCCGGGTATTCCCGCCCCGGGAATTCACCAATACAATGATATCTGCCATATTTTTAGATGTATAGTTTTTTCTTTATATAGTTCTAATCCGTGTTTTTACCGCTGCCACGGATGCCGCCCCGGGGATTCATGGTCGTTCAAAACCCGATTGCCGGGAGGAACCCGAGGCGGGTCCTATTTTTTTATCGAATACCATCAGCTGGTTACGGTCATTTTTTAAGCACCCACCAGTCTCGAAACGCATATGTAATTCGGCGACGAACGGATTAATGCTTTTCAGAGTAAAAGAGGGAGAACCGGACATGAACATCAAAGAGATACATCTGAAACTCATTGCGATCGGGCTGCTCCCGATCTTCATTATCCTTACCTTCACCCTGCCGGACACCACCACCAAGACGGTCCTGCTGGGAGGGATCATCCTCACCGCTTTTGTGGTATCGTACATTGGAATGTCAATGCAAAAGAAGGAGCCGAACGAACACGACGACCTGCTGGCGATCCCGCCAAAGAAATCGTAATGTTGTATTGTGCCCGTATTGCACCAGCCGGGAAGGTCCGGGAGCCCGGATTTTACAGGCCAGGCCATCATTGGACACGGTAACTCCAGATTGATCATTGGTCCGGACAGGTTCACTCCTCTTTGAAATACATCCAGCTGACCGATAACCTATATATCCTGTTCAGGTAAACACAGTCATCTGACCACGATGGACCTGACTCCTGCGGCAAAATCCCTGCTTAAGACCCGGTATCTCCTCCCGCAGGAAACCCCCGACGAGCCTTTCAGCAGGGTGGCAGGCGCGGTTGACACACCCCAATCCCAGGATTTCCTTCACGTGATGAAGAACCTGCTGTTCTTCCCCAACTCGCCTACCCTGATGAATGCCGGCACTTCATCCGGCCAGCTATCTGCCTGTTTTGTGTTGCCGGTCGAGGATTCCCTTCGCGAAATCTTTTCCACCCTTACCACCATGGCCCTGATCCACCAGAGCGGCGGGGGACCGGGTTTTCCTTCAGCCATCTCCATCCGGCCGGCGATCCCGTATCCTCGGCCAGTGGAGCAGCAAGCGGCCCGCTCCCGTTCATCCGGGTCTTTGATGAGGCCACCAATGCCGTGAAACAGGGAGGAAAGCGGAGGGGGGCAAATATGGCGGTGTCCTCAGCTGCTCCCATCCCGATATCCTGGAGTTTATCAATGCAAAAATCCAGGGGGGCCTTTCCAACTTCAATCTTTCCGTCGGTTTTGATGCACATTTTTTCCATTGCCTTGAGCGTGGCTCCGACTATGAGCTGATCGAATCCCCGGGACGGTTCGGTAAGAAGCAGCATCGACCCTGGCAGGCTCTGGTACGCACTCTGCTCGGCAGCATGGCGGTGTGGCGACCCCGGTGTGCTCTTCTTCGATACCATCAACTGGAAAAATACTGTGCCCGGCCTTGGGAACCTGGAAGCCACGAATCCCTGCGGCGAGCAGCCACTCCTGCCCTTTGAAAGCTGCAACCTGGGGAGCGTCAACCTCTCGCGGTGCATCACGAAGGGCGAACTGGACGAGGATCTGGTGCGGACCGTAGACCCGGCGGGGAGTGCAGTTCCTCGACGCAGTCATCGATGTGAACAGGTTCCCGATCCGGAAAATAAGGGAAAAAACCCTGCTGACCAGGAAGATCGGGCTTGGCATCATGGGACTTGCTGATGCCCTCATCCTCATGAACATTCCCTACGAATCGGAAGAGGCACTCCGGTTTGCCGACCGCACGATGGCTCTCATCTCCCGCGAGGCACGGGAAACCTCCCGGGAACTGGGCGGGGATAAGGGCTCGTTTCCCGCGATCGATAAGAGTGTCTTTTTCCGGACAAATGCGGAATGCGACGGTGACGACCATTGCTCCCACGGGTTCCCTCCATCTGATAGCCGGAACCAGCAGCGGGATCGAACCACTGTTTTCCCTGGCCGGCACCCGGCACATCGGCAACCGCTCTGTCACCCTCATTCATCCGATGGTAAAAAAATATCTCGCAACGCTTGGCACCGGCCGGGATATCCTTGACATGGTGAAGAGGACCGGTACCCTGAGTTCTTGCACCGGTTCCCGAAGCCATACGGGATCTCTATAAAACCGCGATGGAGATTCCCCCCGATCACCATGTCCGCATGCAGGCAGCAGTCCAGTACCATGTTGATAATGCCGTCTCCAAGACCGTTAACCTGCCCGGGCATGCCGGTGTGGAGGAGATCAGCCGCATATTCCTCCTTGCCCGGTCCCTTGGATGCAAGGGGGTTACCATTTACCGGTACACAGTAAGAAGGATCAGGTACTCTCACGGGGCTGTGAAATGTGCCGGATTACTGTGTGACCGGGTACAATTCAGGTGTTCTCCGTCGAACTGGTACCCCCAGTGACCTTATCTTACACCTTCTCATCCGTGCCCTGTTTGCGCCCTGTTTGTCCATCCGGGTGACCTGTTTCCGGAGTAGGACCTATCCCGGAGAGATCTCGATTGTCCAGGGACCCTTCGCGGTTATCTCCAGATAATAGGTCCCCGGGTCAAGAGGTTTGGAAACCCTCCCGGTATAGGGTCCAATGGCACTTGTCAGGAAATAGATTGTCGTACCGTGACTGTCCTTCAATACAACATTGAAATTACTGTTTCCGGAATTGGACATAGTGAAATCCCGGATCCCGGATCCTGTCGTGACCAGTGTCCGGACATCATCGCCATAACCGCTCAATTGAGTTATCAACGGAGTGGTTACGGGCAGTGCCGTCCTGATGGTGGATGTGGACTCCGGTACCTGAATCGTGACGGTAGCGGTAGGTATCTGTGGTGTTGGTGTGGTCGGCGGAGGTGCGAGAGGTGAGGTGCAACCCGCCACTACCAGTACACAAATCAATCCTGTACAAAGTATTCCATAGTGCATGATGATCCCTTTCCCTACGGGGGATAATAACCTTTTTTCATGGCCTCATCATTCCGTCATGAAAAAATATTCTCTGGGGATGATTCATTGAGAGACTACGTGCTTCCACCAGACAGCGATGGAAATGCTTAAACACGGGGAAACATGATATACCAGTAGTTCCTGCGAAAACGGGACGGGACGGACCCCCGGACAACGATCCGGACTGGAAAAACTGAGGAATTCCATGATACTTGTTGATGCATGTTGTGCGATTGTGCCGGAACGGCACAGCGATTTTATCCGTGAGGTTCAGAAGATCATCCCAACCGTTCAAAAAGAGTCCGGGTGTATCCGGTATGAACTGGTTGTTGATGTTCATGTTCCCGGGGCATTTCATTTCATTGAAGAGTGGGAAAGTCAGAAACATCTTGACGAACACATCACACAACCTCATATGCAGGTATATTTTGCAAAAACTGCGTCATGGCATTCGGCCCCCACCGCATTAAAAATCTATGAGGTCCGGTCGTCGCGATCGATGACCCTGGGTGACTGATGCTGGCTGGCGTGATACAGGTGCCCTCTGTATAGCAGGTACCGGTGCAGAGCTGGTGAAGATTCCGGGTATTTCGGTGTAGTATTCTCCTCAGGTTCCTGCATCAAATATTCGTCAGAAAACAAAATTCAGTGTGATGTAATGTTTCACCCAAGGTACTGGATATTCGTTGGAGCGGCAATGTTTTTTGCTACGGTTGCGTCTGCATCAACACTCTCTATGGCGTCGACCCGGGAACATTTCATGGAATGCAATTCAGTTGCCGCAGCCTGTTTTGTCCGTGTCGGCATGGTACCCTGCATGCTCCTTGGAATACTGGCCCTCCTTCCCCTCATGGTTGCCATACCATATATCCTCCGGCAGAACGAGAAACCGGGTCTCCTCTCGATGCTGCTCCTTGTCTGTATCGTTGCCTATACGGCATTTGATGCCCTGAACAATGTGTCTGCCATCATGGGTTATCATATCCCGTACCTGTTTACCCATTCGCTTCTCGATACTGTCAATAATGCCACGGGCGCCATTGCAGGTACCGGGGAGTCTCTCTGTTAAGGCACCTTATCGTGAGTGACTGGCCCGTCATCTTTTTCTTCGTCATAGAAGGGTCACCCCGGATTATTTCGGTTTAATACCGTCGATGTTGAATCGTATAAAAGGGTCGGGAGAGTGGGAGTGTAGGAAAAACCCGGCAGACATAATTTTTTGAATTACTTCCGGTGAACATGAAGGCAAAATAATGGTTTTAAGGGAGCACACAACACTCATTTATTGTGCCTGGGTATTTTCTTCCCAAAGCCCGAACGTATTTCCCTCGGTATCGATGCAGGAGGCAAGGTAGCCCATCCCTGGAACCGCCATCTTGTTTGTAATAACTTTCCCGCCGAGGCTTGTCACCTGCCTCATCGCGGCGTCAAGGGAAGGGACCCCGAAATAATTCAGCATTCTCTGCGATGGATCCATCCTCTTTCCCATACCTCCCCCGACCCGGGGGTCCCGTCCAGGTTTGTTGTGGTAAAGAGGTTGTACTCCATTCCGGGGACAGGTTCGAATTTCCAGCCGAAAAGGGCTGAATAGAATTTCTTTGCTCTCTCAACATCTTCGGTTGGTACGTCAAAATGAACAATCGTCGACATCAACAATCACGAACCCTCATTGGATTACCAGATAATAAAAATTCTTATTCAGGAAGGATAATAGACCAGCTGGCAATTCATGAACACGCGATGACGAGGCCAGACCGCCGGCACGTGTTCCGGGTAACCACGAAATCCGCCACCGGTTTTAATAATCCCTGACACATAATCTCCGTCCGGTGAAAGCCATGGCACGAATTCTTGTAGCATATGCTTCGAGGAAGGGATCGACTGAGGAAATTGCCCAGGCTATTGGAAAGGAACTGCAGGCCGCCGGGCATACTGCCGATGCTATCGGGATCGCGAAGGTGACATCGTTGCAGGGATATAACGCGGTCCTGATCGGTGGGCCGATGTACATGGGGCGGATTGATGGCAGTATCGGGAAATTCGTGAAACGCCATGAGCAGGATCTTGCGAGGGTTCCGGTTGCCGGGTTTGTTGTCTGTCTTTCGGCGGCCGTAAAAGACCAGGAAGGGATTGCCTGGGCAGAAAAGGCGCTCCATGCCGCCCTGGCCCCGCTCCAGCCTGTCGCTGAGACGGTCTTTGCCGGCAGACTGGACCCGGAGAAGCTGTCCTGGTTCCAGCGGTGGATCACCAGGAAGGTGAAGTCACCGGTCGGGGATTTCCGTGACTGGACGGCCATAACCTCATGGGCACGGGAACTGCCCGGGAAGATGAGGGTGTGAGGGGACCGGCTCAGGTACCTGTTAAGATCCTTGCCCATGGGAGTATCCTGAACAAACGCACCGGGGGGGGATACTAACGACGCCAGAATCCACCCCCGATCTTCCCGAAAATCCAGATAAAAAGATCTATTATCCTTTATCTCACACTTTTTTCCACCATGATTAACTCCGGCAAACCTGTTATCGAGGACACCGGGGAGAACCGGCAAATCTGCCGGAAGTACTGCACGATTTGCCGGAACTACAAGCATCACTCCCTGGAAAAATACCGGCCAGCCGAACTTTTCTGCGCATGCGGACAGTCATCAGCCACCTCGATGAAGGAGATCGGCTGCTTCTGCCCTGCCTGCGAGCTCTTCTCAAAGGACCATCTCCGCGGCGGCTATTTCTGCGTCAGGCGTTAGGACATTTTTTTATCCTTTTGAGTATCCCCGGGGGTGTGAATTCAGACCTGGTGTCTGAACAGAGCCATTATAGAACCTGGAACAGGATGGTATTTGGACGGAGTGGGCGTACCAGGGAAGAACGGGACTTGGCATTTTATTTTTTATCGGTTCTTTTCGGCAGAAACCCACGGGAAGCATATTAATGCCGATGACACAATCCACTCATCATGAAAAGCAGCACGCTTGATGTGGAGGATACCGAGGAGAACCGGCAGGTCTGCATGAAGTACTGTGGATCATGTCCGACCTACAAACGCAATACCCTTGAGCAATTGCAACCGGACATCCTCTTCTGCTCACGAGGGACATCACCGGTTCCCTTAAAGAAGGAGGCTGGCTGTTACTGCCCGGCCTGCGAGCCTCTTTACCCGCAACAGCCTTGTCATCGGGCACTTCTGCGCACGGAGATAGCAGGGGTGGTCCAGGAATCCATGAACGTAATTACATGAAATGACGCTGATGGTACAGGAAATCTGCGCAAAAAGTATTCTCTCTCCCTCAAAGATCTATCCCTGGGTCATCAACCCGTACACCGGTTGCCAGCATGGCTGCTGGTACTGCTATGCACGATTCATGAAACGGGTGACCGGGCACAGGGAACCCTGGGGAGAATTCGTTGATGTCAAGATCAATGCCCCGGAAGTGCTCCGGGTGGAGATCAAAAAGAAGAGGCGGGGACGCGTCTGGGTCAGCGGCGTGTGCGACCCGTATCAGCCTCTCGAGGCACAGTACCGGCTGACCCGGCAGTGCCTGGAGATACTGCTACAGAACACCTGGCCGGTCATCATCCAGACCCGTTCACCGCTGGTCCTCCGTGACCTGGACATTCTCCGGGATGCACCGGATGTTGAGGTCGGGCTCTCTGTCACTACTGCTGATGACAACATCCGGAAATTGTTCGAACCGGATGCACCTCCCATCCCCGACCGGATACGGGCACTCGAGGAGCTCCACACTGCCGGTATCCGGACCTATGCCATGATTGCGCCGGTGCTTCCGGGAGCAGAGGGGCTTGCGGATCTCCTGAAAGGAAAGATTGACTATGTCCTGATCGACCGTATGAACTACCACTATGCCGACCGGGTGTACCGGAATTACGGGATGGAAGACAAGCTCTCTGACGAGTACTTTTACCGGATCCGGCAGGAGTTTGATGCACTGTAAGGCTCACGGGGAACAAAAGGATAAAACCATACCGGCATACCAGTGCCAGAGCTATCGGTTTGTGGGATTTGGTTGAGACAGGAATCAGGATCATACCGAACTCTGGTATATCTATTCCGGTGACCGATCCCGGGTCACTCGCAATGGCTCAAGATCAGGAATGAAAGAAAAACAAAATCGAGATATACGTTACCCTGTATATAAAGAACCAAATGATCGCACTGTTCGACCCCGGTAACCTGGTGCTTGTCCTCGTCCTCGCCATAACCCTTGGCCTCCCCCTGACACTCATTACCATGGGTTTTTTTCTGGCTGTCCGGTTGATTCCCTGCCGGCGGGCACAGTACCTGGTACCCCTCGTTGCAGGAATCGTACTTGTGATAATCTATACCTCGGTGGATCCTTCAAATCCCGAAAAATCCGGATTTTTCCTGTTCCTCACCGGTATTCTGACCCACCCCCTCCTCATCCTTCCCCCCATCATTCTCATGCAAAAATACCTGCTGCATATTCCGGTCCTCTACGCGGTTTTCTTCGCTGCCTTCATCTCGTTATGTTCCCTGCTCGCATGGGGTGCACTGCAGGGGGACCTGAGAGTGGTGGAGCCCGTGAATGTTCTGTGGCAACTAACCTGGACGGTGATAACAGACCTTATTATCGCATCAGGTGTGTCCGGATTGATCCTCGGCCTGGACCGGGTTTTAATTGATTCTGAAGGAGGAAATCCTTGATCAGAGTTATGACAAAAATAAAATAGTCCGGGGAATGGCCTGCCCGATTCTCCCGGCGGTCATGTGCTCATGCCGTCCCTGTCGTGCTGCCTGTGGACTGCGGCCATGCAGCCACGAACCGCCATCCCGTGAGAGGGGATGAGCGGAACCTGGCGGCGTAGTGGAATCCCCCGTCGTCATACTCTGTCAGTCCCGGCGTCCTGTGCCCGCATCTGGACCAATGCCCGCCCGAACGAGGTATCCGTTCCGATCTGCGTGACATTCCGGGATATCTGTGCCCTGTCCGAATGGAGGGCGAATGCACCGCCGGTATCAATTGCGTAGAATACGAACGGGGCGGGTATTTCGTCCCGGAGAGTACCGGTCAGCGTATCGAGATATACTGAAGATCCCAGGACTCCGGTGACAGCACCCTGATTCTTTACCGGAACCGCCACGATCCCGGCATTCCGCCCGGTTGCGAAGCTCACGACGACGGTACCGACCGATTCCTTCCCTGCCAGTACCACCGGGAAATATGAACGGTTTTTCAGGTTGGCGCTGGTAAGACCATCGGCAACGGTATAATAGGAACCGTCAGGACGTGCGTACCATGTCAGCACATCCGGCTCCTTGCTCTCGAGCGTGGCAAGAAGCGGACGGATGTTCTGCCAGTTCCCGGACTGGACCTCGGATGTGCCTGACAGTACCTGGTACCGGCCGGAGTATTGCCTTCAGCCTTTCCGTCCGTCTGTGCGATCATGGTGTCCAGGGCAAGGTCAGCCATTGTGCCGCGCAGAATCCGGCACTCGCTGTCCCGGCACCGGCAGCTGGAGCCATACTGTATGTGGTTTGCAGGGCCTCAAATGTCCCGTCTCTTTTCATCATGTCAAGAGCATCCTGCCAGCGGGTGATTACCGTATCGGGGGTGTCGGGACTGAATGCGATATACAACGGCACAGTCCTGACTTCATAGAGCGCCCTGACTGCAGACCGATCGATACCGGTATTCCGGGCGATTTCGGCTGCATTCATGCTGCTCCCGAGCCAGAGATCCGTTGTTCCCGCCATCAGGTCACGGAGGCATCCGGCATCGCTCCCGCAGGTGGTGATAGTGGTAAACCGGTTTTCCTGCAGGAACTGGTACCTCACGTCATCTTTCACCACACCGATACGCCCTGCCTTTTTTGCCGCCTCAAGGCTGTTGATGTTCAGCCGGGTCCCGTTCTTTCCATAGAAGGTAAAGTCATTTGACGCGATTGGCCCCACCCACTTGAAAAGGTTCTCCCGCTCGGCGGTCCGTGCTGTGGAATAGAGTGCCACCCGGGGCCCGGCACGGGCAAATGCGTATCCCTCGCTCCACGGCAGGATCTCAATTGCAGCCGTCTGGTTCAACCGGGTGAGAATCCCCTGAACCACATCCGTTGCCACCCCTGCTGCCTTCCCGTCAGCTCCGGCAAAATTGAACGGCGGGGATTCCTCGGTGATAATCCGGAACCCGGCATCGGTTGCCGCAGCAACAACCGGTGTCCCGCTCGCCTGGGGTTGAGGGGCCGGTGCCGTTGTGGCGCACCCGGCCGTGATACTACATCCGATTACGACGCACATTACAGCGATAACATATCCAGCATCCTTCATGGTACCTCTCCGGACCGCAGGGTCCCTTCAACAAGACTGATGGGAAATATTCAGCCACCCAAATAAAAAAAATACCGAAATCTTCCGGGAGGATTGCTTCCCATTTCACTCTGCTGATCTCCGCCCCCCTCGGGAGGATCAAAGGAATGGGTTCTGGCGGATTGGATTGCATCGGGCCAATAGTCCATCTGGATCTATTACCCCTGTTCTGCGGCAGTCCGGGGAGTAAGGTGGATTTTTTCAGAAGGAGATTCGCCCGGGCTGACGGGCTGATATGGGCCGGCCTGGCTTACATGAGGCTGATACTACCTGTTTTTCATCTTCATCCTGTTCTCAGGTATCCGGCTTCCGGAACGGTTTTACATGAAAACAGGAGGCGGGCATGCAGATTATTACGTTTGACATCACAACGATTAAGCGTCATAATCCGGCAAAAATGAGTGTCCTTTGGAAGTATTTAAAACCACAGAAAGGGCTTATCATCGTCGCCCTCATTCTGGCAGGTATCAGTCAGCTGCTCAACCTTGTCGATCCGCTTATCTTCGGGAAGATCATCGATGATTATGCCTTAAACCCGTCGAACATCCCGGAAAAGGCCCTGGTCAGGGGCGTAGCTGTTCTGGCTGGGGGTAGCGGTCGCTGTCGCAGTGCTTGCCCAGGTTGCCAAAACCTTCCAGGATTATTTCGCACGGCTGGCCGTACAGAAGTTCGGGATGCAGATATTCAATGACGGACTGCAGCAGACGCTCCGCCTGTCCTATGACGAGTTCGAGGACCAGCGGAGCGGCGCAGACGTTATCGGTACTGCAGAAGGTAAAAGATGATACCCAGATATTCATCAACCTGTTCATCAATGTCCTCTTCTCCTCCTTTGTCGGAATTGCGTTTCTTATCGCGTATTCGGTCACCAAGAACCTGGCTGCTGGTACCGGTTTTTGTGATCGGGATTCTCGTGCTCGGATCGCTCACCGGGTTGCTTAAGCAGGCAGATCAAGATGACGCAGCGGGCGATCAACCGCGAAACGAACGAGATGGCCGGGGTGATCACCGAATCCCTCCGGAACATCGAGCTGGTAAAAAGTCTTGGCCTGACCTTCCCGGAAATCCGGAGACTGCGGGAACAGAACCTCAAGATCTTCAACCTGGAGATGACGAAGGTAAAACGGATCCGCCTGCTGACGTTTTTGCAGGGAACAACGCTGTCCATCCTGAAGCAGTCGATATTGTTCATCCTCCTCTGGTTGATCTTCCGGAAAGCCCTGAGCACGGGAGAACTGGTCTCGATGCAGTTCATCACCACCATCATCTTCGGACCCCTGCAGGACCTTGGCACCATCATTGTCAGTTATCGCGAGGTCGAAGCCTCCGTCAATAACTTCGACCAGCTGATGCAGAAGCCGGTCGAACAGAATGTAGAAAACCCGATCGAGATCGACGAGCTGCACGATATCCGTTTTGAGAATGTCGTCTTTCGTCACAAGACTGCACATTATAATGCCATCGACGGGATTTCATTTGACGTGAAGAGCGGTGAGACGATCGCGTTTGTCGGTCCTTCCGGTGCAGGCAAGTCAACGCTGATGAAGCTCCTGCTGGGATTATACCATCCTGACAGCGGCGAGATTTATTTCAATGGTCAGCCCTCATCCCAGATCCGGTATAACCCGTTACGGAGGCAGATCGGGTTCGTCACGCAGGACCCCCAGTTGTTCGCAGGTACAATAAAGGAGAACCTCCTGTTTGTCATGCCGGATGCGACCGATGAACAGATGATGGATGCACTGCACAAGGCTGCGTGTGACGATCTGGTGAGTAACTCTGCCCATGGCATCGACACGATTATCGGTGAGAGCGGTATGAAGTTGTCAGGAGGAGAGAAGCAGCGTATCTCCATTGCCCGGGCCCTGCTGCGTCATCCCCGCCTGTTGATCTTCGATGAGGCGACCTCGGCACTCGATTCGCTAACCGAGAAGGATATCACCAATACCATCCGGGATATCTCCACGAGTAAGGACCAGATCTCCCTTCTGATCGCTCACCGGTTGTCAACGATCCTGCACGCGGATGTGATCTATGTGATGGAGCAGGGCAGAATTGTTGAGACCGGTTCTCACGCAGGTCTTCTTGACCAGAAGGGTTTGTATTACGCCATGTGGCGCCAGCAGATCGGTGAACGCAGGAATCCGGTTGGAGATCGTGCCGGGGAGCCACCATCACCGGCAAGGATGCAGGAGGATGACGGCAGGGCGGGAACCGGGGCAGGCGGGGGTAATGACTGACCTGCTCATTCCGGGTATTCTGCAGGACTCATGGCTTTTCACCCAGCCGGTAATGGCTGCCGCCAATATCCGGCGTCTCTTTTTTGTCCTGTCGTACCCCAAACGTTTCTGAGAAGAATCCCGGGGCCTGGCAATGACAGTATTCATAATACTGACCGTCAACACATACGACCGGAGCCTCCATTGCAAAACATCCGTTTATCCGTAACTCCGTGATGTTCTCGGGAAGACTCATATCCACCTCCTCATATTCATACCCGGATGCGGCGAGTTTGGCCTTGATCTCCTCGCAATGCGGGCAGTTTTCTAACGTATATACGGTTATCATATCCATATCCTCCTTACACCATGAACGGCGTATTTCAATCAGCCATTCTTGCGCTGCCTGTCATGCAGAAAAAACAGGACTCTGGTTCATCGGGATGATGCTTCGCGATCGTATTCTCCCCGGGTACTGAAGCGGGCTTCATCAGGATTAAATTCAATATTCAAAATTGGGCTCCCTACTTTTTTGCAGGATCCTCTTTCTTTTCTATGGCAATGATGAGGTCGCTCTGCTTTGCCTTGACCGGGCCCCCCTTCCTGCTCCGCTCAAATCCTGGCGATGCAACGATAGGCTTCTTGTCTCCACGCCGGGGCTCCCTTTCTATCGTCCCGTCGGGTTGCAGGATATTATCCATGACCGGTTCGGCAGGTGTATCCGTCTTTCTGGCCTCTTTTCGCATCATGACCGTGCCCGGGCTCGAAGGGAACACGGTGCCTTCGACTACGGAGGTCTGCGCTCGTTGTCCCTGGACGGCCCTGATGTCCTGCCTGGTGCGGTCCTCGAGCTGCCGGGACACCTTCTTTGCAAAGGACTTGAGGTCGACAAGTTCCTGCGTAAGACCCTTTACATGCGCCTCCATATCGCTCATCTTCTTTTCAAGGACTGCAAAGCGATCTTCGGTTGCAACGTCAATGATCCGTTTCTCCATCATCGTTCTCAGGAACTCCTGTTTTTTGATTAATCTTGAAGAGTCTGATCTGCATCGGACTGTCTTTCGGACCCGGATCCCATGATAACGGGTCGCACTAGTAGAAGTGATCACCCGGTGAGAAAAAAAGGTTTGTGCTGGCGAAGGGTCCGAAGGATCCTGTGGAGAAGGAGTGGGACCTTGTAGTCCGAATTTTCAGATATCCATCTTTCTGACACGGAATAACCGGAAAGGATATTGTCCTGGCATTCTCACTCTTTTCATCATGGATGTAGCACTTATCTGCTCAATATTTGAAGACCTGCCCCGGCAGGACCCGGGATCTGATGAATCAACGGCCCATGCATGTTCATTCATCCCTCCCGATCGCAGGAGGGGAAAGATTCTGGATATCGGGTGTGGATCCGGTATGCAGACCCTCACCCTGGCCAGGATGTGTCCGGATTGCCTGATTACTGCAACTGATATCCATCAGCCATTTCTCGATGAACTCACCAATCGGGCAAAAAAAGCCGGGCTTGACGGGAGAATTGTAACCCGCCGGGCATCAATGGATACCCTGCCCTTTGATGAAGCCTCATTTGACATCATCTGGGCAGAAGGGTCAGTGTTTATTATCGGACTGTTGCCTGCCCTCCACTCCTGGAAGAAATTTCTGAAACCTGAGGGATACCTGGTATTTTCTGACTGTACCTGGTTTACTGATTCCCCATCAGAAGAATGCAGGATCTTCCTGAATGAATCCTGCCCGGACATGCCTTCTGAATCAGGTACGGAAGAAATAATTCGATCAGCAGGATATTCGGTCGTCGGTTCATTCCGGCTTTCGGATGCTGGCTGGTGGGATCAATATTATTCTCCGTTAACTGATCGGATGAAAATGCTGAAAGGGAAATATGCGAATAATCCCGATGCACAGTCAATTATCCAGGGATTGGAAAAGGAGATGGAAATGCATCGGAAGTATTCAAAGGAATACGGATACAGCTTTTTCATAGGTACGTCATCTGTCCCGGATATCTCAAATCAGGATGGGGAAAATCTTGAGCGGAGCTAGTGCATCGGAAATATTTTACCTGACCCACCGATAAAGTGCTAACCGATCACCTTTGAATTTCTTTATCAGAAAGGTATTCCAGAATTATTCAGTACTCTTACCCTTCTATCATCTTTCAAAAACGAGAAAACGGGCCAAAATATTTCAATCAATGCGCTTATGTCAAACCGTATGAGACAACTCAATGCTTTCACCATCCTGTCGCTGGACGGATATTTTGCCGGGCCGAACGGAGAGATCGACTGGTTCAAGACGAATGATGATGAGGACAACCGGTTCGCAGCCGAGCATGCAGACCCGTCGTCCACGCTTGTCTTTGGCCGCACGACATACGAGCTGATGAAAAGTTTCTGGCCAACACCGTTTGCAATCAGGACCGACCCGGTGATGGCCGGTGTCATGAACACCAATCCCAAGATTGTTTTTTCCAGAACCATGGAGCCGGTAAAGGACGGCCCTGTCTGGAAGAATGTCCGGGTCATCCGCGACCTCACACCGGAATCAGTTATGAACCTGAAAAAAGAGGCGGGCGGGGGTATGACGATCCTGGGCAGCGGCACCATTGTCCGGCAGCTGGCGAACTTCGGCCTCATTGACGAGTACGGGCTTCTCGTAAACCCGATTATTCTGGGGACCGGCAAGTACCTGTTCCAGAATGTGAAGATGATGAACCTGAAGCTCATCGAGTCACGGGCATTCGGGAGCGGAAAGGTCTTCCTGATGTACCGGCCTGTCGTCTGAAGATCTGCGATTGACCTCAGCTCTGATGTATCTTTTTTCCACGATCCCGGCCCGGGAATATCATAACCAACGACAGCAGCAGATATCGTATCCGTATCAAATGCGGCATCAGCTCCGGCTTCCGTGGCGGATTTCATCGATAGTCCGTTCAGGGGTGCAGTGGTGTCTCAGCATATCCTGGATCCTCTCTGTTTCTGCGGGGTCTGGAGCCCGTATGGATTCGGGAGCAGAATGCTTTTGCAATTTTCTTTCAGTCCGGATCAGAAGGGCAGTCTGATTTCCCCTTCCCACAATTCTCAGGCATTTCCTTGTTTGCCGCTTTGATCATACGCAAGGTTCGAAAGCAGGTCTGCCTCCGCATTCTGTTCCCTTGGTATCCAGACAAACCTTGTTTTCCTGCCTTCCAGCAGCCTGCGGATCGCCGGAACAAACTTCTTTGATGTCTCTGAATGTATCTGCCAGGTACCATTCATCTGGTGTATGACCAGCTGGGAGTCACCTTTGATGAGCAGTTCGTCATCAGGACAATACTGGCCTGCCCATTCCACCGCATGTTTCAGAGCAGAATATTCTGCAACATTGTTTGTCATCCCGGTCCCGGAACCGATTACACCGCTCCCGCTTTTCACTTTTTTCCCGTCTTTGTACACGACGTACCCGTAGGTTGCCACACCTCCGGGATTCCTGGGCCTGCACAATCCGTCAAAATAGATGGTGATCATGACTGGCATCCGTTTCCGGCATAATTCGGACACGCCGTTACACAAAGGCTGCAGCGGATCGTTGCCGTCCGGGCAATCAGAGGAGCAAGAGGTGCCAGGCATTTCAGAAACAGCGTACGGCCCAGCATCCACTTCACCGCCGGGACCAGGATAGGCGGGACCCAGGCACTGACGGTCCGGCACCGGAACGCATCGACACCTTCCGGCCCAAACGCTCCCCCGGGGCATACGCTGAGGCAGAGTCCGCATCCTGTACAGGCCGGGGCTCCTGTTCTTTCAGAAGAACGTTCAGTGTGCCGGGATTCCGGACCAGGGCGTCCGGTCACGACACCGCTCAGCAGCAGCCGCGGCCCGAACCGGGGAGAGTGAAGGACAGTATTCCTGCCCAGCGACCCGAGCCCCCCGGCCGCAGCAACCTGCTTCAGCCGGACAACTCCCTGCACTTTCCCGTCAGCAATTCGTACGGGAAGGTACAGAGGAACGGGTATGGCCGGAATCTGCTCCTTTTTCAGGCGACTGGCGAGCTCGACGGCAGTGTTGTCCAATGCCTCTGCAATCCGGAGCATTCCCCGGGTCTTGTCTTTAGGAAGCATCTTGTAAACCGGGACCGGAACTTCCTTCCCGAAAACGATCACGGACCGGGCGCCCGGGAAAAAGTGCAGTACGGAAGATCTGTCCTCATCCGACAGGTTATCGAGGCCGACTTCGGAGAAGACATCAATTCCCTGCTCCTGGAAAAATAATGTGAGATCCAAGCCAATACTCCTTACCGAACTGGACTTTCCTTATTGAGTAGTCATAGTAAATTGGGATTACTTACCCTATATTCCCTTTTCTTCCGGATGACGATAGGATGATGGCTCGACCGACCTCAAATAATCCTATAAAATGCTCCTTTTGGCAAACGGGCGAAAGAAATTTTTGACTTTGAAAAATAGTGTCAACTCTTACAGAAATTCCGCATTTACCCGGGTTCCCGCGTACATAATTTCAGGGTTTTTTCGGTATTTTCTGGGAGACGATACTATGGGCCGCTTTGTCGACCTTATAGGACTTTGGGCGATCGAGAAGGTCGAGCGCATTGATCTTCATATCGACGAGTTCTGAATAATTGAATGACTCGCTTTTCTTCTCACCCTTTTCCTCCCAGAAAACTACAATGCCGTTTTCCATTCTCTTACTGCTCAGAATATCCTGCATATTCTCCCATGAGGAGCGGGAAGTAATGAAGGTTACGGAAAAGACATGATAACTGGAGGAGAAAACGGGGCAATCTCAATGGAATCCTGTCCCAGTTTTTACGAAAGATTAATCCGGATTTTTCTGGCCTTTGATTCTCTCAAGGTACATTGAAAATAAAAAAACCGGATAATGGAATTGTCTATATACCATCTGTGAATGATATATCCAGACGAGATAATGGCAACCTATATCCTCCTGGTACGCGGCGTTACACCTTCAGGCAGAAATAAACTACCCATGGCCCGGTTTCGTGAGGTGCTCGAAAAAGCCGGCTTCGCACATGTACGCACGTACATACAGAGCGGCAACGTACTCGTTGATACGGAACTTCCGTCAAACACCGTTGAACAGAGCGTCCGCGATCGTATCAGGAGCCGGATCGGTCCCGATCTTGTCGTGCTGGCGAGAACCGGGGCAACAGCTGGAAGAAGCACTCATAGCGAACCCGTTTACGGAAGGATATGATATCTCCCGGGGTTTTTTGTCTCTTTAGCAAAAACGCCCCCGGCAGAGAAGGTCAGGGAGCTCCAGTCCCTGAATTTCTCTCCGGAAAAACCTGCATTCGGTGAAAACACTGCGTATATGTACATTCCCGGCGCGTATGGCAGGGGGACACTCACCGGCAATTTTCTGGAAAAGAAGCTCGGGGTCTCAGCAACCCTGCGGAACTTCAATACCATGAAAAGGCTGGTAGCGATGAGCAGGGAGACTCGGGGGCGGCAGGAGACACACTGACGGCACACGTTCACAATCATTCACTTGTCCCGGAAGAGCTTATCTTTCATGGTGTAACCTGGCTCTCTGCGGTCCCGGATTTGGATTATTTGTTACCTCAGAAAATAGGAGATTCCGGATAGGTACATGTTCCTGTCCGATTGTTCCGCAGATATCAGATTGCCAGGTAGATATACAGGTAAAAAGCGATGAGGGGAATAAACACACCGGCCCAGACAAGTTTATTCCATGCATAGACCTCCACGCCGTCATTGGGTTTGACCGGTACAAGGGAGAATACACTGTTCAGCAGGTTCATGGAAAATCCGGCTGAACCGGCGACAACGAATAATCCTCCCAGGGGTATCAGGAACAAAGAAACAATTGCCAGCCCCATACTCATCAGCGGCCCGGCCAGCCTGATAAGAGCCGTTTCTTCGGGCAAAAGGGATTTCTCGTTCCGTATCAGGGTACGGGATGGTTTTGCAAACGCATTCCCAAAAAGCCAGGCCGTGGATATCATCGTGACCGCTCCCAGGCTCCAGAACTGATATTCGGTGATACAGCCGCAGCGATATGCTGCATATTTATGGGCAAGATCATGGAGAATCGTCGCGATACCACCGGCACAGACAAAGATGATAACCGTGGTCAGTTTCAGTTCGAACTGGTCCTGGAGAAGGAACGCGGCTGCAAACCCAAAGCCGCTCAATGTTATCACCAGGATCTCGCGGGAAGACAGACCGAGACATGAGTGCTGGAAGGTTTTCTGCCGGGCGTATACCGCGTTTTTCAATCTCGGTTGCATTGATCAGCCCGATGGTTTCCGAACCCAGGAATTTTTTGAACAGTTCGATAAGCCTGTCCCATGCCCGGGATACTGATGAGCTCGCGCTCGCCACGGAACCGAGTATACTGATCATGATTCCCGCGGCTACTGCTGCCAGCGGGGCAACCTTATCCGGAATGAGCGGGGATAATGGCAGTGCATCCCGGGCAGATCCGGTCGACGGTACACGTCACCTCCGCGGGTGATGGCTGGTTTTCCGGGGGATTTCCTGCAGAACCGGTTGAAAACAGTCCGATGATACTGAAATGGCGTGCAGGGGCGCTGATTGTCCTGGTCAGTGGATCAATCCGGGTGGGAAGGCGTTCCCAGCCCGGTCCGGTTTCGTTTGTTTCCTGGATGGTCAGGTTTGCGGGATCCGACCGTTCCCATTCGTCCTGGCTGAGGGTGAACGAAACGAGAACCGGGGGATCGAAGGAGGCATGGTCCGGCAGGAAATGGTAAGCATGCCCTGTCCATGTACTGTCGTGTGGTCCGGCAGCAGGAGTGATTTCGGAAGCGGTTACAGGAACAATATGGATCTCCGGTACAGGGTTTTTTCCTGCATCTGTCGCCCGCGTGCCTTCCTGGGCCGAGAGAGTGCCAATACGGTCATCGGTGCTGATGATGACGGTACAGTTGAGTCTGCCATCAGGCGAAGTACCCATTTCCCCGGATCCGAAATAATGCCTTGTGCACGGGCCGGCAGGTGCTGATGTGCTCTGCTGCGTCACCCGGGTGACCACGGGAAAGACGGTCGTAACGGGAGGGGCTGTCGGGACCGTTTCCCGGGTGGTCGTGACCGGGACCGGGATCACACCTGCTGCGGGAGTGGAAACCGAAGGTGTACTTGTTGCGGTGATGACGGGTGCCAGCGTGGCGGACGATGTGGCCACCGCACCAGCCGTGACGGTTGCTTTCGTGGTATAATTCTGATATCCCGTAAGGGTAAAGGAGATCGGGTGGACACCTGTTGTGATTGCCCGGAGCGTAAGGGGCGTGGTGCCCCGCAGGGTATCATCAACATACACCGAAGCCCCGGATGGGACGCTTTCAAGGATCAGGACACCGGTAGCCTGCGGGGTGACTATAGTTCTCACGACCAGTTGTGGATTCCTCACCAGCGACGGCGGTGCAGTAGTAAGTGCCGGGGCGGCAGAAAGGGCGCTGATCAACGGATCCGGACCATTGTCCTGGGGTTCAGATACTTCCCCGGCAAAGACCGGAACCGGTAGGAACAGAAGGAGAGCCAGTATGCCGATAAGGCCGGCCGGAGAGTTCTTTCATGTATTCTCCGGAGGAATCTCAGGAAACCGCAGGAATTCCTGGTTACATGCCGTTTACTTCGAATACGCTTAAGCGCATCGAAACTTAATTTTTTAAAGGACGCCATACAACTGCAGTCCGCCCGCTCTTTGCACCGAAGAACAAGCCTCTCATGATCGATACCCCTGAGTCCCCCGGAGTCAGCATCGGCACTGCATCCGGAATTCCCGGACAATCTCACCGATGCAAAAAAATGTATCCGGGAAAAGACCAAAAGAAAGAAGGGAACAACCATGGCAGAAAAACCAACATGTGCCCAGTGTGGGAAGGATGCGATCGGGGTCCAGTCATTCGGGTGCCGCTGTGCTTACGTCTGCGAGGACCATGCCTACAACCTCCTTCTCAGTCTCAAACCCGGTGAAACATATTCATCCGGTGAATGCAGATTCGAACGTTTCGGTCCAGTCTGATAGCTGATTATTTTCCTGAATGATGGTGGAAACCATGGTGAGGGCAAATGAACCGAAGTTCAGAAAAGACGATTGGCCCCGACCGACCTTCTCAGGGTTTCCACCGGTTTCCGGTGAGAGGCAGACCCGACCACGGATACAAGCCCGTCAGCAATGCCGAAGAAAAAACCGATGATTGCTCCGGGGACGACTGATATTAACATCTCCGTGACAAGGGAATGAAATACGGGTATGATAGGAAAACGAGCACGTTTCTGGCGCGGCGTATTAAGATTTACTTTCGCTTCTCTATCCCGGTTCAGAGAGAACTGGCCATATGAGTTCAGGGAACCTGACGCCTATGAGGGGGATGTGAGGTGGGATCCCGGGAAACTGAGGACCGGGAGTTTCCGGCTTAGGCAAAAAAATTACTGGAGAATGACAACGGCCCTTCAAATTTTGATGGCCGGAATTTGATCAGATACATTCAGTGAATATCTGTCAACTATTCCCTGCTTATGAAGTGTTCCCGGTCTCTGCCTCGATCTCGTCCAGGAGCTTCCTGATCTGAGCGATCTTTTCTTTCACGGAGGGGGATATCCCGGCAGCGCCTTCGGGTGTGGCGGTATCACCCCGCCACTGTGCCAGCACGTTTGCAAGGGTCGGCCCGATATACGTGGTGCCGGTCCGTGCCTCGACCAGCCCGACCAGCGTCTGCTCGCCGCTCGGCGTGATGACCGGGATGATCCAGATCTCCTGCCCGTCAATGACGTACATGATCGGCTGGACCACCTCGAGTTCAGGAGCTTTTGCTACCTCGGGGTTCTGGTGGACATTGTTCTGTGCGCCGTAATCGTTGTAATATCCCGGCGTCTCATGGAACGTGAATTTCCCGGTCTTGACATTCGTCAGCATATACCCGACCATGGAAGAGTCCTTCCCGGGGTTTGAGATGGTTCCGAACCAGTACAGGTTGCCATCGTTCCCGTTCACCAGGAATACGTCGTCGCCGCTCAGTTTTTTGACATCGCGCTGCTCCAGGACTGAGTTGAGCCAGCCGAGCTGGTACCGCCCCCACCACCCGATCCATTCCTCCGTCGTGACCTCGCTCCAGACCCGCTGGACCCACCCGGGTTCCTGGCCGATCGGATAGAACCTGACATCGCCGCTCACCGGGTCGACCGTTGCGATACCCACCGGTCGCTCGCCAATGCAGCCGAACAGCAGGGGTTCTGCCAGCTGGGTAATGTATTGTGGCTGGTGCGTATCATCGAGCTGGAACGTCGTCTCCATCTGCATCCACTCGGGGTGTTCCTCCCAGACGCGCCGGTTGACGTCGTTTCCGAACAGGGCGTTCCGGGTATAGATCATGTGCGGGAGGGTGATCAGCTGGGCCTCGGCTTTCGGGTCCTCGGCATTTACGATGACATACCCGCCCGTGCCTTCGCCGGAATACGACCATGCCTTGATCGGTCCCGCAAAGTCCAGGGGCGTGATCCAGACCAGGGTGCCGTTCAGCGTCTGGATATCCGGGTCCCCGATCTCGGATTTGTACCCGAGCGATCCTATCACCTTGTCCGACCGCCATTGCGCCGTCTCATAACTGACAAGACGGATGTGGCTGCTGTTGATGACGGCGGACGGCCCGTGGACGGTGGTGACGGCAGGGGCCGCTGCAAGCTGGGATGCAGTGATCACGCTCAGCAGGGTGATCCCTGCTATCCAGCATACCAGGATCGCGACCACGAGGAAAATCGCCATGGACTGCCCTCTCCCGCTCCCTGAAATCCCGCTGTTCACCGCGAGTGCAACCATGCTGTTGATCGCGACCCAGAGGAGCAGGTTGAATCCTGTCATCGGGTACAGCCAGAAGTACATGAAGATGAAGGTGATCGCTGCTGCGGAGACCGCGAGTGCTGCTCTCATTGCGAGATGCCGGTTCCTGAGGACGTCCGGTGAAACGAAGAAGTACAGGAAAGCGGTGATGGCGAGGATAGCGATAATGAGGGAATTCATGGGTCTGCTCCGGGTTTTGTATACGTCTTTACCGGGAGGATTTCAGTGTTGCGATGTACGATGCTATTCTGATTGCACGAGGCATGGTCGGCCACATGCGGGGTGCTGAAACCAGGGACAGCAAGGGTTTGGGTCAGGATGCAGATACGTCATCGCAGAAATCCGGGTTTTAGCTCCCAAACGTGAAAAACGGTTCACCGTCGAAAAACAGGGGTTTCTTCCCATCTCATCCGAGGGTCTTCCCGGACGGCGGGATCCAAAAGTCAGTATGAGACTATAGCGGACCTGCGATCCGGAGATCCCACTTCTCCGACGGAGAGTTCCATCTCCGGACCTGACCGGGACACGATCAGGTCGCCGTTCTCAGGGAATTCCGGCACATGGTTTGCAGAAAAACCAATAATTGTGCCCAGATTAGCATGAATCTGGTTTTAAGGGCCCTAAAATGTACCTTTTGGCGCTCTTTGGCTGTCAGATCTCAGGAGAACCGGGCTATAGTGGGTGAACATGAAATGAGCCCCACTTTCCCGGATCGGTCTTATGTCGAGAGGGGGAGTTCCCTGTTCGGTAAAAACCCTTCATCCCCATCAACAGTTTCACGTAGATATATTATGATTTACGTCGGAACCGCTCTTCCGGACCCCCTCTTTATGCAATTCTTCCAGGAGTTTTCGATCAAACAAGGGCTTGTCGGATCCCAAACGAGGGTCAATTTGGGCTTTGTCTGGAAATTTTCAGGAAACGGGGGCTGAAATGAGCCTGGATTGAAAAGTTTGTCAGATCGAAAAAACAGGATTTTGAGAGGGGTACAGAGATGTCGCCGGGGAAAAAACCCTCTGTAGATACGATGCTGTCGCGCTCTTTGAAGCTCCGAATGAAAAAGAAGCAATGCAAGCTGCTATTCGTCGGGCAGATTTCCTGGATCTCGAGACCATGATTGCCATCCCTGCGAAAGAAGCGAGAAAACTCAGGTAGTAAATTTTTAATCCACTTTTATGAGTGATATCGGAGATGATGGATTCCAAAAGGTAAAAAAAAAGTTCGCATTAATCATCTGTTTTCAACAATTTTCTCATGCGCATCGACGTACTTCTTTTTATATTTCATTTTTATTAACGGGAATGTAACAAACATTGGACTCCACGAAATCATAATCAGTTCATTTCAATAGGCTGGATATGTACAGATTGCGGATACTTTTTTGACAGAACCAGTCTACCAGTGAAACAACCGATTAAGAAATTATTCTCAGTTAACTGGACTATTGGGACGACATATCCCCTCCCCCATCCCTACTTAAGAGAAGAGAAAGTCAGTACCGTGCCATCTTGGATGGTGGTTATTGGTGCTGTGTCCGGATACGTCCGATATAATATGATTTCGAAACTTGCAATATTGGGGGTATGGGGGGCAACCTGGATCTATTCTTGGTACAGTTGTACATACTGTGTGTTAAAAAAATCCCTCATTTCTCTTTCTTTTTTTTAAACTCTCATCTTTGAATGCGATGAATAATCGTTCATTGTGATCTGAGTTGGAACTGGAAAAAATTTGCTCTTTGGTACAGTTGTACATACTCTGTATTAAGAAAAAAGGAAGAGAAAGACTATTTTTTTGACTGTGCCAGCTATTGTGGCAAAACTCCAACCATAGTGATTATGCAAAATTATATCGAAGCAATTCCCAACGTAATCAAAGCCATCCAATTTCCCGGCAATATTGCCCGGTCTGCAAACGATATAGAAGCAATCCCCAACATCCAACTTTCACATTCTGACTTGAGGCAGATCCAGCGCAGAAGAGAAGATTCCTACACCTTCTCAACTGCCTCGGATCTGCATACAGGACAAACGGATTTCTCTACCGTACTCTTGTAGATATGACCACATTGAGTGCAATGTTGATGGTACCAGACAAGTTCATTAATAGTAAAATTCTGGCATCCGCAAGTGGAACACATGATATATCACGTAACATTATTCCATACAGTCATAACAAGAAAAACATTCTCCTAAACTGCCTGCTAAACGCCACAGGACGCGAATATGAATTCGGAAAAGGAGAACGGGAAGATCCGATGAAGGATTTGTTGCTCCGAAGAAAAACCTTGGTTAGACCTTCCTTGATTGACTACATATTCTTAATGACAATATAAGCGTTGGTACCTTCACCATGAGAAACGCCAACAGAACGCGATTATGAACGTCTGTAGAACCTATAAAAGAAATGGGCAGATACTACCCTGCTGCCCGGCGTGTCCTATACCGATGTATTGTTGAAACAGGATCATCTCCCCCCAGACTATACTATCCAGCGTCCTACTTTTACGGGCTCTGATTTTAATTTTGATTTTGAACGTAACCCATTGACACTATGCTATTATTCAGAATGAAGGAAAAAGAGGCGTTCATAGTGCGATTCTCCTGGAGGTTAGCAGCGGCGAGCGTTGCGGATGAAACCTCCTGAAATTCGCATCGAAAATACCTCAGGGAACATACGGGTAAGCGGGTCCATCCGGTTGCCGTCGCAAAAAAGTTCAATTTATTTACACATGGTGCAATAGTTCGTCTGCGCCGGGCCGGTGGTTGCTAATAGGTGATACTGACAATATAAGCGTTGGTACATCCACCGTCGAGATCTGCCGGCTGAACGGGAATATTACCTTCTGGTTATCTATGCTCCAGAGCAGCATACTTTTTTGAAAAAAAGGTGAAATTAAGTAATTGAGTTTCTCCTAACACATTCATCGAAATCTGCTGTCGGATCTCTGTTTCTCAATTTGCATGAAATTTTCATTCCGTGGACATTCGTGCGGATTCACACCATCCATGGGAAGCCCCTTCCCTTCTCTCGGGTTGAACCGGGCCGGGCATGACACTTCTTTAACCATCGTTCCATGGAGTCCTGAGATCATCCTGGTTTTAATGTGTTCGCAATTTGTGCAAAAATGGTATATGCTCATTTTCAGTTTCCTGTTTGGTTGTAATCATCAGACATGACGTGGTGTATTGTCTGAGTGAGGTTTTATGCCTTGTGGCAATAGAAACGCACTATTAAGACGGTGATCATTAATCCATATCGTAACTATTCGGTATCCAGCCAAATTCAGTGCCCATGTGGTGGAGCTCCCCGCTACATTCCGGGCAGAAATGCGGTCCCGGTGGCGGACCCGTCATCGGGACATTCTTCATAAAATACTCCTCATTACATTTCGAACAACTGTAACGTTCCATCCTGCTCCTTGCGATTCTCCTGTGTATTAACGTTGCTGTTGCATATTCTGAGACCCGGTTAGCATTTCTTTCGACATGAGAGGAAAATCATTTTCCTTCTTTCATTATCTGCCAACAGAACACGATAGTGGATTTTTCATGCTTTAAATTTGAATGAAAAACTGGAAAAAATTTTCTGGCAGGATTTTATTGATACAAAGCACATCGGATCATTGTGCCGCTGAAGGCAATTGTTGATGGAGAAACGATTATCGGCCCGGACCTTTCCCAGGAAGAATGGACCAACCTTAAAGTACGGCACAGGCACGGCCTCCCCATCACGATGGGTTGTTGCGGAGCGCCGGGACATTTAAGGATATCAAAAACCGGGACGCAGCACTTCTATCACGCGGTTGATGCCAGATGTAATTATGAGCAGGAGTCCAGAGAGCACCTGGAAATCAAGTACCAGATATACCGGACCTGCAAATCCGAACAATGATAAGTCCCATTTCTCCGTATCCGGCCGGAATTTTCACAGGTCAGGATAATATTTATTCAACATATCATTGAGGAGGAGGTCTACAACAGCAGCCAAGACCAGGGATAGGGTCTTGTCGGCGATTTCGATAAGGCACTCGGATACCACATCAAGAATCAGCAGCATACCCGGAACTATTTCAGATTAAAATAGGTATTTTTTTATAATATTTTTTCCCACCACTGTTCCATGACAGGAAAGAAAAATAACCTGGTGATGCTGGCATGTGGATTTGTGCTGGTGTTTACTCTTTTCATTGGACCGGTAAGCGCTGACAATATGACATGGGAAGATAACACAAACCGTCTGGGGAATGATTACGACTCATTAGTCCCCGGTTCACCAGGATATGACGGGACTGCAGAGTCATGCCGTGATTACTGCCTGAACCAGTCAGAATGCAAAGCTGCCACTTGGGTTGAAATGGACCAGTCCTGCTGGCTCAAAGAAATCGTACCCCCGGCAACAACAGAAGACGGTCTGACTTCCTTTGTACGGGTAACTTCTGCACCCACGGTCTCCCTGCCGGTTACACCCCTGGCAACAGCTCCGGTAACACTGCCCGCAACACAGCGATCGCCCGGGTTTGAACTGGTATTTTCTCTCCTTGGCTTCCTGATCGTGCTGATGATACGGCGATCAATGCAATAAACCCTGCTGACAAACAAAACCGACTCCGTGCCGGAACAAAACAGCCCGGGCTGCATGGAAGGTCTTTACAGAATACCCAGAGGTCGACATCGCTCTCCTCCTCCGTATTTGTCCCCTCAGCCCAGCTCCCGTATAACCCGTTACCGGAGGCCCATGCCGGTTTTATGAAAACAGCTGCGATCCGGTCGATATTGAGGAGCCGCTTGACGGCTACCGTCAGCGGGGAAAACTTCAGCATGTAGGTCCGCCCTTTTCTCCCGAGAATTCCTTCGCGTTCCATCAGGGCAAGGTACGGCGAGACGAGACCTTTGGAAAGCCCGGTCTTTGTCGTGATCTGCTGCACGGTGCACGCCGGGGTGGTGAGCACCGTACGGAGCAGGGTTATGCGTTCCTCAGACCGGAACAATGCCGGGAGATTGTGGTGTCGTTCGTTCATGGATCCCGAACATTATGTTCACGTTCTGTTTGCGGATCGTGAACAAGAAAACTCCGGGCCCGGGTCAGGATTTCTCCTGATAACACCCACGGAAAGATACACTTTGCCTGTTCCATTTCTCCGTCGGAGACTTCCCATACCATGGAATTGCCGACCCCAAAATTGGCACTAATTCGCGAAAAACGAGCACTATTTTTTCCGGATAATCCTCGTAGCGTGTCCAGTTTTACTATCCGGGACTGAACCGAAGCTGAAAATGGCCGCTAATAGCACCTATTGGGAGGCAAAACTCAACGTGGCGAGGGGGGTAGCACGGTCAAAGGGAAAGGATGGGCTGTTTTGGAGGTGTATATTCGGAATTCTCTTACCACCTGCCGTCGTAAATATCCGGTTTCTTCCGGACCCCTTCTTCATGCACTATATCCAGGAGTTTTGGATCAAACAAGGGGTTGTCAGATCCCAAACGAGGGTCAATTTGGGCTTTGTCTGGATCATTTTCTGGAAACGGGGGCTGGAAGCCCGGAGGGGATCTTGCCAAATTCGGGAAATGGGGAATTTTTGGGATTACGAGCAAGGGCTGGGGGATAGCGGAAAGGGCGGTTCATTGCTCACCGGGAAAGGTGTGAGAGATGTTGAAATTGAACAAAGATCTGGGAGGACATGAGAAGGTTGCAACAACAAATTCATTCAGACCCGCCCCGGCCTGAAAGATGGATTATCTTACTGGTACCTTTACTTTTTTGAGCAAAATATCGGCCTCACGGGCGATATAAGGCGTAACTGATATTTTTGGTCAAGTTCTTTTGATACTTCGGAAATTAATCGTCTATCGAACGTTACAAAATAATTCGCCCTGACAGATACAGCAGTCGTCAATAATATTGCATCCTGAGTTTTAACGCGTTTAAACGTAAAAATGAGAGATGCTACAATTTCAGAAAAATTATCCCCCGTTTCTTCCGGTTCATCCGAAAGGGGAAGTATCACATTGTTTCCGAATAATACGTCGAATTTATTTTCGATATTTACGTATACGGTCTCCATGGAATCCGCGGGAAAATCAATAGAATTTTTCTCCTCATTCCATCGCGATAGGGGTGTGCCATTCTTGAATAACAGGATACTCCGTATTTCATCCCGGACTGCCGAATACACTTCGTTCATTGCGAGATAGGAGAAATAGAACTCGTCAGGAAATCCTCTGGATTTCAAATCGATAATTCTCTTGATAAAATCGATCGAGTGTAAGTCCCGGTTAAGATAGATATCACGAAAATCTTTGGGAATCCCATATTTTTTGATAAGGAGAATCAAGAACTACGGAATCTGTTATCAGCCAGGGAACGAGTGTATTAGTGTCGATACACCATCTGGTACCGGTATTCGACAACTATTATCTCCTTGCTTTCTTTTTGGGACTCCATAACCCCTTAATCTGTCCGGCTTCACCATTTACGGTGGAACGCTGTCGTAATTCATAATATTTGCCAGTGACAGGATTATGGATTCGTTTTGTTGCCATAATTACTGACATTACATCGGTCTCCATAGTATTATTTTTTTCTGAAAATGTGAGTCCATTTTTCAAAAAAACGCTGGGATCTTCACAATCTTCAAATTTTCCGGAAAAAAGAAAACAGGAAATCGAACCAGAAGACCTTTGTTCCCAGCCATGTTCGCGGCCGTAGACTGGTGTGATGTACCGCGGGAGATAGCATTTTTACAAAACACATTCTCCGTCGGAGACTGATATTTCTTTGTATGCAATT
>CAVRIL010000003.1:0-272163 GCA_963721245.1 uncultured Methanoregulaceae archaeon | reverse complement strand
GGATTTTAATATCACTATCAAATGCCCCATGGCAGCGCATTCAGTTTTTGAGGCTCATAGCCTTAAGGGAGTTAATTTTAAGTGTATTATCTTAAACGACTATTGCTGGGTCTTCGAATTCTTGGGCTCCACCTGACGAGTGGATCAACTAACTATAGTCAAGAAGTCAAAACGTATTAAATATAAATTTATCGAAAGCTGCTGTAATCATGCGATTTCGAGTAGATCAATGGACTTACGAATAGTGATCATCATGTGCCAATCGATCACAATCTTTTTTATCTCACTGAATGATCAACCTGTATGTTATTCTACAACGGATACGGAGCATGGATTAAGGAGTGTCTAAAATGAAATCGACCAAGAAATTGTTGTTCTCATTCTTTGTTTTACCGTCCTTTGTTTTATGATGACTCCGAGTATTGACGCAGTTGCAGCACCAGTTGCTGAATTTTCTAGTAACGAGACAAATGGACTGAATCCAGGTATTGATGTAGTTAGTGCACCACGTGCATTTTTTACAAGCACTAATATAATCGGAAAAGCTCCATTAACTGTCCAGTTCCTGGATATCTCTCTAAATATCCCCACCAGCTGGGAATGGAATTTTGGAGACGGGAATCTAACGAATGCGAACGTGCAGAATCCGACTCACACGTATACTCAGCCCGGTGTTTATGACGTAACGTTAAATGTGACCAATTCTGCGGGATTCAACCTCACAACGAAGGTCGGATATATTACTATTACAAATGCGACGGTGAGCAAGATAGGGACGTATAACCCGACCCTTGGGGTCTGGTATCTTGACTTCAATGGAGATGGATCTTTCAGTTCAGTAACAGACAAAGCATATACCTGGGGAGCGACGGGGTATCAGCCGGTAGTAGGAGACTGGAACGGAGACAGTAAGGTTGAGATCGGGACATATAACCCGACCCTTGGGGTCTGGTATCTTGACTTCAACGGAGACGGAATTTTCACTTCAGGAACCGATAAGGCATATACCTGGGGAGCGACGGGGTATCAGCCGGTAGTAGGAGACTGGAACGGAGACAGTAAGGTTGAGATCGGGACATATAACCCGACCCTTGGGGTCTGGTATCTTGACTTCAACGGAGACGGAATTTTCACTTCAGGAACCGATAAGGCATATACCTGGGGAGCGACGGGGTATCAGCCGGTAGTAGGAGACTGGAACGGAGACAGTAAGGTTGAGATCGGGACATATAACCCGACCCTTGGGGTCTGGTATCTTGACTTCAATGGAGACGGAATTTTCACTTCAGGAACCGATAAGGCATATACCTGGGGAGCGACGGGGTATCAGCCGGTAGTAGGAGACTGGAACGGAGACAGTAAGGTTGAGATCGGGACATATAACCCGACCCTTGGGGTCTGGTATCTTGACTTCAATGGAGACGGAATTTTCACTTCAGGAACCGATAAGGCATATACCTGGGGAGCGACGGGGTATCAGCCAGTTATAGGAGACTGGAACGGTACGGGAAGCACCAAGATAGGGACGTATAACCCGACCCTTGGAATCTGGTATCTTGACTTCAATGGAGACGGAATTTTCACTTCCGGAACAGACAAAGCGTATACCTGGGGGGCCACCGGGTATCAGCAAGTGGTTGGAAAATGGAGTTGATTCATCCAATCTCTATCATTTTTAGTCAATATTAGTACGGTTTTTATTGTGTTATCTTTTAAATGGAAATGGATTTTTTTTAACTTCACTTCCATTGTATTGCATCTCATGTACAATTTCGAATACGACGCGGCCAAAGGCTCGATTTATCCTCGCCGCATCTGATGATTAAGCCTTATGTCATCCCCCTAAAAGATCCTCAATCGCGGGTAAGATGATTATAAAACTGATCAGTGTCTGGCAGATAGTGATGATCCTCTTCTATCACCGAAGCAATGGAACTCGTCAGGAAAGTACTCTGTGGTTTTGTTGTTGGGATGGTCTTGATTACATGCATCTTATCTTCTGTTGAAACATCTTCGAATCTACCGTGAAAATTCAATATTCAATTACGTCAGATTTCATCGGACTGCATCCGTTTAACGATAATCCTGAAGTTGAGTAATGGTAAATTTTATTGATTGTATTAAACCGGAATCTCTAATGCTGAATAATATAATTTTATGATTTGACCAGTACCGGTGGTGTACTATCCTTGAGCAAGGCACCGGTGCCTCGCCACACTTTATTAATCGAAATTGCAGAATGTATAGTACATTGTTATTCTTAATTCATCGCAAATCGAGGAAGAAATTCCATGAAGAAGACTGTTTGTGTCCGGGCTTATCCTTGCCCTTTTGTTAGTTGCCATTCCTGTCGCTGCTGGTAATTCCAGCGTAACGGAGAATTCTGATGTAGTACAGATGAACATCACCCTACCAGCTCCAGTGGTACCTGTGGTTGAGGTGACAACGATCGTGCCAGGTGATATACCTGAAACAGCAGTGATGACGGTCGAACCAGTAATTACAGGAACGTCAACTGTCCTGAATGATCTTCCTTCAGTGGAAGTCACACAAGATGAAGAACTTGCTGCTGAAATCACTCCCCAACCAGCCTCAGTTCCAGCAACAGAGATAACTGAAACATCTACGGCCGGGATACGCTATACTACGAGTTCCCTTGATCCGGTTCTTATCCCTCAATATGGGATAGACGGGGTGTTATCATCCAATGTATCATCAAATTTTAGCGCAAACGTAACAAACGGTCAGGCACCGTTAACAGTCGGATTCACGGATTTGTCCAGGAATGCGACAGGCTGGGCCTGGTATTTTGGTGACGAATCATATACCAGCGCATGGCAGCAGATGAATGCGAACGATGGTTTCACTGAAGCATTCCGTAATGGCGCAGTCGCATTGGGAGACGGTAGTATTGTATATTGCCCGGCCTGGAATGCCCGGAACGAAACATACCGATCCACAGATAATGGTGAAACATGGCAGCTGGTGAACAGCAGCGGTGGATGGGACCCACGGGTTGAGACCTATAACAGCATGGTTGTACGAAGCAACGGCACCATCGTGAAAATGGGTGGCTCTTACAACAACGTTACCTATTTTAACGATACCTGGAAATCAGTTGATAAAGGCTATACCTGGCAGCTGGTAAACGCCAGCTCCGGCTGGTCGGCACGGGCAAATCTTGTTGCTGTGTCATTGCCGGACGATAGTATCGTGTTGCTCGGAGGTAATACTGACACTTCTATGAACGACGTCTGGGTTTCAACGAATCAGGGTGAGACCTGGGAACTGGTGAATGCCAGTTCTGAATGGGCGCCCAGAAAACTGCATTCCGCAGTATCCCTGCCTGACGGAAGTATCGTCCTTATGGGCGGAAAGGCTTCTTCGAATATGAACGATACATGGCGGTCAACGGATCAAGGAAAAACATGGATCCTGGTAAATGCCAGCAGTGGCTGGGGGGTCCGCCACGGTTTGAATTCGGTTGCAATGCCGGATGGCAGTATCGTGTTACTGGGTGGGATTACCAGGACCCGATACCACTCTGAACGATGTATGGCGGTCGACGGATAAAGGATATACATGGACACGAGTAAATTCCAATGCATTCCCTCCAAGAGCATCCCCAAGTATTGTCCTGACGTCGGATGGCAGTCTTGTGGTAATGGACGGCTTTAATGAAACATATCCAAAAGATGTCTGGCGTTTGAATGCTGAAAGTTCCACAGAACCGAATCCGGTTCATGTCTACACAACAGCCGGGAATTATTCTGTCGTATTAATGGCGCGATCATCATCAGGTTACAATTCAACAATACCGCACACGTTCTGGGTTAATGTCACGGCACCTCCGAAACCTCAGACAGTTGCAGATTTTCATGCGAATGTAACGAACGGACGGGCACCGTTAACAGTCGGATTCACGGATCTGTCCAGGAATGCGACAGGCTGGGCCTGGTATTTTGGTGATGAGTCATATACCAACGCATGGCAGCAGATGAATGCGTCTGACGATTTCAGTGCGGCATTTCATAATGGGGCCGTGGCATTAACGGATGGCAGCATTGTATACTGCCCTGCCTGGAATCTTCGGAATGACACATACCGATCGACCGATAACGGTGCAACGTGGCAACTGGTAAACGCCAGTGGTGGTTGGGCAAAAAGATATGAAACGTATAACAGCATGGTTGCCCTGAGCGACGACACCATTGTGAAAATGGGTGGTGAAGGTAACGTCTCCGGTACCATCGTCTTTTATAATGATACATGGAAATCAAACGATAAAGGTTCTACGTGGCAGTTGGTAAACGCCAGTTCCGGGTGGTCTCCACGAGCAAACACTGTTGCTCTGGCACTGCCAGATGACAGTATTGTACTAACCGGCGGTAATAACGGTATTCTCTTGAATGATGTGTGGCGTTCAACTGATAAAGGAAAGACATGGGCCCTGCTGAATGCCAGTTCCGGATGGATACCGAGAAAAGTACATACTGCAGTATCATTACATGACGGAAGCATTGTTCTCATGGGTGGATTGAATTCTTCGGACTTAAATGACACATGGCGTTCAATAGATAAAGGCGAGACATGGACACAGGTAAACGCCAGCAGCGGTTGGTCAGCCCGCAGGGGAATGAACGCAGCAGCAATGCCGGATGGCAGTATCGTGCTGGTGGGGGGCGTTTCGGGAGATAATAATTATTTCAATGATATATGGAGATCTTCAGATAAAGGGTATACATGGACCCAAGTGAATGCCCATGCGTTTTCTCCACGAGCCTCCCCAAGTATTGCTCTAACGTCTGATGGCAGTCTGGTAATAATGGACGGCCTGAACACAACATATCCAAAAGATGTCTGGAGATTGAAAGCTGAAGGTTCAACGCAACAGAATCCCTCGCACGTCTATACAACTGCCGGTAACTATTCCGTTGTCTTGCTGGCGCGATCATCAGTCGATTATAATTCAACGGCGGCGTACGCGTTTTGGATTAATGTCACTGAAGCGGCTCCAGTGTCAGCACCCGTTGCGAATTTCACCGGCACACCGTGACTCCGGGAACTGCGCCGTTGATGGTGGCGTTCACCGATCTGTCAACGAATGTACCGACTACATGGGAGTGGTCGTTCGGTGATGGGAATGTTACGAATTCAACGGTGAAGAACCCTATACACACCTACCTTGCAACAGGTAATTACACAGTGTCATTGAATGCAAGCAATGCTGGCGGGAGCAACATCTCGACGCGGGTCGGGTATATCAACGTCATAAATGTGACAGCGAGTAAGATAGGGACATATAACCCGACACTCGGAGCATGGTATCTTGACTTCAATGGAGACGGAATTTTCACTTCCGGAACCGACAAAGCATATACCTGGGGATGCCGCCGGGTATCAGTCGGTAGTAGGAGACTGGGACGGAAACGGCAGGACCGAAATAGGGACATATAACCCGACACTCGGAGCATGGTATCTTGACTTCAATGGAGACGGAGTTTTCACTTCCGGAACTGACAAAGCATATACCTGGGGATGCCACCGGGTATCAACCGGTAACAGGAGACTGGGACGGAAACGGCAGGACCGAAATAGGGACATATAACCCGACACTCGGAGCATGGTATCTTGACTTCAATGGAGACGGAATTTTCACTTCCGGAACCGACAAAGCATATACCTGGGGAGCCACCGGGTATCAATCGGTAGTAGGAGACTGGAACGGAAACGGCAGGACCGAGATAGGGACGTATAACCCGACACTCGGAGTCTGGTATCTGGACTACAACGGTGACGGAGTTTTCACTCCTGGAACCGACAAAGCGTATACCTGGGGATGCCACCGGGTATCAGCCGGTAACAGGAGACTGGAACGGAAACGGCAGGACCGAGATAGGGACGTATAACCCGACACTCGGAGTCTGGTATCTTGACTTCAATGGAGACGGAATTTTCACTTCCGGAACCGACAAAGCATATGCCTGGGGAGCCACCGGGTATCAGCCGGTAGTAGGAGACTGGAACGGAAACGGCAGGACCGAGATAGGGACGTATAACCCGACACTCGGAGTCTGGTATCTTGACTTCAACGGAGATGGAATTTTCACTTCCGGAACAGACAAAGCGTATACCTGGGGTGCCACCGGATATCAGCACGTGGTTGGAAAATGGGTATAAAGAAATTTTTAAACCATCATTTTTTTGATTAAAAAAAGTTGCACAGACCCATTTTAATTCAAACAATCTTGTAACGACGTGATTAACTCTCATTTTTAGGACTTAGTTTGATAGAATTCTATTGTTCTCTTCTGATGATTATTCCAATATTAAGACTGGATGTATCTGAAAAATCGACTGGAATTAATATCATTCGAAATCGAGCTACCTGCAGATATTAATAGATTAATGGCAAATTCAACAAATTATCATTATGCATCTTCAACAGGAAACTTCTATGTTACTACTAGTTCTTTGCGTTGGCCTGCTCTTAGTCTGTGCGCCTACAGATGCTTCTTTAGATGATAATACGGTCATTACGAACAATACACCTTCAATCATTACTCCAAATGTCTCTGAAATACGTACACTGAATATTTCTGGTTTCACCCTCCAGACCACCTCTTGGAATACACTGAATCCTTCAGATATTTCTATTGCTGATAAGAACGAAAAGCAGGAGATATCTTTTATCAAGGATTCAAAAAACGGCAGCGAATTCGTTGCCGATGAATTGATAGTGCGTTATGATTACAGAAAAATACAGGATCCCAAAGTAATGAGTGCAAATGCCGCCGACCAGAATGCGAAGATCGGGGTGAAACTAAAAAAGGATTTTGCTGATAATGGATTACCAGGTTTACAATTGGTAAAATTACCCAAAAATCTCTCTGTCACTGAGGCAATTATTAAGTACAAGCAAAATCCTGGTGTCCTCTATGCGGAACCAAATTATGTTTATCACACCACCGCACTGACACCTAATGATCCTTTTTATGATCTTCAATGGGGGCTTCATAATACTGTGATTCCCGGTGCAGATATTGACGCACCGGATGCGTGGGGTATCTCAATAGGATCGAATACTATAGTTGTTGCTGTGGTTGATACCGGTGTAGATTACAATCATCCGGATCTTTCCTTAAATATCTGGGCAAATCAGGGAGAAATTCGAGGAAATGGGATTGATGATGACCATAATGGATATATTGACGATATCAATGGCTGGAATTTTTTTGATGGCAATAACAATCCCATGGATGGAAATACGTATTTCAATACATTTCATGGAACCCATTGCGCCGGTATTCTAGGCGCGGTCGGCAACAACAGTATCGGGATTGCAGGAGTGAATTGGAATGTAACAATAATGCCCCTGAGGGTCACGGATTATAAGGGATCGTTAACGGTTACAGATGCGGTTTCAGCTATCAACTATGCGAATGCGAATGGAGCGCATGTCATCAGCAATTCATGGAGTGGTTCCGATTACTCACAAACATTGAAAAATGCCATTGACGCTTCCCCTGCACTTGTTACCGCAGCAGCGGGAAATGATGATCCTCAATACCTGAATTGAATAGTGATATCAACCCTCAGTATCCTGCGTCATTTACTTCCACTAATATTATCAGCGTTGCTGCGACTGATCAAAGCGATAATCTTGCGTCTTTCTCACATTACGGACAAATTAATGTTTCATTGGCGGCTCCGGGAGTCAGGATCTATAGTACAAATATATCTTCCGCAAGTGCATCTGCCAGCTATCAATACCATGATGGTACCTCCATGGCGACACCATTTGTTTCCGGGGTCGCAGCCCTCGTAAAATCCGTGAACCCCCGGCTCACGAATATTGAAATAAAAAATATCATTCTCAACAATGTTGATGTGAAACCATCGCTCACAGGAAAAGTCAACAGCAGTGGGAGACTGAATGCGTCAAAAGCCTTACAGGCAGCATATGCAACACTCAATGTTGCAAATGTTATAGGCTAACAAGATCGGGACCTATAATCCGTCTCTTGGGGTCTGGTATCTGGATTATAACGGTGACGGATTTTTTACACCTGGAACCGATAAGGCGTATAAATGGGGAGCCACTGGGTATCAGCCGGTAACAGAAGACTGGAACGGGGATACTAAAGTTGAGATCGGGACCTATAATCCGTCTCTTGGGATCTGGTATCTGGATTACAACGGTGACGGATTTTTCACTCCTGGAACCGATAAGGCGTATACATGGGGAGCCACCGGGTATCGGCCGGTAACAGGAGACTGGAACGGGGATACTAAAGTTGAGATCGGGACTTATAATCCGTCTCTTGGGATCTGGTATCTGGATTACAACGGTGACGGATTTTTCACTCTTGGAACCGATAAGGCGTATACATGGGGAGCCACCGGGTATCAGCCGGTAACAGGAGACTGGAACGGGGATACTAAAGTTGAGATCGGGACCTATAATCCGTCTCTTGGGATCTGGTATCTGGATTACAACGGTGACGGATTTTTCACTCTTGGAACCGATAAGGCGTATACATGGGGAGCCACCGGGTATCAGCCGGTAACAGGAGACTGGAACGGGGATACTAAAGTTGAGATCGGGACCTATAATCCGTCTCTTGGGATCTGGTATCTGGATTACAACGGTGACGGATTTTTCACTCCTGGAACCGATAAGGCGTATACATGGGGAGCCACTGGGTATCAGCCGGTAACAGGAGACTGGAACGGGGATACTAAAGTTGAGATCGGGACCTATAATCCGTCTCTTGGGATCTGGTATCTGGATTACAACGGTGACGGATTTTTCACTCCTGGAACCGATAAGGCGTATACATGGGGAGCCACCGGGTATCAGCCTATTGTTGGGAAATGGAATTAAGGTCTTAATAAATGGATTAATATCCTAATTTTTTCACCCATCGGAAAACTGTGTAGAAACAAGAATATCATGCGGACAGAATGTATGAAAGGGCCGGCTTTTTTTGGGGGAAAGCGAATTCTCATAGTTGACCAAACATATGCCTTATTACTTTTTTTCCAGATTTCAATTCAACAATTCCTTTTCAAGTCTGTTAAGCAAAGCATTTTTCCAAACATTTGATCATTTTCATTTTAATGGCTGATATTAAATGATCACGAAATAGTAATGTTTTGCACAGCTACAGATAGACATCTAGTATCATTGGAATTGAGTTCTGGAATAATGACTGGAATTTTGCAGTCCACTGACGTGTTGAAATGTAGAATATTTTTTCCTTTGTGGATATCAACCGGCATAACAGCAGTCACAAAATAAGTTGGAACAGTAACCTGTAATTCGCGTTGGTCAGTTGTAAAAATTTCAAGTTTCCTTGGACTGGAAAAACTTACTATTTGCATGTTTATCGTCCCCATCCGGCTCTCATCGGAATAAAAAACCAATGTTGCGTGGGAATTCATCCAACGTGTATCAGTTCCAGACCAGTTTTCAGGGGGATACCACCCTTCCCCATAGAGAATTTGATTTTCAACATCCTGAGAAATATTAAATGATGTTAAAGCTATTGCCAAATTTCTATAATCTGAAGACAACCCAAAATCTGATGGGGACCTTGCATCAGGAAGATAAAATGTAATACACTGGAGACTCTCATTTAAATATTCATGAGACATTACAATTTCTTCATCTGATAATCTGTTTTGATCAAGTGATAAATTGGCGATTTCATGGTGATTTAAATCGATTAATACTCGCTGTTTTCCTTGTTTATTTTCGATAACAAATGGTGTTAATGCTAAATGTAATCGCAAATCAGAATCAGTATTATTCATTAGAAACACGATTCTTGCGGTATTTCCGTTAGACCATACATACGATTTTTCCGGATTGCTCCAGCCCCAATTAAGATATTTATCAGAAGATTTTTGATCTTGTCCAAAATATACTTTGGCTCCCATATGATATTTCGGCGGAGAACTTACCCGTACTTCGTTCGGATAATAATCCTGATACGTCAGTTGCCAAGAATCATCAGACCAGCTGAAATTGGTGATGATATATTCTTGCATAGGTGGAAGGTAAGCATGGCTCCAGTATTCATTTTCCCAGGAATAATAATAGAACAAGCGTTGACGTGTATCAGACTCCTGCCGATCTTGCATCGAAATCCCGGTAAAATTACTGGACAAATTGAGTGCGGTCGTGACTGTGATGGGATAATCAGATAATGATACGGGAGCATCAGAAATTTTCAGAGTATCATTTGCATAGAATGGTTTATATAATATAAGCGGGACGCCTTCAGAAATAATCTCACCATTCAATCCATGATCGCCGGTAATGATTATCATGGAATTATCATAGATCCCGGCGAGTTTTAATTTTGAGATAAGTTCCCCGGCAATTTTTAAAGAAGTCTTTGGCTTGTTCTTTGTATCCGAAGTGATTATTTGGCAATTCCGTGATTTCAATATTTTCATTTAATTGGAATGGTGGATGTGCACCATTCAGATGATAAAATTTAAATATTGGATTCTTCTCTAAATGCAATAGTCTGTGTTTTTAACTCATTATAGAAGATCTGATCCTGGACACAGCTCTGATAATACGAAGATTGATCAATCATCAGAGGGAAGGTAACCAGGGGAAATGTCGCCTCTTTGATAAAATGTGGGGAATGCCTGAATCATAACTAGCTGACCCAGCGAGATGAAGACGCTTACATAATCCGGTGTATTTTTTCGGGCATTTGAAAAAATCTCCGGATCCGGATATATAAGACGATTACTTTCATATGCCCATCCAAGATACCCGTTTTCCTTGAGAGTTTTCGGCAATGATGCATGTTGGTAAGAAGTATTTACGTACTCATCAAATGGGATTGAATTATTGTAATATACCCCGGTCATCATCAACGGAATAGATGCCATTGTCGAAGGGAAACCACCCGCGGCATTCCGGTAATAAGTAAATCCTTGGAACATTTTATTATATTCTTCTTCTTCATTAATAATTTCCTGAAATATGTCTGACCGGAAGCGTATCCAGGACAATAACAATGACATTACTATTGTCGGAAAAGTCAAATTTCGACTTGTTATCAATGAAATTATAATTCTTCCACAAGGGTTCTGAAGGTGCACTGATTACGAGGGAAAAAAGTCCAATGGTCTGGATAACAATCAAAATCATGCAGGAAACGGCAACATAACGGTAAATTTTTTCAGATTTGATTATAAAGATCGCAAGAATTACTATCCATACAAGCAGTTCAAATATTCCGATTCTGATGTAGTTATTCCACACTATTTCATGGCCATCGAGCAATCCATAATTCCAAATAAAAATATTTCCCTGAATGTAAAACAGAAGACCAAGTGAAAAAACAAAACACACAATTGTCCGATGGATTTTACCTGTAAATAATCTCAGAATAGCGACGGTGAGTAATAGTCCGACGACGATTGTCAGACTTACGAGAAGAGGAAAAATGTCAGAAAACGTAAAGAAAAATTCGAAAATATTCGTATAATATATGGTTGCCGGCCCAAAAAAACAGAGAGTAGTTGAAAGTAAAAAAGATGCGGATAACGCAGGAATAATAATATCACGTTGAGATTTTTTTAACGACTGGTAAAAATTCATGTCTCACCGTTTCGTCAATAAATAAACTGTCCTTTCAGACGATTTGATTCGTTCCTTCTTTTGGATGATAAAATAAACGGAAAAAGATTTTTCAAAATGATAGTCATCAAATTCATCAAAGATATCTCTTCGGTTCAGAAGCATCTTCTGGACCTGAGAATCGGTCTTCGGGACAAATTCAATTATCAAAGCGTTACAGATCTTGGCAAAAAATTCTGCAATTCTTCCGAGGGGTACATTGTTCGATATCGCAAGATGATGAATCAGGGCGAGAGCAAGTGCGGTGTCAGCTGGCCCTCGTTCAATTAGGGATTTTCTCTCTTCATTCTGCCAGCCGATACCCGGGCTGGGGTTGGTCAGGTCGATAAGAAGTGGCAGGAGATCCAGTTCCTGATTTTGTACAATATCCCTATAATTTGATTCGACACAAGCTGGATTGACATCAAAAGAAATGGTGGGAATCCCCTTGTTACTCGATATTCTTGAAAATGATCCATTATTGGCACCAAGATCCCAGACCATCTTCGGTTTGACTGATTCTAAAAATCTCGTGACAATCTCTTTTTTATGCTCGAAAGCATCCGCTGAATAATTAGTATCCTGATAATATGTTGCCCATTCCGTGCCTGCAGAATGCCATACCAACGATTCCGTGGTTGCAGTCAGACTTTCAAGCAGCCCAAAAAAAGAATTCTTACTGATTTGCCGGGACGGGATAGGGACATGAATACCCGCATATTTTTTTTCACTTTTCGCATGAAGGTGAATGTGCATCAGGATTCCAAAATTCAGCCATGTTCTCTTTGGGAAGGAGAGAACTTGCCAGATCAAGGGGGATTCCCTCAATCGAGCTACGGTTTAATTGTCCAAGGCGGATGTCGGTATATCCCATAAGAGCAAGTGGAGCAAGGAAATGTCGGCAGAACTGGCGGTATGCGATCCAGGGTTTTCCCGGTTCATATATTTCGAATGATAAAGTATCAATAAAAACAGGTTTCCCTTCGATAAACTGGACATTATATGCACTCGCATCTTTCAACGTCATACCATGGTCGAGAGAAATTTTTTGGATCCTGAGAGTTAACAAGGCGGCATTTTTCAATTGTGAAAATGACCATTCGTAAGGATACGAAATAAAAGGAATTATAACCGGTTTGATTATTCTGAACGCACGATCTGGTTGATCCGGTGGGATAGCGACCTCTTCATGGCGGATAAGCAATTTTTTTGAAATCAGCGTCTTATACAGTCCCGATCCGATGAGACTCATCGTAATGAGGACGATACGTTATATTGATTTGACGATAGAGAACGTCATTCCGTAGAAATAAAAAGCCCGCAGGATCACGGAATGAACTCTGCATGACACCGATATTATCATTCCTTAGGCTTGACATTTTTTTTCGCTACAAAAATATTTTTGATTTTTCGCCAATATGTTTTCATCACGAACGCCAAACCGAATCCTACTGCCGCAATCATCTGCCATACCATGCTGCCAAATCCCGGATCGAGATATGCAGATACTGGTTGGGGAACAAAAATTAAAAATACCAAAACGAGGCAAAAAATCTTCATATTTAAGTTATGAAATTTTCTATAAAATTGAAGCATTATTTGGTTATTTTGGTTTTTTCTCTATAAAAGTATATGGAAATTTCTTCTAATAACGTTATCATTAAGACATTTTTCAATTGTGGTAAAGAAATCTAATTTGCTTGCAAAAAAATGATACAACATTATGAGATTTTGGCCTCATTTGATTTTGATATAAATTGTTGAACCTTTTTTTTATTTCCACGGATAGATGGAAATAAAAATGAAGAACCTAGGTAAAATGTAGTTCTTCGAGGATAAAAACTGTTAGACACCTTGCGCATTTGTCTTATTTGAAAATCGTATTATAATTTCAACAGTGATTAGTATTCATGAAAAGAATTTTCTTTCTAATAGCGTCTGAATTTACTGTCGTAATATGATCGGATGCCAAATTGTCAGGAAATACTCGTAGCGGAGAATGATAAAGTTTGTTGACTTTATTATTCCGCTCTTTTATATCAAAGTCTTCACTTACAAATAAAAAATAAAGGAACTTCTTTTTTTATGTCCAATGAGGTTCATGAATAATTTCAAGTGTCTTTTCAGGATTTGCATTTATTGGTATCTTTTCGACCCGCAAGCGATTTTTTTAAAAAACTGTAGTCAATAATTTTAAACCAATTTATCACCATTATTTAACCAGAATATGTCGGATGTAACATATCTGGTAACTGGTGGCACCGGATTCATTGGTAGTAATTTCATTCATTATCTATTCGAAAAAAATGACCATATCCATGTAGTCAATTATGATAACCTGACCTACGCCGGAAATCTTGAAAATCTTTTAGACATTGAAAAAAAATTGCAGTATACATTTGTTAAGGGAGATATCTGCAGTCGTAAATGTACATCGATGATTTTTAAAAAATTTTGTCCGGATTATATAATCAATTTTGCGGCGGAATCTCATGTGGATCGGAGCATCGCTAATCCGGGTATTTTTATGAAATCAAATATTATGGGTGTCCAGAATCTTTTACAAACATCATTGAAATTTGGTGTGAAAAAATATCTCCAAGTCTCAACTGATGAAGTTTATGGTTCTCTTGGGAAAAAAGGCTTATTCAGGGAGACCACACCTCTCGCACCACGCAGCCCGTATTCTGCAAGTAAAGCGTGCGCAGATTTGTTAACAGAGTCATATTTTCATACGTTTAATTTGCCAGTCAATATTACCCGGTGTTCAAATAACTACGGGCCTTATCAGTTTCCGGAAAAGTTGATCCCATTAACTATATTCAAATGCCTGATCGGAAAGAAAATTCCGGTATATGGAGATGGACTCAATGTCCGTGACTGGATTCATGTTGAAGATCATTGTTCTGCGATAGATCTGGTTCTTCACAAAGGAGTTCGTGGAGAGGTGTATAATATCGGTGCGAACAACGAACAGATCCAATATCGAGATCGTTAAATTAATTATTCAGATTACTTGCAGATTTGCGGCCAGATTTGAACGATTGCAGAAGATCTCATTTCCTATGTTGAAGACCGGAAAGGTCATGATCAGCGCTATGCGATCGATTCGACAAAAATTCAAAAAGACCTGATACTGGAAACCATCAATTCCCTTTGAAAATGGCTTGAAAAATACTGTCCGCTGGTATCTCGATCATTCTAATTGGCTGGATTCAATAATGACAAAAGAATACCTCTCATATTACCAGAAGGAGTATAGGCAATAAGTTTCAGGTGTGATTTTCATTGCTTCTCTGCCCTAGCCTGTAAAAGTCCATTATTGAAAGAAGGCTATGCAGTATTCCTGCCAGAATTGTGGGAAAATTTTTCCGAATAAAGAGGGGATTTACTCAATTTGCCAGAGATACACTACACGAAGAGCAGTATTTCCCTGATAACGCTTTTGAAATTCTATATCAGTCAGAAGAAAAAAATTTCTGGTTCAGAGTGCGGAACAAAATAATCGGGAATGTAATTACCCGATACTTATCTCCGCAGTCGCGTATCCTTGAAGTTGGATGCGGTACTGGATATGTTTCACGATATCTGAAAAAAATGGGATATCATGTTGAATGTGCAGATTTGTTTTTTAATGCACTGCAATTCTGTAAAGAGAGAGACGCCGGAGATCCCTACTATCAATTTAATCTTTCAGATCAGCTTTTTATTGAAGAATTTGATGGCATTTGTGCATTTGATGTCCTTGAGCATATCGATGATGATGATACTGTCCTGAAAAATATACATGATGCCCTTAAACCCGGAGGCACTCTTTTTATTACGGTTCCTGCTGATAAGCGTTTGTGGTCTGCGATGGATATCTATTCGGAACATAAGCGAAGATATTCCCTGAAGGAATTACGAGAAAAAATTGAAAGAAATGGATTTAAGGTTATAAAAATGAGTTATTTTATGACACTTCTCTACCCGTTTATTCTTCTCTCACGAAAATTGTCGTCTCGACCAGGGAGCATGAATGATGAGAGAGATGAAAAAACAGATTAAAAAAGAAGTGATAAGCGAATTGCAACCGAATATAATCATTAATGCACTTTTTTTTCTCATTTTCAGCCTGGAAGTGCCGCTTATCAGTTCAGTCACGTTACCATTTGGCAGCAGTCTGCTCTGTGTTGCAGTAAAGGAGTCGTGATTTCATGAAAGGTGTCATACTCGCAGGAGGTACCGGTACCCGGTTATACCCCCTCACCAAAGTAACGAACAAACACCTGCTACCGGTAGGAAAGGAGCCGATGATCTTCAATCCCATCCGGCAATTACTCTCCGCGGGAATAACCGATATCCTTGTTGTCACCGGAAAAGATCACATGGGGGAAATTGTCAGACTGCTTGGGAGCGGCTCTGATTTTAACTGCAACTTTACCTTCAAGGTACAGGAGAAAGCAGGTGGAATTGCCGATGCCCTCGCACTCGCGGAAGTATTTGCAAATGGTGAAAGAATTGTCGTCATTCTTGGAGATAATATCCTCACCCATAGCATCAGGAAATATGTAGACGCTTTCAAAAAACAACCTGCCGGTGCGAAAGTATTGCTGAAGCGTGTTGGGGATCCGGAACGGTTCGGTGTGGCGGCGCTGGATGAGCGGAACAAAATGATCATGCAGATCGAAGAAAAACCGGAGAACCCGAAAAGTGATTATGCGGTAATCGGTGTGTATATGTATGATCCGCAGGTGTTTGAGGTAATCCAGAATATCAAACCCTCTGAACGTGGTGAACTTGAGATCACCTCTGTCAACAACTGGTACGTAGAACATGCCGAAATGACCTATGATATCGTTGATGGAGATTGGACTGATGCCGGAACCTTTGAATCGCTGATGCATGCAAACCAGATGCTCTTTTCCATCAATAACACCATCCAGAAAGGCGATGAATAATGCAGATCCCCTTTAACCGCCCCTATCTTACCGGAAATGAAATCCGGTATATGGAAGATGTACTTCACTCTCCTCAGTGAAGGAGGGCATATCAGCGGCGATGGGAAATATACAAAACTCGTTCAGGATTTTTTCCAGTCAAAATTTGGTGCACGAAAAGCACTCATGACAACATCATGCACAACTGCCCTTGAACTGGCTACCCGGCTTCTGGATCTCAAACCGGGTGACGAAGTAATTGTTCCATCTTATACGTTTTCTTCAACAGTAAATCCTATTCTACTCGTAGGCGCAAAACCGGTGTTTGCGGATATTCAGGAAGATACACTGAATATTGATCCTGCAGATATCCGTAAGAAAATTACCGAAAAAACCCGTGCAATCTATCCAGTTCATTATGGGGGGGTATCCTGCGCTATGGATGAAATAATGGAGATCGCACAGGAACATGATCTCAAAGTGGTGGAAGATGCCGCCCAGGGTGTAAATGCAAAATATAAGGGAAAATACCTGGGAACAATAGGAGATTTTGGATGCTATAGTTTCCATGAGACGAAAAATTATGTATGTGGAGAGGGGGGGCTCTTCTCATAAATTCTGATGATCCAAAGATTATCGAACGAGCAGAAATCATCCGGGAAAAAGGGACCAACCGGAGCAAGTTCCATCGCGGCGAAGTGGATAAATATACCTGGGTGGATGTCGGTTCGAGTTATCTGCCGAGCGATCTGTTACTGCATTTCTCTATGCCCAGCTGGAGAAGTTGGATAAAATCCAGAATTTGCGGATCAGCCTGTGGAATGCATATTATTCTGCACTGAAATCCTACGAAGATGCAGGAAAAATCCGGTTACCGATTGTTCCGGATTACGCAGAACACAATGCTCATCTGTTCTATATCCTATTCCACGATGAGCAGACCCGAGATAATGTGATGAATCAGCTGAAAGAAGAGCAGATTCATGCGGTATTCCATTATGTTCCATTGCATTCATCACCTGTTGGACTTGGGCTGGGCTACCGTAAAGATGATTTCCCGGTGACGGAAGAGATGAGTAAGATGTTATTGAGGTTGCCGGTATTTGCGGGGATGAGCAATTCGGAAAACGATTACACGATTTTGAAATTGAAAAAAATTCTTGATCTGGTATTAAAATGAATGTTAATGTTATCGCAACGGGTCATACCAAATTTGGGAAGGATCCTCGGGATATCGGGGATATCATGATGGATGCCTGTACTCAGGCATTGACCACCATTCCAATCGATAAAATTGATGCGATTTATATTGCAAATTTTTCAAGTAGTTTTAATAATCAGTGTCATCTTCCTGCTGTATTAGCTTCAAAAATGAATATACATAAAGAGATAGCCCGTGTTGAATCTGCATGTGCCAGCGGTGGTCTTGCGATTAAGGAAGCTTCTATTGCCATCAGATCTGGTATTTATGATAAAATTTTAGTCGTCGGGATTGAAAAGATGACAGGTATTCCCTCTGATTATACAAATGGGATTATTGCCAGAGCAGCAGGTCAGGAAGAGATTAATCATGGAACTACATTTCCCGGATTGTATGCGCTAATGGCAAAACGTCATTTTTTTGAATATGGGACAAATGAAGAGCACCTTGCGAAAATTGCTGTAAAAAATCACAATAATGCGATAAAAAATCCAAAAGCACAATTCCATAAAAAAATTAGCATTGATGATGTACTGACATCGTCCTACGTTGCATCGCCATTGAAAAAATATGACTGTTCTCCGATAAGCGACGGCGCTGCAGCTCTTGTAATGTGTTCTTCCAAAACAGCAAAAAAATATTCCGATTCACCGATAAAACTTATCGGACTGGGTCATGATGTGGGGGGGATTGAATTATATACACGAAAAGAAATTACTAGAATCCCTACGGTCATTAACGCTGCGAAAAAAGCATTCAGAATGGCAAAAGTTACACCAAAAGATATTGATATCGCAGAACTTCACGATTGCTTTACCATAACTGAATTAATTGAAATGGAAGATATCGGTTTTTGTAAGAAAGGACAGGGAAAGCAGCTGATTGAAGATGGGGCAACAGAGATTGACGGCATGATTCCCATTAATCCAAGTGGGGGGTTGAAAGCGAAAGGGCATCCTCTCGGGGCTACCGGAGTAAGTCAGGCAGTTGAGATTGTTAAGCAATTACAATCTGACAGCCGGAGAGCGCCAAGTTTCAACCGTGGATGTCGGATTATGCTGTAACATCGGTGGTTCTGGAGGGACAGCAATCGTAACTATTTTTTCGAGGTGAATCATATGGCCTGGATATTACTAAGTTTTTCAGAGATAATGGTTCCTCTTGAACCTTCGGAAGGATCATATATAATTGGAATTGTGGAAAATAAGGATTCTGAACGAAAGATGGTTCAGATCGATAACAAATGGAAAAATGAGTTAAATATAGGAATGCCGGTGTACTTTAAAAACAATACAAAAAAACGTCATAGTGATTAATACTTTTCAACCAATCCAAAATTAATTATTTCAGGATTTTATCTATTGGCATCTTTAAAAATAATAACAGGAGAATTGTGGATGGAGAAAACCGGGAAAAAATTGATTATTATTGGGGCAGGAGAGTTCGCTGAGATTGCTTGTGAATATTTCACATATGATTCACCTTATACGGTAATTGCCTTCAGTATTGAACGTGATTATATAAAAAATGCCAAATTGCTGGACTTACCAGTTGTTCCTTTTGAAGAATTAGAGAATAAATATGACCCGTCAGAATATTCAGTTTTTGTAGCCACAACATATACTCAATTGAATCGATTAAGAGCCCCGGTTCTATAAACTTGTTAAGGAAAAGGGGTATAGTGTTGCTTCATATGTAAGCACAAAAGCATTTGTCTGGAGAAACGTTAAGATTGGCGAAAACTGTTTTATTTTTGAAAATAATGTTCTTCAGTATCATGTGAAGTTAGGCAATAATGTGATTCTCTGGAGCGGCAACCATGTAGGTCACAGAACATATATTGAAGATAATTGTTTCATATCATCGCATGTCGTAATCTCCGGGTATTGTACGATAGGTAAAAATTCATTTCTCGGCGTCAATTCCTGCTTGAATGATCACATAACGATTGGGCAGGATTGCGTCATCGGTTCTGGCTCTGTTGTTGTTAAGGATACTGAACCTGGTAAAGTGTATGTGGGAAATCCCGCAAAGCCCGGAAATAAACCAAGTTTTGAGGCATTTGGCGTCAAGGATGAATAATATGGAATGGAAAAAAAAAGGATTGTTATTCAGTGTTGAAAAAAATTCTGACTGGATGTACTCTCATGCAGCAGTTCCGTTTGCAGAGCATTTGAAAGAGGATATTTTCAGGATTTATTTCACGACACGGGACAGAAAAAACAGATCTTATGGTGCATTTATTGATGTTGATATCAAAAACCCTGAAAGAATTTTGAATATTTCTCCTGAACCCATAGTGCAACCCGGACCATTAGGCTCTTTCGATGACAGCGGAACAATGCCTACCTGCATTGTGAATTTTCAAAATAAGAAATATTTGTATTATGTCGGGTGGTCGCTGGGAATAACAGTTCCATTTTATTTTTATATTGGGATGGCAGAAAACGACGGTTCAACCTATCCGTTTAAAAAAATCAGCCCGGTACCCATACTGGATCGAGATAAGACAGATCCATACTTGACTGCCTCTCCGAGTATACTTCTTGAAAATTCCCTTTGGAAAATGTGGTATGTTTCATGTGAACAATGGAAAATTGACGAAAATGGCAACCCCAAACATTTTTACAACATTAAATATGCCGAATCTAAAAATGGAATTGATTGGATTCGACCAGATATAACCTGTATCCCTTTTAAAAATTCTGAAGAATACGCAATTTCCCGTCCAAATGTGATCAGAGATAAAAATCACTATAAAATGTTTTATTCGTACCGCGGTGGGAAGGAGACGTACCGGATCGGTTATGCATATTCGGGCGATGGGATTCACTGGACAAGAAAAGATGATGAAATAGGAATCAGTCTATCTCCTGATGGGTGGGATTCTCAAATGGTAGAGTATCCTTATGTTTTCACTCATAAACGCACAACATATATGCTTTATAATGGGAATGGATACGGTAAATCCGGATTTGGATACGCAATCCTAAAAAAGTAGAAACAGGGTTTTTATGAAAGAAATTACAGAGAGCCAAAAATTTTTTTATCTAAAAAAATTTCAACAATATGGTGATTCACCCCTTTCACTATCCTGGAATGATAAAAAAACTCAATACCTCCGTTTCCAGAAAATTGCTGAATTGTTTAAGTATGAACATTCAAATCGCTTCAGTGTCCATGAGATAGGATGCGGATTAGCTCATTTCAAGGAATTTCTCAACGAATATCCGGCATCAATCTCTTATTCAGGCAGTGACATAGTAGAGGAATTTATTGGAAAAAATAAAATAAAATTTCCGGAATGTCCTTTTTTTGTGGAAAACATCTCTAATGATCTGGAATCAATAAACGATTCGGTAAAAGGGTATGACTACTATTGCCTGAATGGTACTTTTCATACAAAGGAACAAAATTCTATTGAAAACTGGGAAAATTTTGTATTCAAAAGTACAAAAATATGTTTAGAATGGCAAAGAAAGGGATATGTATCAATTTTCTTACCTCCTATTCAGATTTCTATGATACTAATCTCTATTATGCAGATCCGAAAGAAATCCTCAACTGGTGCGTGGTCAATTGTTCAAGATTTGTATCCATCAGTCATGATATCCCATTATTTGAATTTTTTGTTTATGTGTATAAACAAGATTTCATCAAAGAAACATTCCCGGAATTTGCAAAATATTTCAAGAGACTAAAATGAAAGTCTGCGATTATTCAATCAAATTATCTTCCTTGGAAAGGATATTTTGACATCATTCATGATGTCGATATTTTTGTTTTTCTTGAGGATGTCCAGTATACTCACCGGGACTGGAGAAATCGTAATAAAGTAAAAACCCCCGGGGGTATAAAGTGGATTTCGGTTCCTGTTCTTGGTGGAATTAATCAGCTGATTCATGAAGTTAAAATTGACTATACACAAGACTGGAGAGAAAAACACAAACGGACCCTCCACCATAGTTACGCTTCAGCCCCGTATTATGATACGTATCAATCAGAAATACTTGAAATTTTTTCAAAAAAATTTAATTTTTTATCTGAACTAAATATTTTTTCGATAAAGAAAATATCAAAAATTTTGGGAATTGAAACAAGATTTCTTAATTCAAAGGATCTGCATGCTGATGGCACAAAAGATGATAAATTAATCAATATTTGTCAAACTATAGAGGCAGATTCATATTTATCAGGACCTGCAGCAAAAAATTATATTGAAACTGATAAATTCTCTACTGCCAATATCGAATTATATTATAAGAATTACTCAGGATATCCGGATTATTCCCAGTCCTGGGGAAATTTTGAATCTGCGGTTTCAGTTATTGATGTGATTTTTAATTGCGGTGAAAAATCACCGTATTATATTTGGGAGTGGCGAAATGGAAAATGAAAAGATTTCAATCCAATATTCCATTATAATACCTGTATATAATAGCGAAAAAACACTCGATGAACTCGTCAACAGAATTTTTGAGGTAATGGAGGCAATTACTGAAAATTTCGAAATAATTTCTGTTGATGATTGCAGTTCTGACAATAGCTGGGAAAAATTAAAGGAGCTCCGATCTCATAACAAGAAGATAAAAATAATTCATTTATTGCGGAATTTTGGTCAGCACAATGCGCTGGTCTGCGGTTTAAATCATTGTACCGGGATTATGTGCTTATGATGGATGATGATCTCCAGAATCCACCCGAAGAAATTCCCAAATTAATCCAAAAGATATCCGATGGTTATTGGGTTGTGTACGGCAAATATTATCAAAAAATGCATAATACTTCTGAAAATTTTTTGAGTAAAATTTTCCATAAATTTATCCATTCAGTATTAGATATACCCGATCATATCTACATTTCAAATTTTGTTATTTGCAAACGTGAAGTTGCGAAAAACATTATCCAAATAAAAAGTGCATACCCATTCATTACAGCGTTAATTGTTAAAAGTGCTCCCTTGAATAAAATTACTAATGTATCTGTTGAACATGACCAGAGAAAATCTGGAAAATCAAATTATAATTTTACTAAATATGCGAAAATTTCTTTCAATCTATTAATAAACTATTCATCAGCGCCTTTAAAAATTATCGGTATCATTGGTTTAATAACTAGTTTAGTCAGTATAACCTTTGGATTTTACATTATTTTTAGAAAAATTATTGAACCAGAATATGGATTAATGGGATGGAATTCCCAAATGGTAGCGATTAGTTTTCTGGGAGGAGCAATGTTGATGTCAATGGGGATTGTTGGGGAATATTTACGAAGGATTCTTGCTGAAATATCTCATGGCCAACAATATGTGATCAGTGAAATGGAATTGTGATATGAAAAATATAAGAAATTTTTCTTTTATTATATTATCAATTCTGCTCCAATCTGTTGGTGGTATATCTGGAAAATTTGCTGCAATAACAATTCCCCATGTAACCTTGATTATTATCATCACAAATTTTTTTTATATTTTTTCATTGATATGTATGTTTCTCCAGGCTGTAGTCTGGCAGCAGGCACTTATTCACCATCCCCTTTCTTTCGCATATCCCTTCATGAGTTTGGTAAATTTTGTAATCCTATTTGCTTCGGCACTCCTATTCAAGGAAGGAATTACTCCCGGAAATGTCATTGGATTGATTTTGATTTCATCGGGGATTGTGGTACTTTCACATTACTCGGGAGATACAACATGATCTTTTCTCTAAGCCTTGTGTTACTTGCGGTTTTGCTCACAGGCATTAGTCAGGTACTTTTGAAGATGGGATCACTACTTAAAAATAAAACGAGATGTTTTCTCGAAGCATATTTGAATATTTACTCATGTAGTGCTTACGTCCTGTTACTAATCGGAACAGTAATTTCCGTCATTGCCTTGAGGGAAATCCCTCTAAAGATGTTTTATGCAATAACTTCATTGAACTTTGTATTAGTGATTGGTTTATCGTGGTGGGTATTGAAAGAAAATGTGAATATGAAAGTGATAATAGGAATTTTTTTAATTATTTCAGGAATTATGTTGTTCAATCTTTTATAAAGGGAAGTGAAAATCTCTTAAAGTTTAAAATTTTAAAATTTATCATAATCCTGAAGGAATCCTCTTCTTGATTTATAACCGACGTGCGACCCTCACCCTTTTAGCATTAATTCCCGACCCTGCTATTTGTATTCCGAAAGAGAATTGGATTGGCAATTCATAAATTACCATCGGTATAGGCCAATTTTACCATCGCGGGGGAAGGGATAAGCGCTTCAACTGCGATCTGAATCCGGAAGAAATTCAAAAAAATATTCTATCTTACGTTCTATTATTTCCTCGTGGATTCTCATTCTATAATTTCACAATATTTGTGATGAAAGGATATTTGACCGCGTGGATCTCGGATTTTATCGAAACCAGATCGGATTTGCCAATGGTAACTTGAAATTGTTTGATCTATACATGATCTGGTTTATTATATTCAGAAACTTCGTTGTTGATTCCATTCAAAAGGATTCAATAATTCATATTTGTAGCTTCATAATTTTTCGAATCACTTTTTTCCGAAATTTATTAGATGGAATAATCTTTCAGAAAGTATAATTGTACATCCAGTTTTAGATGTAAGGGTAAAATTTTAACTTCTAAATGATTATTATTACATGACAAACGAGGAAGTATCTTTTAAATGATAGAGTTTCTTTTATATTCGATAATTATATGTTTTTTATTTATATTTTCAGGATTGGGTTTATCTATCTTATTTTGTCCAAGCAAACTCCAAAAATATTCCTTATTTTTCTCTCCATTCATCGGTTTATCATATATTATTTTTTTAGGCTGGATTTTCGCCCATGGCGATTTTGGAGGAACTAATAATTATTCAAATTTTCTGATGGTTCCATCTTTTTTATTTCTAATTTTATCAATAGTAATAAAGAGGAATGAATTATTACAAATTTTCTCATCAATTAAAAAGGAAAATTTTTTTATTATTATTTTATGTTCAATACTTTTTCTATTTATTTCAATACCGTTTTTTTTAAAAATTGATAATTTAACAACAATGTCTTTACAAAATAATGATATCGCATTATATGCGGCCGTGGGCAAATATTTGATGTATTCTTCCTTATCAGATTATAACTCAATTATCAATCCGACAATCGTATTTTATGCTTCAAATATTAACGCACTTTTTGCATCAACTTTAGCATTAGCTTTTCCGGGTTCGATATACCATATTGAGCCATATAAGATTTCAAATATTGTCTTGTATCTTTTTTTTATTTTCGATCTATTGATCAGTTATATAATATGCAAAAAAATTTTTAATTATGATAATGCAATATCCTGTATTATTTGTCTATTTATTGGAATAAATTTCAATCTTCTTTTTATCCTGTATCAAGATTTTTTCGCTCAGATATTGGGAATGGGTTTTTTTTTATGCCTCATCATTGTTATTTATTATCCAATTATCAAGGATATAAATAAAATTTCAGATTTTCTTGAATATATCCCTTTCGCCATAATTTTATCATTCGGACTTATGACTGTTTATGAACCATTGATACCGTTATTTATTATTCCATTAATTTTATATTTTGCGATAACTTTTGCATTTTTCAGAAATACACATCAGCTTGTGACGCAAGGAATTTATTTTTTAATTATAATTGTTTCAATCGCAATTTTTTATCCAGCATCGATATTAGATTATTTTAGAAAAATTTCGGTAATATCTGGTCAGGTTGTTGGTTGGAATATCCCTATTTTCAATCATTATCTATCACCAGACCGGATATTTGGATTATTTATATCCGACAGATCAATTATGGATATGTCAATAATTGGATTTTTTTTATCTCTCTTAATTTTGATGATTAGTTTTTACTCGATTAAATCAGTCTGGAACGATGATAAAAAATTATTTTTATTTTCAATTTCGAATTTAACATTTGTAGTCTGTTTTTATACTTATTTGATCACCAAAGAGGCATTTTCATCTGATTGGTCCGGTGAAGGCTATAAAGACTTTTAAATTAATTACTTATTTTTTGCCTTTAATTTTAATTTCCTGTTTATATTGGTTCAGGGGCACCTCATTTTCATCTCTTGCAAAAGGGAATAAAGTTCAGATTTTGAGTATTAGTCTTCTATTATTTTTAGTTATTGGTAATATCTGGACTTCAAGTTTCTTGGTTTATGCAGCCAGTCAGGATTCCATAATTGTTGAACAGGAAATGATAGATCTCCAGAAAATTAATTCGATGACCAATGTTACTTCAATTAATATTGTTGACCAACGCAACTGGAATCAGATGTGGGCATATTATTTTCTTTTTGTGAATAAAACAATTTATCTTAAATATCGGACATATTATTTATCCTCCCCCCAAAGTGGAGAATGGACCCTACAGAATACATATCCTGATAATGTATTGAATTTCACAAATTCCAACGATATTATTGAAATAAATCATGTCTATTATCTGATGAAGAACGATTCAAAATTATATCAGGCTAAATCAGAAGTGATTTTTAATAATTAGGATTTTTAATCCATATTCTTTGACATTGACCTGCCTAAAAAAAGAGTTAAAATTCGTAAAAAAAATTCAAATTATTCGGTATTTATTTATTAATTGACAGCATAGAAAATATAATTCTCCCCAAAACTCTGAGAATACGCCATGCCACAATCGACATCCATACAATCCAACCGAATAAAATCTACATTTTCGATATCAAAGGGTTCTTTTCCTTCCCACAGATAGTTGATGAAAACTGATGTATTATGGTTGAATATCATTGATATATCTTACATTTGAAAGAATTGATTGTAGGAAGAAAGAAATAATTTTGATAGGACTTCCCAAACTAACTTTTCTCCAAATAAAAGCACACCCTGCCATTATAATTCAAGTCCGTTATCTGATTAAGATACGATTCGGCAAGTTTATGATTCCCATTTCTGAACTGCTCCCACTCTTCAAAACAATAATCACACATATTCGGGAAAAGAAATGGTTTGATCTTCATTTGATGAAACCCACATTTTTGAGATAAATAAAATATATCTTCCAGAATTACGTCGCGTTCAATCCAATTAGATCCCAATTGGACCTTAAAAACAGTAAGAAATTCTTTTGTTTCCTTACTTGTAGAATGCTTTGCACCGGGTTCGATAAAGATTGCCCTGCCTCCAGGGATTAGAACCCGGTACATCTCGCTTAGGATTTTTGAATAATCTTTCGTGTGGTGCAGTGAATCAAAACAAATTATATTGGAAAAACTGCTTTCCCGAAATGACAGGAAACCTCCTTCGCAGATCACAAAATTAATTAATTGAATATTCAGACGTTTATCTAAAGAAAATCTTTGTTTGCCTATAGATGCAAAATTTTCAAAGATATCGAACGCCACGACATCGTATCCCATTCGATTGAGCCATTCAGATATCCAGCCAGTTCCCGAAGCAAAATCTAGGATTTTATTATTGCCCGCGATCTTTTTGATACTGGAAAATGCAATACCCAGATCAAATAAAAGTCTTGATTCATCACGGCCGACTTTGAAGGGTTCGTTTAATGCCTGATTATCCTGGTATACGTTGTTCATAAAATTTCTCGTATCCTTTTCATGAATTTTGAACAATTGCCATCGAACTCTATTTTTTACCGACTAGTATTATTGCTGATTTTTTTTCCAATCCAATGGTGTTGAATCGCCAAAATATCGTATCAGAAAAAATTTTCAACGAATGTTATTTTTAATCCAAACACTTTTTTCTGATACGGATCTGCGAGACTTATCCCTCAAAAGGGGAAGTTCGATGGCCTACAACAGTATAAAGCAATTCTTTGTTACCATTTAAAAGTGCCTGATGATAACTGAGGGTAGTGTCTTCAAAACCCAGAACTTCAAGCATTTTAATGATGATTTGTGGATTAAGATACCACCATACATCAAATATTTTGAATTCTTTAGCATCAGGCATAAAAACCTGGACAGGCATTTGAGAATCCAGATACGGCCGAATCTGATCGGTAATTATTGCAGTCTCTCGCGTCATTTTGAGACCACTTTGTAATGCCTCGAATGGATTTTTCAAATGCAATAAGATGCAACCAAAAACCGATATGTCCAGATTATTGATTTCTTTTGGAATGCGGTAGACATTTCCATATACAACTTTTGCTTTTGATTTTTTTAATCGATGAGCAAGCCAGTAGGCATTTTTTAACTTTTCAATCAATGTCTTATACTCATTTAGACTTTGGGTAATACCAGTCCATTTGGCATAGGGTACCAAGTCCCATTCTTCCCCGCTTGCAAGGTCAAAAGAAACAACCTCTGCAGATTGTTCTTCCATCCAAAAAGATAACGCTCCACTCGCTGCACCGATATCAAGCACTCTTTTTCCCTTGAGATTAACATTACCAAAATATTGTTTCATATTTTCTCGCAAGTCCCAATTGCCGACGATTGTGCCCAAGGTTGGCAAATCCATAGTATGATAAAAATAACAATCGGAAAGGTCACTTATGTTCCGCGAGGGGGCATAAATATCAGACATCTATAATCTCATATATCATTGAACTGAAATAAAGTCTATTGATAATCCAATATTTGCCTCCCTGATTCAAATCCATATTTTTTACACAAGTACTCCAGGGCTTATCCGGAAAAAAAACAGCCATATATCCCATGAGACTACTAGACATTTGATTTCTTGGGGTCGTGAAATTGGAGTTGATTATATCTCTCGTTACAGGGTGCCCCCCTTTCAGGAATTATTTAACCATTCAAGAATTAGAAAAGCCTTCTTAAGTGAAATCATTTTCAGAATCAATATTTGTATGTGATTAACTGGCAGGTTTTCATCGTTTGTTTATTTCTTCATATATCATGAGGGTCTCTTTGGCAGTTTTTTCCCAGGAAAAATTTTTGGCATTGGCAAGCCCTTTGAGGCGTAACTCTGTCCGTAAATCAGTATTATTAATTAACTCCATTAAGGTGTTTTCTAACTGCTCGGCATCGGAAGGATCAAAATATAGAGCCGCATCGCCGCCAATTTCTGGCATTGATGACGTATTCGAGGTTATAACCGGTGTTCCGCAGGACATGGCTTCCAATATTGGGAGCCCGAATCCTTCATATAATGAAGGGTAAACAAACGCAATGGCCGCAGAATACAAAGCGGGAAGATCCTGTTCATCAACGTAGCCGATACGTTTAATTTGTTTGGAATTTTGTGATCCGATCAATATATCGGTATCAGAATTCAACCACCCTTTCCCACCTGCAATAATTAGTGGGTGGATATTTTTTATGGATTCAGGCAGATTGACAAATGCCTTGATCAAAGTACCAATATTCTTTCTTGGTTCATATGACCCGACTGTGAAGATAAAACCTGGGTGAATATGGTATTTTGCCAGGACACGGTTCTGATCTTCAATCCCACAGGGTTTAAAAATATTTTTTGCAGCCAGATGGGTGACCACGATTTTATCGGGATCTGCATCAAAATATTTCACTAGTTCTTCCTTCCCATGGTGGGAAATTGCAATGATTCGATCTGCATATCTGATTGCATCGAGTGTACCTTTAAGGCAATGCTGCCGGTTAGCCTCAGTGTGGCATTCCGGTAAAATTAGAAAACTGATATCATATATAGTGACGATGAGCTTTCCGGGATGGTCCTCTGGGGCACAGAATGTCGTTGAATGGAGGACGTCAACATCACCAAGAATCCATTTCCTCGGTATTTGAGAATTCCAAAGCCGATCAATCATATATTTAGGCAGCATTTCAAAGCGTAAATGAAAATTTCTCTGGGATGGTCCTACTGCGGTTTTAAAGTCGGGATGATAAATATGGTAAAAAAAAGGGTAAAGCACATATTGGTTTGCTTTGTCGATTTTTGCGAGAGCTTCAACTAAATTTGCAGTATAATATCCGACGCCCGCTTTTTTTCCGACAGTAAGGCTGATATCCAAGCCGATTTTCATATACGATCAGGTTTCCCCCACGGTAAAAAGTGAATCAGTATACCATCGCTTCCACCTTTTAAATTCCGAAAACGGGATTGATTGATTATATTGCAAAAATTTCAATGCCGTCATCATTGTCATCCCTAGTATGAAAAAGGCATTTTTGGTTTTTGTTTCCCGGGAAATCACACGATCCATATACTTATGAGCATACGCATAGATCCATGTAGACGGAACATGTCCTTTCCCATAATGTTTTCTGATCACATCGAGGATCTCGGCATGGGCTTCAAGTTGCTTCGATAGGGTCTTTGTTTCCTTATAAAGGCGCGAATTAGCAAGAAATTCTGGGATATATTCAAGAGTACCGTATTCTTTTGCTGTACGAATCCAGAAATCGTAATCCATAGCATAGTGGAGATTCTCGTCAAATGGACCGATTTTTTCTATAACTTCCCGTTTCCAGAATGTTGTCGGCTGGCAGATAAAACAGGTTTCGGCAAGATGCCGGAAGTCAAATGATTCTGTCGGATATCGTTCAATTACATCCCCCTGGGCAGTTATATGAAATCCTTCACCATACACGAATTTTGCATTTAGATTTTCCAGAGTAAGATAACGAACTGCCCGGCGTATCGCACCAGGCAGATATGTATCATCGGAATTAAGATACGCCAGAATCTCCCCTTTTGAACGATTAAACCCCTTGTTTATTGCATCCGTCTGGCCCTTATCCTTTTCTGAAAACCACGTAATACGGTCGCTGTATTTTTTGAGAATATCCAGAGTTATATCTGTCGAACCACCATCCATCACAATATATTCAATATTAGGATAATCCTGATTCAGAACACTTAGAATAGTTTCTTCAATGAACGGACCCTGATTAAACGAGGGTGTAATTATCGTGATGAGCGGCTGTTCGTTCATGATTATCAGATTGATTTGTTGATGAACTGTGTTGCCATAGCCGTATTATCAATCAATGTGAGTGTATTCAGTATTACAGATATCGTTCGTTCGTCATTATTAATCCCAAGTTTTCTGGGGACATACGATCGTTCGGGAATAATCTCAACAGAACATTCACCTTCCATTCCCTTGGAATCCGGAAATTCAAACTCAAATGAGTATTTCCCTGTTCCTGGAATCAGAACCCAGGTTTTTTTCTTATTATTGAGTATTATCGTTATTTTCATTGGATAAAGGTACAGGGAGACCTCCGATAAAATCCATGTGTGCATAGCGGAATTTTTTTGGCCCCCGGTACATTAATTTCATTCGTGAAATCCAGCCATCAGGATGGATCCCGGAAAGGATAACGTTTTCCTTTTTTTGATATGTGATATCAGCATTTTTTGCTTGATTATATAGTGACATGAAAAGATCTAAATGCCTTCGAGCAACCTTTTCATATGAGAACAGGGTCAACATACTCTTTCCGTTCGTAATAAGTTGTTTGCGCACATCCTCGTCATTAATAATTTTGTGCATAGCATCACAAATGGATTGAGGATTTTTCGGATCGAATAAATATGCAGCATTTCCTGCCACTTCCGGGATACTTGTAGAATCTGACGCAATTATCGGGCAATCTGTTGCCATCGCTTCTAAAAGAGGTATTCCGAACCCTTCGAAAAGCGATGGATAGACTAGAGCCTTTGCATTTCTATACAGATCAGGCATATCGCTCTTATCCACAAAATCGAGGATATGGATGACACCTGTCAACCGATAGAGGGATATAAGATCATAAATAGCAGGGCAATTCCGGAGATCGCTTCCAGTAAGAACCAGGTGGACAGAATCGCCATATGTCTTCCGATATAAATTAAAAGCCAGAATAAGCGTCTGATGATTTTTATGAGGCCATGCATTCGCTGGGTATAGAAAATACTGATCAGGGAGATCATATTTTTTCAGTATGTCATTTTTTTTCCGCGATATATGCGTAAAATTATCTCCAGCTGCCAGATAGATCACCTCAATTTTTTCTGGATTTATTCCCATTTTTTCAATTATACTGTTTTTCGAGAACTTTGAGATGGTGATAATTTTCGTTGACATTTCACAGGATGGCCGAATATATTCTTTTCTAAGCGCTAATTCCTCATGAGGAAAGTTTTCCGGATAATATTCATGCTGAAGATCTGGAATGGTAACGATTCCGGGAATTTTAAGGGGGCGGGGATCAAGACTTAAAAAAGGACAGAACCATAAATCGATATCGTATTTTTTAATAATTTCATTTAAGGGTTTCTTTGAATAGCGCTTATCTGAAGTGAAGTAATTTAATAAAGAAGAAATCTTATCGAAAATCCCAGTTTCATCAAGAAGGATGATTTTTATGTAATTGTTGGAAGCAAAATTAAGTGAATGCTCATTATATGGCGCGGTAATTAGGTAATAGGTATTGATAGTATCGATATAAATAATATGTTCCATCAAATTTCTCAGGTAAACCTCCATTCCTCCATTTTTTCCAGGACGTAAAGGTAATAAATTAATACCGATTTTCATGTCGCACCATAGTTATTCTGGTTCATGCTTCTTTGCGATAACTGCATAATCCCCGGAAAATCCATTGTGAATCGGAGTCTGAACTATTCGCGAGTTCTGAAAGTGGTTCAGGAGAAATAAATTGTACAGAAATTTCGGTAAATCCGGATGATCGACAAAGGTACATAATGAGTTCAGGGAACAATGGTTTTTGATGAGAAGGATCCAAGTAGAAGCATCGAAAAGCTGACAAATTATAAGGATTGATTGTTTCTACAATGAGAATCCCTTCATTTTTTAATTTTTCATAAGAATGTTTAAAAAATTGATCCAGTTTTTCGAAAGGTAAATGTTCAATCACCTGCGCAGAAAAGATTCCATCAACGGACTCGTCTGGAATCGATTCCAGATATTGCAGAATATCACATTGAATAACGTCCAGTTTTTTTTCCAGACATCGCAAAACCATTTTCCGGTTGGAATCCACCCCTATTCCACGGATGCCTTGTTCATAGAGTAATGTTAAAAACTCACCTCGGCCGGACCCTAAGTCGATAACATCTCCTTTGCCTTTGAAAAATGGGATATACTTTCGCTGTCTTTGTTTTATGAGATCTTCCGAGCCTCGAAAAACTTCCTCAAAATCCAAATAATTAAATTGGTCAGTCTTTGAAAAAGATCGATTAGACAAGTTAATCGATATTCTGGGTTTTAGAGAATTATCGATTTCATTTACTCTTTTTATCGTGAGATTTATCTGACTGTCAATCTCCCGGAGCCTTTGACATATATTATCTAAATTTGCCTGACCCGATTGTTCATAGTTATGGAGAATCTGCTGGAATTCTTCTGTTTTTTGGGTTATGTTGCTATTGATGGATTCAAGGTGTTTTGTAAATTGTGCAGTTTGTTCAGAAATCGCCTTTTCATTTTCTAAATGGATTTCATATAATTTTTTAAGTTCCTGTCTCTGAAAATCTTCGTTTTGTGATCGTTCATCATATAATTGAGAAATTACCTGAACGAGATACGAATTGAAAACAGCCTGATGATTTGCAATAGATTCGAAATATCTGTAGAGTGGGCGGTGAATAAAGTTCTGGAATCTGGATAGCCATGATTTATTTGGTGAAATTCCATAAGTGATCATTTTTTGTGATTGAATATCCCAATGATTTTTGATGAATTCGAGATTTTTTTGGATGCTATCTGACGGAGTGCCACCATCTCGGTTATTGCCAATCAGGTTATGTTCGTTGTGATTATCCATGGACAACCTCATTCGTATTACAAATAATTTTTGAAAAAATTTCTTTTTTCCTTAATGTAAATCAATGTATTAATTTATGAATTAGATTGGGAGGTAACAATATCTTTCATCTTTGGTTTAATTAAGAGGCATGCATATAACGAACTTTTTTCTAATCATATATTCTTTATCCCTTGAATCTGTTTTCACGAAAGTGTTTATTGAATAAAATGTATCTCAACTCCCGGATTCATATTAAAAATTCCTGCATATAACATTGAACGGGGATTTGAAATAACCTTAATGAAATTGATATCTTGAACAAATAGTAAATAATTTTCAAATCTTCCAAATCCATCCCCTTTATTTGCAACTCCAACGGAGACAAAGTAATTTCCGGGGGCCAATGGAATGTTAAAATTAAATGTTATTGCGGCGATTTGTGACACAAGAAGTTTCGGTGGTTTCATTTTCATTGAATCGGTATCAATGTTAAAAATCAGCTGACCAAGGTAGTTACGAATCATTATTCCAAAGTGAGGTTCCGATAACTCTTTTTTTGATTTAATTTCAAAAAAAATTTTAATGTTCTGTTCACTTTCAATATACGAAATTTCTTTATCATTCTCATCAAAAAATTTGAAAGAAATTAATTCCACTTCTCCGGTATCCAATCCTGATCTCTGCTCGGGTTTCTCTTTGTTAATTTTTTTAATAATTATTTCCTCTTTTCCGGAATGAATTTTTTTAATAAGGTTATTCTCATAAAAATCAACCACCTCTTTGGTTTCTTTATAATCGATTATTCTGCCATGATCAAGTAAGAGTGTAGAATCACATAATATTCTGACAGCATTCATATCATGCGATACAAACACAATCGAACCGCCACTCTCCCGGAATTCCCGGATCTTTCTCATACATTTTTGTTGGAAATATGCGTCTCCGACCGCCAGCGCCTCATCGACAAGGAAACATTTTGGATCTGCATGAATCGCGATGGAAAATGCGAGCCGCATCGTCATTCCGGAGGAGTACGTCTTCATAGGTTCGTTAATAAACTCTCCCAACTCTGAAAAGTCGACAATGGTCTGTTTCTTCCGGTCTATCTCATCACGTGTCATCCCAATAAGAGTCCCGTTCATGTAAATATTCTCGAGTCCGGTCATTTCGTAATTAAAGCCTGTACCAAGTTCGAGAAGACCCGTAACTTTCCCATCAACTCGGATAGTGCCACTATCTGGAATTACAATACCTGAGAGAATTTTTAAAAGCGTAGATTTTCCAGCACCATTTTGACCGATAATACCAAGAGTCTCTCCGGCACCAATCTCAAAGGAGATATTGTCGAGTGCCACAAAATCTTTGTGATACGGTTTCCTGAAGAGAATCTCTCTGAGTCGATCGGCAGGTGAGTGGTAGAGTTTAAATCTTTTTGAGACTCCTTCAATTTTTATCATAAATTGTTTCTCTTGATATTGGTTACCACAGACATTAAAAATTTCCTCGGAGGCATTCCCTTAGAGATATCCAATGCCATTAAATCAGATGAAATCCCGGATATCCTTCTCGAGTTTTCTGAATATAAAATAATCCAGTATAATCAGTATAATACTGAACATCAAAACAATCGCAAGGTAGTAAAACGATGGCATCCTCTGATAAACAAAAATGTCGTGGTACGCGGATATCACAGAAAGCATCGGGTTCCAAATCAAGAACCTCTGGGCAAATCCAGGAAGAATATCAAAGACATAGACGATTGGTGTGAACCAGAACCAGATCTGGAGTCCAATCACAACCACCTCTTTGAGGTCACGGAGAAAGATGATAAACATCGCGACAAAGAATCCCATTGCATACGCAAGGACCTGCTGAATGAAATACAGGAATGGTATTAGAAATAGGTAGGGTGAGAAGAAATATCCAGTCAGTGCGAGTATGATGAGAAAAATTATTAGGGTAACAATGAATGTTACGCTCTCCGAAATCAGGATGAAGAGGGGTAGGGAGGGTAGATCTATGTGAATCTTCGCGATAATATTTTTTTTGTCGAGAAATACTGTGGATGCACGTGTTATGGTGTTTGCAAACGCAGTCCAGGGAACAAGACCGGGAATTAGGTAAACTCCATATCCCCAGACCGACGACATTCCCGGCAACCGTGCTCCCATCAGATTCCCAAAGATTACCATGTAGATCAGGATATTGACCAAAGGATAGATGAACGACCAGGCAAAGCCAAGAGCTGAACCAGAGTACCGCTCAATAAAATCTCTTCTTGCAAGCTCAATAATGAGGCTGAAATTCACAGGGCCCTCCATTTATGTTCGCAGGTTGTGGTAATTGGTCAGTTTATTCTTAGGTAAAAGACCGTTTAAGGTTTGGTATTTTCAACCTTCCTACTTATGTTTCAAACCCTCTCCCAGCAAGATGGTTTGAAAAAACCCAAATAACAGGAGTATGGACAAAGGTCATATCGATACTTAAATCCCATACCCTATAGTCTTCTTGACCTCAAATTTTTTTCTTATTATCCACAAATTGATGATATCATTTGTCCTTTTTGCATTTCCAATAATGTTCATGAATCTGGAATGCCCGGTAGTACTGCTTCGATTTGCTTACCGAATTCCTCAATATCAAACTCCTTTGCGCGACTGAAACAATGCTGTTTGTATTGTGCAGGATCATGTGAGATGAAACGGATTGCACCGACAATTTTATCTATATCGGGTTTTACGAGCAATCCGGTCGCGGGGGTTATTGTTTCCCGGAACCCTCCCTCATCGATAGCTGACGACCGGTTTTCCGCTTGCCATTGCTTCGAGCGGAGTAAGGCCGAAGTCCTCATCCAGAGCAGTACAGATAATTCCCCTGCACCTGGCATACAAATCCTGCAACTCTCCTTCACTTACTTCTCCAAGGAATCTGACATTTGGAGGCAGATCTTTCAACAAATTTTCCGCATAGCGTGATGCATGGTCCCCTTTTGCATAACCTCCGACAATGACCAGTTTTTCCTTCGTCATCCTGCGGAAGGCCGCGATCTGGAGTTCAATACGCTTCTCCGGATAGAGGCGGTTGACTGAAAGCCAGAAATCCCCGTATTCTTCGAAACTGATATTTTAAGGATTCGACCGGGGGATAAATAACCTCAGCGGTGCGATGATAGTGTTGCTTTATACGAGATGAAACATTGGATGAAATCGCGATAATACGATCAACCTTTCTGATATTTCGATTATCGAATCTGCGGTGGAAAAAAGCCCAGAATTTGAACAATTGTCGAGTTAAAATTCCCTGCCTCTGAAGGAACACAGAATGGAGATCGTAAAATGCCCGAACTGGTGTGTAACAATACCAGAGATTCGGATGATGGCGATATGCTGCGGCCGGACTCCAGTTGCCGGTGAAAATAAAAAAATCATATTTCTCGGAAAAATCACAGGTCCGGAACAGGAGGGATGCGGAGATCTGTTTTAACGGGGGATAATGGATAGTTCTTCCCAGACTGATAACCCGGACTGATGGATCCAGTTTCTGCACGGAATCGGTATCCGTCGTAATAATATCCGCGTCAAGGATCTTCGCCATGGCGATCACGACCCGCTCTCCACCTCCGATCGCTCCAAAATAATCGTGAAAAATTGCAATCTTCACATTATTTCACCAGGTTTCATTATATTTCATTCTGTCAGCAATTAATAGGACGGGATTTTTATAGAAGTTATTTATAGAAATTTTATGGGAGATTGATCCAAATACATGGGTTTTCGTGCTTTTCAATGTACCTCCTTCCTGAAGAAAATAATTAACATTTCATAATAATTTTTTATGCTGATAAACAAAACTAGCTGGTATTTCCTGCATGCATCTCTGATTCAACCCGAACTCTCCGGTCCCAGTAGGCGTAAACCGATTTGAGACTCTGTTCAAAGGTGATCGTTGGTTTCCATCCCAAATCCCGCTGAATCTTCTGATAACTCCCGATAATCCGTGGATTATCAATCGGACGAATCTGGGACTGTTCCTGGTGTACCGAAACCTGAATACCAAGCATTCCGGATAGGGTTGTGACAATATCCTTAATTGCTCGCCCCTGGCCGCTGCAAATATTATAGATTTCTCCCTTTTTTCCTTTGGCCAGAAGAAGATTATAGGCTTCAACGACATCCTGCACATCGACAAAATCCCTTACAATTGCTCCGTTGCCGATAGAAATAACCGGTTCCTGGATACCCTGAACAACTTTTGCGAATTGTTTTACAATCGCACTCACCACGAACCGATCGGACTGGCCGGGACCGCAGTGGTTGAACGAACGGGTACAGCAGATATCAAGATCATATCCTTTTGCATATATCCTTGCAAGATGTTCTTGGGCAACCCGTGCAACCGCATACGGATTCTCCGGGCTCTGCGGCCTCTCTTCCAATATGGGAAGATCATGTTCGGATACGATCCCGTATTGTTCCGAAGACCCAATAGAAAGAACCCGGGCAGCATTATCATTGAGTCTGACTGTATCGATAATATTCAGGAAGATATTTGTGTTATTCAGAAATGAGAATACCGGTGTCTTCCAACTCTCTGAAACAGAGACTCTGAGCCGCGAGATGAAGAATATAATCTGGTTGAATATTCTCGATCAGTACCTTTATTTTGGGAATATCATTGAGATCAACCTGATGAAAATAGCGATCGTCATGCATCTCGGGGGGGATGTTTACGAAATCCCATGCATGGCTGTGAACGGCTGATTCCATGGATTTCAATATCCCGGTAATGTGTGGTCAGGTAATGAACAAAATGTCCCCCGACAAAACCGCTGATGCCGGTAATCAGAATCTTTTTCATGAATTCCTCAGTTATCATAGTATCACAAAGAAAAAGATGCATCACTTTTTTCTGTTAACTATATTATATGTTGAATTTCCATGTGAAATGAACATTTTCCCCTTTCGCTCCATACATCTTCCTCTTCCCGTCCAGTTGAAGTTTTTTTAAATTAAAATCAATGTGTTTTTATATCGCCCGGAAAGAGATAAAAAGACGAAAATGGATACGCTGCCCGGTGCGGGAACAGCCATCGAGGTCTCGGTAATCCTTCCCGCTCTCGATGAAGAACGGACAATCGGGGAATGCATTACCAGAATTCAGACGGTGTTCCAGGATAATGCAATCAACGGTGAGATACTGGTTGCAGATTCATCCACCGACCGGACCGCAGAAATCGCCAGGATCGCTTGGGGCGAGTGTATTCCATCCTGAGAAGGCAGGCTACGGAAATGCGTATCTTACCGGTTTCAGCCGTGCCCGTGGTCGTTTCATTGTTATGGGGGATGCCGACAACACCTATGATTTTCTTGACATTCCAAAACTTCTGGCTCCTCTCAGGAATGGCGCAGATTTTGTTATCGGATCACGATTCAAAGGTAAAATTCACAGGAATTCGATGACCGTACTCCACCGGTATATCGGCAACCCGCTTCTCACCTGGATGATCAATGTTATCTTCCGGACACACTTCTCCGATGCGCACAGCGGGTTTCGTGCAATTACCAGGGAAGCACTGGACCGGCTTCACCTGAAAACCGGCGGCATGGAATTTGCATCAGAGATGCTCGTGATGGCATCAAAAGAGCAGCCTGAACATTGTAGAGGTCCCCATCGATTATTACCCACGACAGACCCCCTCAAAACTGCATAGTTTTGCTGACGGATGGCGTCATATCCGTTTCGTTCTCCTCATGAAACCTCTCCCCTTTGTGGCCATACCCGGGCTCCTGTTCTCCCTTGCCGGGCTGTGGCTGATGGCATTTTTTTATATCAGGGAAAATCCTGAATCTCCATCTTCATACGGTGATCCTTGCAGCCATACTGGTCCTGGGTGGTATCCAGGTTATTCTGACAGGATTTTTGATGAAAACCTATTCGGTCATTCATGGATATGAGAATAAAAAAGGAATTATCGAAGTTGTGATGAAGTATTCCAACCTGGAAAAATTTCTCGTTGTGGGATTTTTTTTGTCGTTCACCGGAATTCTTATTGGTCTCAATATTCTCATCCGCTGGGTCTCGACTGAGTTTCGGTTTTCTCTCGGAGATCTCAACAGCAATTATCTCTCTTGTACTGATTGTAAGCGGGCTCCAGATCTTTCTCTTTGCCGTATTCCAGAGCATGATGCTCCTCAATGAGAACAATACATCACCTGTAGGTTAGCAGGATGAAGATCGCTTTTGTCTACGATGCCATCTATCCTTATGTAAAAGGGGGTGTTGAAAAACGTATATGGGAACTTGCAGTGAGGCTTTCCCGCAGGGGTCATGAAGTTCATCTTTTCGGCATGAAATTCTGGGCCGGAGATGACATCCTCATCCGCGAAGGGGTATACCTGCATGGGGTCAGTCCTGCTCATAAACTCTATGCCGGCGGAAGAAGGTCGATCTGGCAACCCCTGTGGTTCAGTATAAGCCTTACGGTCCCCCTGTTCAGAGAAAAATGTGATATCATCGATTGCCAGCAGTTCCCCTATTTCTCCTGTATTTCTGCAGGATTTGTTTCGAGGATAAGAAAGATTCCTCTTACGATTACCTGGATTGAGGTCTGGGGTGATTATTGGGATGAATATATCGGAAAAATGGGATTTCTGGGGAAGCTGATAGAACGTCATATTGCGGGATTTTTATGTCCGACCATCTCCATTTCGCATTTTACGGCACATCGTTTCATGACGACATTCAACAAACAGATCGATGCTGTTATTCCAATCGGAATTGATATCGGGAACATCAATGCAGATACTCCCTCGCAGGAGCAATCAGATATTATTTTTGTCGGGCGTCTTATAAAAGAAAAAAATGCAGACCTGCTTCTGAATGCTGCTGCACTGGTCCTGCCAAAATACCCGGACCTCCGGGTTCTCCTTGTAGGTGAAGGACCTGAAGAGAAAAAAATTCAGGACATCATTCAACAGAAAAGGCTTGAAGATGTCGTCCGGGTCCGTGGATTTTATGAAAGCCATGATGATCTGATAGCCGCATTAAAATCATCAAAAATATTTGTCCTCCCATCAACCCGGGAAGGTTTCGGGATTTCCGCACTTGAGGCACTGGCATGCGGGCTTCCCGTTGTCACCGTTGACCATCCGGCGAATGCGATCCGTGATCTCATCACCGAAAATAACGGATTCTCTTTGCAGCCTGTCGGCCGAAGATCTTGCAGATTCAATCTGCCTCGCGCTTCAGCACCACAAGGAGATGCGAAACGCCTGTATCTTCTCAGCTGAACCCTATGACTGGGAGCGTATTACCCGGGATATTGAAAAATTCTATCAATACTGTGATGTCGGTTGACCGGGAAGGAGCCTGAAAATCGGGAAAGTATTACGTCATCCATGATCTGATCGCCCGGCTAACCGACCACCTCTCTGCCCTCTGCTATATCGTTTTCCGTCACTGTAATGAATCGTGTTGTACCAACAATATGGTATCCGGCAGTTGCATGGACATCATAGGAACCTCCCGTTGTCGGATAGGGAACGATAAACATCCCATTCTCACTTTCCTGCCGGTACATAAAAGTCCGCCCCGTATTTGTCACCACGGGCAGCTCGATAATTCCTTCACCCGGTATCTGCGCTCCTTTGACAAATTCAAATATTTTAACATATTTTATTCCGGGGAGGGTGATGGGATCTGACTCTGGAAATGGAGTAACCGATGCATTGTCCATAGACTCGTGCACCAACCGGTAATGGTGAAGTGCAGGAACCTTCTGCACTGGCCTGTTCGGGAGATCTGAGAAAATGTTTGCATACTGTGTTGGCAGGAGTTCCGGGCCCTCCTGTCATGATGGGCGTGGTGGTATCCAGATCGCGAGGCATTGATGAGCCTGTCGTTCCGATGATCCGGACAATAACCTGACAGTGGCGATGTTTCACCCGCGGTGGGCTGTCGTATTTCGTACCGGACATAATTCACCGTCTCCCGGAAGCGTCATCGATCCATCGAAATTATGGAGACGCACCACCATCGTCTGGAAATATGCCTCGTCGAATTTATGGAGTATTTTCAGGTTCGTTGACATTATTGGCGTCCGGGATAAGGAAATATTTTATGTACGGGAGAAATATCGACCGAATTGCTTTGCCATGGTACAAGGTTCGTGAACGTATCGACCGCCATCTTTGAATCGGTGATGACATATCTTCCGCCAAAGTTTCCCGATGATACCATTGGCTTTTGACTCATTCGTATTCAGGAAAAACGCAGCAGTACCTTCAGGGCCCGCAAGATGATCCTGGAAGGGGTTTGTGATGGGGATCCTGTGGGCGAAAAATGTAATCCAGTGTCCGGCATCCCAGATTGCCATTATCCCGTATGAATCCTGCGGGATACGTGAACTCCTGGGCATCGTATGATTTATAGTAATCCACCCCGGTTTCAGGTGTGCCTGACCTCATCCATTCAAGCGACCCAATCCAGTCCCTCGATATTTCATTCTCAGGAGTGGTAAGGCCATATCCAGATTTCCTGTGGGACGGAAACTGCAACAAGACCAACTGTAAGGAGAACGACTGCGAGCATGGCACCATCCTTAACAGTTTTATCACTCAGGGATGTTTTTCTGGCGGGATGTCTGACCGGTTTCTTTTTATCCGGTTTTGAAGGTGCGGCATCCTTCTTCGACACCGTCACTCCCCGTTTCGGCAGGAGAAACCCTGGACCGGGAAAGCCATTCGGATGCCGCTGACCAATATCCGGGCAATCAGATTGTCTCTCCAGGTGAGAGGTTCAGCGATACAGATGGCTGCCAGAAAAACAACATTGACGGTGAAGAAATATGCAAATCTCTGGAACCGGATGGTCACGCAGCAGCATCACCACCGACCAGACCAACAGGAAGATGTGCCGGCTCTCCTGTTTTTTCACCGCGTGATATCCCAAGTATCAATAATCCCCCGGCCATCAGGACAAGTGCGACCATTAAAATTTGTCCCACGCACCTGATAACGTCCACGGAAGCGTCTCGACGACACTTACCGAATATTCCTGAGAACCGAAAAAAAGTGACATTGCCTGCTGGCTTAACGTCTTGAATGGTGGATAGATTTGCGAAACAATAAAACTCCCGCCGGTAAGTACAACCAGACTGATCAGGTAAACGATCTCTTTTCCCACGCAAAAAGTGATGAAAGAATAAACAGAACCAAAGTCCCGGCGATGATTGCGAGCAGCAGATAGGGTATCCCGATTGTATACCGGGTTATTGACAGGCCTTCCGATTTGAATCCGAAGATGAAGAGGAGAATTATCGTTACGGCCAGTAATACTCCATTTACTACTGGCAGATAGACTGGAATCCCGTGCCTCTGTGAATAATCGAGAATCGTCTGGACCAAGGTGTAGATCGCAATAACTGCCAGGGTAAGAATGACGGTTGTTGATGTGAGAATGGCAAGGAAAAGCAGTATGCCGGTTATGGTTGAGAAGCCTGCCGGTAAGCAGGACGCTTTTCGTCTCTTTCAGATCCACCGGATGAGACTTTCACATATGATACCGTAGCGATATAACCAAGCAAAAAGAGGGTGCTGAAAAGGACCTCGCCGATATGATGATCAACCCACCCGTATGATGAAAAGGAAAAATACTGGACAGAAACAACAGACATTAATCCCGCCGCGATAATTCCCGTCTTCCAGTCCCCGTATCGATTTTTCCCAGCTGGAACATGACCGGGACCATCATCATTGCCATGAGTGGGGCAATCCACCCTGCAGTAAAAATTATCGCACTGCGGGTAGTTGCTCCGGTGATCAGGCACAGCGTCGCGGCAATGAACGGATAGAGTGGTCCCCAGTCGATTATCTTTCCCGTGGGGTACGCGGTCATCGGATCAAACCAGTTGTACTGGGGAAAATTCCTGACCATCACCTCGACCTGTCTCAGCGAATACCACGAATCCGTGTCAAAAATATACAAAAATCCCGGGTCTTGGATGAAAAATGCAGGAATCATCCTGAGGATAAGCGCTATCCCCATGAAAATGAGGATGACTGCCAGGATGAGGGACTGGTGTTTTTTGAGGGTGACCAGATTCATTAATACATACTAGTGAAGTAAAAATATAATAAACCTTCAAAACCCTCACGGAATTTTCAGGCAGGAAGGGGCATGTATGAAGGAAAGATTCAGGGATGGGATATTATTCTCTCAGTTTTCGACACTACGTTCTCAGAATCACAATCTGAAAATAATATTGTTTTTCCTGAAATATCTGCTCTGTTGAAACCCTAATATTTCAACAAATTGCGGATCACCTAGTATCGGAGGGGACAGTGCCTGTCCCCCCGAACCGCCCCTGCGCTTTACGATGGTATTGTATTACCTTCTCTGGAATTATCACTCCAGAGGGAATGCCACAGCGGCGGGGGCGAAGGCATTACGTGCCGTAGCCCCCAAGAGCGTTGAGAAAAATATTGTGAGGATTTCAACAGAGCCGAAATATCGTACACAGAATGCGGTGAGCGGGTTTGGAATCGTGTGCCTTAACAATAAACCGGCCTGTTCTTTTCCAGTATCCTGCAGGTTTGTTTTGAACATAATTCCTGGTTAAAAAAAGGTCTCTTTTCCCGAGCTGCAGAACTCTTGAAAAAATCTTCGCGATGGAAACTCATGGACACTGGTCACGATAACTCTCCCCTCACCAATCTGCTTCTCAATAATCACATCGCATGATTCGGCGATCCCCCGGCATTCACCTTCATGACTGGGAAAATTGCCATCGCATTCGATGCAGGTGGGATCATAATCATCGATGATGGTTCCGCAATGCCCTTCCGCCGTGCACTCGATCCTTCGCGGATGGCAGTCATGACGGTAGGTAACCGGGAAGGGCAGCCAGTCATACGCATCCGGTTTATTCGCAGCCGCCCCGAAAACGAGGAGATTCCCGCCATGTTCAATGAATCGCTCGATCCGTGACGAGGAGGCTCGGAGGGCCGGGAGGAGGTTTGTGTAGGCCGGATTTGCAAACCCTGTCGGGATGATAAGACAGTTGAAGGTGCCCCGGTAAAATGGTGCTGCGAGCATGTGCGGCGTGACCAGCTCGCACGCGATCCCGCATTCCTCGATATACCGGTTGAAATGCTGTTTTGTCTGCCAGACAAATCCTGCGCGACAGCTCATCCCTTGATCACCCCGAGAGGCGAGAGACGCGCTACCAGGCGGGATATGCCCACTTCATGGACCACATTGACAACCTCATCGCTCGGCTTGTAGACGCCCGGAGCCTCATCAGCGATGGCGTTTTCGCTGTGGGCCCGGACAATAATGCCTTCTTTTAAGAGATTTGCGGTAATTTCCCTGCCATTGAGACTCTTCTTTGCCTGGGTGCGGCTCATGATCCGCCCGGCACCATGACAGGTACTCCCGAACGTCCTGTCCATAGCGACCTGTGTTCCGCGTAAAACATAGGACGATGTCCCCATACTCCCCGGAATGATCACCGGCTGACCAGTTGAGGCAAGGTCGGGGGGGAGATCCTGTGATCCCGGCCCGAATGCCCGGGTGGCGCCCTTCCGGTGGACACAGACTTTCGTGTTCTTCCCCTCCAGGACGTGATCCTCCATCTTTGCCACATTATGTGCAACATCATACATGAGGGGCATTTCATCATATCCGATACCGAACATCTTTGAAAGGACCTGACGTGCAGTATGGGTAATTATCTGCCGGTTTGCCCATGCATAGTTGGCCGAGGCTGCCATTCCGCCAAAATATGCCTCCCCTTCCGGAGAGGTTATCGGGGCACAGGCCAGTTGCCTGTCGGGTATTGTGATATGATATTTCTTCGTAGCGGTTTCGAGAATTTTCAAGTGATCGGTACATACCTGGTGCCCAAGTCCCCGTGAACCGCAGTGGATCATACAGCAGACCTGGCCTAGGGTGAGGCCAAACTCCCGGGCTGCTGCCGGATCAAAAATTTCCCGGACCACCTGGATTTCGAGGAAATGATTGCCGGATCCCAGCGTCCCGCCCTGGGGGATTCCCCGTTGTTTTGCTTTGGCGGAGACAAACCGGCTGTCTGCCGCCTTCATGAACCCGCCCTCTTCGCACCTTGCCAGATCGCGCTCGACGCCAAACCCCGCCTCGACTGCCCACCGGGCACCTTTCACCAGCATTCCCTCGAGGGACCGGGAGGAGATCTTCAGGCAGCTCTTCGCGCCGACACCGGTAGGTACTGAACAGAAGAGTTCGTCGATGAGATCCCGGCGACCGGCTGACATCCTCCTGATGCAGGGGCGTTGAGAGCAATCGCACGCCGCAATTGATATCGAAGCCGACCCCTCCCGGGGAGATCACCCCATCATCAATCAGAAAATGCTGCAACACCACCGATAGGAAATCCATAACCCCAGTGGATATCCGGCATTGCAAGGCTGTATCTCTGAATTCCTGGCAGGGTTGAGACGTTGGCCAGCTGCTGGATGGCACCTGGTTCGAGGGTTTTTGACAAGGATTCAGAAAGAAAGAATCTGCCCGGGAACCCTCATGCCCGGTACATACCCCACCGGCACCTCCCATTCGTGCATCCCGACCCGGTTTATCCCCTCAAGCATATATCCTCCCCATGTTCCTGCTTGCTCAGACATCAAATATGATGTCCACCTTATATCCGTTCGCATCGTGCACGATTTCAAGTCCCGAATACGAGATCCCCTTCACTTCTGTACCAGTGGAATGACGGAGCGGGTCAAACAACTCTCCCCTGAGCTCTGCTGTGAGGGAAAGACCTTTGATCCTGATACGGGCGTCTGAAAAGACAAGACCCTCCACCTCAGATATAAAGAGCGTCTCGGAGAGAAAGTCTGCAAGGAGTGATTCATTGTCAGTCGATTTCACCCTGATGTTCCTGGCTATTGTCCCCCCGCGCTCCGTTCCATACAGTACCTGCATCAGGGCATTGAAGGTTTCAGAAAAGAGATCTTCAAGTGTCGGGGCGGATACATGAATTTTTACGTCGGCAGTATGGGGAATCTCCTCAAAACTCATCCGTATTCATGTCCCATGCTTTCTTCCTCATCAAAAAAAGGGATCATATCCAGACGGATGCTGTGCAGGAATCGTGCCTGGTGAACGGAAACGTAGATCATGTGATTTCCTGCCCTGAGAAGAAGGTCGGTTTTTTTCGGGGCTTTAACACGAATAGGTAACAGTATCGGCCCGCCGCATGATGTGCAAATACGAAAATCGCAGTCCCTCTTGTTGATATATTCGACTACCTCGGGAACAATGGAGATCTCGCTCATGGAGGCGCTTTCATTGGTACGCATGATGCTATAATACTAGGAACGGTGAGTAAAAACCGTTGTGGATCAATGGCCTTCTAGTTGACCCCGACAATCCTTACAACGATGTCAAAATATTTTTCTTTGAGTTCGTACTTGTTTGATCCATCCGGACTTCGCAGCGAACGAAGGATCCCGATCCTTGAGGCGATAATACCTACCATCGAGGCGATCGCATGGAATGTAACGGCAAACTGAGTATGAAGCTCGGCGACCAGTTCGGCAATGGTGAGTGATTTGATCTTAACAAAAAGTCTGAGCACTTCGCGCCGGATTCCGGTCCTGTCACGGGAAAGATATGACTTCAACCGTCCTTCAACGACCCGTTTGATCTCTGATGGAGATCTCATACGTTTACTGTCACCGGTCTCTCTATTTAAATTTTTTTATTTTGCCTGGTTATTGTTTTTTTATCTGAAATTTAATTTTTTATCGGGAATATGCGCAGGTTTACAGAAAATCCTGAAGGGAGGACAGAATGCCCGATGATCGAAAGCCTCTGCTGGTAACTATTTAATCGTTTATGAACAGATGATTACGATATGGGATTGGTCAACTACAACATCGAGAAATATTCGCCAAAACAGCTGGTGATAATCCCGCTCGCACTTCTTGCGATTTCAATCGTGATGCTTGGCTTCACCACCCTGTGCAACAGGTATGCCGGTTACCCCCGGCATTGATTTCTCCGGGGGTACCGCAGTCACCATCTTCTCTGCTGATACCAGGGAGCAGATCCAGACAACATTCTCTGGTTATCCGCTGATCGACGTCAGTGAAGGAGTAAATGAGCGGGAAATTTCTGAAATTCGGATCCATGGACGATACACAGTACAAGGATCTGTCAGCACTAATTTATCAGAAATATCCCGATGCGAGCATCAATCAGATCGGTGAAACCTTCGGAAAAACCCTGCAGTCACAGGCAGTCCTTGCGATGATTTTCTCCTTCATCGGCATGGCAATTGTGATTTTTATCTCCTTCAGGACCTTCGTCCCATCAGTGGCTGTCGTGCTTTCGGCCTTTGCAGATATGGCCATGACTGCAGCCACGATGAATATTATCGGTATTCCACTCTCGCTCGGTACCGTCGCCGCACTCCTCATGCTGATCGGGTACTCGGTTGACAGCGATATTTTGCTTACGAACCGTGTACTCAAGCGGCAGGGCAAGCTGAATGATAAACTTACCGGCGCTTTCCGTACCGGTATCATCATGACATCAACCACCCTTGCAGCAGTCGCGGCAATGTTCGTTGTCTCATGGTTTGGGTCAGTCCAGATACTTACCGAGATATCGGCGGTGCTTCTTATCGGGCTTCTTTTTGATGTTATGAATACCTGGCTCACGAATGTCGGCATCCTCAAATGGTATGTCCTGAAGGGAGGCGGGAAATGAATTCCAGGGAATTAAAGGCGATGATCACGGACTGGAGAGTTGCGACCCTCCTGATCCTCATCGTCCTTTCCGTCATTGCAATTTATCCTCATTTCGACCAGCAGGGGAACCTGGCATCCAATCTCCAGTATGGACTCGATCTCCAGCAGGGTGCATGGCTCCAGCTCGATATCCAGGCGGAAGTGGTAGGATACACCACGGATCGTCCTCTTGCGGAGTTCATCACCAACCTTTCCACGAACCTCGATGCCGAAGTACTACAGGTGGACGCGAACCATCTTGAAATACGAAAATACTATTCGCAGGCGGATCTGGAATCCCAGATTTGTTGCAGCGGGCGGACAGATTACCAGTTATCAGCAGGGTGTATCGAAAACCACCGCTGACAGTGTAAAACGTATCCTTGAAAATAAAATAAACTCGCTGGGAACCAAGGATGCAAAGGTCAACACCCTTACCGGTCTGAACAACGTCGCCCGGTATATCCGTGTGGAACTTGCGGGGGTTGACATGAACCAGGCCCAGGAAATTGTCGGGAAACAGGGCAAGTTCGAGATCCGTATCCAGACAACAGGAAACCAGACCGAACATGTACTTTCCGGTGATGCCATTACCAGCGTTCAGGTTCCCAGCCAGGAGCCCCCGGGCAGTGACAACTGGGGAGTCGGGTTTACCTTGAGTGAGAGCGGGGCCGCAGCGTTCCGCACTGCCGCGATTCAGTACGGCGCAACCGTGGATCCTGCCAAACACAACCTGATCATGCTTCTCGATAATGAAACGGTATACTCAGCACCCCTGTCAAATGACCTTGCAGGAAAAGTTCAGAGTGAAAATATCCGGCAACTCTTTGCCTCAACCGGATCAGGGGATTACGGAACCCAGCAGGCAACGAATCTTGAAATCCACCTCAGGGCAGGTGCATTACCGGTCGAGGTTACGATTGCAGGTTCAGGAGGTGTTTCCGCACCTCTTGGAGAACGCTACAAACAGATGGCACTTCTCGCCGGGATATTGGCCTTAATTACCGTCGGATTTGTCATCTATTACCGGTACCGTGAACCCTACATCGTGCTCCCGATGGTTTTGATCAATGCCTCTGAAATTATCATCCTTCTGGGATTCATCAGTCTTATAAGGTTCCAGATGGATCTGCCCACAATCGCGGGTCTTATTGCCGTCCTTGGTACCGGCATCGATCAACTGGTTGTTATAACCGACGAAATATTGCATGAAGGAAAAGTACCTTCCCCCAATCTTTACATAAAGAGACTTGCCCGGGCACTCGAGCATCATCGTTGTTGCCGCTGCGACGGTGGTTATAGCAATGGTGCCTCTTGCACTGATGGATCTCTCCACGCTCAAGGGATTTGCAATCATCACCATCCTCGGGGTGCTTGTCGGTGTGATCGTCACCCGTCCGGCGTACGGAAAAATCATCATGCAAATCCTCTCCAGATAAGATACCATACCTTTATCTTTTTTTTAATCGACTATTCTTCCGGGTATGTTCAATGAGTAAACCGGTTTTATTTGATTTTTTTGCGACCTGGTGCGGTCCGTGCAGGATGCAGACACCTATCCTGGAAGAACTTGGAAAAAAAATGGGTGATGCAATCGAGATAAAGAAGGTTGATGTCGATCAGAACATGGATTTGGCAGAAAAATATGGGATCCGCGTTGTTCCCACACTGATTATTGAAAAGGATGGGAAGATTATTCAGTCCCTTGAGGGGGTTACCGATGCCGCAACTCTTGAAAAAATGTTAAGGCCGCTGGTGGGTTAAGTGAAAATTGGCATTGTAGGTGGGACAGGTGATATCGGTGAGGGGATGGCCATGCGCCTTTCGCCTGTATTCGATGTGATTGTCGGCTCCCGGGAGAGCGACAAAGCTGAAGCCTGCTGCACCACAAATATTGAAATTCTGAGAAAACGCGGTCAAACGTGTTCTCTCAAAGGGGTTACCAACCAGACTGCGGTCGATGAGTCAGACATTGTTATCCTTGCCATTCCCTATAAGCATCTCCTCGGTACCCTGGATACACTCTGCGGGTTTGAGGGCAAGATTGTCGTGAGCCCGATTAATCCTATGGAAAAACGGGATTTCTTTACCAGCATCCCTCCGGCTGAAGGCTCGGTTGCGCTCCTCTTAAAGCGGCTTCTCCCCCCGACTACAAGGATCTGCACCGCATTCAATACCGTTGCGGCAAACCGCTGGAAACTGCTCGATGAGGAACTCAGGTACTCGGTGCCGGTCTGCGGGGATGACGCTGAAGCCAAAACAACAGGTAATGGACATCGTAAACCGCGTCTCAAAACTTCAGGCATTTGATGCAGGGCCACTGGCAGCCTCAAACCTGGTCGAATCCATAACGCCGCTGCTCCTTAATATCGCGCGGTATAACAAGATGAAAGATGTCGGAATCCAGTTCCGTTAAGATACATCGCCTCCTCACCCTGCTCCAGGGCTATTTCGGGGAGATACCGTGGTGGCCGGGACACTCGGACGAAGTGATGCTGGGAGCAATCCTCACCCAGCAGACCCGGTGGGAAAACGTTGAACGTGCACTCATTCATTTGAGACACGAAGGACTCTGCTCCCTTGACACCGTTTTTACCGCTGACCTTCAGGATATCGAGGAGGCAATCCGTTGTACGGGTTTCTACCGGGTCAAGGCACGACGTTTGAAAGCCCTTGCTTCCCATATAAAGGAACTCTACGGGGGTACAAGCGGTATGGTGGATATCCCAACCGGACAACTCAGGAAAAGGTTACTGGGGATATCAGGAATTGGTGAAGAGACCGCGGACAGTATTCTCTGCTATGGCCTGTCCCGGACAAGTTTTGTCATCGATGCCTACACAGAAAAATTGGTAGAATGCATTGGCGTAAAGGAGAGACGTGCAGCGTTGAAAAGTTTGTTTGAAGAAGTCCTTCCCAAAGATAATTATTCGTACCGGCAGGCCCATGCTCATATTGTCGAATATGGCAAAGAATTCTGCGGGAAAAAGAGGTGTCATGAATGTATTCTCTTGAATTCGAAAGGATAGGAAAGCGGCTCTTTGCAGAGCACCTTGTAGGAGGAAATTTTGGAAATATCAGCATCAGAAACGGCAGGAAGGGTTTTTTTATCAAGCGCAGCGGGGCCTTTCTGGACATTGCAACTGATCCTGTCTTTGTGACGCTGGAGGGTGATGTCACCGGCTGATGCCTCAAGTGAATATCGGGTGCATCTGGAGGCATACAGGAAGACCGGCTATGAAGCGGTTGTCCATGCTCACCCTCCCCATGCAATTGCCGCCTCTCTTGTTCTCGATGAAATTATACCAGAAGACAGTGAAGGAAAGATGCTCTGCCCAACCATTCCGGTGGTTCAGGGTGCACCCGGTTCCCAGGAGATCGCTGAACATGTGTCCTGTGCCCTCCTTTCCTCGAAACTGGTGATCGTCCGGGGGCACGGAACCTTTGCTGCCGGAAAATCCCTCGATGAGGCATATGTGTATACATCGCTTGCCGAACATTCCTGCAGGGTTCTCCTTCTGAAGCGGGGGTTTTCGTCTTAAAACCGAATCGAAATCCCCGAATATTTTCGTGAGTTGGTACATTCTTCTCAAAAATTTCTCCTGGAAATACGAGTTTTCCCACGGATCTTCCCAAAGCAGGGCAATTAATTTCATCGACCGAAGATGAATCCGGATATAAAAAACCTCGACCAAAGGATGAGAGAAATGTCTTCACCCGTCAATAATTGCTTTGCCCGTTATCTGATTGATCAGAAAGAGATGGAACCGGATGGAATCCTTCCGGACGTTCCTACGAAAGGTAAGGGACAATAGTTATGTTGTGGTTCAGACTGGCGGAAATATAAGGGGGGACCCAATTCAGTTACTTACCCGATTCTCCCTGAATACACGTGATTTCTCCGCAGTGGCTCTCATACCATTTTTCGGAATAACCTTCTTCGGGCAGCTCCAAGGCTCTGAAAGGTGGTTTTCTGAATTTTTCAGGTATTTTTCAACTGCCGACTCACCCGGTTCGGATGCAGCGGAGATTTATCGCACATCTTCACGTGAAAGATTCTCATGTTCCCGTATAGTATGATTTTCATGACTCCGGCGAATAAAATAAGAGGGCTGGAAACCTATTATCCCCGAATATTATTTCTGAGGTTTCTGGGGTTGCATTCGTTGAATCTCCCGGATGATCTCACGGTGGAATACCAGCAGCATGTCGCTGATCATGCCGAACATAAAAATTTCAACGCCTACAACGATCAAAAGCACGGTCAATATGGTAAGGGGGATGTGATCTATGCCCTGGAACCATTCAAACAGGACGTAAATTCCGGTAAGAACACCAAGAAACGATGTGAAGATCCCCATCATTCCAAAATAGAACAAGGGGTTATTCATCCGTGCCAGCCGGTAAATGGTGCTCACGATCCTGATGCCGTCCTGAAACGGGGAGAGTTTCGTTGCAGTCCCCGGGCGACGTGAGTATTTGATCGGTACTACCATAATATGTTGGCCGTTCCGGACCGCTTCAACTGACATCTCAGTTTCGATCTGGAATCCTGTTCTCCCTGAGGTTCATCTGCCTGACGGCGAGCAGGGTAAATGCCCGGTAGCCGGAAAGAATGTCGTGGAGATCATGACTGTGGGCGATCTTGAAAAGAAGGTTCAGCACCTGGTTTCCAAAACGGTTCAGGTGGGAGAATGCACCATCCTCCGCATTGACGAGCCGGTCGCCTATGACCTGATCGAATCCTGAAAACAGGGGCATAAGCATTTTTTCAGCATCTTTCGGTGAATACGTGCCATCCCCGTCGAGCATAAGGATATAGGGCTGTTCAATGATCCCAAATGCCTCAATAATGGCATTTCCCTTGCCTTTACCCGATTGTTCACGAACCTCTGCGCCAGCCTCACTGGCGACCTTAACCGTATTATCAGTACTTTTACCATCAATGACGAGAATATTGCTATATCCGAGTTCCCTGAACTCATGAACGATCTTTCCGATTGTCAGACCTTCATTCAGCGTGGGAATCAGGATACAAATCTCATCTTTTTCAAATTTCATTGACATAGTATTTTTAATCGGGTAACATAAGTGCTTCTATGCACATCCCGAAAAAAGGGCTTCGGGCGCTGGGTATTGCCGAAAGTTACACCGGAAGAACCATTTCACGACTTGCGGGGGTGGTGATGCGAAAAGACCTTCGGATAGACGGTTTTACGTTTTCCGGCAATAACTGTCGGTGGAACGGATGCTACAGAAGTCTGTTCTCAGGATGATGGATGACCTTGATCGTAACGATATAAATGTAATAATGCTCTCCGGATGTATTATTGCCTGGTTTAATATGATTAATCCCGCAAGGATTGCCCAGGAAACCGGAAAACCGGTGATCTGTGTCACTTATGAAGAATCAGATGGACTTCTCCCGGAGATATCCGTCATCATTTTCCCGGTGATGTCCAACGAATCTCCGCGTACAGGAACCTTGGTGAACGCAGTCCGGGTAGATCTTCACACAAAGCAGACGATCTTTATCCGGTGCTGGGGGATTGAGGACAGGAGACGGAACCCGTCTCTGTAATGATTTCACCGTGGAGGGCAGGATTCCGGAACCCCTCAGGGTTGCACGACTGTGCGCGAGAAAATTAAACCCTGCCCCTAAAATCGTCTGCGGGTGGTAAAATTACTGCCACTGAAAGAAAATTCATTATAAGTATTCATGGAAAGAATATAATTTTTCCGAGAAAATCCAGGAGATGATGAACAAAATGGTTAATGGAATACACGTGCATCGATGGGTCTGTCTTGAATGCCACTATATCTATGATCCTAAAAAAGGAGATCCCAAAGCGGGGATTCCTCCCGGCACCGCGTTTGAGGATCTTCCTGACACCTGGTGCTGCCCTGAATGTAAAATCCTCAAGGTAAAAAAGGGAGTATTCAAACGACTCGAAACATAGGAGAGCATGCTGCTGTGTGAGCAGGTTGATGGAAAGAGCCGTTTCAAAAAATCCGTCCTTGCATTTCATTTTTTTCATCTATTATCAGAAGTTTGTTGAAAATCGAAGAACTCTTCCGATTCTTATTAACGCATCCAGAGGTGAATGCTTCGTTGTAATCTCCCGGGGGTAAGTCCTTGAACTGGCCTTTCCTCCCCTGCCGGGGATGGGGATAAAGTAGACAAAAATGAACAGATCGAACGAACCAGAGGAGTGTTCGGAGTGCTCCCGGACAATTCGGTTTTCTCTCTTCGTGCTGAGACCGCGAACTTATCAGAGGATGGTAATCTGTTATGGTCAGTCTCCATGGGCTGATTTATGACTTGAATTCATGTCGCGAAATAATTTTATTGCCGTTTTTATCAGAAATATCCACCCGTACCCTGTCGCCAGGGTGAAATGTCCCGTCCGTGAAATCGATGCGGATCATCTCTCCGGGACTCCACGTCGTCACCTGAACATCCCATACCCCCCATCCACTGCACCCCGTAATGGACTGTATCAATGAAATCATGCCCGTTCATTGTGATAATCGAACAGGATACCGGTCTGGCCGTTTTTAAAAAATTTTGCTGTAAGATTTCTGTTCTGATAAGCATTTTGACCGGTATGGAGAAGAATCACCCGGCTGTCGAAATTCAGATGTCCGGTTATTTCATCAACACTCTCTATGGAGGTAATGGTAAAAATTTCCGGGATCTCCTTTTCCATGTTCCAACCAAACGGTTGAATAGTGATCATGAGAAGCACGAGAAGGGCGAGAAGAAAAGTGACCGATACCATCAGAATCACACCGAATGAATCGGAGACAGCATTATCGTTCTGCGAAGGCTGAGCACAAGGATTTTCCTTCGATTGATATATTCATAATGGCTACCTGATTGGTTCATCAGGTGTTATGAATTCTATATTTTTATGCCAGGATATAAATGTTGGTAATAATGCAGAATAACCTCTGGCTATATGCACTATAATCCATTAACATAAATATCACTTACACTAAGATTTTGATAATTCATCCAATCCTGTTCGATGGATCTTCTTCAATGTCTGAATCACCGGAATCAGCAGTAAATTCGCAATCCCTCAAATAATGATGTGAATTTTATCTTAAAGGGCATGCTCTCGGCAGGGAAGGCAGGCATGAAGATGCTCTTTTGGCATTTTCTCATGCACTTTCCCTCGATCCAAATCTTGCAATCGCCTGGGCCGGAAAGGGTTTTGCCCTTGGGAAATTAGGACGATATGAGGAGGAAATTGAGTGCTGCGAGAAAGCAATCTCTCTGGATCCCTATTGTGTCGATGCATGGAACAACAAGGGATTTGCTTTCGGGATGCTCGGTCGCTTTCAGGATAAACTGGAATGTTGCGAAAGGGCGCTGCAGATTGATCCGGAGAGTGCGACTGCATGGAACAACAAAGGCGTTGCGCTGGGGATGCTGGGAAGGTTTGAAGCGGAGATCCAGTGTTGCGACCGTGCACTGGAATCTCAGGCCCCGCTACCTGTCGGCATGGGTGAACAGGGGATATGCGTTTGGGAAGCTGAAATGGTACGAAGAAGAGATCATATGCTATGACCGGGCCCTCAGAATTTATCCGTTTTATTTTTCTGCACTGATAAAAAAAGGGATTGCCCTGATCAATTTAAAGAGATATACAGATGCGATCGATGTTCTCGATCGTGCCCTTCAATCGAACAGGGGAATGCAAAAGCCCTCTACCTTAAAGGACTTTCCCTCAGCATGCTCGGGAAACATGAAGATGCCGTCGACTGTCTTGAACAGGCCCTTGAGATAAATTCAACCATCGCTGATGCATGGGTCGTGATGAGCAACTCATGCTTCATGCTGGGAAGACTTGAAGAATCGGCCCGGGCATTTGACAAGGCCTATTATATTGACGTCAAGGATGTCCGATCCGGCCTGGTGAAAGGGTCTGTCTCTTTTAAAAATGGGAAAGTTTGATGATGCCATCAGAAGTTTCTCCAATGTCTTGGGAGTTCTTCTCAGATAATTATCTGTTGAAATATCGATCCCCGTTCCGAAAGGTACACTCCCGTACCTCTTTTTTATGTCTCTCGCACGTACCCAAACCTATGGATGTTGAGGAGTATGTCCGCAGGAAAATTGCGGACGGAGCAGATGAAGACACCTTACAAAAGAACCTGGCCGATTCGATTATTGATATAAAAAATGTAAATCCCTCCTATGCATCCGCTTTTGCCCGGGCAGTGATCGATGAAGTGAAAAACACCCGTGGTCTGAAAGGGGATTTTTTTGAATTCGAAGCATGCCGGAGTGAAGATGGGGGAATTCGGGGTGGGATCCCGGGGAAAAGGAGATTTTTTTGCCCATCGCCAGATTGCCCGCATCATCGGAAAAACTTCGGCATCTGTCGGAGTGGATGAGATGGATGATGCCGGTGCGGTCTGCGCAGGTGGTCAGTATATTGTCTGTACGGTTGACGGTATGCATTCCCGCCTTTCCGATTACCCGTTTCTTGCAGGATTTCATGTCACGCGCGCGACCCTCAGGGACGTATATGTCATGGGAGCAAAACCGATTATGCTTTTTTCGGATATTCATGTTGCCGATGACGGCGATGTTGCAAAAATTTTTGATTATACTGCAGGAATTACCACGGTTGGCGAGGTGATGGATGTGCCGCTTGTCACCGGTTCTACCCTCCGAATCGGTGGAGATATGGTACTTGGAAGTCGTCTTACCGGGTTGCGTAGGGGCTGTCGGTGTAGCAGAACATCTCACCGCCCGGAAATCTACGCAGCCCGGGTGATGTCCTGCTGATGACAGAAGGTGCAGGTGGAGGGACCATTGCGACTGCAGCAATATACTCAGGATTTCCGGAAGTTGTAGAACAGACAATAAATCTCAATTTCCTTGTCGCCTGCGAAACGCTGATGAAAAGTGAGGTCTTTTACAAAATCCATGCAATGACCGATGTAACGAATGGCGGGTTGAGAGGGCGATGCATTCGAAATGGCAGAGACTGCCGGCTGCCGTATCGTTATTGATGAAAATGCCATTGGAGGTCTGGTGGAACCTCATGTTTTCGGAGATGCTGGAAACGCTCAGGATCGATTATCTTGGTGTCTCCCTCGATGCCCTTCTCATCGTCGCTCCTCCGGAAGTGTCAGAAGAGATCTGTTCGTCGTAAAATCCGCAGGAGTGAACATGCATGAGATCGGGTATGTGGAAAAAGGGAGACCGGAATCAGTGCTTATGGTCAACGGGAAGGAACGTGATTTCACGCCGACGATTCCGGGAATCGGCTTATACGCCGGTGAAAAAGGTTGTTGACACGATATGCGCGACTTTGAGGAGATGAAGGCTGAGGGTCACGAGCGTGCTTCAGAGGCTGCGATCCGGAAAAAGCAGCGAGTGTTGAAAGAGTCTGATGGAGAAGAACGAAAAGCCTGTAACTAGTTCCGGGGTTTTTTCCCGCTTACACAGATATTATAGGCAAGCTGGGGAACGCATTTTTCAACAAATGGTTCGATCTTCTGTGCAAGATGGAAAAGAGGATCAATCATATCGATATGGGCAAATGAACACCATTTTACCTGGATATCTGAAAACCCGGCCTGGGTAAAGAGTTGATGCATTTCCTTCCTGTCATAATAACGCTCTCCGAAATTTTTCATAACAACATGCTGAACATTCATCTTTTCGCTGATATGGTAGATCGCCGGGATTCCCCGGGTAAGCAATTTCTTTCCCAGTGTACAGATTGCAATCGCCCCTCCGGGCTTCAGTACCCTGTATGCCTCACTAACATCGCTTCCGGATCCCGTACGTAACTGAATACAAGCAGGCTTGAGACTGCATCAAATGTCTTGTCGTAAAACGGAATACTTTCCCCTGTCCCGACCGTATAATCGCCTGCGCTGCACCTGCGCCGGGCCCGTTCGATCATCTTTCTGCTGATATCAAGTCCGACAGCGCTCCGCCCATCCCCGACATATCTTTCCACAAAGAGGCCTGTTCCGCACCCGATATCCAGGAGTTTACCGTTCTGCGGCAGAGCATCCAGGATATAGGTGCTCAGGTGAGTATAATAGCATCGTCCCCGGCGCTTCATCATAATGATGGTCATACACATCAGCAATGGTATCGTAGTGCTCCTGGATTTTCTTCTGTCTGGATGGCGCTCACCGAAAGACCTCCTGGAGTCCGGAGGCAAATGCACCGATCTGGATAAATTCGTTGTTTCCGTGCTGCAGACGATACTCGGCATCGGCAAGCGCAACTGCGAGTCAGGGGTGATTAACTCCCGTTGCATAATGGTACGAATCTCAAGAAATACTTCACTCGCCGGAAAGCCCATAGTCAATTATCAGGGATTCCAGGCGCCGGATCGCATTTCGCACATCTCCTCCCCGAAGAACATCAAGAGCAGATGCAGCCACTGTCGTTGTTTCTGAACTGGCGAGTGAAGAAAGATCCCTGCATCTTCCCGCTTCAAGAGCAACCTGCAGGAGCAGGATAGCCCGGCGCACGTCTCCCCTGCGCGACCTGGGCGATCAGGTCAAGATCATCGTCAGTACAGGGATTCAGGCATGAATTTTCCCGTTCCCGGATCATTTGGAGGTGACTGAGCATACTATCCGGATCAACCGGTGAAAAATACAGCGGCAGGCAGCGGGATGCAATCGGAGGTATAATGGCACTCTGGTTCGTGGTCGAGAAAATAAACCGGCACGTGGTGCTTGCACGTTCCATAATTCGTCGCAGTGCCTGCTGGGCATCTCTGGTGAGTGTATGGGCATCTTCAAAGACCATCAGTTTGAATTCAGCATCAAGCGGACGGAGAGAGGCATACCATTTGATGATATACTTAAAATTCGTGATAAGTGACTGGTTCTTCTGGTAGAGATGAGTATACCGATCATCCTGTTCGAGGTATGCTTTTCCCTGGGAAAAGAGATCGGCGGTCTGGAAAACCGATGTATTTAACTCCCAGTTTTCCTTGTAAAGTGCTTTTGCAAGGCATTCAATTGCCGCACTTTTTCCGGTCCCATGGGGTCCGGAAAGAATCAGGTGTGGGACAGATCCTGATTCTGCAAAGGAGGAAAGGTGCTGGATTACCGTATCCTGTCCGATGATATCGCTAAGTTGTTCCGGTCGGTATCTCTCAATCCAGAGCATGGGAAAGCCTCAACGTCATCTCACGTATTGCCTCTGACAAAAGATAATGATTGTCAACCGATTTCAGGAGGTGTTCCTGTTCAGCATCTGAAATTTCGCTGCATGCCCGGGTAATCTGGGGAACTGCACGGGTCAGTTCGTCCACGATCGTAAGGGTTGCCGATCGGGCAGTGCGGGAGAGCGGGTTCAGATCGATCGCGATCACGGTCTTTCCCATACCGACGAGTGCCTCGCACCGGTCGCCGTCCTCAAGCGGTACGAGCACAACATCAGCGGAGAACATCCCTCTCTCCTGCACCATGCCCGGTCATGGGAAAGGGGGAGTAATCTCTCTGCTTCACCGTCGGTAAATACATCCACTCCTGAGTCGCGGAGAAGATTCTCGATCATTCTCGACACGTTTTTCTGTCCGGTGAAAAAGATTCACTTCAACACGGGCCCCGCACGCTTTCTGGAGTTCTGCAAATCTCTTCTGCCGCAAGAGCTGCCGTATTACCATTCACGGAAATCACCGGATTCCTGGCCGAAAGGAGCATGTGCAGCAGCGGTTCTTTCGGCAAGGAGTGCGCCCGAAGTCGTCCTCTCCCCGATCAGGTAATCAAATGCTTCACCGCGTCCATGGGCAGTAAGTCCCTCCCAGGAAACAATTCCTGCTTTTGCACATTCTGCAAGATGCTTCGCGGGTCACCAGAGAACGATAGCGGGGATGATCCTTGGGTATCATACGACATCCTCAACAATACGGACTCCGGCATCTGCGACATAAAATTCATAAACAGGACCGAAAGGCAGAAGCACGATCGCGTGCTTTCCTGCCATATGCAAAAACACCGTTGCCCAGCATCGTCATACTTGAGGGCACTCCGGCAGCATCACAGAGCCGGGTAACATCTCTGACTTCACGTGGTCATAAGTCCGCTCTGTTCGGCAAATCAGCGGGAAAGATGGAAAAAATCCATCGCGTTATCCGGTCGTCGTTTCAGGAAATGCAGATGACACGCGTTCCATCTGTTCAGGAGAGTCCAACACGGACGGGGTATGGATTGGACCGAAACTCACTGCATACAATGGTTCCAGGCATATCAAATCTCCGTTCAATCAGGCCGTGAATCCCCGGCCCGTGTCTGATTACTCTGCCTCCTCCCTGACAGGCTGCCACATCCCCAAGTCCGGTACGGTGTTCAACTTCAGCACTGATGGGCATGACTGTGCAATTTCTTCCGGATCCATTTCAAGATCGTACAACCTGTTCACTGCCGTGAGTGTTGCAAGCAATGCTGCAGCAGAGAGCCCGAAACCCGCACCGATGGGCAGCAGGCATTCGGTTACGATGGATGGAGTCACGTCAAACTGTTCCATGACATCCGTCAGGAGAGGTGAACCGGAGCCAGTCCCGAGTATAGTGTTCCCGTTACTCCTCTTCGCTGGATCGACGACTGTCGTTGTTTCTGATGGTTCAACCGTTGCCGTTACACCTTCACTGATAACAATACCGGCCCCGATACTTCCCGTTGTCGCGGGGGTCTCTCCTTCTATTCGTCTAAAATAACCGGAAATATGACCGGGAGAAAACGCGATAACAGTCATGGATTTGTTTGGAGTGGTATGAAATGATTGGATGTTTTTACAGATTAAAGAATTCCAAAAGCAACGATGGCAAAAATTTTTTCGTGGAACTATGGATTTTATTGAGCCGTCAGGGAAACTGGTGTTTTTCATATGTTCATATACACAAGACCGGAACAGCCTTCGATGGAAATAACTATCCTGTTTTATCCGGCCTGATATTCCTGGTGGATAACATGATTCCATATTGCCGATGCAATCTCATCTTTTGAACCGTTCAGCGGATATCTCCCCCCACGGTGACCAGGAAATACCTGCCATGGGTACTCCCCATAGTCTCCGGTTCATTCACCAGCACCATCGCTGCGCCGTGCGCGATCAAACTCTTTGCCATGTTCCCTGAAACATCCCCGAGTTTGAATGCAATGGTCAAAGGATGGTATTTTTCCATCACCTCCGCCAGCAGTTTCGGGAGAGGTTCCAGTACAAGATGCACCGGGCTGCCGCTTGGGATCTTTCCCTTCACTGTCTCCGGTGCAAAATCAGAAATTGCTGCTGCACTTATGTAGATGTCTGCACCCTTATCTGAAAAGAACCGGTGCACCGCACGCCGCATATCATCAGAAGTTCCTGCAGAAATATTGTTAACGCAGGGGAACGTATCCCGGTGGACAACGGTAACATCGGCACCGAGACGAAATGCCTGGAGCGCCAGCGCCCGGCCCATCTGACCGCTTGACCGTGATGTCAGGATACGGATATCATCAACCGGTTCCTGGCAGGGACCGCTGGTGATAAGGACTTTTCTGCCGGATAATGGTTTTCCCATGACTGCACGCTCACAACGCAGGACAATCTCTTCACTGTCTGCAATCTTGGCTTTTCCTTCGTCGAGCCGGGGATCAACGATCTCCACCCCCCATTCCTTCAGACTTGCGAGGTTATCCATTACCGCCGGGTGCCGGTACATGCTGTGGTGCATTAGCCGGTACGAGAACGACCGGTTTTCCGCTACCGATTGCTGTCGTAGCGAACGTGGTAACTGGGGTATCGTCAATGCCACAGGCGATTTTGCTGATGGTGTTTGCGGTGCAGGGCGCGATCAATAAAAGATCGGCACAGCCTTCGTCGCCGCAACACGGAATATGTTCAACCTGGCCTGATAACCGTGTAATCGTTTCCCGCCCGCTGGCATAGGTCAGTGAGTCGGGGTGTAGTATTCCTGAGGCTGCCCTGGCTCATTACCGGCTGCACCACTGACCCGCACCGTCGGAGAGCATGGATCAGTTTAACGACTTCGACAGCGGCAATGCTTCCCGTGACACAAATAACAATCTGTTTATCCGATAAGTGTCTGCAGTGTCATCCGATGGTCACATCCTGCACCACATGCCAGACATGCGGGCGGTATTTCTTCACTTTATGTACGTCAATAGTGGCAGAAAAACCTGCTCTCTTCACTTCCTCTCTGATCCTATCTTCAACAGATCAGAGACTGTGGAGATGAATAACACTTCCTTCGTGCACATGGGAAAAAACTGCTGAGAACATCGACAGTGCATCAAAGTGACCCATAACAATACGATCATATATCCCGTTCAGGAGATCCCGGCAGTCTCCCTGCGACGATATCGACCCGCCCGGTAAGCTTGTTTTCCCGAGATTCCGTTCCAGGAAGTCACAAGCGACAGGATTGATCTCCATTGCATGAACAGACGCACCACTCCCGGCCATTGGAATGGTAAAATAGCCGATACCGGCAAACATGTCCGCCACTCGTTCAGCCCCATTCCTGTCCTGGATCAGCCGGGCCATTCTCATTTTCTCAATCCTGTTGCCCTGCGCAAACATGACTTTTGTTGGATCGAGAATATAGGTATAACCATTTTCGCGGTGTTCGACCTCTCCGACATCTCCCCAGAGGATTTCGGTCTCCGGAGTTCTTGTCACATCCCGGAGTGATGCAATCCAGAGCACTCCCCGGGGATGACGGAAACTCACTATCTCCTCAACCTCCGCCCGGGTAGGTTTTTTACCATGGATGACTGCAACGTCACCCAGCATAAAAAATCCCTTTCCCTGGTATCGTTTCCGGTTGGGGAGCTCGAATTCGCAGGGTTTATCATCTCTGACAGGGACCCATGCAATATTTCCTTCAGCATAGGAACCCCGGGTAGGGTCAATCCAGTCCTTCACCGGCGATATCCCTCAGATTTTCTTTCTGAACTGCCCTTACCCGCATGTATTACCCGACCACAATGAGATTGTCACCATCACGAAGGACCTGCACGTGTTCTGCCTGCTGTAACATCAAGCCACGGTACCTTTCTGAGCTCCTTTGTCTGGCAGGTTTCCGGATCGAGAATTCCCATGATATGGCTGTCGGCAAACGCCACCAATGCAGGAACAGCATCCCGCAGATTCCCGACAAGACGTTCAATATCTTCCTCGCGAACCGATGTCGGAACGCCATCGAGCGAGATCCAGGGCCTTTATATGGCTGGATTCAACACGGATCACCTGAAGATAACGCCCACGGCTGAATACCACATCCTGTTTCTGGAACCGGGGAAGACGGACCGAGTAGGTGATCCGGTAGAGTTGTCGCCCGTTCTTCTCTCCGACCAGTTTTGGGTGAGTGGTGTACCTTCCGCCAAGCTGGGCGATTATTCCCTGAGAGATGAGTGTCCCGATATGCTGAGATCCTACCGTGATGTCCAGACCTTCACGGGTTTCATTCGTGTCTGCGATAAATGAGAGTCGTTCACCCCCGGCCTGCAGGGAATCTTCAACCTGTTGTGCAATTCCTGCCGACATCTGGAGTTCAAAGGTGCTGGGAACTCTCCCGTCTGCGCGGACCTGCACTATTCCTTCGTAGTAACTACCGCTGATCCGGTTACAGCGGTCGCATTGCTCCTTATGCCAGATGATTTCAACACTGCAGGTGGCCTCAAGCGGAGTATTGTGCAGCAGTCCTTTAAGGGCGATGGTTGCTGTTGAACGATTGGGAGTGTTATCCTCCAACGGTTACAAGACCGAGGGTTTCCTGACATCAGGATGAAAATGGACTGCAGACTTTGCCAGTTCAGGTGCCAGATCCGCACGTTCGTGTTCGGAATCTGTCCAGGTATTCACCTGCTTTAATGCACCGCAACTCGGGCAATAGATACTCTTTACACGGCGGTCGCAGATAAACCACGGAGTGTTGCCAATCCTGCATTCGGTGCACAGACCTTCATGCTCCGTGGCTTTCCCGCACTTCGGGCAAAAAAAATCCCGGATACTCATAGTGAGTAGACCTGGGCATGCGGGATTTCTCCTATCATGATGCAGCCGGACCGGGTGATGAGGCCCATATCAATTGCAATACTCACTGCACGTTTGCCCATCAGGTTGATATTATCAGCCTTTTTCAGGGCAGCTCGTACCTCATCTTCAGCCGCAGGAGTGTTGCCATAGAATGCTTCGGATATCCGGACGGAAAGCTCCCCATGACATGATAGTGGTGTTCAGCAGTTCCCGATCACACACTGCCACGATATCACCTGCCCCGGGTGAACAGTGAACCTTCAGAAACATTGAGTATCTATTGGCTGGCGGGAATAAAAAAAGGTGAGTTGGAACATCGTTCACAAGGTGATTGTCACACCATATACCTTCTCCGATGGTTTCGGCATGAATCCTGAAGCAGTCCTCTTCAGTGATCAGGCCCTGCCTGAGGAGCTGATTGGTATAACGGGGAACTGATTTTGGGCCGATAACCGCTCCCGGGCGGGCATTCTCATCCATAAAATCGCTTTCCATGGTAAATGCCCGTCGCTCGCGTGCCAGCTGGGGTATTGCTTCATGTTTTGCTATAAGGGATGGATGCAGGGGAGTATCCGGAGATCCATAGTGTTTACTACACGTTCTACCGGCATATCTGCATTCCGTGCCATCTCTGCAATATCTGCACAGGGACCGCTTTCAGCATGGACCTGGAGTGCGCACCTGCATCCGGCTGCACACTCAAGGGCATGCGCAAGCACATCATTGGATGCGGTCCAGACATCAGGGCTCACTTCATAATGCGGTCTCCCGCTTTTGAGGGCAACTGCCCTTCCTTCCTGAATATATCCTGCCGCACAGTCTATCCCGGCTTTCATAACCTCTGCTGCTTCGGATAACGACATGCGTTCCGAAAGCCTGCTTATCTCGGCAGGATGAACCCCGAGCACCGGAAATACCACCACTCCGATTGCTTCAATCAGCCTTGCAACAGAGATCGTCTCTTCAAAAACGGCGGCATAGTCTGCTCCGCAGCGAGGGGTGGACCGAGAGCGACCATGAGGGTTTTGAGACAAGAAAGATATGGGTCCCCCCGGCCCGTAAAAAATCCTTTGCAGCCTCTATTCCCCGGCCGTTGAGCGGATCGATATGGATATGATCGTCAGTGACGGGGAAGCGCGGGGATTTCATGGCACTCCATAATCTGCATAAGCGGGTATCCGTCCTGTGGGAGCCAGGCGTGCCCGGCAATAGGTGAACCCGACACGGGTCACGATCTCTACCTCGAACATGAGCCCGGATCAACTCACTATACCCGAACAGATTTTCTGTCATCAGGTTGCGATCAAGCCTGACGGTAATCTCTTCAACGAATGGCTGGAGGATCACTGCCTGTTCAATCGCGCGTCTCAACACTTGCGGCTGATTTCCGGGAGATCGGGGTGCCGACCCACTGGTGGTAAAGCGCCCCGAGTTTTATCCCGGCCTCAAAGACTGCCTGATCCCGGTTGTCTGTCATCATCTGTCCTCCTTAGATCAATTGCAGGATGCCCAGTTTGGGTTCCATTGCCTCGCCCGATCGGACGAGCATCTCGATTCCTGCTTCAACCTTGTCCCGCGGAAATCCTTTCGATACGACGACATCGACGACCTGGTCCTTCGAAGCCCGCCTTCCTTCGCCGCCAATATCACGGATCGCATCCTTGATTACCCGGACGATATCCCGCTTCTCCTTGGAGATACCGGTTGCTATCTTGTCAATATCGAAACTCCCGGTCCTCGCATCGTATGCGATCTGGCGCAGGCAGGCGTCGACAATATGGATCACCCGTTCGGCATCATGCTGTTCGATGGTGTTGGAAAGGCGTATTCGTGCGCTTGCTTCTGCAAGCCTGACAAGTGCCTCGAGCTGGCGGGCTGTCACGGGGACGGGCTTGTTCGGTTCTGCAATACCCCTGAGCTTGAGGTAATAACTGACAAGTGCCTCTTTTGCTTCGATCGAGAGGATGGGGAAACAGGATCGCTTTGAATAGGCCACATACTTGCGGAAAAAGGCGGGATCGATATCCGGCATGACCGGTTTGAGCTGCTGCTGGATGTATTCGTCGGTAACACCGGGGATAGGTGTCTTCTTGTGCTGGGCGATCAGTTCACCGATGCCGTGGGATTTGAGGATATGTTCAGCGATGGCAAGATCACGTTTCTGTTCGGGCTGATCGGTCATGATGAATATCAGGTCAAACCGGGACAGAAGGGAGGCCGGGCATATTGATCTGGTCGGAGATATCGCCATACATATCGAATCTCCCGTATTTCGGGTTTGCTGCCCCGAGGAGAGCACAGCGGGACTTGAGCGTGGCCGTTATGCCGGCTTTTGCGACGCTGATCGATTGCTGCTCCATCGCTTCGTGCAGGGCTGAACGATCCTCTTTCTGCATCTTGTCCATCTCATCTACCGCAGCAACTCCCATGTCGGCAAGTACCAGTGCCCCTGCTTCAAGAGTCCATCGACCCTCACCGAATTCATCCTTCACTGCGGTTGCGGTTAAACCGGCCGAGGTGGAAGACTGCCCGCTCGTATAGATTGCCCGGGGTGAGAGCTTCACGACATACCGGAGCAGCTGGCTCTTTGCAATCCCCGGGTCCCCGATGAGCAGTACATGGATATCGCCCCGGAGGTGGGTGCCATCCGGCATCTCCTTGGCAATCCCGCCGAAGAGCTGGAGGGCAATTGCCTCCTTGACATCCTCGCTGCCGTAGATCGTAGGGGCGATCGAATGGGTGATCTTCCGGTAGATCAGAGGATCGCTGCTGAGAGCTTCTGATTTCATCCTCATCTTTTTCATCGATCTCCACCTCCTCAAACTCTTTTTCGGCGATTTCGATGGAGTTGCATTCCAGGAAAATGTCAAAGACCGTGCTCTTCTCACCTTTGACGATCCTCTGCATTGAACGGAGGATCCCGTTGATGATCACCCGGTCCCCGGGTGCGACCCTCCCGGAGAGGTCATCGGTGACATCCACATCGAGGGTCTGGGGTTGTTCGCCGCCGCGGAGTCCTTCGGGGGACTCCTGAATTCTGAGCTTCTGGGAGTCAACAAACCTTGAGCGCTTGGGTAACAGTTCAAGTTTCTTGAAGGTACACCCATCGGTTGCACACCCGTCAGGTTCGATGAATTTCCCGTACTTCTGTTTTTTTATGGTGAAATGTCCGGCAGGGCATCGGAAGGCCGCTTCGACAATACGTGGCCTGACTTCTGTCGTCTTGCGCAGGATACCTTCTACAGAAACAAAGGAGTTGATATCATCGGACCTGATATTGCGGATACCAACCTTTTTCGGGAGATTGGTGAACCTGATATTGATGCCCTTGGGCTCCTTTCCGTCCTTGATCCTGATCAACTGACTTTTTTTGATCGCTTCCCAGACGTCCTCGAGAACTTTACCGGGATTTTCCAGAAGTTCATCGGCAAGAGCGATCCCCGTTTTCCCGAACCGCTCGACATCCCGGTAATCGATAGAGAGGGAACGTTTGTGGGGGTATTCCCGGGATATTTCGGCAAGCTCTTTTTTATACTTGCTTTTCAGTAACCTGCTCCAGTCTTCGGTCTTATCGGTAGTCCTGCAGGTCAGGGTTTGTCTCCATAATGCTGTACCTCACCTGCATTTCTGTGAAGAGAGGACAAACCTGGCGATCAGGGCTTCCATCTGGATATCGCTGTTTGCTCCTTCGGAGAGGCGGAAATCTGTTTCGCCGAGGTGGTCGATCAACTCCACCTTGAGTTCCGTCATCATGTCCATTTTGACGATTGCACGGTAACACTGGTTGATCAGTTCATTCGGGGCGATCCCCCGTTCGTGGAGGAGCATTCGCAAGGAGAGATTCGGCACCGTCGAAGTCCCCTCCAAGAGAGAGCTTCAGGAGCTCTTCGATCTCATCCGGGCGTGCAGTGGATGTTATCGCATATACCATCTTCTCATCAATTGCAGGACAGATAATTGCTGCACCCTGGAGTGCATTGATTGCCTTGCGCATGTCGCCCTGTGCGATATAGACGATGGCATCCATTGCGTCATCAGTGATCCTCAGCCCTTCGCGGCTGGCGATCCGTGCATACTTCTTCTTTCACCGCATCCGGCCCGAGGGGTTTGAACCGGTATATTGCACACCTGCTCTGGATGGGGTCGATGATCTTGGAAGAATAATTGCAGGAAAGGATAAACCGGCATGTCTGTGCGTAACTCTCCATTGTGCGCCGGAGGGCTGCCTGTGCATCGGTGGTCAGGGCATCGGCCTCGTCAAGAAACAGGATTTTGAATTGTCGCCTCGCCAAGGGGTGTAGTCCGGGCGAATTGCTTGATCTGGTTGCGCACCACATCGATCCCGCGTTCATCTGAGGCATTCAGTTCGCGGAAATTCATCTGCCAGGAATCCTTAAAAAATTCACGTGCAAGGGTAACTGCTGCAGTAGTCTTGCCCACCCCGGCACTACCCGTGAAGAGAAGGTGAGGCAGGTTGCCGCTCTTTACATACGATGACAATCGTTCCACAATTTCGTCCTGCCCGACAATATCCGCAAGTTTTAATGGCCGGTATTTTTCAATCCAGATGGTGTGGTTCTCTTCCATGGGCATCCTCTCTTCCCGCTAGTACTCTTCTACCCGTATAGCGAATAGTATAGGCAGTCTTTTCCGGGAACTCCCTTCGTATAGGGCGAAATCATGCACTCTGTCACTCTTTCTAATGAATGTCATAATGTTTATCATAAGGGTTTTGAAATTACTTTCCATGCAAGGAAAATATGTTGTACTCGCTCTTATTATCATGTTAATAGGTTCTGCACCGGTTGGAGGCAGTACCTGCAAAAATTGCTGCAGGCGCTCCGGTTTACCTCGGTGAGAACAATCTGGATATATCCGCTGCATTAAACGGGTGCCATACTATCGGCATGGTGGCAGGAAGGTGCAAATACCAGCGCGCCTCCGCAGAAGAACATAACAATCTATGAAATAAATACCGTTTCGGATAAAATATATCACTTTAATATCACCCTTGGAAATTTCGCCGGATATACCGGGTCATGGTATTGCATGGATAAGAAACCCCAGGAAGTGGTTTTTGAAGTTCTGGAACCACAGGTTGATATCAGGGTCTGGGATCTGGACCACAACCTGGATGTAAGCGGAAAATCGGTGCCGGTTTCTACAAATATCACCTACCGTGTGGATACAAACCTGTATCCGGCTCTTCTGCCATTATATCGTCCAAGTGTTAATCCCTCAGATTCATTTTATACCGTTACTACTTCTCAATCCCCTCGGACGGACAGTCAGCACCATCTACACAGGAAATGACGGAAATCCGAAAACCCAGATACTTTCCTTCGAAAAACAGCCATTTATCACGGTATCTCCCTATTACTGGAATAACGGAAAAGACTGGGATCACACTGCACGGAGCAGGTTTGGTGAAACCCTCTATCCTACCCGGAACATATACATTCACCATAAACCAGGATCTCAATTCCATGCAGGAAGATCGTATAATAAGAGCAGGAATCTCACAGGAATCATGATCGAAATCAGCTTCGGTAACCTTCACCAGAGATACATCTCCGTTGTTACCCCCCACACTGCGCAACCGGTAGTGACGACAGTGCCGCACAAACCATCTCCACACCCCCCGTCATCACAAACCGGCACTACGACGATACCGACTTCATCTCCCCTCCCGGTAAAGACAACCTATACTCCCCTGCCGGGATGGATTGGGCTGGTCAGTATTATTATCGCAGGATTAATCGTGCTGGGAAAAAGGAGATAGTGTTCTTCACCTTCCGATTCACTTTTTTATACATTGTTCATTCACTACTGAGAAAGGAGTGAGTCATGTGGATTTTGGAAAATTTTTCCTGGTTATTCTCATCGGTTCCGTCCTGATCTCACCGGTAACGGCCGCTGACAGTTTCGATCAGGTTAACTCAGCCGGGGCTCTCTATTCCAAAAGTGTCGACCTGGCAAATGCCGGAAAATATTCAGAAGCTCTTGAAGCCTCGGATGAAGCACTTGCGCTGAATGTCACCTCACTGGTCCCGCTTATTCAGGCCAACCGGGCCGGGATCCTGGTAATGCTCGGACGGTTTCGAAGAGGCAAATACTGCAGCTGATGCAGCGCTGGCCGTTGAAGGCAACCTGACGGCAGTCCATTCTGTTGCCTGGTTTAACAAGGGTAATGCCCTTCGGTCACTCGGCAGGTGTAACGAAGCGAAAACAGCATACGCACAGGCTGCTATTCTCGACCCGGCATTGGTGTCCCCGGATCTCACCTCGTGCACGGCATCCCCATCACCATCTCCTTCGAGAACCCCTTTGTCAGTCTCAACAGTCCTGCTGGCACTGGCTTCTCTGTTCTTTTTCTCCGTTATCTTCACCCATGCAAAGAAATAATCCTGTTTTTATTATCGTTCGCCTTTTTCGAGCCGGTTCCCAATAGTATCTCATTCGGGTGAATACGGATTTTATCCGGATTGAACTTTCATCGGATCCTACTGGATCGGGGATATGTGTCTCTTGTGTGTGGATGAACACATGGCAGTGTAAAAACTCTCAGGAACCCCTCACATCGTGTTTATAGGTACAATCCATGAGGCGCGAAAAACCCTTTTTTTACCGATGTATGGGGGTCTGTTCTTCTTTATCCGACCATGCTTGTTGCCACAGACTATATCTTGAATACGATCACCTGACAAAACTGGTATGGAATTATGGAAGGGGCTGTACGGGTATTTGCCGGAGAGTATAACGGTTCAACACTATCCGTCCAGGATAATGACAGCGGGATACCCTGCCTGGGTGGTTACCCCCGGTGGGGCATGGTGCAGGTCTTTGTTCCTTTCCGGTGCCATTACCGAAGTAACCGAATCCGGAGATATGGTATACACCGCATGGCCGATCCGACAGGCGTATTTGATCTGGTGATCGGTGGCAGGAATACCCCCCTTGCAAAGACGTTTCGTGAAATTCCTGTTCCATCATTTGTTACGGTTTCCGGAAGGGCCCAGATGTACACGAAAAATGGTATTCCCCATCTATCCGTACGCCCGGATCACCTCAGAATTGTGAACCGGGAGGTTCGTGACCAATGGGTTCTGGCAACCGCAAAATCGACGCTCGAACGTCTAAACCGGGTTAACCTGACCCTCATGGATCTGTGCAATGACACAAATCTCCAGGCGGCAATCCGTCATTATTCCATAACCGGAACCTTTCTCCGGGATCTTGCGGTAATGGTTGAAGATGCCGTTCAGACCGTTCAGTCCAGAAGCCATGATGTCACGGTTCTCCCTGATTTACGGACGCTGGTCATGGATCTCATGTCGGCAGGAAACGGGCCCCGTGGAATATCCGTTGATGAGATAATCGGACGGGTCATGGAAAATGGTGGTTCACGGGAGGCGGCCCTTGCTGTCATTGAATCCCTCATAATCGAAGATGAATGTTATCAGCCCCAGAAAGGATTTGTAAAACTGTTATGAAGATGGAATTTTTCGGGGAGGGCCCGGCACTCGTCATTGAAGGTGAATCACGGCTGTTGATTGTTGCAGACCTCCATTTCGGCATAGAGGCTGATCTCGCGGCTCATGGCCTGCACTTCAGGAGCCGGAGTACGGATCGGCTTGAACGCCTCCTGAAGATTATTGATCTCGGCAGATCCGGACATGCTCGTTCTGCTCGGCGACATCAAACACAGTATTCCGTCGCTAACCCGTCAGGAGTATATCGAATTACCGCACATTCTCGATACACTTCGGAGTCGAATCCCCCTGAAAGTATTTCCCGGTAACCACGATATCGGCATTGAATCGTATCTTCATAAGACCGAACTCCAGCCGAAAGAGGGGGCGATCCTTGACGGTGTCGGATATCTTCACGGTCACATGTACCCTTCCCCCTGCCTGGCAGGTCACCTGATGATCATCGGCCACCACCATCCCCTGCTCCTGCTGAAGGATGAAGTGGGATGTGCCCTTCAGACCCCGGCCTACCTGCGGGCAGGGCTTGATACAGAAGAACTGCGGATGGATGCACTCGCTGAAAATACTCCCACCAGGGTGCTGTTTATGCCTTCTTTTAATGAGATTGCAGGATATGATATCTATCCAGATCGTCAAAAATCCGTTCTCGCCGCTGTCCCGGTTCATGAATAAAGAGGATGCAGAGATCATCCTTGCCGATGGGACATACATCGGCTCCCTGAGTTCGCTGCAGTCAGATGAAACAGACTTGAAATTCTGGATCCGAGGGTCCGGGCATGTATCAAGAAACGCGGTTTTTCTGTGCTTTCCGAAGCCCAGAAACAGGCAATCCCGTTGATCCACCACGGAAACCATGTCATCCTTATCGCACCGACCGGAACGGGTAAGACGGAAAGTGCAATGTTTCCCGTTTTCAATGCTCTCCTGTCAATGTCTTCCGGCGGAGGGTTCAAGGCGATCTATATTACACCCCTGCGTTCGCTGAACCGTGATATCCTTGCGCGTATGCAATGGTGGTGCAGCGAACTCGGGCTGACCGTTGGTGTGAGACATGGAGACACACCGGCAGGTGAACGACGGAAACAGGCACTGGCCCCCCCGGATCTCCTGATCACCACCCCGGAGTCATTCCAGGCACTTTTCATGGGAAAACGGCTCCGGAAACACCTTGATAAGGTCAGGTTCGTGATCGTCGATGAGATCCATGAGCTGGCAGGAAGCAAACGGGGTGCACAACTTGCAGTTGCGCTCGAACGTCTCCATGTGTATGCAGGTGAATTCCAGCGAATCGGCCTGTCGGCAACCGTGGGAAATCCCGATGAAATTGCGCGTTTCCTCTGCGGAAAGCGTCCGTTCTCCATTGTCCAGGTGCCTGTTGCGAAACAGCTTGACATCACCGTTCGTTTCGTCGGTGATGATTTCAGGAGACAGACTGAGATCCTTTCAAAGATACTGAAACGGGAAGGATCCACCCTGATCTTTGTCAATACCCGGGTAACTGCCGAAGCACTGGGACATGCCCTGTATGAACGCGGGGATGTGGAGGTGCACCACGGATCGCTTTCAAAGGAGGTCAGGATCGATGCAGAAGAGCGGTTCAAACGAGGTGAGATCCGTACCCTTATCTGCACCTCGTCCATGGAGCTTGGTATCGACATCGGGAGGGTCGATCATGTAATCCAGTTCGGATCCCCCCGGGAAGTCTCCCGGCTCGTGCAACGGGTGGGGAGGGCTGGTCACCAGCTGAATACCATCTCGCGCGGGACGATCCTCGCGACGGGATTTGATGACCTTCTCGAATCCCTTGTTATTGTTAAAAAAGCCAGAGCAAATGAGATAGAACAGGTGGTGCCCCAGCGATGTGCTGCCGATGTGCTTGCGAACCAGATTGCCGGCATGGCAGTAGAATACGGAGAAATTGAGCAGTCGAAAATCCATGAAATTCTAGAACGGACATCTGTCTTTTCAGAGTGTGGGACGCTTCTCGATGATGTCTGCAGGCAGATGGAGGAGCACCGCTTAATCCGGTCGGATGGGACACGGATTATCACGACCGCACGTGCACGGCGGTATCTTGCCGGGAACCTGTCCATGATCCATGATGAACGGAAGGTACCGATCTTTGATATGGTCACCCGAAGAACGGTAGGTACCCTCGATGAATCTTTTGTCGTCGGCTGGGTGCACACGGGCGTTGTCTTCATTACCAAAGGGCAGCTCTGGCGCGTGATCGAGATCGCTGATGGCAGACTCACCGTAGAACCCGCAAAGAAAGCAGTCGGAGAACTGCCCTCATGGGAAGGCGAACAGATTCCTGTCCCGTACTCAGTCGCACGCGAGGTCGGGGAGATTCGGAGAACGCGCACAATCTCTGCGTATACAACTGACAAAGAGAGTATCACGTTTTGCTGAAGGATTCCTGACCGAAATGGATAAAAACCGCTCCCTTATACCCAGTGATCAACTCATAACCCTGGAAAATACCGAGGACGGAGTAGTCTGTAATATCTGTGCCGGGCATAAAGCAAATGAAGCTCTGGGGCGTGTTCTTTCTATCCTCATATCAGCCCGGTACGGAACGACAGTCGGCCTTGAACTTGATGCATACCGGATGCTCCTGCGTCTTCCCTCGTCGGTCAGGAGTGCGGATGTGCGGGATTTTTTACTTTCCCTTGATCCCTCGCATATGCCCGGAATTATCAGGCTTGCGCTGAAACGAACCTGCCCTGTTTAAGTGGAAACTGGTCCAGATCGCAAAAAAATTCGGTGCAATCGATCCGGATGCCGATTATGAAAAGATCAGCATCCAGCGTCTTTTGGAATATTTTGACGGAACGGTGGTCCAACAGGAAGCATTCCGGGAACTGCTCTCGGAATACATGGATATCGACACTGCCAGCCGGAATTATCGGTAAGATCAAACGAGGAAGAAATCCGCGTTGCTCTTGGCCCCTCATTCGATGATCGGTGCAGGTGGGCTGCTTTCATCCCGTGATCAGATCCCCCCGCCGACGGCAGATCAGGCAGTGCTTTCAACGCTGAAGAGGAGGCTCGACCAGGATGACGTCGTCCTTGCCTGCATGAACTGCCGGGACTGGAAGAGCCGCACGGTCGTTTCCCGCGTGCCCGATCACCCGCAATGCCCGAAATGCGGGGCACGCCTGATTGCAGCGCTCAAACCGTATGAAGAGGAATCGTATCAGGTCGCTGAAAAATCCCCGGAAAACCCCGGAAGATCGGGCTCTTGAACAGCGTTTATTGAAAAATGCCAATATCGTTCTTTCCAGCGGGAAAAAGGCAGTAATTGCGCTTTCTGCCCGGGGGGTCGGACCTGAGAATGCATCGCGCATTCTTGGCAACCCTCACCGACGGCGACGCATTCTATCGCGAGATAATGAAAGCAGAACGAAATTTTATCCAGACCCACCGGTACTGGTTGTAAAACCGGAAAAAGGTATTCAGGTATTGTTCAGGACCTGAACTATATCAGTCAATCAGGATTTGATATATCATTCCTTCATGCAAGAATCATATTCAGGACGTTTTACCGGTAACAAACATCTGATTTCCGTGGAAAAAGGCATGAAGGACAGATCCGGCTGCGAAAGACACACGGTATTCGAAAATATTGTAGTAAAATCTTGTAAACAATCGTGTATTTTTCGAGATCGACTGTGATGGTGGTCTTCTCGAATTATTCTGAAGCGTCCCGGAGGTGATCCATCGTGCCGGCATCGCTGGTGTCAGCCGATAAGTCTCCCCCTGCTTCTATTATCTGCCATTTCCGCAAGGCTTTCACCTTCCGGGCTCTGCGATTCGGCGATGTTTACTACTGTGCTGGGAGAGTAACAAATTATCGCATTTCCTATGAGGCTTAAAATAATCTACCGCATGATCTCTTCTGAGTAAAAAAAGAGCGATGTTGCTATTCAATTTACATTATGCTCTCGAGTTTCTGTTCGAGAAAATCAAGGCCTTTCTTGATATCTTCAAGATTCTTTCCGCCGGTAAGAATAATCTTACCTGAAGAGAAGAGCAATGCCAACGATCTTGGGATCCTTGATCCGGTAGACAAGGCCGGGGAACTGCTCAGGTTCATATTCGATATTTTCAAGGTTGAGGGTGATAACAACCTTGTTCAGATTGATGTATTTCCCGATATCGTAGGAACAGACAATATTGGTGATCGCTACTTTGGGTTCGGTATATGTATCAACACCGGCCTCCTTAAGAGATTTCATGATGATTCTTAACCCGTCGGTCAGCGCTTTTTTGTCCCGGATACCGGTAAGTACAACTTTTCCGGATGAAAAAATCAGGGATGCAATCTTCGGGTTCTCGATCCGGTAGACTGCACCGGGAAATCGCTTCGTATTGAGCTCGCAGCTTTTGATCTTACCGGAGACATCAGCAAGATCTATTGAATCGGCAATAACTCCTGATGCGACAATATTCTCAATTTTTAATGAATCGTACTTTTTATCTGCCATCCACTATACTATGCTTTTCCCTGAATCATAATACTAATGGACAATCTTTATGTTCTCTCCGGTGAGGAACCGGAATCTCATGGTTTTCTGAATGCTTATGACGTTCATTATCGTTAAGTTACCCCAACAGGGTCACAGGTATTTGGCTCTGATACCTCCTGAACGGGAGAGATAGCATTCATAAAAAATTGAGAGACCCGTGGGTACAATTGCTCTTTCAGGGTTCATGTGTAGTGTACCAGACTTTGGATCCGGGCCTGGCGTGGCACCGCGGATAATCGAAAAACCTATCAGGCTGCACCAGCAAACCGATCTTGAATGGTGCGATATTCCATTACCATGGATGATACCCTGGCGACAACTATTGATAAATCATGTGAAAAACGAAAGATATCGAGATCGGACTGGATAAATGAGGCATGCACCACTCAACTGGTGCAGTCTGCCGGAACCAATACAACAGGAGCAGCAAATCTTCCTTCTTCAGGTCCGGCATTCTGTCGTACCGATCATAATATGCCTGATTACGATGAAATGTACCGTTCGTTTGCCATCGAGGTACCCGAATACTTCAACTTCGGTTTTGATGTGATTGATGCGTGGGCTAATAAGGACCGGAACAAGCTTGCAATGATCTGGGTGAACCAGGATGGTGAAGAAAAGAAATTCACCTTCTGGGATCTTATGCGCCTTTCAAATCAGATTGTGAACATGATGATCAAATACGGCGTCAATAAAGGAGACCGTGTACTGATTATGCTCCCCCGGGTCCCGGAATGGTGGACATTTACCCTGGCGCTTATTAAGCGGGGGGCTGTCTACTGCCCGGCTCCCACGATGCTTACACCGAAGGATCTGAAATACCGTATTAATATTGCCGATATAAAGATGGTCATTACCAGTGAAGAACATGCAGATAAAATCGATGCGATCACAAAGGAATGTCCGTCGCTTTCCTGCAAGATGATGGTTGACGGAAGAAGGCCGGGATGGATCAGTTATCCAGTTGAACTTGAGTACCCTGCACCGGTTTCAGCAAAACTTGTCAATCTTCCGGGTATGAAAAAGACAAGGAGTACAGACCCGCTGGTGATTTTTTTCACATCCGGGACCACCGGGGAACCAAAGATGGTGCTGCATGACCAGACGTATTCGCTCGGGCATATTGTAACCGCCAGGTTCTGGCAGGACATCCGCACCACCGATCTTCATTTCACCCTTTCTGATACCGGGTGGGCGAAAAGTGCATGGGGGAAACTGTACGGGCAGTGGATTGAGGGAGCGGCGATTTTTGTATACGATATCCGAAGCAAATTCAACCCGACTGAAATACTGCCCTCTTATCGAGAAGTACGGCATCAACACTTTTTGTTGTCCTCCGACAATTTACCGGATGTTGATCCTTGCAGATCTTGACAAATTCGATTTTACCGAACTCCGGCATTGCGTAAGTGCAGGAGAACCCCTTAACCCGGAGGTCATCAAGGCATGGAAAGATGCCACCGGCCTGACAATCTTTGAAGGCTACGGGCAGACCGAGACCGTTCTTTGTATAGGTACATTCCCCGGCATGCTTCCTAAATTCGGTTCTATGGGAAAACCATCACCCGGCTGGCATATTGAACTCCATGACGACAATGGAAAACCGGTCAGACTCATGAAGAAGGACGGATCGCTATCCGGCTGGATCCCCGTCCGGTGGGCATCTTCCGGGAGTACCTGAACAATGCTGAAGAGAATAAAAAATCATTTGTAAACGGCTTTTATTATACCGGTGATAAGGCCTACAAGGATGAAGATGGATATTTCTGGTTCATCGGAAGGGACGATGATGTCATAAAAGCATCGGGCTATCGTATCGGACCCTTCGAGGTTGAAAGTGCCTTGATCGAACATCCCGCGGTCCAGGAAGCGGCAGTTGTCGGATCCCCGGATGATATCCGCGGACTGATTGTCAAGGCATTTGTGATTCTCAAGCCAGGTGTCAAACCATCCGAGGCGCCTGTCCGGGAGATACAGAATCACGTGAAAAAAGTTACTGCACCCTACAAATATCCGCGGGCGATAGAATTCGTGGACTCACTTCCCAAAACCATATCGGGAAAGATCAAGCGCAATGAGCTCCGTGACAGGGAGGTGAAGAAATCCTTAAGCGAAAACACTGCCGGAAGGGGTGTGTGACCCCCTATCTTTATGTAATTTCATACATAATGTATACAAGCGCGAGGGTAGCCAAGCCAGGTCAACGGCGTCAGGTTCAGGGCCTGATCTCGCAGGAGTTCTTGGGTTCGAATCCCATCCCTCGCATTTTTTCTCCTTGTTTATAAATCTCAGCATGCTTCCATTGAGATGATATTTACGATTTTAATTAAAAATCCGAATAATTACATCTGAAAATCCTTAATTACTATGAATTACTGTACTATTGAATTATGAAAGAGATCATAGTCCGTGTCGCGTGCTGTATTTCCATTATCCTGATTGTTGCTGGCGTCGGGATGTGTTGCGCCGCCAAAAGAAAATGCAACATCAACCAAAAACGGGAATATCTTTAATCCCAATCAACCAAGTCCCAGTTCTCAGACTTCCCCAACACCGAATTATGTTACAGAGGTGACCCCCTTCGTAACTGTTACTCCGACAAGTGGATACCACACAATCCCCCCTACCCCAGTCCCGGGGATCTCTACTGCCGCATTTATTCAACGATAAATACTTATGCATATAACAAAACAGCAATTGCATTTAACCTCCAGAATCCTCCGATGTATATTAATTATACCGTAAAACCATCGAATGTAACCACTAAAGAAAGTCACAACCGAGTTGGAGGGTGAAGGACAATCCGTGCATGAAGTCGAAAAAGTACTTACTATCGATACGTACAGTCCGATTTCGATGTTTGTTAGTCAACGGTCATGAGCAAATCAACCGGTGAGATCTATCTTCAGGATGGATTTGGAACTCAGAAATATACAACCTACCTGAATCGGACGCTTAAGATATTGAAACGGGACAATCTGCAGATTGAATTCAGTGGTAAAATATCACTGCAACAGGCAATGGTATGGGTAAAACCGGAAGGAAATTTCAATGATCCGACACAATTTAATAGGACAACTGATTGTGCCTATTTCGCATCAAATCCCAGAGATGACATTACCCTTTGTCACAGCAACACCTACTCCGACATGGACAGGATAGATCTAGTAAATCAGACAAAAAACTATCTTTTCTTGAATTTTCATCCTGTATTGTGTCGATTTTGATCGATGGGATTTATGATATATGGATAAACGGTGAGGTATTTATGCGATGAAAGCGATTTTAGTAAGGCTGAACAGCCATTAATTTTGTCCCGGTGGGGTAGTGGACATCCTAAAAGATTGCGGATCTTTTGACCCGGGTTCAAGTCCCGGCCGGGGCGCTTTACTTTTTAATCATGCACCCTCATTGCTGGTATTTTTGTTAATATTCTGAATGTGTAAACCAGACATCAAACTGCAAATCATAAAGATATTAGAAATGTCGGCTGTTTTTGAGGGAAGGAATACGATTGGAAAAAATGCTTCCTGTCTTTTATTGAAAACATGCAGCTTACCCTTTGGGGTTATTTTCCACGGGTGATTTCAGCCCTTTTTACTGATGACAGACTGGGCAATTTTTTGTACATATTGATTTTCGTCACCAACTGCATTTCTGATGAGAAGGAGGCTTTTTTTATCTCCTATGGCAGAGAGTGCAAGTACCGCCCCCATCCGGACACGCCAGTCGGTATCTTTTAGTAAATCCCCAAGACGATCCGCAGATGAAGGATCTGCAATCTGTGTAAGGGCCGAGATCACATGTCTTCTGACATCAATCTTTTCATCTCGTAATGCAAGAACAAGAGCATCTGTTGCTTTAACAGCCCGGAGCTTCCCCAGGGCTTCAGCTGCCCGCATTCGTACAGCCCAGTCGCCATCATGGAGAGTTGCGATTAGCTTATCTACCGGACGGAGGTCACCGATCCGGCCCAGTGCCCAGGCAGCCCTGAGACGTACGACGCTGTCACGGTGATCCAAGGCTCGAGTCAGCACATCTACGGCGGGAGCGCCTATCTGTGCAAGGGCATATGCTGCAGCCCAGCGGGTATCTTCATTTTTGTCTGAGAGATCAGTGATAAGCGAGGAAATTTGATCGATTGTACTGTCCATTATTGACCTCCGTTCGTTTTCATTATTCCATAAAAAATTTTCCTCAAAGCCAAGAGGGTAGCAGTCTTTTGCTTATTCTCACCTTTTTTTCACCGCAGTATCATACACCATCCAGTTTCTCTCCCATTCGGGGTTTTTTGACTTGAGCATGGACAGAACCTTGGTCTTGATTTCCTGGGTTGTGACACCATCTTTGGAGTTCTTCTCGATATCCTGGGCAATTGATCGTGCGTATTCCGGCGTTGAACCCGATTTAAGTGCGCTCACGATAATTTTTTCAGGTACAAAGCTTCTCTGCGACCATCTCGTTTTTTAACCATAATCATCCATTATCACCACGTCAAACATTTCCTGGGATAGCTCGGAGCCTGCCAGCTCATGAACCAGTCAGGGAAGAGTTCCTTCCAAATCGCGTAGGAATAGGGAAATGATGCCCTTTCAGCGTATTCAGTCATTTTCTATAGAATTACTGCAGAAAATACCCTGTCCATTACTCTTCTCCACCACGCGTATTTCGAAGGAAATTTTATCAAATTTTGCCTGAGAAACAGTTTTTGAATCAAAATGTGTACATATTATATCATTTTCGGTTCTGGATTTTCACGTCCTCTGGTTTTAACAGGCTGAGAAGAGTTTCAATACTGACAATTTCCCGTCTCATAATCTCTTCGTGAAAATATCGTCTTAACAGGGATTCAAATTTCAATTTGTTTTCAGCGTTTATCCGGCGTTTTTCGTCGAACTGGCTTCTTAAATAAAACTGAAGTTCCCGAAGATCCTGTTGAGTAAGCTTATCCACAAACATATCCCTGTATTTATTCATCAGCATTTTTTTTATTTCATCAGGTGAATTTTCATTGAAACTATTCTGGTTCAGATCTTCTCCCGGCATGTCTTCATCTCCAGCTTTCAATTCGAACCGAATTTTTCGTCAATGTACGACCAAACGTATAGATTTCTGAAAAAGAATTAATCATAATCCATTTCATTTCCCGGATCGTCCTGGAATTTTATTACACTGATGATTCAAGTCTGCGATTTTTTTCATCAACCCTGTATATTCCAGGATTTTTCAGCAAATCGAGGGCATTAATTTTCATGGCTATCAATTCTTCATAAGGGAAAAAATCGGCAAATTCTTTTTCCTCTTCGGTCCAGAATACCTGGATTCCATTTTGGTACTTCCTGCTTTTTTCAATCTTCTTCATGGTGTTTTCCTCCTGATCGTATCAACAGTGTTCACATAAAATGATACCATACGTTACCATCTGCAGTGCTTCTGCTTTGAGCACTACGATCCGCCAGCAAAAGCCTCTTTTATGAGATCCTCCTGTTTTTTTGTCAGTTTTTCCGGAATTTTTATGACAACCCTGATGAGAAGATCTCCACGGTTGTCAGAATTCAGGTACGGCATCCCCTGTTCCCTGAGACGGAAGAGCGTGTTACTCTGGGTTCCGCGGGGAATTTTTAAAACAGCGGTGCCGGTGATCGTTGGCACCGTGATCTCACTGCCCAGCAGTGCGGTTGGCAGGCTTATAATTGCCGTACTGTAGAGATCAGCACCCTGCCGGTCGAAGATGGCATGTTTTTTAATATGTACGACTGCGTATAAATCTCCCGGGAGGTCCCTGATTCTCCCCTGGTTCCCCCTCACCGGCAATTCTCAGAAACTGACCATCTTCTACCCCACGCGGGATTGATACTTCAATCCTTCTCGTTTTTTGTATTACTCCCCTGCCGTGGCACGTCTCACAGGGCTTATCAATAATCATCCCGGTCCCGCCACAATCCGGACATTGCGCGATATTCATTGTCGAACGGTTTCCGGTTTTCTGAACTTTCCTGATCTCGCCCGTCCCTTTGCATGTAGGGCACTGCCGCATATACCCGGGCTGTGCCCCCGTTCCGTGACAGATCCCGCACTCGCCAAAATGAGGGACTGCTACTGTGTTCTTCGTTCCATAAAATGCGTCTGAAAGGGATATCTCAAGATCATAGCGGAGATCAGCCCCTGCCCTTCCCCGACCCCTCCGGAACCTGTGGAAAATGCATCAAAGATGTCACCCAGTCCAAAATCCCTGAAAAGATCGTCATAGCTGGGAGTCTTTGTCCCGGTAAAATCACCCGGTTTGAATGCTGCATGTCCCACCTGGTCGTACTGCGATTTTTTCTGGGGATCGCTCAGGACCTGGTAGGCCTCATTGATCTGCTTTGAACTTCTCCTCGGCTTCTTTACTGCCTTTATTAAGATCAGGGTGATATTTTCGTGCAAGATGCCTGAACGCCTTTCTTCAGCTCGTCCTGTGACGCGTCCTTTTTCACGCCCAGGATTTCATAGTAATCCCCTTCTGCCATGGGTACCGGGAAAAATGATTATTTCTCATCCTTCACTTTAAAATCTGCGTCGACGACCTTTTCTCCGCCAGGGCCGGTCGACTTCCTGGTGGTTGTTGTTCACTACCCGCATGTACCTCCCGCTGAACCGGCCTGTTCCTGTGCCTGGCGCTGGGCAGCCTGCTGGTATGCAGCAGTCCCGGCCTCACCGAGGACTTTCTGGAGTTTCTCTGTCTCTGACTTGATCTTTGCAGTGTCCTTTCCTTCCAGCGCTGACTTGACTGCGACGATTGCCGCGTTCAGCTTATCGACCAGATCCGGGCTCAGTTTATCGGCAAGATCGGATTTTGTCTTCTCCGCAGTATACATCAGGGAATCAGCAGCGTTGCGAATCTCAACCTCTTCTTTTCTCAGCTTATCCTGTTCTTCATACTGCTTGGCCTCGTTGACCATCTTCTTGACATCATTTTCTGCCAAGTTTTGTCGATGCAGTGATCGTCATTTTTTGTTCTTTTCCTGTTCCGAGATCCTTTGCCGAAACATTGAGAATTCCCGATGCATCGATATCAAACGAGACCTCAACCTGGGGCACTCCCCGGGGTGCGGGAGGAATCCCGACCAGATTGAACTGCCCCAGACTAACATTGTCACCTGCCATCGGGCGTTCACCCTGGAGCACATGTATCGTGACCGACGTCTGGTAGTCAGCCGCGGTGGAGAAGATCTGGCTTTTCTTGGTTGGAATCGTTGTATTTCTTTCAATCAGCGGGGTCCTTACTCCGCCAAGTGTTTCGATTCCGAGGGTAAGGGGCGTCACATCGAGAAGTACCATGTCGGTGATCTCCCCTCCAAGGATTGCACCCTGTATTGCGGCGCCGATAGCAACACATTCCATCGGATCGATGCCCCTCTCCACTTTCTTTCCGATATGATCCTCGATAAATTTCTGCACGATAGGCATTCTTGTGGGACCACCTACAAGGATGACCTTCTGGATGTCATCTTTTGTCAGTTTTGCATCCTTTAACGCCTGTTCAAACGGGTGGATGCATCGTTTGATAATCGGTTCCACCAGCTGTTCGAGTTTCGACCGGCTCAGTTTCATGGAGAGATGTTTCGGGCCGGTCTGGGTGGCCGTGGCATAGGGAAGATTTATCTCGGTTTCCAAAACGGTTGAAAGTTCAATTTTTGCCTTTTCCGCAGCCTCCTTCAATCTGTTGATTGCCATTTTGTCATTTCTTAAATCGACACCTTCGAGTTTTTTGAATTCATCGGCAATCCATTCGAACACGGCATTGTCCATATCAGTGCCGCCCAGCTGGGTGTCACCGGACGTAGCAAGCACGGAAAATGTCCCGCCCCCGAACTCCATTATCGTTACATCAAGGGTGCCTCCGCCGAGATCAAAGACAAGGATCTTGTATTCTCCCCCCCGGTCAAGGCCATATGCCATTGATGCCGCTGTAGGCTCATTCACGAGTCTTACGACATCCAGCCCGGCAATTTTCCCGGCGTCTTTGGTTGCGGTCCTCTGGTTATCATTGAAATACGCCGGAACCGTAATAACCGCTTTCGTCACCGGCTCTCCGAGGAATGCTTCTGCATCCCGTTTTATCTTCTGCAGAAGAAATGCAGAGATCTGCTGAGGCGTGTATTCTTTGCCATAAATCCGGTAAACATGCCCGGTACCCATCTTTCTTTTTGCAGCCGTTACCGTTCCTTCAGGATTACTTACAGACTGCCGCCGTGCCGGTTCACCTACCAGAAGTTGTCCGTCCGCGGTGAATGCCACATACGAGGGAAACATCTTTCCGGCAACGGTTGCCCCTTCAGCCGATGGTATGATGGTCGGTTTGCCCCCAATCATCACCGCAGCTTCACTGTTGGAAGTACCGAGATCAATTCCGATAATCTTCTCTTTAGCCATTTTTCTCACCTTTGTCTTCACTTACATGTTCTGCAATCTTTACCCTTGACGGCCTGATGACCTTTGTGTTTAACTGATACCCTTTCCCCATGTCTTTAAGGATGGTATTCTGTTCCTCGCTACATCGCTCCATGCAGATTACCTCATGCAAATGCGGATCAAATTTCTTACCCTCGCACTCGATGGGCTGCAAACCGTACTCTTTCAGGATTTTCAGCATCTTTTTCCGGACCATCAACATGCCCTGTTTGTTCTGCTCCTGTTCAAGAGAGGGCAGAGCCTGTTCAAAATCATCCAGAATTACGAGGAGATCTTTTATCAGGTTCTCATTTGCCAGTGCGATAATCGCTGCCTTGTCTTTTTCGGACCACTTACGATAATTGTCAAAATCCGCCTGAAGGTATTTCAGTCGATCAAGTCGTTCCTCTGCAAGACGGGTCTGGATATCAAGATCCTTTCTTAACCGTTCTAGTTCCTCGGACAATTTTTCTTTATCCGTCAAATCACCCCCGGGCGCAGTATCTCTCATGGTCAATATTCCCGCATCTTTTTCCGGAAACGCTCCGGTCCCGGGTCGCATGCACCATACACAAGTATTCTCCCGGTTACATCCTTATGATTTTTCCATACTCTGGATTTCTCGATCATGGGAAAAACCCTTTTTTAATCCTCAACCCGGTCATTTTTTTAATCGCCTCCGGGGATAAACCCAGTACAGGTGAATAAAATCGGCATAGAAACAGTCGGACACCTCGCAACGGGTACACCCGCTCACCGGACATCCTTTACCATTGCGGTGAAGAACGGTCTCTGGCTGGTGATGGAAATTACCCTGTATACTACGATATTTTTCCCATACGTGACCCATCTCCCCATTGTAATTCAATATACTGTCGGAATTTCCAGATAACGGAATAATACTCACCGTTTTTGTGTATTGAATTGAGGCTTTTATAGGATCTTTCTTTCATAACAAATTTTGATACAAAATTTGAAATGATCTCATGATTGAAATAGTACCTCATGGTTAAATGGAGCTGACTTTTCAAGGGTTAGATCTCTGACTTTTTTGTGGAATTTCTTATTTTCCAGATACACTTCGAAAGACTATTCATTACGTTTTTATGCTTATTCCGAATTTTTCCCGGTGGTGGAAAACACTATCATCTCTTTTCAAGATCTTTGGAAACTTTTTGGTCGATAAAACCTGAGAATTCTGCGATACCTGGAGATATTTGCCAAGCTCAAAGAGTGTATCATTGGTTCCCTGCCCCTCTTCTACCGGGATCTTCATTCTTTCCTGTGATTCTCTACTGTTGCAGGTCTTTTCGATCGTTTACGGGTTGTTTGCTGGTTGGAATATTTTCGGGATCTGAAAACTTGACTGATCGATTCCTGACCTACTGACAGCGCAACAAGGTTTATTCAGAAATATTATGTCCCTGGGAACAATGACAATTGTGAAACGTTGGCAGGTTTGAAATCCCCGGAATAAGCGGCCGCTGGGTAATGCTTTCTGATTCCTATCATTGCGGTGGTGGACAAGGCATTTGTCACGGGACTTCTGCATTCTATTTTCCTGTAAAATACGGACTCTCACCAAAAATTCAATAGATTATCGATTAAATCAATATTCGGATTTCTCAGTTATGTCAAATTTAAAAATGACTGATCATGTACCAATATATTACCTATCGATATTTCCTTTTCCGGAAAATTTTTGGCGGATTCCGGCAGAATAGTCAATAATTAGTTTTCCCGAAGGAACACCCCGCGCAAGAAATACGAAATATCCTGCATTCCAATGAAATTGTAAAGACCAGGCAATCATCAGTGAGAAATCGTCGATGAGTTCTTACAGGTAATGGAAGAATAACATTTTTTAATTGTTTCTTTTCGGACATACCAAAAAATTATTCGTTTTCATTAAGAACCATTTCCATCAAATAGTATTTGCCTGTGATGAACAGTGCTTGCATTTTACACAATGAATTTGATACATCTGTTCATCCGGATTTTGTCAATTTGTCACGGTTACCGATGGGTTCATTCATTTCTCCTCCTAAAATATGCCTGAAAACAAGTTTGATGTCATTTAATTTCTGAGAAATATACTTCTTTCCTTTTTCAGTCGGGCAGTATAACTTGGATTTTCCCGACATCCTGACTTCCATATACCCATTTTGTTCCAGATCATACAGGAGCATATATACCCGTGCCTGGGGGATGAGCACATTGAACCGGTTATGAATCTCATGGACGATGTCATTTCCGGATATTGGTTTATCAAGAAGAGAGAGGACAACGAGTTCGAGTGACTTTTTTACCACATCATCGATCGTTGCCTGCGGGAACGATAGAAACCGATTCGGCAGGGAACGTCTGGTGAGCAAAGGACAATGTTGTTTCTTTCCCCGTCGAAACAATAATTTTCGGTATTCCCTCGGCAAATAACCGGATGCAGAGTATGATCGATCATACTGATATTGATTGCAATAATTCCTGATATGGGAATTCCTTGCTCTTTTTTTGAAAGAATAAATTTCTTAACAGCGATAATATCTTCTGAATCTTCCGTTTCGGAGAAATCGATAAGGATCTGCAAAGATTCCTGCGCTTTGGAATCCCGTATCGATTCGGTGCACTTCTCCAGGATCGGGCAGAAGTGTATGTACCTCGTTTCTTTTTATCCGGTAGGTGAAGAGTTCTTTTTTCTGGACCTCTTTTAAAAAATATTTCTGCACCGTGGATCGTGAATACGAGAAAAAATTGCGCCCTCCTTTTTTGATCCCTGCTTCCAGTCGCAAATTTGAAAATAGGCTCTTTAACATCATTTTCAGTATACAGGAAGAGGACGATATCAGAGAAAATATCTTTCAGGAGAACTGTTTTGATCTCAGGAAGGGCAAGGTATTCGGATTCCCCCTCAGGAGTCTTTGTTGTTGGCTTTTTCGTATCCAGTTCTTTCTGTTCCGATATTTTGCGGAACAAGGCCACCTCGACGGTAGCCTTGATGACCAGTTCATTGAACGGTTTTACAATATAGCCATACGGTTTAACACTTTTGGCTTTTTCGATAATCGTATCATCCGCATACGATGTGACAAAAACAACCGGGATACTCCAGTTCCTCGGTTATTATCTTTGCTGCTTCAATCCCGTTCAATTTACCGGGCATCACGATATCCATCAACACAAGATCGGGTTTCAGCCGACGTGCTTTTTCGATGGCATCTTCTCCGGATGCAGCCAGTCCTGCTACCGTGTACCCGATAGCATGCAGGATTTCTTCCAGCTGCAGCAGGATGATCGCTTCATCTTCAACCACAAGTATTTTCGACATTTTTAGATACTCACTACCTGGATGGGGAATTTTGCAACTACTTCAGTGCCATTATCATTGTTAATGATAAATGATCCTTTTAACTGATACTGGATTAATGCCCTGATGAGCTTGAATCCCAGACTGTTGGTATGAGCGGTATCAACGTTTTTGCTGATACCAATACCATCATCGCGTATGATAATATGTCATATGTCCATTTTCCTGGTGTGCTGAAATTTCAATGGTTCCCGTGTTCGCGTCCTTTGAAGGCATGTTTGTAGGCATTGGTCAGGATCTCGTTCACCATGAGTGCACAGGGAATTGCCTGGTCAACAGAGAGATATAGCGATGAAGATTTAATCGTAGTTGAGATTTCACAGTTCTTTGTGGAATAAATATTGGTCAACGCAGCAATCTGATCCCGTATCTGGGTATTCATATCAATTTTATTAAATTGTTTGCTTTCATACAAACGGGTATGGATTTGTGCCATCGTATCTATTTTCATCATCATATCCATCAGGATACCGGTAGTTGCCGGGTCCTGGGACCGCTTCCGCGTCATATCGAGCAGCCCTGATACGATCTGGAGATTATTTTTAACCCGGTGATGAATCTCGCGGAGCATCACTTCTTTATCCCTTAAGGATGCAAGAAGATTTTCTTCTGCCTGTTTTCGATCGGTCACATCCCGGAAATTCCAGACCCTGCCGACCACGGCATTCCCGATTCTTCTGGGGTTTTGAATAACGTTCAAAAATCCTTCCGTCATTCAGTTCCAGCATGTCATAGCTTTCACGTTCCGGATGTTCGGCCAGTTCATTGACGCGGGCAGTATAACCTTCGGGATCTTTTAATTCCCTTTTTATATGTTCTGCAATAGTCTTACGTTTTTGGGATTCCATGACTGAATCCGGTATATTCCACATCGTTCGCATATTTTCTGTTATAACTGGTGATCTTCCCCTTTCCTGTCAACCACAAGAATTCCATCCGCGGTTGATTCGAGAGCCGCATTAAGAAGTGACAGCGTCTTTTTGGTTGTTGCTTCGGCCTGTTTTCGCTGCGCAATTTCTGCCTTCAGCATTTCATTCGTACTGGGAAGCTCGCTCCTCCTTTCCCTTACGATAATGTCATGATCATGCATACGAACAAAGCCTTCAGGTTTCCATCGGAATTAACAGGAATGCAGGTATAATTTCAGGTCTATATTCTGAAAATGAATAACGTGAAAAATTTCCCTGTTCTTCGGTATAATACGGCTTGGTTTCAAGGAATTTTTTATCAGTATCATGACGGAGCAGTGCTGTCATAGATGGTCCTTCCGAAGATTTTTTTTAAATTATGTATCGATAGAGCATCAAAGGAACTGATATACCTTTCCCTGATCTTCAAAAATTGAGACTATGTATCTATGACAGAACATTGATCTAATAACCAAGTTTGTCCCTCACAAGAATGAGGAGAATGCGCCCTTCATTTTTCTCATGTGACAGTATAACACATTTTCCAATAATACTTTGTGTTCCATACACTCTCTTTGCCCGTGCATTTTCGAGCGGATATGCATACTGACGAACCCGGTTTAATGCATCTTCCAGCGTGGGAACGATCTTGTTTATCCCGACAACCAAGATGAGATGACCAGCCGCAAAGGGCCATGCGCCAACACGGCTTCCACTTGCATCGCAGGCTACTATCTCTCCGGACTGGGCGATTGCATTTGCGCCGGAAATGAAGTAATCGGCAGCAACAGATTTTCTCCGGAGTTCCGCCCTTTTATTATCATTATTTTCCGCGGTTATGATGGTATGCAAGATCTTCCAGCCGGATCCTTCACCTGAAATAAAATTCTCGTAACCGATCTCGATAAGGCTTGTTGAAGATCCGTTCATTACTTCAGAACCGGGTGGAATAACTTTTTTAAGAACCGTCAGTGCATCATCTGCATTTCCTGCGATGATAACTTTTATCCCCCGACTTTCCAATCCTCTCACGGTCTTTTCTATTACCTCATCTGATGGAATGGTATTCCAGGCAACCGGGTCAACCCCGGCCTCCTCTATGAGATTTGCCGCACTATATTGTGTTATATCAGTCATTTTTAAAATTCCCCTGCAAACTTGTTTGCCTTTTACTATTAAAATTTTAGCACGGTTTAACGGTAATCATCCTGTCAATGAATACGTTTAAAATGTTTTTTCCGGCAGCTGATTCCGGATTCTTATTCATATTTTGAAAATTGACCATGCTACTATGTACTTATCACGATAATTCGGAATTCGTTCGATCAGCCGGACTACTTAGAAGTGAAAAAAATGATGCCAGGACATGGAGAAAAATTCCCAGGGTTGCATGCAACCGCACGAAATGATGATTGAAAAGATGTGGGATGATCTGAGCGATGAACAGAAACGAATGATTGCCAGCCGGATAATCGATTCAAAGATCATCATGAAAGAGAACACGATTAATATCTGAAGTTCAAAATCGAAACATACAACATGGTCAAGGACATGATCTGCGAATGTGAATAATGCAAAATTCAGCCGCCCATGATTTTGCAGTACTCATATTTTTAAGAAAAAGACGACAGGACATGGTTCAGAACTTCCCTTTTTTTAATGGGGAAATTTCCGATTGGTCCAGGTGGTAATCCATGATGCAGTCCATTACCGTCAATGACATGAGGGAATGTACCCGAGAGTTTTCAAAGCGACTCGATTTTTTTTCCTGATTACCTGGTGAAAAAAATCTTCAGGAGTCATAAGCGATTGCTTCAGATTTTAAATCAAAATCTGATTTTTAGGCAAGACTCTTTAAAATATCATACTGAACCCCAGACAGGGATGACCAGTCCCTTTGAACAGTATACGATGACTCAGGAAACGAGGGGATGAAGGATGTTACGACCTATATTCAATGACGTAGCCTGCCCGATGCCCGTGATGGTTGATATCCAATAATTCCGAGAAAAAAAACGGGAATTGCAGAATAAACGCAGGAACGTTAAAAATAACACGTCAGTCCGGAACAAAAAAAATTTTACGGAGGAAAACATGCCAGAATTTGTTAATCCATTCAGCGGAAAAATCCCGGATCGCGTATTGACCAACGAGGAACTCATTCGGGCAATACGGTTGGATCTGGCCGCGGAACATGAAGCAGTGCATACGTATCTGTCTCATGCAGATGCTACGGACAATCCCCTTGCGAAGGCTGTGCTTATTGATATTGCGAATGAAGAGCGTGTACACGCCGGAGAATTTGACCGTCTCATCTCCATTCTCACCGGAGACGAGGATGAATTTCTCAGCAAGGGTGCCAGGGAAGTTGATGTTATCGCAGCAGGTATAGGGAAGGCTGTACCGGCGGCAAAGGATAAGAATATCACGACGATCGGATCGCTGAAACAGGGGTAAGAGGTGTATCGTATGGAAAACAGATATTTCGGACGCTGCGAGGCGCCGCTTGAAACTGAAACATGGAAGCTGCTTGACACTACCATGGTCGAATCGGCAAAGGGTCAGCTCGCCGGGCGCAGGATCATAGCCATTGACGGACCATTCGGCTTCGGATTGAAAGTCATACCGATGAGTGACTGCGATCTGGAGGAGGGTATCTCCAGCAGTACTTTTGTTCCGGTTAGTATGATAAAATCTGAATTCAGTCTTGCCAAACGCGACCTTGCATCATTTGAAAAAGATAAAATTATCCTTGATACAAACCCGGTGGCTTGTGCGGCTATTGACTGCGCAGCAAAGGAGGACCAGATACTCTTTCACGGGATACAGGGCTCTTTCGGGTTATTGAACGCTGAGGGATCCAGTTCTCATACCCTGACGAAATGGGAAAAAATCGGGACTGCAGCCGATCAGATTATTGAATCAGTGACCAAGTCTTGATGACGCCGGATTTCACGGTCCATACTGTATGGCACTTGCCCCATCTCTCTACAACCTGCTCCTACGCCGGTATCCGCAGGGGGATGGAACTGAACTGGATCATATCCGCACCATTGCAACTGACGGGGTAGTGAAAGCACCGGTCCTTAAAAAAGGCGGGGTAATCCTTGCATCGGGACGCCAGTATGTAACACTGGTGGTTGGACAGGATATGACAATTTCCTATAATGGTCCAGTTGGAGACAGCCTTGATTTCCAGGTTGTTGAGAGCCTTGCCCTTCTGATTCGTTCACCAGAGGCCATTTGTGTGCTTAAATAAGAAGAAAGAGATTTTGGAATCAAGAAATCGAGGTGACGGAAATGAAAAAAAATATGACAGATCGTCTGAAGAAATTTGAACAGGATTATGAAATCTATGTTGATGCACAGGATGCAAAATCCTACTGGTTTGTTGTAGCAAGAATGCCGAAAAAACAGGAAAGCCTGCATAGTATACACCGGGCAAAGAAATACATTTCAGGACTTAATGAAGAGGGAAATGTACTTGTTTTTTCAGATCCGGAAATCTCCGAGAATTTTTCGATAGAAAACTGGGGAAAAATGGACACCTTTGAAGATTTCGTCGATAAGGCGCTTGCGGATATTCTTACGGATAAAGAAGAGTCAGATGAAGGAGCTGAGGAGGGGTGTGGGACAGGTTGCAGCTGAACTCCTGTCCTTAGTGCAATGACAACACTGCTATTACCTCAGTCCTCAAAAAAAGTTCTTGAGGTACTCAAGGCGGGCGGAGAGATGACCCACAAAGAGATTGTAACAAAAACCCATCTTGCGCCTCGAACCGTACGCTATGCATTAAAGAAGCTCAAGGAACAGCGCCTTATCATCGAAAAGTTTAATTTCCGTGATGCGCGAAGCATCATCTACCAGAACCGACCGCTGGTATTTCCCCAGCTTCAGGAGGTAAAAGCCTGAAAAAATCGTACGATAATCCCGGGGGTCTGAATATAAAAGTCATTGGCTTATCATTGGTAAAAAAATTGTACCCCCAACGATAAAAAAAATTAAAAATCTCCTGCTCAAAAAAAAGATCGTTATGAAGACCCTCGGCCGGGACCCTCCCCGGACGTGCATTTCTCTCCTGGCAGAACCAGGATTTGCACCAGTTTTACCGAAGATGAATTGAGAATCAGCAGGGAAAATCCCGCATCGGGAGACGTGAACATTAGTGACCGTGTACGACCTGATTGTGATCGGTAGCGGGGCTGCCGGTGCAACTGCTGCAAGCACCGCCATTCATCTGGGAGCTTCCCGTGTCGCCATTGTGGAGAGAGGAACCCTCTGGGGGACCTGTGTAAACGTCGGTTGCATACCGAGTAAATTCCTGCTCACCATTGCTGATTATCATTTTTATGGAAATCATCATCATACGGGGATCATGGTCAACAGTCGTTTCGAACTTCCTCTGGTTCTCGCAGAAAAAGAGGCATTAATCTCGCGTCTGAACCAGAAAAAGGCGGAGCATCTTCTCTCCTCTCTTAACGTTGAGATGATCAGGGGCGATGCAGAATTTTTATCTGACAGGGAACTAAAAATCGGTAACCGGATTGTAACTTCGGATCGTTTCATCATTGCGACCGGATCTTCCCCTGCAATACCTCCTATAGAAGGAATAACCGCCGTTCCTTTTATGACCAGCAGGGAAGCGCTCAGTCCGGAACGCATCCCCCGTTCTCTTGTTATTATCGGTGGGAGAGCACTTGGACTAGAGTTTGCACAACTCTATGCACACCTGGGAACAAAGGTTACCGTTCTCCAGCGAAGTTCGCAAATTATTCCGGAGGAGGAGCCGGAAATTGCTCATCTCATCAGGAGATATCTGGCAGATGAAGGTATTGTTATCCAAACTGACGTGGATATAAAAAAAGTCGAGCAGACTGGAGAAGAGACCACGGTTACTTTCCTGATCAAAGGAGTACACCAAAAAATTTCTGCGGAATGCCTGTTGCTCGCAACCGGACGATCGCCAAATTCCGGCGACCTTCACCCTGAACGAGCCGGGGTAAAAACCGGGAAAAACGGGGCTGTTATCGTTGATAATACCTTGAGAACGACCGCCCCGAATATCTGGGCAGCAGGAGATGTTACCGGAGAACCTATGCTTGAAACCTCAGCGAGATATGGCGGAGAAATCGCAGCAACAAATGCCTTTTCCGGAAGAAACCCGGCAGTTCGATCCAACGGACCTTCCACGGGGAATCTTTACCAGCCCCGAGGTTGCCAGTGCCGGGATGACGGAAGACCAGGCCAGGCGTGCCGGGTATACGGTGATGAGCCATTGTATCCCCATGAACACTCAGTCCAGAACTGCTATGATCGGTGATAGCAGGGGAATGGTAAAGATCGTAGCAGATAACGCTGATGAACGTATACTCGGTATTCACATCTGTTCTCACCTTGCCACGGAACTCATTCAACAGGGATATTTTGCTGTTAAAAACAGGCTGAAGGTCCAGGACCTCATTGAAACATATTACGTCTTTCCGACACTCTCTGAAAGTATATCAGTCTGCGCCCGTTCATTCCGACGGGAAGACAAGGGGAGTTGTGTGAAATTAGCCAACAACAATAATCCGGCGGACTGAAAAATACAGATCTCCACACATCAGAGGGCTCATCTCCCTTGCCCCCGGATACATGGTTCCTAGGCTTCAACGTAAAATCTGAAAGATGAACCACGAATACTAATTTTCAGATAATTTTTTTGCTTTGTTGAAATCCTCACAATATTCTTCTCAACGCTCTTGGGGGCTACGGCACGTAATGCCTCCGCCCCCGCCGCTGTGGCATCCCCATGAGCGATAATTCCAGAGAAGGTAATACAACACAATCGCAAAGCGCAGGGGCGGTTCGGGGGGACAGGCACTGTCCCCTCCGATAATAGGCAATTCGCAATTTGTTAAAATCTTAGGGTTTCAACATAGCAGATTTTTTAAAAATCCCCCGCAGAAAAAAATTATCAGTATTCCTTTTAAATTATCGGTTTGCAGATTTGTTCCAGGTTTTCTCTGGCCGTATCAGACAATTACAGGACTGGTTTTTGTTGTAAAGCTGCGACCAGTAATTTTACGCCGGCTTCAATGTCTTCTGTATCCAGGACCTCAACGGGCGAATGGATATATCGTGAGGGGATACTCACCGTGGTGCTGGGGATACCACACTTTGTCAGGTGGATTGCTGTTGCATCTGTGGTCCCCCCGCTTCCGACCTCAATCTGGACAGGAATCGCCCGGGCATCGGCGGCATCCTTAAGCCACTTCACCATTTTACGACTGGCAATGAGTCCCCGCCCGCTGCTGTCCACTATGGTAATTACCGGCCCCTTCCCCATCTCCACCGGAGCATCCTTCATCTCAATTCCCGGGTGATCCCCGGGTATGGTCACATCAGTGGCTATCGCACAGTCCGGATCAAGACCATAAGCGCTTGTCCGTGCACCCTTCATCCCGACCTCTTCCTGGACCGTGAAAACACCGAAAATGGTGAGAGGCGATTCCGTCTGTTTCAGGACTTTGATGAGCATGGCAACACCTGCCCGGTTATCAAATGCCTTTCCCGATACCCGGTTATAGGCAAGACTGGGTAAATTCGCGATCGATGGTCACCGGTGTCCCGATTTCGATGCCGAGATAATCCACCTCCTCGCGGTTCGAGGCTCCTATATCGATGAACATATCATCAATTTTGACGCCTTTCTTTCGGTCATCTTCGTCCATCATATGGGGTGGTTTTCCACCGATAACCCCGAAATATTTCCCGCGTGTCCCGTGCAGGACGACCCGCTGGTTATAGAGCGTCGGACCATACCATCCACCGAGAGCGACGAACCGGATAAATCCCTTCTCGTCAACATACTTTACCATAAGTCCGATCTCGTCCATATGCGCAGCAAGCATCACGCTGAATGCACTCCCGCGTTTCGTGGCAATCAGGTTTCCCATAGGGTCTTCCGGAAATATCGTCAACATGCCCTTTGAGTTCCTTTTTTATTATGGCAAATACGCTGCCTTCACTACCCGATACGCCATGCGCATTGGATAATTTTTTTAAAAGTTCCCTGACCATTTCAATCACTCATTACGTTTTGTATCCTGTCAAGAGCCCGGTTTATGTTTTCCCGGGAAGTCGCATAACTGAACCGGGCATACTCCGGTGCATTCACCCCGAATGCAGTACCGGGGACGATTATAATACCCTGCTCGATGATCCTTTGAGCAAGCCCCGGCTTCATGGGGACAAAGGCATAAAATGCTCCTTCGGGTACGGGAAATACAAATCCCAGATCTGCAAGACCTCTTGCAGATAATGTTCCTTCGCGCCCGGTATTCATCCCGCATCATTTTTACCGGACTCTGGTCCCCTGTGTAAGCAGCGAGAGCGGCATACTGGGAAATTGATGTGGCACAAGCCTGGCAATACTGGTGCACCTTCACGCATTCTGCCACTATCTCTTCGGAGCAGCAAGGTAACCCAGTCGCCACCCGGTCATCGCATAGGTCTTGCTTGCGGCATTGATCGTGACAACATTCTCGCCAAAACGGGCAGCACTCCAGTGCTGCTTGCCGTAAATGAAATGCTCGTATACTTCATCGGAAACAACCGTTACACCTGCATCATCAGCGTATTCCACGAGAGCTTTTATGGACTCTTTACTTTCGACCGAACCGGTCGGGTTTGCCGGAGAATTCAACATCAGAATCCGTGCACCATCCATCAGCGTCTTTGCCTTCTCGACATCGATATGGAGATCCCGCGTGAGCGGGACACTGATCGGGCGACCCCCGGCAAGAGTAGCAAGTGCTGCATAGGAGACAAATCCCGGGTCCGGGCAGAGCACAAGATCCCCTTCGTCGACCAAGCGACTGCATCACGATATGAAGAGCCTCGCTTGCACCGGCCGTTACGATCAAGTTGATCCGGCGTATAGGAAAGACTGTTCTCATTTTTGAATTTCTCACAGATTGCATTCCTGAGTTCAGGGATCCCGGTATTGTTCGTATACCCGGTCTTTCCTTCCGAAATCGCCTGTATCGCTGCATCTTTGATATGCTGTGGCGTATCAAAATCGGGTTGTCCAAGGCCCAGGTTGATTGAATCAGCACCCGCTGCCTCAAAAATTCTCCTGATTCCGGATATTTCTATATCCTGTACCCGCTGTGCAAATTTCAGACTCATACCTTCATTCTCCTCATTCATTCGATATTTGTATGGCGGTCTTCGAGTGCATTCTCGTCGGTCTTGGTAATCTCCATCAGCCTGGAGATGACTGCATCGGCAAAGATCATGGAGGTCGTTTCAAAGAGGGTTCCGAGGGGTGCAAATGACTTGTGGTCACCCATCATCTGCCGGATTTCGAATTCGATCGCCGTCATTCCCCAACTGCATCTCTCTGGTGTTCGATAATCACTATACAATCAGATATCTTTCCCTATTCTTGAATCCGCATTCGAACGTGATCAGACAAATCTTTGCCCCGATTTCCTTTGCAGTCTCTGCAATGTCAGCAACCGTCCTGGTCCTGCCCGGAACCTGAAAACACGACCATAATATCACCCTGCATTCAGCGCCGGGGTGATTGTCTCTCCGACAACAAATGCCTGCAGTCCCGAGATGCATGAGACGCATGGCAAATGCCTTTGCAACAAGTCCGGATCGCCCTGCCCCCATGACATATATTCGCTTTGCCTTGAGCAGGGTGTTCAATAAAGTTTCTCAACATCCTCATCGGATATTGTACTGGCAATTGCCCTTATCTTTGATGCCATCAGCTGCATCATATCCTGAACTCTGTGATTTTCCATGCTTCTCGCACAAAGAGATGCTAATCACAAAGTAGATGAGAATATCGAAAGCCAGACTGCACCTGTATCCTGCGTTTACTTAACTTAAATAGTCGAAGTCACGAAACAAGGTTAGCAACCGGGGTATTGGCCTCAGTTCTATCGGAAAATACGATCAGAGTATCAGAACACGTCACCGGAGTATGATGGATGACTATCAGAGTTACGCAGACGGACGAAACCGTATAACGCCAGGGATGATTCAGGTGTCTCATGGATTCAGGAGAGTGACAATGCTCTACCCCAGGACACGAGACGCTGCCCTCAGAACGGATACAGCACCATGACCACCGCAGACAAGGCATCGCCGGCCTGTTGACTGGAGATAGCTGCATCAGTTCCCGGCTGCGAGCTCCAGCAGAGCCTTTCGTTCTTTCTTTGCCAGATCGCTGTCCACGTTCACCGAGGTGACAAGAAATGCAGCAAGGGAACTGTAATCGGCACGCTCCCGGCTGAGACTTGAGAAATTGATTACACTGTCTGCAGCAAACAGCAACCCTGCTTTCTGGGAATACAGGTAAATCTGTCCGCACGTGTGTCCGCCAAGTCCTTCCAGAACCTCAAGCTCGATATCTCCGATTCGGAATGTATCCAGCACCGGAAAAATCCCCCGCATCGCTCCCGTGGGTTCAGAAAAGCACTGGACATCCGTCCGGAGCATTGAACTTTGAGAAAAGATTGATCATCTTGGTGTAGAATTCTTCAAGGACAGAATGTTCACTCCGTGACCCGTATGCCCGGTTGTTCTTTTTAATGATAGCAAGGGTCTTCTGATGCATAAAAACGGGGCTGGTGAAATATCCTGCAACCCCCCAGTGATCCGCATCTGCATGGGTAATAATTATCCGGGAAACCTGATGTTTCATCACCGAGGCTGTACCTCGAAAGCATTGACATTACATCCTGGTGATAAATGCCATAACCCGTATCGATCATCACTTTTTCTTCCGGAGTGTCAATCAGAAAAATATTTCCCCCGCACGGCACCTGGAAGCAGAAAAGGATGGTTTGTCCGGTGATTGTGACCTTCTGGACATCAGCGTAGAATTTTTTCCCCGTGGTTGCCCGCATGGTCTGCCCGGTCAGGAGTACGCTTTCAAAGACTTTCCGGGGATCATTTCCCCGGTCCATCAGGTCCTGCACAATATGGTTTGTATCGGCAAGAAAGGAGAGGAGAAAATCCTCTTCCGACTCCCCGATGAGTTCGCGAATTGCCTGGGCATACCGGACATAAAATACGGTATCGTCAAGTTGTCTTCCCGTTGTATCATATTCAAGGATCTCAAGACGGTACCGTGACTTCAGCAGGTCCAAAAGGTGATCGATAACGACTGACTGTTCAAGGTTCAGGCTGACTGTAAGACCGGTCAGGATGTCTTCCTTTATCATCAAAATCTATCAATGCGATATTCGCACCCGCAGATGTGGTAAAATTCAGGAATTCATAGAGCGAGCCAGGTCTGTGGGGCAGATATACATAGCATTTTAAAAAATTTAAAGGTCTTAACGAGGTCTGGAGATATCCGATCCGTGAAAGGCCTCCGGTAATCATTCGGAATGCCTCCTCTGAAGCAGTTACTTCATAAAATACGGTTGATGGATCGATGCGCCGATCGAATTGTATCCGGTTGATATTTCCTTCATATTTTTTGATGATTTCGGCCGCCCTCTGGAGCGAACCCGGTTCGTCCGGCATATGAGCGATAAACGAAAATTTCTTCAAAATTATCCTCTGATGTGGGTAATCATTCGGTTCGATTCCCGATATAGATTATGGTTGGAACGGAGAACCTGGCAGACAGATGAAATCTCGGATAAGTAAATAATCAGGTAAAAATTATTGTTTCCGGGATCCGGTTGTGATGACAATAAGCCCGGAAATCAGCAGCCCGGCAACAATAGTGAGTGAAGTCAGAGGAACCGATGGAGTCACCGTGGTACCTGATTCGACCGGGGATGTCTGCTCCTGGGTAGTAACAGGAAGAACCGGTGACGTTTCGGCCGGTACCGGCATGGTCGTGGTCGATACCGGTACTGAGGTGGTGGGCAGAACCACATTGACGATGGTTGTCAGGCTGTCTTTCAGGGCCGGGTTGCTGATCCTGATCGTGTACCGGCCCTCCGGCATATCGACCCGGAACCCGTAGCTGAAGGAGCCTGTCCCGCTGACCGGAGAGACGAATGTGTGCAGAATTCTGCCTTCGGAATCGACGATCTCAATCGTCACGTACGTAACATCCTGTTCAGCCCTTCCAGACACTTGCAGGTAGTCACCGGTATTTATAGCGGCAGGTAGTGGGTTGACATAAAATCCGGGTTTTTTCAACAGGATGGATGTTGATGCCATCTTTTCCCGACTGGCCTGATCGAATGCGGTGACAGTATACCTGACCGTCATCAGTTTCTCGACACCTGCAACGTTTGCACTGTCCCAGACAAATCTCCACGAACCGTCTGCATTCACCGGGACCGTATTTCCTGAGCCGGGAATACCATTGAGGTCATAGACAGGAACCCCTGCCTCCGGCAACCCCGGACCGGAGATTTTTAGCAGGGTGATGTTACTGACCGTGTCTTTTCCGTCAAATATGATGGTATCGCCGATTGTATATCCCCCAGATCCTCGGTAAGAGATGGTCACCGATCCTTCAGCTGCAAGCACCGGGTGGATAACACAGGCAATCGCAACGAGCATTACAAAATGGAAAAACCATGTATTTAACCGTGAATTAACCAGAGTCAGCCTCACCATACACAGAATTTCATGAGAGAGGATAAATATTTTTGTTTATCTGTTTTTACCGACTCGTTTTATCCATTCATTTGAAGTGTGATATCCTTTGTTATTACCCGTTAACGAAAGTATATCTGTTCTGATTTGCAACCCATGATCAGAGGGAAAAAACTTATGACCGATGTGGAAAATGCAAAAAAAAACGGCGAAGTTCACCTGAAAACGATGATCAACGGCCTGAATCATATCTTTAACTATGACGAAACTGCATATCACCTTCCCCTGTCATTTGCATTAACGGGTATTGCCGTACATGATCAACAGACAGCACGTGAAGTATTCGAAAAGACCGGCAATAATCCTCTCGTTGCGCAGGAATGCATCCTTGCCGAGAATACAGCGGTTGAAGGGAGGAAACCTGCACCTTATACCGGGTTTATAGATGATACGGTCATCAGAAAACTAGGGTATTCGCTCGTTGATGGCAGCATCCTTGGCCTTGCTCTCGTAGTAGGCACACCACAGGGTGCTGATGGTGCGTCTGCCATCTGCCGTGAACTACAGGAGAAATATATGCTTACCTTCCTTGCCGGAGATATCGTCCCGTCGCTTTCCGGGGCAGGAGTGAAGCTGGGACTTGAATATCGCCTTATACCGCTCGGTCCGACCCCCTCCTATGGCATCTATTTTGTCGATATCATTGCCCGGGTCGCTATGATGTTCGGGGGGGTGGCTCCAGGTGACCTCCAGCGCCTCCTCACCTATGCAAGGGAGCGGGCAAAGGCATTTGTAATTGTATATCCCGGGCTTACAGACGATGAAATTGCAGTTGTCGACGGGATGCGGGTCCTTGGGTTCCCTATCCTTTCATTGGGAGATTATCAGGGAGGTTCATGGCTGACCTCCAAGCCTGATGAGGTTGTCCGGCAAGGCATGGAGCAGAGGGGAATACGGGTGAATATTACTGCGATCCCTATCCCTATGGGATGTTCACCGGCATTTGAGGGAAAAAGTATCCGGAAAGAGGAAATGTATGTTGAGTTCGGCGGGGGGAGATCTCCTGCTTTTGAACTTTTACAGATGTTTCCCGCAGATGAGGTGAAAGATGGGCAGGTAACGGTCCTTGGACCGGAGATTGACTTGATGAAGGAAGGGGGTGCATATCCTCTTGCAATCCTCGTAAAAGTCGCCGGGAAGACGATGAAAAAAGATTACGAGCCGGTTCTCGAGCGCAGGATCCATAACTTTGTTAATTATGGGGAGGGATCCTGGCACGTAGCCCAGCGTGACATTATCTGGGTGCGGATCTCAAAGGAAGTCGTGAAAAAAGGGATAAAAATTGAACATATCGGCAAACTGCTGGCCGGTAAATTTCGTATTGACTTTCCCCAGTTACTCGATGCCGTATCTGTTACGCTCATTACCGATGAGGCAAAGGTGCTTGAAGCAAAAAAAGAGGCGGAGAAGGTGTACGAAGAGCGTGATGCACGGATAAAAGATATGCGGGATTCTGAGGTAAACACCTATTATTCCTGCACACTTTGCCAGACCTTTGCTCCCAATCATGTCTGTGTTATTACTCCGGAACGTCCGGCGCTCTGTGGAGCGATCAGCTGGCTTGATGGTAAAATAGCATATGAGATTTCTCCGTCGGGTGCCAACCAGCCCATCGAAAAAGGTACTGTTATCAATACCCTTAACGGAGAGTTTGACGGGGTTAATAAATTTGTGAAAAAAGCTAGCCACGGGGAGGTGGATCGGTGCTCACTCTACAGTGTCATGGAATATCCGATGACGTGCTGTGGCTGTTTTGAGTGTATAGCCCTGATGCTTCCCGAAGTGAACGGAATCATGATTGTCAATCGAGAATTCAAAGGAATCACTCCTTCAGGTATGACGTTTTCGACCCTGGCAGGCACGATAGGGGGAGGTGCACAGACTCCGGGCTTTGCCGGTATTTCAAAGAACTATATTCTGTCTGACCGGTTCTTACAGGGAGAAGGAGGTATTGAGCGTCTCGTCTGGATGCCTTCTCAGCTCAAGGAGGAGCTGAAGATACGACTGGTGAAAAAACTGAATGAGCTGAACAAACCGGATTTTTTTGATAAAATTGCCGATGAGACGCGGGCAACAACGATAGAAGAGCTGATTGAATTTCTCGACCATGTGAAACATCCGGCTCTGATCATGAAACCTCTGGTGTGAGGAAACAGATATGGTTCATGATCTTAACTTTGGCTGGACAGGTTCAATTGGCACCGTTGTTATTGGCGCCACTCGGAAGGAGGGGGGAACGCGGAAAATATCGTATTGTATTGGCGGTGGGGGGACTCTTCCCTTCCTCGATCAGGATCCCTCAAAAATACCCCTTGTAGCTCTGGAGATCTGTGATGATCCGGAGTACTGGTCACCGATCATCAGAAATTACTGCGGCGATCTGGTCGATAATGTGGGTGAATGGGCAAAGGCCGCTGAAACGGTCTACGGTGCAGATCTTATTCGTCTATACCTGACCAGTACTCGCCAGAGGAATTTTTCCGACGTAGCATCACTCGGAAAGACCCTGGATACAATGCTCTCGGTCACCGGACTCCCGCTGATTATCGAGGGCAGCAATGAACCAAGGATAGACAGCGATGTTTTCCAGATATGTGGTGAGGCGGCCCAGGGAGAAAAACTCCTCCTCGGTACCGCGGAGGCAGGGAGGTACCGCAGCATTGCAGCAGCTGCACTTGCCTATGACCACTCGCTTATTGCCCAGTCTCCCATTGATATCAACCTTGCTAAACAGCTGAATATTCTCCTGCGGGAGATCGGTGTACAGCGGGATCATATTGTCATCGATCCCTACACCGGCGCACTCGGATATGGCTTCGAATACTCATATTCGGCAATGGAAAGGATTCGGTTCTCAGCACTGAAAGGAGATGCTGATCTTTCCATGCCGATGATATGTTCTGCCCTTGACTCGCTGAACATTAAAGAAGTCAGGGAAGCCGGCCCCTCCCTCCGGGATGAGATGGCAGTACAATGGGAATTTTATTCCGGTATTGCATCAGCAGTAGCCGGTGCAGAGATCATCTGTGTCCGTCATCCGAAGACGGTCATGAAGCTCAAACACGCTTTTGCCAGCATCAGGAAGGGTGCATATCATCCGGAGGGAACCTAGAATGGCTCTCAAGGCACTGGATATCTACAAACTCCTGCCCAAAAAGAACTGCAAAGAATGCGGTGATCCAACCTGCCTTACCTTTGCCATGAAACTCGCAGGGGGTAAAGCAGATGTGGATCTTTGTCCGTATCTTGATGATCAGGCGAAATCCGTCCTTGGGGCGACCACGCGACCACCGATACGACTGGTAAAAATCGGCGTGGGGGAACGTTCATTCTCTGTTGGCGAGGAATTTGTCCTGTACCGTCACGACAAAACCTTTTATCACCCTCCCGGCATCCTGTTTAAGGTTTCAGATGTCCAGACACCTGAAGAAATTGCTTCTGCGACCCTCAGGGTCAGGGATGAGACCTTTACCCGTATTGGTTCCGATCTGAAGTTCAACGGTATGGCAATCGAAAACACGAGCGGCTCTCCAGAAGTATTTGCCCGGGCAGTCGCTACCGTTGAGGAACATGCAGATCTTCCTCTGGTACTGATGGCAGGGAACACGAGTGCGCTCAACGCAGCACTTGTGCAGGTGGGAAGTTACCAGCCCCTGATCTATGCGGCGACTTCCGAAAATTTCAGGGAAATGTGCGCCGTTGCAAAAAAACATAATTGCCCGATGGTCATCAAAGCCCACGGACTCGATAACCTCACCGCTCTTGCAAGGGACTGCCTGGCAGAAGGGGTGAAAAAACTCGTGATGGATCCGAATCCGCAATCACTTGGCGATTATATTACCACGGCAACTGCCATCCGGCATCTCGCCATCACCCGTTCGGTGCCGGATCTGGGCTATCCTGTATTCATGGATGCCACCCATCCCTCCCTTCAGGATGCGGCAATCGCCTTGGGAATTGTCAAATATGCCTCTGTTATCGTAACACCACCGCTTTCTCCTGCATCTTCGAAGGCTGCGCTTACACTCCGGCAGAACATTTATACCGATCCCCAGAAACCTATCCAGATGAACCCCGGCCTGTATCGTGTCGGGACTCCGGGAAAAGACGCTCCCGTTCTTATCACCGTAAATTTCTCGCTTACATTCTTTACCCTTCAGGGATACCTTGAGTCATCCCGTTTTCCCTGTTTCATGCTGATAATCGACACAGAAGGTCTCTCTGTGCTGACAGCAGTTGCAGCAGGCAAATTCAATGAAACCCTTGTGCGTGACTCATTGAGTAAATTTAATGTTGAAGGCGAGGTATCCCACAAAATCCTGATTATCCCGGGATATGCGGCCCCGTTGTCAGGACGGATAGAGGAACTAACCGGCTGGAAAGTGATGGTCGGGCCCCGGGATGCAGCGGAGATCGGTGAATACCTCAACGAAGAGTGGAAGAAGACAGGATGATAATTTTTTGGAATCTGCCTGTTAACCGCACGATAATGGTATGAAAATGATAAAAAATACCGTGTTTTTGCATTTCCTGCAAAAAAGATTTCATTTTTTGTAATGTAATGATTCGAACCGATTAAGAAAAACCGTGAAGGAAAGCGGAACCGGTTTCATCGCTCCCGATCCATCTCCTTGCTCGTGATTTCCTTTGTTAGTGGGGACGGGAAGGGGGTAATCTCTACCGTCTCCGGTTGGTGGTTTATAGATCCAAGGGATTCCATGAGCCGACAAAAAAGGACATCGGACTCAGATTTCTCCAATATGCGTTTCCATTTTTCGCATACTTTCAAGCTGACTCCCCCGACAGGCTTTTCCCAATAAGACATCGTGCCGGCGGGATTCTGAAATTTTTTCAGATCCGTTCCAAAGAACACGCTCTATCGGAGGCGGAAACATTCACAAAGCAGGACACAAAGTGATTGTCATCCTTCTATCGTTGCAGGTTCGGTTTCATTTCTCAGGAATGGAGCTTCATGCATTCCTATCACCCTGAATGGTCTGTTATCAAACAGAGCATATTTCTCATCCCCCTTCCTAATCTTTTCTGTCAGGACCAGGAACCATGCGTACTGTAACATTCCTTCCCAGTTATCGCAAGATAGACGTCGCCCGGGGAAGCACCGTTCTTGACGCAGCCCAGAGAGCAGGGCTCAATATCAACGTGGTCTGTGGCGGTCAGGGAAAATGCGGCAAGTGCGTGGTATATGTTCAATCCGGGAGAACGGAATTCGATCGCCAGAAATATTCGCGGTTTTTTACCGAGGACGAACTGAACCGCGGAGCCTGTCTTGCCTGTGAGACAATCGTCCAGGGCGATCTGAAGGTTTTTATTCCTGAAAATACTCTTATCCAGGAACAAAAGATCCTCATCGAGGGAAGGGAAGCGGGAATCGAATTTCATCCTTCCGTCAGGAAATATTACGTCGAGTTACAGCCCCCCACCCTCACCGATCCTTCACCCGATCTGACCCGGCTTTTATGGGGTATCCAGAGAAGCGGAGGGCCGGTCGCTGAAAAAATTTATGTTCCCCTGGAAGTGATGCGTGAAATACCCAATCTCCTCCGCCACAGTGACTGGAAGGTAACCGGGACCGTCGCCCTTGTTCCCGGAGGTTACCGGCTTATTGATCTCCAGGAGAATGATACGTCAAAACGCATCTTTGGTGCCGCGGTTGATCTCGGCTCGACAACCGTGGTCGTATATCTCTGGGATCTTGTCAGCGGCAAGGTGGTCGCGGTTGCCTCGAATTATAACCGGCAGATTCAGCTGCGGCGAGGATATCCTCGCACGGGTGAATTTTGCCCGCAAAAACGGGCTTACCAAACTGCAGGCGCTTGCGGCCGAAAGCATCAATACTGCGCTTACATCTGCTTCAAATACTGCAGGAATCGACCGTGAAGATATCTACGAGGTGGTCGTTGCCGGTAATACGGTAATGACCCATATGCTCCTCGGCATTGATCCGGCCTATATCATCGCAGAACCCTACGTCCCCGTGGTCCAGCGGGCGTTATCTGTCGCCGCCGGCAGAATCGGCATTGCGGCTAACCCGAACTGCGGTCTCTTTGTATTTCCGGCTGTCAGTGACTTCATCGGCGGGGACATTATTGCCGATATCCTTGCCTGTGGCATGAGTGAACGCGACGAGATCTCACTCCTGATCGATATCGGTACAAACTTCGAGGTCGTACTCGGTAACAAAGAATGGATGTTCTCCTGTGCCGGTGCTGCCGGCCCTGCTCTTGAAGGCGGAGAGGTGTTGTTCGGCATGCGGGCAAATCCCGGGGCGATCGAGAAGATTACGATCGACCCCTTCACTCTGGATCCCCGCTATAGTACGATCAATAATATCAAACCGCGGGGGATTACCGGGTCCGGATTAATTGACCTGCTTGGCAGAACTCATCTCTGTGTGTGTCATTGATCGGACCGGGCGTATAAATACCGGCATCGATAATAAGCGGGTCCGGTCAGGCGTTCACTTTCCGGAATTTGTTGTTGCATGGGCAGCTGATACGGATATCGGCAAAGATATCGTGATCACAGAGAATGATATCAAAAACCTGATCATGAGTAAAGCATCTATTCATGCCGCCTGCGTGACCCTGATGAAAGAGGCTGGTGTTACGAGGCATGAAATCTCGACAATTTATTTTGCCGGGGCATTTCGGTAATTATCTGGACAAGAAAAATGCAACGATCATCGGTCTGATACCCGAGATAGAAATAGAAAGGATAAAAAATATCGGGAACGGTGCAGTTACCGGTGCAAATCTTGCACTTATCAACCGAAGGGAGAGAAAAACGCTGGATGTGATTGCATCCCGGATTGCCTACATCGAACTCAATGCTGAAACCTCGTTCATGGACGAATATACCTCAGGCACATTCCTGCCACACACGGATCTTACGCTATTCCCGATGGTCCAGAAACTTCTGGAAGCCTGCCGGATCAGGAAGGGATGACCAGATGGCGAAGATGATTCCTCCACCACATTCTCTCGCAACCGGTGTCGGAGCACTACCGCACACCGATCCTGCACGAGGCATGCGAGGATGTCCTGACAATATTCCCCGAGTTCCCGTACGTGCCCTCTCTCCCGGAACGGGGACAGCGCGAAAGTATTGTCTTTAACGACTCAGAGCAGATGCCGGGAAGGCTCATCAGGGATGATCGGCTCCTGTACGACAGTCTGGCTGACCATACTGCCGGAAATAGAACAGATATACCTGGATTATGTTGAAGGCAATTATGCTGCCTACGGCCTCAATAAGGAATATGCCTCGGGATTCATCGAGATGATGTCCCATGACTATCTCCCGGGGCAGGGATACTGAAATGCCAGGTTACGGGTCCTGTCACGTTTGGCATGCAGGTTGTCGATGCCGACAAACGGCCGATGTATTATGATGCACAACTTGCCGATATGCTTTCGAAGATGATTGCGCTCAAGGCACGATGGTGCGAGGCTGAGATGAAAGAAAAAACCGGTATTGCGGAAACCGTCATCGTTTTGAACGAACCGTACCTCGCATCACTGGGATCATCCGTTATTCCCCTGGATAAAGAGATGGTCAGAAGCGGCTGGGATGATATTGCTGCGCTGGTCGAGGGGGGTCTTGGGATTCACTGCTGCTCAAATACCGACTGGGGATTTGTAATCGATCTCCAGCCCTCGATCATATCTCTCGATGCGTATACGACGGCAAAGGAGTTCCTGTTGTACGCTGACTCGATTGCCGGATATATGGAGCAGGGTGGGGTGGTGGCATGGGGCATTGTCCCGGCAGAATACACGGTTTTTGCTGCAGAAACGACTGACCGGTTGTATGAACGATACCTTGGCATCAGGGCCCAGCTCTGTACCTGCATGCCGGAACACCTCTTCGATTCCCAGTCCCTTATCACTCCCAGCTGCGGGATCCGGTTTGCTGATCGGGAAGGTGCAGTTGAGATAATGCAGACTGCCGCAGAAATCTCCCGGCGTATCCGAAAACAGGCATCCGGTTGACGGTAAGCGCAAGAAAGGGGACGGAATGTATGGAAAAAAATCCATTTACCATTGCGATATCAGGAAAAGGCGGGACCGGCAAGACGACGGTCAGTTCACTCCTCATCCGTTCATTCATCGATCTCGGGGAAACCCCGGTTCTTGCAGTCGATGCTGATCCGAATGCCAACCTGCATGAGGCACTGGGGGTTACCGTCCATGAATCTCTGGGATCTATGCGTGAGGAAGCGTTCACACGGCACATCCCTCCTGGTATGAGTCGCCATGATTATGTCAGGTTCCGGTTCCGTCAGGCCCTGGTCGAGGCTGACGGGTTTGATCTTGTAGCGATGGGCAGGCCCGAGGGGAGCGGGTGCTACTGCTTTGCACATGATCTGTTGTCAGAATGCATGCTTCACCTTGAGGGAGACTATCGTTTTGTTGTGATCGATACCGAGGCCGGGATGGAGCATATCAGCAGGGGGACGCTCGGAAAACCTGACATGCTCCTCATCGTGAGCGATCCCGGTGCCGGGGGCTGCGGACGATTGCCCGTATACAGGCAATTGCAATCCAGCTCGGGCTCGAACCGGAACGCATCCGGATCGTGTTCAACAGGTTCAAAACGGGAACAGCACCGGTGGAAATCGGCGAAGTAATCCCAATTGCTGTTATCCCCGATGATCAGGAAGTTGAAAAAGCAGACCTTGCAGCTGTTCCGGTTTCAATGATCCCGGCAGACAGTCCTGCCCGGGTTGCTGTGATGGATCTTGCACAGAAAATACGACGAATTGCAGGTAAACGGGATAAGAAATAGCATATCCTCTGCGCTTTTGGCCGGATCACGGTTGAAATCGCTGATGATTGTCTCTGGCAAGATGGCAAAAAAATCCGATCCGGGGGGTCCACAGGTAAAATTATTTCGGTTGTCTGGTTTCGTTGACGATCGTCGATTCAACCCCTGTATGTTGAACGGGCACTGCCATGGAATCTCCCCGGATCAGCCAGACACTTCGGATACGCCGTTACACAGGTAAATTGTTTCAGATATCTGTGATACATCGATGGAGTCCATGAAAAAAGCAATCACCGATAATTCACAGTCATGAAGATTCAAGAAAAAACCGGGATGCACGGTACGTTTCCAGTCTGCCAGAATTACGCTGGGACAGGATGTTTTAAGAATTCTTTCTCCAGGACTTTGATCCTGTGGCAATGAAATGATCGTGAAGGTAAAAATCTGTGGATCCTCCTCCGTCCACACTCCTTCGCTATCGGGTCCGAAAGCTATGTGCACGCGGGTTCTGCTGACTTGTTGGAAAAAAATATTCTGAAAATTGGGCTTTGTTGAAATCCTCACACTATTCTTCTCAACGCTCTTTTTGGGCTACGGCACGTAATGCCTCCGCCCCCGCCGCTGTGGCATCCCTCTGAGCGATAATTCCAGAGAAGGTAATACAACACAATCGCAAAGCGCAGGGGCGGTTCGGGGGGACAGGCACTGTCCCCTCCGATAATAGGCGATTCGCAATTTGTTAAAATTTTAGGGTTTCTATAGAGTGGAAGATTGATTAAAACCCGACCCGTTCTGCTTGTTATAAAAAAACCGCCGCTGCAATAACGGTGCTCCAGAGTCCGTTCTTATCCCCTTCCGCCGACTGACAGACATGTTTTGTTTTGATGATCTTTCCGCTTGCTTTGTAGATCTGTTCACGTTCCTGCCACGCGAGATTTACGTCGAACTCTATTCCGAGGGTCGTTGCAAGCATCGTTGCTGCGAGATCTTCTGCATATTCACCGGTCTTTTCCTGGGTTTCACCATGGGCATGGTGTTCTGACAGGTAACCGTATTCCTCAGTATCTTTGGGGAGTGCAAGTCCTATAGCTGAAGATACAAGGCGGTTTGGCTCGTTCGTGTCATTCCGTGCCATAACGCAGAAGGTAATCCCTCCCGGCATCAGCTGTTTCAGTCCCTCAGATTTTGAGATCTGCCTGCAGTTCGGGGGAAAAATACTGGACACATATACAAGGTTACATTTCTCAATTCCGGCCTTTCTTAAGGCAAGCTCAAAGGACGCAAGGCGATCTTTGTGGACTCCAACACCCTTGGTGAAAAAAATCCTTGTCGGAACAATCATAGTTTTTATTGTTCTTTTTCTTTCTTTAAGTTTTGTGAATTTTTTCCTTATAATTCTCTTTTTACGTTATAATTATTCGTTTTTTCTTCAGAATTCAGATAGTTATTGCATATAATCATCGTGTTTTTCCCTGAATCTCCAGAAGAATATCCGGTAACTCGCTCAGGGTATCAATAACAAAATCTGCAGCAATGCTCCCCCGATCCTGCGTGAACCGATCTCCATAACGGGCATACACCGTCCTTATACCGAGAGACCGGCAGGGTTCGATATCCCGGTGAGGGCTGTCACCAATAAGGACTGCTTCACCTGCCTGTGCCTTCATTATCTCAAGGGCAAAGAGAAATGGATCTTTTGATGGTTTTTTTACCTTTACCATGTCATAACTGACCATGCTGCAGAAGAACGGTAATAATCCGGCTTTTTCAAGACGGAGCGTTGCATCCCTGGCACAGGCATCCGTCACGATCCCCATATGAAAGCCCTGCTGGTGGAGTGACTGAAGTGTTCCGGGAACTCCCTCGTAGGGAACGATGTTCCGGAGTTTTTCTTTTTCATATAAGCGACAGGCTGTGCGGTAGGAATCATGAGCGGGGATATTCCGGTCTTCCATATACTGGCGGATATTTTCATGCGACTCGAATCCATGCCCCGATGTCAGAAAATATGAGAAAAAATCCTCCCCATCTCCCTGATCCAGGTGCCATGCCACGGACCTGCAGGCAGCAATCTGAGCTTCAACAAGGTCGAAAAGGGTATTATCCATGTCAAACAGGAGAGTGGTGACCTCTGAAGGAAAATCGTTCATCACTGGTACTATGTTAACCTGCTCTTCCCATGAGGGTATGGTTGAAGGCAGTTCGCGGTGGCCGCCCACAATAGCTGCAGATCACACCGTTCCGGATATCTTCACGATCCGCCTCAGCGGGTTGAGGAATCCGCAATCAAAGGTTTAACCCTGAAGACCACCAATATAATATACCTGTAGGCCGGGCAATGGACGATATTTACCTCGTGGAGATCCGTCTTGGAAGGACGAAATGGCGTATCATGAGGACGGTTTTTGCTATCGCCCGGACGTTTAATATCGATCAGTGTATCGAGAGACACCCTCACATCACGCTGTTTGGACCCCTGACCCTGAATAACGGAGTTACATCAGAACAGTTTCTCGATGTCATCGGGAAGATTGTATCTGACTATGATCCGATCCCGTTTACCATTGACGGTTGGGAGAAACGTGAGGGAATGTCCGGCAGCGTGATCGCATTCCGGGTCCGGCCCTCGGCAGAATTAAGAAATCTCACCTCATCGATTGCACGTGCAGTATCCCCTCTTGTATACAGCAGCAATATCTGGGATAGTGTTCCTGATAACAAGTGGTTTCATGTCACGGTGGCCAACCATCTTGACCCGCCTGTAGCATTATCCGTCTTTTCTGCACTTGAAAGATCTCTAGAGGATGAACATCCGGAAGCATCATCCGGCTTTGTCGCACGGATCCTCCGAAGCATACAGCATGCCTTCCGGCGGGGAGATGAAAATGGTATCCCGCCGATCACGCTCGACGAAGCAGGACTCAGGATCACGGTGATGAAGGGTGAATCGATACTCGCAGAATACGATCTTCTCGAGAAACGATGGATCAGTGCCGATCACAGTCAGAATAGTCCAGCGTGGCAGAATACCCTCAGGCTCTACCGATACCATGCAGGGTTCGAACGACTGGATCCCCGGTTCTCGGATCCGGCTGATATCTTCCTGATCTCAGACCTGCATCTTGGCCATGCAAATATCATACAGTATTGTGCCCGCCCGTTCTTCTTCTCCGATCCTCGTGAGATGGATCATGTACTGATAAAGAACTGGAATTACACCATCTCCCCTGCCAACCGTGTATACTACTTGGGAGACCTGAGATATGGGCAGAACGACCCTTCCGATGAGTATTACCGGAACAAACTCAGGGGACATATTACCTGTATTCAGGGAAATCATGATTCCCGGGCAATCGGAACCATCACCGACGGCGATCCTCGAACACGAAGGTCTGCGTTTCTGTCTCGTTCACAATCCGGCAGATGCCCCGGAAGCACTTTGAGGGTTGGGTAATCCACGGGCACCATCATAACAATAATATCAGGAGGTACCCGTTTATGAATTTCGAGTCCCGCCGGGTCAATGTGAGTGCAGAGGTGCTCGGCTATGTTCCGGTGAGCCTGAACCATATCTGCAGCCTCATACAAAATCGTGCATCAGGGACAGACAGGGCACCTATCCTCCTGAATTACGCCTACAACTGGGACTAGGATATTTTTTTTATTTTATCTGTTTCATAACATTTTTACCAGACGAACGTGTAATCCTCGATAGAGGGGAAGGCACCATGCTGTTTGAAAAAATTATCTCTGAGGGTATTGCACATAATTCCTATCTTATCGGGTCTGGTGGACAGGCAGCAGTGATCGATCCACGGCGGGACTGTGATATTTACCTCCAAATCGCCAGCCGGAACCATCTGGTTATCACCCACATCTTCGAGACGCACCGGAATGAGGATTACGTCATCGGCTCGCCCGAGCTTAGCGAGAGGTGTGGCGCGGAGATCTATCATGGTGCCCAATTGGCTTTTGAGTATGGAAAGTCAGCACGAGAGGATGACCGGTTCGTTCTTGGATCGCTCGATCTGCTGGTACAGGAAACCCCCGGCCACACCGAGGAGAGCATCTCCCTTGTTGTGTACGACAGGGAGATCTCAGACCAGCCATATATGGTATTCTGTGGCGACACACTCTTTTCCGGTGAGGTGGCACGTACCGACTTCTTCGGGCAGGAACGCAAGGCTGAGATGGCGGCGAAGATCTATGACAGCATAACGAAAAAAATTATGACACTCGGTGACGGTGTAATTGTCTGCCCGGCTCACGGGGCCGGATCGGTATGCGGTACGGAGATCGCAGATCACCCGTTCACAACTGTAGGGTATGAAAAGAAGACAAACCAGGTCTTATCGCAGGGACGGGAGGCATTTGTCAAACAGCGTTCTGCAGAATCCCCCTATTATCCGCCCTACTTCCGCCAGATGGAGAACGATAACCTGAAGGGTCCCGCACTCCTTCACCGGATGCCAGACCTGCGGGAACTTACCATCACAGAGGTGAACCAGCTCAGGAAAGCCGGCTGCCAGATCGTGGATATCCGGTCTCCGACGAGTTTTGGCGGGGGGCATATTCCCGGCAGCATCTCGATCTGGCGTGAAGGTCTGCCGTCATTTATGGGCTGGTTGCTTGATTACCAGAGACCGGTTGTTATTGTAGACGACTTTAACCTTGATATTGATCCGGTTCTACGGCATTTTGTCCGGCTGGGGTATGATTCCCTTGCCGGGATACTCTCCGGGGGTTTCCCACTCTGGACCAAGGCGGCACAGGATATCGGAACCATACCCACCTGTTCAGTCCAGCAATTGAAGGAACGGCTCCGGAGTGAAGACCCCTTCCTGCTTGATGTACGGGATATTAAAAACTGGAACGAGGTCGGCCATATCCGGGGGGCTCATCAGACTCTATGTCGGTGAACTGCCTCAGCATCTGGATGAGATCCCGAAAAATGAACCGGTTGTGGTGTATTGCGATGCAGGATATAAAGGGAGCCTTGCAGCAAGCATCCTGGCAATCCACCAGTATCACAAGGTCACCAATGTCCTTGGAGGCATGACCGCATGGAAGAGGGCAGGATATCCCATTGAAAAATAATTTTTCTTTTTATTATTTCGACAACGATTAATAAAGTTTATCTGGTACCATCGGGAATTCCAATGAGGTGAGTTTATGGATATATTAAAAATCCCTCGGATGGAAAAACAGGAGTACGATCGGCTCATTGAAAAGGGCTATGTCTGCAGGATCGCATTCCAGGGGGAGAAATATCCGTACATAGCACCGTTCCTGTATGTTTTTGACGGATCATTCCTTTACTTCCTGTCGACAAAATACGGAAAAAAGATCGACTATTTCCGTAAGAGCCCCTATGTTTCTGTTGAAATTGAAAAATACACCAAGGACCTGTCATCCTATATGTTCGTGACGCTGCAGGGTTACCTTGAAGAAGTTCACGATTCAATCGAGAAGAAGATTATACGGGAGAAGTTTGTCGATCTGGTGGTGGAGCGGGATCTTTCCTGTAATATCCTCGCGGCACTCGGCCATTCTCCCCAGGATCCTCCTGCAGCAATTGCTGAGGAAGAACGTTCGCTGGTCTGGAAGCTGGTCGGGGTCAAGGATCTTGTTGCCCTGAAAAATCTCTGATCAGTATTCCTTTGTATTTTCTGATATCAGGACTTGCCATCCTGGCCGGAAATATGAGAAAAATACCAATCTTCGCAGGTTAGTTTCCCGGTATCAACCCCTTGGAAAAGCCTGACGGCAGGCGCCTCCGGGCAAACCCCCTTTTGTCAGGGGTCAGAATTTTCTTGGTCTTGCAGAGCACCGAGCAGTTCCAGCATGGATCGCACACCGGTAACAGGCAGCGCACAGGTATGTGCAGAACAGACATATGCTGTTGCGATGCCCCTGTCCGGACCAAAATTTGCGGTGAATGGAGCAAGGCTGACCAGCCGGGATCGGGAATCATCTGCCGGCAGGTACAGCACCACCACATCAGGAAGATAGTGATCCCCCAGTGCCCTGATCATTGAACGCGTTTCCGAATCATTGCGATCCCCGGCAATCACGATGTCATACGCCGGTCCGATCGCGAGGTAAAGAGCGCACAGGAATCCCGAAAATGCCGATGGAGATTGCTGCACTGTCCCGGAGAAACAGCGGGAGAGGTCTGATGCCCGTCTGGTGTGTGCCGGATCACCAGTGAGGTGTGCCAGTCTCACGAGATTTTCGAAAGCAAGAGAATTGCATGATGGCACAGCCCCGTCATAAATCTCTTTTTTGCGGACTAACAGGATCTCTTCTGAGTCTGCTGTTGTGAAAAACCCGCCTTGCTTTGCATCCCAGAAACGTGAGAGAAACCCGGCATTATGTTCAAGTGCAGATGACAGATAGGACGGATCGAATGAAGATTCATAGAGCTCAATCAGTGCCTTGATGACACAGGCATAGTCGTCGCCAAATGCGGGGATGGCTGCCTCACCATCCCGATACCGGTGCAAAAGCCTTCCTGCTTCATCATGCATATGATCCTGGATAAACTGCATGGCCTTCCGGGCGGCTGCCAGGTATGTATCGTTCCCGAAGGCTCTGGCTGCCAGTGCGAGTGCAGCGATGAAAAGGCCGTTCCAGTCGGCCAGTATCTTGTCGTCCCGGGATGGACGGGAACGGCGTTCACGTGCATCGAAAAGACGGGTTTTTATTGATGCCAGTCGGGATTCGGCATCAGCGCCCGGAGTGACGGAAGAGGATGCAGGGACCGATGAGGATGGGGACAGGTAAAGGATATTTTGTCCCTTGTTTTCTGCCATAGCCGGGGAATTTCCTGCATCTTTCATTGAAAAAAACCGTGCAGCAAATGCAGCATCCTCTTTTCCAAGGACCTTTTCCATCTCATCCTTCGTCCAGAGATAAAACGCTCCTTCACCTCCTGTGCTGTCTGCATCTTCAGCCGAGAAGAATGCACCTTCCGGAGAGGTCAGGTCACGCAGGACATAAGCAATAATCTCCTCTGCGGTCTTCCGGTACTGCGGGTTCCGGGTAGCCTGGAAGACTTCAGTATATGCCATAAGAAGAAGGGCTTGATCGTACAACATCTTTTCAAAATGTGGCACCCGCCACCATGCATCGGTGGAATACCGGTGAAATCCACCACCAACCTGGTCACAGATGCCTCCCCTGCGTATTGCATCAAGCGTTGTTTCTACCATGGCACGTGCATGGGGCTTACCCGTCCGTTTCCAGAAACGCAACAGAAAAAGGAGATTATAGGGTGTCGGGAATTTGGGAGCATCGCCAAATCCTCCGTTAACCTTATCGAACCGCACCGCCAGTTCATCGTAGCCGTCCTGGATAAGTGACTGGTCAGGTTCAGCTGCGGCTTCTGGCACCTGCGTCTTTTGGAGAGCGACTACAATCTCTTCAGCCGATGCAATAAGATCGGTGCGCCTTTCCTTCCAGAGATTTGTAATACGGGGGAGCAGGTCCAGGAGACCGAAGCCGCCGAACCTCCCCTCCCGTGGAATATAGGTACCTGCAAAGATTGGCTTTCTCTCCGGAGTAACGATGACGGTAAGGGGCCACCCACCCTGCCCCGTCATCATCTGGCAGACCGACATATAGATACTGTCAATATCCGGGCGCTCTTCACGATCAACCTTGATACAGATGAAATCCGTGTTCAGTAATGCCGCGACACCTGCATCCTCAAAAGATTCATGTGCCATCACATGGCACCAGTGGCACGTGGCATACCCGATGGACAGGAAGACAGGTTTATCCTCGTTCATGGCCCGTGTGAACGCCTCGTCTCCCCATGGATACCAGTCCACGGGATTTGCCGCATGCTGGAGAAGGTACGGGCTCTTCTCCTCGATGAGCCGGTTATAATGGATCCCGGTTGTATCAGGTGGGTTTCCCCCCGGAGTCTCCGGTGGCATAGCACCACATGGGCAGTTCTGGTTAATGAGACTTTCAGAAGGAATAGTCAATATGGTATTATTATCAGTGTCCTGCTTCCAACAGATAATGGGTTATCAGTTAAGAAAATGGACCAGAATACAATCTCGTTTCTCACGGTGATTGGAATAGGAATCATTGTGATACTTATTTCCCGTGCACTGGATGTCCTCTGGGCCCGGGTTGTCCCGATAAGAACTTTCTATTACCTTGTCCGTGCTCCCGGTGTAGTTGTCCATGAACTCAGTCATATCCTGGGTTGTCTTATCATGGGAGCGAAGGTAAAAAATGTCGTTCTTTTCTCAAAAGAGGGAGGCTCGGTGACGTATTCCCGGCCAAAAATTCCCTTCCTCGGCGACGTGGTGATCAATACCGCACCGCTCATCTGCATTCCCCTGGTCCTGGCAGGATGTACCTGGGTATTTTCTCAGTACCTTGGCTGTGTCTTCCCGGTTCTTCCGCAGGGTATCGGATCCTCTGCCGATCTTGTTAGTCTCGGGACAGGCATTCTGGGGATATTTACCTGGAACCTTGTTGTCATGTTCAACCCCTGGTTCCTCCTGTACCTGTATCTCACGCTTTCGCTTGTCCTCTCTGTTGCGCCATCTGCTCAGGATATCAGCAACGCGGCGATTGGAATTGGCATTATTGCGTTAGCCGGGATACTGGTACTCCAGAGCGGTATCCCCCTTGCGGTGAGCATTCTCGGGGAGCTTATACGTCTTGTCAATATAGGATTTGTTCTCGGACTTTCATTCGGTGTCATCGCTCTGGTAATATCAATTCCCCTCATGATCGTGTATGTACACAAAAAATGCTAAGACAATCCGGACATGCGGTAAGATCGGTATTAATTGATCAGGAAGGCAATTTTTTATGTCGATGACTCACGTGTCTTCCCATGATATTCCGGACGAAGAGGACCAGGACGCCAGTACCACCCCGGTAATGCGGCAATACCGGGAGATCAAGAGAAAATATCCTGGTACCATCCTTTTCTTCCGTATCGGCGACTTTTACGAGACATTCGAACGGGACGCAGAACTTATTTCCCGCGAACTGGATATTGTTCTCACCTCGCGCTCAAAAAGCGGCGAAAACCGGATTCCCCTTGCGGGAGTACCCTACCATGCCGCAGACGGGTATATTGCCAGACTGGTCAGCAAAGGCTACAAGGTTGCGGTCGTCGATCAGGTAGGTGATGCAAAAAATACCCGGGGAATAGTAAAACGCGAGCTGGTCCGGGTGATAACTCCTGGTACCGTGATCGACTCTGCCATGGTGTCCTCTTCAGCATCCACGTTCCTGCTCGCGCTCTGCCCGGATGTAAAAAACAGGCAGTGGGGAATGGCGCTGCTTGATATATCCACCGGGGAATTTTTCGCAGTGGTATCAGAGCATGACCCGGCTTTTGAAAATATCCTCTCCGAAATCGCCCGTTACCGTCCTGCAGAATGTATCTTACCTCCGGGACTTCCGTCAGGTCTCTCAGAGCGAATCCGGGAGAGGGGCGTAACAGTTACCGTCTTCAGGAACGATGAATTTTCGGAAGAGAAGGCTCGCCATAATCTCGTGGATCATTTTCATGTTGCTTCGCTTGCCGGCTTCGGGGTCGAGGGATTCCCCTCAGCGATCGGAGCGGCGGGGGCCGCTATCGCTTACGCGAAGGAAACACAGAATGCCCCACTGGCACACATCAGCGGTTTATCCCTGCGCTCTTCAGGGGAAAGCCTCATGCTCGATGCCGTCACGCTGCGGAACCTGGAAGTGAATAACACCATTCGCCCTGATCCCAAAGGAGCTGACGCTCTTCTCCTGCCTGAACCAGACAAAAACCCCCATGGGAAGCCGTCTTCTCATGCGCCATCTCTCCCGCCCGTCTACCAGCCCGGATGAAATCAACAAACGGCTGGATGGAATTGATATCCTGATCGCCAATACCCCCGCGCGAATTGAATTACGGCTACTGCTTGGACGGTGCTCAGATATCGAAAGAATTGCAGCGCGTGTGGCCTACGGGAATGCAGGCCCGCGTGACCTGATTGCTCTCGCGGCCACACTGTCTGTGCTCGCGAAGATCAAAACTGTCATGCAGGAATGTGACAACCACAACCTTCCCTGTAACCTCGTCGACGCAATCGGGAATCTTCACGAATTACCGGAGGTGATCGATCTGGTTGGAAAAGCGATCGCAGATGACCCGCCTGCCATCGCCCGCAACGGCGGCGTTATACGCCAGGGATTTTCTGAAGACCTTGATTCACTCAAAGGAGTGCTGCATTCCGGGAAGGACTGGATTGTCAGTCTCCAGGCAGAGGAGCGGCAAAAGACCGGCATAAAATCACTCAAGATAGGCTATAACCGTATGTTCGGATATTACATCGATATAACCAGACCAAATCTTCACCTCGTCCCGTCGCACTACAAGCGTCGTCAGACAACCGCAACCGGTGAACGCTATACTCTTCCGGAACTGGAGGAAAAGGAGACCCTGATTACCAATGCGGACGAGCGGATCCTTGCGCTTGAGCGTGAACTCTATACAGGAATTATCGAGATCCTTCGGAACTCTGTCGCGGATCTTCAGGCTGTTGCCCGTGGGATTTCTGTCCTCGATGTTTCTGCATCACTTGCCGAGATTGCAGTGGTACGTGGTTACGTGCGCCCGCACCTGAACAATGGAGATGCGATTATCATCCGGGACGGGCGCCATCCTGTAGTTGAACAGAGCGCGGTGGGGACTTTTGTACCAAACGACACCGAGCTTGCCAGTACCGGTACGCAGGTAATGATCATCACCGGTGCCAACATGGCCGGTAAATCTACCTATATGCGTGCGGTTGCGTTAATCTGTATCATGGCCCAGGCAGGAAGTTATGTCCCGGCCAGCTATGCGGGTATCGGCATCCTTGATCGGATCTTCACCCGGGTCGGGGCATTTGATGATCTCGCGAGCGGGCAGAGTACGTTCTTTGTTGAGATGCTCGAGCTGGCAAATATTCTCAATAATGTTACTCCCCGGAGCCTGGTGATCCTCGATGAGATTGGGCGGGGGACAAGCACGGCCGATGGGCATTCGATTGCAAAAGCAGTCCTGGAATACCTGCACGGGCGGGCGGGAACGGGGCCAAAAACATTGTTCGCCACACATTTTCATGAACTTGTTGAGGTGGAAGGTTCTTTGAAACGGGCAAAAAATTATCACTTTGCCGTCAAAGAGACCAATAATGACGTTATCTTCCTGCAGAAAGCTCATCGGCGGCGCCACCGACAAGAGTTATGGGATACATGTCGCACGGCTTGCGGGTATTCCCAAAAAAGTAACCGAACGGGCCTCAGTTATCCTGAACGAGTCGATGAACCGCGATGTCCCGTCAGGTACCCGCCCCCAGAGGTACACGCAGATCCTTCTTATTGATGACCAGACTCCGCAACGAACTCCGGTCCAGGATCCGGTTCTCGATCAGATTGCCCGGATCGATACGGACGGGATGACACCCATGCAGGCACTGGAAAAGATCGTTGAGCTTCAGCAATTGCTGAAAAATAAGGAGATCCCGTCATGATCGAAGAAAAAACCGATCCTACCATTCGCATCCTTGACCAGGCAACGGTGAATCAGATTGCCGCAGGTGAGGTGGTTGAGCGGCCGGCTTCTGTTGTAAAGGAACTTGTGGAAAATGCAGTTGATGCCGGTGCCCATACCATTCTGATCGATATCAGGACAACTCCCGAAGGGATAAAAAGTATTCAGGTTACCGATGATGGATGCGGGATGTCTTCTGCTGACGCATTACTTGCCTTTGTTCCTCACGCGACCAGCAAGATTCTCCGGATCGAGGATCTCACCCGGGCCCGTACTCTCGGATTCAGGGGCGAAGCTCTTGCCAGTATTGCCGCAGTTTCGAGAGTCACCCTTACAACGCGGCTTCGAGCACCCGGAGTTATTGGAGGAACAAAGGTCGTTGTTGAAGGGGGAGAGATACTTCAGACCTGCGATATCGGCACGCCGGAAGGAACCAGTATTATGGTCCAGGATCTTTTTTTCAATACGCCTGCCAGGAAAAAGTTCCAGAAGAGCAGGAACACAGAACTTTCGCATATTTATTCATTGATGGAGAGCATGAGTCTGGCCCATCCCGGGATTTCATTTCGGGTTGTCACCAATCGCGACGAAAAGCTGATAACGGATCGATCGGTCCGGATCCTCGATACTATTGCCCGTCTCTATGGAAACGATATGGTAAAGGAACTTATTCCGGTCGATGGGGAGTCCCCCTTCGCAAAGGTCACCGGGTATATTTCACGCCCATCCCTCACACGAAAGGATCCCTCCCGGATTCTGGTTGCAGTCAACCAGCGATCTGTCTCCTCCCCATTGATCAGCGGAGCTGCAAAACAGGGGTATGGCACCCTGCTTCCCAAAGACCGTTTCCCGATTGCATTCCTTTTCCTGACGATCGATACCGACCTTGTCGATGTTAATGTCCATCCGGCAAAAAAACTGGTGCGTCTCTCGCGGGAAAAAGAGATTGCCAGCCTCGTAACTGAGGCAGTGCATGCAGCCTTACTCCGTCACGACATGATCCCGGATGTCGGAACGACGACGCGATCATCCCCGGGTGAAGTAAAAGGATATGAACCGGAATCAGGCCGGGTTTATGATTTCGAAGCAGCCGCACCTTCCGGAGTACATGAAATCACTCATGCAGGGACCATCACGACCGACCGTCAGTTGCGGCAGACGGAACTCGTGACCGGCATGCCCCCGCTAGAGTCCAAACTCCCGGTCCTGGAGGTTATTGGCCAGTTCGGCGGGATATACATCCTGGCCACAACCGATACCGGTGAGTCTTGTGGTTATCGACCAGCATGCCGCTCATGAACGTATCCTCTATGAACAGGTCATTGCCCGCATGTCCGGAGATCATTATTCACAGGATCTTATCGTTCCGTGTATCCTGCACAGAACCATGCAGGAAGCTGCAGTTCTCCGGGATCTTCTACCCGCATCTTTCGCAGGCAGGATTCAGTCTGGAGGAGTTTGGAAAGGATACCTTCCTTGTCAGGTCTGTCCCGGTGATACTCGGGAAACCTTGAAAATATGACAACGATCGATGACATGATCGATGATCTCGTGAGTGAAGAGCCGCCTGCGGGGGTGAATAACCGTGAAAAAATTACCCGGATAATTGCCTGCCGGGGAGCGATTAAGGCGGGGACCATCTGCACGATGGAACAATGCCAAAGACTTGTTCAGCAGTTACGATTTGCAAAAAATCCGTTTACCTGCCCCCACGGAAGGCCAACCATGGTGACGGTTCACACGAACTGACCTCGATACGATGTTCAAGCGGATATGATTATTGTCATCGGGCACACGGGTGACAGGACAATGTGTCTTCTTACCATACTTGAATAATGATACATACAAAAACCCTGATAGTGAATTGAGAATGAGAATTCTCAGAACAAGGAAATGCCAATAAAAAAAACATACCAGCACTTTCTGGATCAACAGGCACCGCATTTTTCCTGCGATGATAGTTCCGGCCAGGGAATTTTCGAATTCCAGCAGATGGTGCTGGCATATTATGGTCAGCATGGCCGGGACATGCCATGGCGGAATACCAGCGATCCATACCACATTCTTGTCTCGGAAATTATGCTCCAGCAGACACAGGTCGAGCGTGTCATGAAAAAATTTCCGGAGTTCATACGGGCGTTCCCTGATTTCACCTCACTTGCCACTGCCACTCTTGCCGATATCCTTGCTGTCTGGCAGGGTATGGGATACAACCGGCGGGCTGTCGCGTTACAGAAATGTGCCATCCGGATTATGTCAGAATATCAGGGAAATCTTCCAGGTAATGTCGAAATTCTTGCAACATTTCCCGGGTATTGGCAGGGCAACTGCAGCATCCATTGCTGCATTTGCGTTCAATATACCTGTTGTTTTTATTGAGACCAACATCCGGAGGGTCTATATCCATTTCTTTTTCCCGCACTCACTGACCATCGGTGACGACAAAATATACCCCCTTGTTGAGCAGACACTGTTTCGTGAAAATCCCCGCATCTGGTACTGGGCACTGATGGATTTGGGTGCCGCTCTTAAAAAAACCGGTATCAATCCGAACCGGCGAAGTGCTCACTACTCCCGGCAATCTCCTTTCGAAGGGTCTGATCGTAAAATCCGTGGGAGAATTCTGAAGATCTTACTCGAAGAACATGTTCTGGAAGAAGAGGAATTTTTTATCCGTCTTTCTGAAGATCATTGCAGAGTAACAAGAATTCTCCGAGACTCTTGAATCCGAAGGATTCATTCAGCACATTGAAACTGGATATACATTGAAAAATTAAAATCCCGACAATGAAAATTCATTATAAAAAATTATTTATTTGTTTAATATATTTCCTTTATTTTTATTGAAATTTCAATTATGAATTGTTTAACATTTTGTAGAGTAAATGTTAATTCGATTCTATACAATAAAAAAATGTAATTCGCCAATCGGCTGTAAACTCATTTAATAAGACCGGAAAAAGCAGTTATTTCCCGGTGGTTAACTCAGTTTCGGCATATTCTTTCAATGACCTTGAAATCCAGCGGGCAATGTCACATGAATCAAGACCGGTCTCCTGTGCAAGGTTTTGGGAAATACAGGAAATCAGATCCCGGTTTTCAGAAATGGTATATCGAGAAATTTCTTCTCCGGTGATGTCAGTCAATGCACGCGAGAGGAACTTGTCGAATCTGGAAACTGGCTGGAGGTCGGGTAACAGTTTACGAACCATTCTTATATATTTATAATAACGTATTCATAATGTTTTTCATAGAGGTAAAATAAGCACTTAGTGTTTTTTATTGGTAAGCATAGTCTCTAGGAAAATAATTCCTGAAAATTTCTCCACTGCTGAATCGATACGGTGTCCGTGAATGTCATCTCTCTACAAAATAGCAGACGTTGACTAGTACATTTCTATCTTTATTTTGGTCTTTCGACTTTTTCCCGCTCGACATTTCTTGCTACTGCAATAAAACCAAAAAAATCCCCGTTCTGTGCCATAATTGAAGAAATATTTGCTTCAACGGGAATTCTCCCGGAGGATGAAAGCATCATGAGGGGTATATTTTATGGACCGTTCTTTCTGACATACGTCAGGCAGTTCAGCGCAACTTTCCGGAACTCCGGTGCGATGAAGAGTGCAAGACTCTTTCCCGCGAGATCGCTGCAGGTTTCTGCATGCACCGCATTAACCAGGGAATCATTTACCCAGAGACACTTACCCGATTTATCGAGAATGGCGATATAATCCTGCGCCATTTTGAGTGCCTGGGAAAGGTAGAACGGGTTTAAAATACCCGGGGTGTTATCGGTCCGTGCATCGGAAAATCCACGATTGACATCCTGTGACATTGCACTTATTCCTGGTAGTCTCTGGGCCGAATCCGGATATCCTGAATCGTTCAACGATTCCCCGGTTTCCTTGACCTTTGAAATATCGCGGATAATCTCAATTGCTCCGATCTTTTTGCCTGCACCGTCATACAGCGGTGATGCCTTGATCCATACGTATGCACCGTCGCCCTGAATAGAGTGAAGGGATAAAACCTTCTGCGGTAACCGAATCTCCTTCTCGTGTTACATGAGAATATACGTTTCCAATCTCATCATCAGAAGCATCAAGAAGATCGATAAGCACTGGTTGTTGAGCACCCTGTGTATTGAATGCAAAGCATTTCAGAACTCCCGATAACCTCATTTTTACTGACACCTGTTATGTGTTCCATTGCGGAATTCCAGGCAATCACCTGATGGTCTTGATCAATGATACAGGCGGGATCGGGTAAAAATTCGATAATCTCAACCAGTTCCTGCCGGAGCGTCTGAAGTTCTGATAAGTCCTGTTTATGTTCCGTAATATCCTCAACAGTACCGTTGATAAACTCAATATCACCTGTCCGGATTAAACTTTGCAAGAGCGGTGACACGGACGCAAATCTGCTTCCGTCTGCCCGTTTCAGATATATCTCCCGGTTCATCACAAAACCTGACTGTCTTGAGATCTGCAAGGAACTTTTCTCTTCCGTCCGGTTCGGCAAAAAGATCGGCAACATCAATCTGCCGGAGCATATCAAATGAAGGGTATCCTAAAATATCCAGAAGCGAGGTATTTCCCCATACAAACCTGCCCTTCGGATCTCCGGTACTCCGGTACATCCCGATTTTCATATTTTCAACGATGGTGCGGTATTTCTCCTCGCTCTCCAGTAAACGTTCTTCAGACTTTTTAAACGATATATCGCGCCCGATAGTTGAAGCCCCGATAACGATTCCGGCCTCATTGGTAATGGGTGATATGGTCACTGCCACATCGATGATTCTGCCATCCTTGCGGACGCGGAGTGTTTCAATGTTATTTACAGAATCGCCTTTTTTGATCCTGTTGATTATCTCCTTCATTTCCTCCTGGTCGTTCCGGAGGAATAATCATCGATATATTGCGACCGATCATCTCATCTTTTGTATATCCATACAGCTGCTCTGCTGCCTTGTTCCAGCTGATAATGGTCCCGTCAGTTTTTTTACTGATAATTGCATCCCGGGAAGTTTCTACAATCGATGAAAGCAGTCTCTGTACCTGCTTCAGCTTCTCTGCTGTTCGGTGATATCCTCATAAACCACGCACTCTTTGTCATCCGAGAGAGTGACAGGGCGAAAGAGAATCTCCCGGTCAACACCGTTTTTACACCGTACAGTAAATATTTCTGGTCTTTGCTGGCCGGATATTGATGCTTCGAGATCTGATTTCCATGTAGCAATGACTTTTTTGCGGTATTCCGGATCCGGGTATGCAAGAGAGAACCACTCTTTTCCGGTTTTAAAGTCATTAAGGTCATACCCGAAAATCTCGGTAAATTTCTGATTTACAAACTGATACCTGCCGTCGGCTTCAATAATTGCAATGGGGACGGGTGCATAGGTTGCAACACTGGAGAATATCTCCTGACTCTCTTTGAGTGAATCTTCAGCAATCTTGCGCTGGAGGACGATCGAAGCCGCCTTTCCATATATTTCGATAAATGGTATCTTCTCCAGTTTCTCGTCCTTTTGGCAGACCAAAGGTAACATTACCAAGAAAGGACTCTCCACAGACAAAGCCGATATAATAAAAATCCCCAAGGTCCAGATCCTGCATAATCGCGGTCACTGATATCCTGGAGAAATTCCGTGATAACATCGAATGAAAGTTTCCTCGAACAGGGTATATTTTACCAGCCGAATATTTTCCGGGATAGGTTCATCAACCTGGAGAGAAATGACCCGGTAAGATCGCTCTGTCAAGTATTTCAGTGCGATGTTGCCTGTGCTTTATCACCAACCAGGGCTTTAATGGTTAACTGTTCCTGTATCGTGATCATAGGTATTGACAATAATCATGCTATCGGCAGGAGTTCTTTGAGACCCTGACCGATTGCGTAATAAATATCAGAATCCGGGGGAGATTCGATAAATTCCTGCATTTTCCGGGAAAAAAACTCCAGCTGGGAGATATTATTTCGGATCTTTTCAGCGGCAATCCGGCGTTCGCTGATATCGCGGAAAATCCCCTCCACCCCAAGTAATGATCCTGCATCATCATAATAGAGGTGACTGTTGGTTGAGACATAGAGGGGTGTACCATCCCTGCATTTTAACACGACCTCATAATCACTGACTGAGCCATTCCTGTTTATGGCATCGAGAAATTCCTTTCGGCGGTACGGCTCAAAATAGAATTTTTCAGCGATATTTTATCCGATACAGTCTTCAAGAGAATCATATCCAAGCATCCTTGCCCAGCCCCCGCTTGCCATGATAAGATTTCCTTCCTTATCAGAACGATAAAAAACATCCTGAATATTTTCAATGACACTCCGGTATAATTTTTCACTCTCTTTTAAGGTTTCTGTCAGTTTTCCACCGCAGTAGTGCGTTGGCAGCCTGACGGATATATGCCTCAATAAGGTCAACATGCTCAAGAGTTTCTCCCTTCTGCAGCATTATCACCACATTGGCAAGAATAATCCCTTGCGAAACAAGCCCTATAATAAAAATATCCCCAATATTCAGGGTTTCTTCAATTTTTGCACATACCTCTTCGGGTACTTGCTTCTGTGTAGCAATAAAAAGGTTACCGGGAACCCGGACTATTTTTCCGCTTGTTACAATCTTTACTGCATTATCTCCTAATTCATTCTTGGGAAGTTTCACAACCTTTCCGATAGATATCTTCTCCCATTAATGCACTGAAGACAACTCGTTCTTCATCCCCAAGTAAACTCTGGGTGGTAGCAGATTCCTTTTCGAGGTCAATTGAGTTTACCAGAACAATTGATTCTGGAAGGATATCCGTTTAACTCCTCTGCAGATAATTTTATAAATATCGGCATCTGGTGAGAGTTCAAGGAATTCATAGGATTTCTGTGAGAGGTATTCAATATCAGCAATGTATTGCCTGATTTTTGCTTCCGCCTCTTTTTGTTCGGTAATATCCCTGCCCACTCCCTGGTATTCGATAATCGTCCCATGATCATCAAAAAGAGCCCTGTTTGTCCACTGTGTCCAGCGGATGCGGCCTGAGGGATCAAGTACACGATGCTCAACTGTTCGTACCGGGATTTTGGACGTTCAGGGAATGCAGGTTTTGGATCAGCCGGTCCTGGTCGTCTTGTGGGATCAGGGAAAAAATCGACCGGCCAAGCAATTCACCCCGATTCTTTTGGAAAATACCTGCATACTGAATCATTTACATACGTAAGAGTCCAGTCGGGCAGGAACCTGGTGACAAATTCAGTCTGGTCCTCAACGATACCCCGGTACCGGGCTTCACTCTTCTTTAATGCTTCTTCAGTGAGCCTGCGATGTAAGACGATGGATGCCTGATGGATATATGTTTCAATGAGCGATGCATTAGTGAGCGTTTCACCGTTACGGAGTGCAAACGTCACGTTCCCGAAGAATATTCCGTGCCGGAAAAGGCCAATTCCATAATAGCCGTCTTTAACACGGAGAGTCTCCTCAATCCGGTCGCATACAGCCTGAGGAACCTGCTGGAAGCAAATGTTATAGAGGCTTTCTTCAATATGAAATACTCTTCCTGTCCGCAATTTACTGAAGAGCCAGTGTCCTTAATTGTTCCGGTACTGTTCCAAGAGGGAACTGGAATCCCATCATATCCCGACCCAGACACGTGGTGAGATTTTTTCGATCACTCTTCGGAAAAGACTGCCCTGACCGTCAGGCTGTCGGATGCTGTGTCATATGAATCAATAACGATAGCTGCCGCAGGAAGCAGTTCCGGAAGTCCTTCCCCGATTGCATAAAAAATGTCGGTGTCAGGAGAAAGATCAACAAACTCCTGCGCTTTGCGGGAAAGGAATTCCATGTCTTTGATATACTGGTTAATCCTCGCTGCAGCCTCACGTTTCTCTGTGTTGTCCCTGCCGATGCCCTGATATTCAACAGGCTTGTTTTCATCATCAAACAGCACCCGCACCGTCCACAGGTTCCAGCGGTCCTTCCCGCAGGCATGGTGGATCCGGCATTCAAAGGTGATAACCGGATTATTTTCGCTCAGGGACCGGATGCTCCTGCTCACTGCCGGCATATCCTCTGCCTCAAGATTAGGGATATGAGGTCCGCCGAGGAGATCCTCTTTATTCTTCCCAAGATAGCGGGCATATGCATCATTTACAAAAATAAGCTTTCCATCGGGCAGGAAACGCGTAATAAATTCAGTCTGGTCCTCTACGATACCACGATAACGGGCTTCATTTATTTCCAGCATTTCCTGGTACATAACCTGGGCAGAGATATCTTCAATGATCAGGGTAATCCCCTGACTACCGTCTTCAAATGCAGTCTGTAACTGTTTCACGCGAAAATGGTGTTTCTTTCCCTCAAGCGTGCAGTCCATCTCGCGAACCTGTCCGAGAGCAGTTCTGTGTCTTTTGAGGGTCCGGTAATGGGAACAGCCCTGAAAAAAGGATTATCTATATCATTTAAATGTCTGCCAACCAGTGCATCCTTCTTTTCTCTGAGCATCCTGAGAAGAGGTTCATTGACCTGGACTATTTTTTGCTCACTATCAAGAACAATAACCATGTCAGAAGAGAATTCCAGCATCGATGAGATGGGAACCCGGTGGGAGAGAAAATATACCTTGGCGGCTCCGACAACCTCCATCTCCACCTGCCCGGAGATAAGGAGCATGTCCAGATATTTTGCTACCAGATTCCGGTTCGTGTCCATTTGTGTGGCGAGATCCGAGATGGTCACACCTCGCGGATGCCACTTAAGAATCTGTTTTAATCGATCCACCTTCTCCTGATCGAGAACCGGCATAATAGAACATAGGTATTCATTAATGTAAATATATATTATTTTTGAATTATTCCCTGCCGTCCTTTAACGGTATTCGCTTTCGGAGTTGGACAGACCTGCGTACAATGCGAATTATGAAGTTGGTTCATTAACAACGATTTTATCGATGGTGAGGAAATCATGGTTCATGTTCGGGCGCACCAGGATCCTGGCTTTCTGATGCAGAACAGGAATATTTTTGGATATAGTAACACCCTTTGGTATCTCTTTTCTGACAGAACACTGGGAACGATGATTTTCCCTTCACAAATTCATTTTTTCCAGGGTTTGAAATTCTTTGAGATTTATGGGAATTGTCGATGTTCCGGACCTATACACAGATTTGAAGAAAGGGAGGGTCCATGCCGAGCGTGAGAAACTGAAAAGCGGCTCTGGATAACCGAAGTACTTTTTTAATGGGAGAAATCGTGTTTGATTTCTCCGATAAAACTATCGGCATTCAAAGTAGTGCCTTTGGACAATTGAGGCAGGGTAATACGATCAGGACAAGAGGCGAATAATGTCCTGATGTTTATCTCATACGGTGGAATATTCTTTCTCTGGAGATGATTACCTTACCCCGCCCCATGTGTCAGATTCATTCCTCCTGATGGACTGCTGTCCTACCAGACCTCAGGGAATGCCATATTGGTGTAGAGATCCTCAAGCCGGGCTTTGTGCCCGCTTTCCATGTTTGCGAGCTGGGAGAAGAGGAACTTCTGCTCCGTATCGGTTGAAAGCCCCGCAAGCTGGGTATACATCTGCATTGCCTCAAGTTCCTTCTTGATCGCTACAACCAGACCATCGAGTGGTTTCATGTCGGCCGACAGAGGAGGGCTCGGCATTGCATTTACCACTTTATAATCCTTTTTTGCGTCAAAGCTGCATCTTGGCGACGTCCTTTGACAGCATCCCCTGTAGAAACTCCCGGTGCTGTTTTTCCTCCCCGGCAAGTTCACCAAAGAGTTTCTTCAGCGCTGCATCTTTCACCTTGTCGGATATTGTGCGGTAAAATGTGTACGCCTCGACTTCCCTGTCGATAGCAGTTGAAATGATCTTCTTTGCGTCATCTGATTTCATCTTCATTCATCTCCTTGACAGAATTATTTTGAATTTTCCCAGGTTGATCTGAAAACCTCATTCATTCTTCGGTTCGCACCTGCAATTCTTCTTTGAACCCCGGTGAGATAAAAAATTAATTGGTATAGGTAACCTTACCCAGTTTGGGCTCGTAAGAAGCTGTCTCCTTCAACACGGATCGCGTGAGAGAAGAGTGCAAGGGGAATCTCGGCCGGGCAGAGTTCCTCACACTGGCCACAGTTCACGCAGGTGTCAGAGATATGGGCAAACCGTCTCAAATGGAACATCGGGTTCGGGGGGAGTTCTCCCGGTTTCACCATGAGGGATCCTTTCATCAGTGCATCGGGAGAGGTGAAACAGACCGGGCAGTTCTCAATGCATGAATAACACTTGATACAGCGTGATGTCTCTTTGTTTATTATCGTCCACATGTTTGCGCCGAGGGCCGCGAAATCTTTTTTCCTCCATTTTTCGCCGAGTTTGAGCATAGCTCCCTTCGACTTTGCCCCGGATCTCGAGCCCCTTGGGGTTTGCTGCCTCGATCGCGAGGTTGCCCGATTTTACTGCGCTGCTCATGAGGCTTGCGCCCTTCTCGCTGCAGACTTCAACGAAGGTGGCCTTACCGGCCTTGTCTCCGATAACGCCCCAGTTTCCGCAGGCAAGATCGGCCTGGCGGGGGACTTTGTACTTGCAGCGGCGGCAGTTGGCCCGTCGGCCATACCCGGCCTCCTCGAGCTCATCTATGGAGATGCCTTTGTGTCCACCTTCATACTCGATGATGAACTGCCCCTTGTCAATCTCTTCCTTATGGACCGTGTCCGGGTCGACCCCGAACTTGTCGGCAATCATCTTGCGGGCAAGGATAGGGCTGACCGAGCCACCGCAGTTGACACCGATCATGATGATATTGTTGAGATTAATCTGCTTGCGGTTGGCAAGCTCGATAAAGCCCATGACATCGCAGCCCTTTACTGTGACGCCTATTTTCTTGTTCGCAGCACCGTCAAGGTATTTCTTGACAAGTTTAGGGAGCAGGAGGGTTCCGCAGTGGAGTGAGCCGGCCGTCTGCGCAAGGTCCTTGGGGTCCGTGATCAGGATGGGCTGGGCATCGTAGATATCTTTGCCCTTCCTGATAGCAAAGACCGCATCGACCGTCTTTGATTCCAGTGCCTGCTTCCAGAGGGCAGTCACTGCACCGCCGAGCTCTGCTTTCTTCTTGATCTCTGCATCATTTGTCCATGCGTAGAGCATGTCACCTTTTTTGATTGCCGGTGTGCCACCGAATAGTGCCATGTTACTTCACCTCCGGGATCTTCTCAATCCTGACAGAACAGGCCTTGAACTCCGGAATTGAAGCTACCGGATCAAGTGCGTTGTTGGTCAGCGTGTTGGCTGCACATTCGACGTAGTGGAATGGTATGAAGACTTCCCCTTTCTTGATGTTGGGGGTGACCCGTGCACCGACATTGATCTGTCCTCTGCGGGTGACAGCCTTGACCATTTCCTTATCTTTAATACCCATAGCCTTTGGCGTCCTCCGGGTTGATCTCGACCCAGCCGGTGGGCTCTTCGCGTTCGAGACTCTCGGAGCGGCGGGTCATGGTACCGGTGTGCCACTGCCAGATGCAGCGCCCGGTGGTCAGGATCAGCGGGTAGTCCTTGTCGGGAACTTCGGCCGGGTACTTGAACTCGATGGGCGTGAAGATGCCAAGCCCGTCCGGGTGGGTGAACTTCTCCTTGTGCAGGATCGGTGTCCCCGGGTGTTCAACTGTCGGGCAGGGCCAGTGCAGGGCTTCGGGTTTCTCGAGCCGTGCATAGTTCATTCCACCGTATGACGGGGTAACCTTGGAGATCTCGGTAAATACCTCTTCTGCACTCTTGTACGGGAACTGTTTCTCGTATCCCATGTGCTTGGCAAGCTCGCAGAAGATCTGCCAGTCGGCCTTTGCCTCGCCGGGCGGGTCCTGTGCCTTTCTCCATTTCTGGACACGGCGTTCTGTATTGGTCTGCGTGCCGTCCTTCTCGGCATAACAGGCTGCCGGAAGCACAACGTTGGCAAACTGTGCCGTCTCGGTCATGAAGATATCCTGAACGACCATGAACTCGGCACTCTTCATTGCCTTCTCCACGTGGTGGAGATCGGGGTCGGAGATCATCGGGTTCTCACCCATGATATAGACACACTTGACCTTGCCGGGCTCGTCGGCGAGAGTATTGATCAGTTTCGTGACGGTCAGACCGACTTTACCCTCGGCAATCTCGCAACCCCATGCATCCATCATCTTCTTGCGCATTTCGGGGACGATGACTGCCTGGTACCCGGAGTAAACATTGGCAAGCGCTCCCATGTCGCAGGCGCCCTGCACGTTGTTCTGGCCACGGAGTGCACAGATGCCCGGTACCGGGTCTCCCGAGATTGCCGGTCAGCATCTGGAGGTTGGCGATCGACTTGACATTGTCCACACCGGTCGTGTGCTGGGTAATCCCCATGGAATAGAGAACCGCGGACTGGCCGGATTTCCCGAACCACTCTGCCGCGGTTATGAGGTCCTTTTCGGGGATACCGCTGATCTTCGAGACGTTTGCCGGACTATAGGCATCCTTCATCACGATCTCTTTGACCTTCTCAAAATCCTTGGTCCGCTTCGCGATGAATTCCTTGTTCTCCCAGCCGTTTTTCAGGATCTGCTGCATGAAGCAGTTGAGGATGGCAACATCTGTTCCTGAATAAAACGGCAGGTACAGGTCCGCCTGCTTCCCGGTCGGGGTGAGTCGCGGGTCGGCGTAGATGACTTTCGCACCCTTCTTCTTCGCCTGCATGACGCGACGCCCGATCAGCGGGTGGGTCTCAAACGTGTTGCTGCCGATAATTAAGATGCATTTTGCTTCGGCAATATCCGCTATCGACTGGGTCATGGCTCCGGACCCAAACGCGCCGGCCAGACCGACGACCGTCGATGCGTGGCAGAGACGGGCACAGTGGTCGATGTTGGGGGTCTTTAAAACAGCCCTCGCGAACTTCTGCATCAGGTAGTTCTCCTCGTTGGAGACACGGGCAGAAGCCAGGCAGGCCATCTCTTCGCCCTTGTATGACTTGAACTTGGACGCGATCAGCTTGTATGCCTCGTCCCAGCTGGCCTCGACAAATTTCCCATCCTTCTTGATGAGGGGCATTGTCAGGCGGTCCGGGCTGTTAATAAATTCCGCAGCATAGTTGCCCTTCGGGCACAGCTTGCCGTCATTGACCGGGTTGCGATGCCATGGTGCGACGCCCACGACCTTCTTGTCCCTGACAACAAGGTTGAAGCCGCACCCGGTCCCGCAATACGGGCACGTGGTTGGTATGTAGTTGAGTTCCATAAGAATACCTCCTTACAATTGCGAATCAGAATGACCAAGGTTAAATCTTCTGTTTTATTCACGAAATATGGCTGAAAAAAGTATATCTGATATTTTTTATATAATTTACTTGTAATAAAAATTTATTGATTATGTTTATCATCACAAATGTTATCATCAGTATTTTATCAGTAACGCATTGTTTAAATTCAAAAAAACATCCATTTATCTGATTTTCTTCCATGATATTGATCATTTCTCTCCCTAAAAAAGGAAATAATTTTAATGTATTACCTTCACCAGATTTCCACCTGTTGTATTATAATACTAAATTTGATGAAAAATATGCATGGCAAGCCATAATTCAAATCCGCATGGCAATTATATATTGCAAATTAATATAAAATATAAAGAATTATTTTAGGTCGGTCACGGAAGATATCCGGTTGAACGTGACAGGGAGGAAAAAATGAAACTGAATGAAATTCACGGAACATTTTCAGAGGCAGAGTACCTTATCAGGCAGGCACGGGAAAGGGCGATGGGAGGGGATCATGCCACGGCAATCAATTATCTGAAACAGGCGATTGCCTCAAACCCACGGTTTGCAGAGGCATATACCCTTCTTGGGGATTGCCAGGATTGTATTGGCCAGAATGAAGATGCAATTGCTTCCTATAACCAGGCGCTTGCTATTGATCCCTGCCATGCGGATGCGTGGTTCAATAAGGGGATGAATCTGAAAAAAATTGGACAATCAAAAGAAGGATCGCAATGCATTGAACGATCAATCGATCTTTACTGCCGATAAGGAAACACTCAAAAATATTGGTAACTTTCGACACTATGGAATACAAGGGGGCCGAAATACGTCTCATCTCTCATCGTTTTAAACTCCCCCTACCTCTAAATTTCAGGTTATATTTAGTTTCCGGGGCAATTTATTGATTTTTCAGGTCCATTTGTCAATTCTTGACAACTATGGACGGGGGGAATTGCGTTCCCCGTATTCTTTTCCGGTATCAGTGAATTTGATAAGGTGTTTTGACAATACACTCGTTTAGGGGGACGATCCTTGCCTGACCTGAAATCTATTCCTGATACCGTAAAGTGGCAGCTTGCAGCGAGACTGGCCGCTGTTCTGCCTGCACTGTACGAAGCAGCATTTCGCGATGTGGCCGGGGAAAAATATGATGAGATTGAACAGCATATCTGGATGGAAATCTCCATTATTGTGGAGGAAATCGTCCGTGATCTTTCACTGCCAGTCAGCACCCCGGGTGAGCTTGCGGACAGTCTCCGGACGGTAATGGCAATCCTTTTTGGTCCCGAGTATAAATCCGAAACTCTTGACTTCTCGGCTGACGGAGCGGTAGTACTTGTCAAGCGATGCCCGCTTCCGGCCCGCCATCACGATTCCGATAAGGGAGACACCGCGACCTTTAACCGTTGTATGGCGTTTACCCTGACGACAGTTCCGCTCCTCAACAGGAAGTTTTCTGCACGTTTTGTCAGGACCATGTGCACAGGAGATCGCCAGTGCGAGCTGAAGATTGAGGAAGCGAAGCCCGATAAAAAAGAACAAAAACAAAAATGATTGTTTTTCAGCAGTTCAGGTATCTTGAACTATTCTATTTTAGATAATAGCCAATTGCCATAAAGATGAGACCAAGATAGAACATGATATCAAATGGCCAGGAAAAACCGAGGTTTATCGAAGGCAGTCGTTTGAGATCCTGGATAAGGATCATAGCTAATCCGACAATAAAGAATCCGATGCTGAGCTGAGTTTTTGTTGCTTTATCCATTTCGCATCCTCTTTGTAGTAACCGTATCGAAGCCGGCAGGAAAAAACTTTGTTGTCACGGGATACCAATTAAATAACGCCATTGTGGGGTTCTCTGGTATGTTCTATCCCTGACATTTCTGAGTTTTATTTAACCGGGAAGTTCAGGAACTTAAGGGAGATTCTGGAGATTTTTTTTGTGTACGTCATTCTCTGAAGAATATCCATTAAAAAACTCCGATAACCAGTGAATACAGTGTCTTCGTCGGCCCGGGAGGTGACTGAATATCCCGGATGAGGATGCATTCATCTGGATACCCAAGATTCTCACAAAGGGCGATCCTCACGGGCAGAGAGATCTCCAGGAGATCCGCGTAGAGTTTCCGGGCATCAAATTTGGGATCAGCAAGGAGAAAGACGATCCTGCCTCGCCGTCACTTCCTCCAGAGTGTCTTCCCTACCCTTTTCATGGCCCCTTCCATGAGCCACGACCACTGACATACGGGAAATGGGGATCTTCAACCGGGCTGCCGCGAGCTGAAACGAGGATATACCGGGTACTACATCTCCTGCAAGATAACCCAGCCCGGCGAGCATGGGGTCACCGGTAGAGAGAACTACGGTGTTATCCGGAAGTCTGTCGAGCTGAAGCGTATCGAGCTTTTTAAAATCGTCGATGGTCTTTACGGTGCAGCCGGGAAGGATGATGGATTTTGCCAGATCGATGGCACGATCGGAGCCATAAATAACCGATGCCCGGGAGATCTCGCTGATCGCCTGTTCGGTGAGCATCCCCGGTCCGCACCCGACACCTACAATTTTCATGGGCTTTCTCCAATGATAGTACCGTCCCGGTTCACCAGGACGACCCTGACATGTGGGTATTCCCTGGCAAATCCAGCAAGGGTCGATTTCATAACAGGAAAAAATCCCGGTGTCTCTGCGAATTCTTCGATGGTATCGTATCCGGCACCGTCCAATATATCCGGATCTATGAACCGCAGGATCAGTCCGGGGAGTCCGAAGAGGATCACCTCTCCTTTTGCCGCATCCAGGGCTTCATGAATCCTGTTCCCGACCAGCACGATCTCTCTATCCGGATACATGAGGCGTGCGAACCGGAGTCCGATCCGTCCGGTGGTGAGAACCGCCCGATGAGTCCCTGCCAGCCGTTCACGGAAGGATTCGCCAAGATGGTCATCCCACGGCTCAACGAGACCGGTAGTCCCCAGAATGGAGATCCCTCCTGTGACACCAACCCGGGGGTTGAGTGTTTTCTTTGCTATGACTGAACCACGGGGAATACGAAGCCGTACCTGAACGCCGGATAGTCCCATGGGACCGGTTGCTTCTTCAATCGACGTAAGGATACAGGCAAGCGGTGAAGGAGTTATCGCCGGATCCCCTTTCCTGAACCGTGGAGTGGTGCGTGAATACCTGCCGATACCCATGCCAGGTAAAAAACAGATCCCCTCCTTCCGGGGAAGGGCGTCTGCCACAAATTCGCATCCGGCAGTCACATCGCCCGGGTAATCCCCGCCAAATTTTCTGCACGATGCCTTCCCTCCCGACCCGGCGACCGGTACGGAAACAACGAGCCCGCAGGGGATATGTACATGGACGGCAGTCTATTTCTCCGGAAAGTGACAGAACTGCTGCCTTACACGCTGCCGCAGCGGTTGTACCTGTAGTGTATCCACGGCGTAATACCGTGCCTGATGAGGTAAGGACCGCCAGGCCCTCCTCTACAAGCCTGAGCAAATCCGGTGATGGGCATTTCCGTACCCATGCTTCGGGATAATCAAAACCGCTGACCGGATCTCTCATTCACTGTCCTTCAATGAACATGGTTATGCACTCGTTTATCGCAGCAACCGCGACCGGAGTGCCGCCCGGGTCCCTTCTGTCGAGATGGATGGCACGTCGATTGCGCGAAGTGCGTCCTTTGACTCGGCCGCGTTGACAAATCCTACCGGGGTACCGATGATGACGGCAGGGTGGACGCCTTCCCTTACCATCTGGCACAGGGAGAGCAGGGCAGATGGCGCATTGCCGATCACGACAATCGATCCGCCAAGTTTTTCACGGAGGCTGATAAACCCGGCGGAACTCCGTGTGATTCCACGGGCTTTGGCGATATCTGCACCAAAATCCAGGGCACAGAGTACCCCGCTCGTGTGTCCTTTTTTCTGGATGCCGATCTGGACCATCCGGATATCCGTGATGATCGGTGCACCCTGACGGAGAGCAGTCAAGGTCGCCTTTACCGGGTCACCGCTGAACCGGATGAGTTCAGCCATGCTGAAATCTCCCACTGCGATGGAACAGCGCTGTCGGACCCGATCTTCAGGACTGGCATCACCGATTGCGTTTCGTGCAAGCGTGCGGGACTTTTTTGAGATCTCGTATCCTTCCCGTGTCTGGGCACCTGGATCAATATACATATTTATTGTGATATCCCCGTGGCGTAATGATTCCTTTGACATCTTCACCCGTCCTCCATATCCTGCTCTCCTTTCCACCAATAATTACTGTCGTATGCATGTCCACTTCCTCCTCGACCGTCTCAACATCGCCAAGTGTCGTCACGATCACCTTCTCACCCTCGCGTAAGGCATCCCGGACGATTGCTACCGGAGTCCCTCTGTCAAGGTACTTCCGGGCATGCTCTATAGCAAGAGCAAAATTATGCGGCCTGCCTTTACTTTTCGGATTGTAGAGAACGACCGGAATTCCGGTCGAGAAAACCGCATCCAGCCGTTGTTCGATGATTTCAAGAGGTGTCAGAAGATCGGAGAGACTGATGACGGCAAAGTCTCCCGACAGGGGGGATCCGACACGAGATGCTGCGGCATTTGCCGCCGTTATTCCCGGAATAACCTCAACCCTGATATCGGCCCCGCTATGCTCCAGGACCTCAAGGACAATACCCGCCATTCCATAGACTCCGGCATCGCCACCAGAGACAATGGCAACGGCAGATGACCGGGCAAAATCGATGGCCTGCTTTGCCCTGTCAACCTCTTTTCCCATCGAGCTCCGGATTACCTTCTTTCCGGTAAGCAGTGGTTCAAGAGGATCAAGGTATGAAGCATTTCCAATTACATAGTCGGCACCGGCAATCGCCCTGAGGGCACGGGCGGTCATATATTCCCTTCGCCCGGGGCCGAGACCGACGATGGAAAGACTTCCTTTTGGATTTTCAGCGGGCGATGGCAATTGTCACCTTTCCGTAGATGCTCTTTTTCATGACGAGTTCCTTCTTCTTTGCGATGGCAAGTGCACACGGCTCAGCAACACCGGAAAGCCCGATCTTCGTCGCCCTCGATGGTGAAATTCCTGCCTGTGCGTTTATTGTATCGTCATCAAGGAATATCAAATTGCCAGAGAGCGTTGAGATCGCTTCGGCAAGACCGTGCTCATCCCGCTTTTTTTGCGTGGTGGCATAGGCAAAAACGTTCTGTTCCTCTATCCCTGCCTCTCTCAGACCTTCCCTGATCGCATCCAGCACTTCACGGGAATGTACCCCTTTACGGCAACCCACACCTACGGTAAATTCGCCCTTCCTCACAAGAATTGAGACACCTGTACCCGCGATGACGATGCCGGGACCCCGTACAGTATACACCGGTACATCCGCATCCAGCAGGGCTGTGTTCACCGGGCGGGTCGATTCACGGTTAAGGATATCACAGGAGGAGCGTTTCGCGACAGCTTCCACGGAATCCCTGCCTGTGGCCTCCGTTGCGGTGGTAATAACCGGCCGGAGTCCGAGTGCAGACAATTTTTTTGCCAGCTCATTTGCCCCGTGATGTCCACCGAGAACCGGAACAGCATACAGAAAATCGGGACTTACGACCACAACTGCAGGATCGTTCCATTTATCGTGGATAAGCGGTGCAATTCCGCGTACGACAATTCCCATTGACATGACGGCGACGATATTCCGTGTTCGGGAAAAGATCTCGGGTAAGAGACCCGGGGTATATTCCCGGACATCTGCACCAAGAAAATCGCCTATCCGTCCTGCAAGATCCATAAACCGGGGAAGAGCGATGACCATTGTTTCGTTCATGAATAAAGATACGACCTCGTATGACCCGACTCCCTCGGGTTCAGCACGCCTCCCACAACGAGGAGGGCTGTATGTTCGATCCCGTTTTCCTGCGCTTTGCCGGGCAATATCTCCAACGGTTCCACGGACAATTTTCTGGTCAGGCCACGATGCATGGAAAACGACTGCTGCGGGTGTATCAGGCGGGCATGCAAGTTTTTTTGTTATCTCCCTCAATTTTTCAGTACCAAGAAAGATGACCATCGTAGCACCGTGACGGGAAAGCTCCCGAATCTGGTCATGTTCGAGAGTCTTTCCTGCCGGGCGCGTAACAATCAGACTCTCCGATACCCCGCGAAGGGTAAGTTGTATGCCAAGCGATGCCGCCGCGGCGAAGAGCGATGATACCCCCGGGACGATCCCGACCTTTATCCCCCGTTTTTCAAGCTCGCCAATCTGCTCAACTATGGCCCCGTAGAGTGAAGGGTCGCCGGAATGGAGCCGGACCACCTTCCTTCCGGATCTGACCGCGTTTTCCATTGATGCGACCAGTGCCTCGAGGTCCATACCCCAACTGTCAATCTTTGTCGTCGCACCGGACCGGGCGACGAGCTCGGGATTGACCAGCGAACCGGCATAGACGAGGACGTCTGCATCCCTGAGAAGGGATAACCCTTTTACCGTGATCAGCTCCGGGTCACCCGGGCCTGCCCCGACAAACCAGACCATCTGCTCCATGATCAGCGCCTCGCATACATGACGCTAAGGTAATCGCTTGTCTCCGGGAGATCCTCGTTACGGTAGACCTTCATATTGGGGAAGTACATCCTCTCGACCAGTACAAATTCGCGGAACCCTTCCCTGCGGAGTTCGGCAGCTTTCTCTTTAGGGTGCTTCACCTTGAGAAGGATCCGTGAGTCCGGCTCCTGCCCGTCGGTGACAATAAAACCGCCGTTCAGTGAGATCCCGGATGCAGCAGCAAACGCTGTGATAGAACTGATACCGGGTTCGGTAGTATACTCTATGGCCGGGTACTTCTCCGATATGACTGCGCATAACCGTGAGAAGGTGGAGAAGAAATTCGGATCACCAAGAATCCCGAAGACAGCAAGCCCTTCCTGTGCCGCAGGTGCGATCAGGTCAGCATTATCCTCCAGGCATCTCCGGATCTTTGATTCATCATCGGTCATCGGAAAGTCGAGCATGATGGCTTTGCGGTACGGGGCGACAAGATCCCGTGCGATCCGCCCCGGTACAAACACCGTATCTGCCTCCATGAGCAGCCGAATTGCACGGAGCGTGAGCAGGTCGGGGTTTCCCGGTCCCAGCCCCAGGCCAATCAGCATGCCGTCCCCTTCCCGACAATGACAAAGACGGGATCGATCGGCTTGAACATAATGGTCCCCGCGATTTCATGGGATCGTGCAACATGGACCTGCACGACCTCACAAAATATGCCCAGCTGCTGCATGATCACTACTGCCTGGGCTACTGTGCTTAGGAGGACTGCGTTTATCACAATTGTTCTTTTCACTTTTTTTGCCAGAACCGGAAGGACTTGGGCGAGTTGTTGTGTGCCGCCGACAAAGGCACAGTCATAAATACGATCTGCCGTAAGAAAATCAACGGCATCGGAACAAAAAAAATCAATTGTGTGTATACCTGCCTCCTTAACAGCATCCCTCGCGACAACAATTGCCTCGGGTCTTTTATCAATAGAAATGATTTTGTCTGCTCTCCGGGCAGCGGCAATCGAGACTTTACCGGTTCCGCAGCCGATCTCAAGAAGGGTATCGGTGCTCCGCAGTCCCAGCTTGAACAGGGAAACGGCCATAATCTCATCCTGGGTCTGACCACCGGCAAGTATAGTCCCGGACATTGTTCTCAATTTTTGTTGTGTTAATGTATCAATGCTTGTGCAATAATTCGTGTCTGGGGTGGGAAATTATTTCCCGCCTCATGTGTTCCTGATAGAATTATTTTTTTTTGCAGTCCCTCTAAAAAAATGATACTGAAAAAGGGATCAAAACAGGTACATCAGACGGTCACGGCGTCGCTTTCTGCCAAGGAGAAATATCCCGACTGCGAGGACAAGAATCCCTATGAAAAGTATCACGTTTTTCTGTATCAGATCTGCAGCCCAAAGAATCATACCAACGAAAGTGCTCATTGCTGTCGGAGCCGGCGCATTCCCTTTTGGAGTCGGTAATGCGATGGCGCTTTCAGGTGTGGATTCTGGGGTGGCCAGTTCTGCAAATAATGCGAAACAACAGAAATGTGAGATGTGTGCAGTGATGATACCGGTCTCAGGATTAATACTACTCGGAACATCCTGCCAGGTATCGGTTGCATTGTCATACATCTTTACCGTCAGTTCCTGACCGAATTGTACGTTCGGGCGCCGTAAAACTGATTATTATCCCCGGTAAGAAGGTGGCTCCATCAGGGATGAGCTCGGTACGCCCTCCCGGCAAAAGAAAGCGAAGCACCCGGTGAAGCTTTAGGCAGGTCTTCCGGAAGGATTGCCTTGATGGCAAGCGAGGAAAGTGGTTTTCCGTTAGTGTCTCGCGCGATAATACCTGTACCAACAATTACCGTTGCAAACCCGTCCGTGGATTGCAGCGTCGTGTTCTGGGTAATAACTCCATTTGTGTTGGTATAGATCTTTGCAGTCCTTCCGGGATCATGGGGTACAGATAGTGCATCAGAATTCTGTTTCGGTGTTACCGCGACAGCGTTTGAGCCGCTTCCCCCTCCCCCTCCTTGTGAATCAGTGTTCTGATTCGCCGGGTTTCCAGGATTAATTACCTCTTGCATTGCGAAAACAATCATCTGGAACGGGTTATTGTTCCCGGTAAAGGATGACAAGCCAAACGTGGAAAGTCCACCGGGAGAGTTGGCCTCAAAGTAGTCGAGATTATTTTCCGGATCATTATAAAGGAAATTCGTGGGAAGTATCTGTCCTGAGTTACCATCGTCGGAGATACGCCAGATAAACATATTTCCTGGTCCGGCAATGAGTGATGGGTTCCAGTTAGAATTAACACTCATTCGGACCCTGACATTTGTACCCGTGGGAAAATTGGTTTTGGTAATATTCGCCGTGTACGCCGTACCAATCGGAACGGCACTATTGTTGGAAGATATCATCCATAACCTAGATTCATACTCGGTAATTTCATCCTCCCAGATTTTTGTACTGAGAAGCGCATTACATGGATAGGATGAAGCATCGATCTCAGAAGAAAATGATGAATTTGTGCCTATGTAGCTGGAGAATCCCGGGGAAGGCCTTATGCTTGCTGTGAACAGACGAACGCCAGTTGGATTCCCGGCTGATTATGTTACCATTCCGGGAAAAACCAATCCCGTTCATCGCATAGATAGTAATATTGTTCAGGCCACGATCAGCAGGCGGCCGGATTTCCAGTACGGAACTGTTGGGAGTCAATGCTGCCGGCAGGACTGATATATCAACCGTGATAGTCTGCGGACCCCCGCAGTTAGTAACGGTCAGCCCTTCAATCGAGGTATTAGCCTCCCGTACGGCACCATTGAGAACCTCAATATAGTTTGTTTTCGTTCTGGTGTCTGTTCCACGGGCATTCGTCACGGTGAGGTTGACGGAATATATCCCGGCGTTCATGTAGGTATGGATTGGATGCTGGTTGGTTGAATTTGTCAGATCCCCGTCCCCGAAATCCCAGTTCCATGCTGTCGGACTGCCCGTTGAGATATCATAAAATATCACGGTCAGCGGTGCAATATCCGGCATTAATGAGGCGGTAAAATTCGCAGAGAGACCTCCAGTATCAATAACGAAGCTGAAGTTTCCCATTTTTCGGGTATCGTTCCGGATCGCCTGCAGGGGGATGGTCTGGTTTCCTCCCGAGTTATCGACCCAGCGATTTCCCGCTGCACCGGTAAAGGTGACGGTGACCGTTTCATCAACGGCTGTAACGCCATCAGCTGATGTCAGCGTCAGGTTACCGTCAGCTATGGTTGCTGTCCAGTTAGCGGTGGCAGCGGTATCATCTATCACAATATTCGCTGGGGTGAGATTGCCGCTGGCAACAAACGCATTTAAGCCGGTAACGTTGATGGTAACAGTGCCATCCCTAGCAATGTCTGCATGGGTAATGGTAATCACCGGAGTCGTAGTTCCGTCGGGAGCAGTGATCTTCACACTGTTTGCAACTGAAAGACCCCCCTGGGGAACAGTCCAGATCCCGAAGCTGATGGTGCCTGCCCCGCGTCCGTCGCCCCTGGTCACCTTGAGGGGAACCAGATAGTCTCCTCCCGAATCTTCGACCCATGGGTTTCCCGCTGCCCCAGTGAAAGATACGGTTACATTTTCACCGGCAGTTGTATCGCCCTCAGTTGATGTCAGCGTCAAGGTGTTACTCGTCACCATGCCGGTCCAGTTTGCAGCGACAGCGGTGTCCTCTACCACAACATTTTCCGTCGTGAAATTGCCACTTACTGTATACGCGTGCAAATCTGTTATATCGATAATGATGGTACCATCCCGGGCAATGTCTGGACCAGTGATGGTGATCACCGGTGATGTGGTTCCCGTTGTTTCAGTAATCTTTACACCGTCTGAAACCGTAAGACCGCCCATCAATCCCGTCTCGATTGAGAAGTTGAGGGTACCTACGCCATATCCATCATTTCTGATTACCAACAGGGGGTACGTCTGCAGACCTCCTGAATTATCAATCCAGGGGTTTCCCGTTCCGGTAAAGGTGACGGTGATATTTTCACCTTCAGCCGTAGGACCGGCGACAGAGGTCAGTGTCAGGATATCTCCTTCAACCACGCCTGTCCAATCGGCAGCTGACAGCAGTATCATTAATGACGATATCAGCATTGGTAAGGGACCCGCTGGCAACAACATACCAGTTCAGATTTGAAATATCGATAGTGATAGTATCATCGCTGGCAATTGATGTATTGGTGATGGTAATCACCGGTGATGTTTCCCCTACGGCAGTAGTAATCTTCGCATCATCGGTAACCGCGAGGCCGCCGGTCTGGATCATGAAATTGAAGGGATTGGAGGTCTCAAAAGGTGATGCTATCGCTGCTGTCAATACGACTGTCTGTTCCCCCGCCGTATAAGCATTCCAGGGATTTCCTGCCCCAGTTAAGGTCACCACGACGGATTCACCGGGATCAATGGCGCGACCGGCTGATGTCAGTGTCAGGTTGTTAGCTGCCACATTGAAGGTCCAACCGGCAGCGACTGCATTGTCATCAATGACTACATTATCTGGGGTAAAAGTACCACTCGCAACAAACGTGTTCAAACCGGTTATATCGATGGTGATGTTACTGCCCTGAGCGAGACCTGATTCGATGATTATCATCGGTGACGTGGCTCCATCGACACTAATGATCTTTGCACCCTCTACAACAGCGATACCGGTGACCGGCGCTGCCAGAAACGCCAGAACGAGGATACATCCCACTCCCAGAAGTATTACATTTCGTTTCATCATGGTATTTACCTGTTATTTCCCGTCATTTCTCACCCATCTGTTCGCTACAGGATAGTTTTATTTACGCAACAAGGAAGAAGGCAGCAAAATGTTTGATTTTATATTTTCACCACTAATATATGTTGCCAAATGCAGTTCGGTTCCATACACATGTGAATAGAATGAATAAATAGTAAAAAATCCAGAAAGGAAATCTTTTGATTATGATTACAGAATCATTTAATTCCGCTCAGTAAAGTAACTGTCATTCACAAATAATTCCAAAGGAATAAAAAAAAATCAACAGATCCGGTATTAGTATCATTAGCATCTATAGCACGCATACCCAAGGAAAACTGACGGCAACAGTTATTTGCAGGTATTATACGGAATAGCGGTCAATAATCGAAATTAAGAGATTTCATAAATATCGGACTATCCCCTTAGAACGAAGAATTGTAAAAACTCTCTGTATATCATCAGATGAATGCCAGTCTCTTGAATAGATGATATACGGGAAAAAACATGCCCAAAATTAAAACCGGACATTTCGAAAATTTTAATGCCTTGCACCGGTGCAATGCATATTATATTAATATTCAATTTATTAATTTTCAACTATTTATTCTACGGATAAAATGATCTGATCCTCAATAGGTAAACCGGCAGCCAGAGAAGGGAGACATAGTAAATTATGAAACCGCCAGGTATTTTGACAGTTGTTGCAGTCACTTTTTTTATTCTGATTCTGATTCAAGGTGTGAAGGCAGCAGAAACCTATGGGTATGTAACGCAATGGGGTTCTTTTGGAACTGCTGACGGGCAGTTTAAATCTCCCTTCGGGGTTGCCGTTAATTCTACCGGCTATCTCTATGTATCTGACTATGCGGTTGATTTAAATCGCATCCAGATATTTAACTCGACCGGGGGATTTAGGGGAAAATGGGGTTCCACGGGAATTGAAAATGGCGAGTTTGATGGTCCTGATGGAATTGCTGTGAATTCATCCGGCTATGTGTACGTCGTGGACCATAATAATGATCGCATACAGGTTTTTACTCCAGATGGGGCGTTTATACGACAATGGGGTGGCTTTTCAAATCCCAATGGAATTGCGGTGAATTCATCCGGTTATGTCTATGTGTCGGATGCTAATATCAATCGAATCAAGGTATATAACCCCGTTGGGACATATCAGGGGTACTGGGGTTCCACCGGATCCGAAGATGGAAATTTTTCTCTCCCTTATGGTGTTGCAATCGATAATACCGATAATGTCTATGTAACGGATTATTCTTTAAACCGGACCCAGAAATTTACCGGGGATGGGACGTTTATCACCAAATGGGGTTCTACTGGAACCGGCGACGGAGAATTTGAAAATCCCCGGCATGTTACCGTCGACACTGCCGGCAATGTCTACGTAGTGGATAGTGGCAATAACCGCATCCAGAAATTTGACTCAAGCGGGGGATATCTGACCCAATGGGGTACTGCCGGATCGGGCGACGGACAGTTTAATGTTCCCGGTGGAATTGCTGTCGATTCTGGCGGCAATGTCTTTGTATCTGATATTGGAAATGACCGGATCCAGAAATTCACTTCGCTTGATGTGACCAGTTGTCGGGCGATCGATAATCCAGGAAATTACGCTCTTAAGAATGATATCCTGAATAGCGGTGCAAATATCTGTATCAACATCTCCTCATCTGATGTTACATTTGATGGCAATGACTATACGATTGACGGAACTGATACAGGTAGTTCATACGGTATTTATGCACATCATACATCCAAAACACTGCAAAATGTCAATATCCGAAATGTGACACTTACCGACTGGAATTATGGTCTTGAGTTTTATAACGTGAATTCAAGTAGTATTGAAAACACAACATCCAACTACCAAACCCAGGGATTTTACCTTATAGGCCATTATTTAAACCTTGCTAAAAATAATGCCAGTTTCAATACCGTGGGGTGCTCATTAATTGGTAATTATAATAATTTGAACCATAACACATTCGTAGGGAATGAAAATTATGGAATACAAACGAGCGATTCTCATAATATCATAACTGTCAATACAATATCCAATACCAGCTACCAGGCAATTTTACTTGCTAATGGTGCACGAAATAATACTATCGCAAATAATTCTATCATGAACAGCGGATGGGGAGGAATTTATCTATTTAATACGGGAACTGAAAACAACACAATAGTCAATAACAGCATTTTCAATTGCCAGTACCCTCTCTATATCGATCGTGCATCCAACAATACCATTTTCAATAATTATTTCAACAATACATTCGATGGTGTGTACTTTTATAACCCAATCTACAGCAACTCCTGGAACACCACAAAAACCGCAGGCACCACCATTATCGGCGGTTCTTACCTGGGCGGCAATTACTGGGGAAACGTTTCCGGTACTGGATTTTCCCAGACGTGTACTGATGCGAATAGTGACGGAATTTGCGATTCTCCATATAACATTATTCCAGGAAATATTGACAATCTTCCCCTGACGAATAACGCCGCAGCAACATCCATTAGTTATGGGTCTTATGTCAACGGTACAATAAGTATACCAGCAACGTGGGATAACTACTCGTTCAACGGGACAGCCGGGGATCCGGTCTACATCCGGTTGAAGACCAGCTGGTGGACTTACGGACAGTTCAAACTCTACGCCCCGAACGGTACCCTCATAGCTTCACCCTCAGGTTATGATGGAACTGAACTTTCAACAACCCTCTCGGATACCGGTACCTATACCCTTCTGGCAGGGGACCTTGAAGGCGACAATACCGGGACCTTTGACCTGTACCTGCAGAGGACTAAAAACCCGGCTGGCCCGATCCTGATCAGTTACGGAGATTACGTCAACGGAACCATCGCTCAACGTGCCCTGTTTGCGACCTACACGTTCAACGGGACAGCCGGGGACCCGGTCTACATCCGGTTGAAGACCAGCTGGTGGACTTACGGACAGTTCAAACTCTACGCCCCGAACGGTACCCTCATAGCTTCACCTTCGGGTTATGATGGAACTGAACTTTCAACAACCCTCTCGGATACTGGTACCTATACCCTTCTGGCAGGGGACCTTGAAGGCGACAATACCGGGACCTTTGACCTGTACCTGCAGAGGACTAAAAACCCGGCTGGCCCGATCCTGATCAGTTACGGAGATTACGTCAACGGAACCATCGCTCAACGTGCCCTGTTTGCGACCTACACGTTCAGCGGGACAGCCGGGGACCCGGTCTACATCCGGTTGAAGACCAGCTGGTGGACCTACGGACAGTTCAAACTCTACGCCCCAAACGGCACCCTCATAGCTTCACCCTCAGGTTATGATGGAACTGAACTTTCAACAACCCTCACGGATACCGGTACCTATACCCTTCTGGCAGGGGACCTTGAAGGCGACAATACCGGGACCTTTGACCTGTACCTGCAGAGGACTAAAAACCCGGCTGGCCCGATCCTGATCAGTTACGGAGATTACGTCAACGGAACCATCGCTCAACGTGCCCTGTTTGCGACCTACACGTTCAACGGGACGAGCCGGGGACCCGGTCTACATCCGGTTGAAGACCAGCTGGTGGACTTACGGACAGTTCAAACTCTACGCCCCGAACGGTACCCTCATACGCTTCACCTTCGGGTTATGATGGAACTGAACTTTCAACAACCCTCACGGATACTGGTACCTATACCCTTCTGGCAGGGGACCTTGAAGGCGACAATACCGGGACCTTTGACCTGTACCTGCAGAGGACTAAAAACCCGGCTGGCCCGATCCTGATCAGTTACGGAGATTACGTCAACGGAACCATCGCTCAACGTGCCCTGTTTGCGACCTACACGTTCAGCGGGACAGCCGGGACCCGGTCTACATCCGGTTGAAGACCAGCTGGTGGACTTACGGACAGTTCAGACTCTACGCCCCGAACGGTACCCTCATAGCTTCACCTTCGGGTTATGATGGAACTGAACTTTCAACAACCCTCTCGGATACTGGTACCTATACCCTTCTGGCAGGGGACCTTGAAGGCGACAATACCGGGACCTTTGACCTGTACCTGCAGAGGACTAAAAACCCGGCTGGCCCGATCCTGATCAGTTACGGAGATTACGTCAACGGAACCATCGCTCAACGTGCCCTGTTTGCGACCTACGCGTTCAGCGGGACAGCCGGGGACCCGGTCTACATCCGGTTGAAGACCAGCTGGTGGACCTACGGTCAGTTCAAACTCTACGCCCCGAACGGCACCCTCATAGCTTCACCCTCAGGTTATGATGGAACTGAACTTTCAACAACCCTCACGGATACCGGTACCTATACCCTTCTGGCAGGGGACCTTGAAGGCGACAATACCGGGACCTTTGACCTGTACCTGCAACTCGAAGGGGTATGGGATGGGACTACATGCACGGTGATTACAACACCGGGAATGTATCAGGTGCTGGGGGACATCCAAGGTACACCAGGAATTACCTGTATAGATATCCAGTCGTCTGATGTCTTGTTGAAAGGTAACGGCTACACGGTCAACGGAACAGCCGGTGGTCTGGGTGTGGGAGTATCCGCATCTCCGGCTCTGATCAGCAATGTCACGGTAAGAAATCTGACGATCTCCAACTGGGGCCAGGGTATTACCTATGAGAACGTGACGGGAGGAGCGATTGACAATATCACAGTCCTTTTCAACGGCGAACAAGGGATCACCCTTGTCACGTCGTCTTCAATAACGCTGAAAAACATCAATGCATCCCTGAACAGGGCCGGCATCGCTGTTATAGAGGGATCTGACTATAATATTCTGGATCATGTCACGGCAAGCAGGAATGATGCAGTCGGTCTCTGGCTCTTCGCTGCACGCCACAATGAGATCATATCAGGCAGGTTTGATCGGAATAATGGAACCGGACTGGCACTGGATGCACAGTCCAATAATAACACAATCACCGGAACAACAGCAAACTACAACAGTCGCGGAATTTCCATCCGTGCAAATTCCGACTTTGATATCTCCTTATATCCCTTTGGCCCTTCGGATAATAACACGATTGCCAACACCATTGCACGGAATAATACCAACGCTGGTATCGTCCTCTACGAATCAGCGAAGAACAATAACATTACCGGGAACACATTCACAAACAACAGTGTCGGGATATTTTTCAATGCTACAAATGGCATAATTTCCGGTAATAAAATTGATTATAATAATGCAAGTTACAACACCTATCATGGTATAGCATTCACAAACGCGACCGGAAACACTCTCAGGGCCAACAATGTTACTTCCAATGGAAACAGTGGCATTTACCTATTCAATAAATCCCGCGGTAATTTCCTTTCAGATAATTTTGCTGTATCAAATGGTATTGATGGGTTTGTTGTCAGTCATTCCCGCAACAATAACCTGACACACAACAACGCCCTGAATAATGTGCATATTGGTATCAATCTGGACACGGCAGAAAATATCACGGTCTTTGACAATTTCATTGCAGAAAACGACCATGGCATTCTCCTTTACTATGCAAGTAACAATACCATTGTCAACAATTCGATCTCCGTCAACAACGAAGGGTTCCGTATTTTGATAGATGGAAATAACACTATTACAAAAAACACGGTAACTCTGAACTCTTTAGGCGTTTGGGTGAATTCATCCCATAATGCCTTCTTCAACAATTACTTCAGCAATACCAATAATGCCGTTGACAGCAGCACTGCAGGAAACCACTGGAACACCACGAGGACTCCAGGGATAAACATTATCGGCGGACCATATCTCGGTGGGAACTACTGGAGCGATTACACAGGTGTTGACACAGATGGTGATACGATTGGTGATACCCTATTGCCCTACACGTTGCGGGGAATATCACTGCTGACGGCGACTGGCTACCGTTGACAAATAGTTTTGGCACTCTCCCGCCGGTTGCTGACTTTATTTCCAATGTCACATTCGGTACAACACCACTCGTGGTTTCTTTCACTGATAACTCAACCGGCTCCCCGACTGCATGGAATTGGTCATTCGGTAACAATACATTTTCTGATGCACAAAATCCAATACATACATACAACACTGCTGGCATCTACACGATAAGTCTGAATGCGACCAATGCCGGGGGGTACAACAGCACCCGGAAGACCGGATATATCACCGTACTGGAATCACCAACAACAGTTGTCAATGGAACGATCATCAATCAATCCGCAAATATTTTCATTGGCGAAGAGGGGTTGGATATAACTTCCGCTCTGGCACAGGCGAATGAACAAACCGGAACAACTGGTCTTACGACTATCGGGTGGTGGGCGTCAGCAGCAGATGTAGCCACTACAGCCCCAAGCAAAATCAATGATACAGTTGCAATAGCGGATTCCTATATGGTAGATCCGGGATTATTTGTCGGATATACCGGTATTTGGTATCTCGTTAAAACTAACGGTACTGGAGGGGCACCCGTATTCAACGTCCAGGACCCGGCACTCTCCCTGAATATCTGGGACTTCTCACAGAACGCGGATGTGACCGGCTACTCCGTCACTTACGGTGCGCCACTTGGATTCAGGATAAACACCAACATGTATCCGGCGGTGAATATGACGCAACGGAGTCCGCTCAGTCCTGCCACCGATGGCTACATTACTATCAGGGTGAAAGATGAAAACGGCACTCTGTATACCAGCCTGTTGAATGATAGTGTCGGCACACCTTCGGCTGGTCCGTATTCTCTTCTTGCGAATTTTGTGGATACACCAGCCTGGTACTGGGGTGGATTCGGCAGCTATGCATGGCAGACTGGTGCAATGGACTCGGGTGATTCACCGTATTATCCTTCAGGTACTTATTCGGTATATGCAGAATCAACGCTCCACGGTATGAAAGACAACTACAAGAACGGAGGTGTTGACTATACCACAAAGACAGTCTCCCAGACCGTTACCGTCGGCTTAGTCACTCATACGGTGAAGATTGAATCGAACAAGGATACTGTTGTCCGCGGGGAGCCGTTCTCTGTCACCGTAACCGGTAGGGGCACCACAATCTACCACATCTGGGTGGCAAACACCTCCGATCTGGCAGGTGGACCTGACGGTCAGCCCCCTACGGTCAATACCGGACAGGCAGGGGTGTTATTAGATGCAAACCAGGGTAGTGAAGCAGCTCAGAGAGCGTATGCAGTTGCTACCGCAGGTTCTGCACTTGGCTATGCATATGCAAATGCAAGTGAAGGCCGTGTTGTGTTTGATGACGTAGCCCATTCGGCTGACACGGGTATGGTACCAGGGCTGGATTTAATATTGTGACAAGGATTCCCGGTAACAGGACTGTTGAGTTTGTTACTAGCACTAACACCAAGGCACAGAAATACACTATTCATGTTGAGCAGAACTTCGGATCTGATGCAAGCCCCTCTTTCAAGATTGACGAGGTCGATGTGAGTGTCGAAGCAGGCTTGGTGGCTCCGCTCGCCAGCTTCACCGCCAATATCACCTCTGGTGCAGCACCACTCCCCGTGCAGTTCACTGATACCTCGACCGGTTCTCCGACAGCGTGGAACTGGTCCTTTGGTGACGGGACGTACAGCACAACCCGGAATCCGGTGCATATATTCACTGCATCCGGACCTTATACCATCCGCCTGAATGCAACCAATGCCGGCGGATACAACAGCACGCAGAAGACCGGGTTTATCACAGTAACCGGATCACAGGAACCAGGATTCATCACAATAACGGTGAATCCCATGATTGGACCTGTCGGCACAGTTTTTCACTTCAGTGGCGCGAACACATTCGGGGACAGCCCTGATTATTACACAGATATCTTTGTTGTCAACAATACGATCGTGACTCCGGGGGGCGGTCTCCCGGTCAACGGTGTCCGGCCCGACGACTTTTCCATCGAGACGATAAGCGGGGACAATTCGACGATTTACCAGGCACCGGTTGCGGGAGGAGGATGGTCCTATGACTGGGATACATCCGCCATTGCCGGAGGATCACTCCTTCCGGGTTCTTTGTATACCTTCTATTTCGTCAATGAAACGCGGAACGTTTCCAGCCTCTCTTATGTCAGCTATACAAAAGCCCAGGTTGCAATAGAAGGTCCCGTTGAAGCAGATTATATTGTAAATACTTCATATGGCACAAATCCCCTCACCGTTGAATTTACCGATATATCCACGGGTTTCCCCACGACCATCGACGTATCATTTGGGGATGGGACGTGGACGAACTCAACCGGTTCCTGGGTGCACACGTACACGAATGAAGGGACATTCTTCCCGGTTATCTACGCATCGAACAGTATTAGCAGCGACTCTGGAACGAATGCTACCATTTCAGTGAACGTGACTCCGGGCCTGGAAAAGAGTTTGGCTGAAGCGTATAATGTCGTCCTGGCTAACGAAACGATATTACATGGTACCTCAGAAGGGACAGCAGTATCCGCGGTCCCTGAAAAGTTTGACGCGGGGGTAAAATCTGTGGATGTCTGGGGCGGGAAACCTGCCATTTCGTTACCCCAGGAACCGGGATGGTTAATTTTCATTGACGACTACCCGGGTGCCAATTGGGAACACTCGTGCAGGTATGTCTTTGTCGATGACGACGGTAAAACCACCGTGATTGAAGCGATGTCGCCTCCCCTCAATATCGAAATCGATCAGATCGCAGGAGAGACCTCAGATCCCTGGGGTGATACAAACTCGGTAAATTCCCCATCTCCCAACCCGGGCGGGGGCTTAGGTACTCTTCCCCTGGTTCCCGAATGCAGTACTCCGGACTGCAGCCATAATTATGCACTTCTTATTTCCGGGGGGTTCAACGCCAGCCAGAATCACATACGGTACTGGAATGATATATCCTTCATGTATCAGACCCTGAATCAGACGTATGGTTATCCAGCCGATCATATCACCGTGCTGATGTCTGACGGGACCAGTACCGCAGCCGACCGGCATAATGCCACGGTAAATAGCGTTATTAAAACGGATAATTCTCCGGTGAACCTTGACAATAAACCGACGACCAACGAAAATATTGTCAGCGCCACAAAAATTAATCTGGATAACACCCTGGCTTCGTTCCGGACGGGCGGGTCAAAAGCTCTGGGATCGACTGACAGTCTTTTCATATTCACGACAAGTCACGGCGGAATTGATACCGTACCAGGAGTTAACAATTCGATCCTTTACCTCTGGAATAAGGAATATATCAATGATACCGAATTTGTCAGCAAGCTGCCTACTCAATGTAAAAACATCACGATGGTGATGGAGCAATGCTACAGCGGAGGATTTGTCGATAACTTCATTGACCGGTACACCGGGACGACGCAGGGAAGGGTGATTGTAACCGCAGCGAGTTCGACCGAACCTTCGTGGGGGAATGGCTTCTCCAATGCCTGGACAAGTGGTGTGGCCCGGATTGATGACCGTCTGAATCCAAACGACGCAGCCGACACCAATGGTGATAATCACATATCTATTGCGGAAGCCTTTAATTATGCAGTAAAGGCTGATCCCTCAGCCAGTTCCTCGCTGGCTAACCATGAACATCCCCAATATAAAGCAAAGAACCCGGTAACCGCCGGAACTACCCGGTTCCTCAACTTCTGCCCCGTTTCTGTTACCAAGTCAATCAGGGTGACAAGACCCAATACAGCCGAATCCTGGAAACAAAAATCGACCTACTATATAACCTGGACTGAGACAGGGTTATCGACCGTGAACATTTCCCTCTGGAAGGCAAATGCGTTCAACAGGTATATTGCCCAGGTACCAGCATCACCATCAGGTTACCTCTGGACTGTACCAACCCTGACGATAGCGAACGATTACTATATCAACATCAGCAGTGTCGGGACAAGTCCCATACTATTTGACAGAAGCGACACGAACTTTGCCATTGCGGCGTCGGGTGCAACGGGCTACCTCTGGGTAAATACCTCGCCGGTTACCGGCGCCACAATCTATATTGACGGCGTCGTGAAAGGTACGACAAACAATAAACTGACTCTCAACAACGGTGACCATAATGTAACAGTGACGAGGTCAGGTTATTATTCAATGCAGTCTACTGCAACGGTTAAGTCCAGCCAGACCGCTGTTGCGAATTTCATTCTGAACGAAATTCAGACAAATGATCCTTTAGATACCTCTCCTTTCGGAAGCATTAATATCGATTCCAACATTCCTGGGGCCGAGGTCTTTATTGACGGGAAGGATACCGGGCTAACAACGCCTGCTGCTGTAACAGAAATCTGGGCTGGAGACCATGACGTGTACGTGACTTCTTATGGTTATGAAACACCGCAGATACAAACTGTGTCCATCCCAAGACATACCAGCGTGAATACCTATATCGAGCTCACTCTCGGAACATCCAATGTCCTGCCCCTTGTGAATCCCGGTGATGATGCGACTATCGACAAGGACTCTCCTTTCGAATCTTCAGGATACTTCATGGATCCCGGTCCTGGTGCGGATACCTGGACGGCGACTGTCGGTTATGGAGATGGATCCGGCATCCAGCCCCTCGCTCTCAATGCTGACAATACCTTCGACCTCAGTCATACCTATAGTGATATCGGGCAATTTACAATCGCGGTTAGTGTTACGGATGATAAAGGTGGAGTTGGCTTCGGCACCGTTTTGGTTACCGTCACTGCAGCAAATGTCCCACCGGTCGTGGATGTCGGATCAGACGCTACCATTCCCAAGGACAGCACATTCTCCAGGATCGGTTCTTTCATGGATCCGGATTCTACCGCATGGACAGCAACGGTTGATTATGGTGATGGATCTGGTATCCAGTTCCTTGCACTCAACGCGGACAAGACCTTTACACTCAGTCATGCCTATGCCGACAGTGGAGACTATGCCGTCAACGTAATTGTCACCGATAATGACGGTCAGGCAGGTTCAGATACTGCTTCAATCAAAGTCAGCAATGCAGCACTGGTTGTGGATGCTGGTCAGGACAAAACGATCGATGAAGGTAGTTTGTTCAGCCAGTCCGGTTCGTTCACCGATCCGGGTCCGGGACCCTGGATGGCGACTGCTGATTACGGAGACGGGTCCGGTATATGGCTCCTCCTCCTCAACACTGACAAGACCTTTACGCTCAGTCATATCTACCCCGATAACGGGCAGTATACAGTTAACGTTACAGTCAAAGAGTCTAAAGGTAGTGCAGGTTCAGATACCGCCATAGTCACGGTGAACAACGTTCCCCCCAGCGTACATGCCGGACCAGACACGGCCATTAATAAGGGTAGCACTTTCTCCCGGAAAGGCTCCTTCACCGATCCAGGCGCAGACACCTGGACGGCAACCGTTGACTACGGAGATGGTGTTGTGGATCCGGCACTCATTCTGAAACCTGACAAAACTTTCGATCTCAGCCATATTTATACGGGTAGTGGAAACTATATCGTTAATGTCACGATTACCGATAATGACGGTGGAGCAGGTACAGATACCGTTGCTGTCACCGTTCCCGGAGCCGGTGTCAATAGTGCACCGGTCGTGAACGCTGGATTGGATGCCACAATAACCAAGGGGAGTACGTTCTCCCAGAGCGGTACTTTCACGGATCCGGATTCCAGCTACTGGACTGCAACTGTTAATTATGGTGATGGATCCGATAGCCAGCGGCTTGCGCTCAAATCTGACAAGACATTCAGTCTCACTCACAAATATGTGAATAACGGGGTGTACACTGTCACGGTTACGGTCAAGGATAATAAAGGGGCAGTAGGAACTGACACCGTTTTGGTAACGGTGACTGCAGCCGGTGTCAATGTTGCACCGGTGGTGAATGCGGGACCAGATGCCACAATAACCAAGGGGAGTACATTCTCCCAGAGCGGTACTTTCACAGATCCGGATTCCAGCTACTGGACTGCAACTGTTAATTATGGTGATGGATCCGATAGCCAGCGGCTTGCGCTCAAATCTGACAAGACATTCAGTCTCAGTCACAAATATGTGAATAACGGGGTGTACACTGTCACGGTTACGGTCAAGGATAATAAAGGGGCAGTAGGAACTGACACCGTTTTGGTAACGGTGACTGCAGCCGGTGTCAATGTTGCACCGGTGGTGAATGCGGGACCAGATGCCACAATAACCAAGGGGAGCACGTTCTCCCAGAGCGGTGCTTTCACGGATCCGGATTCCAGCTGACTGGACTGCAACTGTTAATTATGGTGATGGATCCGATAGCCAGCGGCTGGCGCTCAAATCTGACAAGACATTCAGTCTCCTTCACAAATATGTGAATAACGGGGTGTATACTGTCACGGTTACGGTCAAGGATAATAAAGGGGCAGCAGGAACTGACACCGTTTTGGTAACGGTGACTGCAGCCGGTGTCAATAGTGCACCGGTAGTGAATGCGGGATCAGATGCCACAGTACCCAAGGGGAGCACATTCTCCCAGAGTGGCTCCTTCACAGATCCGGATTCCAGCTACTGGACTGCAACTGTTAATTATGGTGATGGATCCGATAGCCAGCGGCTGGCGCTCAAATCTGACAAGACATTCAGTCTCAGTCACAAATATGTGAATAACGGGGTTTATACCGTCACGGTTACGGTTAAGGATAATGACGGTGGAGCAGGTTCTGATACCGTTGCGGTCACCGTTGCCTGCAGCCGGTGTCAATGTTGCACCGGTCGTGAACGCTGGATCGGATGCCACAATAACCAAGGGGAGCACGTTCACCCAGAGTGGCTCGTTTGCAGATCCGGATTCTGCCTCCTGGATTGCAAATGTCAGTTACGGAGATGGATCCGGCATCGAGCCCCTCGTGCTCACCGGCAAGACCTTCCGGCTCAGTCACCTCTATACTGGTAGTGGGGTTTATTCTGTCGCGGTCAATGTTACGGATGATGATGGTGCAGTTGGCATGGACACCGTTTTGATTATGGTCACTGATGCCAATATCGATGTCAAAGTCCAGATTGTGCCGCAAACCCTGAATATCGGGGGAAATGGTTACTTCCTGGCGTTCGTCACATTACCTGCCGGCTATAAGGCAGCTGATGTGGACGCAGGATCTGTGTATTGTGAGAATATACAGGCGCTCAAACTTGTTAGGATAAAAATATTCCCCCAGCTATTTGCGGCAATTTTCAGCCGCCAGGATCTGACCGTTTCCACAGGCAATATCAGGATGACTGTCCGGGGAACAATAGAGAAAAATGGTGTAGTCCGTCCCTTCAGTGGAGTCACTAACGTTAACGTAATCAATAAAAAAGCAACCACGAAGGAAGACATCGATAATGTGATGACGTTGTCTGACACACAGATATTCACCAAATTCAATAAATTTTAATTCCCGATTTTTACGCCTTCCTTTTTCACTGCATGTCCATCCGCCCATTTCTGGAGATCACCATCCAATTCCGGAATGGTTAATCTGGACCCATATCGGGCTGACATAATCAATTATGATCCATATCAAAACCGGATTCTGAAAATGGACTCCTCAAAACAGGGGTTTCGCCGCTTCGATCAACAGTCATTGTGACAGTTATCCGCCTCCCGAATAGGAATAAACAGGCCGGTTTTTCTCCAAGTAAAATCGGATGTTCCGTAAACTAAACCCATAAAGCAGGAATAGCGGAAATATGATCAAAAACGCTTCATTCAGGCCGGTTGCCGGGATCCTGTCAAAAGCTGAATATGCTCATATTGGTTTTGGATTTCCATTTTGAGCCTTATTTGTTGTATGAAGAATGAGCATATCCAAAAAAGGGATTGCCCGGATAGGTTATCCTTTCCAAGAAGACATTCCAGACAGTGAAAGTCTTTCGTTTTCCTGTAAACCTCTTACTATTCCAGCAATAACATTTCCCAATTTTAATAACCCCGTTTATCATAAACTGGATTTACCATGGTCAAGTTCGAGTGTGACCTGTGCGGGAAGTGCTGTGCAAGCTTTGGGGAGTTCATTACCGTCGAACGACAAATCACCGATAAAGATTATTTTTGCAGGTACGGAATTACTGATGAACTTTTCCAGGTGCACGTGCTGCCGGATTATGCCGATGAATTTGCCTCAACATTTGAAGAATTTCAGGATGTAATAAAGAAGAAATCCCCGGAAAGGATGTGTTTTTACACGACAAAATCCCGGCGGCCAAGGGTTTATCTGCATGATATATCCGACCCGACCCACGATTTGCAGGGAATTTCTCTGCTATCGCATGCTGATCAAACACGGTCAGACCGGTGAGATCCGTGGCAAACTTTTAGGGATTAACGAGCTCAGGACACATGATGAGAATCTGGCGGCGATATGGAAAGAGAAAATTGCTATTCTGCCTCACCCGTTCGCATCAGATCACCAGAAGGTTCAGCATTTCCATACTCCCGGTAAAGAGAAAATTCATGGCCATGAACCGCACGTCCTTGCACATATGTACGGACTGGCCCACGCGAATGACAGGGAATGGGTCGAACAGGTAATGGAAGTGCTTGAGGTACATGGATATACTGGCGATCCGGTTGAATAAGGGGAAAAAGTCGGTCTCCAAAAATTTTCGGTAGTACGGCAGCACAGGGATATTTGTGAATGATCAACAGCATGCTGTGTCAGGAATATGTGAATCCTCAGGAATCCTCGTCATCCTCATTCCTAAAAAAACCTTGTCGGGAAAAAGAATATCCCGTAGAGAAATTGTCCTTACCAATCACGGAAAATGATCCTTTGGTGTCAGAGAAGGGCATTTTCAGTCGATTAAAAATCTTTCACTTCACCATTATTAAAAAATATATGGGTATTCAACCCGTCAGCATCAATTCTTTACGTAAGATGCTGAGCAAGTTTCGTTTTCAGTTCGGCAAATGAAACCGGCTTGGTGAGAACGCCAAGATTCGGATCCTTCATTTGCTTCATCTTTTCGTCGATCAGTGGTGAAGCGGTAAACAGGATAACCGGGATAGACCGCATTCCATATTCCCCGCGGAGTTTCTCCAGGAATTCCCACCCGTTGATAGGAGTCATCATAATATCCAGCAGGATAAGTGATGGCGTATCTTTCTTTACCCGTTCGAGTGCCTTAATCCCATTTGCGATAAGGATCGGCTCATAGCCCAGTTTCCGGATCAGCATATCCATCAGATCGAGGATTGGCTGATCATCTTCCACTACCAGAATTTTATGTACCATTGTTGTGCTCAACCTCCGCAGGTCTTTTTTTCGGAATATGAATGCAGAACGTGGTCTCAAGATTTAAGATACTGTCCACGCTGATGTAGCCTCCATGCATTTTGATATATTTTTTTGCGATAGCAAGCGAAAGTCCGATTTTATCGAACTTCAGTGCCGTTCCGGATTCGGGAATCGGGAATGGTTCAAAGATTTCATCGAGACGTGCGTCCGTTATTCCGATACCGTTGTCCCTGATGGAGAGGCGGTGCATGGTGTCATTCGGTGAGGACCGGTAGGCGATATGGATCTTGCGGGGATGGGTAGAGTATTTCACTGCATTCGAGATCATGGTGTCCAGTCACCGTTGAAATCTTGTTCTTGTCGGCATCAAAGGTGAGATGAGCGGGAACGTCGATGGTAATGTCTGCGTCTGCGGCATATCCTCCTGTCATTGATGATAGTCCTGATCAGGTCCGGGACTGAAAAAACTGAATATTCCAGAGGAAGTCTTACCGGCATCGATGACCGAAAGCTCGAGCATCTGGTTGATGATCTGGCGCTCGCGGTCCACACTCTTCGCGCAACGGTCAAGGATGATCCGTGTCTCCTCGCTGACCCCGTACGTTTCGGGGTCCTGCATGAGCAGGTTGATGTATCCCATAATCGGCTGAAGGGGAGTACGAAGTTCATAGGCAAAGGTACTGATAATGCCCCGTTCCGTTTTTTATCCTGCAGGGATCGTCCTTTTACGATTTCCGAATCGGGAATATCTACCAGGTTGATGAGCACCGCAGGGGATCCATCCTGCAGTATTCGCGTGAAAAAAAGGATAGCAGGACGTATTTTCCCGGATTTAATGAGAAGACTGAATCGAGGATCTGACTGAAGGTGACGATCCTGTTTCTGCGAGATGACAGGATTGCAGAAAGTCTACCTGATCCTCGGGATGGACGAGTGAAAGAGGATCGACCTGCCCAGCAACTCTTCAGGAGTGTAAGCCGGAAAATTGCGTCAAATGACGGATTTGCATACACAATCATCTGGTCCCGGATAATGACAATGCACGTCGGAAGACTATCAGTTACCTGCTTTATAACTGGGCATCAATTTCTATCTGCAGCCAGCCTGGCGAGTCTGAATTTATTGATATCAACAACCGTGCAACTCATCAGATTTTCGGTGATCCTGCTCCAGGAAAGGTTTACCCAGACAGGCTCTTTTTCCCGGGTCAGAAAAACGGTTTCGAAGGAACGAATCTCCTCTCCCGATGCAACGGATTCTGTCAAACCTCTACCTTGTCTTCGTCGGAACTAGAGAGTGCTCAGGAAATGTCATGCCTGGCAAGGTCTTCAGCAGTATAACCGAGCATATGTTCAAAGCGGGTATTGGTTAACCGGATGGTGATAGTCGTTCTTGTCAAAGAGGATGATGCCCATCGGAGATTTTTCTACAATGTTCCGGTTGTGTATCTCGCTGGTCATGATCTTCTCGCTGACATATGCCACCAGGGCACCAATACAGACAAAGAGAAGTGCCTGACCGGTAACGAAAATCATCCCGCCGGTATCGGGAAATACGTAGAGAGTACGCAAAGCACTCGTATACAACCGCACACGCTCCAGCGAGATAGAGTCCCTTCCTTGGATAAAAATAGGTTGCGTAAATAATCGGGAAATAAAAGAGCTGGGCGTAAATGGTCCCAAGATTTCTTGAGAGGGAATAGGTGGTGATAATAAAGCATAAAAGCGTGAGGGATGCAATAATAATGAAACGGATAAGATCGGCAGGTGATAACTGAATATCCCGAAAGTCCGGTTAACCGTTTCATGAATACTTTGTGTTCAATTTCAGAGTTTATAAATATACTATTTTTATCATCTTGAATCCGCGTGTATTGCTTCATTCCGTCTGCAGGACGATTTTTACTCTTTTCGGGAACAGTGCGGCTTCTTTCAAAATGATCCTGCATGAACAAGAGTCAGTTGCCGGATTTCAGATACAGAGCGGAGTGAGTTTCGCCACGACCCGATCCACCTGACTCGACCGAAGTCCCGATATATGAATCCGGATTGAGGAGTGCAGCAATATCATCGCGGGAACAGTATCGTACTACTTCAGAATCCTCTCCCCAGTACATCAGCAAGGGGCCGTCCTTCTGCAAGTGCCTTCATGCTCGCAACCCGTATCCGCTCGTGAGCGTCCTGACGGTTCATACCGCTCCGGGTGAGTTCTATCATGACGGACTCGGCCATGTTAATGCCATGGAGGAAGGCAAGATTCCGGCGGATGGCAGCGTGGTTGATCACCAGCCCTTCGAGAACGGTTGCCATGAGGCGAAGGCAGTGATCGGTCAGAATGGAGGCCTCAGGGAACAGCACCCGTTCGCAGGATGAGTTGGTCAGGTCACGCTCGTCCCAGAGCGTGTTGTTCTGGAGTGCCGGTTCAACAGCGGAACGGATGATTCGTGCAAGACCGCAGACCTGCTCGGATCTGATGGGATTACGTTTGTGCGGCATCGTGGACGAGCCGACCTGGTTGGCACCGAACGCCTCCTCGACCTCCCCGATTTCGGTCCGCTGGAGTGTCCGGATCTCAATCCCGATCTTGTCGAGAGTGGTGGCAACGTTCGCACAGAACATAAAGTATTCTGCATACCGGTCGCGGGAGATTACCTGGTTGGATACGTCCACCGATCCAATTCCCAGCTCCTCCATCATTGCCGCCTGCACTTCCATTGCTTTTGGACCAAGCGCTGCCTGGGTGCCGACGGCTCCCGTCATCTGTCCGACCACGACACGGGGGCGGAGTTGTTCAAGTCGTTCAATATGCCGCCCGATCTCACCTGCCCAGATGGCAAAACGCAGGCCATAGGTGGTCGGTACGCCATGCTGCCCGTGCGTCCGTGCCGATGCAGACCAGGGTTTTTGTTGCATTCCGATCGCTGTAAGAGAACCTCCAGAAGAGTCCGGAGCTTCCGGTCAATCAGGTTGAGCGACTGGGATGAGCTGAAGGGCGGTTGCGGTATCGAGAATGTCGTTGCTCGTGGCCCCGTAGTGTACCCAGCGTCCGGCATCTCCGGAGACTTCCGAGATGGCTTTTACGATCGCCATCATGTCGTGACTGATCTCGAGCTCGATTACCTTTGCCCGTTCCAGCGATGCAGCCGGTGCACGCCGGTCGATCGCCTCAGCTGCTGCTGCCGGAATCATACCGTGCGCTGCTTCAGCCTTTGCCAGTGCGACTTCCGCTGAGACGATGCAGGCAAACCGGTTTTTCTCACTCCAGACAGCACGCATCTCGGGTGTTCCGTAGCGTTCCTCGATGGGGTGGACTGCCATGAGAACAGATCTGTTGTTCCGGGTTATAGTGTTTAATGATCCGGAAGCCTGATACGCAGGAGAACATGTCCTATATTCCGATGCATGAAACAACTTTAGGGATACCCTCCTTTCACCCCGGTAACTTCACTAACTCCTCTGTCCAGCGCCCCCGATGAAAAAAATACGCCAGAATTGAGTCAGTTATACCGCCTTTTGGCGCCCTACAGGCACATTCCTTGGTTGAAATAATTTTGATTTGGAATTCCCTTGGTTTCCTGGCACATACGGTCACCAGTGTAAATCTATGTGTCTCGTATACATTGCCCGTCTGGCAAAATAGCGATAATTCCTTGACTTTATACAAAGGTGCCTGATACAACATCCGTTTAGTAAGGCCAGGTACCAATCGGAACACTTTCAGGGCTCCGATTGCCGTATGTCATATTGATTAGTCGCCGAGGATCACTTTTGCCCCCCGATCCTCTGTGAAATATGTTTTCCGTGCGATCCATTCCAGTAGAGTTTGCGACAATGGCCGCACCAGTAAAAAGTAAGCCCGTCTTTGATCCTGCGGGGCATAATCCGCGTCATCAATTTCCTCCCGGGTTGCTGACCTCAGAACAGTGTTGCAGAGTGAACAGCGGGTCATCATCACCCTTCGCGTAATCAGATCACGATCGATCATCTGGCATATCTGTTCCATAATTTCATCGGAAGAAATCAGGACCGCCCGCTCCTTTACCCCGGGCTGCGAGTTCAGTGTCCCTTGTAAGCAGGATACGGTTCTCGTGAGAAGCGAGTTCGAGAAGCAGGGTATCCTCCTTCGCATTGCCTTCAGCCATCCCGCTGGCGCTCACGGTATCATATCCCATGAACCGGAAGTACCGGCTGAGCGTGCCGAGCATGCGATCGGCGATGAACCGTGGTTCAGGAACTGGTCTTTTGGACATGACGGATGATCTCGATCTTCTCACCACAGTTCATGCACTGCTGCCCGTCGAGTTTGCGGATCATACTTGAGAATCCCTGCCGTTCGATAAGAGTTGCGCCGCACGCCGGGCAGTAGGTGTTCTCGTACCGGTGGTGGTACACATTTCCCAGGTACGGGAAACGGAGCCCGAGCTCTTTTGCCAGGTTATAAATCTTTTCGAGTGTTGCAGGAGGTGTTGCACCCCGGTCGGTCATCTTGTAGTCCGGATGGAATGCAGAGAAATGCATCGGTGTTGCCGGGCCGAGATGTTCGATAACCCAGCGGATCAGAGACCCCATCTCCTCGGTGCTGTCGTTGAGCCCGGGAATAACAAGCGTAACCGTCTCGACATGCATGCCAAGTTCCCGGGCAAGTGCCGCGGAGTCAAGGACCGGCTGGAGGCGGGCACCGCAGACTTTTTTGTAAAAATCATCCGTGAACGCCTTGATATCCACCCGGTAGGCACCGAGCATGGGTGCGAGTTCCCGGAGTCCCTCCTCGGTAATGTACCCGTTTGTCACGTAGACTGTACCGAGTCCTTTTCTCCGGGCCAGAGTCCCCATATCGAGCGGGTATTCGTGCCAGATGGACGGTTCGTTATATGTCCACGCGATACTCGCACTGCCGGATGCAATCGCCCGGTCAACGCCTTCTTCCGGTGAGAGTGACCGTAAGTGCGCATCTTCAAACGTCGCACGCGAGATATGCCAGTTCTGGCAGTGCTGGCAATGGAAGTTACAGCCGATACCTCCAAGCGAGTACGAGAGCGTTCCGGGCAGGTAATGGAAGAGCGGCTTCTTCTCGATGGGATCCACCGCCTCGGAACTGATCTTCCCGTAGGTCGCGGCATACAGTGTCCCGTTCTCATTCAGTCGTACTCCGCAGATCCCATGGTTGCCTTCCTTAATCGTACAGCGGTGGTTGCAGAGTGCGCATTTCACCGTATTGTTCTCGAGTTTCTGGTACAGGCGTGCTTCGTGCATAAGGACTCCCCGTTTGTGATAGAGTTCCGGTGGCTATGGTTCTTTCTCTCCAGCGGAGAGTTCATCTTCATCATCGGTCTCGAGCACAAATGAACCCCGGTACCTGCAGTTCTTGCAGAGGTAGATCTGGCCGATATATCCTCCGGCAACGGCAAAGATATCCCGGCTTTTACAGACAGGACAATAGAGCATATTCAACAACTCTATATGAACATCCGGTACAAAAACTAGTGCAATGAAGACCATTGTCATCTCTCTGGGCGGTTCAATCCTGATTCCCTCCCTTGAGAAGAACAGGATCAGGGAATATGTCCCGGTGCTGGGGGAGATTGCAGCACACCACCGCCTCTTTATTGTCGTCGGTGGAGGTGGTGAAGCCCGCCGTTATATTGCTGTTTCCCGCACTCTTGGTATTGACGAGGGTACATCTGACGAGATCGGCATTCTGATCACCAGGCTGAATGCAAACCTGCTCGTCGCTGCGCTGGGAGAGAAGGCATACCCGAAAGTGGCAGAGAGTCATGCCGAGGCAAAAAAATTTGCCGAATCCGGGAAAGATCGTTGTCATGGGAGGGATAACACCCGGGCCAGACGACCGATGCGGTTGCAGCGGTGCTTGCCGAACGCGTGGGTGCATCGGTATTTGTCAATGTAACCTCGGTCGATGGTATCTACTCCGCAGATCCGAAAAAGAACAAAAATGCAAAGCGCTTTGAGTCGCTCACACCTGCTCAACTGCTCAAGATTGTCGGCGGGACTGCGCTTACCGCAGGATCCAACACGGTGCTTGATATTGTTGCTGCCCGCGATAGTGGAGCGCAGTCACATCCCGCTCGTCGTCCTCGACGGGAATAATCCTGAGAATCTTTCCCGTGCGATCTGTACCGGAGAATTCACCGGAACGGTAGTGAGCGGGAGCAGGAAAAAGATCTTCCCGCTCTGATGTCAGGCGTATCATCGGGAACCATTACGTATTTTTACATTCCCGACACAGGTATGATGGCACGGGGTAGTAGGGTAGCCTGGTCCATCCTAGAGCGTTTGGGACGCTTTGACGGCGGTTCGAATCCGCCCTACCCCATATTTGTATGAAAAAACAGGATGCTGAAAAAATTTATTCACTCCTTCTGCAACGGTATCCGGATGCCCGTGACTCTCCCGCGGAACTTGCGCGGGGATCACCCTTTGAGACGGTTATCCTCACCATCCTGTCAGCACAGACCACCGACCGTGCCGTGCTGAAGGTAAAAGGACCGCTTTTTTCAGCATATCCGACTCCATCTGCGCTCGCAGAAGCAAAGACCGAGGATGTGGAAACTATTATCCACAGTCTCGGGTATTTCCACGCGAAAGCCCGGCATATTATTGCCGCTTCCCAGGCTATTATTTCAGAGTTTGGCGGCAGTGTGCCAGAAACGATGGAAGAGCTCCTGACAATCCCTGGCGTCGGCCGGAAAACGGCAAACATCGTTCTCTTTCACGCTCATGGCAGGAATGAAGGGATTGCTGTCGATACCCATGTCCGGAGGCTCGCTCAACGTATCGGATTTTCCGATACTGCCAACGTCAGCGTAATCGAGCGGGACCTGATGGCTGCATTCCCCCGGGAGCAATGGGGTGATCTTACGGATGTGCTTATCGCCCATGGCCGGACGATCTGTATCGCGAAAAAACCGAAATGCGAAATCTGCCCCATCAGCCTGCACTGCAGGTATTTCCAGGCACTGGGTAAAAAATAAGTGTTCCTGTTGTCCTTTATTGACGGCTGTGAACGAACGCCTTTCATTCCTTCTGAGTCTTCTTTTTAATACCCGATAACTACCCGGATAACCGCAAATGCCACAAATCCGATGAATGCACTCACCGGAATTGTAAGGATCCATGCCCATCATAATGCTCCTGGCGACGCCCCATTTTACGGTGCTCGCCCCCATGGTCGTTCCTACACCCATGATGGACGTACAGATGATATGTGTTGTGCTGACTGGAATGCCAGCGACCGAGGCACCGATAATCGTTGCAGCTCCGGCAGTTTCTGCAGCAAATCCGTGCACCGGGCGGAGCTTGGTGATCTTATACCCCATGGTTTTGACAATCCGCCATCCTCCGGAGAGGGTACCAAGCGCGATGGCAGCATGGGCGATAAGGATAACCCAGATGGGAACCGGGCAGGTGGTTGGGGTCAGCAACGGCACCGAAATATCCGATGGAGAACAGCAGCGGAACAATGATCCCCATGGTCTTCTGTGCATCATTTGTACCGTGGCTGAAACTGTAGGCGGCTGCAGAAAAGAGCTGGAGACGTTTGAAATGAGTCTCTGCGGTCTGTTTGTTTGCATTTTTGGTGATATTGAGGACTACTGCCATGAAGAGGAACCCGCATGTCAAGTCCGATCATGGGAGAAATAACCATGAAAAGGTGCAACCTGTCCCACCGTTGACCATTTGATCGCGGCAATGCCCGCGGCAGAAATTCCCGCACCCGTCAAGCCCGCCGATAAGGGCGTGGGAAGATGATGTCGGAAGGCCGAAAAACCAGGTAATCAGGTTCCAGTACAATCGCCCCGATCAGAGCACCAAGGATAATATAGGGAATGATACCTGTCTGCACATAATTCAGTTCAACAATCTTACTGATGGTGCTCGCGACCGCAACCCCAAACCCGAACGCTGCAATAAAATTAAAAAACGCAGCGAAAACCACGGCATTGCGAGGGGAGAGTACCTTGGTTGATACCACGGTCGATATCGAATTGGCCGAGTCGTGGAACCCGTTGGTAAAATCAAAGACGAGCGCGATACCGATGATGATTACAATGAGTTCCCACGTTGCCTCAATCATTCGATCCTCTCACGTGTATAATCTGTTATGCTTCATGAGTGCCGGATTGCAATATCGGAGAGCACATTTGCTACATCCTCGCAATAATCAGTTGCGGTCTCGAGATGCTCGTAGATATCCTTGAGTTTGATGATGGTGATTGCATCCGTGGTTTTGAAGAGATCGGTCACCGCATGGGCAAGAACATCATCTGCAAGATTTTCCAGCCTGTTCACCTCGATACAGCGTTCTTCAATGTACTTGGGGTCCTTGATTGAGCGGATTCCTTTTACTGCACTCTTCGATCTCAACCGTAGACATGTGGATCAGTTTCGCGAGTTCGATCATATGGGCATCGGTCCCGTCGATGCCGTAATAGAACATCTTTTCTGTTGCACCATCGATGTAGTCCAGCACTTCGTCAAGCGCGGAGGCAAGTCGGGAGATCTCTTCGGGATCGAGCGGGGTGATGAACGTGCGGTTCAGCTGATCGTAGATATCATGCGTGATCTGGTCGCCCTTATGCTCAAGTTTCTCGATCTCATGACGTTTCTCTTTGACACTGGTAAAATCCTCGGTCAGCGCGACCAGCCGCCACGCTGCCTCCTTGACAACGCCTGCCTGTTTTTCAAACAGATCAAAAAAGATTTTATCATGCGGTATCAGCAACTCACGAAGACCCATAACAACCTACGGATAATCGGTCAGCCATGGTAAAAAATATGGCGATATTGCCGTATTATAAAAGCAAGTAAGTTCAAAAGAATGCTGATGATAATGTATCCGACATAGTGAGAAGAACGAAGGCCTAACGGGATGGTGATCACCCATGCCGTCATCATCTCCCGTATCACCTCCCACTGGACTGCATTTCTCCCCCGGGTCAGACCGACTCCCACGATTGCCCCGCTGATGACATGTGTTGAAGAGACCGGTACACCGTAGGATGTCACCATGGCAAGTGTTGCGCTCCCGGCCGTGGCTGCGGAAAATCCCTGGTAAGGGCGGATCCGGGTAATCTTTTTTGCCATTTTGTCCACGACATTCCAGCCACCCGAAAACAGTGCCAAGACCGATGGCAACTGCCGAACTCAGGAGTACCCACGGCGGTATTGAAAATGTCGTGAGAACGCCGGCTGAAACAAGCAGGGCAGCAATAACACCAACTGCATGCTGACCATCGTTTGCCCCGTGCCCTGTCGCCTGGAAGAGGCATGCAACTACGTGAAGAGGTCTGAATATCCTGCGGACACGGTTCTGCTTCCGGTGCCTGAAACAGGTGAGAGATGATGACATTGAATAAAAATGCCGCAGCTCACCCCCATCATCGGAGAGATGAAAATGAACAGGACAATTACAAGCAGACCGGAAATTTTCAGCATACCTGCGAGCATCAGCACCGGAATAACCAGCGTCCCCCCGAATATTGCTCCGATCAGGATGGCGAGACGGATATCGCCTTTCAGTGCCGCAGTCAGAATACCCAGAACCAGAGCCCCGATCAGAGCACCGCCCAGTGCAGCAATACCGATGTCGATGAACGTGACAGAGCCGGGAAGGATAACTGCGGCCAGACCGCCGGCGCCAATCCCTGCCCCAAGAAGCCCGCCCACCATGGCATGACTGCTGGAGATGGGAATACCGGCACGGGTAGCAACAAAGACCAGCGAGATGGCGACTCCCATCGCGACGATGATGGAAACGGGGTTTAAAGAACCGGGATAGACGATGGCATGTGCCGATCGTGGTTGCCACGGCTGTCGTGAAGATAAACGGACCCAGCATATTGCAGAGCGATGTCAGAAGTACCGCACGCCATGGTGACAGGGATCTCGTTGCCACGACCGTGGCGATTGAATGCGCTGCATCGTTGACCCCGTTGACAAAATTCAGCGAGAGCGCGAGGATGACACCAAAGATAATGAGGGGTTCCATGGTATCAGGAATGGTTCAGGATGATGTCATTGAGGGCGTGACCGACGTCATTGCATTTCTCCATGACCAGTCCGAGTCCCTCGTAGATATCCTTGAGTTTGATGATCAGGAGCAGGTCCTTTGCCTTGAAGATCTCGAGGATTGCCTGGGACTGGAGTTCGATGGCCCTGTTGTACAAACGGTTGATCTCGTTGGCATGATCCTTTATTCCCTGAATTTTTTCCATCTCCGGCAACTCCCTGAACGCTTTGGATGATCTCTGCGGATGCAAGGAGGATCATATACGAAAATTCACGGAGTTTGTCATTCTGTTCTGTCAGACCATACGTACATATCTGCTGGGTGACCCTGTCGATACGGTCCATCACATCATCCATGACGGGTGCGAGGCGTGAGATCTCTTCGGGTTCGAGGGGAGTAATCAGCGATTCATTGAGTTTCTCGTAGATATGCCGGGTGATTTCGTCAGCTTTATGCTCGAGCTGGTGGACTTTCTGGGCTTTTTCTGTTCCCTGAGGGAGTTCATGAGTGATCTCGTTGAGCGTTGCCGCTGCTTCGCCGATAGTTTCCGCCATCTGTGCGAACAGGGAAAAAAACACCTTGTCTTCAGGAAGGATCAGGTCACGGACATGCATGGTCGTTCTGAAGTAAGCCTCTTCCCGTAAATATAAAAAAGTACGGTTTGGGTAAAGGAAAAAATCACAAAAACAGGATGGACCGGGCGGGAATTGAACCCGCGGCCTCTTCCATGCCAAGGAAGCGATCTACCACTGATCTACCGGCCCCGCTCTAACATTGTTGTACGGCATTGGTTAAAAGAATTAGGCTTTATGGATTTACACCGCAAATCGATGAGACCTTTATGATACGGTGCCGGGGACAGTTCCTCCCCCGCTCCCTGAAAGTAGATTTAAGAAGAGCCCATAAGCAATATTTTTTTCAGGACTCTCTGTCGTGCCTCCTGCATAACGGAATCCTGTACCATTGCCCCGTCTTTTATAAACGACTCGAGTAAGGGGTTCCCGCTCACTGGTGCTTGTTTGCTGAGCGGCAACACCCGGTGCTCTCCTCCTGGCAGTTCGTAGACCTGCTTGACTCCGCTCCGCTTTCCCCGCTTGGCTGTTGACTTTCCTCCAATCTCGACAATATCCATGCCGAAGTCGATCACGGGTGCATTTGCGATTGCCCCGCCGACTCCGAACGCATCAACGCTCTGTCGGGAGGCGATAATATCTTCGCGGGTCACACCGCCTGTCAGCAGGATCTTTACTGCTTCGTATCCGTGGGCATCCAGCTCCCATCGTACCTCGTCTATGATTGCCAGCATGTCACCCCGCCGGGATCGCGGCGTATCAAGACGAACCATGGTTGCCCCGCACTCTGCTGCCCGAAGTGATTCGGATTTTTCATCGCACCAGGTATCGCAGAGCATGATCCTGGGGAACGGTCTGCGGGGCGTGCCGGTCAAATGACCGCCAGGCATCTTCGGGTTTTTTATAACACATGACAAATGCGTGCGGCATCGTTCCGACAACAGGAATTCCCGATCCGGGGCACAGGTGTTCGAGACGCCGTCAACTCCCCCGATCCAGGCGGCACGTTCAATCATCCCGGCAATTGCAGGATGTTGACGCCGCGATCCAAAAGAATACACCGGGCGATCCCTGTGCCGCAACCCTGATATGGGCAGCTGCCGACGCAATTCCGGAGGCATGGCAGAGAAATCCGAGGATTGCAGTCTCGTACCTGCAGAAATCACTGATACTTCCCGGAAATTCGCATGACGGGTTCGTTTCTGAAAAAGATCGTTCCTTCCGGTAATGCATCGACAGTAACCGGAAGTCCCTCAAGAAGCGTCATCACGTCGGAGAGCCCGCAGAAAATTGCCCAGTTGTCCGGCAGCGCTGCAGCGGTCACCTCCATCGTAACGAATGGGTTGATATTTTCTCTCTTCAGTGTCTCTTCCGTGCGGACGAAATAGATATCCGTGCATTCGCCCTTTCTGATGGTGTCATCGCTCACCGTCTCGAATCTCGCCATAGGGAACTATGGTTTGTTTTCGAATTTACCCTTTATTTATTCCATACAGCAGCGTTGTACGCTACCTATTAGTGCATCAATGGACAAACCTTCATTCAGAGAGAACCATGCGGGGCACAGGTAATTCCGGATTTCCGGCAGGATCGGCGAACAGATACGGGTGGTGCTGATGCTGGGCATCATCGGGGGCACGAGTCTTCTCTTCTCTGCACTCCCTGCACTGGAAAAAGAGGAAGGTGTCCACACCGTTTGGCACCGCCGAGATCCTATCGCGGAGATATCGTGATGCTCATGCGCCACCAGCACGGGCTCCCTCCCCATCGGATCAATCACCGTGCGCATCTTGCAGCTCTGGCAATCGCCGGTGTTGACCGGATTGTTGCATTTGGATCAGCCGGATCTCTCAAACCCGATATCAGACCCGGCTCACTGGTTATTCCCGACCGATTATCTCAGCCTGACCGATATCCCTTCCATCCACGATCATGCGACAGAGCATGTCCGTCCGGAACTCTCCGCCGCTCGGAAGAGATCTTTTCCGGCTGGTCCCTTCTGCACGGTTCGGGGGAGTGTATGTCCAGACATGTGGTCCCCGTATCGAGACGGTAGCCGAGGTAAACGCGCTGGCACAGGTTGCGGATGTTGTGGGAATGACGGTTGCATCGGAAGCAACCCTCGCATGCGAACTGGGTATGGAGTTTGCAGCGCTTTGCACGTTGATAATTACGCAAACGGGCTGGGTGGCGAGGTGCTCACCTACGAGCATATCCTCGCCACCTCAAAAGAACATTGCACACGGACAGAAAAGATACTGGAAACGATCATCGGGCACATGGGCTGATGCGGATGGAAACGACGGATATTTTTGATGGAAGGCGATCGCTTCTGATCACCAACGTAGTGGCAGGTGGAAAGGCCGTCGATATTTTCATTGACGAAACCGGGATCGATTGCCGGAATCGGGGCTGCCATGCGAAAAGAGCACAAGGGACGATGCTGAATTCATCATCGACGGTGACGGCGCGATCGCTCTCCCCGGCCTCATAAATACCCATACCCACGCGGCCATGACCCTGCTGCGGGGATATGCTGACGACATGCTCCTTCAGGACTGGCTCTCGCAGAAGATATGGCCGCTCGAGGCGCACCTGACCGGAGACGATGTGTACCTTGGTACCCGGCTTGCCTGTCTCGAGATGATCCGGAGCGGCACGACCGCGTTCAACGACATGTATTTCTTTATGGAGGATGCAGCCCGGGCAGTGGATGAATCCGGTCTGCGTGCAGTGCTCTCCTACGGGTTCATCGATCTCTTCAGTGAGGACAAACGTGAGACCGAGTGCAGGGCAACCGAGAGTCTCGTTACTCATATCAGAAACATGAGGAACTCCCGGATCAAGGCCTCTACAGGACCACACGCGATGTATACTGTCTCAAGGGAGGGACTGGAATGGTGTGCGGAATTTGCCCGGGAACAGAAGATCGGGACCCACATCCACCTTTCCGAAACAGAAAAAGAGGTGCAGGAATGCATTGCCCGGTACGGCAAGCGCCCGTCCGCATTCCTCGATACCTGCGGGATCCTTACCCCCCGGACGGTAGCGGCACACTGCTGCTGGCTTGATGAAGCAGAATGCACCCTGCTGAAGAAACGAGGTGTCAGCGTGTCGCACAACCCGGCAAGCAATATGAAACTGGCCACGCACCGGGCGATGCCCTACGGCCTGTTGTCGGCTGCCGGGGTGAATGTCTGTCTTGGAACCGATGGCTGCGCTTCAAACAACAATCTCGATCTTTTTGAAGAGATGAAGATTGCAGCACTCCTGCAGAAGTTTTACTGGAATGATCCCACAATCCTTCCGGCTCCGGAAGCCCTTGCCATGGCAACGCTGCATGGGGCAGAGGCACTGGGTTTCGGGACGGGCAGTCTCACCGCCGGGGCACCAGCCGATATCGTGCTGGTAAGTACTCGCAGGACCTGTAATACACCGCTTCACAACCCCATATCAAATCTTGTATATTCCTGCAATGGCGGGGCTGTCGATACGACCATCTGCGACGGGAAGGTCCTGATGCTGGAAGGGGAGATCCCGGGTGAGGCTGCAGTCCGGGAGGATGCAGCACGTGCAGCCCGTGAACTCGTCTGCCGTGCACGGAACACCTGATATGACGATATTAAGACAAAAAAAAGCAGGTTTATGGCTCCCTGCCGTCATTTTTCTGGCCTTGGCCGGAAGCGTCATCGTCACCGGTTGTCTGAGCATAATTACCTTTCCCGGCTCAACCGGCCAGACTCACCGTGCAGAGAACGAGGGGAAATTATCTGCATATTTCCTTGATGTCGGGCAGGGAGACTCGACCCTCTTTGTCTACCAGGGAAAAACGATCCTGATCGATGCGGGTGACATAGATAGTGGTGACCGAGTAGTCAGCGATTTAAGATCCTGTAACGTGACCGGGATCGATCTGCTTGTTTCAACGCACCCGCACTCAGACCACATCGGGGGTATGCAGGAAGTAATCGCAGCATTTCCGGTGGGCAGGGTGCTCGATACCGGTCTTCCCCACCCGTCTTCAAGTCTATGAGCATTTCCTGGAATTAATAGACGAAAAGCACATTCCCTACCAGGTTGCAGCGCAGGGACAGGTGATTGAGATCGATCCGGTATTGAGGGTGGTTGTGCTCTCACCACCACAAGAGCGGACCGGTGATGATCTGAATGATAATTCGGTGGTACTCCGCATATCGTATGGGACCATGGATTTCCTGATGACCGGAGATCTTAACAATGCAGGGGAGGAGGCGCTTCTCAGGTCAGGTTACCCGCTTGATGCTGAGATCCTGAAAGTCGGACATCACGGGAGTTCATCCTCCACCTCACCGGCCTTTCTCTCCCGGGTGCATCCGGAGATGGCGATCATATCGGTCGGGGCAGACAATCCTTATGGCCACCCCCATGCTGAGACCCTGGACAGTCTTAAACGGTACGGGGTAACGGTATTCCGAACCGACCCGGACGGGACCATCTTTGTCCGGAGCGATGGGATGTCCTACTCGGTGAAAACGGAAACCGGTGCGACCGGCATTGTTCCGGCAACCCTGACACCATTCCCCGCCTCGTCAGCGGCAGCGCTCACTCCGGTGCCGGTTTTTACGCTCCCGACAATTCCGGGAGACACGGGTATTCCTTTGCCATCCATTACGCTCCCCCCGTTTGCTGGAAACTGGACAATTCCTTCACTGCCACCGGTACCGCAGATCGGCAATGCTTCCGGGATGTATATCAGCGGAACACAGTTTGACGCCCCGGGCGATGACCGGCAGAACCTGAACGGAGAGTGGGTTTGCCTCACGAACCGCGGGAACGGGTTTGTCCTTCTCGCCGGCTGGACACTCTCGGATTCAACCGGTTCAAACCCGTATGTCTTTCCCGCGTATATCCTGACACCAAATTCTTCGGTGACGGTTTATTCAGGACGCGGTACAATGAATGACACCGCACTGTTCATGGGCCGGGGGGATCCGTTATGGGGCAATGCTGGAGATGAGGCCATACTGAGAGACGGGAGCGGGATTATTATTGATCGGAAGTCAACCTGGGATTACAGATGAAGGCGATGATCGATCGGATTGAAGGGACCATCGCTGTGCTGATCCCTCAGGATGATGAAGAAATGCGGTTCAATCTTCCGGTTTCCCTCCTTCCCCCGGGCTGCCGGGAAGGGGATATGCTTACCATCGGGATCGAACGGGATCTGAAGGGTACCGCAGAAGCACGGAACCGGGTGTCAGGCCGGATAGCCGCTCTGAAAACCGGCAATAAATCGTAAAAATCCTGCCCCGGCACACATTATTTCTCGGAACAACTAACAATGAGATATCATGGTCCATTCTGAAAACGGAGATCTGCATAATAATCCGGAGCCATCCGGGACGTGCAGGCTGTGCTCATCCGCAACTCCGGAACAGGGCAATTTCCCACACTTCGGCATATGTGACAAATGCGGATACAAGGTCCTGATAGTCCTTGTTGTGGTTATGGTTATCGTTTCATATACGACGTGGTTTGGCATATTCTGATTCGTATATGGGCACGCTTCCCAATGGTGCCGGATTGACCCGGTAGCGGACTCTATCCGGGGGCTAGAAAGCACAGGTATGAGCCCTTACCCTTTCACTTCAGAGCCTGTCCCGATGAACTCCGGATTACCCCGGTTGGCGGAAAATTTATTCAACGAATACACTATCCGCCTCTGATATTCAACGAATGTACTCTGTGTCTCTGAGGATTCCGGTACATTCACTTCAGGTCCTGATCACGAAAAATAAAATTATTCCAGCCAGCGGGTGACATCTTCAACCGGCGGCCGGATGGAAGGTCCGAGTTCTTCCTTCGGATAACCGACTGCACATCCCATCAGTTCCCATTGCCCGTAAGGGATCCCGAGGATCCGGCAGAATGAGGGATCTGATGACATCTGGGCGGTGATCGAGACGATCTGGAACCCGAGGCTGAGTGCAGTTGCTTTCAGCCACATGTTCTCCAGGCAATGAGCAAGTGACTGCTGCTCAACCGGAGGGAATCCTTTGCGTTCGGCGACGACAATGTAATAAGGAGCCGTCCCTATGCCTGGTACCCTGCCCATCGAACGGATCTGGGCCAGGCGCTGTACAAAGGAAACTGCCATGGTCCGTAGAGCAGGATTCTTTTCCATCTCCTTTTCCAGCCCCTGGTTCATGATCATAACCTGGGCCATCACCAGAGGTGCTGCGGCAGCAATGCTCGCCGATCCGTTCTTCATAATAAAGAACCGGCGGAAATAATCGGCCGTATTTCCCGCGGCGGCAGAGGCAAACGGCGCAAGAAGTCCGGCCTGAATAATGCTCATGATCGCATCCCTTGGGGGGAATTCAGGCTTGAACATCCGGTGCGAGCGGCGTTCAGCAAGAATCCGGTCAAGACAACTGTTTCGCTGTTCTGGAGTTTCGGTGCACATACTACTTCACGCACACTGATTTGAAAGAGCTGGTGCTTGAAGCTTGGCACAGCCGGATTCCCCTGAGGGTCTCTTCCGGTGACACACGGGGACCGAGTCCGGATTTCAGTGCACCTTTCGTTCTGCATGGAGCACTCCCATCACGCCGAGAGCCGAATGGACGGGCTTCCGTTCAATGGAATAATGATAGTTCTGGTCGATATAGTCGAGGAATAAAGGGCTGGGAAGACCGCCGATTGGCGGAATATGGAGTTCCATCTCGATCCGGCGGACTCCTGCGAGATCGTCCGGATTTATATGCCATTCTGCACCTTCGCAATCGCATTTCAGGAAATCACAGCCCCCGGCCATCCTGATGAGTGTCCGAAGCGGGTAGGTCGGGACGATGACCTCACAATCGTCCCACATGATTTTCCGGGATCTCCCGTCGCCAAGTGCTCCCTCAATGACCTGGACAGGAACAGTATTCAGCCGGATATTTTCCCTCAGAAGGTCTGCAGTGACAGGTTCTATGGCGAACACATGGGGAGAATACCGCGAGGCCCGGATACAGAATGCACCTACGTTTGCACCGATATCGATTACCCCTTCGTCGGGATCGATATCATCGAACCGGTATTCCGGTACGTCATATATCTGGCGGAACGGTGTATCACGCAGGATGAATCTGACATTGTCCGGCGAAATAAAAAACGGGAGATTATTCGTCGCATCACCACGTAACTGATGGTATCTGTGCATGTGTTACGCCTTTTTTTTGATAAATGTCCCCTCAGCATATTCCCGGAACGCTTCCCGTAACTCCTCTGCTGTATTCATGACAATAGGGCCCCGCCAGGCGACGGGTTCGTGGATGGGTTTTCCCGAAAGGAAGAGGAACCTTAAACCCTTTGAAGAAGCATCCGCTCTCACCGCCGATCCGTCACCAAACAATACCAGGTCACGGTTGATCACGCGGTGTCCTTCCCGGGGATCAAATGTCCCTTCTCCGGCGATGACGTAGGCAAGGGCCGTGTAGCCTTCCTTCACAGGCTGGGAGAATGATGATGCGGGGCCCAGGGTCACATCGATATAATCGGGATCGGCAACAATGTCCCGGACCGGGCCGGTAGTGCCACCGGCCGAACCCGCTATCACCCGTATCGTAACGCCATTCTGCGGGGAAACTGTCGGGATCTGTTTGCGGGTGACCTCCTGGTACCGCGGGTCCATCATCTTGTTTGAACGGGGGAGATTGACCCAGAGCTGGAATCCTCCCATCTGCCCGTTCACCGGTTTTGGCATCTCCGAGTGGACGATGCCGGATCCTGCGGTCATCCATTGAACGTTACCGGCATTCACTTTCCCGGTATTTCCCATACTGTCGGCATGCTCAACCAGGCCATTGAGCATGTAGGTGACCGTTTCAATACCCCGGTGGGGATGAGTGGGAAAACCGGGCAGGTAATCTTCAGGCCGGAGCGCCCGGAAATCGTCCAGCATCAGGAAAGGATCGAATTGCGGGACTTCGTAGCTGCCAAATGCCCGGTGCAGGCGAACGCCGGCACCCTCAATCGTCGGATATGCCCGGAGAATACGTTCGACTGGGCGGACCTGTTCCATAAAGATCAGAACAGGAAGTAAAGGATATTGAATATATGGTTTTGAGGAGTGCAGAAAAAACACAGGGTGCACCTGTGTTTATCGGATCTGCATTCGAATAGTCCGGTACTATGGGCCTGAAAGAGCAACTGAGGGATACTATTCCGGAAGAGGCTCTCTCTTATCTTTCCGACCGGTTTGATATAATCGGGGAAATCGCGGTGCTCTCACTCCCTGAGGAGCTCAAATCGTATCGCTGTGCGATTGCGGAGGCGATTATCTCCCGGCGGCGTGGAATAAAGACAGTCCTGAATAAATGCTCACGACTTGAAGGAACCTACCGCACTGCACGGTATGAGGTCCTGGCAGGAAGCGATACTGTTACCACTCACAGAGAGTATAATTTTTCCTATCGTCTTGACGTGAGCGCCGTATTTTACAATCCCCGGCTGGCCAGCGAACGCAGACGTGTCACCGCTCAGGTCCGTCCAGGTGAGCGGGTCCTGGTGCCCTTCTGTGGTGTCGGCCCTTTTGTAATCCCCGCTGCGGCGCACGGAGCGTCAGTTGTTGCTGTAGAGAAAAATCATGAGGCATGCCACTGGCTTTTGGAAAATATGGTTCTGAATGGCGTTGAGAATCAGGTATCGCTGATTATCGGGGATGCTTTTAATACTTCCATCCCTCCTGCGGAGGCGTTTGATCGTGTGATCATCCCCACGCCCTATGGAATGGACGCTGTTTTCGATGTCCTTGCCCCCCGGCTGAAATCGGGAGGAATGATCCATTTCTACACTTTCTGCAACCAGGACCAGGCCGGGGCAAAGGCTGAAGAGTTTGAAGGCCGGGGGTTTGATTGTATTGTACAGAGACGGTGCGGGAACATTGCCCCGGGTATCAGACGGTGGGTGTACCGACCTGAGGAAACGTGTTACCGCCGATTCCCGGTGCGGAAAATAATGATTGTCGCGACTGCTAACCCACCCAATCCGATGAGACCGATGGCTACAGGCAGGGAGGGAATACCCTTGTCCGGTTCTCCGGTCGCGTCTGGCAGAAGGGTTTGAGGCGGTACCGGAATATCAGGACTTGCCGGGGGATATTCAGGAACAGCCGGCTGCATCGAGAATACCTCTTCTCCTGATATTTCTGATGTCTCATTATTCAAAGTGACAGCAAATAGAGAAAATTCCGGGCAGATCGCGTGATACGTGACAACATCATTTTTCATTTCCTGAGCATTCGTGATGAGGCAGGTCCAGGACAGGTTCCGGATTACACATAATCTTACATCATTCGGAGTCGCCCGGTTCCCTTCGATAAAAGAACGGGGTACATCAAATTCGAGCACTCCGGAAACCACCGGGCACTGGGCCGGAGTGATATTTATATACCGGTAAACCAGGCCATTCGGTGGACTGAGATTGCCTGAAAGTAACGTCACCTGTTGCGGGGCGACGACGCATTCGGTATCCCACCCGATTATCCTGACAGGGTTTACTTCCGAATATCCAATAAAATTCCCGGTCTTGCACCCGAGTGGTCCTTGATCCCGGTGAACCGGAGGCATGTCTGGGGGGTCCTCACTCCCGCTATCCGCCATCGCTGCGGGCGACGGTGAAGGAGACGATGTCGGTTCCGTGGTTGGCAGGGACGTGGGGGTAGGGGTAACCGAAGAGGTAGGTTCCGGGGTAGGTGATAGTGAAGGAACCGGTGAAGGCGAAGAGGTGGGCTCCGGTGAAGGAGAAATCGACGGTGTTGGGGTGATGGATTGTGTCGGTTCCGGCGTCAGAGTTGTCTGTGTTGGATCCGGAGATGTAGGAAGAGGTGTGGGCGGGGAGGTTGGTGCTGTTGTTACGGGCGGCGCAGTGACGGTAATATAATCCAGCCTTGTCTGGTTGACGACAACCGTAAAATTCCGGACGGTCATGGTCACGTTGTATACACCGGGATTCTCATACACGTGAGCCGGATTCCTTTCTTCTGCCAGGCTGGTATTGAACCACGAGCCGTCTCCAAATGACCAGTTCCAGCATGAGGGTGATCCTCCGGTGGATATGTCGGAAAACCGGACGTTCAGCGGCGCTGTGCCGTCCTGGGGAGTGGCGATGAAGTCCGGGACGATCGGGGGAATTCCGACGGCATATCTGAGGTCGCCGTTCCCGTCGTCCCGGTAACTGATGTGGGGAATTCCATTCCTGTCGAGGGCAAGAGAGGTAAATGATCCGACATTTGGCCCGGTATCAACGGTCTCACAGGTCCAGACAGGTCCGGTCTTCACTGCGTACTTTCAGGCGACCGTTTGTTTCGTCAAAGTAACTGATATGGGGGTTTCCCTCAGAATCAAGCGCAAGCGAGGTATACTTCCCGACACTGCCGGCACTATCGACGGTCTCTTTCTTCCATACGCCTCCCGATATTGACGCAAATCTCAGATCCCTCCCGACCCAATCATAATAGCTGATCCCTGGATTTCCTGATGCATCGAGATCGAGCGATGTCCAATATCCTTGATTTCCCGTACTGTCTACAGTTATGCAGGACCAGAGTCCTCCCCTCTTTACTGCATACCTCAGGGATGTGCGCCCTGCGTCGTAATAACTTATTGAGGGGTTTCCCACGCTATCCAGTGCAAGAGATGAATACGCCCCTACATTCCCGGTATTATCGACGGTCTCATTGGTCCAGAGACCTTCATTCTTACCTGCATATTTCAGTTTCATGTTCAGCAGGTCCTGGTAGGCAATCTTCGGGTTCCCGGCACTATCCAGGGCAAGAGAAGAATACCGCCCGACACCCCCGCTGTCCACGGTACTACGGGTCCAGTTATCCCGGATCATTGTTGCAACTGACAGATTTCCAACATTTGAATCATAAAAACTGATGACCGGTATGCCCGAGGCGTCAAGTTCAAGTGAGTTGAACTCGCCCGAATTTTTTGTTTCATCAACCGTCTCAGTGATCCATACCCCGCCGGATTTTACTGCATAGTAAAGGTGATCTTTTGCCCAGTTTCGATAAATGATCCGCGGGTAGCCCGAGTCGTTCAGGGCAAGAGACGTTTCGTACCCCACATTTCCATTGCTGTCGACCGTTTCGATTGTCCAATCGAGAGCAGACGCTGGTGACACCAGTGCGAAAAAGACCATGAACGCCACTATGAGGAGGAAAAAGACCATCAGGAATCTGTACGCGAGATATGAGGAATTATTGAATGGAGCCGGATGGGAAACGGCACCGTCATGGCTGCAAACAGAACCATCCTTGAGAGATTTGTCCATCGTAAAATCCCCGATTAGCCGCAGGGGTAATGCAGGAATCAGGTCAGGACAATGAATGGTAATCCTCTGATGCGTCTTACAGAGCCCTGTAATCAACCATTCCTCGCAGGATTTAATAAGCGTTGTTAAATCACCCGATGATACAGCTCTTTTCCATAAAGGGGTGTCATTGATAAGAGATGATCAAATCAGGCAGGATAGGATTTCATCATGAAATTGGTCAACTCCTCTGCTTGGAAATTAATTCCGTAAAATTCAGGTGATCGATGGCGAGGAGCAGATAAGGGGGATCTCTGAAAGGCTGGATATTGCATCGCCTGGCAGGTATAATTCTTCCCGATGACATTCCAAACCTGATACATGTTCATATGACTCCGGTTTCATCGTGCAGGATTTCAGTCCTCAAAGAGTGGCCGGTCCTCTTCTTCCGGGTCATAGAAGAACATTTTTTCTATCGGGACTTTAAATAACCGGGAAATCCGGAACGCGAGATCAAGTGAAGGATCATACTTTTCCTTTTCTATCGCAAGGATTGTCTGCCGGGTTACCCCAAGCTGGTCGGCAAGAACCTCCTGGGTAAAGTTGCGCAAGGCCCGGTAAACTTTTATCCTGTTTTTCATTCCCGGAGTACTCCGATTGATATCTGATGTGATAATGCCGGGACCGTGAGAATCGATTGTATATGACGAATCTCCCGGATATCCCTACTGTTTTGATTTCGGAGGAACACATCTCTGCATCTGCTGGAGAAAACTGGATGGATGAATCGAAAGAACCGGAAGGATACGAATGATATAAAAGGACACCCCGCCGTTATCCATAATCTTCCCTATCGTCCCGGCAGGCATGGTGAACTCCATTGAGCAGTGTGGTTCCTTTGACAGGAATTATGAAATCCGGGTAGCGTGCATAACGATAATGGCCATGGTAACCACTACGATCGCAGCGATCCAGAGGCCCGGGTGGCTGATTGCCGAGGCGGACCGTCTCTTCGTGACGAAAGGATACGACGTTGCGAGACCACCAAGGATACCAATACTGAGGAGGAGATCCATCGTGAGCCGTTCTGTCGGGACGTCGAGAATATTTTTTAAGGCAATGACGAGGGCAAACAGGCATGCTCCGGCAGTAAGGATAATGAGTGTATGCCCTTCCTGCCAGGCAGCACGCTCTTCTTCATGGATAAGTCTATGATATTCACTTCGATCCATAATTGTCCAACTTCCATTTGTTAATGTAAATTATAATTTACATTTTAGCATATAAACTTTCCTTTTTATCTAATAATTATTTCTTTTTGTAAAGTTTATTTATCTATTCTCTCCATCGAAAGGGGATCAGGGAACCCGAAACTGACCGCTTCGGTATCAACAGGCTTTCAAATTGTTGATTGTCGTCATCCATCTTCCCGGTCCTGTATTTTTCAGAACTTTCACAATATTTCCCTGTCAATAGAACTGTCCCCGGCAAAGTTATTGCCCCCTCCGGGTGGATAGCATATTATCATAGTAAAAAAAACTCGTATATCGCGAGGCGTATGGAGCAAGAACAGGTAATTGTGGGTCTCATCCAGATGTCGGTTGGACCGGATCCTGAGGAGAATTTTAATAAGGCGCTGGCACGTGTTGAACAAGCCGCACAAGACGGGGCACAGATCATCTGTCTTCCAGAACTCTACCGGACCCGGTATTTTGCCCAGGGGATTGGCGTGAACGCATCTCCGCTCGCAGAAGATATACCGGGTGTTTCAACCCATGCGTTTTCCGGGATTGCCTGCAGGTATAAGGTTGTAATTATTGTCCCGCTATACGAAAGGTCTCCTGACGGCAGGTTCTATAATTCTGCCGTGATAATTGACGCGGATGGTACGCTCCACACGCCCTACCACAAGGTCCATATACCTCAGGATCCCGGGTTCTTTGAAAAGGGCTACTTTTATCCCGGGAGCCGGTATCAGGTTCATACTACCCGGTACGGCCGTATCGCGGTACTGATTTGTTACGATCAGTGGTTTCCCGAAGCAGCGCGGTGTGTTGCCCTTGACGGTGCACAAATAATTTTTTATCCGACTGCGATTGGTCACCCCTCATCAGTAGAACCGGTCGAAGGTGACTGGCACGAGGCGTGGGTACTGATCCAGCGCGGGCATGCCGTGGCAAACAGTATTCACGTAGCTGCGGTAAACCGGGTAGGGCAGGAAGCCAATATCCGTTTCTTCGGGGGATCGTTCATATGCGACGCCTTCGGTAAAATCATCGCCCGGTGTGGCGACTCCGAGGAAACGATCATTGCTACCCTTGATCTTTCCATGAACAGTTCAGTCAGGGATTCGTGGGGTTTCTTCCGGAACCGTCGTCCTGATACCTATGGTGCTACCTGCACCCTCTTTCCGGGCGGGGATATGACGTTCCCTGACATCCGACCGGGAGACACTCCCCGGAACCGCGGGTTCCATATGCCCGCAGAATGGGAACCGCATGAATGTGTCTGGCTTTCATGGCCGCATAATAAAAATACCTTTCCCCACCTGCAGACCGTTGAAGATGCCTATTATGAATTTGTCCGGGCACTCCATACTTCCGAACGGGTCGAACTGTTTGTCCCGGGCGCGGCGATTCACCGTAAAATACGGGCACGTCTCCGGGAAGACGGCGTCGACCTCTCGAGTGTTGTCCTTCACACGACTGAGTTCTCCGATGTCTGGATCCGGGACTATGGCCCGACATTTGTTATTAACAGGGCACTGAAGCGGACTGCAATGGTACGCTGGAACTTCAATGCCTGGGGAGAAAAGTATGAAGATCAGCTGCGGGACGGGAAGATCCCGGAAATCATGAACCGATGGCTCGAGCTTCCCCAGTTTGTTCCCGGGATCGTGCTCGAAGGCGGATCGGTGGATGTCAACGGCAGGGGTACGGTTCTGACCACCCGCTCGTGTCTCCTGAACCCTAACCGGAATCCGTCACTCTCTCCGGATGAAATCGGGGAGTACCTGAAGGAATATCTCGGGATCATAAAAATCATCTGGCTGAATAAGGGGATTGCGGGTGATGATACTGACGGCCACATTGACGATATTGCACGCTTTGTCGCCCCATCGACCGTCGTATGCGCATACGAGGACGATCCGGCAGATGCAAATTATGCCGCCCTTCATGAAAATTATGAGATCCTGAAGAGATCCACCGACCAGGACGGTACTCCCTTTACCGTGGTGAAACTCCCCATGCCGGCGGCAGTCGCCAGCGGGAATGATCGGTATCCGGCAACGTATACCAACTTCTATATCGGCAACACTGTGGTTATTGTGCCGGTCTTTCATGATCCGAACGATTCGGTGGCAATGCAGATCCTGCAGACAATGTTCCCGGGCCGGAAGGTGATTGGGATCGACGCACGAGCACTGGTAGAAGGATTTGGAACCTTCCACTGTGCCTCCCAGCAGCAGCCACGGTTATGATCTGATAATCCCCGGTATCTATTGACTCCCAGAGATGGTTATTCACCCGGCAGTCACCTGCTTTTTTCGCAACTTTCGTTTTGGTTCTTATCTCTTTTACTTCCGGGTCAGCATATTCTGCACAGATATCATGGTCCGGGAGGATTGGTAGTAATTCAATACCGATGGCAGGCTGAACCTGATGAACGGCAGGCTCCCGGAGTCTGATCCGTCTTTTGATGCCGAACCACATCCTCTATACAAAGTCTCATATCGGTTGAATGTGAGGTGAATACTGATGGTGAATATATGCACCCGCAGAAGATAATTCAGCCGGGAGATCCGGCGGGGAATTTTTCCCTGAAAGACCATAATGACAAGACCTTTGATCTGTTTGAAAATATGGGGAAGAGGACGCTTCTCTCCTTTCATCCCCTTGCATGGACCGCATTCTGTGCCGGCCAGATGAAATCCCTTGAAGATAACGTGGACACCCTTTCATCGCTGAATACCATTGCTGTCGGCATCAGTGTTGACTCGGTTCCCTGTAAAAAGGCATGGGCGGAGAAACTCGGTATATCCAGGACCCGCCTGCTCTCGGATTTCTGGCCTCACGGGCAGGTTGCACAGCAGTATGGTCTCTTCCGGGAGACAAACGGTTTTGCCGAACGGGCAAATGTCGTTGTCGATGAAAATATGAAGGTGGTGTTTGTCAAGGTATACCCGGTACATTCCATACCGGATATACAGGAAGTGATCGCTTTTATAAAAAATCTCAGGACGCCCTGATATCCGGGGAGTTTCTGGTCGGTCACTGAGTCTGTAAGGAATTCATGGGATGACCCTTTGGCAAAACACATACGTTTTTTCTTATTTGGTGAAGGGTAATCCGGCTCACATTGTCTAAACAGCGGACACGATCCGTTCCGCCGTCCGTAGCAGGGCAGTCTCATCCTGCTGCACAAATCTTTTATCTTTTCCCATCAATGGTCGGATTATACGAGAGAGGTCGCAGATGCCGGAGACTGAATGTGGGTGGATAACTCTTGAGCAGGCGCAGGATCTGAGGATCGCTGTCGAATATACCTGTGAGCTCTGCAATGAGTACTATCCGGGATCGTCCCTGGTAATCCATTCTATTTCACGACGACCGAATAAAAAGATGAAACGTGATCCGTCAACACGGATCCTGATCATCTGCCCGTTCTGTCATGACCATATCCACCGTCTCCCGATGCCGGTCCGGAAGCAGAGGACACTCGTAAAGGAGCGACCATTTTTCACCCGTCGGGATATGCGGACGATCCTGGGATACCAGTCCGCACCCTACCAGGCTCCTGACGATATCAACCTGTACGTGATATACGAAGAATACTTTGGACGCAGTCCGCCCGGTTCCTATCGCATGAGCGGGTGAAGTCCGAGAAAGTCGATCTCGATTTTGTTCGGATGTTTCCAGGATTGCCAGATCTGAGAAGGTCACGATTCAGGATCGTGTGGCAATGATCAATGGGCAGATCCGTCTTTGCCAGAAAAATGCAATCTCCCGAATCTCTTCCTGGCTACCTACCTTTTTAGTCACATAAAAACGCCCCGGATATGACCTGCGGGAATACATGAAGGGTCATCGCCCTGCTACAAAGAGACTGATACATTTTACGGTAAAATGTGGATAAAATCAGGCTACCACAACGGTCATCGAGAACACGGACTCATTTCCTGAAACCGGCTCCCAAGGACGCTTATATGTTGCCATGATTTTCTGTTCGCCGATCATTTCCGTTGAAATATCCCATACATGTGTTCCCCCTGATCCCACCAGTGTACCGGAGGAGTTTATCGGTACATAGTCATCCTCTACGATGCGGAGGCCGGGAGTTGTTGTCAGGTTCCATTGGAATCCCGTTGTGGGGTTCTCTGCGAGTTTGACGGTGATGAGATTATTTTTGTTCATGTATACTGTCGCGGTGTTCTGACTCTCATTGACTACAATATGACCCACAGGGATTGCTGTTCCGGTGGGAGCAGGAGATGGTGACGGGTTCACCGGACCCGAAACACATCCCGCGAACACAACCGCAAGGAGGCAGCATATTCCGAGACTGATTATGACCTTGATACGCTTCATATAACCAATTCTCTCCTTTCTTTTCCAGATCGTTTGAACGCGGAATTATTTATGGTTTTATTAAACTGCGAAATTTTTCGTGCATACTATTAGACTGAGCACATGAAAATATCAGAGTCAACATATGCCAAGGCCGGAATTCTTTCGTGTTGAAAAGAGGAAAAAACTATACTGATCAATCCAGTAACTTCAGCCGGATTGTGCCCGTTCAAAGGACGAGTGGACGAACCATTTTTTCCCACGACGGGTAATCCATGACATAGTCAACCCCGCAGACGGTGGATACCGGATAGTCCGGGACGTGTTCGAGCAACCTGACAAGTCCTTCTTTTGTTGCAGCAGGTGGACCATAAGGGTTGAGAGCCATCATCCCCCCGTCCTTCATTACATAGTCACAGATGAACAGCACGTCCCGGAAGAAATAGCAGGTGAACCCAGGGGTATGCCCGCCGATGTGAACCGCATGCAGTCCCCGGTAACAATTGCTTCCGAGGAAGAGGTCATCAAAGGTAAATCCCCGGCAGAGGTCATTATGGACATCTTCTTCATGGATAGCGACGCGGGCAGGATAGAGATCGCGGTACAGGTTGCACGCTCCAAGGAAATGATGATGAGTAAAGGTTATGGTATCCACCCAGGGAAGCGAGCGGTCGAACGTGGATGGACAGTCGATCAGAAACACCACCCCATCCGCCTCCACCCGGTAGGCTGCATGTCCATATCCCAGCTTCGGAACCGTGTTGAACCTGGTTACCTGCGCATTGACATGCATGCCTTCTACGTGGTGCCGGGCTGAATTTTCATCGGTTGTCAGAAATTTATCCTTCGTTGCCCCGCAGAAGGGGCAGAATGCCGGATGGTATCCTGCCATGTTATACCCGCAGACCTGGCAGACGTATTGTTCAAATCCTTCGCTATCCATACTCTTCCACGGTGTTTTTGAGGATTATGAGATAAAATAGATTATGCTGGTGTCATGCCCCGGTCCGCGAATGGTTTCCCGGAACGGCAGAAATGCTCTCTCTCTTATGTACTATTTCTGCCTTAAAGCGACAGTTGATAAGATTCCGGCTGATAGTCTGAGATGATGAATTCAAAGTATGGTATCGTCATCGTTATTGTGGCTTTTATCCTCGTTGCCACAGGCCTTTTTCTTTTCCTGGGACCCTCTACCCAGCCCGGCTCATCGCGGGCGCTTTCCGGCGTCGAGGTGAGATCGTACGAAGGAAAGGATCTCTCCTCCGTTAATGACTTCCGTGAAAACTCCATCAGGGGACCCCAGTACGTCAATATATCCGATTACCGGCTCACCGTCACCGGCCTGACGAACGCTACCAGGGTATATACCTACGATGAGGTCCTGGACAGGTTTCCCAACTACACCAAGGTCGTGACCCTCTTCTGCGTTGAGGGCTGGGATGTGACAATCCTCTGGGACGGGGTGAAGGTCGGTGATCTCATCCGCGATGCAGGTATCGATCCGCGGGCAAATACGGTGATCTTCACCGCTCATGATGGTTATACCACGTCCTTCCCGTTAGCCTACCTCGTGAACAACGATATAATCATTGCCTACCGGATGAACAATCTCACGCTTCCGGCTGAACGGGGCTATCCGTTCCAGCTGGTCGCCGAGGATAAATGGGGGTATAAGTGGATCAAGTGGATCGAGAAGATTGAGCTCAGCAGCGATCCAAATTACCGGGGCTACTGGGAAGAGCGGGGATATTCCAATACCGGAGATCTGGAACAGAATTTCTATTCAACCGGATAAATCCCCCCCATCCTGTTTTATCCGGAGGAAATGAAAATTTTCCCGTGTTTTATTTATTTTTCCCGGAGAAATCCTGTTGCCGCCCGGTTTTATCCTTGGATATATGCCTCGAAGGGGGAGACCTGTTCTGGCGGAGTATCCGAAGAAATGGTTCTTCATGACCATTTTCCATTTCTCAAAAAGAATTTCTTTTCCGATTTCCAGGACACTCGTACAGGTCGCCGGGGACAGTGCTTCATTCATGCCCAGAAAAGGGGGCGAGTTTGTATACCTCGGACAGTGCGATGTGATAGTCCGGGAGAGAACCCATAATTAATATCCGTTTTCCGGTGACTTTTAATCGGTTTTTTCTCCCCGGAAGATTTTCCTTGTCATCGTAATAATCCATCCGCGGTTGATGATGAGGTGGGCAGCGACAAAGAATGCCAGTGCAAGACCAGACCAGTCATGGATATCGCTCATCTGGGCGAGGGGGAGTACCAATCCGGTAAGTCCAAGTGCTCTCATCAGGAGAGTAAACTTGAAAAATCCGGTAATAACACTGATCAGGAAAAAAATGCCCGTACCGAGATCCAGAAACCATCTGACAACCTGCATATTCATGACCATCACACTCTTCTGATTACTCCGTCTTTGATGTACAAGGTGATGGAACTTACGAATAAGGTCATATTGGTCCTGGCTCCTGTATCCCCCGCAATATCCCCTTTGGTACGTTTATTTTCAAAAATTCAAGGGTGGATTTGAGATATTCCAGATGATTTTCTTTAACCCGGTATCCTTCTCTCACAGAGAGCCTGCGGGCGCCCTCCACGAAAAACCGAAATGTACTAACCCCTGTGAGCAGTATCTGTACGCATGGAATACCAAAAGAAGTGGGGCATTATGTCCAAGGCGTTTATTTTCACGCTCATCCTCCTTGTGCCCCGGACCCTGTTTGATTTCTACGGGCTTGATGTTGTACCCATCAATACCGTTGTAGGAGCCTTCATCAGCGGCGCGATCTTCACCATTGCGATTATCTTCACCGGCACGTTTACCGATTTCAAGGAGAGTGAAAAAGTGGGAGGGGAGCTTGCTGCGTCCTTAAAGGCGCTGTATAATGACAGCAGGGTCCTCCCCCTGACCGATGAGGCACCGGCACGTACTTTCAGGATTCACGTCCGGGATCTTCACCGTACCATGCAGACCTGCTTCTCAGAAAACACCTGGAACCTCCCGGATATAAACCGGGAGATGGATAAGATCAACAACGATATCCGGATATTATCATACCTGAATGTCGCTCCCCCGCTGATCGCAAAAATGAGAAATGAACTTGGTGTGCTCGACAAAATGACCAACAGGATCGAGGTGATCATCAGGACCGATTTTATCCCTGCGGCCTATGCCCTTGCCGAGGTGGCGACGGGAAGTGTGATTCTTCTCCTCCTGTTTATCAAGATGGACCCCTATCTGGAGGGAGTCATCATCTTTGCAGTTGTCTGCAGCATGCTCATTGGTCTTCTTCTCCTGATCCGGGACATGGACAATCCGTTTGAGATCGGATCCCACACGTATGCCGATGTCGATCTGGAAACGCTCAATTACCTGACAACCTACTTCGATGAACAGGATGCTGTGATGGAGAAGGCAGGAACAGGGACATCGTAATCTCAGGAATAATTCCGATTTTTTTATGATTAATATGTTAAACGTGTCTATCGACGAAGTTCTGCCCTATGAATTTTAATCATCCGGGAACGTCAGATAGAATCTTCGCTCGCGAACATAGAGATCCCACGATTTGTGACTGTATTCCCGTTAGAACGTTTCAGCATGTTTCTGTATTGCCCGTTCAATACGCTCTTTCACGTCTCCCGGGTTTAAAATCCCATACAGGCAAACGAGTGGGTTGGAGGATCCCTGTTGCCTGTGCAGAACAGACACCCGATCCATATCACGGAGAATATTGCCTGTCTCGTGATGGGCGGTCATATCCGTTCCGGCAAGCCCGAACACTTTTCCTTCCGGAACTATTGTGCCGAAACGGAGAAAGCGTCCCAGCAAGCCCTGGACGAGTACCGACTCTCTCAATCTGCTGCAGCGGGATGACATTTTCTACCTGGGTCCATATCCCTCCCGTAATGATCACGACATCCCGTGTCATGGTATAGCGCAGAGTACGACGAAAGGCCTCGTCTCCCACAATAACCATAGCGGCAGCGACGACGCTGAACGGCTGGACCAGGTACGCCACCCACTGGAAAACCGTGAGCAGGTATCCGGTGGAAAGCAGCGGGACACCGCTGCCCTGCACCATCACCAGCGCCCCGATACCGCTCAGGAGCAGGGTCAGGCCTGCGCCGGTCCAGATCTCGGGACGGTGGATGATATCTCCCAGTCCGATAAAGAAAAGAAAAATGCCCACCGGTGCGATGAGCAGGATGGCAATTTCAAGATATTGGGGGAGTTCCGGAACTATGGTCTGCAGAGAGATGACGGTTGACCGGAAAGACCCGTTCACCAGATCGCGGACAAACGGAAGGGCAAGAAGGGAGAGGCCTACCAGGAAGAGCGGCGTGAGGCCGAGAATATACCGGGTGAAAAAGCCCCGCAGGGCGGGGCGCGTCGTAAGGATTACCGGGCCGTACACTCCGGTCATCTCCCGTTCTGTCCGTACCATGTACCGGGTCTTTGAATAAACATTTATTTATAATTATCTTTTTGATGAAGTGTTCATTTTTGTCAAAAATGGTGAAAATTCTCATCTTCCTGACTATTTCTTTCAAAAATGTGTACTCAAAGCCCCTAGAAAATTTCCGCGTGAATTCCAGCACGTTGTACACTTTTACGGCGTTGCAATGCGCCGGCGCATCGCAACATTATATTACTGGACGACTGTCAACCTTCTAACAGGCATATGTCAGGTTAGTTCGGTTATGACACGTTTAAAAAAGATAGTGATCGTGTTGTTATTGCTGCTGGTCTTTGTAGTTGGCATTTCCTTTTCTCAGGTTGATCCGGGTACCCGGTTGACGGAGGTACGCAGACTGGTGAAGCCGTCCATGCCGATCAATACAGCCTGGGCGGACAGGGCAGTCAGAGCGGGCAGGGAAACTCTGCCGGTCAGGCTGATGCGGGCAACCAGGGCAACGATGGTAATCAGGGCAACCAGCCTGGTTCCGGCACACCGGGTTCTCCCGGCAGCCCTGATGATTCCGGCCCGATGGAACCTGTTAACCCGGATACTACGATTACTCCGGATGACCCCGACAACCCGGCGGGTCCAGTTGACACGATTACCCCGGAGGATCACAGCAATCCGGTTGACCCTGTCCAGACCGATCCCGGTAACCCAACTGATCCGGGCAGTAACGATACACCAATACCAACTCCTGAGTTTCCGTCTGCAGGTATCCCGCTGCTGTTTGTTATCGGAATATCCGGTGCGGTGTTCCTGATCAGACAGGATAAAGCATAGACATTTTTTCCTGCCTTGGACAATTTCTCGTGAATACCTGTGGCTGTCGCAACCTCAGATGTGTGGCAGCGGTAAAAGAAAGGATTTTTTATTGAACTGCTAAGGCACGGTTGAACGATATCGTATTATCGCTATGCCGAATTATGCCAGGAATTCATGGGATTACCTGAAAATGTACGGTTACATAACAGTTCTTGTTCGTAGCCCGTTGATCGAACTTATGGCTAACGCTCAGTGACTCCTTCACCCGACACAGAGGGCTCGGACTCACCGACTGAGAGCAGTTCGTTGTCTTCGCACCCTTTAGAGGTTTTCAGTCAGGCCGCTGGGATGGGGGTCACCTTTGCCAAGAAACCAACCCGGCAGGGTCTCTTTGATGAGAGTCGTGGTGCCCCTGTCGGGCCACCGTCGTTTTAACAATGAAAAAGAATTTTTTCTTCACCCTCTACAGTCACCAGTGCAGACGTTTCCCGATCCCCCCAATAATTGATCGCTTTCTTCGGCGGTCCGGTGGTCGCGCTGGCTGAGCATGTGAATGCATCAGTACTCCGATAGAACCATCAGGACACCATCGATGAGGTATATTTTTCAGGTTCTCGTTTTGACCCGAGAAACGAGCAATGTTCGGCATGCAATGCAACCTCATGGATAGCGCATCAATCCTGATTGTGATACCGGCGATCCTGCCAATCAAATAAAAATCTGAAATAAGAATACGGTGTCATCACAACACTCTCGAAGGAGATATTTTATTGGTGGAGTGTCAAATGAACGGGCAGGAGAAAAATACTGGATGACAACGGATGATGAAAGACGGAGTAAACTGCATTCAACCCTCAATGACCTTGAGGCTGAGGAAGGTACCGGTCGGGCGTTGATAAGTCTGTTTATTCCTCATACAACTCCAGTCGTGAATGTAATCCATTACCTGAACGATGAATACAGCCGGGCTGAATCGATTCCGGAACAGCATGTTTTATCGTCGATACTCGCCGAGCTGAAAAAGTATGATGAACTGCCCGTGAACGGGCTGGCACTTTTTTGTGGAGCAGGATCAGGTAAGACCGCATCAGATCCCAGCTGTATCTGTATCGAACCTCCTGAACCCCTCACCATTTACCTGTTCCGCCGCAGCACGAGGTATGAACTCGAACCGTTACTGCAGATGCTCGGGGAAAAGAACCTGTTTGGTCTCCTTGTTATTGATCTCAGTGGGGCCTGGTGGGGATTCCTTAAAGGGAACCGGATAGAACCTGCCGGGCACAGTACATCCAGTATTCCGCAGAAACAGCGCAAGGGCGGACAGTCGTCAGCACGGTTTCAGCGCCTTCGTGAGATCGCGGTCAGAGAATACTATTCCCGCGTCGGACACCACGCGAGCGAAACCTTCCTGCAGGAAAAGGACTTCTTTTTGAGGTTCGGGGGGGTGCTGGTAGGTGGACCGGGGAAAACAAAAGAAGATTTTCTCGCGGGACACTTCCTGCTCCACGAGATTCAGAAACAGGTAATCGGAATGTTTAACGTAACAAAGACCGGTGAGGGTGGTCTTGAGGAGCTTGCGGAATATACAAAAACTGCGATGAGTAATAAGGACCTTCTGGATAAGAAGAAACTTCTCGATTGGTACCGGAAAGAAGCGGGTAAATCCGGGGGTCTTGCCGTATCCGGTGAAGAACGGGTCCGTAAAAATCTCGCTGCGGGAACTGTGAGAATCCTCCTTCTCTCTGATGGCCTCAGAAAAACGCATCGCCGGATCACCTGCCAGCAATGCGGGCATGCCGATGAACGGACGATCCTGCTGGAACCGGGGATGGAGGTGCCGGAAATCCTTGCCCACACCTGCCGAATATGTTCGGCCCCGGTCATCGTTGATGAAGTGGTGGATATCATCGAAGAACTGACCCGTCTTGCCGATCTGAGTGGTGCAAAAACAACCATCATACAGGAAAATTTTGATGAGGGTTTGCAATTCCTTGCAGAATCAGGAGGGATGGCAGCAATTCTGCGTTACCGGACCGTATAGTAACGATTTTCCCATGTATTTATGAACCAGATAGAGATTACCGGAGAGATTCCCGGCCTTTGGAGGCAGCAAAAAACCGGCAGAGGATATCATGTTGTGCTTTAACGCGCTGAATCTTCTTTTGCGGTGTCAGTCTTAGATTCTCGCATCCGTAAAACACAGGATTGTTGTAGTTCCGTGGAATGGTAAACAGCATATCTTGAAGTGAGGAGAATGCTGATATGATATACACAGGTTTTCATGTCACCTTCTGCCATGGACAAGGCAACCCTGGATCAACTTAAGGAAAAGACCGCCCGTCTTTCGGTCATTTCCAACACAGGGCTTGTCCTGATGAAATTTCTGGTCGGTTTCTCCATAGGTTCGGTCAGCATTATCTCTGAGGCAATTCATTCTTCAATGGATCTTATAGCGGCAGTGATTGCGTTTTTCTCCGTACGGAAATCGGCTGAACCGCCCGATGCCCAGCATGAATTCGGACATGGGAAATTTGAAGACATCTCCGGCTTAATCGAAGCCCTGCTTATCGTTATCGCCGCTATCCTGATCATCAGGGAAGCCCTGCTGAAATTACTCGGTGAATCAACAGGCCTGTTCTCTCCTGAACTGCTCATTTTTGGTATCGCAGTTATGGGAGTATCCGCACTCGTAAACTGGCTTGTGTCCCAGCGGCTGATGAAGGTGGCGAAGCAGTCTGAATCTATTGCGCTTGAAAGCGATGCCTGGCACCTCCGGACCGATGTCTATACCTCGTTGGGGGTATTCATTGGGCTGGTCCTGATACAACTGACCCGCATCGCCATCTTTGATTCCCTGTTTGCCATAGGAGTAGCAGTTGTGATAATGAAGGCCGCGTATGATCTTATCAGACGGTCATTCTCAGATCTTATCGATCACAGTATTCCTCCTGTGGACGAGGAGCGGATAAGGGCGATCATTTGTGAACATTCCGGCGATTATGCCGGGTTCCACGACCTGAGGACACGACGTTCAGGCCCGGACATCTTTATCGAATTCCACCTGGTCATGTCCGGCACTGCCACCGTCCTGCAGTCCCATGACCTTTCGGATCACCTTGAATCTGACCTCAATGTCGAATTTCCGCGTGCGGTCATTACCATTCATACCGAACCCTGCACTGAAGGGGCATGTAACCGCTGCGGATCCTTTTGTACTTTCGGTGAAAAAAATAAAACCTGAAAAAAGAATTGAAAACGTTACTTGTTCTCGTTCCGGAGCAGGTCTGCAAGGATAAAAAATGGGATGGGCGATGCATCCGCGGGCACGATTCCTGACGTGGTGCATCCCGGCCTCATTCTACAAACTGGTGCGTGAGATTCATGACGTCCCGGTATGGGATTACACCGGCGAGCCGGTTATCGTCGTCGACAACCGGGAGGGCACGGAAACCATACCGTGAGAATTCCTGCGCCGCTTCCTTGAGAGTATTTCCGGTCGAGAGAGTGATTACGTTCTCGACCATAACATCCCTGAGGAACGCCTTATCATCCGCCTTCAGCAGTTCCTTGAGATCGACAACACCCAGCAGGTGTTCATTCTCGTCGATGATATAAATGTACATAATGACATCTTTATCCCGGGCATGACGAGGATAGTCGTTCTGGACATACTCGACCGTCGTTTCCGGGGGGAACTTCAGGATCTTCTGGGTGGTATAATGGATCACCTTCTCTTCCTGACGGTTAATGATTGCCTGCACCTTCCTGGCACTATCTGCGTTCATGACGTCAAGGATAACATGGGCTTCAGCAGACGGAAGAACTGAGAGGATATCAGCCGCCTGTCCCGGGGTCATGTCATTGATGAGCTGGACGACCTTTTCGGTAGACAGCGATGAGATGATCTCGCGCTGTACTTTCGGCTCGATCTCTTCGAGAGTGTCTGAGGCGTGCCCGTGCTCAAGGCTCGAAAAGACCATCACCCGCTGTTCGTGGTCCATCTCTTCGAGGATATCTGCGAGATCGACAGGATGGATCTCAGAGAGCTTTTCTTTTAATACATTCAGCTTGACATTTCCCTTGAACCGGCCGATGTTGGTAGGGAGCGGCTGGATATATTTCCAGGAGATCAGCTGCTCCGCTTCGGTGTCGGCAGTTGCATAGAGGAGCTTTGCAAGCAGTCCGAGTCCCAGCCTTCTGAGACGGGCGGCCTTGCCGGTATCAACATCAGTGACATAGAGTTTTTTGTTCCGGAGGACGAGTCGTATGTCATACACGACTTCGACCTCGTTCTCCTCGAGATCGATAACCTTCTTATCGAGGACATAGTCACGGAGGAGTATTACGTCATCGGCCGGTTCCGTTTCATAGGTTTTAATATCACTGACCGTGATCTCAATTCCCCGTCCCGTTAAGGTATGAACGTTCTCCCATGGGATCAGGAGGCTCGGGTGGCCGAACGACCGGGTGACGTACAGGGAGCGGACCTCCGGGATCTTTGAAGTCTCGACGATCACCAGATCGGCGAGCGACCCTATTTTTCTCCCGGATCGCAGGATAGGGACGTTCAGGATGTCGGACAGGAGGATCTCCAGGTCCCCGGCCATAGCGGGGCTGTTCGCGGGATCCTGCCGTACCATTACGCACCCCCGCGAACGATTGTCCAGAATTTATAGGCAAGCAGCCCGACGAGGAAAATGAGATAGAGCTCGAGAAGCAGGAGAGCAATCTTGGCGCCTCTCGACAGTTTTATCGTGGGCGTCGCATATTTCTTGTTGATCCAGACGATCTTCCCGGTCGATTCCCGAAGGAAACTCCCTATCCTTTCCCCGAAAACGCTTTCCATTGTTACCATTCGTGTACCTCCCTGTCCATCATCCGAACAGGTTTGGGAACAGTGTACTGATACCGTACAGTGACGACAGCACGATAATGCACACGACAATCGTTATATTCGCAATATTCTCAAAGAGAGTATTTTTGTATTTCCCCATGATTCCCTCATCGTTCAGGAGAATGATCAGAAATACCAGCGCAGCCGGCAGGAGGGTCACTGCGACCACCTGGACGAAGAGAGTTATCAACACCAGCGGGGCTCCCGGGATGAGGACGACTCCACCTGCAGTGATAAGCCCGAAGAAGAAGAATACGTAAAACCAGAATGCCTCCTTCACCTTGTAGTTCAGGGAATGCGCCCACCCGAAAACCTCTCCGAATGCCCACGAACTTGTCAGCGCTATGCAGATCGCCCCGAGGAACCCGGCATCGAAAAGACCAATGGCGACGAGAGTCCCTACCCACTGGTGTGTACCCATTATGACGTTCACTGCCTGGGCTGCGCTCTCGATGTTCATGCCATAGAGAAGGGTCCCGGTCACGATGATGACGAAGACCGCAACGATGATGGTGAAAAGGGCACCGATCATCGTGTCGAACTTCCCCCAGGGAATATCCTTCTCCTTCATCTGCTTGTCGACGACCGCGCTCTGCTGGAAGAAGATCATCCAGGGTGCGATCGTGGTCCCGATGTTTGCCATCATGAAGAAGAAGAGCGTCCCGTTGAAGCCTCCCGGGAAGTTAGGTACGAGCCCGAAACGGAGGACATCACTGACAGAGGGATGGACCAGGAACGCGGCAGGGATATAGATGAGGTTGACGAGGCAGAAGGCCATCGTGATCTTCTCCCATGTCCAGTACCGCCCCGAGAGGACGATCCCAAACATTACGAGGATGACGACAATGACCGTGATTCCAGGAGGGATCCCGAAGATGCTGAGTGCGGCAGTCATGCCGATGAACTCGGTGACGATGGTCAGCCAGTTGACGAGGGTCAGGTCGAGGAGCGAGAACCAGCCCCAGAACGGGCCGAACGCGCTGAAGATCGCTTCGGCATGCCCGTGCTTGGTGACCGCACCCAGACGGACCGTCATCTCCTGCACGAAATAGGCAACAGGGCCGAGGAGAACGAGGAACCATATGAGGCTGTACCCGAATTTTGCTCCGGTCGCTGCGTACGTGGTGATTCCACCAGCATCGTTGTCTGCGATCATGACAATGAGGCCCGGTCCAGCGAGCAGCAGGTAGATCTTGATCGTCTTGATAATCTTGCTATAATTGAAGTATATTTTTGAGAAAAGATCCATAGGTGCCCCGCCATGGTTGTATCAGGTCATCGTGTCAGTCATCCCCCCATTCGATCCCGGTTCGATCGGACGGCAGTTTATAGAAAAAATTCCCGAAAGAACCGGGAACAATTCCTGATGCTACACATTAAGATGCCGGAATCTTATATAATTATCGGCCGCGACGGGCTTTTTTTCGTCATTGATGGCATTCATGGGCGCGGATTTCCACCATCGGCAATTTTTTTGTCTTTAATTGAATTAAATCCATATTGGGCGAGTTAATCGATTTTAAAGGGAGAAGGGATTAGAGAAACAGGTGGCCCGGAAAAAAATTTTCCCTAAAAGCAGTGCTCTGTATGTCCCGAATTCCGGTTCTTCTTTGTACTCAGGTATCTATATGATACACGGAGAAGGAAGCCGACAACCAGGACCAACGATGTTATCAGTATGATCCATGCCCATTGTCCCATTGAAAGCGGCACTGTGCCAAAGACCGCTCCACCATACTGCACGATAAGCATCTGGATGAGGATAATACCCCCCATAACCGCAAAAAATGTCGGGTTTCCCCTGAAGAATGGAGGCATTTTTCCATCCAGAGCCCGGCAGTTGATCCCATTCCAGACTGCCACGAGGATAAATGAGGCAAAAAACACCGTACTCACCTCGGCAGGCGTAGTGCCTCCGATGAATCCTGTAGTTATCTGCAGCATGCCTGCAATGACAATGAATATTCCGGTTACCACGATAGATAGAAACATGAACGGCGTGATAATTTTCGCATCATGCGAGACGGGCTGGCGGTTCATAAGCCCGGCGTGGGGAGCTTCAGAACACAGGGCAAATGCGGCAAGGGTATCCATGATGATGTTGATCCACAGGATCTGGATGATGCTGAAGGGTTCCGGGTAACCCAGAAGCGATGCGAGGAAGATCAGGATGCAGGCGCAGAAGTTAATCGTGATCTGGAAGAGGATAAACCTCTGGATATTCTCATACAGGGATCTGCCCCACAAAACGGCGTTGGTTATCGATGAAAACGAATCATCGAGCAGGATAATATCGCTCGCCTCCCGGGCCACTTCGGTTCCCGCGATTCCCATGGCAAGCCCCACGTCAGCATGTTTGAGGGCAGGAGCGTCATTCGTTCCGTCTCCTGTCACCGCGACAACATCACCGCTCTTCTGAAGAGCCTGAACCAGGAGAAGTTTGTCCATGGGTTCGGCGCGTGCCATTATATCGAGTTCCTGTGCCGCGTTCACCTGGTCGTCGGGTGAAAGAGAACGGAATGCGGCTCCCGTCACGACCGTCCCGCGTTTGAGAATCCCGGCGTCCGGTCCCTATCGCCCGTGCCGTCTCCGGGTTATCACCCGTCACCATCCGGACCCGGATACCGGCATGCTGACAGGTTGCAACAGATTCGGCGATGTTGTCCCGGAGGGGATCCCGGATGCCGACATACCCGTCCCATACCAGGCAGGTCTCGCTGTCATCCCCGTCAAGGATCTCCTTATGGGCAAAGGCAAGGGTCCGCATCGCCCGAGATGCAAGAGTGTTTATCCCGCTGAGATCAGGTTTGACGATGCACAATGAGGCAAGGATCTCCGGTGCACCTTTAACAAGGAGGTAATATCTGTTGTTAAGATGGACAACGGTCGACATCCGTTTCCGGTTGCCGTCGAAGAGATACTGTTTCGTTACGTGTGTTTCTGCACGGATCTTCATATAATCGAAAGAATACTGCCGGAGCCACCGGAGAAGCGCACCTTCCGTTGAGTTCCCGATCACCAGGACACGGTTCTCCCGTTCCTCGAGATGTGCCGTGCCATTTACCGCGGCATTCAGGGTGATCCATCCGGATGAAGTCTGCGGAAGATTCTCCTGGAACTCCGGGTTACCGGACGATGAGGCAACCACTTCCATCTGGTTCTTGGTGAGTGTCCCGGTTTTATCCGTGCATATTGTCGTGGCAGAACCGATTGTTTCGCAGGCGATCAGGCGGCGTACAAGACAGTTCGCCCGTGTCATCTTGCGCATGGCAAGGGAGAGCGAGAGTGCGACGCTCATCGGAAGCCCTTCGGGAACAGCGGCAACTACCACCACAACCGCAAGCAACAGGTAATGAAGCAGATGATTGGCGATATCAAAGTCCAGGCCGGTCACCTCACCGGTGAAAATCCCCCGGATGAACAGGCTTACAGAGATAAGCACCGCCATCGTGTACCCGAATTTGCTGATGACCCTGGCGAGAGCCTCCAGTTTCTGTTCAAGGGGAGTCTGGGTTGTATGATCGATCCCAAGGGATGAGGCGATCAACCCCATCTGTGCAGAGTCCCCCACCGCGCCGGCAATCACCTGCCCCTTTCCCGGCCGTGACGAATGCTCCTTTCAGGACTCGTTCTCCTGAATTTTTTGGTACAGGTTCGCTCTCCCCGGTGAATGCGGATTCGTCGGTGAAAATATCATCCGCGGTATATACCCAGGCTGTCTGCTGGTATCGCATCACCTGCTTCGAGAATTATCAGATCCCCGACAACAATCTCACGTGATGGGATCGATGACGGGTGACCATCCCGGATCACCTTGACAGCCATATCATCCCGGGTCGCATTCAGCACGTCAAATTCACGGCTGCTCCGGTACTCGTTGAAAAAAGCGATTCCTGTTGAGAGGAGAATAGCAATCAGGATCCCGATAATATCCAGAAACCCACTCCCTCTGACAATCGAGACGATCGTGGATATGGTCACTGCAAAGAGAAGGATCCTGATTATCGGGTCATCAAAATGTTCCAGGTATTGTTTCCAGAGCGACTCCCGGACCGGGGGAGTCATCGTATTGGCACCAAATTTCTTGCGGAATTCGGCAACCTGGGATGTCTGGAGCCCGTCAGTGCCGGCCAGTTCCAGGAGTTTATCAAATGAAAGCATCAGATAAAAGATCCTGCGATGTTGAACCGATTCTGAAATCGCAGATGTACTTTGCATGCTCCTGAAATATACTCTTGGATCATGAACCGTACAGGTACGAACCGGTACTACATATAGTCGGAATCATCCGGACAGGTTTCTTCGTAATTGACCGATACGAATTTCTTTTTTTGCCCGGTTACCTTTACTTTTCCGCTCTTTTGTCAGTATCTTCCTCGCGGGGAGGCTCGGGACGGACTGTACGAAATACCCCGATTACAATGGATCCAACCGCAAGCAGTGAGATCCCGATGATCGCATAGACGATGAAATTGAAATTTTCCTTCACGATAGGGAGACCGCCAAAGAAATATCCCGCAAGCGCGAAACCGAGACCCAAAGAATGCCGCCGATCAGGTTGTACGTAACGAACCAGCGGTAGCTCATCTTTCCGACCCCGGCAAGGAATGGAGCAAATGTGCGGATAAAGGGAATAAATCGTGCAATGACGATGGTTTTACCGCCGTAACGGGTAAAGTATTCCTCGGTCCTCTTTAAGTGCTCTGTTTTCACAAAACTATACCTTTTCTCCAGCACCTTTGTCCCGATTGTATGGCCTATCCAGTAATTCGCCGTGTCGCCAAGAACAGCGGCAGCGATGAGAATAAGGATCAGGACCTCTATGTTCAGGAAGCCGCCTCCGGCAAGTGCGCCTGCGATAAATATCAGGGAATCCCCGGGGAGATACGGCAGGAATACACAGGCCTGTCTCGCAAAAAATGATGGCAAAGAGGATCAGGTAGGTCCAGATACCGTAAGTCTGTATAATTCCCGGGAGGTATTTGTCGAAGTGGATAATGAGGTCAAAGAGAGTGAACAGAACCATTTCTCCTTAGTTTGGATCTGGCAAAGGATAAATGAATTCTTATGTATGTTTAACAGGTATTTTCCACGGAATTATGATTTTTGGGATAATGCCTTCCCGATATGATTCCCTGATTGCTTCATACCAATTCGTACGAGATCATCGTAATGAGGTGAACCTGTACGGTGAATTGAATAAAAGGGCAAAACCATCGATGGTTCCGGGCTATCCATCGGATTTCCTGAGGTCAGAAAACCGGAGGACGGGTGATTCCTCATGCGATCATGTACGTAAAGAAGTAAAATGCGATCATCGGCACGAAGAGCGCCAGGTACACGGACCGGTTCCATTTCCAGATCGCCCTGCCGTCCATCGTCTCGATGGGCATCAGGCTGTAGACCGCCGTGATAAGGTTAATGGTAAAACCGACTCCCCCGGCAACTGCGTAGAGTCCCGCCCAGACGGGTGAGTGCCAGGAACAGGATCATGAGAATAATGCTGATACAGGGACCTGCAACCATCTCGATTCCTGTTTCCCGGATATTATCCTCACCCGGTCCTGTTCACCAGGTTACGGTATGACTGGGCAAATGCATTGCCGATAAAGCCATGCGGTAATGAACATGATGACCGTCCCCAGACCCCAGAACTGGGTGTCGGCATCATGCCCGTGTTTTGTCGCGAAGTAGCGGTGTGCAAAATCATGCAGGACGACAGATATCGCTCCCACCAGAAGATAAATCAGGATATTTTCGAGCGTGAGTTCGACACGATCGGCAAGGACAAAGGCAAGGGCCACCATGATCACTGCCACTTCGATAATAATGACCTCTGCAGCCGAAAGTCCCAGGAAATGACTTGGCCTCTGGCTGGCCCGCGATCCCGCGTCTCTCGATTTCGGCCTCGCTCACCTTTTCCGTTGCATGGCCTCCCGCAAGATCCATAAAAAATTTGATAAATTTCGGCCCGATCTGGGAGAGAGCCCCGATATTACTGATCAGGAGATTGATCACAAGGAAAAGGGAGCTGGTCAGGACGGCTGCAAGTGCCAGGAACTGCGGGGGAATCAACCCGCTGGTCGGGAGGTTTTTTTCCATGGTCCCGCGTGCCTGCCGGATCATACCAACGATTCCGCCTGTATGAGTCTCTTCCTTTGACGGAGTTACGGTTTGCGTTGGTGCCGGTGTTATGGCAGGTCACGGTATCTGCCTGACACGAACGAGATCGGATCGCGTGAGCACATCGCTTCCGAATGCATTTGCAACATGCAGGGTGATTGCATACCTTCCCGCGCTGGAGTACGTATGCACCGGATCCTTTTCAGTACTTGTCGTGCCGTCTCCGAAATCCCACAGCCATGCGAGAGGAATGCCGCTGGAAAAATCATGGAAATGCACCGTAAGCGGGGGATCACCCTCCTGGGGCTCGACAGCGAATTCAGCCTTCGGGATAGTGCCGGCAGTGATGAGACCGGACCTGATAATCTGCCCGGTCCCAAATTCGTTGGTCGAGGACAAGGTGACGCTGTAGGTTCCCGGTTTTGTATAGGTATGGGTCGGGTTCTGAACGGCTGATGTCGAGCCGTCACCAAAATCCCATTGCCACGATTCAGGCGAGTCACCGCTCAAATCCGAGAAGGTTACCGTCAGGGGCAGGATACCGTTTGCCGAGGAGACAGAAAAGTTTACCTTCGGAGGATCGCCGACGGAGATATAACCCGTCCGGGTCTTCGTATCCTTCCCATATGAATTGGTTACCGTGAGGCTGACCGTATACTTCCCGTTCGGTCCAAAAATATGGGTCGGTTCCTTCAACGTCGACGTCGTACCATCGCCGAAGTCCCAGAGATACTGAAGGGGCGGCGTTCCGTCAGAGCGATCAAAAAAGGTTACCCGCAATGGCATGTTGCCGGACTGCGTGGTGGTGTAAAAGTCTGCAGTGGGGGGTGAAGCCACGACAATGAACCCGGAACCCGGCTCTATAACGGCTGCCGCTGACCCGCATCCTGGCATAACCGTGATGAGAATGAGGGGAATAAGAAGGAGCAGAGGGAGTATTTTTTGCATGAAAACACCTTTGCGAAGTGGTCGGCAGGAGGAATTGCTAAGTACAGGTATTTCTCCTGGTTTATCTGATGGTATGATAGACATGGTTATTGGTCAGGACCCGTTTTTGGGAACGAAGGTTGCAAGGTAATTAATGACCGGCATTTCATGAAATCCTCTCCCGATGCCGCGCGCGTAAGCAAAGGAATTCAGGAAATAATTATTCCCTCTTTCCTGAACCGCCCGATGATCTGGATGTTCATGTAATCCTGGATACTATTGTTGTAGAGAAAACCCCTGGCATACACGGTTACCATAAATGTCATCGCGGATTTTTCCATCTTCATCAGGTACACCGTTGGCTGGGGATCACCGGCTATTACATCGGGGCGGTTTTTTACTGCTTCTTGGGTAATCTCCTGCAGAACCCGCTTGACCTGTTCGATATCAGCCGTCCAGGAGACCGAGACCGGGATCTGGATCCGGACCTGGGGATTTGGCATGGAATAGTTATGGACCACGCTGGTGGCGATCTTGGTGTTGGGGATGGTCACGATATCGGAATCGAGCGTAATTATTCTCGTGCTTCGCGGGCCGATATGAACCACATCGCCGAGCACATCGTTGATCAGGACCCGGTCGCCTATCTTGAACGGCTGGTCCGTGATGATTACCGCGCCCCCGAAAAAATTGGAGAAGAGATCCTGTGCGGCCAGGGCAATGGCAATACCCATGACACCTGCTCCGGCAATCAGGGGGGTGATGTTGACATTGAATGTCGAAAAGACATACATGAGTCCGATAAACCAGATGATCCATTTGGCAATCTTCTGGAGAATATCAACGATACGGTCATCGATATCAGTGTCCGTTTTTTCTGCCAGCGCAATCCCGTATGTTCGTAAAAACCCGTCAACGAAGGTAGCAATTATCCATGTCCCCACAAGGATGTAGGTGGAGTCGAGTATCTTCGTGTCCGTGATCCACTGGTATTGCGGATACAACGTGAGGGCATGCCGGACAGCCAGGAAGAACGGGATAAAAAAAGCCAGCATCACCAGGGGAGTCCCGAGTGACTCCACAAGCAGATCATCCATCCTGGTTTCTGTCAGCGCAGCCCGTTTTTTCAACCAGGCAAAGATAACAAAGATAATTCCTGCGGCAATAATACCGATGCAGATATAAACAAGCGAATCGACTATTGCCGGATTCATGTCTATGTACTGTTCCCGCAAAGAAGATCAAGTTTTCTTCGGGATGATAAAATATAATTCATTTTATTCGGGATATACCAGTTTATAATCCTGTCATAGAACTGACGCTGGAGCTGAAAAATGGATACCCGTAAGGTCCCCGACTATGGTTCCCAAATTTTGGTGGAGAAGTCGTATAATTGATTTTTTTCTGAAATACTCTCCAAGAAAACTTTTGGGAAAATAGTATCTCATTTTTATTGGTTCCCTGTGGGATAGTCATTCACGAATGGACAGTTACGAACATAGACTTCCCGAGAAAATTCATTGTATTTATGAGGGTTGCCCGCCTCAGGGCCTCTCCGAGGCACGGCGGGGAAGGAAGTTCTATCTGAGAATTCTCATCAAAATCATCAGAATTTTTTATCTTTTACGGCGATCTTGTTTTCTCCCTTTATTGGTCGAGTACCGCAGCTACAACAAAAACTACTAAAAAGGTAATACGCCATCATCGCTCAGCGAAGGGGCGGTTCGGGGGGACAGGCACTGTCCCCTCCGAATGTAGTATGCTTTAGAAATTTGTAGAGTTTCCACGGATTCTGACAAGCTGAACAAACCCGGAAAAAAAGATGCCTTCTATCAGAGTCCTTCTCTGAGAGCACAAGCATGATATAACTCAGGCTCGCAAATTTTACTATGAATTCCAGGATTTCCCTACTCTTTCTTATACTTCTCTGCGCCGCCATTGCCGGTGCCGGTTGTACGAGCAACATTTCACCCGCCTCCCCCACACCAGGTACCGGAACCGGGACCACGACCGGTCCGGCCACTTCAGTAAGCACTTTCACGACCGTCACGACCGATGCAATACCTGATTATAATCGTGTCCTGATCAATGTGGGAGAGAAGGACTACCTTGGCAAAATCCCCGTCATCTTCCAGGGCGGTCTGGGACAGATACACGTGAAACGGATTGATGTAAGGCTCACGAGAGCTGACGGAACAGTTCAGACCGCCACTCTGGGATCCAAAAGGGAGATGAGGTGGATCTTGATGGAACCAGAGGCGAAGGATCCTTAAAGGGCCCGATTGACCGTGTCGAGGTCTGGGTTTCCATGGATAATGGTCAGACTTATAAAACAAATGATGATCTCAGGCAGTACCGTACCCGCGATAATTACCGGTTCTGCCAGTAACAACCCTTTTTTTTCCTCAGAAGGGTACATAAAAAACTTGATTCATGAAGGTTCACTGGCGGCTGATTCACGCTGCACAAAACTCCTATGCAGCACTGTCTGCGGCCTGCGAGCAGGAAGGATATCTTCTCCAGCCGGTCAGATTCGTCCGACACGATGACGTGACCTGCTACAGTCTCAACTCGATCAATGCATCCCGGTACCGGGACGAGATTGCTACCGCAGACTGCATAACCATAGTGGGTGGTCCGCATGCAACGGCACTACCCGCGTGAGACAGCAGAATATGCCGATTTTGTTGTTGCCGGTGAAGGGGAGTTTACCCTTCCCCGCCTTCTTGCCCAGATAGAGGCTGGCAGCGACGGGAACATACCCGGTGTTGCGACAAGTAACGAGTTATGAACCGGCGGATTCCTGCGTCCGGCTTGATGCCTATCCGCCATTTTCCCGGAAACAGGGATACGTGGAGATCAGCCGGGGCTGCCCGTTTTCCTGCGGTTATTGCCAGACACCGAATATCTTCGGGCATTGCATGAGGCACCGTTCCCTTGATGCGATTGCCAGCTATGCGAACCGGTACGGGGATGCAAGGTTCGTATCCCCGAATGCGTTTGCGTACGGCTCGGATGGTATCCATCCACGCTGGGAAAAGATTGAACGCCTCTTCAGAAAACTGGAGCACAGGATATATTTCGGAACATTCCCGAGTGAGGTACGCCCGGAATTTATCTGCGAGGAATCGCTTTCCCTGCTTACCACGTTCTGTTCCAACACAAGACTTCATTTCGGGGCACAATCGGGAAGTGATGCAGTGCTGGAGAGACTTGATCGGGGACATACCGTCAGACGATGTAATCCATGCGGTCGAACTCTGCCATGAATTTTCAATCATCCGGTAGTAGATTTTATCGTCGGGCTCCCTTTCGAGACCGATGAAGACCAGAAAAGGACCCTTGACCTTCATGCAATGGGTAACCCGGTATGGAAAGGTGCATGTCCACCGCTTCCTTCCCCTGCCCGGTACCCGCCTTGCCGGTACCAACGCGCGTTCACTCCTGCCGGAAACCGAAAAAATCTGCGGAAAACTTGCGTATTCGGGTAAACTGACAGGCTCATGGAATGATCCTGAGATAAGGTTTTTTAGACGCCCTTCAAATGATATACCATGAAAGATGTGCTATTGATAGCAGATCTCCATGGTCAATTCGGTAAAATTGATTCATTTCTGGATTTGAGTCCGGAAGCGGTATTTATTGCAGGCGATATCACCAATATGGGTCCGGTTGAAACGGTCGATGACGTGTTGTCACGCATCGATGTGCCGTGTTTTGCAGTGCCCGGTAACTGCGACCCGCGTGAGATCATCGAAACGCTCGAACACTCAGACACAGTATGTCTCCATGGCTCCCAGATTAACCTGGGCAGGATAACGATTGCAGGTATCGGTGGATCAAATCCCACACCCTTCGGTACACCGTTCGAGATGACAGACAAGCAGATAGATGACGTAATGCACACTGCGATGAAAAAGATGGAAAAAACCGTTCATAACGTCCTTCTTACCCACACCCCTCCCTTATGAAACGCTCGACAAAATCAATGGCGAACACGTGGGCAGCCAGAGTATCCGGAAGCATATGAAGTCCTTTGATCTTGTCTGCTGCGCTCATATTCACGAACAGCGGGGTGTCATGGACGTTGACGGCGTAAAAATTGTAAATCCCGGTGCAGCCATGGACGGTTATTGTGCGATGCTCCATTTCGGGACAGAAGCACGGGATATCAGGATTGAACTCCTGACCGTTTAGAGAGGAGCAGTTCAAGGTACGAGGCGAGGATCGGCTCGCCATGTACCCCAATCTCTTTTGAAAGATTGTTTCTATCTGTGCTGCCGCAGCGACTTGTCATCTCCCGTCAGCCATACTTCAATCTCTACAAATGTGCCCAGTTCATCGACAGAATCCAGGGATATCGCAGTGTCGCCGAGCTGGTAATTTTCACGCCATTTATTCACTTCGGCTGTCCGGGTAAACCCGAGACGATCCAGTATCGCTTCAAAGACCTCGCCGGATTCGACTGCTGTATTGAGTTCTTCGCGGGCTTTGAGACCGGATGCTCCGATCTTTGCCCCTTTGTAGGTGATTACCGCATGATCGTCGGTATATCTGACCCGTACCGCCTCATCGGTTACGCCAAAATCCCGGTGGGGTGCATTGTAGTAAACATCATGCTCATGGATCCTCCCGGAAAACCGTGCATTGCGCATGACCAGCTGCCGGCGAACCGGATCAAGCGATGGAACCCTGACTTTCAATTCAATTTCAAGCATGACTGTGCCACACGTTTATCTGTTTTCGTTGCAATTTAATATAGTCAGGTGAACCATGGCGATACAAGAAGGAGATTTTATTAAACTGAGCTATTCGGGCAGCGTGCATGAAGAGATTTTTGATACCACCGATGAGGCAGAGGCAAAATCTGCCGGTATCCACAGCCCGAACGCGATATATGGCCCGGTCACCATCTGTGTCGGGCAGAAACATGTCATACTCGGTCTGGACGAGGAACTTGTCGGCAAGGAGGCCGGTGCAGAAGGCGACGTTGTCGTTGCTCCCTGACAAGGCATTTGGGGATCGCGATCCCAAACGCATCAAGTCGTTCCCGAAGAACCAGTTCAAGGAAAAACCTGTCCGCGGTATGCCGGTAAAGATGGAGGAGATGGGAGAAGGAACGGTCGTTGATGTAATCGGTTCCAAGGTAATTGTCGATTTCAATCCACCTCTTGCCGGACAGACACTTTCTTATCATTATAAGATTGAAGAGATAGTTACCGATCCGCTCGAAGAGCTGAAAGGCCTGGTCCGGCTGTATGCCGGAAAGGATATGGAGATCGCAATCGATGACGGCAAGGCAACGATCACCCTTCCTGCCCGGTATTAACTATGACCGCCGCTGGCTTCTCTGGCGGGGCAGGATCATCCATGAGGGGTTCGAGTTAATCAGGGATTTATCGGAAATCACGCTTGTTGAGACCTTCAAACGGCCGGAGAAGAAAGAGGAATAAACATTTCGAGGTATTTTTTTTAATCGGGTATATCGTTTTTTTGCCTATCTTAATGGCAGAAAATTTGGTCGGATATTCCGCATCTGAATCCTGGAATTCCTGTTCCTTCCGGATAATGAAAGAACTGGTTCCGTAACACCATCCAATGGCCATTCGTTCTCACAGGTGTTCCGGTGACGATTACCTGTCAGGTAAACAAGTCCTGGAAAAAACATGGTTATCACAAATTTTTTGAAAATACTACATTCGGAGGGGACCGTGCCTGTCCCCCCGGGCCGCCCCTCCGCTGAGGCGATGATAGGTGTATTACCCTTTCAGGAGATTTTTTAGTGTAACCGCGGAACTCGACCAGAAAAGGGAGATCCAAATATCGAAAAAAAGAGCAGTTTTTCTGATGATTCTCGGTGAGGGATTCTCAGAAACGTTCCCTGCCCCGCCGTGCAACGGAGAGCCCCTGAGGCGGGGGATTCCTCCTGGAAACGGCGGTAATTTTTATAAGAGCCCTTTCTCGTGTTCAACACGTTGTAACCATTCATATCTGAAGTTTGTAGTACTGACGGGCATCATGCGGACGGATAAAACGATTTATAGTGTCTGGATTGATGTATGTACATGAACGAAACCGTAAAAAAATTTTCACTGGTTTTCCTGTTCCTTCTCCTGTTTGCTCTGGTTGCCGGTTGTGCAGGTACACCGCCCTCTCAAACACGACCCCGCCAACAACAACCGGAACGAAGGTCCCGGGATCAGGTCCGGCGTTTATTGCCGGAGATATTGTTAAAAATTCCGACATCGACGGCTCAGACTGCCTGGTTGATCATCAGTTATGATGCATCCACCGATCATGTATGAACGGGCACTGATCTATCCGAATGCGGACGGGAGCTGGGGCTACCGTCTGAATGCGAACACGGCAAAATCCAGCAGAACGGTCATGGACAGAGATTATACAAAAATCACTCAATAAAGCCATTTCATCAATTCCGATCCGGACGCCGACCATTACCGCGACAACCACAGCACGTCTGACTACCACCACGACAGTCACGGCGACAAGGACAACGTTGTCATCGACGTAAAACCCACCATCAAGAACATTATTCCTGATGAGGGCAACTGCCGGTAATGTTATCTCGATTACAGATCTTACCGGTACCAATTTCCAGAGCGGGGCAACCGTGACACTGGTGAAGAGTGATAACCCGAATATCACTGCGACCAATGTCAATGTGGTATCTTCGACCCTGATCACCTGTACCCTTTCACCTCCATCAAATGCACGTGCAGGTTCATGGGATGTTGTTGTCACCAATCCGAGCGGTCAGTATGGCGTCTATACCAACCTGTTCAGTCATTCATGGTTCCGCCAATCCTACGGCAACAACCACATCGACCGGAGGGATTAGTATCACCAGCATCGATCCTACGTTCGTTGCTGCCTCCAATACAGTATCTCCCCATCACGGTCTTTGGATCAAATTTCCAGAATGGCATTATCTGCAAGACTCACCAAGAGCGGGAACTCGGATATTGTTGCATCCACCGATATACAACGTACAGGATACAACCCAGATGAGATGTTTTTTCCCATTCCCTCGGCATCCTCACAAGGATCATACAATCCACAGGGAACCTGGAATCTTGTCCTGACAAATACCGATGGATCGACCGGTATCCTGGAAAATGCATTTGATGTGACCACGTGAATGGTGTGGAATTGAAACAATCGCTTTTTTTACCAGATTTTCCTTCTCGCCAAGAGTTCCTGGATAAGTAGTTTTTCGATGATCACCGCTGCCAGTCCCCGTCTCTTCACTTACTGCCAGGCAACGCGGTACCGCAGGAGTGCGGCAATTCCGCCAAGTGCTATCAGTCGTTCACCGGGTTCAAAATCCGATGAAAGAACCACGATGGTTGCCCGCATCGTTTCGGCTTTTTGAATGAGCTGCGTAATCCCGTCGTTACGGAGGAGCGTATCTGCAACAAGTACCTGGTCAACAGCACCAGATCCAACGGCCTCCTGGACTTCCGAAATGACCGTATGCCACTGCCCCGTCCTGTGAAATCCGCAGGAGCACCTCGTCCATCAGTCTTCACTTCGCGGGAGAGCTGGAGATCGTTCATCAGGGTATCAAGGACACCCTTCCCGATTACTTCCTGCACCGCTCCTCTCCCGATCCGCCGTGTCTCGACGACAACTGCCCGGTCAACTGCCGGGGAGGAGCTGGTTTTTTGCAAATTTTATAAAATCATCCTTGATAAACCCGGGACCGGCGATGATCAGCGGACCGGAAACATGCAGTCAACGAGGAAAGCACCTGTTCAAAAAAACCTGCACGGGTATCCGTCTCCCCTCCCTTGCCGCTTCCGGCGGTGATCGTGATGACACTCTCCGGACCGTACTGCCGTAACCGGAAGAGTTCTGCCTCCCCCTCCTCAATGGTCAGGATATGAATCACCCCGTAAACCGATGCCTTCACCGCCCGCTCTATCCGTTCGAGATCGATCGGGCGCCACTGCCTGATAACGGAAATTTCAAACCCTGTCTCGACATTGATGGTGTGATATGCACCGGTATCCACGCCATGTTCGATGATTCCGGTCAGGCGGAGCCGGATGCCGTGTTCAGAAAATTCAACCCGCTCTACCCTGATCCCAAGCCGGACAGGCCGTTTTTCCACCTTCTCCGGCCGGATCTTATCCGTGGCGGCATCCACACTCCTGAAGGTTGTCGCAAATACGAGGTCACCCGGACTGATGAGGTGCCGGAGGTGCCAGAGATCATCGATGCTCTCCGGGAATAACCGGATTTCGCCGAACCTGTCCTTTAATTCCCCGTATTCAGCTTTCATGATGACCTGTGATATCTGAACCGCCGGGTGGTACGAATGCGGCGACATGATCCGTGTTCAGGATACCTTTGAGTGCCTTCTCCTCCTCTTCGGAAACCTTCTGTTTGAGGAGTACGCAGCACTTTCTTTGCCACGTCATTGGGTTCGAACTGCCCGGGTTTCAGTTCGACATAGCTTGTGTTTTTCGTCCCGATTGCAGAAGGTGGGCCGCCGATTACTGCTGCATGCGGTTCGAGCATGAGCCCGATGGCAACGCCAGCGGTCACGTTCCGGTAATAGGTGCGTTCCCCCCGGACAATAAAAGAGCCCCGTGAGATAAATTCACCGGATTCCGGGGTCTTGCTCACCTGGGAGGGAAGGGCGCTGTAGACATCTGCAGAGAAGTGCCCGCTCCGCCATGCACCCGGAATAGGATGCCGCAAACTGTGCCACCTCGTCCATACGCTCGGTCTTTACCTTTGACGATCACGACACTTGCCCCATGGACATCGGCATGCACGAACAGGTCCTGGCCGCCCATATATTTTTTGACCAGTTCCTCGTTCTGGGATGCATCCCGCCCGCCGAGCACGACAACGTCGTCACTGGTGATGAACCAGCGAAAACGGTGGTACCACAACTTTTTTCATCGGGATAAAATCCCGCTTCTGCACTTTTTTCTTTGGCAAGACCGTTTTCATCGCCCTGAGTGCCCCTTCCTTTTTCTTCCGGAATTTTTTTATTATATCGTAATACCGCCCGGCATTCTGTTCGATCCCCTCATGGACATAGATCTTCACCCGTTTCCCGAGATCAATTTCGACCGCTGCTTCTTCCGGGTGGAATGCAACAATCTTTTTTGCATCCGCGGAATCTCTTCTCACGGATGAGTTTTTCCATTTCCTGCCATGAATGCGTTTTACTGGCAGCATCGAGTGTGCTGATCACCGCTGAGACAAACTGATAATTTTCATACAGGGCTGCAACGATACCTTCTGTCTTCTCGATCTTTTCCTCAAATTTCTTTATCGCCGATTTCTGGTATTTTAAAATCCGCTCTTCCTTGTTGAGTTTTGGCTGTGCTTCAGCGGTCTTTCTCTCGGCTTTTGTCAGCGGATAAAAGGCTTCGAGAGCCTCTGAAAAAGTCCTGAAATGCCGTCGTATCGTCTCCGCCCCAGATATTGACCGGTTCACAGTGTTTTTTGCGAGATTACCGGATCCGGGGCATGTACCACCTGGTAAAGAAGTTCCTGGACAGCTTCAAAGATGGTTTCCGGATCTGCAGACGGGCAGGAAGTGTTTTATCAAGACCTGTTTTCCGGCATATGTATTCCGCATAGGTGCCCCCCAGCATACAGCCAATGGCAAGGAAACGGACCAGGTTCACGGTCATCCGTTTTCATCAGGGCGGCCATGACATCCACTGATGAAGTGGGATCGGTGTGCCGAGGGTGTAGGTGGCATTCGGGAACAATCTCCCGATCCCTGAACCGGTGGTGCCGCAGCGGCTTTGATGATGGTATAATTTTCATCGGCCAGGATGACATTTCCCTCGTCAAAAAGTTCAATGATAAGGTGGTAAACCCTCTGACCCTTCCCGATATCGAAGATAAGGATACGTTCCAGGCCCGTGCTGCCGGATGGCGAGTACCTTTCCGCCGGAGATATATTTTCTTAAGAACATGGCGAACTGGGGAGGGTTTTTCGGGGGTTCCGGCATGTCCTTAACGAGGTGGGCTCTCCTCCCCGCCTCGATAATCATCTGGTAACGTGCCTTGTTTTCCCCGTTGAGCCGTATCCCCAGGGTCCGGGAATCGAACTGGTAAACCTTGTCGATCCAGAGCGGCAGCTTTTCGCACAATTCTGATGTCACCGCCCTGACGATCGATCCCGCTCATTCCCTGTTCGGATGCCATGATGTACCAAATTACATATGGCTTGCGCACTAAAAAATAAGACTACTGGTGAAGCGGGATGAGTGAAGTTGCAGTATGAAGAAAAACCTGCCCTGACAAAAAAGGAAAAGACAAAGGCAGAAAAACAGGCCGAACATGTTGCCCGTATCAAACGGACTCTTGTCGCCTCCGTGATCGGTATTATTACCGGTGGCCTGTCGTACTGGTCCGGTGGGATTCCCGATGCAGCCGGGCTTCAGGAAAACGGTTTTCTGGCATTCATGCTGATGCTTGCCGGGATCGTGATCCAGAAGCATCTCTTCATATTCATGGGTATGGATACCTCAAAACTGGGTGCAAAAGACTGGTTCTACCAGGGATTCATGACCTTTGCCTTCTGGTTCATGACATGGACAATCCTGTTGACCTCACTACCCCGTAATGCATAATACATTCTCTTTTGGGATCCTCATGAGAATCGCAATCGTTCACAAAGACCGTTGCCATGCAAAGAAATGCGGCACCGAATGCATCCTCTACTGTCCCCGGGTCAGGACGGGGATGAAACCGTCATTATCGGAGAGGAAGGAAAAGCAGTCATCTCAGAAGAACTCTGTGTCGGGTGCGGTATCTGTATAAAAAAGTGTCCCTTTGATGCGATTGATATCGTAAGCCTCCCGGAAGAGCTCGAGCACCCGACCCACCGGTACGGGAAGAACGGTTTTGCCCTCTATGGCCTGCCCATCCCGTTGAAGGGAAGGTAACCGGGATCCTCGGGGCAAATGGTATCGGGAAGAGCACGGCTGTCAAGATCCTTTCCGGGCAGCTCCGCCCCAACCTCGGCAACTTCGATAGCGAAGTCGCATGGGAAGAAATCTTGAAACGCTATGCCGGTACAGAGCTCTTTGATTATCTCCAGACGGTCTCAAAAAAGACCATAAAAATCGCCTCAAAACCGCAGTATATCGATTACATCCCCAATGTATTTTCCGGTACGGTCGGGAAGCTCTTAACAACCACTGATGAACGCAAAAAACTTGCCGAAATCCTTCCGGTCCTGAAACTCGATGCGATCCTCGATCACGACATCAGCACGCTGAGCGGCGGGGAATTGCAGAGAGTGGCGATTGCTGCCTGCCTTGCCCGGGATGCCGGTCTCTATTTTTTTGATGAAATAACCCCGTTCCTCGATATCTACCAGCGGATTGCTGCCGCAAAACTGATCCGGGACCTGGCAGCAGAGCGCCCGGTGGTCATCGTGGAGCACGATCTGGCAATCCTTGACATGCTTGCCGATACCGTGCATGTCGGGTACGGGAAACCGGCAGTCTTTGGTATCATCACGCGTCCCAAAGGTGTCCGGGTAGGTATCAACCAGTACCTTGACGGATATCTTGTTGAAGAGAATGTCCGTTTCCGGGATACGCAGGTTGATCTTTGAGAAACGGGCTCATGACAAAGGTTCGGACCGGGAGCCCCTCTTTGAGATCCCGGCAATGACAAAGGAATACGAGACCTTTCACCTGAACGTCACCGGGGGCACCATCAGAAGTCGGCGAGGTGCTGGGAGTTGTCGGGGCCAACGGTATGGGCAAGAGCACGTTTGCAAAACTCCTTGCCGGTGTTGAAACACCTTCGACAGGAAAGATTGAAACATCCCTTCGGATTTCCTATAAACCCCAGTACGTCAAGGCTGATACGTCTGATACCGTTGAGATGTATCCTCCGCCGTCAGACAACAAAATTCGATTCATCCCTGTACCAGCACGAGATCATTGAGTCGCTCTCGCTTGAAGTCATCCTCCAGTCCCCGGTTGATTCCCTGAGCGGCGGGGAGCTCCAGCGGGTGGCAATTGCCGGGTGCCTCTCCCGGGATGCCGATCTCTACATACTTGACGAACCCAGTGCCCACCTTGATGTTGAGCAGCGGGTCAAGGTGACCCGGATGATCAAACATCATGCCGAGGGAAAAGCGGTCGGCATCATGGTGATCGACCATGACATTTACCTCATCGATATGATCAGCGAGCGGATATTGTCTTTGAAGGGGTGCCGGGCAGGCAGGGCACGGCAGCCGGACCGTTCAGGATGCGGGAAGGAATGAACCGGTTCCTCAGGGCGCTTGAGGTCACCTTCCGCCGGGACCAGAGCGGAAGGCCACGGATCAACAAACCTGAATCGTTCCTTGACCGGGAACAGAAAGGCTCGGGGAGAATTCTATTACTATCATGCTGATGACTAGAAATGCATCAGCCGGTAGTCCTTTCATACTATCCTATTTCCTGTATCGCGAACATGTTAAAAGACTTACCCATTTCCGATTCTGAGTTTTCAATTATCCGAATAAGAGTCATCTGCATCAGCGCCTCTCCGAGGCACGGCGGGGAAAATGAAATTTTCGTGAGAATTTCGACGATAACAATTAAGAGATAATTTGCCGCTCCCGAAGGGCCTCCCTTGGTGGATTCGTATCTCTGCTGGTACAATTAAAAACAAACCTCCTGAAAAGGTAATACGACCCGTCATCGCTCGGCGCAGAGGCGGTTCGGGGGGACAGGCACTGTCCCCTCCGTTTATCAGGATTTTCAACATTTTATTGAAAACTATGTCTTCCAGACAATTTTTGGGTTACTGATCCTGCCGCATGGAGCCAGATCGACGATAGTATACTATCTCCCGATGCGATGAACGCAGCGACCTCCGAGGCGAAATCTCTGTTTTCAATCAAAACACGCCATTATTGGAAATCAATTTCAAAAACTGGATATTCTGGAAAGTCGGATTCTCCATCTCCACATCCGCCACCGGTTACGTCCCTTGAAAATGTGATAACCCCTAAGAAATTCCTGGAGAAACAGGAAAAATAGCAGATTGAGGAATGTCATATCCCTCATCTCCAACTTGAAAGCAAGAAAGTCACCCTGATATCTTAAAAGGATTGACAACTCCGGATCCCGGGTTATAGGTCAGGAAATCCGCTCATTACCGGCAGATGTAAAAAAAAATTATTTCTTCGCGATCCCTTCTTCGTATTCGACAAGGACAGGAGCGATTGTTTTTGTACGCGATAGATCTCTTCATAAGAATAGTGAGTTTGCGACAGTAGTGGATATGTGCCAACTGAAAACTGACGATTAATCCAAAGCAGAAGCAGGTGATACTGATCAGGGTATAACTTACGACGTCAACCATCTGTCTTTTTCTCCTGTATTAGGTCTCCCTGCCGAGTTCGTCGATGATAGGGATTACTGAATCGGCATCGAAACACTGGCTTGGCGATTACCATGAACCGCTTCTTATAGTACACTGAACAGGATCTGGTACCCGAGAATTGCACCTATTGAAAAGGTCATAATTCCGATGGCAATGTAAATGAGCAGATCGGTGAGCATGTCAGCCATAACGCATCTCATTTCCTGTTACGATGACAAACAGATAAATATATTGAATAGATTCCGGTTTTTTCAAATCAGGGAAAAATCAATGATTGGAGATTTGTTACCATTGGTAGTGCTGCGATATTTATCCCGCCCTGCTGCCAGAGAAATGCAGAGTCTTTGTAAAAACCATGACTGGCACAGCCGTTTTCATCGACCCGATTTCAGGAAAGCCGGCACCTTTCATCAGATATATTAAGGTGAATCCCGCACATTGAACCGGAATGAACCTATCCGGTTAAGATAACAGTTTTTGGATGAGTGAAATGAAAACTGAAATGCCCTTGTCAAAACCTATACGACTCCTCATCAGCCAGACAGAAAATCTCCTTGACACGGAAATCTCCCTTCATACGAAATCCCGAAGCAGACCCAAACGGGACGCTGGTGGATATATATACCTACAACGTGGAGAGAAATATTATTCTTCTCCCCGCCCACTATATCGGCCTTTTAAAAGATTTTATCATCGCACGGCATTGCGTGCACCTCCTCATCAAGGGATCGGCGGCAAAAAAATCGCAGTACCTGGTCTGTTCCTTCACAGGAGATTCAATGTACCAGGGAATTCACCAGATCTATATCGATGCCCTCAAGGATGAAGCAAAAAAAGAGAAGAAACTCCCGGTCATAAAACTCATCCGGATGCTTGGCATCCTCTATTCCAATTTAACGATGAAATCAACGAGCTTCCCTGGAATCCGATCACCAACGCCCGCGTCTATCACCGGATGCCCCAGTTACGGAAAACCCAGCTCTACTATCTTATGAAGGAAGGAAAAATGGACATGGACGACATGATGGAGTATGAATCTGTCATCCCCCGGCGTTACTTTGTACTGAGCAAATCCATGTTTTATGCCCGTGACCAGTACCTGGCAAAGACCCTCCCGGCAGATCAGCTGATGCCGGTTGTCAACATTCCCCAGATGAAGAAGTTCAACCACCTTGAGGTAAAAGAAATGCTTACCACGCGCTGGACACATACCTCCTGGTACCAGTCCAAGATCTTTGGTGACACCATGCTTGAGATCATGGAAAAGTACCTGCAGAACATTGACTGGAATGCAGAACCCGGCCTTGATTATTTCCATGAGATCTACCAGACCGGCGTGAACGATGACAGACCATTTCCTCTCGTATATGTCGATGAAAGGCTGGTTTGTCTGGGAATCCCCGAAACACCTGCTGGAAGCCCGGGAAAAAAAAGCGGAATATGAATTTGGGGCATTGAAAAAGATCTTTGGCGATCTGATTGAAAAATCGGCACTCGATGGCGATACAGGATGTATGAAGAACGATATGTGCATCGGGATTACAGGGGAGACATCTGTGACATCAAAGGAATCTGAAGTGTTATTGAAGAAAGGGCATGCGTATGCCCGCCGGACAAAATGGAGGGAGGCGATTGCGTATGTATGACAAGGCGCTGTCGTCTCGATCCCGGCAATCCCGAAGCCTGGTATCTCCGTGCATCGGTATTTATTGAGACCGGAAGAAATACCGAGGCACTTGCAGACTGCGAGCGTGCAATTACCCTCAACCAGAACTTTGCGGGTGCATGGTCTAAAAAGGGACATGCGCTCTACAATCTCGAACGGTATGAAGAGGCAGTATCTGCCTGTACCACGGGCACTTGCGCTGAATGGAAATGATGCCACTGCATGGTACATCAAAGGTGTGTGCCTCGATGAACTGGGAAGGAGCAAAGAGGCCCAGGAAGCCTATGGGAAATCTCTTGAACTCGAGATTATTCTCGATATAGAAAAAGAGAAAAAGAGATCGGGATACCGTTCCGGAAATTATTCTGAAGGTCCCGTGACCTTAACCGCTTCCGGTACCGGAGAACTTTTTATGGTATCGATGGATCTCCGTCACGGATATCCTTCCCTTGTGTTGAGGTACTTGGTTTTTAAACCATCCCGGGCAGCTGGAACAGTAATCCCCGGGCTGGCGGGTTTTGCAGGACATTTTATCAGGTGATCAATTGATATGAATACCTATGGAGATCCCCGAACTCCGGACCTGGATCATGTTTTACCTGATCTCGTTTGTGGGACTTCTGTGGGCTGCATTCCTTTCGGTACAGGGAGTGATGCTCTGGGTGAGCCTGTTTCTGGTTATCGTGATCGTCGGGATAAATTTCTTCACCGTCTATAACCAGATGAAACTGCGTGCCTCACGAAAAGAGATGCTGCGGAACCTGGTGCAGGGATTCGAGCGGGGTCCTGAAGAAAAATGATAACCGGAAAACACGGTAATGATCCTCTTTTTAATCTTTTCTCTGTAAAGATTTTCTGGAGAGAATCGTAGGGAGCAAACATAGCGTCTGCTGAATCCGACCGAGATATTCCGTCTTTCCCATAATATAGAAACCCCCGGATACCAGTGCACCATGGAACATTTTTGCCAGTGCATCCTTCTGCTTTTCGGTAAAGTAGATCGTGACATTCCGGCAGATAATGAGGTCGAGCCAGCGGGAGACCGGAACCCCGCTCATCAGGTCATGGGGCTGGAAGCGTATCAGTTCCTTCAAGTAGGGTTTTACCTGAAAATTCCCGTCAGGGAGGCTGGTGAAATGGCGCTGGACCTGTGCTTCAGATAATTTAACCATCGCCTTTTGTGTATAAATGCCATCCTTTGCTTTTGCGAGTACATTTTGATCGATATCGGTTGCGATGATACGGGCAGAGATTCCGGGGTTCTGAAGCATGAGATCGGAGAGTATCATGGCAAGGGAATACGGTTCTTCACCGCTGGAACATCCGGCGCACCAGATACGCAGCTGTTTTCGCTGTCTGAATAACGAGGGCAGGATGTCTTTTCTCATGAACTCGTATACCTCGTTATCCCGGAAGAATTCCGTGACATTGATGGTAAGTGCATTTCGCAGGTTCTCCAGTTCGGGGGGGTTGCCAGTAGGTACCTGGTGATAATCTTTAATGTTTCATTTCCTGATGAACGCATCCGTGAGAGGAGCCGGCGCCTGATGTAATCCTCTTTGTAATTTGAACACTGCATTCCCAGTGTCCGTTCAATGAACTGCTTCAGCACTGCAAAATCGTCCATGACGTTCCCGGATTATCTGCAATTATTTTCTGCTGGTCTCATGAAAGAATGGCCATTGGAGCGTCGATAAAGGGAGGATGAAGAGATGAATCCGCCGGTTAATTCAGGCGGAACTTCTCGATCATCTTCCGGCTGCGCCCTGCCATCTCCGCAAGCTCTGCCGATGCGCTGGCAATCTCCTCGGTCGAAGCACTGGTCTCCTCGGCAAGAGCAGCCATATCCTCCATCCGCTGCTGGTTATCATTGGTCAGGGTCGAAACAGATTCTATACCGGTCATAAGCGTAGTGGTAGCCTTTGCCTGGTCTTCTGTTGCCCTGGTGATCTCGGTCACCCCAAGCGATACAATATTTGCCTCGGCAATGATCAGGTTGAGTGATTCGACGGTCTTGTTGACACTGTCGATGCCCGTTTTGATCTCGGCAAATGAGGTTTTCATCGAACCTGCAGTCTGTTCACTCTTCTGCCTGGATACCTTTGATAAGGCTCTCGATCTGGCTGCTCGCCTTCTTGGATTCACCGGCAAGATTCTTGACTTCGCCTGCGACCACAGCAAAACCGCGCCCGTGTTCACCGGCCCTTGCAGCTTCGATCGCTGCATTGAGTGCCAGGAGGTTTGTCTGGTTGGCAATATCCGTGATGAGGTTCACAATCTTTGAGATTGCACGCATCTGTTCATTCAGTGCGGTGATATCATCCATGCTCTGCTTGGGAAATCTTCTCCACGTTCTGCATCTTGGTGGTCGCAATCCTGCCGATCTCTGCTGCCTGTGCACCTTCCGTTGACGCCTTTTCGGCATGGGTCATTACTTCGTGGGAAGTAACTGGCAATCTCTTCGATCGATGCAGAGATATCTGAGATTTCCGATGATATCTTCTCAACATTTGTCAGCTGCAGTTTTGAATTATCCGCTGCTTTCTGGGACGATATGGCAACCTGCTCCGTTGCCTTGGCAATTTCTTCCGTGCTCCTGATCGTATCATTGATCGTCGCATCGAGTTTGGCCATTGCCTGCGTCAGATCAGATAAGACGGCATTGATTGAATCGACGGCCTTATTATAATCCGTTTTGAGCCTGACCAGAGGATCAGCTTCATCGACGCTTACATGGTAGGTCAGATCACCGGCCGCGATCTTTGCCAGTGCAGTCTGGAGTTCAGAGGCACTCGCGGTAAGGAGCTCAGCATTTGCCCGTGCCTCCTCCATCATCCCGTTGATCTTTGCTTCCTGCTCCCTCTGTTTTGTAATATCATTATACACACACACGATGGTCTGGAGATTCCCTTTCGGATCAACCATCGGGATGCCATACTGGTGGAGGATACGGACACCGGTCGGGAATTCAATTTTGATCTCGCCAAAACTCCTTTTTTGTTCCTGGAGGACTTTTTTGAGCCCTTCACCATGCTGTTCCAGAATCTTGAAATCTTTCGCGCTCATGCCGATGAGCCGATCCCGGGCAAGACCGGTCAGGGCAATGTAGGCATCGTTAACCATGATGATTTTGAACCCGGTATTCATCAGCATAATCGGCATCGGGTTCTGGTTGACAATAATATCTGAACGCAGTTTGAGGAGAGCAACCTCGTCCATCTTCTTTTGCAGTTCCTGCTGGCTCCTGCGCTGTTCGGTGACCTCGTTGTAGACAAAGAGGAGATTGGCTGATCTCATTTTTAGCGTTCAGGATGGGCATAACATACTGCTCAAGGATGTGCGTGCCGCTGGGAAGTTCTACCGTGACCTCACCGAATGCACGGCTGTTTCTTCTCGATTGCGACCCGTGCACCTTCTCCTTTTTGTTCGAGGATTTTTACCTCCCGGAGGCTCATGCCAATAACGCGGTCACGGGGAATGCCGCTCATCTTTGCATAGGCTGCATTTGCCTCGACGACCGAAAAACCGGGATCGGTCATCAGCATGGGGATCGGGTTCTGCTGGACAATCGTGTCAGCCGTCCGGTGCAGTTCGGTGATCTCTTCCATCTGCCGCCGGTCCTCGGTGATATCATTATAAACGACAAGGATGCTGGTCACGTTACCGCTGTTGTCCTGGATAGGTATACCGTACTGCTGCAGGCGCTTCACGCCAGTGGGAAACTCGACAAGGACTTCCCCGCACTCCGTCTCTTCTCCTGGATCACCTGTTTTAATCCTTCCCCGCTCTGGTCCAGGATCCTGAAATCGCGGAGGGTCATCTTGAGCAGTCGCTGCGACCGATACCGCATAAGCTGCATACGCTTCGTTCACAACCCGTATCTGGAAATTCATGTCCACGAGAATGATCGGCATCGGGTTCTGCTGGACTATGGTTTCCGAGCGGTGACGGAGCGTTCGATCTCCTCATTCTTTTTCTTTTGTTCCGTGATGTCATTATACACAAACAAGAGGGTAGTGACGTTCCGGTCATTGTCCATTATCGGGATGCAGTATTGTTCAAGAATGTGGGTACCGGAAGGCAATTCGACAATCACTTCCCCGAACGAGCGTCGTTTCTCCTGGAGTGCAACCTTTGCGCCCTCTCCCTTCTGGCTGACAATCCTGAAATTTTTAAGATTTGTCTTTAAGAGATCGTTTTCGCTGATGCCACTCATCCGTATATATGCAGCGTTGGCCTCAATAATCGAAAACGACGGTGTGGTGAGGAGCATGGGGAACGGGATTGTTGCTGACCATTACGTCAAGACGTTTTTTCAGTTCCGCGATGGTCTCTTCATACGTCCCTGACCGTCTGCTGTCTCCTGTCAGAGAACCGGTTGAGTCTGCGGGGCAGCTGCCCCCGTGAATAATGCTTTTCTCCCTGGTCGTTCTGTCATGTTCCGTTCCCCGTTTTTTCCTGCATAGGTCATTGTTTCCATTGTTTTCCCTGCAGGTTTACTTTTTTGAGACATCTTCTATCATTTTCTGCATATCGATCCAGATGATCAGGCCGTGCTCTGTTTTTTCCGCCGCTATCACCTTTTTGCTTGATGATACCTTTTACAAAACCGGAGACTTCAGATGCGAGTCCTTCACCGAGATGTTCAATATCAGCCCGTGGAACCTGCATGACCCCGAGGACATCATCGACAATAATCCCGACATTGCTGCCGGCTGCCGCTTCCGGTACCAGTACGATAATCTTCTGGCTGGGCCGTATCTCCTGGTTGGGCAATCCGAGCAGGGTATTGAGGTTCATGATGTTGGTGATCTCCCCACGGAGGTTGATGACACCCGAGATATACGGGAGGTGCGCGGGGGATCGGGGTGATCGGGATCATTTCGACTATTTCCCGTGCGAGCTGGATATCAAGCGCATAGCGTTCACCCCCAAGAACAAATTCTACAATATCAACCGTTGGATCCATGCTTTACCCCAGCCTGAATTTTTCCATCATCATCTTTAACCGGTTTGCAAGTTCGGCAAGCTCGGCAGAAGCACTGGCGATCTCTTCTGTCGACGCACTGGTCTCCTCGGCAAGGGCTGCCATATCCTCCATCACTCCCTGGTTTTCGCGGGTGATGGCACTTGATCGCTCCATACCATGAACCAGCACGATTGGTTGCCTCCGCCTGGTCTCCCGTAGCTTTTGTGATCTCGCTGACTCCCTGGGCAACCACATTCGATTCAGCAATAATCCGGTTCAGGCTTCGATCGTCTTGTTTACGCTGCCAATCCCTGCCTGTATCTCGGTATACGAACTCTTGATTGCTTCCGCCGTTTTCTCGCTGTTGTTCTGGATTGAACCGATAAGGTTCTCGATATCGATTCGTTGCGGTCTTGGACTCACCGGCCAGATTCCGCACCTCACTGGCGACCACGGCAAACCCGCGCCCGTGTTCGCCTGCGCGGGCAGCTTCTATCGCTGCATTGAGCGCAAGGAGATTTGTCTGGCTGGAGATGTCAGCGATCATCTTCACGATGCTGGATATCTCTTTCATCTGCTCATTGAGTGCGGTGATCTCGTGTACGCTTTCTCCCGCAATTTTCTCGACCGTGGTCATTTTGTCAGTTGCGATCCTGCCCAGTTCGGAAGCGGTGCTCCCTTCCGTTGCTGCCTTTCCGTGGCATGACCCATGAGATCCTGTGACGTGCTGGCGATCTCTTCGATGGATGCCGAGAGATCAGATACTTCTTTGCCGACCTTTTCTATCTCGTCAAGCTGTCTTTTTGCACCATCGGCAGATCTCTGTGTTCCGATCGCGACCTGTTCGGTCGATCTGGAGATTTCAGTTGTGCCCCGGCTCGTATCCTGGGTAGTGAACCTCGATCTGATGTATCGATTTTTCCAGTTCCTCGATTACCTTCCTGATCGAATCAACAGAACCGTTGTAGTCCTTTTTCAGTTTGATTAGCGGATCGCCCTCGAGGATCGGTGCATGGAAGGTAAGATCTCCCTCGTGAGATTCGTTCGAGTCCGCTTTCCAGCACGGCGGCGCTCGCAGAAAGTGCCTCTGCTTTCTTCTGTGATTCCTCCACCAGCTGCCTGACTTCTTTCTCCTTCTTCCGCCGGTCAGTGATATCGTTCAGGACGACAAGCAGGCTTTCCACGGTCCCGTCGGCATCGAGCAGGGGTATATAAAACCATTCAAGGATAAAGGTGCCGCTGGGGAATTCGATCGTTGATTCTCCCTGGCTCCGTTTCCGGGATTTTATCGTCCCTTCAACCGTCTCGCCCTTGTTTTTGAGATATTTGAAGTCCTTCATCGAAAGGGATGACAGCCCTCTCCATGGGAATAACCCGAGAGTTTCTAGGAATGCCTGGTTGGACAATCTTTACGTTAAGGTCCAGGTCGATGGTGAACAGGGGAAACGGGTTTTCCTGGATGATCCGGTCCACCCGCTGTTCCATCTTCTTCACAGCCTCTATCTTGTCGTGAAGGTCGGTATAATCTATCCAGATATAGAAAGCCCCGTCCACATCTCCCTTTTTATCCAGAATCGGGATCGCGTTGAGAGTCAGGTATTTCCTGACACCGTCGGGGAATCTTATCAGGCATTCGGAGATCGCCAGTTTTTTTGTCTGGAAACAGGCATAGACCGGTTCACCGGAAAGGATCGTAAGATCGAAATCCGCCAAGGCTCTTTTTTCAGCAGTTCATCGCGGTTGCCCCGCCAGACCATCTCATACGCCTTGTTGATATGTATCCTCGTTCCTGTCTCTTCCCAGAATGGCAATCGCCATAGGGTTGTACTGGATCATCACGTCAGCGCGGTGTTTCAGTTCCTTTACTGCCGCAGCCTTTTCCAGTGTCCGGTTCAGCATCTGTGCGACTGGTCTTAATGCACTCTCCACGCTATTTTCATCTATACGGACAGAGAAATCCCCCGTACTGGTCTTCTTTAAAATCGTTTCAATCCCTTTTAAGTCCATTTCATAACCTCATCTGCGATGGCTTTATACGCAACTCCGGCACTGCTGTCCGGGGCAAAATGAGAGATCGGCATACCCCGTTTCTGGGCCTCGTAGACCGCCGGGGAGTAGGGAACGGTATATACGCTGGGGAACTTTTTCCGTATCTCTTCAAGAGTTGCGTGCAGCCGCTCGCGTTCATGTTTCCGCTCCTCTGCGTTCTTCAGATCTTCGGGGAGATGGCTCAGGGGGTTTGTGGAAGATGTTCAGGAACCGGGTAAAGAGAGTCGTTTCTTTCCTCTGTTTCAGCATTCCTGACAGGCTCCCTCACCCCAGCGGGTGACGATGGCCATATCCGGCCTGATCTCTTTGCCCAGATCATTTTTGATATCAGCAAAGATCGTCGAGAGTGTACGTGACACCATTGAGTGCAAACGATCCCGAATCGAGGGTCACAATGACGTGATCAGCCGCGTAAAGCCCGTTGATAACAAACTGGCCCAGGCTTGGCGGGGTATCAATGAAGATAAACGAATACCGTGTTTTATAAACGTAAGGGCTTCGTTCAGAACTCCGGTCGGAAATTCTTCATGATAGAGATAGGGCTCGGCACCGACCAGATCAAGATGCGAGGGCGCCAGATCAATCCCGGAAGCAGTTTTTCTGATGATATCCTCCAATTTCTACCCTTGGGAAATCGTCAATCCCACTCATAAAAACGTCGTACATATTTTTGCCGGAAGCACTGGGGTCGATACCCAGCCCGGCGGTTGCATTCGCCTGGGGATCGCAATCAACAACCAGCACCTTTCGCCCCATCTGGTGACAAAAGCCGGCGATATTCAGGCAGGATGTTGTCTTGCCTGTCCCTCCTTTATGGTGAGAAAAGGTAATGATTGTAATGATACCACCTGGTTCATTTTTTTTATTTATAACTACATCGATTAAAATACCTATCGCTTAATCACAGAACTATAGTTCGGCTTTTTTTTTAATTTTGAAAAATTTTCGGGCAATTCAACGAAATCCGGAACCTGACCTGCTGATCTTGCTGTACTTCAGAATTTTTTAGGCCGGATCAAGGCAGATGCAGGCTTTTAATAGCACATGTGCTCAGGTACGTATGTGGATTCCGGTGACACTAATCACCCTTATTGCGGGAATAATTATTGTTCTCTTCGTAGCCCTGATGGCTAACCCCGAATACCTGGACTCCCTGAAGCATCCCTGCTTCAAACATCGGTGCCGACAGTCGCAGAACCACAGAATCCGGCTCCTGTCTCGGTTACACCCCCGGTTCCCGGATTGATCCCGGCAGAATTGCATGAACAATTATTCCGTATTATCTATACCGACAAACCCTACTCATACCCGGTATACAGGATCCCTGAACACATGGAGACATTCGGAGCCTCGGAAGTTTTGCCAAGGACACAGGAACTGGTTGCCATTTGCCTTTATTGAAAATACGAGAGGGGGTCTTACAGAGATTTTCTCAGTTCCGTATCCGGTCTGGGTCATAAACAGCACGGTCGTTGCCAGAACTCACCCACAATACGGTATATTTCGCATGGTTCTCTGTTATGCAGAGAGCGGGGAGTATTGTTGAAGGAGAAGAGATCCTGAACCAGGGGACGTCCTATCGGATGGTCCAGACATCCAGTACCCGGTATATATGATCATCAGTACCGAAAATATAGACAGTTTTTATATCCGTCTTGAAACCCCGGAAAATTATTACGATGCTTATCATCCTGCCTGAGGTTATCTCCCTGAAAAAAAATGCTTGATGAGAATGGAGACGTTGGCAGCACAGGATCCGTCTGTTATAGTTTTTATATTTAAACATGCCATTTCCCTGTATGCGGGGAGAAAAGCTTTCTGACGCTATCGTCTATGACAAGCTGAACCTGTTGAAGAAAGATTTTGTTGGATATATCGGGCACAATTCTGAAAAAGTAGATGCAAATCTGCCGGTTTTTTACGGGCATGTAATCTCCGCGCTCGAAAATTCTTTTCCCGATATCCTTGATGAATCGTATGACGAATTCATCGATCTCATCACCTTTGAGGTGCTGAATGCAAGCAGGAACAGTGGCGATTTTGGGTATATCACCCGGGTGATACAAAATGCACTTCGCTATAAGAAGAGTAAAGATGCCGAAACCGGGATCAATATTGTTGTCGGGCTGAAACTGGTTAAGACCGGGGACTACGCGCATGCGATCGATTTTCTGGAAAAATACCGCACGCTGGATACAAAAATCGGTACCGCTCTGGCGTACTGCTATTATGCCCTTTCCCTGCTCGATTTTAAAAAAGCCGAGTTCTTCGGTTGAAAGCCAGCGGCCTGGCGAGATGGAACTTTTCGCCCGTGAAACCATGCTCAGCACTGGCACACTCCCCGGCACCGATAAACCAGATCAGACAACTGGAACTGGATGACCCGTCCTTTCTCGAGAAGATCTTCTGGCAGATGATCTTTCTGGGCCTCGAATGGTTCCCGAGCGAACGATGGTTCATCGAGGCCGGTCTGGAGAATGCCGCATCTCACTCGTAACACGGAGATGAGAAAACGGTTGCTTGATATCAGTTCGGAGCGGTTTTACAACGATATCCACTTCCTTCGCGTGATGTTTTATTATTACCTCGACAGCCGGGACGCCGGTGGCGCTGCGGGAGTCCTGAACCACCTCATCCGGCAATATCCCGGACGATCTCGAACCGATCTATCTCGGGCTTAAATTTTCACTCCTGACGAAGAAGAAGATCACCTACCACAGTTTCAGGAAACTGGCCAACTCAAAAGGGATGCCGCCCCCGATGTATATCTCTTTGACATGGCTTTTAATCTCCTCAACAAGGAAAGGACAGAAGCGTTCAACTGTAGTGCGGAATTTGAGAAGGAGTTCCCCCAGCTTCAGTACTATATCACGACCCTTCGCTACCTGTCTGATGAGTTCTTCTCTCCCGATGAAATGCAGGTCAAAAAGGTAAAAAAAGCATTCCTCGATTCCATTGACCAGTACTGTGTGGAAGAGCTCAAAAAAACAGGTCCTCTGCCAGACATAAGCAGGTAAGGAAAGCCGGATTTTTTCACAGCCAGGTCTCCTGCTGGTTCTCGGTGTATGATTCAGTAACGGACCACTTACCACTACCTCTCTGATTCAGGCAAAAGACCTTCGTTCAGAATTTAGCACTATGAGATCCCAATAGCTCGTATTCAATCAGAAAACAGTTCGTTATTTTAGTTGATAGTGAGTCACGAATAAACAGTATCCAGTGAGTCTCAAACCTGTCAACCTCTTACCATCACGAAGTACGATGAACGCCGCTGCCCCCGACGGGACGCCCCCACAGCGGATCAATGACTAAAAATTTCAGAAAATGGTATAACTGCCAGGTAAACGAAGGGGCGAGCGAGTTCGTCCGAACCAACAACTATCCTTCAGGATTATGGCGAATTACTTTTCAGGCATCTCTTTCGGGATGTCCTACCGTTGAGGGGTGGAAGAAAAAACCATGTTCTCAAGGTGATATAAAAAAAATTTCTGAAATACCGCCGCAGGTTTTTGCTCCGCCGTGCCTCGGAGAGGCCCTGAGGCGGAGGACCCTCGTTCTCTGCGAAATTTTTGTTACGGGCAATCCCCAAAAAGTTCCGGTAACTGTACAAGAAAATTTCAAGCAGAGACGATTACTCAATATCAGAGACTGTTCAATGTCCCGTCTGCCCTGCGGATCACTACCCGTCCACTGTCGGCCGGGCAAAAACGTAACCGATCGCCCGACTCTTACCGCCGACATCTTCGGCCCCCAGCTGGATGTGATACTCTTCCAGAAGAGTCCTGACTTTTTCTGCATTCCGTTCGCCGATATTGAGGTTGGTGCCGAAATACTCGAACATGCATGCACCGCCCGCCATCTTTGCAATAATGGATCTGTTCTTGCAGCCGAGAGCCACCAGTTCCCCGACCAGGAGAGGGACAGCGGTATCCGCGTATTTCCCGGGCCTGTCCACTCTCCCACCACTCTCGGGCAGCATGATATGCACCATGGCCCCCAGTCTGAGGTTCGGGATCGTACAGGGTCAGCCCGATGCAGGAACCAAGACCGATGGTGATCATCGGGAATGAACCGACACGGTATTCTCCAATTCCAATCATTGACGTCTGTTCGGTCCGGATCGTGGCAGGTTCAGGCATGTTCAGGAACGATCGGGAGTTACCCTTTCATCATGTTTTCAAGAAGTCCAACAATTTTTACCAGCGTGCTGGTCTCCGGCATCATGATAATATCGCTGTCTATCCTGTGCTCTTCGCAGACAAGTTCCGTGGAAAAGAGCAAGACCTCGTTGGTCTCTTCCTGCATCTGGGCAATAAGTGACTGCATGGCCGCGTGAGCCATATCGATCGTGAGTGCCGGAGGCGAAGGGAGCATCACCATGACCAAGCAATTCGGCAGTGGCATCGAGAAAGGCAGAGACCATGATATTGCCCACTTCGAGAAGGGCGCTCTCGTCCATCTCAGTCGAAAGGACGATTCATCTCTGTCATGCCCAGCATCGTGTTGGTGAGACGCACGGCAGACTCCCGGGTGATATAAAACAGGATGTATCCCCCATGAGGAATATCCCCCTGGAGCTCAAAAGCCACCATTGCTGCCGATTCCTCGCCCATATACTCTCCCAGCTGGGCGAGGTCCACAACCTTGATGGCCGGAACACTCATCTCAATCGTGCTTCCCAGCATCACGGAGAGTGTGGTCGCTGCATGAGCAGCCCCGATATTCCCCAGTTCCTGAATCGCATCTGCCTGAACCTCAGATAATTTCATGATCGTCTCCTACACCATGTTGTTTACATCAAGCACCGGAATGATGTTCCCGTCACCCAGGATGGTAACACCACTCACTCCCCTGGTAGCACCGATAAAACTGCTCAGATGGTTTCACGACAACTTCCTGCTTGCCTTCCACCATATCGACCGGGATACAGCATTTCCGTTTCTGGTATTGCACCACGACAAGGATCTCACATGCCAGCGAGATTCCGGCCATCTCATCCAGCCGGAGAATCTGGAGTACCTCGTCCCGGAGCAGGATCGCCTCTCCCTTCCCGATATGATGGGTGGCATCCCGCCGGAAATTTGCCACTTCCACAATACTGCTTATCGGGATACCAAATCGTTTCCCGTTGATCCTGACAATCATCACGTCGACGATTGCCATGGTGGGCGGGAGTAACCAGCTCAAACCGGCTGCCCTTCCCGGGGGTAGTCTCTACCCTGATTGTACCCTTCAGGGCTTCGATGGATCTTTGTACCACATCGAGCCCGACGCCCCTTCCACTGATATCAGATATTTTGTCAGCAGTGGAGAAACCCGGCAGGAATAACAATTCGATTGCCTGATCGGTGGTAAAGGTTTCGGCTGCCTCCATGGTGACCAGTCCCTTCTCAATGGCTTTTGCCTTGACTTTATTGACGTTGATGCCGGCGCCGTCATCGATAAGTTCGATAATCACATTATCCTGGTCCCGGTGAGCAGAAAGCGTCACATATCCCTTCTGTGGCTTTCCGGCTTTTTTTCGGGTTTCCGGGGATTCAATCCCGTGATTTACGGCATTCCTGATCAGGTGGAGAAGCGGGTCATTGAGTCCGTCCATAACACTCCGGTCAAGTTCGGTCTCTCCCCCGTCAATGACAAATTCCACCTCCTTGCCGTCATGCTGGGCAACATCGCGTACCACTCTTGGCAGGCGATTGAAGATGTGGTTTAAGGGGATCATCCTGATGTTCATCATCAGGTTCTGGAGTTCAGAGACCGAACGGTCGACCATGCCGATTGCTTCATCCATCTCCTTTATGTGGTGTTCCGCCGGCAATCTGTTTGAGCCGTCCCCGGTTGATAACCAGATCCTCGATCAGGTTCATGATATGGTCAAGCTGGTGAATATCGACCCGGAGATTCTTGATCTCCCGCGTTTTATCTGCTGGCGAGTGATTGTTTTTTACTGTCGTCAGCTGATCTTCATTTCCCCTGCAACCGATCCGGGAGCCAGGGCCCTCTCTTTTTCCGCTGTGCTGACTTCACCCCCTGGAACGGCGGGTGACAGGGCCGGGATTTCTGGTGCTTTAATCACGGCATCAGCAGCATTCTCCACGGCGATGATATCCTGTTCCTCGCCGGTGGCCAGGATTTTCCCCTGTTCCGTACAGATGGATCTCGACCTGTGTTATCTCGGTTCCTGAGGCAGCAGTCTTCAGGGCCTCCTCTCCGGCATCGCTTGCAATCACGAGCCGGAACAGTACCCTCAAACCTCCCTTCGTCAATTGCCTCCCGTGTCGGATCAAGGGAGAGGATGGTTCCCAGTGCGTCCAGATTTCCCAAAGCAAGCATGGCACGCACATCTTTCATCACTGCATTCGTCCGCGACCGTGATGCAGATTTCGTATGCGGGACACTGGTCAGTTCCGGTGAGCGGGAGGGGTTCCCGTGATGCCTCTTCCGGCGCGGGGGTTTGGTACGTTCTCTTTTCCTGTCACAGATCTGCTGCTGGACTGTTCGATCCACCGCCGCAGCGCATTGACCTGATCGTCAGGGTTTTTGGATGAAGAATCCCCCCCGGATTCGATATCATCCAGCATCTGCTCGATCAAATCGGAACAGGCAAGGAGGATGTTGCCAAGTTCCGGAGTAACATACGCAGCCCCGCTCCGGATGAGGGAAAAAACATCCTCCATCGCGTGACAGAGGCGTTCCATCTGGGAAAAACCCATGGAAGCAGATGCCCCCTTGAGGGTATGGACGGAACGGAAAATTTCATCTATTGCACCCTGGTCCTGGCCCTTCTCAAGAGATAACAGATTCATGACCAGATTTTCATGGTTTTCCCGGGATTCTGCAACAAACAGACCCCGGTATGCTTCAAATTCAGACACGAGGAATCCACCATCCCCATCACGTGCTGTTCAATCGATCCTGCGAGTTTTTTTAAGGGGAGGATCTCGTCAACGGCATTATGTTTGATCGCCGATCGTGCCATCCCGTACACAAGGCAGTCCCTTTCATCACAGATGAGACTTGTTCCACCGGCCTGTTTGATGGCATACGCTCCTGCACCGGCATCATTTCCCATGCCGCTCAGGATGACAGAAACGACGTTTTTGCCGTAAACCTGGGCAGCGGATTCAAAGGTCTTGTCCACGGCAGGTCTGACTCCGTGAACCGGGGGAGAGGTGGTATGGACGATTCGCCCGTTGGTCCTGCCACACTCATCCATTACTCCTGAGACAACGGTATGAACGCCCGCCATCGAGAGCAGGATCTCACCGGAGTGAAGGATGTCCCCGTTCCTGGTCTCTTTGACCGGCATGAAGCAATCCTGTTGAAACGTTCCGCAAGGGGTGCCGTGAATCCGACCGGCATATGCTGGGTAATGATAACTGCTGCGGGAAGATCAGGAGCCAGCATGGAAAGGAGCGTATCGACCTGGGGCGGTCCTCCGGCCGATGACCCGATGAGTACAACCCGTTCTGCTGGAGGTGCTATGGGCGACCGGGCTTTGCGGGATGCTGACATTGCAGCAGGCAGCGATGCGAGATGTTTTACCTTGGCGATCAGTTCGAGACCGATTTCACGTACACGCGGGGAAATCTTCAGGTTTCACCATGAAATCATCAGCGCCGAGATGAATCGCCTCATTGGTCATCTCTGCGTCCTTTGTCGTAAGGGAGCTCAGCATCAGGATTCTGGGGACGCTCTTGCCATCTTTCGGAGTTCCCTGAGGAGTTCAAGACCATTCATTTTTGGCATCTCAATATCAAGGCTGATCACATCCGGGTTGAGCGTACCGGATCTTTTCCAGTGCATCAATGCCGTCTGACTGCAGTTCCCACGATTTCGATGGAAGTATCCCTTGCCAGCATATCCCTGATGACCGTTCGCATGAACACGGAATCATCGACAACGAGGACTTTTACCATAACAGCTCAGGATGTCAAGGACGCTCTTGACTTCATCTAACACTTTCGGGAGCCTGGAACGGTTTGATAATATATCCTTTTGCACCACTCTTGATGGCGAGCTTCACCATCTGTTCCTGACCGACAGCGGTGCACATAATGACCTTTGCCGCAGGATCGAACTCCTTTATTGCTTTCAGTGCCTCAATTCCGTTCATCTTTGGCATCACGATATCCATGGTGACGAGATCCGGTTTCAGCTCCTTATATTTTGCAACACCATCCTCACCATCTCCTGCCTCACCTGCAATAGTATGTCCGCCGGAGAACAGAATATTTTTCAGAAGGGTTCTCATGAAGAGTGTGTCATCCACGATCAGAATTTTTCCCATTGACGATCAATCAAAATATTGGTAGATTATCCCTTAAAGAAGTATTGGAATCAAAATTCAGGAGAATTTTCAGTTTGTCTGGGATTTCGTGGCATCAGTAATATACCGGACTCCCTTGGTAGTGAGCTGAATCTCCCTGCGAATTGTGACCACTTCGCCAAGACCCAGTTTCAGGATTTTGTCATAAATTGCATCGAGTTGTTTGTGAGGGATATTGAGCATATTTTCGATTGCATGCGAATCCATGCCGGAATAGACGAGCATGGCAACCTGCTGGTCGACGCCATCCAGCTCGGTTCCTTTCATATCCATGCTTTTTGTCGTCTCCCTGAGGAAATTGTAGAGAACCTGGAGCGTGGAGAGCGGGCAGAGCACAAAGCTTGAAGAAACTTCACCTGCTTCGAGGTGATCGATCTTTATGACATCTGTGGGTTTGCCCTGGACATCGCGTTTGGTAAGTTCAATCGCTGCCACATCATTGACCGGGACACAGATCTGTTTTGTTGCAGAGATGAACCAGATCCCCGAACGGACGACGACCACACTTCCTTTATCCCACTGGGCATCCTTGATCATCACACCGCCACGAATTGCCGGTGACATGAAGTAGGCCATGAGCCGGTAGGCATTGCAGGATGCGAGGATGAATCTTTTTAAGACCTGGAGGACCTTTTCAACGGACAGGATCTTGTAGACGGTTTCGGTATCGGTCTTTACCGTGATAATGAGGATATTTTTCTTTTCGGCGATATCAGCAACGGTCTTGAAGAGAATTTCCTTGCTGACAGGGGCGGGAAGTATAATCCGGTCTTCCCCAATTCCCATTTTAACGACTATCCATTCGTTATTATACTGAATTTTTACCGGAACTTCCTTCATACTCACTCACGCATGATCGTATCTCTCTTTGGGTGTTTTTCCGGGATTTAATTACCTGCATGCTGATTTATTTCATTCCTTTGGCTGGCGGGATGCTTGTTCTCTTTCCGTTCTCCGGAGCCTTAAGCCTCTCATATGTCTCTTTTAATTCGTCCTCAATTTCCGATGCCGGTGCCTTGAAATCTTTCAAATCCCGGATAGAGACTGAGGTTTCTCTCTTTTTTTACATGTTTGACATCTGATGCCAGGGAGCTTAACAGGTCCTCATCACTGCCGGATGCTCCTTTGGCAAATGACGATATGATCCGACCGGCGGAATCTTATCGGATGCGTTTCCTGCATCACGGGGAGCATCGGAAGGGATCCAGGCTGTTTTTACCGCAGGGGTCTGCGGAACCGACGGAGGCGCGGTCTTTACATCTTCAGGAGAGGGACTGTCAACAGGCGCCGTGGTCGCCTCTTCCAGGTCGATATCAAGATCAATCGTATCGAGATCAAGGTTGTCCAGATCCTTGAAGTCCTGATCGATGGATTCTCCGCCCTCAAGACCGCTGAATTCTTCAAGACCTGCCGCATTTTCCCTGAGAATAGCATCCGTTTCCGGGCTTATATCCAATGATGGCAGGGGTATCCGGGTCGTGCATTGTCTGGGAGGGTACCGGCGAAGCGGGTAAGCGGTGTGGGCTCTGTATCTTCAAGCCCGTCCAGCAGGCTGACATCAAATTCATCTCCGGACAAGGACATGAAAGGATCCACATCTTTTGTCCGGTCACCGGATCCACTCCCCCCTCCACTACCGGCGGGAATTCCGGTCCCTGGACCGGCACTTTTGCCCGCGCCGGCAGTGCAGAGTCTTTGACCTTTTCGCTGACTGCTTTATCGAGCAGCTCGTTGATATGCTCTACCTTTCTTCTTCTGTCTTTTGCGCTCTTTGAGAACGGTCCCCAGCGAACCGAGCGAGGAGAGGAAAGAACGGAGGGAGGAGACGTGCCGGTTTTTTTGGCATTGATCAAATCGAGTTCCTGCTTTTTCTGAACAGGTGCAGGTTTTTTATCCGGTTGCTGCGTTTTTTTTTCAAAAAATTTCATTTCATCCAGCCGTTTCAGGAAACCAATTTTTTTGAGGTTTTTAAATTGGGGTCTTCTGAATGCCGATCTGATTTCGGAACGGGTAATTGCGCCAAGAAGCACGAGCACGATAAACCCGGTTGCGAGGATCAGGGGAATGAGGATAATCAGGGGGACGTCAAAAAGGATCATGACCGAACCGGTGATCACGATCACGGTAAAGAGGATTGCCCTCCGCAGACTTTCTTTCATATCAGATACATCCCCAATGCACCGGCCCCGGTCTTTCCCATATTTGAAAGTCCCTCGGGGCTGAAGAACAGGTTTACTCCAATGGGTGCTACCAGGAGAATAAGTCCGGTCAGTGAACAGAACAGTGCTGCATAGAAATAAAACATATACCGATCTCCCCCTCCGACGATTCGTGCGGCTATGATATTGGATATGGTGATGATGGTCAGGGTGATCACCACAAAGTTGCCCATCTCCTTTTCCGGGAAGTTGGTGAACATCGACATCCCTCCAAGAGCACTTCCCGCAGAGACCCCTCCTCCGGTTGCTGCGGCCCCGGAGGCTGCTGCCGTAGCCTCGAATTTTGCCATCATGGCCGAAACCGAACCTGTCAGGGTCAACATGATGTGGAAGAGAACGACGAAGATGCCCACCATCGCCATATGCATGGGTGCAAGGAGCACGATAAAACTACGGGCATGCATATCCTTTTTCTCCCGCAGGAGAGTCTGTTCGAGTACCGAGGATCCGACGACGGTCCCGATAGGTTCCGGTGGGCCTCCCATAATCACCGTGTCAAGATAGATATTGAGATACTTGTAGATGAGATTGCTTCCCGAATCCCCGATGAATTTATCCCAGATCTGTTTGTTATCAAGGCCGAGGTTCATCTGGGAATAGACCGAATTCACGAGAGGCTCAAGAGCGGTGAGCGACTTTTTGTCGATGGTTCCCAGAGCATGCACTGCAGTGGTTCCCTGGCCTCCCATAATTGCCCCGAGGCTTCGTATGAATGTTGAAAAATCGTTGTCACGAAGGGTGATATTGCTGTCATCAATAAACCCGATAATACCGAGAGGAGCCATGAGGATTCCGACCAGCAGGAAGATAAATCCGGCATTGACCCCGAGCAGCGCCAGCACAACGATCGCTGCCAGGGTGAGAGGAACGATAATCCGTTCCATGGCATGAATGGTCTGCTGCTCCTTTGAGGATCTCACGGTCAGCCCGTGAGACTTCGGGTCGTCCGGAACTGAGGTGTACATGAGCAGGTTGCCAAAGACGCAGATGGCAAGGATTATGGCATAGGCCATGTTCAGGGTGGACTCAAGGCCCTGCGGAGAATAGATGGCAATGGAGATCATGATGGTGACGGCAATCACCGTTCCTGACAGGAGCATGGCGATATACGCATCACCCCATTTTTTGAGCATCTCAAGACCCTGCTCGATCTGACTGCGATAGACGCTTCTGACGGTAGAGAGTTCGTTTTTCAGAAAATCATCATCGGGAACACCGGAGTCGATGGCATTTGCGTACCGGTTGAGCATGCTTTTGAGGATAATATTTTTTGTCCGTTCTGCGACTATCCCCAGGGCCTCGGAATAACTATAATTCCATTTTTTGACAAACAGGTCCACCTTGGTGATGTACCTGGCCGATATGTACTCCTTCCGGTTCGATGCATAGCCGAAGATCTCCGGGCGGGAGGCATTGGCGATGGCAAGTGATGCCATGTAGGTATTTAAAAAAAGCAGATCGGCACCCATTTTCCGGTCCTCGGTGAGCTGGCCGATCTTGTCCTTCAGCCCCCTTATATGAGAGGCGAACGGAAGAGTGCTTTTTTCAGGTTTCTGTTCCTGATTTAGCGTGTCTTCTGCCATATCAGGAACCAATCTTCAGGAGCCCCTGCTTCTTGATCTTTGTCATCATGTTGAACAGGTCCCAGAACTTGGTATAGCCAGCCTTATGGAGTCGCTCGAGGATCTTTGCACGCTTCTCCACCTCAAGATAGATCTCTGACTTTTTGCTGTCCGGCATGCCGAGCATCGTCGCGATCTTGTTTTCGAGCAGGTAGGAGCTGCCCTTCCCCGACCAGATAAAAGTATCCGTGATCGGCTCCCAGCTGAACATCTCGACAAAGGTGAACCCCTGGGTCTCCGGGTTGAAACCGACCAGTTCGTTGCAGCTGATCATCCGTCGTACCAGCTGGCCATCGGGACGCTTGACCGCGCTCTGGATAATCACCAGGTTGAGGTTGTCAACATAGGTCTTGGGGATATTGATAGGGTCCCCGCAAAGACGCTGGATGAGTTTTTCCACCGATGCTGCGTGGAAGGTGCTCATCACCGGGTGACCGGTCTGCATCGCACCGAACGCCACACTACCCTCGACACCCCGGATCTCGCCCACAAGGATCTGGTTGGGGCGCTGACGCAGGGCGGCCTTGAGCAGGTCGAACATGGTCACCTCCCCCCCGCTGCAGAACCTCCCGTCCCCTCCCCTTTGCCCTTTGCGAGTGCCACCTCCCGGATCCAGTTCCGGTGAGGCACATTCAGTTCCGGGGTATCCTCGATGGTGACGATCTTGTTCTCCGGGGGGATAAACCCGGTAATGGCATTCAGGAGGGTGGTCTTGCCACTTGCGGTCTCACCCGAAACGAAGAGTGACATCCCGTATTCCACGCAGATCCAGATATACGCGGCAGCAAGATAGTCGAGGCCATTGCTGTCGATGATATTGAGGATGCTCAGCGGTACCTCGTTCACTTTACGGATGCTGAAGTTGCTCCCGTGCCTGCTGATGGCTGTCCCGTACACGATGTTGATACGGGAACCATCGGGCAGTGTGGCATCCACGATGGGGCTCCGGTAGGTGATGGGACGCTTGATCCGTTCTGCCACCTTGACGACGAACTCGTCCAGCTCGCTGGAGACCTTGAACTCAATGACCGATTTGAGACCTTTAAAGATCTTATGTTCAATAAAAATAGGCCCGACACCATCACAGGAAATATCTTCAATATAGGGATCTGAAAGAAAGGGTTTGAGGACTCCCATATCGATCTTGTCCCGGATCAGAAGGTACTCGATAGCCCGGTATTCCTCATCCGTGAGGATCACCTTGCCCTCAGGAGTGAGGGGGACCTGGTGCTTCTTTTTGGTGTCCTTCATCTTCTTCTGGGCGGTGAAATCGGTATTGAGAAATGTCGTGATCTTTGATTTTATATCCTGCTGGCTGGCAGCAGTACCAATAAGTTGTGTGATATCGGTTCCTTTGGGAAGAATCACTGCAACGGAGGCCAGCATCTTTTTTATGACCTCCGTCCGTTCCCTGTCGGTGACCGGGTCATCCTCGAGCCCGTCGATCAGGTTGATTAGTTTGGTCTCAATCTCGGGAAGAAGCTGGTTCACGCTGTGAAGGAATGAAGGTTCGATGGGGATGTAGAAATTTCTCACATCATCCGGGTCCGGGAGGATATGGACAAAGGTGGTGTCATTGACCGGGTAAATGATATTGGGGCTCTCCATGGTGCGGAGGTCTTTTTTTAATTCAGAGAGGAAGAGGGGGATCCCATAGGTATTGACCGGGAAGGTATGGAGATATTCAAGGAGGTGCGGACTGGACTTCACATACTCCTTGGCATTCGCCGGCAACATCTTGTACAGCGGACTTGATTCGATATCGTTATAGAAATCAACGTTCGAATCAACAACCTCCTGCTTGAACGGCAGGTTGACGGCAACGGAGAGGTTACCCATATCAGACCTTCGCAAAACTCATGGGGATGACCTTCATTCCATATCCGGGATGGACCTCAAAACTGACGACATTCCCGGTCGTTTTGTGTGCTCCCCTGACCTTGATTACTTCCATCACCATGACATACTTGCTGCCGACAAGGGCTTTTTTCATGTTCAGGTGGGCATCGCAGATGGAGCGTATCCGGACCAGAGTATCTTCTTCAAATGCGTATGTGTGGAGGGTCACAAGGATCGTCTTGCCGCTGTCCACTAGCGATTTACAGTTCGTAAAGAAGGTGAGAATATGATCGGTCTCCGCATATTCGGTAAAAAGCGTGAGAGAATCAACAATCACTACCTGGGCTTTGCTCTTTTCGATATGCCTGATGAGGCGGGCGAGGATACCTACCATTTCCTCCTTCTTCCACTCAAATCCCACGACATGAAGCGGGAATATCTTAAGGTAGCCCCAGGCAAAATAGTCCGAGATGTCAAGGCTCATGGACTCCATCTGCTTGATGAAACTCTTGCTGGTGTTCTCTGTGGTGAAGAGGTCAACTGAAAGCCCCTGCTTCATAGCCCCCCAGATGATTTGCTGGGTCAATACGCTCTTCCCGGTATCATTTTCTCCTTCGATCAGGGTGAGAGATTCGAGTGGCAGGCCGTCAGCGATTTTTTTGTCCAGCTCGGTGTTGCCGGTCGAGATAATCCGCCGGTCCTCGCCTCCCATCAGATCGGAAATGTTCGCCATCGGTGCTCCTCGTTGTTATCAGGGATAGGTTGTCTGCGCATTAATCCCATTGCCTGTCGTTACCTGGAACCATACCGGGCTTCCACCGGTAAATGTCGCCCAGATCCACATCTTCTCACCCGGATCCAACTGCCGCGGGTGGATGGTATCGGGCATAAGGTCGCCGTAGATGCACCATGTCCCGTCAATCCCGCACGTGGCGGCGTTATAGGTCAGGTACTGGTATCCACCGGATTCCACGCCGGTCCGGATAAGTATATCCATATGGGTGAAGTCACCTATCATCTCGTTGCCGGTATTCGTAACGCTGAAGTTCAGTCCCTGCCCGGCGAGGTGGGCCTCGCTTTTGTTCAGGGTGATACTGGTTCTCATCCGGGCTTCGGTGAGCTGTGAGAGATCCTTTTGTGCACTGGCGATGGTTTCGCCCGCGGAGAGCGTCCCCCCCACGATCACATATGCAACAATAATAAGGAGCAGTAATTCCGATTGCAGCCCCGATAATTTCAGCAACGGCCATTCCCGATCAGCTCACCGTAAATTCGGTGGATCTCCAGATACCGTCCGGAAGGGCATACTGGAAATACACCTTGTTCCCGAGGGAGGGTATGGTTGTTCTGAAGGTCACTTTCACGGTCTCGCCGGGATCCCAGTATTGGTTGCCGTTGAGATCATACTCCGGGCTGGTGAAGGTCTCGGTCCATTGATTATTGCCCGGGGTCCCGTTCGTGTAGGCGAGATGATCGAAACTGCCGGCTGCAGCCGCCAAAGACATCGGCCCGCTGGACATCCCGGAGCGGGATCTGCTCGCTTCCGATATTTTTCATCCATATCTGCCCTGTTCCCGATGGTTCTGATGCATAGGTGGCAATGATCCTAAAATCCGTGCGGATCCGGACATCAGATTCGTGGGTACTCGATGAAAATGTTCCTGCCATGTTGGCTACGACCGGGTATACAGCATTAATAAGGACAGCTGATGCGACCACGGCGGTGATCAGGAACAATGCTGTGGTAATTGTCTCGGCAGACATCCGTCAGATCCTGTCAGGCAGATTCATCCATTCTTCATCTCTTTCTCTCTGCATCGGGGATTTTTTCCCTCCCACGGGAGATCCGGGGGAGATCGATGGTCTCCCCGCCACTTTTTTCTTTCATGCCCGGCGGTTCCTGACGTTGCTCCATCAGTACTTCGATCATATCACGGTCCATCGAGGTATCATCAGGGGCAAGGATCCTGTTCAGGGCATAGAGTTCTGTAATAAATTCATCCGGACCGACCTCATGATCTTCGCCGAGACTCGACGGCATGAGTCGCGAAATCTCCCGGATCTCGTCACAGGATTCACGGGTGATGAATCCCATCGCCCGGTAGGACTCCAGGATGATCTCCAGCCGGTCATGACCCACTTTTTTTACTGCCTGCCGGGTCCACTTGAAGAGCTTGTAGGCTTTCTGCAACCGGAGTTTCCCTTCTGTTTGTTCAGGGAGAGCATGGGAGGTAGAAACTTCATTGTAGAGCGATTCCACCTGGGATCGTAAGGCAGGGGTACGTGGTTCACCGGACATTCTTCTCTCCTCCTGGTGAGGAGAAATCATAGGACCGGATTGAGCTGGCGGGATCTCTTTTGCTATCTCAGACTCCTTTTTCACCGTGGAGGAGTTCATCATGGCTTCACGGGAGTCGAGTGCTGCCTCCCGTGCCTCAAGGGCCGACTTTTTTGCTTCTTCTGCATCAGCAGCCTTCGGGCTGGATGGAGCTCCTGAAGTACCCGTCGTAACGAGGGTAAACGGGTTTTCCAGTTCATTCATCCGTTCCCGGATGTCGATTAAAAGACGCTTGATAGATGTTTTGATGAGGTCAACTTCCCGCTCCAGGTTCTGGAGCTTCACCTCCGGATCATCTTCCGATGCTGCAGTGATGATATGGTCGACCTGAGACTGATTTACCGCCATGGTGTATCTGCTTTTATATTATATTCATGACTATTAAACATTTTGTTAGGTAAATAACAATAATTGATGATTATAGCGGAAAAACAAAAAAATTTTCACCCTGAATGGAGGTCACAAGGAGATAACACGTCGTAAGAGTCTGTTACTGTTTCTGTACAGCAAAAATGGTACATGACCATCAAAAAAGAAAATGGTGACCCTTTATTAATGGAAAGGGAAACCATAGTATTATAGTGCCTGATACAGAGAAATCCTATTTATAAGAATTGCCGGATGCTCAGAGAGTCAGCAGGGAGAACTAACCACAATGGTCATGGACGAGGATCAAAATTCCAATCTGCGGGTGGCAAAAGAATTGTCAGATGCCATCCTCAGTGATCTGGAGATCAATCAGCTGCCCATATCCCAGATACTGATGAAGGCCAAACGGCTGGCACGGATGCTTCATGACTCAGATGCCCAGCGATGGCTGGACTATGAAATAATGGGTTATCCGGTGGTATTTGATCCGGATGAACTGGGTTCCTGCAAAAAATATTATACCGCTGACCGCCCGGTCATACGGGACGAGAAAACCCGGCGTCCCCATTCCATCGGGCTTCCCCACCTGGAATCATATATCAATTCCACAAAGATCGAATCCGTTACAAAGATCGGGGCAAACGAGAGCCAGAAGATACAGATCCTGAACAAACACCATGAACTCGTGAATGACTTCGAGCGCCTGAAAACTACCATCCACAATTACATTACTGAGGTCAATATCTCGCTTTCTGTCGGGGATTTTGCCGAGGATATCTTTGAAGATACGCGGCTTGCGGCAGATACATTCATCCGGGAAAACTGCCCCCGGGCAGGGGAGCAGCTCCTCGAAATTCATGAACGGATGAAATATTATGACCCGGACTCCTTTTTACAGGCACTTGCTGCCGTGCAGAAGATCCTGATTACGGTGGCAGACACCATTGTTCCGGCACGGGAAAAAGTGTATCTTGACCGGCGGGGCAGGGAGCGGAACATAGAACCTGACCAGTACCTGAACAGGATCTTCTCCTTTATCGAGCAGAACTCCAAAAATGATCCGGCGGTATCCATGATCGAGTCGGAGATGGGATATATATTCGCAAAATCTGACCATGGCCATGAAAAATCCAAGGGGTTGCGGGAAAACATCTCCAAAGATGACGTGGAGCTTGCCATTATCCATATGTACCTGATCATCGCAGAGATTGCAAAAATCAGAAGAGTTGATACGATCTACCTTAAGACCCGCCCTGCGGAAAATTATGAACCTCTGCCAAAACTGGAATAACCCGCAGGAAAAAATTATGAGAGTATCGTTGTATTGGTAATCGTTGCGGCAGTGATTTTTGAGAATGGCAATGCCGCACCCACCGGTGGCCGGATCTCGATGGTAACCGGGGTATTCTTGGGAACCGCTGCAACCATGAAATCGATCTCGATCTGCTGGTTCTGGGACATGGAATCAAGGCTGGCGCCTGCTCCGGCCTCTTTTGCCGTGAATGTTTCCGTGGTTGCGGTATCACCGGGCCGGAGTATGATCGGGTTTGTGGCCGGGGTAGAAAATACGATGCTCAGTTTTGTCAGGTCAACTGCCGCTGCACCCGGGGCAAGACCTATCGAGAATTTGATCTCATCGATGCCTTCTGAAGGATCTGAGGCAAGCCCGTACACGTTTCCTATCAGAAGCAGGTTTGATGTTGACTGTTCAACACTTTTTTGAATGGTTTCCTGGGCTTTCTGGGTGGTGAAGAACCCGGCGCCGAGGATCACATAGGCAAACACGGCAGCGACCACAACGAAGGCAATAAGCACAATTGCTGCCTCAAGACCGGTGAATGCATCGGAATTTTTTACCATTGTTCTGAAATCTCCCTGAATCCCTCATTTTTGATGTGAAATTACATAAGGCATGTGGATCGCATGTACGCTCAACCGGCGCGTGTCTTCTGCAAACCGGAGTGAATCTTGCGGTAGCATCATCCCCGTCATATCAACTCCTGAAAGTCAGGTTCTTCCGTGTTTTACGGTACACTCATGAACATCAGCGAACGGTGTTGTTAAAAAAAGGAGAGGTTAGTAGAGAACATTCGTATTGGTGATCGTCGCAGGAGCCGTCTTTGAGAACGGTAATGCTGCTCCAACAGATGGTCTCAACTCAAAAGTCATTTTGGTATTCGCTGTTACACCCTCCACGCCGAATTTGATCTCAACCTGGTCGTTGGGATTCATTGAGGTGACATCAGTAGTACCGATTTTTGTGGAAAAAACCGTGGCAGAAGATGTAGAGCCTTGTGTGAGAATTACCGGGGCAGTTGCTGGTGTGGAAAAGACGATCTTCATCTTTGTCAAGTCTACAGCAGATGCACCGGGAGCGAGACCGATCACGAATGTCAGATTGGTAATGGTACTGTTATTCGTTGACAGTCCATAGACATTACCTATCATCTGGATGTTTGCCGTCGACTGTTCAACACCCTTATACACTGTCTCCTGGGCCTTCTGGGTTGTAAAGAACCCGGCGCCGAGTACGACATATGAGAACACCGCTGCAACGACAACGAATGCAATAAGCACAATTGCCGCCTCAAGACCGGTGAACCCTTCATCATTATGCTTCATGGATTTCATAGGTTAACCTTCGTACACTAAGGACACTGGCCTGTCCAACGTCCCTATTTCTTTAAATGATTTTGTAATATAAATACATTATGGTTATAACGCTTCTTTTGATCTGAATTTTGAGGTTTTTTTAACGAAAATTTCCAAAATTATGGAAGTAGAGCCATCCAAATATTCACCTTCCACGTGTACTATTCATGGTTCAGGAGTGATTTTTTTCTTGCAGGATCTCAGCAGGATATGCGAATATATATGGTCAGGAAATCCCACTCATTTCTTAACCTTCCTGCCATGGATAAAAAATCTGTCATGTATGCGATCGGTGCACTGGCGATAATCCTTGTCATCGCCACCGTCGTAAAACCGATCCTGACCGGCCAGCCACTCAATACCGGCCTTCCTGCAGCCGAGACCCCGCTTTCCACACTGCCGGTGAACGTGTCTCCTGCACCCCTGTTGACCACTCCGGCGATCCCGCAGGTTGCCACTTCATCAACCCCCCCAACACCCGCACCGACATGGGATGCGAACGTCATCACCATCGGTTTTGTCAATCCCTCTTCGTACGGCATTTCACTGGATCCCACGCTCCCGAATGGAACGCGGTTTAACACGAGCGGTGAGAATACCAGCATGATCAGTTATGCAAAAATCGCAGGGAAATTCAGCGGGACCACCCAGATTATTAAAATTCCCTTCCCCTCCTGGGAGATTGTCTATACTGTTGATCCTGTACCGGAGTCGGAAATTGGCAGCGTTCAGGTCGTTTCAACCGAAGGAACCGGAATATCTCACAGTGGGGCGCAGGGCTCGTATTCCGGGGTGATCCCGCAATTCACCGTCCAGGTTGTAGATGCCGCAGATCCCAACCATTTTGTGCGGACATTCAGTCCTCCCGGTGGCATCAACCTGGATCTGTGGAAGGATACAAGCGACCCCCGTCCATGGACAGAAAAATTTTATGAGGGGCAGAGAAGTTACTATTTTATTATTAAATCAACGCTGCTCAATTCATATAGTCTCGATATCCAGGTGCCGGCACACTATGTTGGCAGGTATTGAACAGGAGCCGACAGGAGATTCGCTACCCCGTTTGAATTTTTTGCTCTGTTGAAAACCCACAGATTTCAACAAATTGCGAATCGCTTATTCGGAGGGGACAGTCCCTGTCCCCCCGAACCGCCCCTGCGCTTTGCGATTGTGTTGTAGTACCTTTTCTGGAATTATCACTCAAAAGGATGCTACAGCGGCGGGAGCGGAGGCATTACGTGCCGTAGCCCCCAAGAGCGTTGAGAAGAATAGTGTGAGGATTTCAACAAAGCCGAATTTTTTTCTGAATCTTAATATCAGACTCTGTGTATAACAGCGAGGCACGGGCAATCCTTATCCATTATCCATAGGATCTTGAAACTCGTCAGATTTTAAGATGATTTGTTGGTAACTTTCACTATTCAAAGCGATGAACGCCGTTGCCATGTCGGGGCTTTCCTGTTATGGATCATGAACGAAAAACTCTAAAAACTTCCCCATCCCGCCATGTCTCGAAGAGGCATTGAGGCGGGTAATCTCGCTCTCGGGAAAAATTATCCTGATTTTTTTGAAAATTTTTTGTGGTTCTATTCAGATAATTTTTTAAGGTCCTCACATTACATGCCCCGACTTCGGCTGACTGTCCCGACGATCGACAGCATCGTGGAGGTTGACGAAAAAGAGGAAGTAAAAGGGATTTCCGGGAGGTCAGGTTTATTTAATCGATCTTTCTTTTTCCCATCGATTCGATATAGACGATCTCTTTACCCACCTCGACATGCCCTTTCTTGTCCTCGGGTATCGGAATTTCAAAGTTTGAAAAATCTTTCATATCCATGAGCTGGGCGGTATTGCCGGCGATCGAGATGACCTGACCACTCTTTCGTTCTACGACGGGAATATACGCTTTTGCCGATACGGGCTGGACGATCGATCGTTTTACGCCATCAAAAATCCCGACTGCATCAATGCGTGCCTTTGCAGCGCCATGCTTCCCGGGCTTGGATGTGGCAATGCCAAGCACCCTGCATGGCTCGTCATCGATGACAATATACCGTCCTTCCTTTATCTTCCCTATTTCGGTCTGCTCTTTCATTTCATTCACCTAAAATAACCACATATCGTAAACGCGGTAGTAATTTATCTCCATTGCATTACATAAATACAGCGTAGAAAAAGGAAGTCCGGGGCATGGAATTTCTTCTTGCATGCGATCAGATGGCAGAAATGGTCACTGAGAGTATCTGCAATCTTGCAGGTACTGCAAAAGGTGCCGAGATAGTGAAAATGGGCGCCGATCTAACCCCGACAAAAAGGATCGACCAGGTCGCCGAGGATTGTATTATTGCCTTTTTGCAGGAGCATCCCCTCTGTTCGCTCCTGGTAAGTGAGGAGGCCGGGAAGGTAAAATTCCACGGCAACGGCGGCACCATTTTTCTGGATCCCGTTGACGGGACATTTAATGCACTTGCCGGGATTCCCTTTTATGCTCTCTCCCTTGCCTATGCCGAGCACGGGGTGGTCCAACAGGCATTCGTCCGTAACCTGGCGAGCGGGGAGACATTCACGGCTGTGAAAGGGAAATATGCACGATGCGACGGCAAACCTATCCGGGTATCGGAAGTGTCCCAGTCTGGATGAATCCGCGATGAGCGTCTACGGTCGGAAATTCGATCCCACCCGCATGATGCAGCTCGGGCAGAAGATCCGGCGGTGGCGCCTGCTTGGGGCTTCTGCACTGGAACTGTGCTATATCGGGTGCGGGAGAATCGATGGTTTTGTCGATCTGCGGGGAACCTTAAGAGTTACCGATGCAGCGGCCGGGATGCTGGTATGTACCGAGGCCGGTGGGAAAGTATCCGATCTTGAAGGCAAGGGGATCCGGTTTCCCGAATGAGGTGACGATCGGGCGGTGTCTCGTTGCCACGAACGGGGTACTTCATTCCAGAAGGTAATCGAATACCTGCGGTGATCATCATGAGGGTACTGCTTGTTTCACGGATTGACAGCCGGGATGCCCGTGCCTTTACCGAAAAGATCAGGACGGTTCTCGAACAGGAAGGAGCCGAGGTGTATGTATGACCGCGATACTGCCAGCCGCATTCGGAAGGACCGGCTGTTCCTGTGCAGAGGCAAACCCGGACGTGGTGATTGCGGTCGGCGGGGACGGCACCATCCTCCGCACGATCCAGCAGATGGACCGCCCGATCCCGGTCCTCGGCGTGAACTGGGGTGAAGTCGGTTTTCTTGCGGATCTCGAACCTGACGGGGCACTGGAATTTATCAAAAGTCTTCCGTCGGGTTTTTCCGTCGAAGAACGCATGAGGATCACGCTTTCCCACGACAACTAATTTTCTGGGAACTGCCCTGAACGAGGCGCTTGATCGTGACCGCCCGCCCGGCAAAGATGCTGAAATTCTCCGTCATTGTTGATGGCGTCCCGGCCGAACAGTTCCGCGCCGACGGCCTGTTGATCAGTACACCAACCGGTTCTACTGCCTATGCGATGAGTGCAGGAGGACCCATCGTCGATCCGCGGATCCAGGGATTTTTACTGGTACCGCTTGCCCCCTATATGCTCTCGTCCCGCCCCCACCTGATCAGCAGCGACCGTCACCTCGAGATCAATCTTGACAGTGCAAAACCTGCCCATCTCGTCATCGACGGCCAGAAGACCATCGGCGTGGGATCCTCGATGACGATAACAGGTGCAGCGGGCTGAACACCCGGCCCTCTTTGTCGATGTCGAAGCGGAATTTCTTTGAGAAGGTGGATAAGAAACTCCGGAAACTCTGAAATTATTCACCGATTTTTTTGCAGAGTAGAATATCCGAATTCCTCATTGTCACGGTTCCGAAATCTGATGATATCGTTTATCAGAACACGAGATCCGCATCTGAAACAGTCAGGTTTGAGTAGTGAGATTTGATGAAGGATGTGTGCTTCACTTATCCGATGCGATGAACCCCGCTGCCCCCGGTGGGGCGCCCCCGCAGCGTATCATAAACGAAAAAAATCTAAAAATAAAAACTTCTCGCCCCGCCGTGCCTCGGAGAGGCCCTGAGGCGGGGAATCCTCTTATTCGATTATGTTCAAAGTACGGTTTAAAGACTCTTAGGATTTTCAGGTTTCAGATACCGAAATTTCTGTAGTCCGACTTCACATGTGACTACCACTTACTTAAGGCCGCGAAAAAATGCCATTCTGATAGACCCTGTTCTACCGAATTTTCTTTTCCGGATTCTTCCTGATCCTGCTTTCGAGAAATACATCAATCTGACCCGCTCCGAATCTTCAAAATAAAAGACTTATCTTGAAGGCCGATCTACTACTGGAACAGGTGGTCTCGTGCGGGTTTCCATGAAACTTGAGATGAAGGATTCTCCGGGTCAGCTGGTCGCTGCCCTCAAACCTATGTCTGATGTAGGGGGAAATATTATTGCGGTCATTCACCAGCGTGAACCAGACCTGGATGGTGATACCCTGAACGTGCAGATCGTACTTGAGCTGCCGGAAGGGCGAATGGAACGGCTCGTCACGCTCCTCAAGGAACAGGGGGTCCATATCCAGCGGATCGGGGAGGAACGGCTCCTGTATAAACGGACGGTTATCCTGATAGGGCATCTCATGCATACCGGGCTTTCCGATACCGTAGACCAGATCGATTCTACCGGCTTTGCCGAGGTCTGCGAACTTGCGATGAGTATGCCGGCCGTCAATGAACGATCGTCCTCACGGATCACCATCAAGGCGGTCAGCCGGAATGACATGGAGGCTGCACTGGCGATTCTCCGCCGCGTCTCGGTCCAGAAATCCCTGCTCCTGATCGAACCCCTCGAGGAGATTGCATGATGAAAGTCGCGTTACTGGGGCTTGGATCGGTAGGGAAAGGAGTCGCTGGAGTGATCGCACGAAAAGACCTTGGCATCACGATCACCGGGATCGCGGACTCAAAGAGCGGTTGCATGGATCCTGACGGGCTCGATATCGCGAACCTTCTTCTCAACAAGAGCAGGAACGGCCTGTGCGGGGAACGGGGGATCTCTGCTGCCGATGTGGTAAAAAAAGCGGATTACGATGCTCTCATCGAAGTGACTCCGACCAATGCCCTCACCGGCGAACCGGCCATCGGATATATCAAGGCAGCACTGTTGAGGAAAAAACATGTGGTCACCTCAAATAAGGGACCAATTGCCCTTGCTTACAAGGAGCTCAAAGCACTGGCGCAGAAGAATGGTGTCGCTCTGCGGTACGAGGCGACGGTTGCGGGTGCCATCCCCATCATGCACACGCTGGAGCAGGGTCTTGCCGGTAATGAGGTCCTTGCACTCTACGGGGTGCTGAACGGGACCTGTAACTACATTCTGACCCGGATGGCAGATGAGGGGCTTACCTATGATCAGGCCCTGCTGGAAGCACGGGAAATGGGATACGCCGAGGCAGATCCGACCTACGATGTGCAGGGCATCGATGCGGCAATCAAGCTCGTGATTCTTGCAAATACTATCTGGGGGAACGGTGTGCGGCTGAATGATGTCGACCGGACGGGCATCGATCTTCTTACTGCCGACGCATTGCGTCTCGCTGAGGATGAAGGGTGCACCATCCGGCTGATCGCTGAAGCTATCCCCCGTAAACACATCCTCCGCGTCTCGCCCCGGATCCTTGAGAAAAGCCACCCGCTTGTGGTTGACGGGACGCTGAATGCCCTCACCCTAGAGACGGATATGGCAAAGGAAATCACCCTCATCGGCAGGGGAGCCGGGTCAACAGAGACCGCCAGCGCCATCATTGGTGACCTGCTCTTTATCCGGGATCGTTATGCCCGGGCGTTCTTGAGCGACGGCGCGAATACCTGCGCCTGATGCGTCAGTTCACGCTTGATAATGGTTTTTTTACCGTCTCCGATATCCAGCAGGCAACATCTCTTCCCCGAAGTACCGCTCAGGACTGGGTGAACCGGCTGCTCACCGAAGGCTGCGTGCTTCTCCGCGATGCAAAGCGGGGGAGGAGTGCGGCACATTACATGGCGATTAGTGCCATGCCGACAAGTACCTGTCGTCGGATCTTCACGACAATTGACGGCGATAACGTTGAGATATATCATGACTGCATGAGCGGGGCCTGCGCCGCCTTCTGCGGTTACCACCATACCCTTGCCGGGGGCGTTCTTGTCAGTGTGCAGCGGGACGGGACGCTGTTGCGTGAATGTGCCAGGATTGGCAGCCGCACGGTCCCTGTCGGTCTCTCGCCTCTTCCGGCGGTAGGTGTCACCGGCATCGAACAGGTTGGCGATACGGTCATCCAGCACATACGCTGCATTGGCGGCCCGGCGTATTCGCTGTCTGACATGATGGCGGGTGCAGAAGGGGTGATGCAGGTCAGGACCCGGCACGCAGGACCGATCGTGGAAGGTGACGTCCGGACCAGGGCGCTGGTGCATGTAACCATTGGAATTGATGACACGGATTCAAAGGAAGGGGGAGCAACGTTTGCCCTTGCCCTGGCTCTTCTCTCGCATGTCACCCGGATTAAGGGTGTTTTGCCGATCAGCCATCACGTGGCGATGCTGTACCCTGATATTTTTATCAAAACCGCCGGGAACTCCTCGAGTTTCATCGAAGTAGCCGTCACTCCGGAGAGTTACCCTGACCTTGTAGCAAAAACGTTGCGGTTCGTGGCCGGTGAGTCTCTGTCACGAGAATGGGGGGTTGCGATCCGGTCCGGGCTGGCGGTCCCAAAAGGGCTGCGCGAGTACGGGAGACAGGTCCGGACTCAGGTGATTACCCTGGCGGTAGCCGAGGCAACCGCGGAACGGTTCGGTATAACGCTGCATGGCGGGAAGGGGATAATCGGGGCATTGGGAGCGGTTGCCCTTGCCGGTCTCCCTCACGAGATTTTGCTTGATCCGGCCCGTGAAGTCCCGGAAGATAGGGAAAAACCGGGGAGGTGTACTCCTGAATGAATAGACTCTTAGGTAATAATACGTTTTCAGGACCTTTCCGTTCCGGATTTTATTCCTTGTCTGTTCAAATGCATCATCGCTCACGGTTGGCAGCCCGGCATAAGTGTTGAGAGAAAAACCAGTCCCGTAATACATCGGATGGATCCCGTAACTCACTCACAATTCAGAAATAAAACAATAATCATGATTACCTTTATAGCAAATAGTTTACTTGTGGACGACTTTGAATAAATTCGTCATTGTCGGGGGGATTTTTCTTGCCCTCCTGTTCGTGTGGCACCCGGTGGCAGCCGCTGATCTGGCCGAGCAATACTATGGAGATGGAATAAACCTTAGCATTGCAGGGCAGTACGCCGATGCTCTCGCCGCATTTGACAAGGTGGTCTTCATACGTCCGGGCAACGTCGACGCATGGCTCAACCGTGGCGTGGTTCTTGAAAATCTGGGGCGATATTCGGAGGCGGTTAACTCCTATGACACGGCAATCGTCCTCCAGCCAAGGAATGCCGAATTGTGGTTCAACCGCGGTGTGGTGCTTCGGAAACTCGGCCGTTATGCTGATGCGATCGCCTCATATGATAAAGCGATTGCCATCAACCCGGACTACATCGAAGCATGGCTCAACCGCGGAGTCGCGCTTGATTATCTTGGTCGTTATCCGGAGGCCATTGCATCGTATGACAAGGTACTGGCTATCCAGCCAAACCAGACCCTTGCACGGGAAAACCGGGAAATTGCATTAGCAAAGGAAGGCCGCTTTAATCCGACCACTCTGGGCATAATTTTTCTTATCGTTGTCAGTATTGCCGGTGTGGTAATTTACTATACAAAACCCCAGACACTGTTTGACAGGAATCCTGACCAGAAACAGACAGAACAAATTATTGTTGAGAAAAATAATCCGGAAACACAGAAACTCTATTATGGGACAATCCCCGAAGAGAGCAGGCTGCATACACTGGCAAGCCTGTGCGGTGTGATGAATGTGGCCGGGCTTTCAATCCTCGATGACGCGGAAAAAGTATCCTCCCTTCTGAAAGAATACTCACGGGGTGTATATGAAAATGAACGCAATGTACTGATTCTCGCACTGAAGGACAAAATCCCGCAGGAGTTATTGAAATCCCACAAGGGATTTACCTGGGTCAACACTTCCACCAGACTTCGGAAACGCCTGATGGAAAACCATAAAATGCCCGAAGACCTTGCCCGTTGGGCCATCGAAACCTGGGCAAAAGCACTGGAAATGGAGAAGTAGCAGAATCCGGTCCTGAAAATTTCAACCGTAGAATTAATTTGGCCTTCTTTAACTCGATTGAATACCGGATGATCAAACAAACAGAGAATCGTTGGATTCCTTGAACAATATCCTGAATGTGTGCCGGAAAAGCATTTCAGAATGGGATAACAAGATCGATTCAGAGTAATCAGACCTGTATTTACGGGGGTCTTTGTGGATTCACATGATGAGAGGTTATCGAAAAAATAATTATTGCTCATCATTTGATCGGCGATAGGGATATTCATGGGGCTGAAAATTATGATCCGTCTGGAACCAGGAGTGGCCGGCTATCGATTCTTTTTTCCGGAATCTGGAAAAATATCTGATGCGTTTGTTGCAATGCAGGAACGCCTTGCCAGACTTTATTATTATTCGACGAAAATGGGAAATACTAATGCGTTGGTACTTTGTTCAGGACAGATGTTCTTGAGAGGAATAAGGAGACCATGTCCGGAAATTCCCCCCGGCTCAAAGAGACGTGAACATTTCATGAGGAAGAGAGTGCTTCTTACCCTTGTCATCGCCGGATGTCTGGCAGCCGGGTGTGTAGGTCAGATGAAAACAGCAGTTGGGAATATTCCGGCGGTCACTCCTTCAGGTACGTTCAATCCGTTCTCAAACGATACCATTGATCCCCTTCTGTCAAATATATCCAACAGTGCAGGATCTTCAGGATTGAAGGGACTCTTAAAAATTTCAACGGGCGGCTTAATAGGTGAATTTCCCGTATCAATCGACAACATGAGCAGTGGAGTTGTGACGCCGCAAAGACCCCTTTCACTGATGCTTGATGAGGGAAATCATACTGTCGAAGTATGCTGCGGTGTAATCTGTGAAGAGGAGAATGTAACCATTAAATTTGGTAAACAGCGAATCGTTGATTTTTCAGAACAATTACAAAAGGATTGTGAATTTTCAGAGCCAACTGTACGCATAACCGGATATTTCCTCAGCGGCGATCTGCTTACCGTGAATACGGAATTCATTAATCCCTCTGCGAGAACTCTCACAATGTCAGCTGAAATCAGTTGTGGGTATTCATATATTGAGAGCCAGAGTAACAACCGGGTAGGAAGTATTGCACAGGGTCTGGTGTTTTCGACGGTGAATGCCGGTGATCGTATAACCAAAACACTGAATTTTAATCTTGCACGAGGAAATAGCTATAATTACAATATCCCTACAATAACCCGCATTTCATCGCACTGATTTTTGAATTTCAGGATGGAAGAGTGGGATCGATTCTTCCTGGATCATCGTAGTTACACTGTTGAATACTCCGTTCCGATTCCTCCCAGAGATTTCAAAGCCTGGAGGAAGACCTAAATTTCGGTCCTCTGCTCTGGATATCGGATACTATTAAACCTATATCAAGGTGGAATGAGTTAAAAAATCTTCAAAAAAACAAGCGTGAATGAATAATTATTCGGAATTAAACATCTGTATCGAGAATTATATAGCCGGAACCGTCCGTGAATACAGCGGGTACCAGTAACGTGGTCCTTTCCAGGAATGCCCCCGGAGAGGTGACTCGTTCTCCGACCTTTGGTGAATTCCAATGGTGATCCGTTACATCAATGCCATATTTTAATTTTGAGACAAGGCCGCTTCCTGATTCTCCCTGGTACGCGATGATGATGTTATCCCCCTGACGGATCACCGTTACCGCAACCACCTTTGCAGGTTGGAAATATCCTCCCAGACCGAATACATATATCAAAAGGATCACGGCAGGGATCAGGACAAATATGATCACAGGTAACCAGAAAAAAGAGCTCTTTCTGGAAAAACTATCCTTGTTCCGGTTGATATTCTCTGCAGTTCTTCAGGCGTTATACATACCGTACACCCGGATTCCGGTTGTTAATACGCCTAATAAAATTAAGACAAACCGGGTGGTCATGGGCCGGGCCGATCCCATCTGGGTGAAAAGATACATTAACACGCTGTAACCCTGGAAAGCACCAAAAAATTTCAGCCCGTCCGAAGTCTTACCGTTATACCACTGACCCCAACCGATAAAGAAAAAACTCAGGATGACTGTCAGGTATGGATTCCGGATAATTACCGGCGTTCAATCCGGGCGCAGTTTTACACCGCAGTTAGGACATTCCGGAACCTTTTCGAACTCTAAAGGTATTTTACAGGATGGGCAGTACTTGGGCACAGGCACACATGGTAAGTATTATATTAAATTCCTGATTATTTTGTTCAGAGACTTCCTGCCGTCCATTAAGTGCCAGCTCGATTCAGGGAAATGCTGATTTCCCAAAGAAACAAAAGAGACAAGAAGGATCGCCTTTAAAAAATACGGGAGCAAATACGAAGTAAAATGGTGTGATCATGGGAGAGAAAAAATCTGAAAACCTCTCGGACAGGGTCCTCACATTAAATGACCTCATTGCGTACCAGGATGGCTCAGTTGTGAGCCGGATGATCGTCTACAAAAAAAGCGGGACGATCACGCTCTTTGCCTTCGACGCGGGTGAAGGATTATCAGAACACACGGCACCGTTCGATGCAATCGCCTTGATCATTGACGGAGAAGCCGAAATATCCATTGAAAAGAACCATTATGTCCTCAAAGAGGGCCAGATGATCATCATGCCCGGCAAACAAACCCCATGCCCTCAATGCACAACAACGGTTCAAGATGATATTAACAATGATTCACGAGTAACTGGTGACCGCCTCCAGGCCAGGTGCGCCAATGAACTGGTGTCGTACTGTTGAGGACGATAATCCGAACTGATACGAATAATGTCTTATACCCAACATGCCTCTGCCGTGAGCATAACCGGAGGACTTCAGGCCGGCTCATTTTGGGATCGAATCATCCACATCATGCCGGGCGGATAGTCCCGGATGTATTTCATAACCAGAGGGATTGCAGGAATGACTTTGTTGTATTTTTTCAGTTGAAATGTTGTTATGAAATGCATTGCATATTGCTAAAAACAACATTGAGATAAATCCAAATCAAATATACAAGGACAAAAATTATTATTCCATACAATATCTGGAAATTCAGCCGAAGGAAAAATGGCTTTTTTTCCGGTTTTCGTTCATGGATAAATATCACCGCCCTTTCAACGACGATAAAAAGAATGACATACGCAATTATTTTTACAATTCCGTGAAGGAGCGGGTTATCTACGAAGGGAATCATAAGGGGATTTTGTTCAGAACCCCCCAGTTGCAGGCAAAATGTTGTTGTGATGATATCAAGACCAAACAAAAATCCAAGAATTATCCATAAAGCGTGGCGATGATATTTTTTAACAAAGGTATAGATCGACCGAATTGTATCATCGGAAATAGTACCACTCGCTATTAATCGCTCATGTATCTGATTCCAGATAAATGGTTGCAACGCACAAGCGTGCATGATGGAGGAATGAGTAATCTTCCGAGTTACCAGAGAAGCCCGGAAACCATGGGGGGTTATTGGTAAGTGCGCTTTTGGACCTCGTCACTTCTGATATCAGATTCTTAAAAAAGTCCCGGCCGGCACACTGTGCTCCCTTCTTAAGCCGATGCGTCCCGATATGCAATATTTTTGCAAATCCCGCCTGCTATAGGCTTCGTTCATCGGCTCGCACCCACGGAGGATGTGATTATGGGTTTTATTTCTGGACGATCTGTATGAGATTGCCGCAGGTGTCGTCCAACACTGCTCTCATAATGGAACCGATAACCTGCGTCGGTTCCACGGTAAAGACGACACCGAGTGCCTTCAGACGCTGATATTCCTTTTGAACGTTCTCGACCCCGAACATTGTTGCGGGAATGCTTTGCCCAAAAATCGCCTTTTGGTAAGTCTTCGCGGCCGGGTTGTCGTTCGGTTCCAGCAAAAGTTCAGTGCCGTTCGGCTCAATCCGGGGAGACGACCGTCAGCCATCTGTACTTCCCCATCGTAACATCCTGTTTTTTCACAAAGCCCAGCATTTCTGTATAAAACTTAAGGGCTTTGTCCTGATCGTTTACGAACACACTGGTGAGTATAATTTTCATAGGATTTCACTTGGTTAATAAGATAATAATTTTTTGTACGAACCCATTAAAAACGCGCGAGTCCCGATTCGAACTCTCAGCAGAAAGGGTTTCCTTTTTTCGGGCTATCCAACTATCCCCTGGAAACCATGCGAGGAGCCGGATTCGAACCGGCGAACCCCTGCGGGAATGGACCCTAAATCCATCGCCTTTGACCTGGCTCGGCGATCCTCGCACAATAGTTTTTTTTAATTTTCGGTGATTGAGTAAAGTCTCTTACATGACTTTAAATCCAGCATCTTTGACCCTGGCTCAGGATTACCCCGGCCTTGAAAGAAGATCTGCACTGGCATATCTCCTCGTGCCACTATATAGGCGCAGTGAAAATATGAGCATATCGTCCCTTACTATTTTTTTATCGCTTTCCGGGGACGGAAAAATTTGAGACTAATGTACAGATGGCCTTTTGTTATATATTCATAATGGCCGGATGCGATCGGACGAGCGCTTCCCTGAAATCCTGTTAAATCAGGATCTCTTCTGTTTGCCGAAAAAAATTGGATCCGGCTGATTGTATTGAGTAATGATTTCGTAATGCGATAAGCCTTTAAAAAAAGGAAATATCGGGGGTCCCCCCCGTTCCCTGCCCTACAAATCCACCCGGGTCACGACCCCGTGGATTTTGTCAGACGGCAGCTTGTAAAACTGGACCATCGAAGGTGTGAGACGCTTGATTATGGCAAATATCCGCCATATCGGGTGCCGTGTTACAATGTCTTCCATGCCGTAGAAGATTGTTTTCTCGTCGATCTCAGCCTCCTTCAGGATTGCCCCGATGTCAACAGATCTCCATGTACCCGAGGTAGATTTCAAAAATGGAAAGCCCCGGGGCGATCTCGCGGGTGACGCCCCAGGTCACCCCGAACGGTTGTTCGGTCCTGATGATCGAGACAATGATATTATCGTCGTAGATGATGTTGTTGGTGAACATAATGCGGGGGATGTACCGGGGCAGCCTGCGGAAGTCACGGGCAAAGAAGAGCGCAGACCCGGAGATCCGGTTGAGTGATGGATAAACAGTATTGAACTGTTCGAGGAATGTATCGAGAGGGACCGGGCAGGAGGGCAATGGTGAGTTTTTTCTGGCCGTAAACGTAGATCAGGATGACACATAACGGGATGAACGCGATGATCAGGGACCAGTATCCCCCATACGGGATCTTGCTGAAGTTTGAGACCAGAAATACGGCAGTGACGAAAAGCACACAGGAGGCAATAACGGTTTTTACCAGCTCCCCTTTGAGTATAAGGATCCAGACGATCATGATCCCCGTGATCGCCATCGTCCCGCTTACGGCAAGACCGTATGCATGCGTCAGGTTATTGGAACTTTTGAAGATGGCAATGATAAGCAGAACGGCGAAGAGCAGGAGCCAGTTCACCACATCGATATAGATCTGCGACCGCAGTCTGGGGCGAGGTGTATTCAATGCGCATCAGGGGCATGATGCGGGTGGTGATCCCCTGGTAGACGATTGAGAAGATCCCCGAGATCATCGCCTGAGATGCGATAATGGTTGCAGCTATGCTCAGGAGGAGAAACGGGATATACAGCATCTGCATTTCGGAAAAGATCATCTCAAAAAGAACATTCCTGGTGCCGGGGTGGGTCATGAGGAATGCCCCCTGACCGAGATAATTTATGGCGAGCGCGATAAAAACGAGGTACCAGGCCCGGACTATCGGTTCCCTGCCCAGGTGCCCCATATCCGCATAGAGGGCTTCACCTCCCGTAGCACAGAGTATCACCGAGGAGAGAATGAGGAATCCCGCCAGCCCGTTGCCGAGGAGATAGTTTATCCCATAGAGAGGAGAGATCGCAAGGAGTACCCCGGGTGCGGCCACGAGTGCAAGAAGTCCGGCGCCGGCAAGGGCCAGGAACCAGAGGACCATGACCGGCCCGAATGCCCATGCAACCTTTTCCGTTCCCCGTACCTGGATAGAGAAGAGCACGACAGCGATCAGGGCGGCCAGGATCATCAGGGTAACCTGCGATGTTAATGCAAAACCCGGGATGAGGAGGATACCTTCAACAGCTGAAAGAATGCTGATGGCCGGAGTGATGACGCTATCGCCGATGAACAGAGAGATACCGACGATTGCCAGCAGGGACACAAATGCTACCTGGTTGCCGGATTTTAACATGGGCAGAAGGATCTCCTTCAGCACGATCGTTCCGCCTTCACCTTTCTTACCGAGATGCATGGCAAGAAACGTGTACTGGATGGTGACCAGGATGGTGAGCGTCCAGATAATCAGGGAGAGGATGCCCATAATGTTTTCGGGTGTCGGAGGAATCAGGAGGAAGATTGCGGTCAGGGTGTATATGGGGCTCGTCCCGATATCACCAAAGACCAGTCCCATAGACTTGACAATTCCCTGGAGTGCAAAATCATTCTTAAGCATTTCTTCAATACCAGTCGGAATAAATAAGGTATAATCCTTTCTCTTTTACGCGAAAGAACAGCAGGAATTATCAGGAGGAAGACGGAGGCGGCTCTGTGCGATCCTTTCTGTCCTGGACATAGAGCCGGTAACTGGTGATAAGCAGGACGATCATGAGCGGACCGAGGACAAATCCCGCCAGCCCCATCGTCAGGATACCACCGATGATACCAATGAACATAATCACTGCATGGATCTTCACACGCCTGCCTACCAGGACCGGGCGGATATAGATCTCAGGCAGGCACGATACGACAATATAGCCGAGAAAGAAGAGGATGAATACCCCCCGGGTATCTCCAAGGGCAAACGCGTATGTCCCGATCAGGAGGAATGCGACCGATGACCCGAGTATGGGGATCAGTTCGCAGAATGCGGCAAGGAATGAATAGAAGACGATGTTCCCGTACCCCAGCAGATAGAAGACCGGTAATGAAATGAAGAAGGTAAGGACCGCAATGGCAATCTGGATTATATAAATTGCATATAATGTGTCTGCCGTCACCCCGGAAAGTGTCTTTATGTATTCATCGAACATTTCCGGCACGTGGCGGGTGAGTTTTAATGTAAGTTCCTCTCCCCATAAGAGGAGGGAGAAGAGGGAGAAGAATAATACAAATGTCTTAAACACGATCAGGGTGAGGTTATCGAGGAGGGTCTGCTGGTAATTCACAAAGAGTGCCGTCCCTTTGTCGAGAAGCCCGGAGAGTGTTACCTTGGTCACCGGGATCCCAAAGTCCAGGGGGTTGGTGGATGGATTGTTCAGCCAGGTGCCGATAGTATCGAACATCCCGAGAAGTGCCTGAATGTTGGATGCAAAAATAAGATAGGAGACCAGGACGGTTACGCTCACCACAATGAAGACGCCCATAGTCACCACCGCAGCGGATGTGACCGCATTCGTATGACCAGTGATCCGGTGATGGAGGGGCAGGAGAACCACCGCAACGGAGGCACCGATGAGCACCATATCGATGATAGAGAGGAAAACCAGGAATGCCAGCAGGGAAAGACCGAGTATCAGCACGAACAAAAAGAGATCGGTACGGCGCTGGTTCATGGTAGAATACCTATTGTACCGGTCGGAAATTAATAGATATCCCGGTCCGGGAAAGAGTATGAGAGGTGTTTGTTGTTCACAGTTTATACGAAAAACTACGGGGGTTACTCAAACTCTCCCCAGAGGGGAAGCACCCAGGAGGAGCATCCCCCCCTGACTCCCTCACAGCTTACGCCATTAATTCCACGACGTTTCCTTCATTTCTCAAGAGAATTTCTCATCAGCCCCGTTAGGGTTATCGTTTTTCAGGTAGTCTTTACTGAATCAGCAAATATGTATCCAAAAATTGACAGACAAACCTTCCTGCCTCGCCGTGCCTCGGAGAGGCCCTGAGGCGGGGAACCCTCGCAAATATTCGATTTTTCGTGTTACCCATCAATCGGTCCCTGATACTTCCTTAAGGAGTGATCTGCAAGGTAAGGGTCCCAACAAATTGTTACCCTGTATCCGTGATTACTATCTCCGATCATGACCAAGCGATACCCATAACACTATTAAAATACCAATCATCTTGGTTACCAGATGAAGCGCATCGAGCATATCGCCATGATAGCGCACGACATGGGACTCATCTTCGAGTTCCTCGGCATCGCTTCACTGCTGCCGTTTCTCGTCCTTATTATTTTTCGTGAATGGGATATGATCCTCCCGATTGCATCCACCCCTCTGGTCTTCTTTGTTCTGGGTGCGATCCTCTCCCACCTCTCGTATGAGGATCTCGAACCCTCCTTCTCCGGTACCCTGATCGCCGTCGCCTTCTCATGGTTTGCCATTGCCCTCATCGGGGCGCTCCCCTTTGTCCTCGGGTTGCATATGTCGTATACGGACAGCGTCTTTGAGGCGATGTCAGGCTGGACCGGCACCGGCTTTACCATGATCACCTCCCTCGACTCAACCCCGAAAACCCTCCTTTTCTGGCGGTCGTTCACCCAATGGATCGGCGGGATCGGTATCATCGCATTTGGTATTTCCCTGCGACGTAAGACCCGGGTCTCGCTCTTCAGATTGTATCGTGCCGAGGGACGGGAAGAAGAACTTGTCTCCGCAACCATGACCACCAGTCGCCGGATGTGGATGATCTACCTTGTATTGACCTTTGCGTTTACCGGGCATGGTTATGATCGCAGGAATACCCTTATGGGATGCGCTGAACCTTGTGATGGTTGCCCTGGCCACCGGGGGTTTTACCATTCATGCCGGAGGGCTGGCCTACTATAATAACCCCCTCCTGGAAGCTCTGCTGATCCCTGTGATGTTTGCCGGGGCAATCCCGTTCAAACTTTTCTTTTTCCTGTATAACGGCAAAATCCGGGATATGTTCCGCGATCAGACCGTAAAGATCCTGCTCGTGATCGCCATCGCAGGTTCATTCGTCACCTCATGGGATCTTTTTATTTTTGGCAACCTGTCAATCGGAACCGCCTTTCGCCAGGGTATTTTTACCGCCGTATCGGGGCTCTGCACCTGCGGCCTGCAGAACTCAGACCCTCATACCTGGGTTGCAATTCCCATCGCCGTTGTAGGCATGATGATGTTCATCGGCGGGGCAATGGGTAGCGCTGCAGGGGGTGTTAAGGTGAACCGGATTATGCTCGCTTATGAAGGAGTCAAATGGTGGTTCCGTCGTTTCTTTGTGAGCAGCCATGTCCTCGTGCCACTTCGGTTCGGCAGGCGGATACTGTCCAAGGAGATCTCGGAAATGGCGATCTCACGAAACCTGCTCGTCATTGTGGTATATGTCCTGACGATTTTTGTCGCGACCATCATTGCATTGCACCTGTATATCACCTCGTTCGGGCTCGATGAGGTGATCTTCGAACTGGTCTCTGCACTGAGTAATGCCGGGCTCACGGTCGGGTTCATCTCGGCTGCAAGTCCGCTCTCGATCAAATGGATTTTTATCCTGCTGATGTGGCTGGGGAGGCTCGAGATCGTACCGGTGATCATCATTGCCATGGGTTTTGTGAAAGGGATAGAGGAGGATATCACCAAACAGAAGCCGGCTCCCCTCGTGTACGATCACCACGACCAGTATTAGAGAAGATACATTGCACGGTCACGCCGACGTTTCCTCCTGTATCGGAATATCCCAACAACAAGGATCACTCGTCCCGCATACAACAATGCATTTTTATTGCCGGATTGACAGCCCAAGACAAAATACCTTGGAAAATGGACGCCCGGGTGGGAATCCGGCAAAGTGACTTGTTTCAGCAAGGGAGAATTCCTTACGTACCGGATCTTTCTCCAGGTTCCTCTTAACAAATCTCCATCGAAAGGATATCAGGTTGCTTTTTTCCCTATCTTTAAAGAGGGGTCAGCACCAATAATAAAGGCATAACGGAGTTAAATGGCAGAGATTAAAATTGTCGGGACGGCACATGTCTCGCAGCAGAGCGTCGACGAAGTGCGGACAGCGATCGAGGACTTCAGACCGGAAGTCGTTGCGATTGAACTCGACCCTGCCCGGTTTGCGGCGCTCAAGAAACAGGGCAAAGATCCCTCGGTCAGCGATGTGCTTGAAGTCAGGAACTTCAATTCGCTGCTTGTCCAGTGGCTGCTCGCTTACCTCCAGCGCAAGATCGGGATTGATGTGGGTGTGGAACCCGGCGCCGAGATGAAGATCGCGATCGAGGAGGCGGAGAAACGGTCCATCCCTATCGCTCTGGTCGACCGTGATATCCGTCTCACGCTTCTTCGGTTCTGGTCCTCGCTCGGCATCATCGAGAAGATCAAGATGTTCTGGGCGCTTGTCGTCTCGATCGCTGAAGTTGATGACGGCGCTGAGATCGACATCGAATCACTCAAACAACAGAATGTCATCGATGCGGTCATGGAAGAATTCCGGAAGTTCTCCCCCAACGGGGCCCGGGCGCTCATCGATGAACGGGATGCGTATATCGCCCACCAGCTCATCCTGCTGAAGGCGCAGAGGCCGGAGGGGCGTATCCTTGCTGTCGTCGGCGCAGGGCACCGGCAGGGAATAGTGGATTATCTTGACAAACCGCAGACCCTCCCCCCGTTCGATCCGCTCATGCGGGAACCCAAACCATTCCCCTGGGGCAAGGTGTTCGGGTTTGGCGTTACGGCGATCTTCCTCCTGCTCCTCCTGTCCATTGCATTCTCCGGTGTCGGTCTGAACATACTGCTCTACGCATTCGTCTTCTGGGTGATCATTCACGGTGTTCTGGCTGCGCTCTTCACCCTCCTTGCCGGAGGACACCCGTATACGGCACTGACCTGTTTCTGCGTAGCCTGGTTTACCTCGTTAAACCCCATGATCCATGCCGGCTGGATCGGTGCCTATGTCGAGGCGAAGGTCAGGAAACCCCCGGTATCGGATTTCCGGAAGATCTATGAGGCCGAAACCCTGACAGCGATGTCAAAAATTCCGCTCTTCCGCGTCGTGCTGGTGGCGGCGCTGGCAAATCTCGGGAGCCTGCTCGGTACGTTCATCTACTTCATTCTCATCTTCCCGGTGCTCGGGATCGACCCCCGTATCGTGATCTCGTCAGGTCTCCACAATATGTGGGTATTTGCCACCGGCTGGATATAACCCCGGGTATCTTTTTTATCTTTTTCTCCCGGATTTCAGGCACGCGATCTCTTCATCTATCCAGTCCTGGATAAGCAGTTTCATCTCCTGTCTACCCATACCCGTCATGGAATCGAATTCCGGATCTCGACTTCGAGCAGGTCAAGGATGGGATGCACCACAGTGAAATACGATTCCGGGCAGGTGATGCCACCCTTTTTTTGCAGCTGGAGCATGACCAGTTCGTTCAGGTGCTCGAATTCTCCGGTGAGATCGATGATATTCTCAAGGGTCAGTCCTGCCGGTATCCCGGGATCGTCCTCACCCGGACTGTCACCGGCAGGATTGCAGGGATCATCAGGGAGCGGCATTGGATTTACCTCTATTGCAGAGTTTGTTAGCTCAGAACAACCCGGAATATTAAAAAATGTTGTTTGCAGTGCCTGCTTCCGAGAACGAAGGAAACCGGGGTAAATGTGGCGATGACCTAATTTTTTGAATAGCCGAGTTCATGAATTGTAATAATTGTTGATTCCGGTCGTTTGCCCGGAATAATCAGAAAACTGGTTCGCTGTATCCAATTCCTGAAAAAAAAGTTCTCCCGCTTCATTTTTTCCCGCCCATCATCTGGCATTGTATTAAATCGGATAAAAAGCGCATGTTTGCCTGATGAAGATAAACTCGAAAAGGTTTATGCCTCCTCCGGACACTCTCCTGTTTACAGTTACTATCCGATGTGATTCCATGTCGAGCACAGCCCTCCTTGTCATCGAAGGTCTCTGGTGGACTCCGGAGCAGAGACCCAAACGCCCGTCAGTGTTGCTTTTTCTGGAAGGACTCGAAAGTTACCGTGGCGATTTCAATATTTATTACGCGAATTTTTATGAAAAAACAGGGTTCCGGCGGGCTCTTGAGGATGACCTTACAAACACCCGCGAAGACCGTCTCTTCCTGTACGTGGCAGCCCATGGTACCGGCAAACGTATCGGAGGGCTGAAGTCGAAGACCGGTATGAAACTCCCGGTAATGTTCAGGGCGGTACAGAGCGCGGCCAACTATTCCAATATCGAAGGAGTACTCATCGGTTCCTGCGCAGTGGGAAACAATATTGACGATTTTATCTCAACGACGGCCAATTCGCATATTGCCTGGATCTTCGGATATACCTGTGAAATAGGCTGGATGGCGAGCACACTCATCGATGTTTCCATCTTCGAGCACCTGATGAAACTTAAAAAAAGCGATCTTAAAAACAGGAAAAAAATTCTTGATGCATTTGAAAAAGCCCTCGGACGTTTCAACGGCAATGCCGTTTTGTGCAAGGAGAAAGGAAAGAATATCCCCTTAAAAGATGCAGTAACCCTCGTGGTCCAACCCCGCAGTCCAGGGAGCGAGGCCCGGGACGAGACCAAAAGTCTTCTTGAGAATCTTGGCTGGGGCAAAAAATAGGTTTTTTAGGTTTTTTTGTGGGTCTTTGAATATCCCAACGGCACTTTTAAACATTTTTCTGGGGGGAAATGATTCAGTTGAAGGTATAAGACGCTTTTTACAGTGTCAACAGAAAAAGTCAGAAAGGAAAGTCCCAATCTCATATGTATTAATGATGGCCCCCGCCGCCCCCGACGGGGCGCCCCCGCGGCGGATCAGGAAGAAAAAATATCAGAATGAACCGTATGCCCCGCCGTGCCTCGGAGAGGCCCTGAGGCGGGGAACTATCATAAATCAAATAATTTTTACAGGAAACAACTCAACCTAAAGTCAATATGTGACGATATTTTCGGCATGATCTGCCTAAATTCACTCTGCTTGGATAAAAAAAAAGGATTTTTATGCAAACATTGCGCCCTCGACCTCACCCGGGCCACGGTTGAAGTCAAGACGTATTTTGGTAATGGCGGCGAGGAAATCTTCCTGGGTGATGGCCGGGCGTTCCTTACGGATCGCAAACATACCGGCCTCCCTGCATATCGCCCGGAGATCGGCACCATTCTTGCCCTCGGTCTGTCGCGCGACCTCGCAGAGATCAACATCCTCATCGATTGTCAGTGCCCTGCAATGTACCTTCAGGATCGAAAGACGCCCGGTTTCATCCGGTAAGGGGATCTCGATGATACGGTCAAATCTCCCCGGCCTGAGCAATGCCCTGTCAAGAATATCGATACGGTTTGTTGCGCCGATGATCTTCACATCGCCCCTGTTCTCGAATCCGTCCATACCGGCCAGGAGTTGCATGAGTGTACGCTGGACTTCGCGATCCCCGGAAGTATTTGCTTCTGTACGGGATGCACCGACGGCATCAATCTCATCGATGAATATTATTGTCGGGGCCTTCTTTTTGGCCAGATCGAAAAGCTCCCGGACTAGTCGTGCCCCTTCCCCTATGTATTTCTGGACCAGTTCTGACCCGACCACCCGCATGAAATGGGCGTTGGTTTCATGGGCTACGGCTTTTGCAAGGAGGGTTTTCCCTGTTCCAGGCGGTCCGTGGAGGAGCACCCCTTTTGGCGGATCAATCCCTATTTTCAGGAACAGGTCAGGACGCTTCAGAGGGAGTTCGACCGCTTCCTTAATCTCATTGATCTGGGCATCCAGTCCCCCGATATCTGAGTACATCTCCTGGGGGGAATCCACCAGTTCCATACCGTAGATTTGTGCATCGAAGCTGGTCGGGAGGAGCTCGACGATCGCGAGAGACTGCTGGTTGAGTGTGCACCGCACACCGGGTTTAAGATCCTCTGCACTTATCGAAGGGGAACTCCGTACCATGAACCGGGGGCCGGCACTACTCCTCACGATCACGCGGGAAGAATCAACAACATCGGTGATTGTCCCTATGATCAGGGGAGGGCTGCGAAGCTGTTCGCTCTCGCTCTTCGAGCTCTCCGTACTTCCCGTTGGTACCGGATCTTCTGGGTCTCGATATATCTCTTGTCCGCTTCCACCTGGCGCAGCTGTTCACGGAGTTCAAGGTTGCGGGATTCGAGGTTACCGACACGCTCCAGCATCTGCACCTCGAGTTCATGTTTGTCGGTCTCGATCTGCCGGAGCTGCTCCCTCAGCCGTTCCGATAACGTCCGGTACAACCGGTAGAGTTCTTCGGGAGTCTGGGGATCCGGTCCCTGACGGAGGATATCACTCATCTTGTCTCTCAATTAGCTATATAGGGAAACTGCATATAAAGTGTTTGTGAGATTATGCAGTGCGAAATGTGTGGAGAAACAATCCGTGGTAATCCCAAGCTGGTCCGGGTAGAGGGCGCCGAACTGCAGGTCTGTATGAAGTGCGAAAAATTCGGCACTGAAGTGCAGCAGGTGCGGCGAAAGGATGTGGGACCCTCCGCCTCCGCGGCCCCCCGGCAGGGCCGGGCACCGCCACCGTCAGCAGTCCCGGCAGAACGGAGAAAACGGGATCTGTTCGATTACATGGAAGGGGAGATCGCCGACGATTATGCCGCCCGTATCAGGAAGGCCCGGATGGAGAAGGGGCTTACAACAAAGGAACTGGCTTTGCGGATAAAGGAACGTGAGCATCTCCTCAAAAAAATAGAGAACAGTGAACTGATGCCTGAGGAGGGTGTCCGGAAGAAACTGGAGAAGGTCCTGGAGATCCGGCTCATTGATGCGCCGGTCACGGAAACAGAGAAGAAAGTGCCTGGGAAACTTGCGTCTACGCTTGGGGATCTTACGATTATACGGAAGGAAAAAGCAAAAAAATAGCGGGATTTTTTAAAAATAAATCATTCTGGTGCAAAATTTTTTTCGAATCCCAGGATCATCAATTTCCCGACCTAACCTAACCCGATTCTCCAACCGATCCCATTTTTTCCGTTTTGTGACCTGTTCTCCTTGGACGTGATTTTTTTGGTGTTGATGCAAAAAAATGACGAATTCCGGTATAAATTTTTAAAATTCACCGCTCCCGCCGTTTACAGGTAAAAATGAGAATATCAATGGCAGAAAAATGTTCGAAAACGAATGCTTTTGGGAGGCAATAATGGGATCGGGGGGTCTGTTGTGGTCAAAGCAAGACCAGTTTTAGACCCTGGAAATCAGGACTCCTTGCCAGTTACCGTCGTAAAGGTTCAGAGATTAACTTAAAAGGATCATCTGACCCGTGACGGGTCAGCTCCCCGTGGCAGGTATGGTGATTGGCCGGGTCAGGAAAATTTTTAGTGTTCCCGTAGAAGCCCAGATTACACTATCATATAGGGTGATTCGGGAGAGAATTACGTCCGTGACATTGGTGAAATGAGGAGTGGAATACCCCCTCAACCATCTTCTATTCCGGGCCCGCTACGAACCCTGATTACCCCTTCGGACACTCATTTTCTGGAATCACGTGCAATAACAGGTACAGTTTCACACACTTTTTCAAGAAATGCCCGTATGACAGGATTTACAGCATGTAAGCATTTCAGTGGCGCTGTAAAACGCTAATGGAAGTTTTTGGGAGGCATTACATGAAAGGAGGGGTTTGGGCGAGCGGGAATCAGGAATATACAATGTAACAGAGTTGAAAAAAAATTCCACTCTTAAATTCCAAAAAATTTACGATTTCTCTCTCTTTTTTCTTAGCAAGTGCCACAGGTTCTGTTAAAAAAGAACCCGGATGATTCAAAATCCCTGACATCCGAATGTCACCTTCCTCTTTAAAATTACTTTTCACAAAATAGCGGGTGCAAAGTGATGAGTGTCTTGCAACTGATGTCAGGTAATAAAAAAGGCACTTAATCATCCCGTTTTGGCTTTATTGGGGTATGCTGGTTCCGCAGATGCAGGTCTCTCACCCGATTAAAGCAGGCCTTTGATTCCTCCGGTTTTCCTGTCTCTCTACAACAAATACCAATATGATTCCAGGCATCAGCATTGTTTGGCATCTCTTCTGCAACCCTCTTGAACGTCTGGATCGCCAAATCCAGGTATTTTGTGCTCATGTTAAGCATTCCAATCTTTTCCAGAGTCTCACCGAGATTGTAGAGAAATTCCGGGTTCTCCGGGGCCAGTTCAATCGCCTTCTGCAATGATTTGAGGGCATTGTTATTGTCGCCCGTTTCGCGGTAACAGAGGCCGAGGTCATTCCACACATAGGGAAGTTTGCCATCAATTTCCAGGGCTTTATTGAAGGTATCGATAGCTTCAGGATATCTTTTTTCATCCCTGTAAAGGCTAACCCCTTCTTTGTGATACAAGGAGGCTTTACCCGATGCTGTTGCGAGGATTTTATTGAAGATTTGTGTCGGTTTTGAGGTATGGCGAGATGCACCCTCTGTTTTATGTTCAACGGTACTCTGGGCGACGTCATTGATCGTGCTATCCCCGAATGTGGCGGTCACATCACGCACAATTCCGACAGCCGCAATAAAATTTCCCTGCATGTCGTAGACTGGCATTGCTTTAGACCAGAGTGTCCATCCACTCCCGTCTTTTTTCAGCCCCCGGGTTACAGCGACAACCGGCCCTTTTGGCACCCTGTTGACTATTGTGTATCCCTGCCGCTTGATCAACTCGTCCGGTTCAAATACGAGATTTATAAGCATTTTTTTCGCTGTTCCGAAAAAAGGTACAGCGTACAGATAATCGCCCGATCCCATTATTTCACTCGCAGGTGTCTGGGTCAGTTCTGCAATCGGATCATTCCAGGCCACAACTTTCCCTTCCTGATCGATTGCGAGGGTCGGCTCCAGGGTAAAATTGATCATATCGGAAATAATTTTCCTGCTGGTTGAACCAAGTTTTTTTCCGGTATACCTGACTTCTGCGGCATTTTTGATCATGGTGCAGAGTTCAGGAAACAGCATCTTCGGGTTCTCCTCTTTTTTCAAGAAAAAGTTTGCACCATAATTTATCGCCTCGATAGCGATACGCTCATTTCCAACACCCGTGAAGATAATGACAGGGGTGGTATCACCTTTTGAGCGGAGAATTTTCAAGAAATCAATTCCAT